>JBBDLI010000022.1:0-70235 GCA_040878925.1 Steroidobacteraceae bacterium | reverse complement strand
GTCCTCGATCTGTCTAACCAATTGACTCTCTTCGATTCTTAACCGGACAGTAGTGCGTTGAGATACCAGTTGAGTCCCATGCCCCAGGAGTTCGCTTCCCGCGCCGCCGCGACCGGATCCGCGAACGAATCGTCCGCGCCCGCGAACGCGGAGTCATCGACTTCGAGCGCCTGGGCGCGCGCCACGACTTCGAACGCGCCCCAGGTTCCATCCGACAGTGAAAACGTGGTCTTCGGCTTGAAGCCGCGGTAAGCCGCTTCCTCGCCGGTCAGGAACCAGGACGCCGCAAGCTGCCAGGCGTTCGTGTCGATGGTGTCCTCGCGCAGGCCGATCGAGGTGACCCGCGAGACATCCTGCGACACTTCCGTGTACTCGCCCAGTATGCCGAGACGGCCCACGTAGTAGTAGAACTGGGGCGCGAGACGCGTGCGCTCGCCGTCGGCAATCGTGGGCGTCGTGCCGGCCCGGTAGCGGAAGAACGTGGACTGGCCCGGCGACCGGAACGCGGGCAGGAGCGGCTGCGTCGCGTTGCCGGTCTGGTCGGTAGTGGTTCCGGCCAAGCCGAAGCCGAGACCGCGCAGCGCGAAGCTCTCGCTTTCCACAAAGGGATGCGTGAACAGCCGCAGCGCGTATTCCTGGTCGCTGTTGATGTCGACGTCGCCGAACGTATCGCTGCTGCCGCCGTCGTTCGAGCCGTTCAGCCAGGCTGCGGCGTAGTTCAGCCGGCCGCCCAGCAACTCGCCCGCGAACTGCAGTCCGAGGTCGCGATTGGGCGCGAGGCTCGTCGGGAAGGCACGCTGCACGAAGCGAATGTCGCTCGCCGATTGCAGGCGTTCGAGGCCGACCGGCGATTTGAACTTGCCGGCTGTCAATTGGAACGCGGGCGCGAGGCGAGCCGTGACATACGCGTCCTGGATCACGGTGCGGCCCTGGCCGAAATCCGGCATAAACCGGAAGTCGTAGATGCCGCCGACGGTCCTTTCAAACGTGGGACGCACGCGGGTCGCCTGCCAGGTGTCCGTCACGCCGCCCGAATCCTTGCCTTCGAGGTAGCGGCCGTCCACGTGCAGCACACCGCGGAGCCGCAGCTGGTTCCTGGAATCCGCCGACCGCAGGCTGTAGCCACGCGGGCCGGCGCTGACCACCGGCGCCGAATCTTTCGCGGCGGTCGCCGCTTCGTCCTGGAGCTCGAGCTTGCGCTCGAGCACGAGGATCTTCTGTTCCTGTTCCTCGAGTCGCCGGAGCAGCTCTTCCGTGGTCACCTCTGCCTGCGCCGCGAGCGGCGCGAGCGCCAGGGTCGCAATGACGGCGGCGCGCAAATGTCGGTTGTTACCCATGGATCTCTCGGACCTCCCAGTCCTGCTTCAAGGTCGGGAGCCATGCTAGGCAGCGGCGGTCATCGAGTCAGTCGAGGGGTGGTGACGATTTGGTGCCAATCGCAGGCGGGCGCTGCCTTTGGGGGCTTACAGGCGCACTTCCGTCAACTCGACAACATTCGTGATCGTTGATCCGTCCCAGATATACGTGTAGTGCGTGGATTGGACGCACGCCTCAACGCAGTCTGGCCAGAATAGCGCGGCACATTCTCCACCTCGATGTCGCACACTGTCGTAGACAATCCCATCGGAATTCGTGGTGCGGAGTTCTCGGCCGATCTGTTGGCTCTCCAGATAATCGACCGGATCGTGAAGAGTTGGAAACTGGCCGCGGATGTCCTGGAGAAAGCGGTTGACCGCTGTAACGTAACATCGCATCTGTAGTTGAATTGGTGGCTCTCGGGTACGCCTCAAGAACTGCTCTCGATGGAAAACAGTCTCTCGAATTGCCGTTTCAACCGTGGCGCTCAGGTAGAAAACACCGAATCTGCCGTCCGAAAAGCGGGACCCGTCCGGATTCAGGTGTGTGAAAGCCGCCATGATTGGCGTTGTTCCCGGGCCGATTGCCCAACGCTCACGGGGAATGAGCGCCAGCATTCCCATCTCTTCCCGGATTCGAGGGTTCGTAAGTCCTTCGAGCTCCGCAAGTGCGTCAAAGTCTTCCGGCCGAGCAATCCGATCCCACAGGCCAGCGGGCGGAAACCGACTTGGAACAATCCGATAGGCGGGGCGCCACGCGACTTCCGTTATCGGAATCGAAGCAATGTCGAGCAAGCTAGCCGCGTTGGGCGTCCAGATACTGCCTCACGGCGTAAAGGTCCCCGACATTCCCGCCGAGCATTCGATCCAAAGCGCTGCGCCCACCGAATAATGGCGCCGTATTCGGCCTCGATATCCATTGATCCGCTCGTTCTGGCACAGGGATCAAGATTTGCAGAGCCTTGTAGATACCCAGCACGTAGCTGATGCGCTCAAGAACATCTCTGGACAACGCCCCATTGAGTTCTTTTTTCCATTTGAAGAACGTTGAAGTCGGTGGATCGCCCAGCAGCGAACGCTGCTGGGCGGTGCTCAATTCCCAGGCCGATGTGATGTTAAAGAATGCTCGCAGAGCGGGTCCCGGCAGATTCTTATGCGCTGCAGCGGGAATGGCTCTATGCAATTGCCGACTTGACATGGACCGTTCAGCCTCTGCTGATCAACGTACTCCACAGATGTATATTTGTCAATACTTAATACATATATAGAGTCGTAGGTTTATTTGCCGATACAAAAGGTTGCGAATACCGCCCCGAGCAGGGCGTCGCTCGAAACATTGCCCGTGATCTCGCCGAGCGTCTGGTGGGCCTGGCGCAGCTCCTCGGCCACCAGCTCGAAGGAAGCACGCCCGTTGAGCCGGCCCTCGGCCAGTTCGAAAAGACTCTGGGCCCGCGCGAGCGCATCGAGATGCCTGCGCCGCGCCGAATACGCGCCGGTATCGGCCTGGTAGCCGGCGGCGGCCTTCAGTTGCTCGCGAAGCCCGGGGAGGCCCGCGCCAGTCAGCGCCGAAACGGGCAAGACCGTGCGATCTTCGAGGACGGGCGCCGGAATCGCATCCGCCAGGTCCATCTTGTTCCAGACGACGAGTGTCGCCGTGCCCGCGGGCAAGGTCGCTTCCTCCGCCGAGGAGAAGCCCTGGGTCGCATCGACCACATATAAAACGAGATCCGCGCGGCTGATCTCCATTCGCGCCCGCCGGAGCCCCTCGATCTCGACCAAATCTCCGGATTCGCGGAGCCCGGCGGTGTCCACGACGTGGATCGGCAGGCCGTCCACGTGGATGCGCTCGCGCAAGACGTCCCGCGTCGTGCCCGGGATCTCCGTGACGATCGCGGCGTCATGCCCGGCGAGCGCGTTCAGGAGGCTCGACTTGCCGGCATTCGGCTTGCCCGCGATCACGACGTGCAGGCCATCGCGCAGCGCCCGGCCCTGCCGGACGGTTTCGCCGATCGACGCGAAGCGGCCCGTGATGTCCGCAAGGCGCTCGCGGACCTCCGCGCTCGCGAGAAACTCCGCGTCCTCGTCCGGAAAATCGATCGCGGCCTCCACATAGGCGCGAAGCTGCATGACCTTGTCCGCGAGCCCGCGGACTTCGCGCGAAAAATCGCCGGCCAGCGAGCGGAGCGCGGCCCGCGCAGCCTCGGCCGATCCCGCCGCGATCAAGTCGGCGATCGCCTCCGCCTGCGTCAGGTCGAGCTTGTCATTGTGAAAGGCGCGCTCGCTGAATTCCCCGGGACGCGCCATCCGCGCCCCGAGCTCGATCGCGCGCGCGACCAGGAGATCCATGACGACCGGCCCGCCGTGACCGTGCAGCTCGAGCACATCCTCGCCCGTGAACGAGTGCGGGCCGGGGAAGTACAGGGCGAGGCCCGCGTCGAGGGTCTGGCCGTCGGCATCCGAGAATGCCGCAACGGTCGCGTAGCGCGGCGCCGGCAGGCTTCCCAGCATGGCGGTCGCAATCGAGCGTGTCGCGGGGCCGGAGATGCGGACGATGCCGATGCCGCCGCGGCCGGGCGGTGTCGCATTCGCGACGATCGTGTCGGTTGCCGAATTCACAAGGACGACCCGGCCAGCGCGGCGAGCCCCAGCAGCCCGGGCTGCGGATGGGTCACCACGAAACTCGGGAAACCCCGCAGCCACGCGGCGTGCGGCGGCTTGTCTTCGAATGCCCGGCGGAATGTCGCGATGTCGAAGTTCCTGCCCCAGCGCGGAATGATGCCTCCCGCCAGGTAGACGCCGCCACGCGCGCCGGCAGTCAGGGCGAGATTCCCGGCGACGCTGCCGAGCCAACGCGTGAAGACGGCGACCGTTCGGGCCGCCGCGGGCTCGCCCCGCCACGCGGCCTCGTCGATCTCTTCCACCTTCAGACGCTTGCCATCCGCCACCGCGGCATAGAGCCGTTCGAGCCCCGGCCCGCAGAGCACCGTTTCCGCCGAAACGCGCGCATGTGTCTTGCGCAGCCGCTGCCAGATCTCGAGCTGCTCGTCGTCGACCGGCGCGAGATCGGCATGGCCGCCGTCGCCCGCAATCGTGATCCAGGCGCCCGGGCCGCCCGTTCCGATCGCGACGCCGAGACCAGTGCCCGGCCCGAGGACGACGACGGGCGTCGATGGGACCGGTTTCCCGCCGCCGCATTGCACGAGCGTTTCCGGCGGCAGATAGGGAATCGCCTCCGCGATCGCCGCGAAGTCGTTGATCAGGATCGCCTGCTTGACGCCGGCTGCCGCCGCGAGCGCGGCCGGCTCCAGCAGCACGTCGGTGTTGGTAAGACGGATGCTGCCGTCGGCCAGCCCCGGACCCGCGCCGCAGAACGCGGCCGCCTGGGGCCGCTCGCCGGATCCTTCCGCGAGAAAGCGCGCGATTTCGGCCGCGACATCTCCCGCGGTCGGCCGCTCCCGCAGTTTCGAGAGCTGCCAGCGGCCGTTCTCCCGCGTGGCGAATGCGAGGCGCGTGCGTGTGCCGCCGACGTCTCCCACCAGGATCATCGCGGCCTGCCCGCCGCGCGGCGCCAGGCCGGCGCATCCAGCAGCGCCGCGACGAAATCGGAGCGCCAGCGCCCGACGTCATAGGCGCGGACGCTCTTCATGAGCGCTTCGTGCCGCCGCCTGCGCTCCTGCGGGCGCATTTCGATTGCCCGGTGCATGGCATCGGCGATTTCCTCTCCATCGTAGGGATTGACGAGGAGCGCCGCGTCCATCTGCTGCGCGGCGCCGGCGAAGCGCGACAGCACGAGCACGCCGGGATCGGCGGGGTCCTGCGCCGCGACGTATTCCTTCGCGACCAGGTTCATGCCGTCGCGCATCGGCGTGACGATGCCGACACGGCTCGCGCGATAGAGGCCGGCAAGCGTGCGCCGCGGGAGCGCGCGATTGAGATAGTGCACCGGCGTCCAGTCGAATCGCGCGAAGCGCCCGTTGACGCGCGCCGCCTCGCGATCGAGCTCTTGCCGGAAGTCGCGATAGGACTCGAGGCTTCCGCGGCTGACTGGCGCGACCTGGAGCAGGATCACCTTGCCGTGCGCCCTGGGATGCTTTTCCAGGAAGCGGCCGAAGGCATCCATGCGCCGCAGCAGGCCCTTGCTGTAATCGAGCCGGTCCACGCCGATGAACTGGTGGCGCCCGCGCAGCACGTGGCGCATGCGGGTGAACTCGCGGCTGCCGGGCGCGGTGAACGCGTAGCGATGGAAGTTCTCGACGTCGATGCCGATCGGGAACGCGCCCACCCTGAGCTCGCGCCCGAAGGCGGAGACCGAGTTGCCGCGCCCGCTGCCGCCGTAGGCCCGGCGGACGTGCTCCTGGAATCGCCTCACGTCCTCGTCCGTCTGGAACCCGATCAGGTCGTAGGCGAAAAGCGTCTGCATCAGCTCCGCGTGAGACGGCAGGGTGCTCAGGATCTCCGTGGGCGGAAAGGGCGTGTGCAGGAAGAAGCCGATGCGCTGCCGCGCGCGCCGCCGGCGCAATTCGTCGGCGAGCGGGAACAGGTGAAAGTCGTGCACCCAGAGGAGGTCGTCCGGCCGCAGGAGCTTCGCGAGCGAGCGCGCGAAACGCCAGTTGACGCGCCGGTAAACTTCGAGCTGGCCGCGCTCGAACTTGGTCAGGTCGATGCGGAAATGCAGGAGCGGCCACAGGCAGTTGTTGCAATAGCCGTTGTAGTAGCCGTCGAGCTCGTGCTGCGTCAGGTCGAGAGTGGCGAGCGTCATGCCGTCGGCTTTTTCGGTGCGAAGGCGCGCCTTGCCCGGGGCCGCGGTGCGCCCGCTCCAGCCGAACCAGACTCCACCGCGTTCGCGCAGGGCGTCGACGAGCCCGACCGCGAGCCCACCCGCGGCGGCCGCGCCCTTGACGGGCCCGACGCGATTCGAGGCCGCGACCAGGCGGTGCCGGCGGCTCACACGAGGTCCTCCCAGCCGGCCGAGAGACGCATCGCGGCATTGATGATGCCGACGAGCGAATACGTCTGCGGATAGTTGCCCCAGTGCTCGCCGCTTTCGGGACCGATGTCCTCCGACAGGAGCCCGAGGTGATTGCGCCTTGCGAGCATGTGCTCGAAGAGCTCGCGCGCCTCGTCCGATCGGCCGGTCCGCGCGAGCGCGTCGATGTACCAGAACGTGCAGATGTTGAAGGCGGTCGACGGCACGCCGAAGTCGTCGGCTGCCGCGTAGCGGAAGAGATACGCCCCTCTTCGCAGGCGGCGCTCGATCTCACGCATGGTGCCGATGAAGCGGGGATCGTCCGCCGCCAGGAAGCCGACTTCCGCCGCCAGCAAGAGGCCCGCTTCCACGTCGGATCCGCCGAAGCTGTCCATGAAACTGCCGCGACCGGCGTCCCAGGCCCGCTCCTCGATGACACGCCGCATCTCCGCGGCGCGGTCCTGCCAGACCCGGGCGCGGGCCGGAAGCTGGCGGTGCGCGGCAATCCGCGCGAGGCGGTCGCAGGCCGCCCAGCACATGAGCGCCGACGAGGTGTGGACGCGCTCGCGCGTGCGCAATTCCCACATGCTCGCGTCCGGTGTCGCGTAGACCTGGTAGGCCTGCTCGCCCACGCGCTCGAGGCGCACGAAATCCTGCATCGTCGCCGGCCGCAGCAGGCGCCGGTCGAAGAAGGACTGCGAAGTCGCGAGCACGACGTTGCCATAGACGTCGTGCTGGAGGTGCTCATGGGCCTGGTTGCCGACCCGCACCGGGCCCATGCCCCGGTAGCCCGCGAGCGTCGTGATTTCGCGCTCCTCGAGGCGCCGCTCCAGCGCGATGCCATAGACCGGCTGCAGATGCCCGTCCGGCGCCTGGCCGACGATGTTCGTCAGGTAGCGCAGGTAATGCTCCATCGTGTCGACTTCGGAGAGCGAGTTGAGCGCGCGCACGACGAAGAAGGCGTCGCGCAGCCAGCAGTAGCGATAGTCCCAGTTGCGCCCGCTGTCCGGCGCCTCCGGGATGCTCGTCGTCATCGCCGCGACGATTGCCCCCGTTTCCTCGAACGTGCAGAGCTTCAGCGTGATCGCGGCGCGGATCACGGCGTCCTGCCATTCCGGCGGAATCGCAAGCCGGCGCGTCCACTGCCGCCAGTAGGTCTCGGTCTCCTCCTGGAACGCCCGGGCCGTCTGCTCCGCGCTCTCGGTGAGCGTCTCGTCGGCGCCGAGTACGAAGTTCACGGCCGTCTCGAGTATGAATGGCGTCTCCGATAGCACGTAGCTGACCGGCGCGTCGGTCGTCAGCCGGAGCACGCGGTCGGGGCTCACGTAACGAATGTGGTTGCTGCCGTGCGTGATCGCAGGAAGGAGCGCCCCGTAACCGAAGGAGGGGCGCAACCGCACGCAGATGCGCGGCGTGCCGGCGATGGTGCGCACGCGCCGCACCAGCGTTTGCGGGCGGAACATGCGCCCGAGCCGCTCGAAGCGCGGACAGAAATCGATCACCTCGATCGCGGAGCCGTTCGTGCTGTAGAGGCGCGTGCAGAGAACCGCGGTGTTGCCGACGTATTCCTGCTCGCTCCGCTCGTAGCCGCCGAGCTCGATCGACCAGAAACCGCGCGCATCCGTTGCGCTTGAGTCGTCGATGAGCGAATGGAACACCGGGTCGCCGTCGAGCCGCGGCAGGCAGCTCCAGACCACGCGTGCCTCGCGGTCGACGAGCGCCGAGATGATGCAGTTGCCGGTGACACCGAGATCGAGCGTCGCAGGAGAACTCACCGCGCCTCTCCTCTCTCAAGTGCAGCAAGGCTCGCGCGAAGCCAATCGCGCACCCCGCCCACCGCGTCGATGCGGTAGCGCGCGACGGTCGTGCCCGCGCCCACCTTGACGCCGTAACCGTCCAGCTCGGCCGCCGCGCGGAACCCATCTTCGTCCGTCGCGTCGTCACCGACGAAGACGGGTGGTCGTCCCGCGAACGGCGCTTCGGCCGCGAGTGCCCGGAGCGCACTGCCCTTGTCGGCACCTTCCGGCCGCGCTTCCACGACCGCATGACCGGTGATCACCTGCAGTTCCGTCGCCTCCGCCAGTTCCCGCATCGCGCCGATGCACTCGTCCGCCCGCTCCCGCGCGCGGCGGTAATGCAGTGCGACGGCCGGGCCTTTGTCCTCGATCACGATCCGCGGGTCCTCCGCAAACATCTCCCTGAGGTTTCGCGCCAGCGGCGCCGCGGCGGAGGGATCGCCGGTGAGGATTCTGCGGCCGGAGGGCAGCCGCAATTCGAGGCCGTGCAGGCCGGCCCCGGGAAATCGGTCCGGCGCCATCAGCGCGTCGAGCGACGCCAGGGTTCTGCCCGTCACCAGTGCGAGCGCGCCGCCCAACTGCCCGCGCAGGCCACGCAGGAGGGCCGAAAGCGATTCATCGACCGTGACGCCGTCGGGATGCG
This sequence comes from Steroidobacteraceae bacterium, assembly GCA_040878925.1. Classification (GTDB taxonomy): domain Bacteria; phylum Pseudomonadota; class Gammaproteobacteria; order Steroidobacterales; family Steroidobacteraceae; genus SCUD01. Next base: position 61,475 of record JBBDLI010000022.1, on the reverse strand, counting down.
GCGCAAACGCCGCGAGCGTACCGTCGAAATCGAGGTACAACGCAGCGAGCGCCGGCAACGACGGCGGCCGGGCATCCGTGCCGGTGTCCGCCATGAAGTCATTGTACCCGCGGGCGTCGCCGCGGCCCGCGCCTCATTCGTGGCGCAATGCCTCGATCGGATCGAGCTCTGCCGCGCGGCGGGCCGGCCACAGGCCGAAGAGCAGTCCGACGCCGGCGCTGAAACCGAAAGCGAGCGAGCGCGCAATGGCCGCGCGCTGGCGCTGCCCGCCGGAAAGCTCCGCGGGCCGATGAGATGCGCGGTCGCCGTAGACGAGCGGCATCTCGACATTCGCGAGCGCCGTGAGCCTCGACAACAGCGCGAAGGTCTGAAACACGAAGCCGATCTCGCGGTTCCGGATGCGCGCGAGCTCGCGGCCGTCGAGCTCGGAAACGAGCCGGCCGTTCAGCCAGTAGCGGCCGGAATCCGGCGTGTCGAGACAGCCGAGCAGGTTCATCAGCGTCGACTTTCCGCAGCCCGAAGGTCCCATGATTGCGACGAATTCGTTCTTGCGGACGACCAGGTCGATGCCGCGCAGGGCAGGGATCCCCGCGCGCCCCATCGCATAGTGGCGAACCAGCGCTTCGGTGCGAATCGTCTCCACGGCGGATCGCGTCGGCGTCAGCCGGTCCGCAGCCTCTTCGCCTCGGCCTCGACCACCCGGTTGATCTTCCATTGCTGGGCGATCGAGAGCGCGGTGTTGGTCAGCCAGTACAGCACGAGCCCGGCCGGGAACCACATGAACATGACCGTCATGATGATCGGCATCAGCGCGAAGACCTTCGCCTGCACCGGATCCGGCGGCGTGGGATTCAGCTTGAACTGGAGGTACATCGCGCCGCCCATCAGGATCGGCAGGATGAAATACGGATCGCGCGAGGACAGGTCCTGGATCCAGCCGACGAACGGCGCCTGGCGCATTTCGACGCTCTCGAGCAGGACCCAGTAGAACGCGAGGAAGAACGGGATCTGCACGAGCACGGGCAGGCAGCCGGCGACCGGGTTGATCTTCTCGCGTTTGTACAGCTCCATCATCGCGCGAGCCTGCCCCTCGCGATCATCCTTGTGACGCTCCTGCAGCGCCTTGAGCCGCGGCGCCACGGTCTTCATCTTCGCCATCGAGCGGCCGCTCGTTTCCGACAGCTTGTAAAACACGAGCTTGATCAGGAAAGTCACGATGATGATCGTGAGGCCCCAGTTGCCGACAAATCCGTAGATCCACGACATCAGCCAGAAGAGCGGCTCCGCGAGAATCGTGAGCAGGCCGTAATCCGCGGTCAGCTCGAGGCGCGGGCCGGCCTTCTTCAGTTGCTCCTGCAGCTTCGGGCCGACGAACAGCGTCTCCGTGATGTCGAGGCTGCCGCCAGGGGCAATCGTCTTCGCGGGGCCGACGACCCGCAGCAGGTAGTCGAGGTCCTTGACCCGCAGTTCGTACTGGTAGGTCTCCCCGGCTGCCGGCACGATCGCTGCGACGAAATGATGCTGCAGGCCGGCGACCCAGCCATTCTTGATCGAGCGCGACAGCGCCCGATCGTCTGAATCCTCGATGTCGAGCTTCTCGTAGCTCTTGCCGTCGTAGTACGCCGGGCCGCGGAACGAATAGGTCTCCGGGTCCCACATCGAGCGCTCGTTGCCCTGCGAATGACGTAGAAACTGCGCATAGGACGCGAGCTTCACCGGCTGCGGGCCCTCGTTCACGACGCGGTAGCGGACGTCCACTTCGTAAGTGCCGCGGCGGAAAATATAGGTCTTCGTGACCGAAAGCCCGGCGCCGTCCGACCACCGGAGCGGCACTTCGAGCGTGTCCTCGCCCTCTGCGAGGCGGAATTCCGAGGCCGAAGCGGCGAAAAGCGCCTTGTGATTCGGCTCGATCCTGCCGGCCTCCCCGCTTGTCAGTCCGGACTGGAATACGAATTGCGTGTCCTTCGAGTCGGCGTTGAAGAGCCGGACCGGTGTCGCGGGGTCGTCCTTGTGCCGCGGATATTTCGTGAGATCCGCGCGGACGATCTCGCCGCCGGCAAGGTTCATGTCGATGTCGAGCACGTCGGTGACGATGCGGACCCTGCCCGGCACGGCCGTCGCGATTTCCTCGGCGGCCGGCGCGGGTGCTCCGCCCTCGACCGCGGGCGGCGCGTCGCTTGTGACCGAGGGCAGTTCGTCCGCCAGCCTGTTGGCCGGCGCAGCGGGTGAATCCGTCGCCGCGGCCGGCGTCGCGGGCCCCGTCGGCGCGACCGCTGCGTAGTCCTTCATCCACGCCTGGGCATTGAGCCAGAGCAGGATGATCAGCCCGGCCCACAGGACAATGCGAGCCTGGTTCATGCGTGGCGCGCCTCCGGCACCGGATCGTGTCCCGCGCCGCCCCAGGGATGGCAGCGGCAAATCCGCTTCATCGCGAGGCCGCTCCCCCGCCAGGCGCCGTGACGCTCGATCGCCTCGAGCGCATAAGCGGAACAGCTCGGCTGAAAGCGGCAGTTGCTGCCGAGGAACGGGCTCAGGAACCACCGGTACAGGTGGATCGGCAACTGCAGCAGCCGCTTCATGTCCCCGTCCCGATTTCCCGCCACAGGTTATCGAGGCTCGCGAAGATCTCGCGATTTTGCGCAGCGGAAGCCGCCGCGCGCGCCGTCACGAGCACATCCACCGCCGGCATCTCCTGTCGGTGCATCCGGAATGACTCGCGTATCAGCCGGCGCAGCCGGTTGCGGTTGACCGCATTGCCCGCGGCGCGCGCGCCGACTGCCATGCCGAGCCGAGCCTGGCCGGCGTCATTCTTCGTGCACTGAATGACAAAAAACGCATCGGCATGCCGTTCGCGCCCCTTCCGCGCGCGTTCGAACTCGGCGGCGGTATGGAGTTTCTGGCCGGCCCGCAGTCCGTGACGCCGGGACGTAATTTCACTCGTCAGCGGGCTTCGGTCACGGCGAGGCGCTTGCGGCCCTTCGCGCGGCGGCGCTTCAGGACCTGGCGGCCCTTCTTCGTTGCCATGCGGGCGCGGAAGCCGTGCGTGCGCTTGCGCTTGATCTTGCTCGGCTGATAGGTGCGCTTCATGGCGGCGATCCCAAACCTTTGAAATTAAAGGGACTACAGTTGTCGGCAAAGGGCGGCAAGGTTACGGAGCCGGTCCATTCCTGTCAACCATAAGGGGCTGTGGATAACTCTGGCGCGGTGACGATTGCGGCCTTAGACTCGGGCCCGTTCCGGCGCCGGATTTCTCAAACGGGGATCAGCTCGTGCAGGGCTCGCTTTGGCATCAGTGTCTCCGGCATCTCGAGAAAGAGGTGCCGGAACAGCAGTTCAACACCTGGGTGCGACCCCTCCAAGCTGTGGAGCGCGATGGCGCGCTGCACCTGCTCGCCCCGAACCGTTTCGTCGTCACCTGGATCGAGCAGAATCTCTACGAGCGCATCGCGGAATTGATCGGCGGTGGCGGCAATGGCGCCGGCCCTCGTGTCACGCTCGAGGTCGGCTCGCGGCGCGACGAACCGCCCGCGGCCGAATTGCCGGAAGCCGCCGTTCGCCCGGCAAAACCGCGGGAACCGCAGCAGGTCGGCGGCCGTTTCAACCCGGATTTCACGTTCGAGAGCTTCGTCGAAGGCAAGAGCAACCAGCTCGCGCGGGCGGCGGCCGTGCAGGTCGGCGAAAACCCGGGGCGCGCGTACAACCCGCTTTTCATCTACGGGGGTGTCGGTCTCGGAAAGACCCACCTGATGCACGCCGTCGGCAACCTGATGCGCCAGCGAAATCCCGCCGCGCGCATCGCCTACGTCCACAGCGAGCGATTCGTCAGCGAAATGGTGCGGGCGCTGCAGCACAACACGATCGCGGAGTTCAAGCAGACCTACCGGACGCTCGATGCACTCCTGATCGACGACATCCAGTTCTTCGCCGGCAAGGACCGTTCGCAGGAAGAGTTCTTCCACACCTTCAATGCCCTCTTCGAGGGCCAGCAGCAAATCATCCTGTCCTGCGACCGTTATCCGAAAGAGGTGACGGGGCTAGAAGAGCGCCTCAAATCGCGCTTTGGCTGGGGCCTGACGGTTGCGATCGAGCCGCCGGAGCTCGAAACCTGCGTTGCGATCCTGATGGCGAAAGCCCAGGCTGCTGGCGGCGATTTGCCCGAAGAAGTGGCTTTTTTCATCGCAAAACGCATCCGCTCCAATGTTCGCGAGCTCGAGGGGGCGCTCCGCCGCGTGCTTGCCACCTCGCGCTTTACCGGCCGCCCAGTCACGCTCGAGCTCGCCCGCGAGGCCCTCAAGGACCTGCTCGCCGCGCAGGAACGGCTCGTCACGATCGAGAACATTCAGAAGACCGTCGCGGAGTACTACAAGATCCGCGTCGCGGATCTGCTCTCGAAGCGCCGCAGCCGCTCCATCGCCCGGCCGCGCCAAGTGGCCATGGCGCTCGCGCGCGAACTCACGAATCACAGCCTTCCCGAAATCGGCGACGCTTTTGGCGGTCGCGATCACACCACCGTGATGCACGCCTGCGACCGTGTGAAAGACCTGCGCGAAATCGAGCGCCGCGCCGCCGAAGACTATCTCAACCTCTTGAGAATCCTGACCAGTTGATGTGGATAATGTCTGACGTGCTCTGAAGCGTTTTTCGCTCCACAGCGATTCCACAGGGGTAGCATAGGAACGCGGCGGTCGGGACACGGGCTTGTGCTTCGCACAAACCCTTGCAGCCTGTCGCTTTTCCGTGCTTATCCACGGAAAATGCGCTGCTCTGTAATTACTACAGTTATAAGAAATGATTCCTGCAAAAACTGAACAACGGCCAATCACTTCGGGTGCACAGATGAAATTCAGTGCCGAACGCGAAAGCCTGCTCGCTGCCCTGCAGTCAGTCATCGGTGTCGTCGAGCGCCGGCAGACGATGCCGATACTCGCGAATCTGCTTTTGTCCGCGGAGCAAGGGAAGCTCTCGATTACGGCCACCGATCTCGAGGTCGAGCTCGTCGCCCAGGCCGAGATCAAGTCAGGCGCTGATGGCCGCCTTACCCTGCCCGGTCGAAAGCTTCTCGATATTTGCCGCTCACTTCCCGAAGGCCTGACGCTGAACTTCAACCAGGACGGCGACAAGATCACTGTGAAAGCAGGGCGAAGCCGCTTTGTGCTGCTCACCCTGCCCGCGGCGGACTTCCCGGTGATCGACGAGCTCGCACAACAACAGGCTCTCAAGCTCGCGCAATCGGATCTGCGCCGGCTGCTGGACAAGACCCATTTCTCGATGGCACAGCAGGACGTGCGTTATTACTTGAACGGAATGTTGTTGGAAACGGACGGAAAAATGCTGCGAACGGTCGCGACTGACGGCCATCGTCTGGCATTGTGCGAGATGGATCTGCCGTCCAAGGCTGGGAGCCAGCAGGTCATCATTCCGCGGAAAGGCGTCCTGGAGTTGCAACGACTTCTGGGCACTGAGGGCGATGTGGTGATCACCATCGGGAGCAACCACATTCGGGCGCAGATCGGCGACGTTCGATTCACATCGAAGCTAATTGACGGAAGATTCCCGGAATATGGCCGGGTTATTCCAAGTGCGCCGCCAAAGGCCATCGTCGCCGATCGCGAAGTTCTCAGATCGGCCTTGCTGCGGACTTCGATTCTGGCGAATGAGAAATACCGCGGAATCCGCCTGGCGCTGAAAAAGAACTCACTCACCTTGCAGGCGCACAACCCGGAACAGGAAGAAGCCGAGGAACAGGTTGAAGTGAACTACAAGGGCGATGAGCTGGAGGTCGGCTTCAACGTCGGCTATCTACTGGATGCGCTTGCCGCGGTCGATGGCAACGAGGTCGAAATCGGCGTGACGGACGGTAACTCGAGTTGCCTAGTGCGCGCGCCGGGTGCGACAAGCGCCCGGTATGTCGTGATGCCGATGCGGCTCTAAGGGCTCCATGCCCCTCGGCTGGTTTCGCGCCGAGCAATTCCGCTGTCTTGCCGGGGTCGAGCTGGAGCTGGATCCAGGCGCCAATCTTTTCGTCGGGCCAAACGCCTCAGGCAAGACCAGCTTGCTTGAGGCGGCGTTTTTCCTCAGCCGCGGCCGATCGTTCCGGAGCCGCCGGCGCGAAGCACTCATTCGCCACGGCGAAGACGCGTTTCTCCTGGCCGGCGAAAGCCTGGCGGCCCCTGCCCGCACGGTGCTCGGCGTTCGAGCAAGCCGCACGGGAACGGAATGGCATTTGGGCGGCGCGGTCGCCTCAGGCATTGCCGACCTCGCGGAACAGTTTCCGGCGCAGGTCATCGATCCGGAGATTCACAAGCTGCTGGAAGAAGGTCCCGGACGGCGCCGGCGATTTCTCGACTGGGGCGTGTTCCACGTGGAACCTTCGTTCCTGCCGACCTGGCGGCGCTACCACCAGGCGCTCCGCCAGCGCAATGCGGCCCTCAAGCAGGATGCCCCCAACGAGGATCTCGCAGCCTGGGAAAGCGAGCTCGCTGGCAGCGGAGAGACCTTGGGACGACAACGCGAGGCGTATCTGATGCGAATCGCGGCCCCGCTGGCAGCGCTTGGCGAGGCCCTGCTCGATCAGCCCATCGTGCTCGTTCACCACCGCGGCTGGGATGAGAAGCGGGCGCTGCTGGAGACGCTGGAAGGCGATCGCTCGCGAGACCGCCGTTATCGCGCCACCCAAGCGGGACCGCATCGCGGCGATGTCGTCGTGCAGGTTGGCGGGCGGGCGGCGAAAGACCATGTCTCCCGCGGCCAGCAAAAACTGGTCGCGGCTGCCCTCATGTTGGTGCAGCTCGAGATCCAGGAGCAGGAACGGCCGGGACGCTCTGCGCTCCTGCTCGACGACCCTGCCGCGGAACTGGATCGGGACAACCTCACGCGCCTCATGCAAGTCGTCCGGCGCATGCCTGGGCAACTCTGGGTGACGAGCCTGAGAGTCGACATTGCGGGTCTCCCGGAGGGCGCACGCCTGTTCCACGTGGAACACGGACAAATTCGGCGCTCAATCACGTAAGATACCGGCACATCGTTAGCATGATCGACGACATTCGACTCAGATAGCCTCGCGATCGAAGATTTTGCCCGCCGCGCGAAGGAAATTTCGGCGCGCAAGCACCTGACGAAGCGCGCGCACGCGGCTTTGCGGAAATCCCGTGCGACCGGTCGGCGGCGCAGGCATAAATTCAATGCAATCGCTTCTTGTCTGGACGAGCCATGCGCTTCACAGGAATCTGTTTCGCGCTCCTCGCGCTTTCCGCGGGAGCGCACGGTCGATGGCAGGCGCGTCGTGGTGCGCGCGCCGCAGATCCGCAGCTGGGAGGATTTCGAACACTTTACGGCGCAAGTCGCCGTCGAATTTCTCGAAGACGACGCGGCGTCGCGCTCTGGCGTCATCGAGTTGTCGGGCGACACGGTGGTGGATCTCGACGCGCGGCTCGTCAAGGTGGCGAAGCCAAAAGCCGATCGCATGATTTTTACCGGCAGGCCTGGCGCCGAACAGGAAGGTCGCATCCGGAGCGCAGTCGAGCGCGAGCCGCTCGAGATTCCCGCGGCCGCATTCCTGTTTCACCTGACCGACGACGTTGTCGAGACGCCGCCGCCACGGGAATTCAATACGGATCCGCCGCTGATTGACGTCGTGGAAACGCCCGCATTGTCCTGTTCATCAAAGACGAGGCGGCACTGGGGGCGCGGTCGTCCGTACTCGTCGCGGCGGTGCTTTTTCGCACTCTGTCGCAGGGGTCGCGTAGGCGCCGCCGAGTAAGCGGCAAGCAACTGAAAAACAAAGTAAAAACCGGATTCTTCTGCTAGAATTCCCGGATCATGCAGCCAGGCCCAGGGACCCCCCAAAAAGACCCGTACGACTCCAGCAAAATCAAGGTCTTGAAGGGGCTCGAAGCGGTCCGCAAGCGGCCCGGCATGTTCATCGGCGATACCGATGACGGCACCGGCCTCCATCACATGGTTTTCGAAGTCGTCGACAACTCGATCGACGAAGCCCTGGGTGGCCACTGCGATCGCATCGTCGTGACCATCCATGCCGACGAATCCGTGACCGTGACGGACAACGGCCGCGGCATTCCGACCGACATTCACGCCGAGGAAAATCGTTCCGCGGCCGAAGTCATCATGACCGTGCTGCACGCCGGCGGAAAATTCGACGACAACTCCTACAAGGTCGCGGGCGGCCTGCACGGCGTCGGCGTCTCCGTCGTCAATGCGCTCTCCGGCTCCCTGACGCTCACGATCGCGCGCGACGGCAAGCTGCACCGGCAGCAATACAAGATGGGCGAGCCGCAAGGCCCGCTCACCGTGGTCGGCACGACCACGGAACGCGGCACGACGATCCGCTTCAAGCCGACCAACACGATTTTCACGAACACGACGTTTTCCTACGAATGGCTGGCGAAGCGGCTGCGAGAGCTCTCGTTCCTGAATTCCGGCGTGCGCATCGAATTGATCGATGAACGTGAGGATCAAAGCGACGTGTTCGAGCACCAGGGCGGCGTCAGCGCCTTCGTGCAGTACCTGAATCGCAGCCGCACGGCGATCCACCCGAATATCTTCTATTTCCAGGGCCAGGAAGGCCCGATCTCGGTCGAGGTCGCGGCGCAGTGGAACGATTCCTACCAGGAATCGATGTACTGCTACACCAACAACATTCCGCAGAAGGACGGCGGCACGCATCTCGCCGGCTTCCGCGCGGCGCTGACCCGCAAGATCAACGACTTCATCGAGAAAGAAGGATTCGCGAAGCGCGAGAACGTCTCGCTGACGGGTGACGATGCGCGCGAGGGCATGACCGCGATCCTCTCGATCAAGATGCCGGACCCCAAGTTCTCCTCGCAGACCAAGGACAAGCTGGTTTCGTCCGAGGTCAAGGGCGCGGTCGAATCGGTGGTGGCACAGAAACTGGGCGAATTCCTGCTCGAGCGGCCGGCCGACGCGAAGGCGATCTGCATGAAGATCATCGACGCGGCGCGCGCGCGCGAAGCGGCGCGCAAGGCCCGCGAGATGACACGGCGGAAGGGCGCGCTCGACTCGTCGGGCCTGCCCGGAAAACTCGCCGACTGCCAGGAGAAGGATCCGGCCAAGTCGGAGCTGTTCCTGGTCGAGGGCGAGTCGGCGGGCGGTTCCACAAAGCAGGGCAGGGACCGGCGCACGCAGGCCGTGCTACCGCTCAAGGGCAAGATCCTGAATGTCGAGAAGGCGCGCTTCGACAAGATGCTGTCATCCCAGGAGGTCGTGACGCTCATCAGTGCGCTCGGCACCGGCATCGGCAAGGATGATTTCGACATCTCGAAGCTGCGGTATCACCGCATCGTGCTGCTCTGCGACGCGGACGTCGACGGCAGCCACATTCGCACACTCTTGCTGACATTCTTCTACCGACAGATGGCCGATTTGATCGAGCGCGGGCACATCTACATCGCGCAGCCGCCGCTCTTCAAGGTAAAGCGCGGCAAGCAGGAAATCTATGTCAAGGACGAAGCCGAACTCGACCAGCTGCTGCTGACCAGCGCGCTCGACAACGCGGCGCTTTATGTGAACCCGGAAGCCCCGCCGCTCAGCGGCTCGGCGCTCGAAATGCTCGCGCGCCAGTACATGGAAGTGAAGGCCATCATCGGCCGCTGGTCACGCCGCTACGACCGTCGCCTGCTCGAGCAATTGCTGGCGATGCGCCCGGTCGGCGAGCAGCAGTTTGCGGACGTCGCCTGGCTCGAAGGCTGGGCAAAGGAGCTCGAGGCGCGCCTCAACGCCGACGGCAGCCTCGTGCGCAGCTACAAGCTGTCGGTGCGCCGGAACGACGCGGGCGAGCCCGACCGCGTGGACGTCTCGCGGACCGAGCACGGTGTCACGACCGAAAAGCACCTGCAACCGGAATTCTTCGAGTCGGCGGAGTATGGCCGCATCGCCGAGCTCGGCACGACCCTCACCGATTTCATCGGCGCCGGCGCCTTCGTGACGCGCGGCGACGAACGCCAGGACATCGCGGGGTTTCCGGAAGCCATGACCTGGCTCCTGGAGCAGGCGCGGAAGGGCCAGGCGATCCAGCGCTACAAGGGCCTGGGCGAAATGAACCCCGGGCAGCTCTGGGAGACGACCATCAATCCGGCAGTCCGGCGGCTCCTCCAGGTGCGCATCGAGGACGCCGTCGCAGCCGATGACATCTTCACGACCCTGATGGGTGACGCGGTCGAGCCGCGCCGCGAATTCATCGAGAAGAACGCGCTCTACGTCACGAATCTGGACGTCTGACTCGCTCAGGGCTTCGCGGGCTCTCCCGCCGCGGGCTCGGCCGCTACGGCCTCGGCTGTCGCCGCCCGCGCCTTCGGCAGCGGGATCACGAAGCTCGCAGGATACTTCCGGTGCTTGTCCGTGATGGCATCCGTGATGCCGAAATCCAGGAAGACCGCGCTCGCGATGATCTTGCCTCCCATTTCGCTCTCGATCGAGCCAAATGCTTTGCGGCCGTCTTCCGATTCGCAATCGTACTTCAGCACATCATCGGATTTTCTGATGGAGACCGTGGCCGGAATCGACGTTTCCCAGGCGCCGCGCTTGTTGGTCAGCTTGCATTTCCCTTCCGTGCCATCGCTGAACGCGAATGCGACCGGTGTCATCGCGTCTTCAGTCAGGGTTGCGCATCCGACGGCGCTTGCGGCAAGCGCTGCAAAAAGCAACGTCTTCATGATCACCCCCGAAGTTGGCCTTCAGTTATCGCGTTCGTCGTTCTTGGAATTTCGCCTGTTCGCCCGATCGGGCAGCGAGCGATCCGTTGCCGCATAGCCTAGGCCTCACACCCGGGAGCGTCCACTTTGGGTCTTGAACAGGTTGAAGCGCGCGGCGCCTTGTCCATCAACGGCTAGCCGCAAAACAGGATGCTCATACCCATCCTGTCTGATCGCCTTTTTCCTGTTGAACGCCGCTCAGGCCGCGCATCGTCGCCTCGATCCACTGCTGCACCTCCCGGTTCAATTCCCGCGGATCGCGCCCGGCGGTCTCGATCGGCGGCCCGATCACGACCCGGATCAGCCCGGGCTTCTTCACGAGCCCCCGTCGCGGCCAGAAATCGCCGGCGTTATGGGCGACCGGCACGAGTTTCGCCCCGGACTGCGAGGCGAGGAGCGATCCCGACATGCCGTACTTGCGCGTCTCGCCCGGCGCCATCCGCGTGCCCTCGGGAAAGATCAGCACCCAGATGCCGGCCGCAAGCCGTTCGCGCCCCTGATCGAGAACTTCGTTGACCGCGCGGTGGCCGGCGCCGCGGTCGATCGCGATGCAATTCAAAAACCAGCACGCCCATCCGACCAGGGGGATCCAGAGAATTTCCCGTTTGAGCACCCAGGCCTGCGGCGGGAACACGATCATCTGGGCCATCGTTTCCCAGGTGGAGGTGTGCTTCCACATCGAGATGTGCGCGCCTTCGCGCGGGATGTGCTCGCGTCCTTCGACTCTCCAGTCGAGACCGCAGATCTTTTTCGCGAGCCAGATATTAAAGCCCGCCCAGGCGCGCGCGAAACCGTACAACTTGCGAAATGGAAGCCAGCCGAAGAGCACGATGACGAAGCTGAAGACGAGGGAATCCAGGAACAAAATCGTCGTATAAAAGACCGACGCGAGCCACTGAAATCCCGCGATTCTCCGCCACGGCGCGACCGCCCTGACCGTCGTCGCGACACTTTCCTTGTTCATCAGCTAGTTGAACAACAACGGGATGCTTAAAGACATCCGAAAAGGCAACATTTCATCCCGGTAGCCGGGACAAATTCGCCATGTGAAGGAAGAGGCGTTGGAGTGCCGCGAGCAGCGCCAGGCGGTTCGCGCGGACGCGCACGTCTTCTGACATCACGAGCACGTGATCGAAGAACGCATCGACCGCGCCGTGTAGCGAGGCGAGCCGCGCGAGCGCCTCGGCATACCGCCGCGCGGTGACGAGCCGCTCGACGTCTTGGCGCAACTCCTCCACCGCGGTTGCGAGCTTGCGCTCATGCGGATCGGTGAGCAGTCCCGGATCGACGCGCGGGCTCGGTTGTTCGCCCGCCTTCCGCAGGATGTTGGCGATGCGCTTATTGGCCGCCGTGAGGCCGGCGGCATCCGGCAGCTTGAGGAAGGCGGCGAGTGCGCGGAGCCGGTTGTCGAAGTCGAGCGGCGAGACCGGGCGCGTGTCGAGGATGGCGTCGAACATCTCGGTGGTGATCTCGCCCTGGCCCTCGAGATACCAGGCGCGCAGTCGCTCCATCATGTAGTCGTAGATCTCGTCCGCCAGACCCTCGGGAGGGTTGGAAAAGGGGACGGTCACCTTTGCGTCTGCCGTAAAGGTGACCGTCCCCTTTTCCAACCGGGCGAGGTCGGCGCGGACGGAGTCGAGGGCGCTGCGGATCAACTCGCGAAGGTCCAGGCCAATGCCCGTTTCGATCAGGATTCTGAGCACCCCGAGCGCCGAGCGGCGAAGGCCATAAGGATCCTTGGTTCCGGTCGGCTTCTGGCCGATGGCGAAAATCCCGACCAGGGTGTCGAGCTTGTCGGCGACCGCCAGTGCAAGCCCGGCGCCGGTCGCCGGGAGGGCATCGCCGGCAAAGCGCGGCAGGTACTGCTCGGCGAGTGCGGCGGCGACCTGGTCGGGCTCGCCATCGTGCAGGGCGTAGTAACGCCCCATGATCCCCTGCAATTCAGGGAATTCTCCGACCATGGCGGTCAGGAGGTCGCACTTCGCGAGTTCGGCGCCGCGCTGAGCGGCCGATTGGTCCTGACCCGCCACCTGGGCGATTTGCACCGCAAGCGCCGTGATGCGCGCGGTCTTGTCGGCGAGGGTTCCGAGCTGGGCCTGGAAGGTGACCCTTCCGAGCGCCTCGCGGCGCGATGCGAGGGACGACTTGCGGTCGGCGGCATAGAAAAAGGCGGCATCCGCGAGCCGCGGCCGCACGACGCGCTCATTGCCGGCGCGAACCTGCAGAGGTTCCCGGCTTTCGATGTTGGCGACCGCGACGAAACGCGGAAGCAGCTGGCCGTCCTGCGCCCGCACCGGGAAATAGCGCTGGTGATCCTGTAGCGTCGCGACCAGAACCTCGGGCGGCAGCTCGAGAAACCGTGGCTCGAAGTGGCCCGCCAGCGGCACCGGCCATTCGGTCAGCGCCGTGACCTCATCGAGCACCGCCGGGTCGATGATCGCGGCGCCGTTCTCGGCCTCTGCCGCGGCGACGACGCCCGCGCGAATCCGCTCGCGGCGCGCTTCGAAATCGGCGAGCACGTGGCCGCGTCGCTCGAGCGCCGCGAGATAACCGCCGGGTGAGCGGAGCGCAATCGGCTTCGGCGCGTGAAAGCGATGGCCGCGCGTCATTCGCCCGGCTTTCAGGCCAAGCACTTCGCCCGGAATGACTTCGTCGCCGTGCAGCATGACCACCCAATGAACCGGCCTCACGAACTGCGCCGCGCCCTCGCCCCACCTCATGCGTCGCGCGATCGGGAGCTGCTCGAGGGCCGTCTGCACGATGGCCGGAAGGAGCTCGGATGGGCGTCGCCCCGCGCGCGTCGTCTTGCAGAATAGGAATTCACCCTTGGCCTCGGCGATGCGCGTCAGGTCGCCGACGTCGACACCGCAGGCCGCGGCGAAGGCCGTCGCGGCGCGCGTGGGCTTGCCCGCGGAATCGAAGGCCGCCGCGACCGGCGGGCCGCGCCGCTCGATGCGTTGCTCGGGCTGCTGGTCGAGAAGCTTGCGCACGAGCACGGTCAGCCGGCGCGGAGTGCAATAGGCGAGCGCGACGCCGTGCGCAAGCCCGGCGGAATCCAGCCCTGCAACGACGGCATCGCGTAGCGCCTCGGCAAGTGCGAGGAGGCTCTTGGGCGGCATCTCCTCGGCGCCGATCTCGACCAAAAAGTCGTGGCGGGTCATGGGGTACTGGAGGGGACAGTCCCCTTTTCCGAGGCGGAAAAGGTGACAGTCCCCGGTGGCTTCGTTTTGAGCAGGGGGAATCCTTGGGCTTCGCGGCTCGCGTGGTAAGCGGCGGCGACTGCGCGCGCGAGCGCGCGGACGCGCAGGATGTAGCGCTGCCGCTCGGTGACCGAGATGGCCTTGCGCGCATCCAGCAGGTTGAAGACGTGCGAGGCTTTCAGCGTCTGCTCATAGGCGGGCAGGGGCAGGTCAACCTCGAGCAACGCGCGGCAGTTCTTCTCGCGCTGGTCGAACTCGGCGAAAAGCGCCGCGGCGTCCGCGTGCTCGAAGTTGTACGCGGATTGCTCGACCTCGTTCTGGTGGAAGACATCGCCATAGCTCACGCGCCCCGCGGGGCCTTCGGTCCAGAGCAGGTCAAAAACGCTTTCGACACCCTGCAGATACATCGCCAGGCGCTCGAGGCCGTAAGTGATCTCGCCCATCACGGGGCGGCAATCCAGCCCGCCGGCCTGCTGGAAATACGTGAACTGCGTGATTTCCATGCCATTCAGCCAGACTTCCCAGCCGAGTCCCCAGGCGCCGAGCGTCGGCGATTCCCAGTCGTCCTCGACGAAGCGAATGTCGTGCACGAGCGAGTCGATGCCGAGCGCGGCGAGCGAGCCGAGGTAGCGGTCGATGATGTCGGGCGGCGAGGGCTTCATCACGACCTGGAACTGGTAGTAGTGCTGGAGCCGAAACGGGTTGTCGCCATAGCGCCCGTCGGCCGGCCGGCGGCTCGGCTGCACGTAGGCCGCATTCCAGGGTTCCGGGCCGAGCGCGCGAAGGAATGTGGCGGTGTGGAAAGTGCCGGCGCCCATTTCCATGTCGTAGGGCTGCAGCAGCACGCAGCCCTGGTCCGCCCAGTAACGCTGCAAGGCCAGGATCAGATCCTGGAACGTGCGCGGCAGGATTCTCATGATTTTCGTCATGCGGACCGGATGCGCCAAAAGGCGGCCAAGTATAGCGGCCGGGCGCTAATTCCGAGGTTTTGCGCGTGTCTTTCCCGCGGCGAGGAGCGGGCCGATTTCCGCGGGCGTGAGATCGCGCCAGCGCCCGGTTGCGAGCGATCCGAGCCGGATGTGCATGATGCGCAGCCGCACGAGCGACTTGACGCGCCAACCGAGCGCCGAACACATGCGGCGAATCTGCCGGTTCAGCCCCTGCGTCAGCACGATGCGAAACGAGTCGCGGCCCGCGCGCGTGACGACGCAGGGTTTCGTTTTTTCCCCGCCGATACGCACGCCCGCGGCCATCATCGAGAGAAACGTGCCGGTGACGGGCGGCTCCACGGTCACCAGGTATTCCTTTTCGTGGCCGTGCTCGACACGGAGGATCTCGTTGACGATGTCGCCATTGTTCGTGAGGAGGATCAGGCCCTCGGAATCCTTGTCGAGCCGCCCGATCGGAAAAATGCGCTCGCGGTGGCCGACGAAGTCGATGATATTGCCGGCGACATCGCGCTCCGTCGTGCAGGTGATGCCGGGCGGCTTGTTGAGCGCGATGTAGACGTCCGTGCGGCGCGCCGGCAGCGGCTGGCCGTCCACCCGCACGTCGTCGCCCTCCTTGACTTGCGTGCCGAGCGCGCCCGGCGCGCCATTGACAGTGACGCGCCCCGCGGCGATCCACGCATCCGCCTCGCGCCGGGAACAGAATCCGGTTTCGCTGATGTGCTTGTTGAGCCGCATGGGGCGGGGATTGTAATCGCGCCACTTCAGTGCATCGGCTATAGTCCGCGCACTACTGTGGTGCAACGCAGATTAATGCCCCCACTCTTCGCGCGCAGAAGCTTATGATTTTGCTTGGTATTGTCAGCAGTCGCGCTGGCACGGTCCTTGCACCACGGTGGGGATCGCGATCAATTGCAAGAGGACAGGGAGATGAGCATGACCCCGGCCGATGTCTTGAGACTGATAAAAGAAAAAGAAGCGAGCTACTGCGACCTGCGCTTTACCGACACGCGCGGGAAAGAACAGCACGTGACGATTCCAACGCGCCTGGTCGACGAGGATTTCTTCGTCGATGGGAAAATGTTCGACGGGTCCTCGATCGCCGGCTGGAAGGGCATCAATGAGTCGGACATGATCCTGATGCCGGACGCATCGACCGCGATGATCGATCCGTTCTACGAGGAGACGACGCTCCTCCTGCGCTGTGACGTGGTCGAGCCGACGACGATGCAGGGCTACATCCGCGACCCGCGCTCGCTCGCGAAGCGCGCGGAGGCCCATCTCAAGTCCACCGGCATCGCCGAGACCGCGCTCTTCGGCCCCGAGAACGAATTCTTCATCTTCGACAGCGTGCGCTACACCAACGAGCTGCATGGCTGCAGCTACCACATCGACTCGGTGCAGGGTTCGTGGAACTCCGGCACGAGCTACGAGAGCGGCAACCTGGGCCATCGCCCGGGCGTGAAGGGCGGTTATTTCCCGGTGCCGCCGGTGGATCGCTTCCAGGACCTGCGCACGGCGATGTGCCAGGCCTGCGAGGAACTCGGGCTCAAGGTCGAAGTGCACCATCACGAGGTCGCGACCGGCGGCCAGGGCGAGATCAACGTTTCCGCGAACACGCTCACGAAGAAGGGCGACGAGGTCCTGCTCCTCAAGTACGCGCTCTGGAACGTCGCGCACGGCTACGGCAAAACACTCACCTTCATGCCGAAGCCGCTCGTCGGCGACAACGGCAACGGCATGCATGTGCACCAGTCCTTGCAGAAGGACGGCAAGAACCTGTTCGCGGGCGAGCGTTACGCGGGGCTTTCCGACATCGCGCTTTATTACATCGGCGGGATCATCAAGCACGCGAAGGCGCTGAACGCCTTCACCAACCCGGGCACGAACAGCTACAAGCGCCTGGTCCCGGGCTTCGAGGCGCCGACCCTGCTCGCGTATTCGGCGCGCAACCGCTCGGCGTCGATCCGCATTCCCTGGGTGTCGAATCCGAAGGGCCGGCGCATCGAGGTGCGCTTCCCGGATTCGCTCGCAAACCCGTATTTCGCCTTCGCGTCGATGCTGATGGCGGGCCTCGACGGAATCCAGAACAAGATTCATCCGGGCGAGGCCTCGGACAAGGACCTCTACGACCTGCCGCCGGAAGAGGCGAAGAACATCCCGGAAGTCTGCCATTCGCTCGACATGGCGCTCGAACATCTCGACCGCGACCGCGATTTCCTGAAGCGTGGCGGCGTATTCAGCGACGACCTGATCGACGCCTACATCGCACTGAAGGAAGGCGAAATGACGCGCTTCCGGATGTCGACGCATCCGGTCGAGCTCGACATGTATTACAGCCTCTGAAGCGAGTTCCCAGGGCTGGGACGGCGATCACAAATGCCGTCCCGGTTTTGTCAGTCCGGCAGGGCAGGGGATATGCTGTCGCAATGCGCCTGTTCCTGTTCCTCGCCGGATTGACCTTGTCCCTGGCGGCCGCGTCCCAGGAGATCTACCGGTGGGTGGACAAGGACGGCATCGTCCATTATTCGGATCAGCCCGATTCGCCCGATGCGGTGCTCATCACCGTGATCGAGCCGAATGCCTACGAATCCGAAGCCGCGACGCCGGGAACTGCCTCGTCGGCCGGGGAGCCGGAAGAGGAGCCGTCGGTTTCGCCGTACGAATCGCTCTCCATCGTTCAGCCGGCGCCCGACGAGGTGTTCTTCGGATCGGATGCGACAGTCCCGGTCACCGCCGAATTGCAGGGCACGCTGCGGTCCGATCACTCGATCGTCTTCTTCGTCAATGGCAATCGCCGGCCGGCGAGCGGGCTCGGGATCGAGCTCAGCAACCTGGAACGCGGCACGTATTTCCTGCGCGCGAGCATCCTCGACCGGCACGGCCAGCCGGTGATCACGAGCCAGCAAACCACTTTCCACGTGCGCCAGACCTCGATCCAGAATCCGCAGACGCCAGTGCCACCTCGGCCGCGCCTGCGCCCCGCGCCCGCCCCAACGCCCGGAAACTGACCGCCGCCGTCCCGGTGCGGGAGACGCGCGATGGCGCGTGATCCTGGCGCGCGCGCCGCGTTCGATCCGACGGCCATTCTCGACCAGCTCGCCACGGCGATACTCGTCGTGGATGCGGGGGCATGCGTCATCTGGCTCAATGCCGCAGCGGCCGATCTGCTCGCGGCCAGTCCCGCCGCAGCGCGCGGGCGGCGCCTCGCGTCGCTCGTCGCCGGCGGCGCGGCAATCGAATCGCTGATCACGCGAAGCCGCGAAAGCCAGGAGCCGCTCGCGCTCCGCGGTCTCGAGCTCGCGCCGACGGCGCGCGCCGACACGCGCTACCAGGCGGACGTCTCGCTGACGCCGCTCGCGGGAGCGTCGTCGCCGGTGGGCGCCGTGCTCGTCGAGATCGCCGACACCACGCAGCCGTCCCGCATGACGCGCGACAGCGCCTTGCTCGTGCAGCAGGGCGGCTCCCGCGTGATGGCGCGGCAGCTCGCGCACGAAATCAAGAACCCGCTGGGCGGGCTCCGTGGCGCAGCGCAGCTGCTCGAGCGCGAGTTGCTGAACGAGGGGTTGAAGGATTACACGCGCGTGATCATCGGCGAGGCCGATCGGCTCTGTGCGCTCGTCGACGGCCTGCTCGGGCCTGCCCGGCCGATCCGGCGCGAGCCGATCAACGTGCACGAGCTCATCGATCGCGTCTACCGGCTCGCCCGGGCCGAAGCACCTGCCGGCGTTGCCATCGAGCGCGACTACGATCCGAGTCTTCCGGCGCTCGGCCTCGACCGCGACCTGATGGTGCAGGCGATGCTGAATCTCGCGCGGAATGCCGTGCAGGCGCTCGGTGAGCGCGGGATTCTCACGCTCAGGACGCGCGCCATGATGCACGCGACGATCGGCACGGAACGCCACCGCGTGGTCGCTTCGCTGCAGTTCGAGGACGACGGTCCCGGCGTGCCGGCCGAACTCGGCGAATCGATCTTCTATCCGCTCGTGACCGCGCGCCCCGGTGGAACCGGCCTCGGCCTGGCGGTCGCCCAGGACATCGCGACGCGGCACGGCGGAATCATCGAATTCGACAGCAGGCCGGGGCGCACCGTGTTTTCGCTGCTCCTGCCGATGGAGAACTGGCATGAACAAGTCGCTTGACGTCTGGGTGGTGGACGACGACGCGTCGATCCGCTGGGTGCTCGAGCGTGCCTTGCGCCAGGGCGGTATGGAACCGCGGTCGTTCGAGCACGCCGATGCGGCGCTCGCGGCGCTTGCCGACCGCCGGCCGGACGTGCTCATCACGGACGTGCGCATGCCGGGCACGGGGGGACTGAAACTGCTCGAAATCGCGCGGCGGGACCACCCGGAACTGCCGGTCATCGTGATGACGGCGTATTCGGACCTCGAGCACGCGGTCGCGGCCTACCGCGGCGGCGCGTTCGAGTACTTGCCGAAGCCGTTCGATATCGACGAGGCCGTCGCGCTCGTGCGGCGCGCCGCGACGCAGGACGGCGCCAGCCGGGCCGGCGCGGAATCGTCCGCGATCCCGGGAATCCTGGGACAGGCGCCGGCGATGCAGGAAGTTTTCCGCGCGATCGGCCGCTTGTCGCGGTCGAGCCTCTCCGTGCTCGTCACCGGCGAATCCGGATCGGGCAAGGAGCTCGTCGCGCGCGCGCTGCATCAGCACAGCCCGCGGGCCGCCGGTCCGTTCATCGCGCTCAACACGTCGGCGATCGCCTCGGAACTGCTCGAATCGGAGTTGTTCGGCCACGAGAAGGGTGCGTTCACCGGCGCGGACGCGATGCGCCGCGGCCGTTTCGAGCAGGCGGACGGCGGCACGCTGTTTCTCGACGAGGTGGGCGACATGAGCGGCGCGCTCCAGATGCGATTGCTGCGCGTGCTCGCCGAGGGGGAGTTCTACCGGGTGGGCGGCAGCACGCCGATTCGCGTCGACGTGCGCGTGATCGCAGCGACGCACCAGGATCTCGACGCGCTCGTGAAGCAGGGCCTGTTCCGCGAGGATCTGCTGCACCGGCTGAACGTGATCCGCATCCGCGTGCCGGCGCTCCGCGAGCGGCGCGGCGACATCCCGGAATTGCTCGCGCACTATCTTGCGCTGGCGGCGCGAGAGCTCGCGGTCGAGCCCAAGACGCTCGCGCCCGAGGCGAAGGGCCGCCTGGTCGCATTCAACTGGCCCGGCAACGTCAGGCAACTGGTCAATGCGGCGCGCCGCCTCACGGTGACCGCGCCGGGGCGCGAGATCCGGGATGAGGACATTCCGCCGGATCTCGGCGGCAACGGCGCGGAACCGCCGGCCGTGGACGACTGGTGCCGCGAGCTCGAGGCCTGGGCTGCGCGGCACCTGGCGGGTGGCGGGCCACCACTGCTCGAAGTCGCGGCCGCCCAGTTCGAAAGCACGCTGGCGCGCGCCGCGCTCGCGAGCGTCCAGGGTCGCAAGCAGGAGGCCGCGCGGCTGATCGGCTGGGGCCGCAACACGCTGACCCGGAAACTACGCGAGCTCGGCATCGATTAGCAAAGGTACACTTCTGAACATGTCGATGGACGAACTCCAGGAACTCGCGAGCCGGGTCTACCTCGGCAATGAATTGCAGGCATGGGCCGCTGCGGCCACGTCATTTGCGCTGTGGTTCACGGTCCTGCCGCTGGTGCGGGCAGTCGTTCTGCGGCGCCTCGAGAAGCTGCATCCCGCGCAGTCCGCAGATGCGCTCGAGCTCGCGCTCGCGCTTCTCGGCGCGACCACGCGCCTGTTCCTCGTCGCCGTTGCCGCCTGGCTGTCGCTGCGTTGGCTCGTCATCCCTCCTTCCATCGACCGCACGATCGGCATTGCCTTGCTGGTAATCGCCTGGTTCCAGGTCGGGTTGTGGAGCATGACGCTCGTGACGCGCTTCCTCCACGCGCGGCAGCGCACGCAAGGGGCGGAAGGAGCGGCGAGCCTCAACATCCTGCGATTCATCGCGGTCACGGCGGTCTGGGCCGTCGCGCTCCTGATGCTGCTCGCAAACCTCGGCGTCGAGATCATGCCGCTCGTCGCGGGTCTCGGCATCGGCGGCATCGCGCTCGCGCTCGCGGTGCAGAACGTGCTCGGCGACCTGCTCGCTTCCCTCTCGATCGCTCTCGACAAGCCGTTCAAGGTCGGGGACTTTCTCGTGATCGGCGAAGAGAAGGGGACAGTTCAGCACATCGGCATCAAGAGCACCCGGATGCGTTCGCTGTCCGGCGAAGTGATCGTCATGTCGAATGGCGACCTGCTGAAGAGCCGGGTGCGCAATTACGGATTGCTGTACGAGCGCCGCGCCTCCTTCACGGTCGGCATCGTTTACGAAACCCCGCGGGAGCTGGTCGGGCTGGTGCCCCGCCTGATCGAGGAGGCGATCCGCGCCCAGCCGAAGACGCGCTTCGACCGCGCGCATTTCGCGAACTTCGGCGAATTCGCGCTGCTTTACGAGGCGGTGTATTTCGTGCTGGACGCGGAATACAACACGTTCATGAACATCCAGCAGGCGATCAACCTGCGCCTGATTGACGAATTCGCCGCGCGCGGCATCGAGTTCGCCTACCCGACTTCGAAGCAGTGGACGATCACGTTGCCGGCGCCGACTGCCGCCGAGTAGACTTACCGGCCGGCACGCTCCATCGCTCGCCGCGCCACTTCGGAAGCCCGCGCAAACGCCGCGGCGTCGTCATCGAGGCCGCGCAGGCTCACGCTCAGATACGAATTTCCTGCAAAGAAGACGTGCAGCTCGCTGGCTCCCCAGAATGCCGCGTCGCCGATTCCGGGAACGTCCACTGCCGTCACGCCGGATTCCGTCAGCGTCCGGCGCACGGAATCCGGCTGGTTGTCAGGGACGGGCGAGCGCCGGAAGGACAGCGAGAGCGTCTTTCCCGGCGAGGCGGTCGCCTGCACCGTGCACGTCGACATTGCCGCCATTTCCGCGCTGCCGGCGCTGATGATCTGTTCGGTGGGATCGTTGACGGCCTCTCCGAGCGCGGCCGCGCCCTCATCCTTGGTCACGAGCGCGCAGGCCGAGCCAAGCGACAGTCGCGGCCGGATGCGTGAAGTGCCTTTTCATGATTTCCTCGAGAGATCGTTCCAGTCAGTCAAGAGCCGCCGTAATCCTCCGCGAGCCCGACGGCAGCCAGCGTGCCGGTCAGCTCGGTGACCGAAGTCATGTCCGCGGCATGCAAGTACTTCGCGATGCCCTCGTTGATCTTCGGGCACAGCAGCGGATCATAGAAAAGCGCTGTCCCCAGGCCGACTGCCGTCGCGCCCGCGATCAGGAATTCGAGTGCGTCGGCCGTGTTCGCGATGCCACCCTGGCCAATGATTGGCACGCGCTTCGGCCCCGCGACTTCGTAGACTTGGCGCACTTTCAGGAGCGCAATCGGCTTGATCGCGGGCCCGGAGACGCCGCCTTGTACGTTGCCGATGACGGGCCGCCGGGTCGCCACGTCGATCGCCATGCCGGAGATCGTGTTGATGACCGCGAGCCCGTCGCTGCCCGCCTCGATGCAGAGCCGCGCGTTTTCCCGGATGTCGGTCTGGTTGGGGGAAAGCTTGGTGATCAAGGGCTTGCGGGTCGCCTTGCGGCAGGCCGCGACGACGCGCGCGCTCATGTCCGGATAGTTGCCGAACTGCACGCCGCCTTCCCTGACATTCGGGCAGGAGATGTTGATCTCCATCGCGTCGATCGGCGAGTCGTCGAAGCGGCGCGTGACTTCGGCGTATTCCTCGATGGTCGAGCCGCAGACATTCGCGATGAAGCGCGTTTCCGTGAAATCGAGCGTCGGCAGGATGCGGCGGACGACGTGGTCCACGCCGGGATTCTGCAAGCCGATCGCGTTGATCATGCCCATCGGCGTTTCGGTCACGCGCCGGGGCGGATTACCGAGCCGCGGTTTTTCCGTCGTGCCCTTCAGGACGATGGCGCCCGCGTCCCGGTTCGAGAAGCCGGCGATGCGCGTGTACTCTTCACCGAAGCCGACGCAGCCCGACAGGAGCACGATCGGCGAGGCGAAATTCAAACCGCAGAAGTCGAGGGTAAGCGAGGGAGCCGGACGCGGCGGAATCGTGTCCACGGCGCGATTATAGTCACGATGTTCCACGTCATCCTGTTCGAGCCCGAGATCCCGCCGAACGCGGGCAATGTCATCCGCCTATGCGCCAACACCGGATCGGCGCTGCATCTCGTGCGGCCGCTCGGTTTCTCGCTCGACGACGCGCGCGTCAAGCGCGCGGGACTCGACTATCACGAACTCGCGCGGGTGCGGCAGCACGAAGATCTCGCGGCCTGCATTGCAGAACTCGACGGCGCCCGGGTGTTCGCGGTCGAGACCACGGGCGGCATGCGCTACGACGAAGCGCGCTACCGCGCCGGCGACGCCTTTCTATTCGGGCGCGAAACGACCGGCCTTCCGCGCGAATTCCTGGCCGACTGGCCACAAGGCCTATTGATTCACCTGCCGATGATCCCCGGAAATCGCAGCCTCAATCTCTCGAACGCTGTCGCGGTCGTCGTGTTCGAGGCCTGGCGGCAACTGGGTTTCGCCGGCGGCACCTAGCCGTCACTGCAGCAGCCGCGGTCGCGGTCGGGCTCGTTCGGCTCACCGCCACTGGCTGCCGTCCTGCTCCTGAATTTCGGCGAGCGCGTCGCGGCGCATGACGCCGTTCAGGGTCGCGCCGCGCAGGAAAATCTTTGCGCCGCTACCGGCGTCGTACGAACCGGCAGCGCCTTCGATGTAGCTGTTGGTGATGTGCACCGTCGCATCGCGGACGACCACGCCGGTGCCCGAGGCGACGATGCGGCTGTTCGTGATGTGCAGCTCGCAGCCGTTGCGTGCGGTGATCGCATCGCCATCGACGAAGATGCTGCGGTTGTCGAAATGCATCATGTGCCGGCCTTCGCAGATGATCGGATCGATGGTGCGCTGACCGGCCTCGCCCTGTGCAGGCATCGGCGCTTGGGCGCCCGCGGAGACGATGCTCACGCCGGGGCCGCTGACGCGGACCTGGTCGCCGCGCCGTTCGACGGTGTAGCCGAGCGGCTCGGCGGCGGTCGGGGTCGCCTGCGCGGCCGATGTGTCAGTCGCATCATCCGGAGCGGGCATGGCCGCGGCGGGCGAGTCCGCGGCAACCGGCGCGGGTTCGGCCGGTGCGGGGCGAAGCAGGGACCCGGCGGGGAGCTGGGCGACCGGCGCCGCCGCGAGATCGGCTGCTTTCACCGCCTGTACCTCGCCGTTGCTCCGGTCGCGCACCGTGAACACTCCGGTGTCGGTATCCGTGGCCAGCACTTCAAGGTTCGGATTGCGCTCGAGCGCGGCGCGCGCCCACGCCATCTCGTCGGGCGCCTGCCCGGCGGGCGCGTCACGGCCGCGTTCGCACGCGCCGAGCGCCGCAGTTGTCGCGCAGATGAATGCGAGAGCGCGGATCTTCGTCAGGATTCGGGTTCGCTGTTGGATGCACATGACGATCTCCATTCCGTTGGAGTTCGGCTGACCGCCCTATGTTCTGCTCCGATCCGCCCGCAGTCCATTCTTCCTTGGTTTACATAACGCCACCTGGTGGACCCGAGGCAATCGTCGGATGGCCCTAATTCTCCGGCGTGATTTCGCGCTGGAGCATCGTTTCGACGACCTGCTTGAGCGGCACCCCCTGGTGCAGCACTTCGTAAACATGCCTGCAAATGGGCATGTCGACGCCATGCTTCAGGGCTACCGCGTGCACCGCCTTCGCCGCGTGCAAACCCTCGACGACCTGGCCGATCTCCGCAATCGCCGCGTCCACCGGCTTGCCCGCCGCGAGCGCGCGGCCGAAGCGGCGGTTGCGCGACTGGTCGTCGGTGCAGGTCAGCACGAGATCGCCGAGGCCCGCGAGACCCATCAGCGTTTCACGCTTGGCTCCGAGCGCGACGCCGAGCCGCACCATTTCCGCGAGGCCGCGGGTGATCAGGAACACGCGGCTGTTCGAGCCATAGCCGAGCCCGTCGGATACGCCGGTCGCGATCGCGAGCACGTTCTTGACCGCCCCGCCGATCTCGACGCCGACGATGTCGGGTTGCGTATAGGCGCGAAAGCCGCCGGACGAAATTCGCTCGGCAAGCGAAAGCGCGAATGCCTGGTCGGGCGAGGCGACGGCGATCGCAGTCGGGAGACCCAGGCCGACTTCGCGCGCGAAGGTCGGGCCGGAAAGTACCGCGATGGGAACGTCGGGTCCGAGCATCTCGCGCGCGACCTGGTGCGGCAGCTTGCCGGTTTCGAGCTCGAAGCCCTTGCTGGCCCAGGCGACGCGTGCCCGCGGTCCGAGCATCGGCTTGATCTCTCTGAGCACGAGCCGGAGCACGCTCGAAGGCACGACCAGCACGAGATCCTCGCCGCTTGCGACCGCCTTCTTCAGGTCGGGCTCGATCGCGAGCGAAGAAGGAAACTCTGCGCCGGGCAGATAGCGGTCGTTCCGCCGCGTGCGCGCCAGCACTTCGGGCTCGTCCTCGGCGCGTCCCCAGAGGACAGTCGGACCACCGCCGCGCGCGAACTGGATGGCGAGCGCGGTTCCCCAGGAGCCGGCGCCCAGCACGACGATCGGCCGCATGGGGGCCCGCTTAGTTCGTCTGTTCGGTGGGTGGCTGTTGTGCCTGGCGGGCCGCCTGTTCCTGAAGCGAGCGCTCGAACAGCGCGTCGAAGTTGACGTGCGGCAACAGGAACGGCGGGAAGCCGCCCTTGGTGACGACGTCCGATACGGTCTGGCGAATGTACGGGAACAGGATGTTCGGAGCGAACGAGCCGAGAATGCGGCGCGTCTCGTCGGCACCGAAGCCGCGCACGACGAACACGCCCGCCTGCTTGACCTCGGCGAGGTATACGGCGACGTCGCCGTTCTTCGCTTCGAGCGTCACGGTCAGCACGACTTCGTGGGCGTCCTGGCCGACGGTGTTCGACATCGTGCTGAGATTCAGCGAGATCTTCGGGTCCTGCACCTGCGCCGGCAGAAACGGTCCCTTGGGCGCCTCGAACGAGAGGTCCTTGATGTAGACCGTCTGCAGCGCGACTGCGGGGCCCTGGCCATTGCCGGCCGGATCGCCCGTGCCCGTCGGCGTGGTTTTTTCGTCAGCCATCGTCGTTCCTCTCTTGTATTGGATTCATATCGCTCGCCGACATACACCTGTGGCAGAGTGCGCCGTCCGCTCCTCGCCAGCAACTTTTCCCGCAAGTGCCGCTCTTCAACCCTTGACGACCGGCAGATTCTCCTGCTTCCAGGCGGCCAGCCCGCCGCGGAGGCCGAACACGGTCTTCGCGCCGGCGTGCGCGAGCGTCCTCTGGGCGGCGCCGGTCGTGGTGCCGCTGTCGCAATAGAGCACGAGCGTCTTGCCGGTGAGTCGCTCGAGCGCTTTCGGATCCGATGCAAGCTGGTCGGCCGGCACGTTTCGCGCGCCTGCGATGTGGCCGTCCTTGAACTGGTTGGCCGAGCGCAGGTCCACGAGCACGGCGCCCGCATTCATCAGCCGGATCGCCTCGTTCGGCGCGACCGCGGCGCCGGCCGTGCTGCGCTGGCGGAGCTCGAAGGCCAGCACGACGAAGGTCATCAGCGCGAGCGCGCCCGCAAGGAACGGATGATTGGTGGAATAATCGAGCAGTCGGTCCATGGGGCGGGTCGCAAAAATGGGCGCGCATTATATCAGCGCGGCTACGCCGGCCCCGCCGCCAGCGCCAGCGAGGCATATTTCCTGATAAAACAGATGCTTGTACTGGCGCGTCACGGCGTCGTGGTCCTGGCTGCGGGGCTCTCGCTGGCTGCTCTTGCGAGCGCCTCCCCGGCGGAGAGCGATGCCGAAAAGGAGCTGCGCGAAGTCCGCGAGCGGATTGCGGAGCTGCAGCGTTCCGTGCGCCGCGATACCGACCGGCGCGACGCCGTCTCCGGGCAGCTTCGCGACGCCGAAGAGAATGTGCGCGGGGCGAAGGCGCGACTCGGCGACATCCGAAAACGCATCGCCGAAAGCGACGCGCGATTGAAAAAGCTCGCGGCCGATCGCGCGCGCAACGAAAGCGCGCTCGACGAACAGCGCAAGGCGCTCGCGGCGCAGCTTCGCACCGCCTACATGAGCGGCCGGCAGGAGCAGTTCAAGATCCTGCTGAGCCAGGACGATCCCGCGGCCTTCGGCCGCATGCTCGTTTACTACTCGTATTTCGGCCGCGCGCGCGCCGCGAAGATTGCCGAGGTCCAGGAGCTGGTCGCGGCGCTGGAAGTAGCCGCCGTTGAGGAAGGCGCGGAGCGCGATCGCCTGGCCGCGCTCGAGGCCGATAGCCGCAGGGAATTGTCATCGGTGGATGCGGCGCGCGTTGAGCGGAGCCGGGCACTCCGCGCGATGAATGCCCAGATCCGCACGCGCAGCGACTCGATCGCCAAGTTGAAGCGCGAGGCTGCGGCGCTCGAGAAACTCATCGCAGACCTGCGCAAGACGATGCAGGACCTCCCGCCGACCGGCGGGCAGGCATTCGAGAAAGTGCGGGGCCGGCTCGCCTGGCCGGTGCCCGGGCGCCTCACGGCGCGGTTCGGCCAGTCGCGCGGCGGCGGACTGAAATGGAACGGGGTGATGATCGAATCGAATCGCGGGGCGGAAGTGCGCGCGCTCTACGACGGCCGGGTCGCCTACGCGGATTGGCTGCCGGGCATGGGCCTCCTGCTCATCGTCGATCACGGCGGCTACATGAGCCTGTACGCTCACCACGAACAGCTCTACAAGGCGGCGGGCGACCGTGTCGAAGGCGGCGAGGTCATCGGCACGGTCGGCGACAGCGGGGGGCGCAGCCAGCCGGGCCTGTACCTGGAAATTCGCCGCGGGGCCAAGGCGATAGACCCGGTTCCCTGGTTTCGGCGCTCGAGCCCGTAGGACGGGTTTTCCGCCCCACAAACTGCGGATTACGTCAAAGACGCCCCTGCTGGCATGAGCGAGGCTGCGCCGTGGTATCAAGCGCACCCATGGAACTGCCGCTGCATCTCGCGAGCGCGAGGCCCAATCTCGACCCTTACGGACAGCTCCTCAGGATGCTGATGCCGCGCGCGCTTGGCATCGGCTTCTACGACGCCAGCGCGAATCCCCTCTGGGTCGCGGACGGCTACGACGGGCCCGACCCGGCGCCGCTCGTGCACGCCGCACTCGCCCAGGTACCGCCGGCGACGACCGCGCGCATCGACGGCTTCACCCACGACCACCAAGGCGCGCCTGCGTACGTATTCCGGCTGCGCAACAGCGAGGGCGATGTCATCGCGGTCGCAACGCTCCTTACGCGCGACGGCGAGAACCGCCCCTATTCCTTCGTCCAGTCGCTGGTGCAGCCCGCGCTCGAGTGCCTGCAACGCGAGCTCGAGGCGCGCGAGAGCGTCGGGCTCCTGACGGCCGATCTGCGCTCGCGCGACGACGACCTCGAGCTTTTGCTCCGCATCGCGCCGGACGATCCCGACAGCCCGCTCCATGGCGATGAGCTCGGCGCGCTCGTGCAGACCTGCGTCGATCATCTCGGCTGCCTGCTCGGTGCGCTCGTCGTGCCAGAGCGCAATGTCGCGATCTGCAAGGCGCCGTACGGGGGGCGCCCGCAGGTCGAGATCCTCACGAAGATCCACCGGCACCTGCTGAACTGGGCACAGCTCCAGCGGCGCAATCTGGTGATCAACAAGATCAAGGTGCGCCCGATCGAGCTGCCGCCCTACAAGATCCTCTGCACGCCGGTGCGCCACGCCTCGGGTCGCGTCGTCGGTTTCCTCGCGATGTTCCGCGAGGAGGACGCACCCAGCTTCGAGCCGCGCACCGAGCGGCTCATCGAACTGCTGTCGCGGAAGACCACGACCACGCTCCAGAACAACTACGACGCGCTGACCGCGCTCCTGACGCGCTCGGCGTTCGAGATGCAGGTGCGGGCGCTGCTCGCATCGCGGCGCGCACCGCTGCCCGAATGTGTTCTCTATCTCGACGTCGACCGCGTGCACGTGGTGAACGACAATTTCGGCATGCACGTCGGCGACGAGTTGATCGGCAAGGTTGCCGAAGTGCTCCGCAAGAAGGCGCGCCCGGGCGCGCTTGCGGCGCGAATTGCCGGGGATCGTTTCGCAGTGTTTCTGCCGGATTGTACGCTCGAGTTCTCGCAGCAAATCGGCGAGATGCTGCGGCGGCAGTGCTCGGAACTGACGTATGCGCGCGGCGACGGCACGGTGCAGGTGTCGGTCAGCGTCGGCGCCGCGGAATTGCCGGTGGAATCACAGAACCGGCTGGCGCACGGGCTCGCGAATGCCGAGCTCGCCTGCAAGGCCGCGAAGGACCGCGGGCGCAACCGCGTGGAGATTTTCCAGGATGCCGACCAGAGCATCATGCGCCGTCACGCCGACGTGGTCGTCGTGCAGGCCCTGCACGAGGCGCTCGCGGCGGACCGTTTCGCGCTGTTCGCGCAGCCGATACTGCCGCTTGGCGCGGATCACACGGAGCCGCGCTTCGAGTTCCTGCTGCGCATGGTCAACGAGAACAGCGAACTGCTGCCGCCGGAGAAATTCCTGTCCGCGGCGGAGCGCTATCAGTTGCTGCCCGCGATCGACCGCTGGGTGGTCAAGAACGCGCTTGCGGCCCTCGCCCAGCACGCCACGACGCTTCGCGGCCGCGACATCCGGTTCTCGATGAACATATCCGGAGCCTCGATTGCTTCCGAGGAGTTCCTGGAGTTCCTCGAGTCGGCGATCCGGGACTCCGGCGTGCCGCCGGAAACGCTCTGCTTCGAACTGACAGAGACTTCCGCGGTGTCGAACCTGCAGCGCGCGGACCGGCTGATGCAGCGACTGCGCGTGCTGGGATGCACTTTCGCGCTCGACGATTTCGGCACCGGCCTCTCCTCGCTCGTGTATCTCAAGTCGCTGCCGGTTTCCGTGCTCAAGATCGATGGCGCGTTCGTGCGCGACGCCGGGATCAACCAGCGCACCGAATCCATGGTTCGCGCGATCGCCCAGCTCGCCCACACGATGGGCATGGAGACCGTCGCGGAATATGTCGAGACCGACGAACTGCGTACGCGCATGGCGAGCCTCGGCGTCGATTTCGGCCAGGGCTTCGCGATCGGGCGCCCGGTCCCGATCGACGAGATACTCGGGGACCTCGCGCTTTACGAGGCGATGGCCCAGCAGGATTCCCCGGCCGCCTGAGTTGGCGAGGAGATGCCGCGCTCCCACGGGCACGGGTACCATAGTCCAATGGCCCAACCAAAGCGCACGCTGCTGGTCGCTCTGGCGGGTTGCCTCGCGGGCGTTCTGCTCGCCGCAACGGTCTTGTGGATCGCGCGGCAGGGGCGCGATTCCGCGGACATCGCGGCGCAGGACGCGCGTCTCCTTGCCGAAGTGATCGACCGGATTCGCGACGACTACGTCGATCGGACCGACAACCACGAGCTGATGTCGAATGCGATCCGCGGCATGGTCGGCGAGCTCGATCCGCATTCAGCCTTCATGGACGCGGAGGAATTCGAGGACCTGCGCATCGCCACGGAGGGCAACTACTCCGGCATCGGCGTGGAGGTCACGATCGAGTCCGACGCGCTCACTGTCATCGCCCCGATCGACGGCTCCCCGGCGGCGCATGCCGGCATCCGCCCTGGCGATGTGATTCTCGAAATCGACGGCCGCCAGTTCAGAAACGAGAAGCTCGGCGACGCGATCGAGAGCATCCGGGGCGACCCCGGCACGGTCGTGCATCTCACCATCGGCCGGGAAGCTGCCCCACACCCGCTCGCGTTCGCTATCGAGCGCGCCCTCGTTTCCGTGCACTCGGTGCGCTTCGAGATGCTCGAGCCGGGCTATGGATACCTGCGCATTTCGCAATTCAGCGAAACGACCGGGGCCGACACGGGTGCAGCGCTCCGCGGCTTGCAGCAACAGGCAGGCGGAAAGCTCCGCGGCCTGGTGCTCGATCTCCGCAACAACCCGGGCGGCGTGCTGGACGCAGCGGTCGAAGTTTCCGACGCGTTTCTCGAGACGGGCCTGATCGTTTCGGCCGAGGGTCGTTCGGACGAATCGCGCTTCCGCATGGAAGCCCTGGCGGGCGATCTCTCGCACGGCACCCCGATTGCCGTGCTCGTCAATCAGGGATCCGCCTCGGCCGCCGAGATCGTCGCCGGGGCGCTCCGGGACAATGGCCGCGCGAAACTCCTCGGCCAGAAGACCTTTGGCAAGGGCTCGGTGCAAACCGTGATGCCGCTCGAGGACGGTCAGGCGCTCAAGCTCACGACCTCGCACTACTTCACGCCGTCGGGCGTTTCGATCCACGAGCGTGGCCTCGAGCCGGATCTGCCGCTGCCCGCGCAACCCGCGGTCATCCTCGGGGGCGAGAAGCGGCTGCTCGAGCGCGACGCCGAGATCGGGGCGGCAATCGCCTGGCTCAAGACCGGAAAGACGCCGCTCGTGACGGCGCAGGCCGAGCCGGACATGCGCGCCGAATGAAACGCGTGCTTGTGCCGCTCGCCGAGGGTTTCGAGGAACTCGAAACCGTCACCATCGTCGACATCCTCCGCCGCGCCGGCGTCGAGGTCGTGGTCGCGTCGCTCGCTGGCAGCCCGGTGACCGGCGCGCACGGCATCCGACTCTCGGCCGACACCCCGCTGGGCGCGCTCGCGGAGCAGGAATTCGACATGATCGCGCTGCCGGGGGGCATGCCGGGCGCGGAACATCTCAAGAAAGACGCGCGCATCGCCGAGATCGTCCGGCGGCTGCACGGCAAAGGACGGCCGGTCGCCGCGATCTGCGCGGCGCCGATGGTGCTTGCGGCCGCCGGCGTGCTCGATGGTCGCCGCGCCACGAGTTATCCGGGTTTCCTGAAGGACGCGGAGCGCACGACCGTCGTTGCGGACGCCGTAGTCGTCGATGGCGGCGTCATCACCTCCCGCGGTCCCGGCACGGCGCTCGATTTCGCGCTCACGCTTGTCGAGGAGCTCGTGGGGCCCGCCGTCCGCCAGGCGGTCGAATCCCGCCTCGAGCGCGAGAAAGCGGCGCCGGCGTGACCGAGTCGACGGAGAAGCCCGAAACCGCCGAGCAGACGCCGCACACGCGGCGGGAGATCGTGCAGCGCGACGAGCACGCGAGCATCGTGCAGAGCCTCGCGCGCGTCGACTGGCTCGTGCTCCTGGTCGTCGCTCTCTATACGCTTGTGCTCCGCGCGCCGCAGGGGTCCCCGCGTTTCCTTTACGCGGCCATGGCCGCGTACGCGATCTTCGTCATCGCGTTCCGCTGGCGCGGCTTTCCCGTGCAGGACACGGGCGCCCGGATCGCGCTCGGCTCGGCGGCGATGGTGGCGTTCATCACGATCGTCGCGATCCGGACGGGCGGTTCGGCGAGCCCGCTGGTCAATCTCTACCTGCTGCCGATCGTCGTGGTCGCGATGACGCTAGCGCGGCGCGGCGCGCTCGTGATCTTCGCGGGCGTTGCGCTCGCCTGGCTCTCTCTGATCGTGGGCGAGGGGCCGCTTCCGCCGACCGCGGAGCTGCTCGCGCGGCTTTTTGGCGAGCTCGGGCCCTATGCGCTCGTCGCCTATCTGACGCAGGCCCTCGCCGGCACGATCATGACTGCGCGCAGGCGCATCGAGGAGATGGCCGAGCGCGACAGCCTGACGGGCATGCTGAACCTGCGCACGTTCAAGTCGATCCTCACCCGCGAGCACCTGCTGCGCACGCGCGGCGGGCGCGGTGCCTATGCCGTCCTGCTCGTGGACATGGACGATCTCAAGACCCTGAATGATGCCCACGGCCACCAGGCGGGCAATCGCGCGATTGCGTCGGTCGCGAGCGCGATCCAGCGCGCCATCCGCACGACCGACATGGCGGCGCGCTACGGCGGCGACGAGTTCGTCGTGTTTCTGCCGGAAGCGACGCCAGAGGTCGCGGAAACCGTGGCCCAGCGCATCCGCAACAACGTCTACCGCAGCCTGTTCCCGGTCGGCGAGCGTCTCCAGCGCATGACGGTGAGCGTCGGAACCGCGAGCTTTCCGCGGGACGGCGCGCAGCACGACGACATCGTTTCCGCCGCCGACGTCCGCATGAGGCGCGATCGTGAGTTGCGCCAGGGCGGCGACGAATCGGCGACATGAGACGCCAGGCTCGCGGCTACATGCAGGGATTCGAGACGGCTGCAAGCGCGGCCACGGTTTGGCGCGCGCTGATCGAACCCGAGGCGTTACGCTCCTGGTATGCGACGGAAGCAATCGTCGAGCCGCGGGCGGGCGGGCGCTATGCGACAGTATCGCGTCTTTTCGGGCGGCGCGAGGCGCACATCGAGCGCTTCGATGCCGGCGCGCGGCTGCAGCTCATTTACGAGCCAAGCCCGGACTGGCCGCCGCTGTCGGACAGCGCCCTGGTCGAGGATTTCATCATCGATGAACGCAAGGGGAAGAGAATGCTGCGCGTGATGGGTTCCGGAATTCCGGCCGATGAGGAATGGGCGAAGACACTTGTGCGGCTGCGGACCGCCTGGGCGCTCGCTTTCGCGCAGCTGCAGATGAAGCTGCGCGAAGGCTCGATCGGCGAGCCCGCGGCATGAGGCGCGCGCTCGCGTTGGTTCTTGCCGGCCTTCCTGCCGTTGCGGCCCATGCCGCGGCGCTCGTGCTCGCCGGCGGCACGGTCATCGACGGCTACGGCAATGCGCCGATTCCGGACGGAATCGTGATCATCGAAAACGACCGCATCCTGGCCGTCGGCGGCGTCGGCCAGGTGGTCGTGCCGGAAGGCGCGGAGGTCGTCTCGACCGAGGGCATGACGGTGCTGCCGGGCCTGTGGGACATGCAGGTGCAACTCATGCGCCTCGGCCATGGTGATTTGGCGCGCTGGAACGAAACCTACGCCCCGCTCGCCGAGCGCGTGGTGATGCCGATCGCGGCGCGCCAGCTCCTGCAAGCGGGCGTCACGAGCGCGCGCGACGTCGCGTCGCCGCTCGAAGCCGCGGTGAATGTCCGCGGCCGCATTCGCGAGCGACTGATCGATGGCCCGAATCTTTTCGTTTCGGGCCCGGTGCTGCGGAAACTCGCGCCCGCCGGCACCGGCGACTGGCAGTGGGAAGTGACGAGCGCGGCCGACGCGCGGGCGAAAGTGCAGAGGCTCGCAAACGCGGGTGTGGATTACCTGCTGCTCGCGGAAATCGGAATGTGGACCGCGGAGGAACTCGAAGCGGCGGTGTCCGAGGCGAGGATTCGCGGCCTTCCGGTGCATGCCTTCGCGGAGCGTCCCGCCGACATCGTGCGCGGCGCGGCCGCGCAATTCGACGGCTTCCTCGGCACGGGCATGGACACGAGCGCTTTTCCCGCGGAAGTCACGCAGGCGCTCGCGGGACGGCTCACGCAAGCCGGCGCGCGGCCGATCGCGTGGACGCCGGCGATCTCGGCACTCCTAAACCTCGAGTCTTTGCGCATCAATGACGAGCCGCTCGATGACCCGCGCGCGACCGCGGGTTTTCCCGAACTCGTCGCCGCCGATATCCGCGGCTCGCTCGCAAGCCTCGACCGCGTCTCGGCAGCGGAACTGTCGGCGGCGAGAGCCGCGACGCTCTGCGACAACCTCGGGCAGCTCGACGAGGCGAAGGTCCTGCTGCTGCTCGGTTCGGATGCCGGCGCCCCCGGTCACCTGCACTCTCGCGCGACCTGGCAGGAAATCGATTTCTGGGTGCGGGATTGCGGAATGCCGGTGATCCGCGCGATTCGCGCGGCGACACACGACGCGGCGACCGCGATGGGCGTGGGGCACGAGTCCGGCGCGATCTCCCCGGGCAAAATCGCGGATGTCATCGCCGTGCGCGGTGACGTGCTGCGAAACCCGGCGCTCCTGCAATCCGTCGATATTGTCATCAAGCACGGTCGTCGCGTACGCTGACGGCATGACGAATTTCATCCTGCGCGTACTCATCGCGGCGCTGGGCCTGTGGCTCGCGACGGAATGGGTCGACGGAATCAATGTTTCGAGCGCCGGCACCCTGATCCTGGCCGCCCTGCTGCTCGGCGTCGTGAACGCCATCGTCAAGCCGATCGTGGTGATCCTGACGCTCCCGTTCACGCTCCTGACACTCGGGCTCTTCCTGCTCGTTATCAACGCGGCGATGCTCGGCCTCGTGGCCGCTTTCCTGCCCGGCATGGGCATCAGCGGTTTCTGGCCGGCGTTCTGGGCTGCGATCATCGTCAGCATCGTGAGCTGGATCGGCGCCGTCATCTTCAAGCCGGCCGAAGGGAAGTAGCGGCGCGGGAAGCCGAGTCGCGTGGCGGCAAATCGGGGACCCGCTCGTCCAGCATGCGCCACAGCCAGACGCCGATCAGCAGCCGGGCCAACGGCTGCAGCGTCGGGTAAAGCCAGAAGCCGACTGAAGCGGGTAGCATCGGGCCACCGAGTTCGCCCGAGATTCCGGCAATCGTGAGCAGCGCTGCGGCGAAGTAGAATGTGCCGAGCGCGCGATCGAAGCGCTTGCCCCGCAACAAGGCGTGGCCGTACAGGACGTTGCCGATCAGGAAGCCGAACAGCAGCAGCAGGAACATCGAATCCCAGACCGCATCGTAGGTCTCGATCTGTATCCGAAGAACTTCCCTGGCCGCGACGTCCGCCGTTGAATACGCCTCGGCCCAGCGTCGATATGCCACCAGCGTCAGCGCTTGTTGCGCCGCCTCAGTGACGGCCCACAAGAAGAATCCGAGGAATCCGGCGACCGCCTGCCCGGGCGCACTGCGCCGCAGCGCAGCCGCCACGGCCGTCGCTGCCGCCAGGACGAAGAAGGGATGCAGCAGATAGAGCCATGCGCGAACCTTGCAGGAATTCTGCTAGCGTAGCGCTCCTGCGCAAAACAAGAACCGCTTCCTCATGAGCATCAAGTTCCGTCTGACCGTGATGAACTTTATGCAGTTCTTCGTCTGGGGCGCCTGGCTCATATCGCTCGGCGCCTACCTGATCGTGACCTTGGGCTTTACCGGCGGGCAGGTCGGCAGCATCTACGCGACGATGGGCGTCGCGTCGCTCTTCATGCCGGGCCTCATGGGCATCGTCGCGGACCGCTGGCTGAATGCGGAGCGCCTGTATGGCATCCTTCACCTGATCGGCGCGGGCCTGCTGCTCTGGGCCTCGACCGTGCGCGACTTCGACACGCTTTACGTCATCATGTTGCTGAACGCGATGGTGTACATGCCGACCATCGCGCTCAATAACGCGATTTCCTACAAGGTCCTCGAGCAGCGCGGCCTCAATGTCATCCGCAGTTTCCCTCCGATCCGCGTCTGGGGGACGGTCGGCTTCATCGTGGCGATGTGGATGGTGGATTTCGCCGGCTGGACCAAGAGCGAACTGCAGCTCTACATCAGCGCCGGAGCCGCCGTGTTCCTGGGGATCTACGGCTTCACGATGCCGCCGTGTCCGCCGGCTCGCGACTTGGCAAAGAAGAGCATCGCCGCGGCGCTCGGCCTCGATGCGTTCGTCCTGTTCAGGCGCACGCAGATGCTCGTGTTCTTCCTCTTCGCGATGATGCTGGGCGCGGCGCTCCAGATCACGAACGCCTTTGGCGGCGCTTTCCTCGACGATTTCAAGACTGTCTATCCCGGCACATTTGCGGTCGAGCATCCGAACTTGCTGATTTCCATCTCGCAGATCTCGGAGACGCTCTTCATCCTGACGATCCCCTTTTTCCTGCGACGCTTCGGCATCAAGATCGTGATGCTGATCAGCATCTTTGCCTGGGTGTTTCGCTTCGGCCTGTTCGCGGTCGGCGATCCGGGCGCGGGGCTCTGGATGCTGATCCTTTCCATGATCATGTACGGGATGGCCTTCGACTTCTTCAACATCTCCGGCTCGCTCTTCGTCGACCGGGAGGCCGAAGGAACGATCCGCGCAAGCGCGCAGGGCCTGTTCATGATCATGACGAACGGGCTCGGTGCGTTCTTCGGCAGCATGGCGGCGGGACTCGTCGTGGACCACTTCACGGTGGACGGCTTGAAAGACTGGCACAGCATCTGGCTCACATTCGCGGGGTACGCGCTCGTGCTGGGGCTCGTGTTCCCGTTCCTGTTCAGGTACCGGCACGATCCGGCGGCGCAGGCCGCCGCCCACCACTGAACGGAATCAAGATCAAAGGGGACGCTCACCTTTACATGACGGCAGGTGCGCGCTGTGCGGCCCTGCCGTAAAGGTGAGCGTCCCCTTTGATCCCCTTTGATCTAGCGGCGCTTCTCGGCAACGATCTCGAGCACCATCGGCGTGATGAGAAGCGTTGCGGCCTTTTGTTCCGCGGCCGCGAACTCGCCGCGTACGGCATCCGCCCAGGCCTGGTCGATCCGGCCGAGCTCGAGCTGGTGCTGCAGGTGGATGTTCACGAACGAAGCAGGCCATTGCCACATGGCATCGCCCGGCCGGACGCAGAACACGCGCGGGATCGCGTCGCGGATCGAAAAGCCGCGCTCCTGAAGGAGCGCCACCACGGCGGGAGCGATGTCCGGCTCGCCGCCGGTCGCGCGCCAGCCCTGTTCGACCTGCTGCACGAACTCGTGCATCCGCCGGCCCGCGGTCGATATCCGGAAGCTGTCGTATTGGATGTACTCGTGAAATATTGCGACACCGCCCGGGCGGATCGCCGCGGCGATCTTGTCGAGCAGAAGCGCCGGCGAGGAGACGAAGCACGCGACCCAGCGGCACCAACTCGCATCGAAGCTGCCGGCGGGCAGCGCGTCCACCATCAGGTCGAGCTCGTGGTAGCGGACATTGCCGAATCCGTGGCGCGTGAGCATGTCGCGGCCCGCCTCGACGAAGCGCCCCGAGCGCTCTATAGCCACGACTTCACCGTCCGGTCCGACGATTTCCGCGAGATCCGCCGCGGCGTAGCCGGGCCCCGCGCCGACGTCGAGCACCCCCGAACCCACGCCGATGCCGGCGCGCCGCCAGCACTCGAGCATCGTCGGCCGCCAGACCCGATGCTGCAATCCGAGGCGCGCGATCTCCTCGTCGTGAGTGCCGAGGTAGTAGTCGCGGTCAGCCGGCATCAAAGCCATTTGGCCTTGCGCAGGCGGTAGAAGAGATAAATGTCAATTCCGACCATCAGCGCAATGGCGGCGACGTAACCGAACTCCCAGTCGAGCTCGGGCATGTGCTGGAAGTTCATGCCGTAGACGCCGGCGATCATGGTTGGTACTGCCACCAGCGCGCCATAGGCCGCCAGGCGCTTTACCGTCTGGTTTTCCTGCATGCTGATCATCGAGAGGTTCACGGAGATGGCGGTCGCGGCCGCGTCACGAATCGACTCGATCGTTTGATGAAGTTGGTGAAGGTGATCAGAGACATCGCGGACGTACACGGTCATGCCGGAGCACACCGCGGGGGCGCGCGCGCCGGACAGGGAAGTGAGGCTGTCCAGCAGCGGCGCAACCGCGTGCCGGACCTTCATCAGCTCCTGCTTCAGCGAATAGAGGGCCTCGACGTTTTCGCGTGGCGACGTATCGGCGAAGATCCGCTCCTCGACGCTCTCCAGCTCGGTTTCGATCGTCTCCAGGACCGGGAAATAGCGATCGACGACCGCATCCATCAATGCATAGAACACGAAGCCGGAGCCATTCCGCAGTAGCTCCGGTTCCCGCTCGCAGCGCGCACGCACCTCCTTGAACCCCTGGTCGACGCCGCTCCTGATCGTGAGGATGTAATTGGGCCCGACGAAGATGTCGACTTCGCCGATCCGCAACCCGTTCTCCCCGGGCTCGAGCAGGTGGAGGACGGCAAAGAGCGAGTCCCCGTACTCCTCCAGTTTGGGCCGCTGATGCCCGTGACGGGCGTCTTCGACAGCCAACGGATGCAGGTCGAATTCCGCCTGCATCATTTCCAGCGTGCGTTCGTCCGGCTCGAGCAGCGCGACCCAGACGAAGGCATCCGGCATCGCGACGTAGCGATGGATGTCCTGCGGATCGATCTCGGCGATCCGTTTTCCATTCTGATAGGCGACGCAGTTGATCAGCATGAAGTGTTTACGCCGTTACCCGATCGGCCTTCAGGCGCTGCTCCGCAGCACCTTGCCGTGCTTCAGGTAATGATTCATCCGGCTCTCCCACTCGCGCATGAACTGCACGTAGTACTCCGCGGTGAATGAGGCGAGGAAAACGTCGCCCTCGGGCCCGAGGCTCGTATGGCTGTAAGTGATCTCCGCTTCGCAGCCCGGTTTCGCCGGGCGGACCCGGATGGTCAGCTTGCAGGCGGTAACCAAAGGGGTGATCTTGACCATCTCAACGAAGCCCCGCGCCGGATCGTGACGCGTCATGTACCAGATCGAGTCATGCACCTTGGCGTCCGTGATGAATACGCAATCCTGCTCCGCCACGCCGGACTGGGTCAGCACGAGAACCGGGTTCCAGCCGTCGATCCAGTCCTTTTCGCGCACCGGACAGAGCAGGGGGAACACCTTGGAGGCCGGCGCGTTGAGGTGCTGCTTATAGGTGTGCGTGACTCGATTGGGGGCGCGAATGTTCATGGTTGCACCTGCGGCCATGAGGCTATCAGCCTGAATCCTGGCCAGACCGCGGCGACGCCGAGGACCATGTTCAATCCAGCATAAGTTGCCGCGGTCATGAGCTCTCCACGCCGCAACAGATACAGCGTATCCAGGCTGGCCAGCACGCCGGCGACAAAGCAGCCGATGACATTGACGGCGAAGGTACTGTAGGGAAACTTCTCCAACACGGTTAGATGAAGCACCCAGCCACCCGCCTTGTAGCGGGCGACCGAGCCGATCAAACCACCGAGGCCGACGATCAGGATGGCCTTCATAGGCTCCAGGCAGGCAAATGCAACCCACTCTCCAGGCAGAGAGTAGGCTGGATTGCGAACGCAGAGAAGGGGGCGGCTGCTACTTCGCGGCTTTCACATTCTGCAATGTGGGATAGAACTGCACGAAGGTCATGTCCACGGCGGCGTGGGCTGCGTGGCAGGCGAAGCAGTTGGCATTGGGCTCGGGATTCGCCGTTCGCGCGTCCATGCCGAAATCGAAATAGGCCCAGCGATTCTTGAATCGCCTCGAATCCTTGACGGAAACCTCGATGCCGTGCAGGTCGGTCTGAAAGTAGCCGCGATTATTGGGCGGTCGCTGGGTCTCGGTGCCGCGCAGCTCCAGCACGAACATCGTCCCTTCCGGCCAGGACCCCTTTTGGAGGAAGGTTTTGTACGCCTTGGGCTGGACGAAGACATTGTCGAACATCACGTGGCCGGTCAGAGCCGCAGCCTGCGCGGCCGGACCGTAGCTCATGCCGAGACCGGTGCTCACGAATTGCCAGTGCCGGTAATCCACCGGCCGTTGCAGGGTTCCATCGGCGGTAAAGACGGCGCCGGCAAGAGCCGGTCCGGCGTTCGCAGCCGGCGGCGAGCGCGACGTCTCTGCCGCGAGGGCGGCGACCACCAGGCCACCGATCGCAACGCAGGACAGAGCGGCGATTTTCAGCATCGGACTCTCCGCGGACTAGAATGTCAGCGTATCCTGACGCCGCCGCCGAGAGCAGGTCTTGAAGAAAAGCAACATTTCCTCCCATGCGGTCCCGCTGGGAGCCGGGCAGTTCTTTGGCGCGACCCGCGGCCAGTTCCGGACCGGTGAATTCGTCGTAACCACGGTCACGCACCTCCAGTCGCGGGTCGTGCCGATGCACGTGCATGCCAATCCGTTCTTCTCGATGCTGATCAATGGCAGCTACCGGGAATGGTTTGGACGCCAACATTGGGATGCGCGACCGCTCGCCATGGTCCTGCGACCGCCGCAGGCCGAACATCATGATGAAATCGGATCTGGCGGCGCGGTGTTCCTCTGCGTCGATGTCGCCCAGAAGTTCTGGGATTCCATGGCGAGCGCGGACATCCGCCTCGAGCGA
The DNA here is from genome assembly GCA_040878925.1 of Steroidobacteraceae bacterium. Taxonomy (GTDB): domain Bacteria; phylum Pseudomonadota; class Gammaproteobacteria; order Steroidobacterales; family Steroidobacteraceae; genus SCUD01. Next base: position 20,737 of record JBBDLI010000022.1, on the reverse strand, counting down.
CGCGCCTTCGAAAGCCGGCCGATGTCATGCAGCGCATTGCGGCTGCTCAGGGAGATGATCGACCGGCGTCCCGGCTGGTCGAACGCCGCATATGCGCTGATCGCCGAGCTGATCGAAGAATACACGCGCGATCCGGTCAAACCGGGGCGTCGCGAACCGCGCTGGCTGCGGCGCGCACTGGAACGCCTGCACGCGGAGCCGTTCACGGCCAATCTCGGCAACGTCGCGATGGAACTCAAACTGCACCCGGTGCACGTGACACGCATGTTCAAGCGCCACCTCGGCGAGACGCTGTCGAGCTACTTGAGGCAGTTGCGGCTCCATCACGCGACGCGCGCCCTGCTCGAGACCGAGGAGCCGCTGGCGACGCTGGCCGCCAACCACGGGTTTGCGGACCAGAGCCACCTGACGCGGGCCCTTCATCGTGGAACCGGATGGACGCCAGGGAAGCTCCGCTGCGCCTGCGGCCGATTGCGCTGAAAGCGTCAGGCGTCGTTCCGCGCCTCTTGAACAATTTCATCGCAGCCGCGCCCCAGGAACTCAATGCGGCAGAACCCGTGACCGAAAGGATCCGCCATCGCAGCAATGCGGCCCATTTATGGGTTCGCACATCACCCTTCAGGCGCGCACCGGCACGCTGCGCCCGCGCCACGGCGGGTTCGATCTTCGGAACCACGAAATCCAGGTGTACAGGTGTCCAGTGACGCGTGTACTCACGCCGCTGTGCAGAAGATGATGTCCCAATTCGCCTGCCGATCGTCAACCCCAGAGCGGAGCAGTAAAACTCGGTGGCCTGCGCGAGGTCATCGACGTCAATGTTGGCGAGGACGTTGAGGGTCATGACTTGATCACTGGCTCTGGCCTCTTGCAAGAGGCTTGCCGGATTCATTGGTCGGGGTATGGTTCTTTGGGCCCTTTGGGATAACGATCCGCCACGAGATTCAGTCGGATGTCGTGCTCCAGGAGCGTCTTGAGGCCCGCAAGCGTCCAAGTGAATCCTTGAGTGGAGTTGGACACGTACTGGACAAGCTTGTCGCCATCGCCGGTCCAGCCCGACTCCGTAATGCTGACGAACGTTGCGCCTTCCTCTTGGGGCGCGAACTTCCATTCCACGGTGGTGCGACCACTGTATCCATCCCACTCGATAACGATGCGCCTGTTCGGTTCGATCACTTTCACCGTCACATGCGTCGAAGCGTCATACATCTCCCATTCCCATCTGAACTGCTTGCCAATTTCAAGCCGGCCGCTGCTCTTGGTGAACCAGAACTTGGTTGTAATCTCAGGGTCGATGAACGCCGCAAACACATCCGCGACAGGCTTGCGGATGAGCATCCCGGTCTTCGCAACCACCGGTTGAACAAGTCGCAGATCGTTCATGCGCTCGCCGCTCGCCGACAACAACAGTTTCGAGCAATGGCAAGCGGAAGGTGTGCAGGACATGGCGAAGCGCGCGAACGTGCTGTGGAAGAGGCAGCTCTCCGAATAGGTCGCGCCGCCGCTTGACCAGGCCGTCGATGAATCGCTGCTCGATTACATGAACCGGCGCAAGGCGTCGTTCCCGGATTCGAACGTCTAGAACTCCTGCCTGAACCGGATGCCGACCGTGCGCGGCCTGTTCTGCACGCCGTAAGTCTGGACGCCGCAGACCTGCGGCGTGCACTCGCTCGACACGTAGACCGGGGCGTCCTCGTCGGTCGCGTTCGACACGAAGAGCTCGACCGTGTACCGCTCGCTCTCGAGGCCGAAGGCGACGTCGAGGTACGTGGACGACGGGATGTCGCCGTAGACAGCGTTGTCGGCGAGCTCGAGCTGGGATGGGCGGCTGGCCTGGTAGGCGAGCGCTCCCTGCGTGTAAGCATCGAAGCCGCCGAGCGCGAACGAATAGCGCGCGACCAGGTTGCCCTTGAAGTCGGGCGTGATCGGCAGGGGCGTACCTGCCGGGGCCTTGACGTTGATGCAGTTGCCGGCCGCGTCGAAGTCGCAGAAATCGTCCTTGAGCTCGCTGTCGTAATACGCGAGCGCGAGGCCGAGGCGGAGGCTGTCGGTCGGCAGCCAGTCGAGCTCCGCCTCGACGCCCTGGATTTCCGCCTGAGGTCCGTTCGCCACCTGCGTGATGCCGTTCGCTCCCTGGAACGAGACCTGGATGTCGTCCCATTCCTCGAGGAAGACCGCGCCGTTCAACTGGAACCGGTCGTCTGCGAAGCGCGTCTTCCAGCCGAGCTCGTAGTTCGTCAGGAAGTCCGAGGCGTACTCGCCGGCGAACGGGTTGCGATTGATGCCGCCCGGCCGGTAGCCCTCGGACCAGGTCGCGTAGAGCATGGCGGTCTCGCTTGCCTTCCAGGACAGGTTCACGCGGAAAACCTGGTCGCTCTCCTTGGTGAGCTTGTCCACGTTCAGGCAGGGCTCGTCGGGCGCAGAATCCGCCTGCGAGGGGCAGCGCCACTCGCCGTTGGGGGACCAGCTCTGGCCGTTCGGGTCGAAGGCGCCCTCGCCGCCGTTGGCCACCGACCCCGGCTCGGCGGCATCGACTACGTCGTCGGGCGTTCCGATGATGCCGTCGGGCCCCGAGCCCGGTTCACGGCTGCGGCTGAGGCCGAGGCCGAAGCCGAAGAAGCCCTTGACCGTGACCTCCGGCTCGAAGTAGCGGGCGCCGAGCGAGAGCTCGAGCCGGTCCGTGATGTCGAAGGCGATCTGGCCGAACAACGCCTCGTCGCGGTCGGTGCGATCCATGCTGTTGAGGTACACGTAGTTCGCGTACCGGCCCGCACCGCCAGCCTCCAGACCGTTCATCGCGCGGTCGTCCGCGAGGCCTTCGATCAGGCCGAACGGCTGGTAAAAATCGTGGTACTGCTTCTGGGTGAAGAACCCGAGCAGGCCGCGCACGCGCCTGTCCTGCGGCGTGCTGAGGCGCAGCTCGTGGCTCGTCTTGGAGTAGTAGTCGTAATTCTCGAACGCGGCGTCCGGGTTCAGCTGGTTGCCGTTGTCGTCCAAGAACAGGCGAGCGAAGTAGCCGGTCGTGTAGAGGTTGTCGTACCAGAACGAGTAGTCTGAGTAGTCGAAAGCGCCTTCCAGGTCGCGGTTGAGGTAGTTGCCAGAGTACACGACGTCGATTCCGCCAATCGAGCCCTCGATGGTGAGGCCGGCCTGGTACCACTCGTCGTCCGTGAACTCGCTGCGGAAGTGCGCGACCGCCTGATTGCCGGTCGCCGCGACGTCCCGCAGGTCGTCGCCCCAGGAGCCTTCCTGCTCCATCTTCTGGTAAATGACCTGCGGCGTGACAGCCCAGTTCTCCCCCAGGTTGATGCGCAGCGCTGCGCGCGCGCCGATCGTGTCGACCGTGTTGTAGTTGTCCTCGACGAACTCGTCGTTCGTCGTGACGAACTCGTCGGCGAAGTCCGACTGGTCGATCGTGTAGGTACGCGTGGCGAGCTTGTTGTCGATCCAGCCCGCGTTGGAGACTGACCAGCCCACGACGCGGAGTGCGGCATTGTCGCCCATCGGCAGGTTGACGAAGCCCTCCACGACATAGCCGACATCGTCCATGTCGACGTAATTCGCTTCCAGCGCGTAGCCCGCGGCGAAGCCGGACGGGTCCGGCCTGTTGGTGATGATGCGGATCGTGCCGGCCTGCGAGCTCGCGCCGTAGAGCGTGCCCTGCGGGCCCGCGAGCGCCTCGACGCGCGCAATGTCGTAGAGGTGGACGTCGAGGTTGCCCTGCACTGTCGTGATCGGCTGCTCGTCGAGGTACATGCCGACGCTCGGCTGCGAGGTCGTCGCCTGGCCGTCGCCTCCGGTGGCCACCCCGCGCATGTACACCTGGCTGTAGCCGGAGCCCGCGCCGAGCGACGGCTGCATGGTGACGCTCGGCAGGAACTGCACGTAGTCCTTGAAGTTCTGGACGTTCAGCTCCTCCATCTTCTCTTCGCCGAGGGCCACGAGGCTGATAGGCACGTCCTGCAGGCTTTCCGTGCGCTTCTGCGCAGTGACGATCACCTCGCCGAGGGTGGTGCTCTCCTGCGCCATCAGCGAGGGGCTCGACAGCGCCAGCAGGACGGCGGACGCGACAGGCGTGCGGGCAAGGAAGGAATTAGGACGCTTCGGAAGGACAACCGGCATTGCCTTACTCCAGTGAGGGTCCAGTGGCGGTAGAGACTACGACCAAAGCCGTAACAACGCAAAAGCAAGCGCTTCGGCGGTCGCGCCGGCGCAACGCGGGCTAAGGCGGGGGCGCGTCCGGCCAGGCGGCGAGGACGGGTTCCAATGCCGACTTGAGTGGACCGAGCCACTCATCAAAGCGGCGCCACTGCTCGACCCCGTCACGGTAAATGGGCTGGCGGACCTGTTCGGAGCTTGCGGTCCGGACGGGGCGTTCGTTCTCGAAGAATCGCAGGCATCCGGCTTCGAACGGCAGTCCGCAGTAGTCGAGCAGCCGGCGCACCTCAGTCTCGGTATCGTCGACTATGCGTTCATAGAAAGCACGGTGGATGCGGCCCGGCAGGGCCGAGTCGAAGTGCGCCATGAGCCGGACATAGTCGCTGTAGTAGCGGCCCATGTCCGTGAGGCCGTAGCTGAAGCGCTGGCCGCGGGCGTAGTGCTGCTTGAAGTTCGAGAAGCAGCAGGCCATCGGGTGGCGGCGCGCGTCGATGATCTTCGCATTCGGCAAGGCAAGCTGGATCATCGCCACGTGCAGGAAGTTATTCGGCATCTTGTCGATGAAGTACGGGCGGTCCGTCTTGCGGTGGACGCGGGTGCGCTCCATGTAGCGCTCGCCAAGCTCCCGCAGCGCCTGCGGGCTCATGGCCGCCAGCACGTCCGCGTAGGCGCCGATGTCGTCGGACTCCGACTGCGCGCGCAGCTCCCGGGCCAGGGTGATGATCTCGGGCAGCTCGGTCGTGCCTTCGATCGCCGGGTGGCTGGATAGGATCTGCTCGAGCAGCGTCGAGCCGGCCCGTGGCATGCCGACGATGAAGATCGGGTTCCGCGCCGGGCAGCCGCCGCCCGCGCGGGCGGCGAAGAACTCGCGCGTGAAAATGGCCTTCAACCGCTCGGCGCGCTTCGTGTTGAGGTCCGCGTCGTAGGGATTGCGCGCGCGGTGCAGCGCATTGCCCTTCGCATAGTGCTCGAAGGACACGGCGTATTCACCCGCGTCCTCGCACGCCTTGCCGAGGGCAAAGTGCAGGTGCACGCGGTTCACCTCTTCGACCGCCGTGTCCTCGACGCCCGCGCGCATCGCCGCGAGGTCGGCCTCGGTGAAGCGGAAGGTCTTGAGGTTGGCGAGACTCCAGTACGCCTCGCCAAAGACGGGATCGTGCGCGATGGAGCGGCGGTAGGCCGCAACGCTCTCGTCCTGCCGGCCCTCGGTCTTCAGTACGTGGCCGTAGCTGAGCCAGACTTTGGCGTTCGCCGGATACTCTTTAACTAGATCCGCGTACATCCGGCTCGAGCGTTCGTATTCGCCGACGCGGCTCAGGATTACTGCGGCGAGGTTGCGGTAGCCGGGATTGCGCGGGTCCGCGGCGAGCAGCCGCTCGACCTCGGCGAGGGCGCCCGAGGGGTCGTTCCGCCGGTGCAGGAGCACGGCGAGCTGGTAGCGCGCTGGCATGAAGCCGGGCGCGAGCTCGATGGCACGCTCGAGAAGATTCTTCGCGTCTTCGTCGCGGCCGATGCGCATGGCGACCTCGGCGAGCATGCGGATCGCCGGCACGTCGGTCGGGGTCTCGTGCAGGTGCGCCTTGAGGAGCTGCTCCGCCTGCGGGATGTCGTTGCGGTTCATCGCAATCGCGGCCAGCCGCAGCCGCGGGTTGTCCAGCGACGACTGGGACGGCTTCATCGGACGAAGGCGCGCTTGAGGCGCGCGATGCCTTCGTGAATCTCGGGCACGGAGTAATGCGCGAAGGACAGGCGCAGGCAGTTTGCGAGTCCCCCGGCCGTGGAGCAGGCCGTGCCCGGAAGGAAACCGGTGCCGGCCGCGCGCGCCGCGGCCTGCAATTCTCCGGCATCGAGGCGGGCCGGCAGCTCGAGCCAGAAGAAATAGCCGCCCTGCGGCTTTTGCCAGGTCGCGATGCCGCCGAGATGAGTCTGCAATGCCGCATCCATCGCCTCCGCTCGCGCCGCATAGCTTGAGCGCAGATGCCTGACGAAGGATATGAGCTCCCCGTTCTCGAGCAGCTGGCGCACGACGTGCGAGGTAAAGCGATTGAAGTTGCCGCCGCTCACAAGGGCACCGCTCGCAAGGAGTGTGCGCATCAATTCCGCGTTGGTCTGGATCCAGCCGAGCCGCAGACCGGGTGCGAGGATCTTCGAAAACGAGCCGAGCGAAAGCACGTTGCCGCGCTCGGCCAGCGTTCCAAACGAGGCCGGCGGCGGCGTGCCATGGTGCAGCAGGTGGTAGACTTCGTCGGCCGCGATGACGAAGCCATGCGCGCGGCTGAACGCGACCAGCCGCTCGCGACGCTGCCCGTCGAGCGTCTGTCCCGTCGGGTTGTGGTAAGCGGGGATCGTGTACAGGAGTTTTGGGCGGTGCCGCTCGAGCAGGTGTTCGCACTGCTCGAGGTCCATGCCCTGTCCGTCCAGCGGCACGCCGACGATGTTCAGCCCATGGTCGCGAAAGATCTGGAACGAGTAGCAATAGCTGGGTTCCTCGACAAACACCGTGTCGCCGGGACGCGTGAAGCGGCCGCAGACGAAGTCGAGTGCCTGCGAGATTCCGGCGGTGAGCAACAGCGACAGGGGACTGCCGGAGCAGCCGGGGGCATTGCTCAGGAACGACGCGAGCGCCGCGCGGAACGGTGCATCGCCCTGACGCTCTCCGTAGTTCAGCTCGAGCGGCTGGGCGCCGGCAAAGTACCGCTCGCAGGCGCCGGCGAGCAGCGCGACCGGCAGCAGATCGGCCGAAGGTTGCCCGACGCCGAAATTGATCGCGCCTTGTTCCGGTGCGCCATCGAAAGTCGCAGCCAGGCTCATGTCATACCTTCCGCCGGCGAAACCAGCCGAAACACCGCGTCCGGCCGGCCTTCGAGAAACGCCCGGACATTCTGCGCCGAAATGCGCCGCAGATCGGCCAGCGCCGACTCCGAATAGAATGCCACGTGCGGCGTCAACAGCACGTCGAGGCGACCGGCGAGCGGATGCTGCAACAGGTCCGGCGATTCCTGCGCCAGCACATCGAGTGCCGCGCCGCCGATGAGGCCCCGGTCAAGGGCTTCCACCAGGTCGGGCTCGACGATGAGGCCGCCGCGCGCGACGTTGAGGAGCAACGGCTTCAGCCTCATGCGCGCGAACGCGGAACGATTCAGCAGGCCGCGGCTCGTGGCGTCCAGATTGCAATGCAGGCTGATGATGTCCGCCTGGGCCAGCAGTTCCTCGAGATCGATCGGGTGGGCGCCGTGGTGGCTCACCGTCTCTGCATCGACCTGCGGATCACAGGCGACGATACGCAGGCCGAAGCCGAGCGCGCGGCGACAAACCGCCCGCCCGATGCGGCCGAACCCGATCAGCCCCAGCGTCTGGCCGGCGAGGCGCCGCACGCCCTGGATCTCATTCCAGCGCCAGCTGCGGTCGGCCTGCACTTGATGGTGATACGCCAGCAGCTGGCGATTGAGCGCCAGGAGCAGTGCGAGCGTGTGGTCCGCGACTTCGTCGGTGCAGTATTCACCGACGCAGCTCACGCCGATGCCCTGTTCGGCCGCGGCGCGCACATCCACGCAGTCCCAGCCGGTTGCCGCCACCGAGATGATGCGGCAGCGCGCGAGCCGCTGGAGCACGGCCCGGTCGAACGGGACGTAGTCCGTCACGATCGCGTCGGCATCGCGGCAGGCGTCGATCAGAGTGCCCGGGTCGCCGCGATACGTGAAGCTCTCGATGTGCGCGGCGGCGGGCAGATGCCGCCGCTCGACCGACAGATCGCGGCCCGCCGCCTCGGGCATCTCGGCAAAGACGACGGTCGGCGGCGACGCGCTCAGGCGGCCGCCCTGGCGACACGACGCGAACGGGAAATCGTCAGGGCCACGAGCACCGCCGCGGAAACCAGTAACCCCGGCCACAGGGGATCGATGACGAACAGACCGCCCATCCCGGCGTCGGCGGCGATGCGCCAGCCGACCACGGTCGCAAGGGACGTGCTGCTGCTCCAGAACGCGGCGCTCGCAGGCACACGGCCCCAGTAAATGGCCGCAATCGTCGGCAGGAACAGCGCGGCCGAGTTGATGGTGAAGCCGAGCTGCAGGATGTCGATGATGTCGCGCATCTTCCACGCCATCAGCATCGCAAGCCCGCCCGCCCCCAACGACGCCAGCGTGCCGAGCCTGAGCATGGCGGCGGGGACAATGCCCGGCCGGATGTAACGCTGATGGATGTCGCGCGTGTAGTTCGCGGATGCCGTGAGCACGCAGATGGACGCGACCGACATGATGGCCGACAGGATGCCGATTACCATCAGGCCTTTCAGCCCGGTGGGGAAGGCGTCCAGCACGAATCGGGTGAGGATGCCGCTGCCGCCTGCATGACCCGGGTAGAGCACGGCGCTGGCCAGGCCGATCCAAGTCACTGCAGCCGCAATCGGCAGGATCAGAAAGATCGCCAGCAGGGCGCCATTGCGTGCAGCCGCCGGATCGCGCGCGGCGAAGCTGCGGGAAAAGCTGTCCATTGCCACGAAGAAGCTGAGCACCAGCGAGACCACGAGCGCCGCAATCCGGTCCCAGCCCTGGGCGCCGAGATCGGTGTAGGAAGCGGGCATTGCGGCCTGCATTTCGTTCCAGCTGCCGGCCTCCGAGATCGCGACCGGAACACCGACCGCCACGATTCCGAGCAGCACCAATGCGACCTGCACCCAGTCGGTATAGGTCACCGCCAGGTATCCGCCGATGGCGGTGTAAAGGATCACGATGGTTCCTGACAGCAGGAGCGCGATGCCGTAGTCCCAGCCGAGCAGCACCTGCAGGATCGCGGCCGCTGCCGCGAACTGGCCGGCGGTATACGCCGTGTACGCGAGGACGGTGGTGATGGTTGCCACCAAGCGGGTGCGGTTGTCGTAGTGCTGCTCGATGAAATCCGGGTAGGTCAGGTGCTGGTGGCGATCGCCGACCCGCTTCACGCGCTTAGCCATCGTCAGCCCGAACAGCAGGCAGCCGATCGCTATGGCAAGGATGTACCAGACACCGGTCACGCCGAATTCATACACGCGTGCCGAGGTGCCGACCACGGATGCTCCGCCGATCCAGGCTGCGATCCACAGGCACGCAATCGTGATCGGGCCCCTGCGTCGGCCCGCCACGAAATAGTCCCCGATGTTTTGCTGGCGGCGATGGGCATAGAAGCCGAGGCCGACCAGGAGCGCGAGGTAGACAAACAGAATGCCGGTATCAAGGATGCCCATGCTTGAACCCCAACCAGGGAGACCCCGAGGATATCCTGCGGCAGGATATTGTCAGCCGGCGTTCCGGTAGCGCATGAGCGCTTGCCGCCGCCAGCGCTCGGTATCCGCGAGATTGTTGAACGTGAAGATATGAAAGCCGGCGACCTTTCGCTCCGGGTCCGCGAGACTGGGCTCGAGGCTCGCGATCAAGGTGTCGGGACTGAATCCGCCGGGCAGGAGCGCTCGGGCGATCCAGCTCCCGTGCCTCCGGAGGAAGCGTGTCGACTCGCCGAGGCCGATCCGCGCCGACACACGCAGAAGCTTCGTGCGCGGCACCGCCCCGGGAAGGCCGATGTGAATCGGGAGCCGGGTGCCCCGCTTCCACACCGCTTCGATCCAGTCCACGGTCACCTGCGGGTCGAAGCAGATCTGGCTGACGATGTAGGTCGCGAACTCGGCCTTCTCGAACATCGCCTGGATCGTGGTTTCGTCGCTGATGAAAGCGTGACTCTCCGGATAGCCGGTGATCCCCACGTCCGTGAACGGGTGGCCGAGATCTTCCAGTGCGCGGAGCAGGGCAGCGGCCCCGTCGAACTCACCCGCGGGCTGCGTCGCGTCGCCGGCGATCACGAACACGTCCTGCGTTCCGATGGCGCGAAGCCGCAGGACGAGCTCGGCGAGATGGCTGCGACCGCGCACGAGCCGGGCGGAGAGGTGCGGTACGACCGCGTAGCCATGCCCCGCCAGGCGCTCGGCCAGAGTGAGGGTTGACTCGAGGCCCTTGGCCGGCGAGGTGGTGACGGTCACCTTCACCTCGGCCGGCACATGCTCGAGCACGGCCTCTTCGGCCCCTTCGAGCGGGATCACCTCGTAGCGGGGCCGCGCGAGGAGTTCGACGAGGTGGGCGTCAGCCGACGTTCGACGCCTCCGCAGCGGCTCCGAGCGCGACCTTCTGCTTCGGGGTCTCCTTCGCCGGGTCGATGAACGGCTTCCGGACGACGACCGCCGGCTGCCTGCCGCTCGGCGTCTCGACCTCGAGCTGGGTGCCGAATTCTGCCAGCTCGATCGGCAGCATTGCGTAGCCGATGTTTTTCTTGAGCCGCGGCGAGTAGCAGGCGGAGGTGACCCGCCCTGCCGGCTTCCGGTTACGGAAGACCGGGAAGTAGTCGATCATAGCGCCGTCGTTGTAGCTGCCGAGCCCGGGCCCTCCGATCTCGACGCCGACGAGCGTTCGCGAAACGCCATTGGCCTTGATGCGCTTGAGGGCCTCCTTGCCGATGAAATCCGCCTTCTGCTCGAGGTCGACCATCCACTCGTAGCCCATCCCGACCTCGTAGGGGTTCGTGTCGAACCACATGTCGCAGCCGAGCGCGAGGATGCCCGCTTCGATGCGCTTGATGTGGCACGGCCCGATGACGGTGAGCCCGTGCGGCTCCCCGGCCTCGAGAACGGCATCCCAGAGCTTGACGCCGTCGCGGCTTGCGTTCTTCAAGTAGATCTCGTAGCCGAGTTCAGCCGTATAGCCGGTCCGCGAGACGACGACGTTCATCCCGTCGAGCTCGTACTCGCGCATGAAGTAGTAAGGGATGCCGGCGATGCTCTCGCCGAAGAGATCGAGCATGACGTCCTTCGACTTCGGTCCCTGCACCTGGAGCGGTCCGACGTCCGGTTCAGAAATCGTCACGTCGAGACCCGAGTTCTGCGCCACTCCCTTTGCCCAGAGCAGAATGTCGCTGTCGGCGAGCGAGAGCCAGAAGTGGTTCTCGGCGAGACGCAGGAGCACCGGATCGTTGAGGATGCCGCCCTCGGGTGAGGTGACGAAGACGTACTTGCACTGACCGACCTCGCACTTCGTCAGGTCGCGTGGAACGAGCAGGTTCGTGAAAGTGAATGCGTCGGGGCCGGTGATCTCCACCTGCCGCTCGACACCGACGTCCCAGAGCGTGACGCCGTTCAGCAGCTGCCAGTACTCCGCCACCGGATCGCCGTAGTGGCGCGGGTGGTACATGTGGTTGTAGAAGCTGTACAGCTGCACGCCGTGACGCCGCGACGCATAGAAGTACGGCGACCGGCGGATGCGCGAATAGAGCATGACCCCGGGATGCTCATTGATCTCGGTCACGACGGTATCCTCTTGCAGTGTTCCGTATCGTGGGACTGTGCTGTATGCTGGAACAGCTTAACCCACCCCCGGAAGCTCCGCAATGGTGCAGTCGGTCGAGCGCGCGTTCGCCATTCTTGAAGAGATTGCCCGGCGGCCTGCCGGGGTGACGGCCGTTGCCGAGCGCGTGCGATTGCCGAAATCAACCGTCGCGCGCCTCCTTGCGACGCTCGAGACGGTTGACGCAGTGGAGCGGTTCGACGGGGCTCGCTGGCGAATCGGCCCGGGTGTCGCGGCTCTCTCCGCGGCGGTGTCGCCGCAGCGGAGCCTCATCACGATCGCCCGGCCTTTCCTCGCTGACCTGGTCGCCGAGCTCGGAGAGGACGCGGGCCTCGGCCTTCCGGATGGGAACGAGATCCTCTATGTCGACCAGGTCGAGTCGGACAACCCGGTGCAGGTGCGCAACTGGACGGGGATACGCGCGCCCATGCACGCCGTGCCCTCCGGCCTCGTCCTGCTCGCGGAGTGGCCGGCGGATGCGTTGACGGCATACCTCGGTGAGGAGCTCGCCGCCCTCACGCGCCGGACGATGACCGACGCGCCGCGCCTTCGGATGCGGCTCGCAGACGTCCGAAGGCTCGGGTACGCGTGGGGTCTCGAGGAGTTCGCCGAGGGAATCGACTCGGTCGCTGCGCCCGTGCGCGACGCGCGCGACAAAGCGATCGCGGCGATCCACATCCACGGGCCGGCATACCGGTTCCCGCAGCGTGGCACGGAGGATCGCATCGCAGGGCGCGTGATGGAGGCAGCGCGGGCAGTGGAGCGCGCGCTCGCGGGCGACGAGCGGGCGGCCGCGGCGTAGGCTCTTTGCGATGAAAACTCATGCGCGGGTGGTCGTGATCGGCGGCGGCGTGGTCGGCGTCAGCACCCTCTATCACCTGGCGCACAAGGGTTGGTCGGACGTGGTGCTGGTCGAACGCGCGGAGTTGACCGCCGGCTCGACCTGGCATGCGGCCGGGCTGCTGCCGCTCTTCAATATGAGCTACACCGTCGGCCAGCTGCACAAGTACTCGGTCGACCTGTACAAGCGCCTGCAGGCCGAGACCGGCCAGGACGTGAGCTTTCACGTGACCGGCAATCTGCGCCTTGCGACCTGCCGCGAGCGCATGGATGAGTACCAGAAGTACTGCGGCACGGCGAACACGATCGGCGTGCCGTTCCAGGTGATCGGGCCGCGCGAGGTCAAGGCGCTCTGGCCGCTGGTCGAACTGGGCGGCAACGCCGACACGCCTGCGATCATCGGTGCTCTTTATCATCCGCACGACGGCCACATCGCTCCCGCCGACCTCACGATGGCGCTCCGCAAGGGAGCACGCGCGCGCGGCGCCGAGATCTACGAGCAGACCGAGGTCATCGCGGCGTCGCGCACGCATTCCGGCGAATGGCGGTTGAATACGAACAAAGACGACATCGTCGCCGAGCACGTCGTCTGCGCGACCGGAAATTACGCGCGCCGGACCGGCCGCCTGTTCGGCCTCAACGTGCCGGCGATACCGGTCGAGCACCAGTACATCGTTTATGACGAGTCGCCGGAGCTCAAGAGCTATCGCCAGGCCGGCGGGCGCGAGCTCGCGGTGCTGCGCGAATCGGACAAGTCGTACTACCTTCGCGAAGAGCGCCTGGGCTGGATCCTCGGGCCGTATGAATCCGGAGCACCGGCGCGCTTTGCCGACGGCGTGCCCGAGTGGTTCGGCAAGAGCCTGTTCGAAGGCGACATCGACCGGCTGCTCCCGCATGTCGAAGCCGCGCAGAAACGTGTCCCCGCACTCGTCAACTGCGGCATCAAGGACATCGTCAACGGTCCGATCTCCTACACGCCCGACGGCAGCCCGATGGTCGGGCCCGCCTGGGGCCTGCGCAATCTCTGGATCAACGAGGGCCACAGCTTCGGCATCACCGCCGCCGGCGGAGCGGGGTGGCAGCTCGCCGAGTGGATCGTCGAGGGCGAGCCGGGCATCGACATGCTGGCGGTCGAACCGCGCCGCTTCGGGCCGTACACCAGCAAGCGCTACGTCGTGCAGAAGAACGAAGAGACGTACCGGAATGTCTTCGTCATTCATTTTCCGGATGAGGAGCGGCCGGACGCAAGACCCGCCAAGACCAGCCCGGTTTACGACAGGTTAAAGGGCATGGGCGCGGTATTCGGCCAGCGCTACGGCTGGGAACGCGCGAACTGGTTCGCGCCGGCAGGCGTCGAGGCAAAGGACGAATGGAGCTTCCGGCGCTCGAATTACTTCGAGCATGTCGGGAACGAATGCCGGCGGCTCCGCGCGGGCGTCGGCGTCATCGACCTGACGCCGTTCACGAAGCACGAAGTATCGGGTCCGGGTGCCGAGATCTGGCTCGACAACCTGGTCGCCAACAAGGTACCGGGCAAAGTCGGGCGGATGGCGCTTTGTCACGCCCTGACTCGCCGTGGCGGCATCCGCTCCGAGTTCACGATCACGAAGCTCGGTGAGCAGCATTTCTATGTGGTCAGCGCCGGCGCCGCGGAGCGCTATGACAGCGACTACCTGCAGAAGATGCTGCCGGCGGACGGGTCGGTGACCCTTCGCAACATCACGACGGGTCGCGGCTGCTTCGTGCTCGCCGGTCCGCGCTCACGTGCAGTGCTGGCGAGACTGACGGACCTGCCGCTCGACAACACGGCATTTCCCTGGCTCTCCGCGCAGACGGGCGAGGTCGGACTGGCGACGGACGTCTACCTGCTCCGCGTGAACTTCGTCGGCGCGCTCGGATGGGAGCTGCATTTCCCGATCGAGTACGCCCACCATCTGTTCGACGCGCTGTTCGCCGCGGGCGAGGAGTTCGGGATCGGCATGGTCGGCATGCGCGCGATGGAGTCGCTGCGCCTGGAAAAATCGTACCGCATGTGGGGTCTCGACCTGACGCCCGACTACACCCCCTACGAGGCCGGTCTCGACCGGTTCGTGCGCCTCGGCAAGGGCGAGTTCATCGGCAGGGAAACTTTGGAGAAGCAGGCCGCCGCCGGCGTGCCCAACCGCTTCGTGACGCTCGAAGTCCACGATGTCGGCGATGCCGACCCGCTCGGCAACGAGCCGCTATTCGACGAAAAAGGCACGATGGTCGGCCGCGCGACGTCCGGCTATTACGGCCACATACTGAAAAAGAGCCTCGCGATCGGCTATGTGAAATCGCCTTTTCCCGCCGTCGGCACCCCGCTGCAGATCGAAATTCTGGGTGAGAGGAGAAAATCGACCGTGCTGGTCGACTCGCCCTACGATCCGGAGAACCGGGACCTGAAGGCATAAGGGCGCCGTACGACGTGAAGCGGCAATCCTGGTCCGGCCTGTCCCTGTTGCGGCACAGCCTGGCGCGGCATCGCGGCTGGCGCGAGCAATGGCGGAAGGCGGCGCCCAAGGATCATTACGACGTGGTCATCGTCGGCGGCGGCGGGCACGGCCTCGGGACCGCGTATTATCTCGCCGCCGAGCACGGGCTCACGAACATTGCCGTGGTGGAGAAAGGGTGGATCGGCGGCGGCAACACCGGCCGCAACACGACGATCATCCGGTCGAATTATCTGTTCGACGAAAGCGCCCGGCTCTATGACCACGCCGTCAAGCTGTGGGAAGACCTGTCGCAGGCCCTGAACTACAACGTGATGTTCTCGCCGCGTGGCGTGATGATGCTCGCGCACACCGTGCATGACGTGCAGGTGCTGAAGCGGCACGTGCATGCCAACCGCTGCAATGGCGTCGACAACGAATGGCTCACGCCCGCGGAAGCGAAGGCTTTCTGCCCGCCGCTCAATGTCGGGGCGGACCTCCGCTATCCGGTGCTGGGCGCCGCGCTGCAGCGGCGCGGCGGAACGGCCCGTCACGACGCCGTCGCCTGGGGCTACGCGCGCGCGGCCGATGCGCTGGGCGTCGACATCATCGAGAACTGCGAGGTCACCGGCATCCGCCGCGGCACGCATGGCGCGGTGGAAGCGCTCGAGACCACGCGCGGACTGATCCAGAGCCGCCGGATCGGCGTGGTGGCGGCGGGCAATTCCAGCGTCGTGATGCGCATGGCCGGCGTGGAATTGCCGCTCGAAAGCTTTCCGCTGCAGGCGCTGGTGTCGGAGCCGGTCAAGTCCGTTTTCCCCTGCGTCGTGATGTCGAACAGCATTCACGCGTACATCAGCCAGTCGGACAAGGGCGAGCTCGTGATCGGCGCGGGCACCGACGCCTACACCTCTTATACGCAGCGCGGCGCGCTGCATGTCAACCTGCACACGCTGGAGGCGATCTGCGAGTTGTTTCCCTGCTTCCGCCGCCTGCGGATGCTGCGCAACTGGGGCGGCATCGTCGACGTGACGCCGGACCGCTCGCCGATCATCGGCAAGACACGGGTGCCGGGCCTGTACGTGAACTGCGGCTGGGGCACGGGCGGATTCAAGGCGACGCCGGGATCCGCGCAGGTGTTCGCCTGGACCATCGCACACGACGAGCCGGACCCCATCAACGCGCCGTTTACGCTCGAGCGCTTTCGCGAGGGCGCGCTGATCGACGAAGCCGCGGCCGCGGCCGTCGCGCACTGAACCTAGGGTTCCCCTGATGCTGCTGATCGACTGTCCGTATTGCGGCAAGCGGCCTGAGCTCGAGTTCGCCTATGGCGGGCAGGCGCACATCGCGCGGCCGCCGCGGCCGGCCGAGCTCAGCGACCAGCAATGGACGGATTATCTGTACCTGCGGACGAACTCGCGCGGTTCGCACGCCGAGCGCTGGCGCCACGTCCATGGCTGCGGCCGCTTTTTCAATTCGGTGCGCGATACGACGACCGATCATTTCTCGGTCACTTACAGGATCGGTGAGCGGCCGTGAGCGCATTCCGCACGGCGGGCGGCGGCCGCATCGACCGATCACGGCCATTGCGTTTCACTTTCGACGACAGGACCTATGAGGGCGCTCACGGCGACACACTCGCTTCGGCGCTGCTGGCGAATGGCGTGCACCTCGTGGCGAGATCGTTCAAATACCATCGTCCGCGCGGCATCCTGACCGCCGGCGCCGAAGAGCCGAGCGCACTGGTCACGGTGCGACGCGATGCGGCGCGCACGACGCCGAACCTGCGCGCGACGCAGGTCGAGCTTTACGACGGACTTGCTGCTTTCTCGCAGAACCGGTGGCCGAGCCTGGGCTGCGATTTCGGGCGCGTGAACGACCTGCTGTCGCCACTGTTTCCCGCCGGCTTCTACTACAAGACCTTCATGTGGCCGCGTTCCTTTTGGGCCGCCGTCTATGAACCGCTGATCCGCGCCGCGGCGGGGCTCGGACGCGCGCCGGCGCTTCCGGACCCGGACCGCTACGCGCATCGCTATGCGCATTGCGATGTGCTGGTGGTCGGGGCCGGGCCCGCCGGGCTTGCGGCGGCGCTCGCCGCGGCGGAGAGCGGCGCGCGCGTGATGTTGTGCGATGAGCAGGCGGAGATGGGCGGATCGCTGCTGGCGGGAGCGACCGCCCGGATCGATGGCCTGACCAGCGCGGCCTGGCTCGAACGGACGGTGGCAGCGCTTCGGCAACATGCGCGCGTCCGGCTGCTCCCGCGCACGACCGCATTCGGCTACTTCCCGCACAACCTGATCGGCCTCAACGAACGGCTCACCGAGCACCTGGCGAATCCGCATCCGGACCAGGCGCGCGAGCGGCTGTGGCAGGTACGGGCGCGCGAGGTCGTGCTGGCGACCGGCGCGATCGAGCAACCGCTGGTGTTCCCGGGCAACGACCGGCCCGGAATCATGCTGGCCGGCGCCGCGCGGACCTACCTCCATCGTTACGGCGTGCGCGCGGGATCCCGCGCAGTGATCGTGACGTCGAACGACAGTGCCTACGCGGCGGCGCGCGACCTGCAGGCCGTGGGCGTGCCGGTGGCTGCGATCGCGGACCTGCGCGAGTCTGCCGCCGGAAGCCTGCCGCAGGCGGCGCGCCGCGCCGGCATCGCTACGCTGATGCGCGCCGTCGTGCTCGGCACCCGCGGCAATCGCCGCGTCAGCGGCATCGAGCTCGCGGCGGCCGACCAGCGCGGAGGCTGGCAACGACGGACGCTGGCCTGCGATCTGGTGCTGATGTCCGGCGGATTCACGCCGAGCGTGCATCTCTTCTCCCAGTCGCGCGGCAAGCTGCGGTGGAATGACGCGGCGCGGGCGTTCGTACCGGGCATTTCGGCCGAACGCGAACGCGGAGCCGGCGCCTGCCGCGGCGTTCACGGTCTGGCGGAGGCCCTGGAAGATGGCGCCGCCCAGGGCGCCGCTGCGGCGAAAGCGGGCGGCCATGATGCAATCGTGCCGCGCTTCGCGGTGACCGGGAATAATGCGCCTGCCGAGACATCCCCGGCCGTATCGCCAGCGGCGCCCGCGCGCACCAGTTCGAAGGCCTTCGTCGACTGGCAGAACGACGTGACGGTCAACGATCTCGCGCTCGCCGCGCGCGAGGGTTTCCGTTCCATCGAACACGTCAAGCGCTACACCACGGTCGGGATGGCGACCGACCAGGGCAAGACTTCGAACCTCAATGCGCTCGGCATCGTCGCCGGCCGCCTCGGCAAGCCCATCCCGGAGATCGGGCACACGACTTTCCGCATGCCGTACACGCCCGTCACCTTCGGCAGTTTCGCGGGCACGGCGCGCGGCGACCTGTTCGACCCGGTGCGCATTACGCCGATGCACGGATGGGCGGCGGATCGCGGCGCGGTGTTCGAGGACGTCGGCCTCTGGAAGCGGGCGCGCTATTTTCCGCGCGCCGGCGAGGACATGCACACCGCGGTCGCGCGCGAATGCCTCGCCGTCCGCAGGGGCTGCGGCGTCTTCGACGCCTCGACGCTCGGCAAGATCGCGGTCATCGGCTCCGATGCGGCCGAGTTCCTGAACCGGCTCTATATCAACCACTGGACCAATCTCGCGGCCGGGCGCGCGCGCTACGGCATCCTGCTGCGCGACGATGGCTTCATCTACGACGACGGCGTGGTCACGCGCCTTTCGGCTGACCGTTTCTATGTGACCACGACGACCGGCGGCGCGGCGCGCGTGCTCGCGATGATGGAGGATTATCGCCAGACTGAATGGCCGGATCTCGCCGTGTGGCTGACGTCCACGACGGAGCAATACGCGGTCATCGCCGTGCAGGGACCGCTCGCGCGCCAGGTGCTCGCGCCGCTGGTCGCCGATTGCGATATCTCGCACGGCGCGCTGCCGCACATGAGTTCGGCGTATGGCCGCATTGCCGGCGTGCCGATGATGCTGGCTCGCGTGAGCTTTACCGGCGAACTGGGCTACGAAGTCATCGTGCCCGCCGACCAGGGGCTCGCAGCGTGGGAGGCGATTCACGCCGCGGGCGCGGCGCAGGGGATTACGCCTTACGGCACCGAGACCATGCACGTGCTGCGCGCGGAAAAGGGCTACCTCATCGTCGGCCAGGACACCGACGGCACAGTGACGCCCGACGATGCGGGGCTTGCGTGGGCGATCGGCCGCAGCAAGCCGGATTTTGTCGGCAAGCGCGCACTCGAACGCACAGCGATGAAGAACCCGAACCGGAAGCAGCTCGTGGGTCTCAGGACCGCGGATCCTGCCCTCGTTCTCGAAGAAGGCGCGCAGGTCGTGGCAACTGCCGGGCAGAAACCGCCGATGAAGCTCTGCGGTCACGTGACCTCGTCCTACATGAGCTCCGCCCTCGGGCATTCAATTGCGCTTGCGATGGTGGCGGGCGGCCGCGCACGCCACGGCCAGACCCTGTACCTGCCCATGCCGGGCGGCGACCTCGCCGTGCAGGTGACCTCCCCGGTGTTCTACGATCCCGAAGGAGCGCGGCACAATGGCTGAACTGACGCTCCTTCCGCCCGTCGCGCGATTCATCTTTCAGGGCGGACGAGTCGCGTGCAAGACCGCGGGCGACGCATTCAGGCTAGTGCTGCCGGAGCAACCCTGCCGTGCGAACTCAAGCGAAGGCCGCGCAGCGCTTTGGCTCGGACCCGATGAATACCTGTTGCTCGCGCCGCTCGGCGAGATGCGCGCAATCGCCGTGGAATTGACCAGCGCGCTCGCCGGCGTCCCGCACTCCCTGGTGGACGTCAGTCAGCGGCAGGTCGCATGGCAGGTGAGCGGGCCCGACGCCGGCGCGATCCTTAACAGCGGTTGTCCGCTCGATCTCGATCTCGCGGAATTTCCGCCGGGCATGTGTACACGCACGCTGTTCGGCAAGGCGCAAATCGTTCTATGGCGAAAAGCGGCCGAGGAGTACCATCTGGACGTCTGGCGCTCCTACTCGAACTACGTTCGGGAATTGTTGCTGGACGCCGCCCGGTCCGAATTCGCGAACAGAACAAGCGGGGGGGACGATCATGCGCAACGCTCAGGCGTTTGACGTGCGGGTCGCAGTTCGGCGGGTGCTCTGCGCCGCCCTGCTATGTGGCGGGGCGCCATCCGCGATCGCGGACCAGGCGGAACCGACGCCCTTCGGCGAAGTCGTCGTAACGGCGCAGAAGCGCGAACAGAACATCCAGGATGTCGGCATCGCGGTGACGCCGCTCGGCGAAGAGACGCTGCAGGATCTCAACATCACGACCGCGACCGACATCGTGCGCGCCGTGCCCAGCCTCAAGATGAATGCCTACTCGTCGGCGCAGGTCGTCTTCAACATCCGCGGCGTTTCGCAGAACGATTACGGCGACCAGCAGGAGCCGCCGGTCGCGGTCTACCAGGACGACAGTTACTCGAGCTCGATCAACCTCGCCAGTTTCCCGGTGTTCGACCTGGCGCGCATCGAGACGCTGCGCGGGCCGCAGGGCACGCTGTTCGGCCGCAACGCCACCGGCGGCGCGATCCAGTTCATTTCGCGCAGGCCCACCCGGGAGTTCGAGGGCTATACCGACCTGACGGCCGGATCTTACAACCAGATCATCGTGAACGGCGCCGTCTCCGGTCCCTTCAGCGACGCGGTGCAGGGCCGGCTGGCCTTCATCTACAACAAGGATGACGGCTGGATGGAGTCCATAATTCCCGGCGTCCCCGATCGCGGCGGCAATGATCACTACGCGGTGCGCGCCTCGATGGCCTTCCAGCCGAGCGACGCCACGGACGTCAATTTGATCCTGCGCCACATGAAAGCCGACGGCGAGACTCAAGCGGGGCTCTATTCCCACGAGCCGGCATGCCCGAACGCGCAGTTCTAGGGAAACTCTGATTTACCGGTAGAGTCTGATACCGCATTCGTTGCCACGCG
>JBBDLI010000021.1:0-77930 GCA_040878925.1 Steroidobacteraceae bacterium | reverse complement strand
CCGAATCTGTGCTCAAGCCCGTTCTCACGGCCAGTTCTTCAGAGCTTCCCTAACAGCCATTCAACAGGGTGTCCTGCAACGTGGACCAGGCATCAGCAACCGACAGGCAATTGATCCGGCGAATGCTGGCGGGTGACGAGCGGGCATTCGAAGCGTTCTTCAATGCCTATTTCGCGCGTGTGTACCGGTTCGCCCTGCCGAGACTGAACGGCGACGTCGATGCCACCCGGGAAGTAGTGCAATCCACCTTGAGCAAGGCAATGCGCAAGTTGGCGGACTTCCGCGGTGACTCCGGGCTGTTTACCTGGATCTGTCAGATCTGCCGGCATGAGGTCGTCGATCACATCCGCGCCCGCCGGCGATCGCAGCATGTCGTGCTGATCGACGATCAACCGGACCTGCGGCAAGCCATCGAATCGATCGAGTCGCCGGAGGACTATGACCTGTTCGCGAGCTACGGGCGTGCCGAGGCCGGCCGTTTGGTGCGGGTGGTTCTCGATCGTCTGCCCTCCAGCTACGGCGACGCCCTGGAATGGAAATACATCGAGGGTGAATCAGTCGAGGTGATCGGAAAGCGATTGGGTATCGGCACGACCGCTGCCCAGTCACTGCTCGCGCGGGCGCGCGTTGCGTTTCGGGAAGCGTTGGAGAAGGTATTCGGCGCGGACGCTGCCGACATCGCCTCGAGCCTGGGTGCATGAGGTTCCGCCATGAATGACGAAGACATCGAACTGGCGCTGAAATCCGCGGGCCCGCGGGAGAAGCCGCCCCTTGAGGTCGAGCACGCAGTGCGCGAGCAGCTGCGGGCCGAATGGCGCGTTATCGTTGCGGAAAAGCGCCGCGACAGGTGGCGGCAGACGGCCTTCGCCGCCGCGGCCGGCATTTTGGGAGTCGCGATCGGCCTCTGGATCGCCTCGCCACAGCTGGGCGGGCCAGCGATGCCTGTCGCAACCATGACGCTCGCATCGGGCGAGGTTCGCGTGAGTTCCGGCTGGCTCCACGGATGGCGCGACATCGTCCCGGGCCAGCCGCTGGCGATAGGTCAGACACTGGAAACTGGCCCGTCCGGGCGCGGCGCGCTGGCACTGCCGGGTGGGGTTTCCGCGCGCCTCGACCACGATACGCTCCTAATTATCACTGACGGCGACCAGTTGACCCTGAAGCGCGGAGCTCTGTACGTCGATGCCGGACCCCCTGCTATGCCGGTGTCACGTCTGGACGTGATCACCGCGTCGGGTTCCGTGCGCCACATCGGCACCCAATATGAAGTTCGCCTGATGGGATCCGGCGTGCGCCTGCGCGTGCGCGAGGGACGTGTCGAATGGCGCGCCAGGTCCGGCGGCATCGAACGCAGCGAGACCGGCGAGCAGCTCACGATCGCGAGCGACGGCACTGTGGAGCGCCGGGCAATGCCGCTGTACGGGGAATCCTGGGACTGGATTGAGGCCACGGCCCCCGGCATCCAAATCGATGGACTGCCGCTCGCCAGGTTCCTGTCGTGGATCGGGCGCGAGCTTGGGCGGGAGATCGTGTATTCCTCACCGCAGACGGCCGCTGACGTCGCGAGCATCGTCGTGCACGGCTCGATCTCCGGCCTCACGCCGGCACAAGCTCTGAAAGCGGTGCTTGCGACGACCAGCGTGCGTGCCGTGATCGCCGACGGGCGCATTGTCGTCGGCAGCGAGGAGTCCGCCGCGCAGCCGGCCGATTGATTTCCGCTGGGGCGCCCGTCTGACCGGGAATCAACCGGGCGACTGGACGTGATCCATGACTCCGACAGACTCGCCTTCAGCCGCAAGGGCTGGCCAGGTTGCGGGCAGGCTCGCGGCCATCGCGGGCCTCCTGGCGTGCCCCGCCTGTCGCGGAAACCTGACGATCGGGGCCGGCAACCTCCACTGCACCCGCTGCGACGGCCGATTTGCGATTCAGGACGGCGATGCACTGCTGGCAATCCGTGGCACGTCGGAAACCTGGGGCAAGCCGCAGCCGGCCGAACAAAGCGCTAATTACCAGACGGAGTACCAACGGGTTGAGAAGGTGGCGACCTACAACCTCCATTACCGTCAGCGGCTGTTCAAGCGCTTCAGCACGCGGCGTGAATACAAACTGATCGGTCGCCAGATCCGGCGGATCGGGCGTTCACACATCCTGCTCGATCCTCCCTGCGGCGGCGGGTGCCTGACGCCTGCATTCTCCGATTCGGCCGATCTGGTGATCGAGGCCGACAACGCGATCGGACAGATTCTTTTCGGATGCGCCGAATCGAAAGTCGCGACGCCGCGCGTCTGGATGACCGCTTCAGCCTTCCACATCCCCCTTGGCAACAACGCCGTGGACGGCGCGATATGCGTGCGGCTGGCGCATCACCTGCCAACCGCAGCCGAGCGCGAGCGCCTGTTGCAGGAATTGCTCAGGGTCTCGCGCCGTTTCGTGATCTTCACCTACTTCGATCATTACTCGCTGAAGTACCTGACCCACCGCCTGCGTCATCCTTTCGGGTCCAGGCCACCGAAATTGACGATGACGACCGCGCGCGTCGCCGAGCTCGTCCGCGCACAGGGCGCGCGGCTGGTGGCTGCGCCGCCGCTGTCGCGGATTTCTTCCGGCCACAGATATGCGCTGATCGTGAAGGAAGGCGTGCGCCCATGACGATTGCGCAGGCCTGGACCAACCAGAAACTGATCAAGGCCAAACCCGGCACACTGATATGGTGCGATCCATTGCCCGATGGCGGCCGCGCGGTCGTCAAGATGTACCGGCGAAGGCCGATGCTCGACCCCCTTCGCCGTCTCGTGGTCCCCTATCGCGTCGAGCGCGAGTTCACCGTGCTCGCGCACCTGTGGCGCCACAACGTGCCGTGTCCGGAGCCGCTGTGGTGGTACCAGGGGCGGAATCGCGCGCACGGCCGGCATGAGGTGCTCGCAACGCGCAAGATACCGGGGTCGATCCCGCTCGTTCAAATGCTTCGGACTTCCGGTTACGCGGATCCCGATCTGGCGCCGGTCTTTGCACTTGCGCGACGCATGCACGAAATCGGCATTTCGCATGGCGCCTGGTATCCGACCAACGTCCTGGTTTCAGCACCGCACCCCGGTCCCTGCCCGCCGCCAGCACGCGCTCAGTAAACGCCCGCTCGCACCCTCCCCTTGACAGAAATGGCCGTTTGGATTTCTTATCCTTCTTTGCGGCGCGGGCTATGATCAGTATTTCAAATTGATTAAAGACGGTATGGGCCGCTACATGGAAAGCTACTTCGCGACCTGTGACCGGAACCGTTGAGCCGGCCCTGCCTTACGCAGTGGACGTCCGCCACCTGATCCTGGACCGTGACGGTGTTCTCAATGAGGAGGCCCCGGCCCAGACATACGTGACCGGACCGGATGGATGGCACTGGATCGCCGGCTCGCTCGAAGCGCTTGCGCTAATCGCCGGCGCAGGTATCCGTGTCTCGATCGTGACCAACCAGTCGGGTGTCGGGCGCGGGTTGATGACCCCGGGGGACCTGGACGCCGTCCACGGGCGCATGATGCGCGAGTCGGAATCCGCGGGCGGCCA
Organism: Steroidobacteraceae bacterium; assembly: GCA_040878925.1. Taxonomy (GTDB): domain Bacteria; phylum Pseudomonadota; class Gammaproteobacteria; order Steroidobacterales; family Steroidobacteraceae; genus SCUD01. The sequence goes on along the minus strand of JBBDLI010000021.1, from coordinate 74,375 downwards.
TATCGACGCGCTATTTGCCTGTCCTCACGCGCCGGACACCCGCTGCAACTGCCGCAAGCCGGCTCCCGGACTGATCGAGGCGGCTGTTGCCGCTTCCGGCATCCCGGCCGCGCAGACGCTCGCCGTCGGCGATGACGAGCGCGACATCGAGGCCGCCCACGGAGCTGGGGTCGCGGCAGCGCTGGTGCTGACCGGCAAAGGTCGTGCCGCGGCCAGCTCGTCTCCCCGGCACGCGGTCCCCGTCTATGATGACCTGGCCTCCCTCGCGCGGGCGCTACTCGCGGACAGTCCGGGCACTGGAAACGATTGACCGTGAAGACGATCAAGAACTCCTTCGAGGAGCACGCGCGTGTCATGGCGGACGCCGCGACTGTCCTCCCGGCAATCCTCGACCGTGTCGCCGCCGACCTGCACGCCTGTTTCGCGCGCGACAACAAGTTGCTCGCCTGCGGGAACGGGGGTAGTGCGTCAGATGCGGAGCACCTTGTGGCCGAGCTGGTCGGACGCTATCGGGGTGAGCGACGTGGACTGCCCGCGATCACGCTCGTGTCCGGATCAGCCACGGTCACCGCCCTCGCCAACGATTACGGCTACGAAAGAGTTTTCGCCCGCCAGGTGGAAGCGCTCGCGCGGCCGGTTCCTGTCATGGGTCGGACGCGAGCTTGGGCGAGAGATTGTGTATTCATCGCCGCAGACGGCCGCCGACGTCGCGGGCATCGTCGTACACGGCTCGATCTCCGGCCTGACCCCGGCGCAAGCCCTGGAAGCGGTGCTTGCAACGACTAGTGTGCTTGCCGTGATGGCCAACGGGCGCATCGTCGTCGGCAGCAAGGAGCCTGCCTACCAGCCCGCCGATTGATCTTCCCGGGATCCACCGTCCAACCCGGGATCAACCGGGCGACGGACGTGAACCCATGATTCTGAAGGACTCGCCGCCAGCCCCCGGGGTTGGCCAGGTCACCACCGGTTACTCCGCCATCGCCGATCTGCTCGCCTGCCCGGTCTGCCGTGCCGACCTCGCGCGGGCGCTACTCGCGGACAGTCCGGGCACTGGAAACGATTGACCGTGAAGACGATCAAGAACTCCTTCGAGGAGCACGCGCGTGTCATGGCGGACGCCGCGACTGTCCTCCCGGCAATCCTCGACCGTGTCGCCGCCGACCTGCACGCCTGTTTCGCGCGCGACAACAAGTTGCTCGCCTGCGGGAACGGGGGTAGTGCGTCAGATGCGGAGCACCTTGTGGCCGAGCTGGTCGGACGCTATCGGGGTGAGCGACGTGGACTGCCCGCGATCACGCTCGTGTCCGGATCAGCCACGGTCACCGCCCTCGCCAACGATTATGGCTACGAAAGAGTTTTCGCCCGCCAGGTGGAAGCGCTCGCGCGGCCGGGCGACCTGTTGTTCGCAATCAGCACCAGCGGCCGGTCACCTAATATCGTCGAGGCGGCGCGTGCTGCGCGCATTCTTGGATGCGCCGTCGCCGCCTTTACCGGTGCCGCGGGAGGGCCTCTTGCTGCCGAGGCGGACATCGTTATTGCGGCCCCGTCCACCACGACTGCGCGCATCCAGGAAGTGCACGCGCTGTGCATCCACGCCATCTGCGAATCGTTGGACGCGCGGCTGCGGGCGAGCATGGCTGAATGATCGACACGACGCAATCCGACGAGCATTTCAGCCTTTCCGAGATACTCGATCGCTGTCAGGGTCGAGAAGTCTGGGTTGTCGGCGACCTCATGCTGGATCAATACGTTCAGGGCGCAGTCGAACGGATTTCCCCGGAGGCGCCGGTGCCCGTCGTGACTGTCCGCGACGTTGAGTATCGCGTTGGCGGTGCGGCAAACGTCGCGCAGCAGATCACGGCGCTGGGAGGTTGCGCTGTACTCGGCGGCGTCATCGGCGACGACGATACTGGCAAAACGTTACTTGAGAACTGCGCTCGCGCAGGAATCGATACCCGCGCCGTGCTGACGGAAAGCAGCCGTACCACGACCCGCAAATTGCGAGTAGTCGGGCACGGACAGCAACTTTTGCGGCTGGATTGGGAGGACGCAGTGCCGGTCCCGGACCCGGTATCGCAACGACTGTTTCAGCGGCTGTTGTCGGGCCCCAAACCGGAAGTGATCATCCTTTGCGATTACGCCAAAGGCGTGCTCACAGACGGGATGCTCGCAATGGTGATCGATCGTGCGCGGGCTGCGGGTGTCAGAGTGCTGGTCGATCCCAAGCGGCAGGATTTCGCGGCGTACCGCGGTGCGAGCATGCTGACGCCGAACCTGAAGGAACTTGCGCTCGCCGCGGGCAGAAACCTCAATCCTGACGACACCGAGGCGGTTGCCGCGGCAGCCCGGCCGCTGGTTGCCGCCGCGCAGCTCGATTGGATGGTCGTCACGCTGGGGCACCGCGGCATTCTGCTGGTTCCCGCCGACGGATCGCCGCGGCACATACCGACCGTGCGCCGGGCTGTCTCCGACGTGACAGGCGCGGGTGATACGGTTATTGCAGTGCTTGCCATCGCGCTGGCCGGCGGCGCAGAAGTCGGGCAAGCTGCGGAAATTGCCAACGCAGCCGCCGGCGTCGCCATTGGCGAGGTCGGCGCTGTAGCGGTCCAGTCAGCCCAGCTTCGTGACGCGCTCTCAGGCCGAAACGGCGGCAAGGTTCTTGACCGGGCGGAGCTCGCGGCGCGCGCTAAATCCTGGCGCGCCGCAGGCAAGCGCGTGGTATTCACCAACGGCTGCTTTGACCTGCTGCACGCAGGTCACCTGTCGCTACTGCACCAGGCAGCGCATTTGGGCGATTTGCTTGTGGTGGCCATCAACAGTGACGAATCGGTGCGCCGGCTGAAGGGCCAGGAGCGGCCTATCCTGCCGGCCGTCGAGCGCGCCGCGCTGTTGGCGGCTCTTACCTGTGTCGACGCGGTCACAATTTATGATGAGCCCACACCGCTGGAAGTGTTGCTCATCGTCCGTCCTCGCGTGCTGGTGAAAGGACAGGATTACAAGCCCGAAGACGTCGTGGGTCGCGAGCTGGTCGAGTCCGCGGGCGGGCGCGTCGTGCTCGTCCCATTGGTCGCGAGCAGGTCCACCAGTGCCCTGATCCAGCGGATCTGCCAAGACGCGTAGACCCGCCAGTGCGGCCCGCCAGGCACCATTCGTCTGGACCCAGCATTATTACTGGTTACGTCCGCGCCCCGATCGAATGAAAGTCCAGGTAGCGCGCGACCCAAATACGCTATCGGTAATTACCGATCTTTATTGCGGTGTCGGAACCGGTTTCGGCGACTATGTCGCTGCAACAAAGCGCCTCGAAACAATGTCGGCGCATTCTCTGGCCACCTCTTGCGGAGTCATGCCGTTTACAATCATCGCCACATCTTTCGGCCCGATTGGTCCGAACGTCGCGGGATGCGTCCAGTTGAAGAACGCGATGGTGGGTACGCCCGCTGCGCTGGCAAGATGCATCGGGCCCGTGTCGGCGCTGAAAAACCCGCTGACATGTGAGATCGTCGCTGCAAGCATCCGCGGTGAAGGACAGTGTACGGTGGCAAATTCGCCGTTGACCGGCGGATGGCTCGCGTTCGGAAGCACCTCTAGCGGCGCAGTGTCCGGGCGCACCTCAAGGTATGCCTGCCAGAAGTCCCGCCACCACTGCATCCCAAGGTTTTTCTGGCCGCGCGCACTGGCGAAGAATCCGATTACAGTCGAGCCGCCGACCGGCTGCCTGGCGGCCTGGCCCAGACGATCCGACAAGAGTTCCGCGCCCCGTTCGATCTCACGGTCACTGTTCGCGACGCGCATGCGCGGCTTTCCCGGCTCGACTTCGTAGCCGAAAGCCTGCTGCAGCAGCGCGAGAGGACGCAGTACTTGATGTCGGAGTCCCGAGGGCAGTTCGGCCGCAAAGTCGAGGTGGAGCCACTGTGCCTCGCCGCCGAAACCGAGACGCCAGCGAGCCCGGCACAGGCGCAGCGCGATGCGCCCGCCCAGCGAAAATGGCACCGGGTCGATCGCAAGGTCGTACTGGGTCGCGCGGTAGGCCCTGAGGACTTTCAATGACTCGCCCGGTCGCCGCCAGCCCCTGTTCGAGAGGACCATGACCTTACCGAGGCCTGGTATGCCATGCAGGAGATCGCCGGCATCTGCATAGGTCGTCAGCACGTCGATGCTGGCGCCCGGCATCGTATCGTGCAGGGCGGTGAGCAGCGTAGTCATGGCCAGCGTATTTCCCAGGCGGCTGTTCATGCGTACGACCAAGACCCGGCGGATGGACGTCGGATCCAGGTGCGCAGGCGCAATGCTGCGGGTCACGCTGCCGCTCGTGAGAACCTGCCCAAGCAACTTGCGAAAGCCTGCGCGCAGGCGTCTTTCCGTCTTCCGCAACGCGTTTTTGAGCGCCGTCATGGCTCGACTCCGGCTTCCCGTGGCGCGGCGCCAATCCGCGACCCTACATGTAGTAGTCTATCTGATGGGTCCGCTGCGTCCCGTGCCGTCGCGTCATTGCCGCAGCATCGGTTCCCGCCCCCTGCGCCACGACGCCCGAGGCGGCGAAACTCTTGCGCGACCGCCGCTCACCCGCACTCGCTACCGCCGGCACCACCGTCCCACGCACCGGCTGCCAGCGTTTCCGTCACCCGCAGCACCGCACCCCGGTCCCTGCCCGCCGCCAGCACGCGCTCAGTAAACGCCCGCTCGCACCCTCCCCTTGACAGAAATGGCCGTTTGGATTTCTTATCCCTTTCGATGCCGCCGCGACGGCAGCCCGTGTTTCATGCGATCGACATGGCCCATGCCTGTCGTTTCCCGCACAGCATCGTCGGCACCCGCCCGGCGGAATTCGACCTGCTGGACATGCTGCGCGTCATCGAGCGACGCCACCCGCTGAAGAATTGCGATCGCTGGATTGCCGGCTATGGACTGGACGCGGCCGGCGTCGAACGCCTGCTCGGCAGGCTCGAGCATCACCGGATCAAGCGGCCCTGGAGGCATCTGCATCGCGCCGAGACCGATACGCGTGCGGCCTGGGACCGGCTCAGCCGCCCGGCTGCCAGCCGAGCGTCAGCATGAGCGCCGCGAACCCGACGAAATATGCGACCGCGACCAGCCAGCTTTCGCGCAGCCAGCGCCCGGTGGAGCGCGCTTCCGGGTACATGCTGCAGATCGCAACGCCCGCCGAAGAACCGAACCAGAGCATCGATCCGCCGAAACCCACGGCGTAGGCCAGCACGCCCCAGTCGTAGCCGCCCTGCTTCAACGCCAGCGCCGTGAGCGGGATGTTGTCGAAAAAAGCCGAAACGAAACCGAGTGTCAGAGCACTCTGCCACGATGGCTCCGGCAGGCTTTCGACCGGCATCAGCGAGGCCGAGGCCACCAGGCACAGGAGAAAGATCGAGCCCTTGACGGCGCCCGGCACGACGCTCCAGTCGGGCCGCCGCCAGGCGATCGAAAGCGCCAGCGCGATCGCGACGGCCGCGCCGATGAACGGAAACCGGTCCGCAAGGGCCGGCAGCTCTGCGTTGACGGCGATGTTGACCGCGACCGCGATCGCGAGAACGAACAGGACGACCAGCGCCCGAGGCCAGTCAATATTGGGCGACTGCGTCGAATCCTTGACGATTGGCGCGTACCGCTGTTGCGCGCGCGCCGCCGGGAAGCCGAATACGAGCAAGGCGGCGGCGGCTGCGACATAAGCGTGCAAGACCTCGATCGGTGAAACACCGCTGATCCACATCATGGTCGTCGTGGTGTCGCCGATCACGCTGCCGGCTCCTCCGGCGTTCGACGCCGCGACGATCGCCGCGACGTAGCCGACGCGAACCCGGCCCCGGAACAAGGTGTGCGCCATCGCGCCGCCAATCAGTGCGGCGGCGATGTTGTCGAGGAAGCTGGAGAGGACGAACACGATTGCGAGCAGTGCAAATGCGCCGGTCCAATCGTCGGGCAGGTAGCGCGGCAGCGCCTTCGGCAGGCCGCTCTGCTCGAAGTGGGCCGCGAGAATCGCGAATCCCACGAGCAACAGCAGGAGATTCACGAGGATCACCCACTCGTGCGCGAAGTGCCGGACGAGGCCGGCGGCGCCTAGCCCGCCCGGAAACTGCGTGAAAGCCCATTCGAACACGATGACAGACGCGAACCCGGCGGCCGCGATCGGCAGCGCATGCCGATGGAACACGGCCACGCCTGCGAGCGTGATCCCGAAGATGAGGAATTCGATCGGCAACGGCTATGGCCAGTCCCAGTCGCGCGCCGACGCGCGGCAGCCGCCGCTCTCCCAGCCCGTCCACGCCCGGCCGCGCACGAATCGTCCCGGTCGCGCTTCCGTCGGTTCACCGTCTTCGAGCGCGAGCACGCCGTTCACGATCACATGCGACACGCCGGCCGCATACTGGTGCGGCTTCACATAGGTTGCATGATCCTGGATCGTCGCCGGGTCGAAGACGACGACGTCCGCATGATAGCCGGCTTCGAGCCTGCCGCGGTCGCGGAGGCCCAGCACGGCGGCGGGATGCGCCGTCATGCGGCGCACCGCTTCCTGCACCGTAACCAGTTTCTCTTCACGCACGTACCGCGCAAAGACGCGGGCGAAATTGCCGTAGCCGCGCGGGTGCAGGCTGCTCTTGAGGAAGATTCCATCGGCCGTGACCGCGGTGCCGTCCGATCCGAAGCTCATGAATGGCAGCGCCACCTTGCGCCGCACTTCTTCTTCCGACATCAGGAAGTAGATCGAGCCGACGCGGCTTTCGTCCTCTGCGACGAGATCCATCGCCGTGTCCTCGACGCTCGTCCCTCGCTCATCCGCAATTTCGGCGAGCGTCTTGCCGATCAGCGGCTTCAGCTCGGGTTTTCGCAGCACCACGATCAGGACCTGCTCGGCGCCGCCGGCCGCGCGCATCAGGTTTTCCCAATCCGCGTTCTCCGTGCGCATTTCGCGGGCCACGCGCCGGCGCACCGCGGGATCGCGCAGGCGCGCGAACCAGGCGGCATTGCCGCCCTCCTGCACCCACGGCGGCATGGCGGCATCGAGGCCGGTACTGCCGGCGGGATAGGCGTACATGTCCGCCGTGATGCGAAGCCCTTCGCGGCGCGCCGCTTCGATGCGCGCGATTGCCTGCTCGAGCTTCGGCCAATGCTCGCGACCCGCCGCCTTCAGGTGGTAGATCTCGGCGGGAGCGCCGGATCGCCGGGAAATCTCGATCGTCTCGTCGATGGCTTCCAGGAGGCCCCGGCCTTCGCTTCGCATGTGCGTCGCGTAAATGCCGCCGCAACGGGCCGCCGTCGTCGCGAGCGCGACCAGCTCGTCCGTCTCCGCGAAAGTGCCGGGCACGTAGATCAGCGACGATCCGGCGCCTAGCGCGCCTTCTTCCATCGCCTTGCGCACGACCTCCTGCATGGCGGCGAGCTGTTCCGGCGTCGGATCCACGTCGGCCGAACCGAGGAGATTCATGCGCGCCGTGGCGGCGCCGATATGCGACGCGACGTTCATCGAGACGCCTTTCCGCTCCAGCGTTTCGAGGTACTCGCCGAGCGTCGACCATTCGACCGGGTACTTGAGATCGCCCTGCTGCGCGACGACCTCCTGCTTCATCGGCGGCGTCAGCGGGCCCATGGATTCGCCCTCGCCCATCACCTGGAGCGTCACGCCCTGGCGCAACTCACCCTGCCCGCGCCCGTCGATCAGGAGCGATTCGTTCGACCAGGAGAGCATGTTGATGAAGCCGGGCGCGACCGCGCGGCCGCGCGCGTCGATCTCTCGGCGCGCCTCGCCCGGTGCCTTCGGTCCGACGTAGACGATGCGATCGCCCGTGATTGCGACATCGCCCGTGTAGCCGGCTTCGCCGGATCCGTCGTACACCGTCCCGCCGCGCACGATCAGGTCGTATTCCGGTTCCCCGGCGCACGACCACGCGAGCGGGAGCAGGAGCCAGGTCAGCGCGCGATGGGGACGCATGCGGCGCAAATTATGCACTGCCGCGCAGGACGACGCGCGCGACCTTGCGAACGTGCGCGCAAGCCGGCACTTTGCTAGGGTTCCGCTGTGCCGGGCAATCGAATCGAGACCGCCGAGTTCTCCGGCCGCGTGCTGATGGTCGGGTGCGGCAGCATCGGCCAGGCGATGCTGCCCCTGCTCCGCCGCCATCTCACGCTGCCGGAAGACGGGCTCACCGTGCTCGAGGCGAGCGAACAGGGACGCGCGCTCGCTGCTGCGAACCAGGCGAGGTTCGTGCATTGTCATCTCAAGCCCTCGACCTACCAGCGCGAGTTGCGCCGGCGCCTGAAATCGGGCGACCTGCTGCTCAACCTGTCGGTCGACGTCTCGAGCCTCGATCTCGTCGAGTGGTGCGCCGCGCACGGGGTTCTCTACGTCGACACCTCGATCGAGCCCTGGCCCGGCGTCTTCGACAACCCGATGCTGACGATGCGCGAGCGCACGAACTACCGCACGCGCGAGGACATGCTGAAGCTCGGCCGCCGCCTGAAGCCGGGCGCGCCGACCGCGGTCGTGGATCACGGCGCAAACCCCGGGCTGGTCTCGCACTTCGTCAAGCAGGCGCTGCTCGATCTCGCGAACGGGCTCAATCACAGCGCCGAGACGCCGGCGGACCAGCCGGGCTGGGCGACGCTCGCCCGCGATCTGGGCGTCACGCTGATCCAGATTTCCGAGCGGGATACGCAGGCGACCGACCGGCCGAAACGGCCCAATGAATTCGTCAACACCTGGTCGATCGACGGGTTCATCGACGAGCTGATGCAGCCCTCCGAGCTCTCGCTCGGCACCGCGGAGCCGGGCAAGCCCGCGGGCTCGCACTGGCATCGGCCGCGATGTGGCTCGGTCTACCTGCACCGGCCCGGCGGCGCGACATTCGCGCGGAGCTGGCTGCCCTCGTCGGGGGGTTTCCAGGGGCTGCTCATGACCCACGACGAGGTGTTCTCGATCGCGGATCAGCTGACGCTTCGCCACGCCTCGAAGATCGAGTATCGCCCGACCGTGATGTTCGTCTATCACCCCTGCGACGACGCGATGCTGTCGGCGCTCGAGCTCGAAGGCCGCGGCTGGATGCCGCAACCGGCCCGGCGCATCATCCGCGCGGAAATCGTGACCGGCATGGACGAGCTGGGCGTATTGATCGCGGGTCATGCCAAGAACGCCTACTGGTTCGGATCGCAGCTTTCGATCGCGGAAGCCCGGCGCCACGTGCCTTACACGAACGCGACCTGTCTCCAGGTGGCCGCCGGCGCGCTCGGCGCTACTGTGTGGGCAATCCGCAACCCGCGCGAAGGGCTTTGCGAAGCCGACGACCTCGATTTTCGCCAGGTCCTGGAGACCGCGCGGCCTTATCTCGGCTCGCTGGTCGGCGCGTACACCGACTGGACGCCGTTGCAGGGCCGCGGTGAATTGTTCAGCGAGCAGCTCGCCCCCGACCAGCCCTGGCTCCTGCAGAATGTGCGCGCCCGCCAGTGGCGCGCGTGAGGACTCGCATGAATCCGCATCCCGCCTCCTTTGCCCTGTCGATTTTCCTGGTCGTCACTCAGTCGGCGGCGGAAGCCGCGAAACGCCCGATCACGCACGAGGATGTCTGGCTGATGAAGCGCGTCGGGGCGCCGGCGCTGAGCCCGGACGGGCGCCTCGTGGTCGTACCGGTCACCGAGCCGGCTTACGAGGAAAGCGAGAAGAAGAGCGACTTGTGGCTCGTGCCCGTGGACGGCAGCGCGGCGCCGCGCCGGCTCACGTTCACGACCGGCGCCGAATCGAGTCCCGCCTGGAGTCCGGATTCGAGCCGGGTTGCCTTCGCCGCCAAGCGCGACGGCCAGGACGAGTCGCAGATCTACGTCCTCGACATTGCGGGCGGTGGCGAAGCCGAGCGCGTTACGAGCGTCGCGACCGGCGCCACGCGCCCGCTCTGGCGGCCCGACGGCCAGGCAATCCTGTTCGCGAGCATGACGTACCCGGAAGCGCCGGACGACGCGGCGAATCGCAAGCGGATCGAGGAACGCAAGGCGCGCAAATACAACGCGCGGGTTTACGAGGAGTTTCCGATCCGTCACTGGGATCGCTGGCTCGATGAGCGGCGCCCGACGCTGATGTTGCAGACACTCGGAGAGGATGCCAAGGCAATCGATCTCCTCGCCGGCACGGCGCTGCGGAACAACCGCGGCTTTGGCGGCGACCTCGACAATGACGGCGAGCTGCTCGAGGCGGCGTGGTCGCCGGACGGCAGCACGATCGTGTTCAGCGCGACGACCGAGCGCGACCAGGGAGCCCGTGCGGACGTGCAGCAGGCGCTCTTCGCGATGCCGGCCGGGGGCGGCGAGCCGCGCCGGCTGACGGGCCCCGAGGCGAGCTACTCGCGACCGCAGTTCGCGGCCGACGGATCCGCTTTATATGCGCGCGCGAATCCCCATTCGAAGTTCGTCTACAACGACGAGCGGCTCGTGCGTTTCGACTGGGCCGCTCCATCGCCACGGCCCGTCGCCATCGATTTTGCACGATCGGTCGCAAGCTTTCGCGTGGCTCCCGACGGAGAAAGCATTTATTTGCTCGCGGAAGACGAGGGCCATGATCGCCTTTTTACCGTTCGGGCGGCGGGCGGCGTAGTGCGTGAGCTCGGCCGGCTCGAGGCCGGCAGCCTCGCGGGCCTCGAGGTCGGGGGCGGCGAGGAGAACGCGGTCGTCGTCGCGAACTGGGACAGCGCGGTGAGTCCCCCGGAAGTGATGCGCATCGATGCGAAGAGCGGCGAGCGGCACGCGTTGAGCGCTTTCAATGCCGAGCGCGTCGCCGGGATCGACTGGCAGCCGCTTCAGGAATTCTGGTTCAAGTCGAAGCGCGGCCGGCGCATCCACAACCTGATTGCGCTGCCGCCGGGCTTCGATCCGGCGCGAAAGTATCCGCTCTTCGTGCTGATTCACGGCGGCCCGCACACGATGTTCAAGGACCAGTTCTTCGTGCGCTGGAACTATCACCTGCTGGCGCAACCGGGCTATGTCGTCCTGATGCCGAACTACACCGGCTCGAGCGGTTTCGGCGAGGAGTTCGCGCGGGGCATCCAGGGCGATCCGCTCGCCGGGCCGGCCGATGAGATCAATCAGGCCGCCGATGAAGCGATCCGGCGTTTTCCGTTCATCGACGCCAGTCGCCAGGCCGCGGGCGGCGCGAGTTACGGCGGTCATCTCACCAACTGGCTCGCCGTATCCACCGGCCGTTACCGCGCGCTCGTGAGCCACGCGGGCCTCTACGATCTCAAGACGCAGTGGACGACGAGCGACATCGCCTATTCGCGTGAGCGGAACCTCGGCGGTCCGCCCTGGGAGGAGCGCTCGGTGTGGAAGAGCCAGAGTCCGTTCTGGCGCTCGACGAAGCTACGGACGCCGATCCTGGTGACTTTCGGCGAAAAAGACTTTCGCGTGCCGTACAACAACGGCCTCGAATTCTGGACGGTGTTGCAGCGCCAGGAGGTGGAAAGCCGGCTCGTGATCTTCCCGGACGAGAACCACTGGATCCTGAAAGGCGAGAACAGCCGCTACTTCTACAAAGAGGTGCAGGACTGGCTGGCCAGGTATCTCGCCGGGCCGTTGAGATAGCTCCCTCAGGGTAGCTGGATTCCGCCGCCGCCCTTGCCGCCCATGCCCTTGAGCGCCGCCGTGCCGGCATCCGGGATCACGATCGACGAGGCGGCCTGGCGGCGCATCTCCTGCAACTCGCGCGCGGCTTCCTCGATCGCCTGCTGGGCCGCGGGGCCGAACTGGGACACGGCCTCGGCGAGGCTCGTCGCATTCAGCTCGAAGGACAGCGGCAGCGAGCCCATCGGCGTCATTACGGTCGCCTGGCCGATGAAAAGGAGCGGCCGCGAGGGGTCGTCGCTGCCGTCGGACTTGACGGGCCTCAACCGGCGCACGGTGCCGACGCGCTGGTCCGTGTAGACGTCTTCGCGGTAGAGCGTCTCCGCGCTCATCTGCGGCTCGAGGGGTCGTTCGTTGCTCATGCGCGGATTTTATCCGAATCAGCGGACCACGGCGAAGTCGCGGCTGTCCGCGCTCCACGACGACGCAGCCTCGATCGCGGGCAGCACTTCCTCGGGCTCGCCGACCACGGTCCACATCGAATCGTGGCGCGGGTCCATGAAGCGGCACTCGATCGCCGCCGCGAGTTGCGCGATCAGCGGATCGTAGTAGCCGCGCGTGTTCACGATCACGATCGGCCCCAGGAACAGCCCGAGCCGCTTCAGCGTGATCGCCTCGAAGAGCTCCTCGAGCGTGCCGGTCCCGCCGGCGAGCGCGACGACCGCCGAAGCGCGCGTCAGCATTTCGTGTTTGCGCGTGCGCATGTCTTCGACGACGTGCAGCTCCGACAGGTCGTTGTTGCCCCACTCGAGATCCACCATGAATTTCGGGATCACGCCGACCACGCGGCCGCCCGCGGCCAGCGCGCCGTCCGCGAGCGCGCCCATGGAGCCCGCGCGCCCGCCGCCGTAGACGACGCAGCAGCCGGCGGCGGCGAGAAGTTTTCCGAGCCTGCGCGCGACGTCGTGATAGACCGCGTCGCAGGCCCCGCTCGACGCGCAGTAGACGCAGACGCTCCGTTGCGGGGTCGTCGTCATCCGGTCGCCTGCAAGCCCAGGGCGATGCCCGACACGCTCGCGAGCAGGGCGTCGAAGAGCGCGGCATCCGCACGGCCGCCGGTGCGCCAGCGGCGCAGCAGATCGACCTGCATCAAGTGCATCGGATCGCTGTACGGAGCGCGCAGCAGGACCGAGCGCTGCATCTGCGGACGGCTGTCGAGCAGGTCCACTTCGCCCTTGATCCAGGTGACCCAGCGTTTCGCCAGCGCATACTCGCGGCGGATCTGCTCGACGATTGGCGTCACATCCGCGCTCGCCAGGCCCTCGTAGTACGAGGCGATGTCGAGATCCGCGCGCACCAGGTCCAGTTCGACGTCGTCCAGCAGGTTCGAGAGGAATGTCCAGTCCGTCCAGGCCTTGCTGAGGCTGGCGGCGCCGTGCTCGCGCGCCGCGGCGTCGAGACCCGTGCCGATCCCGTACCAGCCGGGCAGCGCGTGCCGGCTCTGCATCCACGCATAGACCCAAGGCACGGCGCGCAGCGCCTCGATGCCGCTGCCTTGCCGGTGCGCGACCCGCCCGCCGATCTGCATGCGCTCGATCACGTCGATCGGCGTCACCTCGCGGAAGAACCGGTGAAAATCGGGCCGTTCGTAGACGAGCGCCCGATAGCGCGCGCGGCTCGCTGCGGCGATCGAGGACATCAGCACCTCAAGCTCCCGCGCGCGGCCAGCTGCCTGCGGCGCCTCGAAGCGGTCCATCGCGACCGCGAACACCGCCTTCTCGAAGCTGCGTAGCGCAATGCGGCGCAGGCCGTAGCTGTTGCTGATGCCCTCGCCCTGCTCCGTCGCGCGGAGCCGGCCGCGGGTCGCGCCCGCAGGCGCGCTCTGCACCAGCCTTTCGAGCGGGCCGCCGCCGCGGCTCGAGGTGCCGCCGCGGCCATAGAACAGCGTGAGGTCGACGCCGGCGGTCGCAGCCGTCTTCATGAGTTCGACCTGCGCCTGGTAGATGGCATGGCGCGATGCCGCGATGCCGATCGCCTGGTTGCTGTGGGAGAAACCGAGCAAAACCGTCTGGCGTCCGCCGCGCGCGCCGAGATGGCGCCGATAACTCGGCTCGGCGAGGAGCGTAGCGAGCACCGGGCCCGCACCTTCGAGCGCACTGACCGTCTCGAGCAAGGGCACGACGTCGAGCGGCACCTCCCCGCTCTCGCGGTCGGTGATATTCGCCCAGCGCGCGAGCAGGAGCACGGACAGCACGTCGTCCGCCGATTCCGTGCCGCTGACGACGTAGTCGCCGATCGCCCGTTCGCCGTACTTGTAGCGGGCCTGCATCATCGCCTCGAATACCGCGAGCGTGCGGCGCCCGACGGCATCGAAGCTGGCCGCCGGTCCGCGATCGCGCGAGATCGACTCGCACATCGCAGCATTCCGCGCCTCCGCCGGCTGCGTGGCCCAGTCCTCGCGGCCGAGCCCCTGACCCACGACGTCGCGATGCACGGAAGCGTGCTGCCGCACGTCGAGCGTCGCCAGGTGGAAGCCGAAGGTTCGCGCGCGGCACAGCAGGCGTTCGACCGCAAAGAGTCCCGCGTGCCGACCGAGATTGGCGCGAAGACTCCCGGCCAGAAGCTCGATGTCGCGGATGAAATGTTGCGCCGATTCGTACTGGTTCGGCCGGCCGTCGTAGGTGGTCCGGAGGCGTTCCCCCACTTGCGCGAGAAAAATGCGATACGACATCCGGTCATGGCGCGTCGACGCCGCTTCGCGGGCCTTGGGCAGCAGGATGTCGTACTCCGCGATGCGCGCCTCGAGCTCGCGGCTGACACCGACGCGGCTCGCGCTCTGCGACAGCTTGTCCGCGAGCGCACGGCATTCCTGGAAGTAGGCCGAGATGACCCGCTGCTGCTGGCGATGCAGGGTTTCGCGGATCGCCTTGGCATGCACTTCCGTGTTGCCGTCCATGTCGCCGCCGACCCAGCTGCCGAAGCGGAGTATGAGGGGCATGCGATCAAGTTCAGGGGGCAGCCCGAATACCGTCTGCATCCAGAGCGCGATCTCCTCGTACAGCGCGGGTACCACGCGATAGACGACCTCGGCCAGGTAGAACAGCACGTGCTCCCGCTCGTCCGCGACGGTGAGGCGCTCGCGAGGGTGGGCGTCCGTCTGCCAACCCGCGGTCACTTCCATGCGGATCCGTTCCCACACGGAGCGCCGCTCGAAGGGCGTCAGGGTCGGATCGAGACGCTCGATCATCAGGTCGGCGATCTGCTGATGCTTGCGCAGGATCGTGCGCCGGCTGGATTCGGTCGGATGCGCGGTGAACACCGGATAAATCGTCACGCCCGCCAGCAATTCGAGCACTTTCGGGGCATCCAGGCCCGCCGCCTTCAGGCGATACATGCAATCGCCGATGCCGCCCGGCTGCGGGCGGTCGCTCCGCGCCAGGTATTCGCGCCGGCGCCGCACGCGGTGCACGCGCTCCGCAAGGTTCACGACTTCGAACCAGGTGCTGAATGCGCGGACCAAGTCGCGCGCCTCGGCGGCGCCGCGGTCGGCCGTTCGCACGATGAGCTCGACGGCACTCTCCGCGTCGCCTTCGCGGCGGCCGATCGCCGCCACGCGATCGCCTTCGACCCGCTCGAACAGGCTTTCGCCTCCCTGGTCCTTCAGCACCTCGCCGACGAGCCCGCCGAGCGCGTGCACGTCTTCGCGGAGCGCGGTGTCCTTTTCCGGAAACTGGAGGTTCTGGCGGTGAATCAAGCGAAACCCCGCGTGCAGGGGGCGATGACCCGCTTAATGATGATGCCTGCCGGGCCCGTGCACGTGTCCGTGCGTGATCTCCTCGTGCGTCGCCTTGCGCACTTCGGCGATTTGGACAGAAAAAAGCAGCGTCCGCCCGGCCAGCGGATGATTGGCGTCCACGGTGACGAAATCGCGCTCGACGCGGACGACGGTCACGAGCCGCGGGCCCTGCGTACGGGTCGCGCGGACCTGCATGCCCGGCGCCAGCTCGGATCCTTCGGTGAAGCGGTTGCGCGGCACGATCTGCACCAGCCGGTCGTCGTGCCGGCCGTAGCCCTGCTCGGGTGCCACGGTCACGTCGACCTTGTCGCCCGCGGTCTTGCCGCCAAGCGCCTGTTCGAGACCCGGAATGATGTTGCCCTTGCCGTGCAGATAGCTGAGCGGCGCGCGCCCGGCGGACGATTCGATCACGCTGCCCTGCTCGTCACGCAGGGTGTAGTGAAGCGTTACGACGCGGTTCCTTTCGACCAGCACGGCGGCCCCTGCGGATGGCAGGAGCCGAATGGTATCCGTTTGGCGTCAGGCCGGGAAGAATTCGATCGGTTTCGTCGTCGTCATCGCTGCGACGTCCTTCTCCTCGAAGCGGAACATGCGGATTCGCGCAATCAACTTGCGCTCCAGTTCCAAATCGTTGAGCTCGGTCGAAACGATGCGACAGTCGGTGACTTCGCCCGAGGGCGCGATCGTGAGCTGCACGACGACTTTGCCCTGAAGCTCGGGTTGCACGCGAAGCGCCCGGCTGTAAAGCGCGTAGATCGCCGACTTGTTGCGGTCGAACACGATCTCGATTTCCTCGCGGCTCCGCGAGGCCTTGCCGCCGGAGCCGCTCCGGCTCGCCTGCGGCTGGCTGTCGCCGATCTTGTCCGCGAATGACGGCACGGCTGTGCCCGCGGCATGGCCTTTCAAGTTGCCGGGCCCGCTGCCGAAGCCCGACGACAGGTGGCCCGTGTTGATGCCGCCGCTGCCGACACCCGTTCGCGAAGTGATCAGCGAACGCTCCGCGCGGCTCTGCCCTTCGACCTTGCCGATCATCGGCGCGGAGCTCATCTGCGTCGGTTCGAGCGCCTGCCGCAGATCCTCGAGCTGGTCCTTCATCGCGAGCAGGCCCGATTGCTCCGCCTTCTTTCGCGCCTCGGCCTGGCGATCGACCGGCTTCGGCACCGGTTTCGGCTTGACCTCGGGTTTCGGCGTGGGTTTCGGCTCCGGTTTCTTGACTTCAGGCGCGGGCGGCGGCGGCTCGAGCACCAGCCTCACGACCTCCTCCGGCACCTCCGCGGGCGGGGCACGCTCCGGCACGGGCAGGAGCGGCACGAGGATGCCGAACGAGGCGAAGACGATGAGCGCGATTCTCGCGGTCCGGCGCAGGCGCTGCTGCTCGTCCTCGTCGGGCGTCCACGGAAGATCGAAGATCCGGTAATTGGCCGCGATTGCCGTCATGGCATTGCCTCAGCCCGCACCCGGGCGGCGGTGCTCGAGCTCCCGCTCGAGGACGGCCAGTGAGACTTTTCCGTATTCCGCAGCGGTACAGGTGGCGAGAATCGTCTTGAGGAAGCTGTAAGGCAGGTCCTTGTCGGCGAGCACCGTCACCTCGTGCGAGCTCGGGTCGTCGCGGTCCGCGAGGATGCGCTTGCCCGCCTCGGCGCGGAGCACCCGGCGCAACGGCTCAATCACCGCGTCCCGCCGCGCTGCGAGCTCGGATACGCTCGCGAGCTCCGCACCATTGACGAAGATCGTTTCTTTCGTGATCAGCACGGTCACGGTCTCGCGCGGCTTGGTTTCCGACGTCGACTGCGGAATCTGGATGCTCTTGGTGTTGGGCAGGATCTCGTAGTCCGCGGCGTGCACGAGCAGGTACACGACCAGGATCGTCAACATGTCGATCATCGGGATCAACGACGACATGCCGTGCAAGCCCCCGCGACGGCCGGGCTTGCGGTAGCGCTTGAGGCGCGAGGCAATCATCGCGCCGCCACCAGCGCCATCGGCGCGTCGCCCACCGAGATCTGCGGGAACAGCTCGCCGCGAACCGGCTGGCCTTCCAGCGTCGTGTCGAAGGACTTCATCGTGTCCATCGTCTGGACCATGGTGTCGTACGGGATGTCCGCTTCGAGCAGCACGGTGGCATCCTTCTTCTCGGGGAAGCGGATCTTCACGCGGCGCAGATAGTTGGACAGGCCGGTAAAGTCGGCGCCGTCCGTGGTGTGGGGCAGCCGTTGCAGGAGTCCGGTGTTGCGATCCGCGACCTCAATCGACGCGCCGCGCACGATCACTTCCAGCTCGAGCACGGCCGGCAGCTCGGGCGGCGGCCCGCCCTCGAGCGGCAGGTTGAGCTCGAGGATGTTCATCTTCGAGAACACGGCCGTGAAGATCAGGAAGAGGATCAGGAGGACCATCACGTCCAGCATCGGAACGATGTTGATGTCATTCCTGCCGCGGTAGCGCGCGTGGCTGCGCGCCTGCCGCCGGGCGATGCGCGAACCGCTCATGCCCTCGCACCCCTCGCACTGGCCTCGAGCGGACGGGCCGCGCCGCGCGCCGCTTCCTGCTGCGATTCAGGGTCCATTTTCTTCTCGTTGAGCGCGTTCAGGAACTTGACGGACGCGACCTCGAGGCTGTCCACGATCTCGGTGGTCTTGGTTTCGAGATAGAGGTGCGCGAGCAGGAGCGTGATCGCGGTGACGAGGCCGAGCGCCGTGTTGTTCATCACGACCGAAATGGAGGCCGCGAGCAGGCTCGCCTTCTCGGCGGGATTCGCCTGCGCGACGGCCGCGAAGGCGCCGATCAGGCCGATGACGGTGCCGAGCAGTCCCATGAGCATCGCAATGTTCGCGAGCGACGACAGGTAGTGCGTGCGCTTCTCGAGGCGAGGGATGACCTCGACGAGGCTCTCCTCCATCGCCTTTTCGATGTCGTCGCGGCGGCGCGCCGTCTGGATGCGCGAAATGCCGTAACGCATGATGTGGGCCAGTGCCGTCTCCGAATTGGATACGGCCTGCAGCGCCTCGCGGAACCTGCCCGCTTCGAGCAGGGGCTGCACCTGCGACCACATCCGCCGGTTGCCGGCACCCACGCGCATGACGAACCCGAATCGCTCGAGGGCGATCACGAGTCCGACGACCCACACGAGGGCGATCGGGTAGAGGAAGAACCCGCCCTCGCGGAAGAAGTTGAGAACGATGTCCAAGGCCTGCATGACTGTTGCTCCAGGTTGGGGCTTTAAGGGGGTTAGGTTGTCAGGGACCGGGTAGTGAAAACCGTGCTTATGTCCCGGGTTTTGCCGTCAGGGCGTCGAAATACCGCAGCTCGCGCCGGAAAACGTCGCGATCGACCGGCCCCAGCACCTCGTTCAGGAGGCTGTTGGCCGGGCGGCCCTCGAGGTCGCCGAGGTCCGCGCGCTTCCAGGGCACGATCGCCATGACCTTCGGCAGGTCGCGATTGCCCGTGATCGACGTCGGATCCAGTTCGAGGTGATCCATCGTCGGCGAGGGCCGGTCGTCGGTCGTCACGACCGCCGGCTCCTCCGCGGGTGGCGTGGGCTCGGTCTCCTGCGCCTCTGCGGCTCGCGCTGCGAGCAGGAGCACGGCGAGCCAGCGGGCGAATGCGCTCATGGGACGGCTCCTGCGGTTTGGGCGACGTCGCCGACGCGACGCCTGAGTTCCGCGATCCAGCCGGCAACCTGCCGATCCGCGGTGCCCGCCTTCGACTGGTAAGCCTCGAAGTGTTGCAGCGCTTCGGCAGGGCGCCGCAGGTAGAGATCGAGCAGCACCGCAATGTTGCGGTGCGTGCGCGCGTGATCCGGCTCCACGACGAGCGCCTGCCGGTAGGCGCTCTCTGCGTCCTGGAACCGGCCGTTCTCGCGATGGACCGCCGCCAGCTCGTTGAGGGCCACCGCGTTCTGCGGATGGCGCCGGATTCCCTCGCTGAGCGCCGCCTCGGCCTCCGGCCAGCGGCTCTCGCGGGCGTGCAGCATGCCGAGATTCACGGCGGGTGCGGCGAGCGTCGGTTCCGCCGCCACGAGTTGCTCGAGCAGCGGACGCGCCGCGGCGTAGTTGGCTGCCTCCAGCAGGCGAACCGCTTCCGTGAACTGCTGGGTGACCGCCGGCGCGATGACGGGCGTTGCCGGCGCAGGAACTGCAGGCTCGAGCGCAGTCACGAAGGACTCGGGCTCGACGGCCTTGCCGAAACGCGCGGGTTCCACCTCGGCGAGAACCGCATAGCTCTTGCGGACCCACTGGTCGTAGAGGCCATCGGCGGCGCGCGCGGCATTCAGTTCATGGACCTCGACCGACTTCTCCTCGAACGGGAAGGCCTGCTCCTCGAGCAGAAGATCGTACTGCTCGACTTCCTCCGCGTTGAGGTTCGCGGGCCGCTCGGACTTCATGAGGTCGGCGGCGAGCCTGCGATAGAGCTCGCCCATCTCGAAGGTGGCGGCCGTCGTCACTTCCGCGACCGCATAGCCGGTTGCCGCCTGGTAGCCGGCGAGCGCGCGTTCCATCGCCGCTTTCTTGTCGGCGAGCGTGCGCTCGAGCGGCGCGACCAGCGGAATCGACTGGAAGGCGTCGCGGCTCGCGCCGGTCAATTCGAGCGTCGCGAGCGCGGCAAGATAGCGGCTGCGATCGCTCCGCGGCCCGCCGGCCTCGCGGTCGGCCACGACCATGCTGTCGAGCCACTCCCGGCGCCGCAGCACGTCGTTCGTTTTGCGCGCGTGATCGGCAAGCTTGAGCCGGGCTTCCATGGACGGGTCGAGTGGAGCCGGGAATCGCTTGACGTAGTTCTCGTAGCTCGTCATCGCGCGCGCCGGCTGATCGGACTTCTCGTACAGCTCCGCGGCCTGCCACAAGGCGTTCCGCTGGACGTCGGGCGTTTCCGCGCCGGAAGCCGCGATGCGCTCGAACTCGCCCGCCGCTTCGCCGGGCCGCCCGCCTTCCAGGTAGCTGAGTGCGAGATTTCGCGTCACGTCGGCTTGCCGGGGGCTCGCCGGATAAATGGCACGGAACGACTCGAGCACGCCGATGGCGCGCGGCCAGTCCTTGAGTCCCACGAGCAGCGCGCCGGCATCGAACTCCGCGGTTTCGCGGATCGCCGCGCCGGGCGCGAGCTTGCCGACGCGCAGGTAATCGCCGACCGCGCCCGCGGCGTCGCCGGCCGCCTGCTTCAGGTCACCCTGCTTGTAGATCGACGCGGCGAGCCGCTCGGTGATCGCGGAGGCTTCCGGATCCTGCGACGCGAGCAGCGACTGCACCTGGAGATAGGCGCCTTCGGCGTCGACGAAGCGGCCGGTGTCGAATTGCGCGTTGCCGGTGACCGTCCAGGCGGTGCGCTGCATCGCGAGATCGACAGGCGGTTGCCGTGCCAGCACGAGTCCCGCCACTTCGAGCGCGCGCGGCAGGTCCTTCAGGTCATAGAACTCGCGCGCCGTGCGGATCAGGAGCGTTGCACTCTCCGGATGCGCGGGGAAAGTCATCGCAAAGCGCTGCTGGCTTTCGAGGCGCTGCCGGTTCCAGCCGGCCTCTGCGCCGCCACCCTGCGATTTGGCCTCGCGCTCGTAGGCGACGAGCGCCGCATAGCCCGCCGTCGCCGATTTCTCGTGGAACGGATACGCATAGGCAGTCCGCTCGTATTCGAGCGCCGCCGCGCGAAAGTCCTCGCTCTCGAACAGGGTCTCCGCGAGGAGGTAATTGGTTTCCGGCGCGGTCGGATCGTCCGGAAACGACTGCAGGAACTCGCGGTACCAACGCGCCGCCTCGTGATAGTCGGGCTTCTTCTTCCTGCGCTGCGCCTCGGCGTGGTAGTACTGCGCGAGGTCCGTGAGGTTGGTCTTGAGTTCGCGCGCGACCAGCGGGAACTGTTCCGGCGTGCGCGCCGCCCAGTAGGAGCTGCCGAGACGGTAGCGCTCGACGAACTCCTTCTTGCCATCGAGCACGAGCTGCGCGAATCCGCCTTTCTTGTAGGCCTCGATCGCCTGCATCTGGAGCAGCGGCGCGCGCTCGTGGTCGGGGAAGCGGTCGACGAACGCGCGATAGGTGTCGGCCGCGTCCGTGTATCGCTGCTTGCTCACGTAGAGGTCGCCGAGCTCCGAGTACAGCATGTAGCCGTACGGCAGCTCGCCGCGCCGCGCCAGGAAGCGGTCGAGCGTCTTCTGGCCGTCGACGTAGGAGAATCCGATGGAAAGGACGCGGAACGTGTCTTGCACGAGTTCGCGGTCCGCGCGCGCGAGATCGGCGGGATCGATGACCCCGCCCGGCTTGCCCAGGTCGATCAGCTTGAGGTCGAGCACGCGCACGAATGGATCGATTGCGGCCTCGTTCTCCGATTGCTTGAAGAGCGACCAGCCGAGCTTGTAGAGACTCTGCTCGTAGAATTCGCTCTGCGTGCCGTAGTCGCTTGCCGCCTGGTAGGCTTTCTGCGCCTCCGGATAGCGCTTGGCGACGAACAGGATCTCCCCTCGGCGGAATTGCGCCTCGTCGATTCTCATGCTCGACGGGTATTTCGCGACGAGCCGGTCGAGATAGGCGAGCGCCCTGTCGGTGTCGCCGAGCGACTCCCAGCCGCGCGCAAGCTGGTAGAGGATGGCGTCGGCGCGCGGATAGTCCGGCTGCTGCTCGAGGAGGCGCGTGTAGATCTCGATGGCCTCGCGCGTCTCGGCGGCGCCTTGGCCTGCCGTCTCGCCGCGCGCCGCATCACCGGCCTCGAGCTGCAGGTCGCCGAGCCGCCGCATGGCTTCGGTGCGAAGCGCGGGATCGCCCGCCTCGAGCTCGAGGAAGCGGCGATACAGGTCGCGCGCGCGTTCCGGGTCCGGCACGATAGTCTCGCCGGAGCGAATCTCGGGCGGCGGCCGCTTGAGGTCCTTGAGGGTCGGCGCGGGCTCGGCGCTGCCTGCCGCGAATGGCAGCATCGCGAGGGCCGCGGCTGCAATGAGCGTGCGGTTCACGGCGGCGGCGTAGCCGGCGTCTCCGGCATCACGCTGGCGGTCGCGCGGTCGTAGATCGTCGCGAGCGCATAGCGCGCCTGCACGGAATACTCATCCAGGCGCTGGCGCTGCGCCTCCAACTCGGCGATCGCGATGTCCGCGAGGCGGGCGCCTTGGGCGGACTGCGCGGCGGACACACGCACCGAAAGCTCGGCAACGTGTGGTGAAACCTTCTTGACCCTGGCGCCGAGCGCGACATTGCGCTCCGGTGCGCCGCCGCGCGCACGCGTTGAGGCGGTCTCGCGCGTGCGCGCATCGTACACCGAGGCGTTCAGGTCGCGGAGCGCGCGATTCGCCCGCCAGCTCCGGACTTTCCAGGCGCCATCGAGCTTCCAGAGCAGCACGCCGCGCGCCAGGCGCGCCTTTTCGCGGGCGTCATCGAGGGCCGCGTCGCCCGGATTCCGGGCGAGTTCGGCATCGACGGCATCCAGCATGTCGATCCAGCCGCGCTCCTCGTCGGTCGCGAGCGCGTAGACGTCGCGCTCGGCCAAGGCGGACTCGAATCGCGCCTGAAGCTCGTCGCGCCGCCCGTTGATCGTCGCCACGTCCACGCTGGCGAGCCGCGCGTCCGCCGCGGGCAGGCGCATTGCGAATGCCTGCTGCCGCGTCTCGACCATGTCGGTGAAGGCGCCGAGGCTGTCCGACCACGCGGACAGGTTCCGGGCCATCGAGTCGAGCGCCCGGTAGTTCTTGAGGCCCTCCTGGAACTCATGCCCGGCGAGCAGGTGATAGAGATAACGCGACTCAGGCGAATCCGGCACGTCGGCAAGTTGCCCGAACCAGCCTTCGCGGCCATCGCGTCCCGCCGCGAACGCAGCGGCGAGCAGCCTTCCGGCGCGAATCGCGCCGATCGATTCGCCGATGCGCGCGCGCTCCGCGTCATACGCGGCAATCGCCTTTTCGTAGTATTCGACGGCCTGCGCCATGGCGCCGAGCTCCGCATAGGCGTACGGCACGGCGAGATAGGATTCCTGCACGGCGGCGTCGAGCAGGTCCCGCCCCTGCAACTCCTGCCACGGCAGCAGGGCAGCCTCGTATTGTTTCGCGGCCGCATCCGCCCAGCCCGCTCCCAGGAGCGCCTTGCTGGACTGCGGACCCGAAAGGCGCACGCGGTCGAGCGCGAGGCGCGCGGCGGCGGGCTCGCCGGCCTGGAGATGCGCGTAACCGATCGCGAGATTGGCCTTGTCGCGAAGCGCAATCAGTTCCGGCCATTCGGTGACGAGCTGGCCGACCGAGTCGAGGAGCTCGAGTCCGCGTTTCGCCTGCCCCACCCGGACGAGCGCAACGCCAAGGTTGAACTGGCCGTAGGCGAGCCAGTGCCGAGGCCCCTGCCAGCTTTCCAGCTCGGCGATCGCCTGGTCGTAGCGCTGCCGGTACATGAGTCCCTGCGCCACCAGCAGACGGCGCTCGGATTCGAGCTCGATCGGAAGTGTTCCGCTGACCGAGCGCAGCGCGCGCTCCGACTCGTCGAACAGCCCGGCCGCGTAGAGCACCTTGCCGAGATAGAACCAGGCCTTGTCACGCATCTGCGGTGGAGTCGACGGGTCAGCCAAGAGGCGCTCGAAGATTTGGCGCGCCTCGCGATGCTGCCCGAGAGACAGGTAAAGTCCGCCGCGCAACAGCTCCGAATCGCGCGCGTGCGCCACGAGCCGGCCCTGGTCGCGATACGCGGCGAGACGGACCAGCGCGTCGAAGTGATCGTGCTGGTAGAAATAAAACAGCACGTCCCCATAGTGAAGGTCCTGGACCTTGACCGCCGGCAGGCCGATGGGGAGAGGGTCCTCGACCACGGGAGCCGCCGACGCGCAGGGCGTCAGCGCTGCGAGGATGAGGAATTTGCGGAGCACCCCGCGCTCACTCCCAGACGCGAACCACGAACTCGGGCTGGAGCTTGCGCAGCTTGTCGCTGATGCGAAGCTCCACGTACTTCGCGCCGACGCCCTTTTCCACCATCAGCGTCGTCCCGCGCTTGTAGTCCCGCTCGTGCGTGCCCTGGCCAGTGAAGAACGCGACGACCTCGTGTTCGCCGGCCTTCAGGTTGCCGAGCCAGATGCGGTGCACGCCCCCGCGCTTCAGCGCTTCCAGCTCGCGTTCCGTGTAGAGGTAGTTCGCGACTTCCTTGTCGTCCACCTTGACCTGCACGGAATCCAGCGCGAAGAAAGTGCCGATGTCCATCGAGACGAATACCGCGATCTGCGTGCTCGCGGGAAACAGCAGGTCTTCCTCGAGCATGAACAGGTCGCGGTTGAGATCGACGACTTCACGCCGCAGCGACTGTACTTCGGCGTCGAGCGCGGAGCGCCCGGCGGCGGGCGGCGCGGCGTCCTCGGCGAGCGCCGGCATCGACGCCGCCATCACCGCGAGAAATGTCAGCATTGCCGTTCTCATGCGCACTCCGGCTTACTCGTCGATCAAGTCGCGGAGATTCACCAGCAAGCCGCGCTCCTCGCGTTCGTCGAGCGCGTCATGCCGCGCGCGTATCGCGCCCTCGCGGTCGATGAGGACGATCAGGGGCAGGTCGTCGGCGCGATACGTCTTGCTGACGTCCTTGTCGGAGTCAAGCAGCACCGGAAAACCGATGCCCGCAGCGCCCGCGAGCGCCGAGGCGCGTTCGGGCTCCTGGTCGAGGTTGACCCCGAGCACGACCAGGCCGACGCTGCCGTAGGTGCGGCGCAGGCGCTCGAAGCGCTCGAGTTCGCGCCGGCAGTCGCCGCACCAGCTCGCCCAGAACAAGAGCGCGACGACTTCGCCGCGGTGTTCCGACAGGCGGTAATTCGTGCCGGAGGTGGAGGCAAGCGCGAAGTCCGGCGCAGCCGTCCCTTCGGCCGCGGAAGTGGCGCATGCCAACGTGGCAAGCACCACGGCGAGGACGAGGCGCGCTCGCGCAGCCGGGCGATGATTGCGATTGTCCATATCGTCAACCCTGTGTGACATAAGGCCGGCGATTCCGGCACGGGATATGTTTACTCAGGCGGCGCCGGCGATCTCGGCCCACGTCACACAATGGTGCCGGGGACGATCGGATTGAACGCGATGAGACTGTCCTGGAGTGAGGTCGATCCCAGTCCGTGACCGGGAAACTGTGCGGCGAACTGGCCCTGCTCGCCGTGCAGTGCCATGTAGTTCAGGATCACGGCTTCGACCAGCAGGTTGACGTTGTTGGCCGCGGGCGTCGACGCGGTCTCCACCGACGCGTCGTTGCGGAACCAGCCGATCTGCTGGTGCTGCTCGGGTGGCCGGCTGTCTCCCGTGTAGAGCTGGGCGCGTCCCGCGGGGTTGTACACGAGGAAGAACGACGCGGCCGTCTGCTGGTTGTCGCTCGACCAGTCGAACTTGCCGCGCCCATCGACGCTGTTGTCGACGACGCCGTCCGCCGACAGCGAGCCGTCGCTGAACACGTAGAGCATCAGCGGCACGCCGCGGCGCGCGGCGTACTCGAGGCAGGCGCCCATGCAGCGTCCCGCCCGGAGATCGCGGAGTTCGCCGGTCGCGCGTCCCTGGCCGTGGTAGTCGTAGCCACCCATGGTGATCGTGCCGGCGCCGGCATAGCCGTTGATGACGAGCTTCATCACCGCGGCGGTCTTCCGGAACTCGTCGTCATTGTCGAACTCCGCCTGCGTGAAGATGCCCGCGGGTCCGACGATGTCGGGATCGAGCTCGGGATTGAGCGCCGACGGATCGCCATAGCGGTCGGTCAGGTCCGCCGCCTTGACGTAGTTGCAGCGCACCATGTTTTTGATGACCGCGTCCTGGGTGACGCCGGTGTCCACGCGCGCAATTTTGTCGTCGGACAAGCGCTGGATCGATTCCATGACGCGCACGGCGTCATCCTGGTCGAGGAGACCGACCAGCTTGCCGGTATCGACCAGGCCCGTGACGTCGCTCGTGCGGTCGACCTTGGTCGGCCGCACCGAAGGATCCACGAGGTACGACGGCGCCATCGAATTGCCGCCGGACTCCGAGCTCTCCGAACCGATCAGTGTCAGCAGCTCGCCGTCCGCGCCGGCGCGGAAAATGCCGTACATCGGGTTGTGCGGATTGTTGCCCGTGTCGTTCTCGGACCGGGCCGGGATCACGGCGCCGTTCGTGTTTGCGGCGGTCGTGACGCTGACGCGCTCGAGGATGCCGCGCACGAAGGCACTGTCGAGATGGAAAGCGAGGCCGAGCGCGCTCTGGATGAAATCGTTGGTGGGACTGCCGGGGTTCGGCGCGTTCGGCACCATGTCGCCCGGCAGGCCGAGGCGGCCATAGCCGGCCACCGACAGGAAGTCGCGCTGGCCGCCCTGCCCGCCGACCAGCACGTTGGAGCCCACCATGTTGGCGCCGCCGGCGAGGTCGATGCAGATGAACGGAATCTTGCCCGCGCCCTGGACCGCGAAGCCGCAGCTCGCCTTGAGCGCCTCGAGGTCCGGCGACAGCGCCGCCTGCGCGGCGCGCGGATTGGCAAAGAGGCCGAACAGCGTGGGCGCGATGACGGTCGCCGCGCCCGTGACGAAGCCCTGCGCAACGAACTGGCGGCGCGTGACCGGCCGCGGATGGTCCGCCTGGTACAACGGCGCGTCGGGATGAAGCGGACCACGGCGCGATTTTCTGCTCATCGTTGCAAGCACCTCATTGCAGCAGCGTGCTGGCGCTGCCGATCACCGCCGAACAGGCCGACTTGACGACCACTTCCGTTCGATCCGCGGCGCAACCGGCGCCGCAGGTCGTGAGTCTTCCGATCATCGCGTCCACTTCCGCGGTGATCTCGCCAGCCGTCGGCTGGCTCGCCATGCCCGTGCCGACGGCTCGCGCGATGAGCGGCCCCGAGATCAGGGCGCGCTCCGCCGGCGTGTCGAAGGCCGTCGACGCGGGCGCGGCGAAGTTGAAGCCCGGGAAGTACGCAGTGCGCAGTGGCACATCGTCGACGAGCGCATTGCAGTACTCGATCGCGAGCTGGGCGGCGCCGACCTGGTGCGAGGACAGGAAGCCCTGGATGTTCTCGACCGTGGGGAGCTGCTCGCGCACGCGGCCGTAGGTTTCCGCGACCAGCGGATGGGTCGTCGGCACGCTCGTCATGTCGGACATCGAGGCCGAGATTTCCTCGAATGTGCGGAGCCCGATCTCCGAGGCCGGGTCGCCGTCGGGTGGCGGCGGCAACGGCGTCGGCGCCGGCTCGACGAAGGCGTGGGTGTTCGTGTCGATCTGCTCGAAGCTCAGGAAGAACTCGTCCGCAGCCGGGCCCTTGTCGAGCGCGACTACCGTTCCGATGCCGGACAGTCCGAAGCCCGTCGCCGGCTCGTAACCGGCAGCGGTGACCGTGCGGTCCACCGGCGCGTAGGCCTGGCCCACTTTCGCCTCGGCGCCATTGACGCCGATGCGGATGCCGCGGATGCGGAGCTGGTCCGGATCCTGGCTGCCGTCCAGGCTGATGAAGGCGGGCTTGTGGAACAGGTACGAATAGCTGTCGAACTGGCTCGCCTCGAACAGGATGTAGCTCTGCGGCACGCTGATGAGGTGCGCGACCGAGAACAGCATGTAGAAGCGCTCGCCGACACCCGCGTCGAAGTTCTGCGTGATCTGCGCTTCGCTCAATGCGCGGTTGTGGATCACGACCATGCGGATCACGCCCTGCCAGATGCGGTCGTTCGAGACCTCGTTGCCGAGCACGATCGCGAACGTGTCGTTCCAGTCCGTGAAGAGACCCGCCGCGACGGGATCCGCCGCCGTCCGCAGCTCGCCATTGACGTAGATGCGCCGTCCATCGACCGCGCTGTAGGTCGCGACGACGTGCTGGAGCGTGGCCTGGAGCACCTCGTCCGCGGCCGGCGTCGACAGCACCGGGGAACCGTTGCCGTCGCTCGTCGTCGCGCGGTTGAAATAGTCGTAGTTGTACATCGTCTGGCCGAGCGTGAAGTTCCGCGCGGTGGTCCCGCCCGAATAGCCGACGATGTGCGCCTCTTCCTGCACCACGTTCGCGGGCGCAACCCAGGCCTCGATCGAGTACTCTCCCGTCGCGCGGATCAGGTCGTGGAGCTTGCGGCTCGACGCGGTCGTGCCCTGCGCCTTGCCGCCGCGCAGGTCGATGCCCCAGCCGCCGACCCAGGTCACGGCGCCCGAGAGCGTCAGGTTCAGCGCCGGCTCGACGCCCGAGGTGTCGTAGGCGACCGTGCCGGTGCCGGTCTTGAATTCATAGAGCGCGATCGCGGCGTTGTCGAAGCGGTTGCCGCCGCTCGCGACCGTGCCGTCGTAAAGCGTCAATGCCTTCGAGATCACGAGGCTCGGGTCGACCTGGGTGACCGGCACGCCGTCGGCGAAGTCCTGGACCGCGGCCTGCATGATGCTCGCGCTCTGCGCGCAGTCGGTCCAGCAGTTGTGGAACTCGTCGCGCAGCCTGACGACGAGGCGCGACTGCGCCGGCGTGTCGAGGTTGATCCTGGCGCGCACGGCCGCGTACGCGACGTCCACGTCGCCTTCCGCGAAGAACGGCGACTGCGGCGTGATCGCGCCCGAGGAGTGGCAGCGCGAGCAGTACTGCGTCAGCAGCGGATAGACCGTCGAGCCGAACAGCGCCGAGCTCGCCGGGAAAGACTTGCTCGAGCCGACGTCGCGGATCGGCGGGGGCTGCAGCGGAGCGCCACGGGTGCCGCCGAGCGTCTGCCCGGCCCAGTTGCGGATCCAGACAGTGAGCTGGTCGGCGCAGGCCGAATCGGCCGCGAGCCAGCAGTTGTGGCCGCCGCCGACCTTCGTGACCATCGTCGAGCCCGCGGGATTGCCGAGATCGACGACGCCGTTCGCGGCTTCATACGCGAGGTTGATGTCGTCGTTGCGCACGAAGCTCGGCACCTGCCCGCCCGTGCCATGGCATGAACCGCAGCGATTGCTGGCCTGCAGGTTGTCCCAGACATTCAACTTGAACGCCTGCACGTCCTGGCTCGCCGGCGGCGGGCCCGTGTAGCCGGCGGGCGGCGGCGGAGTGGTCGGCGGATTCTCCGTGGTCGAGGCGCCGCCGCCGCAACCCGCGAGCGCGAGCGCAAGGAGCACCGGCGACAGGGCCGTGAGAATCCGCATACGGAAATTGGCGCTGCGATTCATCGGCTGCCCCTCAGTCGCCCATGCAGTAGACGGCGGCATCGGCGAAGGCCTGCTTCAGCCGGTGGCCGCTCGAGCGGAACGAGCTTGTCATCGAGCTGATCTGGCTGCGGTCGAGTGCGTTATTCGGCGCGCGCAGGCAGACCGTGCGGAAGACTTTCTCGACCTGGCAGGACGCGAACGCGTCGCTCGCGCCGAGCTCCTGTCCGAGCGTCTTCGCGCCGCTGCCGGAGCCCGGCAACGAGGGATCCCAGCCCATCGACCCGTTCTGCCCGGCACGCCAGCGGTTCTCCCACTGATCGTCCGGCGTGACGAAGCCGGGCGCGAAGGTCTCCTCGTTCAGGAAGTATTTCGGCTGCACCGTGCCCGCCGTGTAGACGAGCCGGCCCTGCGCGTCGTCAAAGGTGTAGAACGCGAATGCCTGCGCCATCGGGTCCATGCCCGAGTGACAGCCGACGCAGTTGTTGAGGAAGAGCCGCGCGTCGCCGCCGGGGCTCCGGCTCACGTCCTGGCGGACGCGATCCGGCGCGCGCGACGTGTCCTGGACCTCTTCGAGGTCGCGGCACATGTGGTTCAGGAGCGTGAAGCGGAACATCGCGCGGTTCGTGCCGGCGATGAAGAACGACTGCGCCGCGGCGCGCGTCGTCATGATGCCGGCCGTCGCCGCGGGCGGCGTGCCGTAGACGCCCGACTGGGTCGTGCGCTGCAAGCCGGTGAGGAGGTTGACGCCCTGCGCCTCCATCTGCTCGTAGTGCGTGTTGCTCGTCGCCGAGACCGCCGGCAGGCCGAGACCGGCGTTGCCGACGTAGAGGATGTCCGCGGACACCAGCTCGTCGAACGGCACGTCGTCGCGCACCATGCCGATCACCGTCGCCGTGTAGTCGTTGAGCGGCGCGAACACCGTCTGGTCGCGATTGGTCCACGGCGTAACGAGATTCTTGACCGTCACCGAATAGAACGCCGGGTGATCCATCGCGAGCAGCGCCGCCTGCTGCGTGCGTCCCGCGGCGATCTCGGTTTCCATCGCGTCGAGCACGCTGCCTGCCGGCGGCACGCCGGCGATGCGATCGTGCATGCGCTTCGCCTGCTCGCGCGGCCCGGCATCCGCCGCGACGGCGAATGCAGCGAGCGCCACGAGAGCGGTGACGCGCTTCACGATAGAACCGGCACAAACTGGCGACCAGGGCATTTCCGTGCTCCACTCGCTCGCGGTTTCCGAAAGTGCGAGCGAATATATCGGTGGGTTTCCGGGCGGGTAATGTCTCTGAACCGCGACATTCACCCGAGACGCAGGTCAAGGTAGGCTGAATCCGTGACCAGTCGTCCAACGCGCAAATGCTTGTATTTAGGGAAACCCAGATGGGTTTCGGCGTCCGTGACGCAGTCGTTCGCCTGCATTCTGTCGTGAAGAAAGCACCGTCGGCACCGGAGTGAATTGAGATGCGTGTCACGAATCCGACATCATGGATATTGTCGCTTGCAGCCGCAGCGCTCGCCGGTTGTGCAACCGGTCACGACGGCGACGTCAATATCGGCAGCGGCCAGTCGCCCGATCCGGTCACGCTCGACATTCCGATCGCGTACATCAAGGGCCCGGTCCCGGCGCCGGAAGACCTCGACGATGCGGACGTGCGCGAGCTCGAGACATTCGAGGCGGGATCGGACCTGTGGCTGCGCGATCGCGCCGCGCCCGACGTGCCCGAGGTCAACATCACCGGCGGCGTGACGGGCGGCCTGTGGAACGTGCGCGACGTCGACGCCTCATACGACGGCACCAAGCTCGTGTTCGCGATGCGCATGCCGCTGATCCCGGGCGCCATGGACAGCGAACAGCCGACCTGGAACATCTGGGAGTACGACCGCACGACCGACGTGCTGCGCCGCGTCATCGCGTCCGACCTCGTCGCCGAGGAAGGCCACGACGTCGCGCCGCATTACCTGCCTGATGGGCGCATCGTTTTCTCCTCCACGCGCCAGCGCCAGTCGAAGGCGGTGCTGATCGACGAGGGCAAGCCGCAGTTCGCCGCCGAAGACGAGGACCGCAACGAGCACGCGTTCGTGCTGCACGTGATGAACGCGGACGGTTCCGGCATCCGCCAGATCTCCTTCAACCAGAGCCACGATCTCGATCCCGCAGTGCAGGACGACGGGCGCATCGTGTTCAGCCGCTGGGAGAACGCGAGCGGCAGTTCGATACATCTGTATACGGTCAATCCTGACGGCAGCAGCCTCGAGCTGCTCTACGGAGCGAACAGTCACGCGACCGGCACGGGCACGACGGCCATCCAGTTCCTCGCGCCGCGCCCGACGGAGGACGGCCGTCTCGTCGCGTTGCTCAGGCCATTCAACGGCACGGAGCTTGGCGGCGACCCGGTTGCGATCGACACCGCGGCCTTCGTCGAGATCGGGCAGCCGAACCTGGCGAACTCCGGGCTTCCCGGCCCGGCGCAGTCGCGCCTCTCGATCAATGACGTGCGCACCGATCCCGGCCTCTCGCCGGGCGGGCGCTACTCGTCCGTGTACCCGCTCCGGGACGGAACCGGCCGCCTGCTGACGAGCTGGACCATGTGCCGGCTGAACGACGCCGCCGGCCGCACCCTGCCGTGCACACCGGCCAACCTGGCGAACGCGGCGCTCGTACCGGCACCACCTTTATATGGTGTATGGCTGTACGACCCGCGCGACCTGACGCAGCGGCCCGTGCTCCAGCCGACCGAAGGACTCCGCTATTCGGACGTCATCTCGCTCGCGCCGCGCACGCCACTGCCGGCGGTGATCCTCGATGCGGTGGCGGGCGTGGACTACGACCCGGTGCTGGCCTCCGAGAATGTCGGCATCCTGAACATCCGAAGCGTCTATGACCTCGACGGCGCGGACAGCACGCCGGGCGGCATCGCCGCGCTGGCCGACCCGGCGCAGACGACTGCCGACGAGCGGCCCGCGCGGTTCATCCGCATCGAGAAGGCCGTCGGCCTGCCGGACGACGAGGTGCGTGATTTCCGCGGAACCGCGTTGGGCGCCGCGGGGGGCCTCGGCATGCGCGAGATCCTCGCCTACGCGCCGATCGAGCCGGACGGCTCGGTGCAGATCAAAGTGCCGGCCGGCGTTCCATTCGGGATCGGCGTGCTCGACGCCGATGGCCGCAGGCTCACGCCGCGCCATCTCAACTGGATGCAGCTTCGCGCCGGCGAAGTGCTCACTTGCAACGGCTGCCATGTGCCTGCAGGCGCGCAAGCAGGCGCTCCGCCCGCGATTTCGCACGGGCGCCGCGAGCTTTTCGCATCGGTCAACGCGGGCGCAACGACCACTGGCCAGCCCTTCCCGAATTCGAATCCGGCGCTCTTCGCCAACCAGGGCGAAACCATGGCGGAAGCGCGCGCCCGCGTGAGTTGCCAGACCGATTGCGCCGCGCAGCGGCCGTCGGTGGACCTGGTCTACGAAGACGTGTGGACCGATCCGATCGCGGCTGGGCGCGCGGCCGATGCGCCGTTTGCATATCGCTACAACCAGCTCACGAGCCCCGCGCCGACGAGCGCCGCCTGCCAGTCCGACTGGTCCTCGTTGTGCCGCATCACCATCCACTACCCCGACCACATTCACCCGCTCTGGTCCGTGCCGCGCCTGGTGCTGGACGCGGGCGGCAACGTGGTCGCGGACAACACCTGCACCTCCTGTCACAGTCCGGTGGATGCGGCCGCTGCCGTGCGCGTCCCGGCGTCCCAGCTCGATCTGTCGGACGGTGCATCGCCCGACGAGGCCGATCACCTGAACTCCTACCGGGAACTGCTGTTCACGGACAACGCGCAGGAAGTTAACATGGGCGCGCTGCAGGACATCCTGGTCCCGGGTCCTCCGGATCCGGTGACCGGACAGCCGACGCTGGTGCCGGTGCCGGTGAGCCCGTCGATGAGCGCCGTGGGCGCACGGGCTTCGGTGCCGTTCTTCAGCCGCTTCGACGCGGGCGGCTCGCATCAGGACTGGTTGACACCGGCGGATCTGCGGCTGATCGCCGAGTGGCTGGACATCGGTGGGCAGTATTACAACGACCCCTTCATGGCACCGGTTAACTGAGGCGATGGCGCGGCTCGCGGCCTGCGGGCTGCTGATTTTCCTGGGAGCGATCGCGACCGCCTGGGCCGAAGG
Source organism: Steroidobacteraceae bacterium (assembly GCA_040878925.1). Taxonomy (GTDB): domain Bacteria; phylum Pseudomonadota; class Gammaproteobacteria; order Steroidobacterales; family Steroidobacteraceae; genus SCUD01. The sequence continues at coordinate 40,848 of JBBDLI010000021.1, read as the reverse complement.
GCTCGAGGTGACCGTCGCCGATCCTTATCTCGAGCTTCGGACCGGGCCTGGGCGCGGCTTCCCTATCGTCCACGTCGTGGAGCGCGGCGCATCGGTCCGAGTCCTGAAGCGCCGGACCGACTGGTTCCAGGTGCAGGACGCCGACGGGCGCGAGGGCTGGGTCCATCGCAAGCAGATGGCGGAGACGCTCGTGCCCGCGGGCGAGCGGATGGAGATCGACGATCCCGCGCGCGAGGACTTCGGCGCGCACCGGCGCGAAGTCGGGTTGCTGATCGGCGACTACGGCGGCGCAAACGTCGTGACCGCCTACGGCGCGTATGCGTTCAACGAGCATCTCGCGGGCGAGTTCGCGCTGTCTCACCTGCTCGGCAATTTCTCGGACGGCCAGGTCGCCACACTCGGCGTGACCCACGTGCCGCGGCCCGACTGGCGCATCCAGCCGTTTCTCTCGATCGGTACCGGAGTGATCCGAATCAAGCCCAAGGGGACACTCGTGCAGACCCCGGAGCGCACCGACCAAGTCGCCTACGCCGGCATCGGCGTGCGTGCTTACCTGGCCCGGCGCTTCATCCTGCGCGGGGAATACAAAGAATACGTGGTCTTCACGGACCGCGACGAAAACGAGGAAGACATCGAATGGAAAGTCGGCTTCGCATTCTTCTTTTGAGCGGCCTCGTGCTGGCGGCCGGCTGTTCGCACATGCCGTGGCGCGACGACGAGCCTGCGGAGGGTCCCCCACCCCCCGAACAAACGGGCGAGATACCCGTGGTCATCGACCCGCAGGTCGAGCGGCGCGAGGTCAAGCCCGCGAAGATCGACACCGAGAACTGGGAGGCCGGCGCGTATGTCGGTTCTCTCTCGGTCGAGGATTTCGAGGTCAACGTGGTCTATGGCGCCCGCATCGCCTACCACATCAACGAGGACTTTTTCGCCGAGGGAATCGCGGGGACGAGCGACGCGGGCCTGTCCAGCTTCGAGCGCTTATCCGGCGGGGCACCGCTATTGACCGACAGTGAGAGGCAATTCACTTATTACAGTCTCGGATTCGGCTGGAATGCGCTACCGGGCGAGATATTCCTCGGCGGGAAGCGTGCGCTGAACAGCGCCGTCTACCTGACGCTCGGCGGGGGCGCAACACGGTTCGCCGGGGGCGACCGCTTCACGCTCACCGCGGGAGCCGGCGCGCGCGTGCTGATCAAGGACTGGCTGGCCGTGCACCTCGATATGCGCGACCACGTTCATGAGATCGACGTCCTTGGCAGCAACAAGACGAGCCACAATTTCGAAGCGACGCTGTCGCTGACGGCGTTCTTCTGAGGAGGTAGCTTGAACGGGATCCGCAGACTTCCGCTGGGCGCGCTCGTCGCCGCCTTCATCGCGTTCGCCTGGCCCGCGGCAGCGACCGACGCGTCGCCGCCGGCACCGGGGTTCACGCTCGCAAACCGCGCGGGCGGCGAGCTTTCTCTGACTGCACTGAAGGGCCAGGTCGTCATGATCAATTTTTGGGCGAGCTGGTGCGGACCCTGCCGCCAGGAGTTTCCGGCGCTCGACCAGATCTACAGCAAGTACAAGCCCATGGGATTCGCGATGGTCGGGATCAATGTCGAGAGCGAGAAAGCCGATGCCGAGCGTTTTCTCGGCAAGACGCCCGTCAGCTTCCCGATCCTGTTCGACCCGGACAATCGCGTGAGCGGAAGCTACGGCGTGAGCGCGATGCCGACGACTTTCCTGCTCGACCGGCAGGGCCGCGTGCGCTGGCAGCATCGCGCCTACAAGCCGGGCGACGAAGCCAAGTACATCGAGCAGATTCGCGCGATCCTGAGGGAAAAGTCATGAGTCTCGGCAGGCTCGCGGCGACGGCCCTCCTGCTCGTGGCGGCCGCCGGCTGCTCGCGCCTGGAGCCCTGGGTCAAGCCCTACGAGCGCGAGAACATCGCCGATCCGATCATGGCCTGGGACCGGGATCCGGTTTCCTCGTCCTACATGCGCCACGTGTATGAGTCGCGCGAGGGCGCGCGCGGCGCCGCGGGCGCGAGCGGCGGCGGCTGCGGATGCAATTGATCCGGAGAAGCGCACTCCTCCTCCTGCTGCTGCCACTCCCGGCGGCCGCCGGCGTGCTGCCGGAGGACCGCGCCGACTTGATGTATCACTACTACGACGGCGGCGGCGTGACGATCGACGGCCCCTCGCTCCTGGTGCGCAAGAAGTTCGCCGAGAAGTACGCGGTCAACGCGAGCTACTACATCGACATGGTCTCATCCGCGTCGATCGACGTCATCACGACGGCGAGCCCCTACGACGAGGAGCGCACGCAGTACGGCGTCGGCTTCGAGTACCTGCGCGGCAAGGTCACGTACGCGGCCTCGTTCAGCAACTCGAGCGAGAACGATTACGACGCCGACACCGCGAGCGTCTCGATCAGCCAGGACATGTTCGGCGACCTGACGACCGTTTCGCTCTCGTTCACCCGCAGTTGGGACGACGTGACGCGCCGCGGCGACGCGACCTTCGCGGACAAGATCGACCGCCGCATCTACGGCGTCGACGTCTCGCAGGTCGCGACGAAGAACCTGATCTTCGGATTCTCGTTCGAGACGATCACCGAGGAGGGATTCCTCAACAATCCCTATCGCCAGGTCCGCTTCGTGGACCCGGATGAGGCGCTCGGCTACGGCTACGAGTTCGAACGCTACCCGCGCACGCGAACGGGCAATGCGTTGTCCGCGCGGGCGCGCTGGTACCTGCCGTATCGCGCCGCGCTCCAGGCAGATTATCGCTTCTACACCGACACCTGGGAGATCCGCGGGAGCACCGCCGAGATCGCCTATACGCACCCGCTCGACGACGAGTGGACCTTCGACGTGCACTATCGCTATTACACGCAGAATGGCGCGGAGTTCTATTCGGACCTGTTCCCCCGCGAGGATTTCCAGAACTTCCTCGCGCGCGACAAGGAGCTCGCGTCGATGCAGAGCCACACGCTCGGCATCGGGGTCGGCTACGAGTTCAAGCCGGCGTGGACCGATTTCCTCGGCAAGGCGGCGATCAACCTGAAGTACGATCGCATCCGCTTCGAATACGACGACTTCCGCGACCTGCGCACGACCGGGTTCGCCCCGGGCGCCGAGCCGCTTTACCAGTTCGACGCCGACGTCATCCGCCTATTCTTCTCCGGCTGGTTCTAGCCCTTTCGAGTAGATCACCCGCCCGTCGGCGGTCACGACCACCGCATCCACGTCTTCCTGGGCCTCGATCAGGGCGATGCCCCGCTCCGGCCCCAGGATGAATACGCTTTTGGTGAGCCCCTCGGTCAAGGTCGAGTTCGGGCCGATCACCGTGACGCTTCGCACGCCGCGCGGACTCTTGCCGGTCGCCGGGTCGATGATGTGGTGATAGCGGACGCCGTCCTCGTCGAAAAACCGCTCGTAGTCTCCCGACGTCGAAATGGCCGCGTCCTCGAGCGGGATGCGCGCGATCACGCGGTCGCGATCGTCCGGATGGCGGATGCCGACGACCCAGGGCCGGCCGCGCCGGTCGCCCAGGATCCGGCTATCCCCGCCGGCGGTCACAGTCGCATTGCGGATGCCCCGCGCCTGCAGGATCGCGATGCTCGAGTCCACCGCATGTCCCTTGGCGATGCCGCCCAGGTCGATACGCACGCCGGGCTTGAGGAACCGCACGGTCGAGGCCTCGCGGTCCACGACCACGTGGCGCCAGTTGACGGCGGGCAGGGCCGCCTGGATCTCGGCCTCGGTAGGATGTTTCCGCTCCCGGTAGTCGTAGAGGTAGCCGACGCTCGCGTAGGTGATGTCGAACGCGCTGTCCGACAGTTCCGAGAATTCGAGCGCCCGGGCGATGAGCCCTGCGAGCTCGGGATCCACCTTGACGGGCGCCTTCGCAGCGTCGCGATTGACCTGCGAGAGCTGGCTTTCGGGCTTGTAATGGGACATCAGCTCGTCGACCCGGTGCATCTCTGCGATCACGGCGTCGATTGCCGCGCCGGCCGCGGCCGGGTCCTCGTGCCAGACCTCGACCGTAATGCGCGTGCCCATGATCGACTCGAAGCGCTCGTGCCATTCGGCGCGCGCGGCAGCCGACGACACGAGGAGCAACGTGACCGCGAAGGCGAATCGGCGCATCATGGATTACAGTGTGGACGAAAACCAAAGCGTCGCACAACGGATACACTGGCCTTACGCCCGGTCATTGCCGGAACCTGTCACCCTGCGTGCGGTCAGTCCGGATGGGCCCTGAACAGGAATTACCGCCATGAAGTTCTTTTCGATGTTCCTGGCTGCGATGCTTGCCACCACGCTCGTGGCGACGCCCGCCGCAGCCGTCACGCGCGAAGAGGCGACGATCGATCAGGCACTGATCGTCCTGCGTGAGTTGCAGGCGATCCCGGACACGCAGATTCCGGATCTCCTGCTGTCCCGTGCCGAGGGCATCGTCATCCTGCCCGCCAATGTGAAGGTCGGGCTGATCTTCGGCGCCCGCTTCGGCAACGGCGTCATGCTCGTGCGCAATGCCGAGCGTCGCTGGAGCAATCCCGTTTTCGTCTCGACGGGCGGCGGTAGCTGGGGCTTCCAGGCCGGCGGCCAGGTCTCCGACATCGTGCTGGTGCTGACCACGCGCGAAAGCGTCGAAGGCATCACCGACGGCAAGCTGACTCTCGGCGCCGACGCCTCCGTGGCGGCAGGCCCGGTAGGCCGCACCGCGATGGCCTCGACCAGCCTGACGTTCGATTCCGAGGTGTACGCCTATTCGAAGTCCAAGGGACTCTTTGCCGGCGTGTCGCTGGAAGGCAATGGCATCTTCATCGGCAAGAAGGCGAACAAGCGCTTCTACGACGGCAAGGACAGCGCCGCCGAAATCCTGGCGAGCAAAGAAGCCCCGCCCGCCCCGGCCCCGGCGCTCGTCGCCGAGGTGACGCGAATCACATCCAACGGGGCGCAGAGCGTCGCCGACGAAGCGGCGCAACCGGCTGGGCCCGCCACCCCGCCCGCCGAGGCAAAGACCTATCCGATGCCGGACCCGGAGCCGGGCGCAGAGCCGGGCGGGAGCTAAGGAACCTAAGCTTCAGCCCGCCGCGCGCGCGGCGGCGCCGATTCCCATGGGGCAGGCAACGCCCGTCCCGCCGATGCCGCAGTAACCGTCCGGATTCTTCGCCAGGTACTGCTGGTGGTAGTCCTCGGCGTAGAAGAATTCCGGCGCCGGCAGCACTTCCGTGGTGATCGGCAGGCCATGGCCGGCGGCGTCGAGCGCGCGCTGGTACGCGACTTTCGACTCCTGCGCGAGCTTCAGCTGCTCGCCGCCGATCGCATAGATCGCCGAACGGTATTGCGTGCCGACGTCGCCGCCCTGGCGCATGCCCTGCGTCGGATCGTGAGATTCCCAGAATGCCTTCAGCAGTTCTGAATAGCTGATCCGCTTCGGATCGAAGACGACGCGGACCACTTCCGTGTGGCCGGTCCCGCCCGTGCACACTTCCTGGTAGGTGGGATTCGGCGTGAAGCCGCCCGCATAACCGGCCGACGTGGACCAGACGCCCGGCAATTCCCAGAAAAGTCGCTCTGTACCCCAGAAGCAGCCGAGGCCGAACAACGCGAGCTCGAGTCCCGCCGGAAACGGCGGCGCCAGGCGATTGCCATTCACGAAGTGGTTTTCCGCGACCGGCGGCGGCTGTCTACGTCCGGGCAGCGATTCCGCGGCGGAAGGCATCGTGGTCTTGCGGAGCTTGCTGGCCATGGCTCTATCTTACAATGCCCGCTTGATGCGCGAACTCAAGTCGGATCTGTTCGGCACGGTCTGGCGCGGCGATGAGCAGGGGCGCCAGTTCGTGCTTCGCGATACGACCGGCGCGCGCTGGTGGACGAGCTGGCTGGCGCGGCGGCTCTGCCGGCGCGAGGCGCAGGCGCTTGCGCGGCTCGACGGCCTGCCGGGCACACCGCGGCTCTATGTATCAAGCTCACGCGAGCTCCGCCGCGAATGGATCGAGGGGCGGTCCATGCAGGTCGCCAGGCCGCGGAACGCGGCCTACTTCCGGGCGGCGCGGACCCTGCTCTCCGCGATGCACCGGCGCGGAGTCGCCCACAACGACCTCGCCAAGGAGCCGAATTGGCTCGTCACGCCGACCGGTTTGCCGGCCGTCGTCGATTTCCAGCTCGCGCTCGTCGCGCCGCGACGCGGCCGGATATTCCGCGCGCTCGCCCGTGAGGACCTGCGCCACCTGCTGAAGCACAAGCGGAGCTATTGCCCCGAGCGACTGACGGCGCGCGAGCGAGGCATCCTCGCAAGGCCCGCGGCCCATTCGCGCCTCTGGATGGCGACGGGAAAACCAGTCTACACCTTCGTTACGCGGCGGCTGTTCGGCTGGGCTGACCGCGAGGGCGCGGGCGACCGCCGCTTTTGAGTGTGGCGGTTGGACGGCGCCGCCAGTTTCGCTATCGTGGCGCCATGGCGATTGCCCACGAACACAACCTGATTCTCCACCCGCCCTCGGTCAAGCCATTCGGCATACGCGTGAGCCTCCGGCCGCGCGATCCATTCGCGCGCCTTGTCGGCGCGGACTGGCAGAAGTTGCACTGGTTCGCGACCGAGCGTGAGCGCGACGAAGCACTCGAGGACATGGCGAGCCGCCATCGCTACTCGCGCCGCGGCGACGAGCCCACGGTCGTGTTCGAGAAAATCGCTGGAGACGCGAGCCGCTGACTACGTCAGCGGATGCGGCCCAGCAGGAGATAGAAGCTCTTGTCGCCGCCCTCCCCGAACCCCGCGGCGACGTAGACCGGCCCGAGAAGGGTATCGAATCCGAGATAGGCGGCGCCATTCACGAGCGCCGAACTGAAGCTCGCGTCGCTCCGCCGCTCCCAGACATTGCCAAGCTCGAGCGAGACGCCGAGGTAGGTCGGCACGTCGAAGAGGCCGTCCTGCCCGCTGCCGATGCGCCGGTTATAGATCGCGCGCGCGATGCCGAAGTGCGGCCCGCTGATCTCGTCCGGCGAGAGCCCCGAAAGATTGAATAGCCCGCCCAGCGTGTAGAAGTCCTGCACTTGGTCGGTCGGCCCGGAAACGTGCGCGCCGCCCGCAGCCGAAAGGATCCAAGTGCTGCGGCCGCGCGAGCGGGCATGTGTCCAGTCGAAGGAAACTCGATCCGCGTTCGCTTCCGCGCCGAGGCCTTCGCGCGGACCGTTCCACTGCAAGGTAAAAAGCTCACCCTGCCGCGGGAAATAGACGTCGTCGAGCAGGTCCACGCTGAAGCGCAACAGGAATTCGCCGTGATCGAAGCGGGTGCGCGGCGGCAGATCCGGGTCGTCCGGATCGCCAACCAGCAGGTTGCGGTTCCCGTCGCCGCGCACGACGCCGCCGCGCAGCTCGCCCCAGCTTCCGAATTCCCGGCCGACGTCGAACTCCGCCTCGCGGTTGTGCACGCGATAGGTCGCGAGCCGCTCGTCGCCCTCGATGATGTCGAAATTCTGCCGGTCGACGAGCAGGCTTGGCACCACGAACCAGTTCGAGGAGTAGCCTATCGGCTGGTAGAACTCCGTCTGGAAACGCGGATTGGCGCCGACCTGGAGATCGGTCTGCCACTCCGCGCCATAGCGGTTGACCTCGGTGACCTGCGCGCGCACGCCCGCACTGAAGCTGTTGCCTCCTTCAAAGTCGTCCTGCAATTCGAGTCCGAAGCGCAGGTAATTCGGCCCCCAGCTCTTGCGCCGCGCGCTGACTTCGATGCCGGTCAGCACGCCTTCGCGGACTAGCCGGTAGTCGAGCGCCTCGAAATTGTCGCTGCCGTAGAAATGGGAATGACGCTCATCCATTTCTTCCGGATCGAGCGGCTTGCCGAGGACCGGGCCGAGTTCCGCCTGGATGCGCTCCGCATAGCGTTCCGACTGCCGGTCCGTGCGCACGAAGTGCACGACGGCCTGCGTTTGTTCAGTCTCGACGCGCGCCGCCAGATACTCCTGCCATTCCGCCTCGCCGAGTGCGAGCCCGGCGAGACGCGGGGCGTTGGCGCGGGTCGCGACAAGACCGAGGCCGATCGTTCGTCCGGCACCGCTGAAGTCCGTGGACTGGAGGCTGCCGAGATCCGGCTCGATCAGCAGGTCGTCGCCGGTCAGCAGCTTTCGCTGCCGGGCGGTCTCGCGCAGCATCATGATCGTGATCGCCTGGTTGGAGACCGCGAGCGCCGAAGTCAGCTCACGCCGGCCGACCGGCTGAAAACCGACGTCCACGGCGATGACGATGTCGACGCCCATCTCCTTCACGACGTCGACCGGCAGGTTTTCGACCAGGCCGCCATCGACGAGCAGGCGGCCGTCGATCTCGACCGGTGCGAAGACGCCGGGCGCCGACATGCTGGCGCGCATCGCCGATGTCAGGTCGCCGCGCTCTAGCACGATGCGTTCGCCAGTTTCAAGGTCGGCGGCGATGGCGCGAAATGGCGTCGGCAGCTCGTCGAAATCCTCGATGGCAGCGACCGGCAGTGTTTCGAGCCGGAGCGTCTGGGTGAGCCTCTGACCCTGGATCAAGCCTCGCGGGACGCGGAAACTTCCGCCCTGGATGCCGAGCGGAAAGCGGACGAGGAATTCGCGGTCGTCCTGCTTGCGGCGGAAATTGAGCGTATCGCGCGCCGGGCGGTCGCGAAACGCGACGCTCCAGTCGGTCCCGCGCATGAACTCGTCGATCTCGTCGGCCGACTTGCCGGAGGCGTACAGGCCGCCGACCACCGCGCCTATGCTGGTGCCCACGATCGCGTCGATGGGAATGCGCTGCGATTCGAGCGCCTGGAGTACGCCCACGTGCGCGAGGCCCCGCGAGCCGCCGCCTGAAAGGACGAGGCCGATACGCGGGCGTTCCGGCGGCGCGGTTCCCTCCGCCGCCGCGGCGAACGCGGAGAGCAAGGCGGTAACCAGGCAGACGAAGGCAACGGGCACGCGCAGCATGAGCGAATTCACCAAGTCGGCCGGATGTTAGCACGCTCGCAACGGCCACCCGCTTGCGCGCCTCTATAATCACGCGAATGACTGCGACACCCGGTTCGGGCGCAAAGTTCGCGGCGACTCTTGCCCTCTGCGCACTGCCGGCAGCCGCGACAGCGCTCGAGGAAGTGATCGTCACCGCGTCGCGGCGCCCCGTCGCGCTCGCCGATTATCCCGGCAGTGCGACGCGCGTCGCCGCGAGCGCGATCGAGCTCGTGGGCGCGACGCATTCCTCCGAGCTCCTCAATCGCGCGGCCGGCGCGATGATCCAGCGCGGCAGCGGCCAGGAGTCCCTGACGGCGTTGCGCTCGCCGGTGTTGACCGGAGCCGGCGCTTGCGGCGCCGTTCTCGTGCTGGAGGATGGCATCCCGATCCGCCGGGTCGGCAGCTGCAACGTCAATGAACTGTTCGAGGTCAATCTCGAGCAGGCGGCCGCCATCGAGATCCTGCGCGGACCCGGAAGCGTGTTGTACGGCTCGAGCGCCGTGCACGGCATCATCAATGTGCTGCCGCCGCTCCCGGAGGAGATTCCCGACTTCGGCCTTACGTTCGAGGGCGGCAGCGACGATTACCGCCGCGGCAGGCTCGCGGCGTCCACCGGCTCAGACGAGAGCTGGCTCGGCGTTGTGATGCACGCGACGCACGACGGAGGCTGGCGCGATTCATCGGGCTTCGACGAACAGAAGCTGAATGCCGTGTGGACGCGGCCGCTAGGAGACGGCGGACTGACCTTGCGGCTCGCCGGCTCCAATCTCGACCAGCAGACCGCCGGTTTCATCATCGGCGAGGACGCCTATCGCGACCCGGCGATCGCGCGCTCCAATCCCGATCCCGATGCGTATCGCGATGCGAGAAGCTTCCGCTTCGCGGCTCAGTTTCTCGATGAAGCCGGTCATGAGTACCGAGCGTACCTGCGCAGCTCCCGCATGGACTTTCTCCAGCATTTCCTGCTCGGCCAGCCGTTCGAGGAAAACGGCCAGGACAGCGGCGGCCTGATGTACAAGGCGGCTGCTGTGCCATTCGCGGGCGGCGAAATGATGCTCGGCTTCGACGCCGAAATCGCGCAAAGTTTCCTGCTGCAATTCCAGAATGGGCCGACGACGGGTGGCCTGCCCGCTGCCAATGCGATCCGGCCCGCCGGGCGCCACTACGACTACGACGTGGATTCGCTCGTGCTCGCGGGCTACGCGCAATGGCGGCGCGAGCTGTCGCCGCGCTGGGCGCTCGAGGCGGGCCTGCGTCTCGAGCACGCGCGCTACGACTACGACAACCGAATGATCGACGGCAATACGGACGAGAATGGCGTCGCCTGTCCTGGCGGCTGCCTCTACTCGCGGCCGTCGGACCGCTCGGACGACTTCACGAACCTGGCGCCCCGGATCGGGCTCGTATGGCGAATCGACGACGCCGTCACGGGCTATCTGTCACTCGCGCGCGGATTCCGCGCGCCGGAAGCGACCGAGCTTTACCGGCTCCAGCGGCAGCAGACGATCGCCGACCTCGATTCCGAGCGTGTAGCCGCCGCGGAGCTTGGCCTGCGCTGGCGCACGGCGACGGCCTCACTCGACATCGCCCTTTTCCACATGGACAAGCAGGACGTGATCCTCCGCGATTCCGCCGGTTTCAATGTCAGCGGCGGCCGCACGCGCCATTACGGGCTCGAGTACCAGGGCGACTGGTCATTCGCGGAAGCCTGGTCGGTTTCCGCGAACGGCACGTTTGCGCGGCACGAGTACGATTTCACGGCCGCCGTCGAACAGGGCGAGCAGATCACGTCCGGCAACGACATCGACACGGCGCCGCACGACATCCATGCCTTTCGGCTGCTGCGCGAATCCTCGCGGCTCGAGGCGGAGCTCGAATGGCTGTACGTCGGGAGCTACTGGGCGAACGCGGCGAATACGGCACGCTATGACGGGCACGATCTCACGAATCTCCGCGTCACCGCACGTCCGCGCGAGCCCTGGTCGCTGACATTCCGCGTCATCAATCTTTTCGATGCGGCATACGCCGACCGGGCGGATTTCGCGTTCGGCGATTTCCGGTATTTTCCCGGCCGCGGACGCGCATACTTTCTCGAATTGGGCTGGCGCAAGGATTGACCGATGCAATACGGTGCAATGGCGGTGACGGCCCTCGTGGGCGCTTCGATCGCCGCGCGGGTCGGGCTCAATGCCACGATGAACAAGCACGTGGAATCGCCGATGGCCGCGGCGCTCGTCAATTTCGCGGTCGGCACGGCGATCCTCTTCCTGATCGTGCTCTTCAGCCGAGGGTCGCTGCCCGCGCTGGCGCAGGCCGGCGCTGCGCCCTGGTGGGCCTGGCGCGCGGCCGGGATGTTGCTCGTCGTGGCGGGCGTGTTCCTGCTCGCGCGCGGTAACGGTGCCGGGTCGTAGATTCGTAGAGTCGGACCTGGCTTGAATCTATGAATCTACGACCCGGCACCGTTACCGCCCGACCCGGCACCGTCATCGCGGCTGCTGCTGCGTAATGCAGTGGATGTTGCCACCGCCCAGGAGGATCTCGCGGGACGGCACGCCGACAACCTTGCGGCCGGGAAACAGGTGCGCGAGCGCCGACTTGGCCGGGCCGTCCGTCCGCGGGTCGAGAAGCGGCATCACGATCTGCCGGTTCGCGACGTAGAAGTTCACGTACGACCCCGCCAGGCGGTCGCCCGCACGGCGCGGCTTGCAGTCCGGTGAAGACTCGATCCCGGCCGCTTCGGCCGGCGTCATGTAAAGCGGCCCGGGCTGCATCAGCTTGTGGATCCTGAGACGCCTGCCGCGGCTGTCTTTCGTTTTCTGCAGCACTTCGAACGCCGCGCGCGAGATGTCGTACTGCAGATCCTCCGGATTGTCGCACCAGGTGAGCGCGACTACCCCCGGACGCACGAAGCAGCAGAGGTTGTCCACGTGACCGTCGGTCTCGTCGTTGAATACGCCGCGCGACAGCCAGATGATCTCGCGCGCGCCGAGATAGCGCTCGAGCAGGCTCTCGATCTGGCCGCGCCCGAGTTTCGGGTTTCGATTCGAGTTCAGGAGGCATTCCTCCGTCGTCAGGAGCGTGCCCTGCCCGTCCACGTGGATTGCGCCGCCTTCTAGGATGAAGGGCGCGCGGTAGCGTGCGCAGCACTCGATCTCGAGAACCTTCGCCGCGACCTGGTCGTCGAACTCCCAGTGCGAATATGCCCCGCCCGATTTTCCGCCCCAGGCGTTGAATTTCCAGTCGACCCCACGCGCGCGCCCGCGGCGATCAACGACGAAAGTCGGGCCGACGTCGCGCATCCACGCATCGTTGGTCGAGATCTCGACGACGCGCACGCCGGCCGGCAGGGCTTTCCGCGCCGTTTCGAACTGCTCGGCCGAGACGCCCATCGTCACGAGTTCGCTCCACGCGATGGCCGCAGCGACCGCCGTGAACGCGCGCTGCGCCGGCCCCGCGCCGTCGCGCCAATTGTCATGCCGCTCCGGCCAGAGCATCCAGGTGCCGGCATGCGGCTCCCATTCCGCGGGCATGCGGAAGCCGTCTTTCGCGGGCGTGCCGCGTAATGCCGTCGCTGTCATCCGGGCCGCCATGGCGGCGATTCTACGCGATGCCGTGATAGCATTCGCAGATGGGCGAAAAGATCCGGATCGCGAACGGCACGCTTCAAGTTCCCGACAATCCAGTCATTCCATTCATCGAAGGCGACGGCACCGGCCCGGACATCTGGCGCGCGAGTGTGCGCGTGCTCGATGCCGCGGTGAAGAAAGCCTACGCTGGCCGACGGCGCATCGAATGGATGGAAGTGTTCGCGGGGGAAAAAGCCAACCGCCTCATGAACACCTGGCTGCCCGACGAAACCGTCGCGGCCTGCCGGGAATACCTGGTTTCGATCAAGGGACCGCTGACGACGCCGATCGGCGGCGGCATCCGTTCCCTCAATGTCGCGCTCCGCCAGATGCTCGATCTCTACGTCTGCCTGCGGCCGGTGCGCTGGTTCAAGGGCGTGCCCTCGCCCGTCCGCGCGCCGGAAAAGGTCGACATGGTGATCTTCCGCGAGAACACGGAGGACATCTATGCGGGCATCGAGTTCGAGGCGGGATCGGCGGAGTGCGAGAAATTCCTCACGTTCCTCAAGGAGCAGTTCGCGCGGTTCCACGGCAAGATCCGCTTCCCCGACAGCTGCGGCATCGGCATCAAGCCGGTGTCGCGCGAAGGCACGGAGCGCCTCGTCCGCTCGGCGGTCGAGTACGCGATCGCGAACCGCCGCAAGAGCGTGACCCTCGTGCACAAGGGCAACATCATGAAGTTCACGGAAGGCGCGTTCCGGAACTGGGGCTATGCGCTCGCCGAGCGCGAGTTCGCGAAAGAAATTTACACCTGGGACCAGTGGGAGCGGACCCGCGCCGCGAAGGGCGATGCCGCCGCGAACGACGAGCAAAAGAAGGCCCTCGCGAGCGGCCGGGTCCTGATCAAGGACGCGATCGCGGACATCACGCTGCAACAGGTGCTGACGCGCCCCGAGGATTTCGACGTCATCGCGACGATGAACCTGAACGGGGATTACCTTTCCGATGCGCTCGCGGCCCAGGTCGGGGGCATCGGCATCGCGCCGGGCGGCAACATCAATTACGTGACGGGTCATGCCGTGTTCGAGGCGACCCACGGCACGGCGCCGAAATACGCCAATCTCGACAAGGTCAACCCGAGCTCGGTGATCCTGTCGGGCGAGATGATGCTGCGCTACATGGGCTGGACCGAGGCCGCCGATCTGGTGCTGACGGCGATGGACCGCAGCATCGCTGAAAAGGTCGTCACTTACGATTTCGCTCGGCTGATGGAAGGCGCGACCGAAGTCAAGTGCAGCGAGTTCGGCGACGCCTTGATCCGCAACATGCATTGAGCGACCCGCGCGCCGCAGAATGCGCCGCCGCCATCGTGGCGGCGTTTGCGCGCTACAACGCCGAGTACCGCGCGATCACGCGCCGCGCGCCCGAGCGTTTCGAGAACCGCGACTGGTCGGGCTCGCAGGCCGACGTCGTCGAGCGTCTCGAGCTCTATTCCACGATGGTCAACCAGACGGTCTCGGAACTGCGCAGGCGGCTCGGCGATTCCGCACTCGACGCAAAACTGTGGGCGGCGATCAAGGCGTCCTACGCGGACCGGATCGCGGCGCTCGCGGATCCCGAGTTTCTCAAGACTTTCTTCAGCTCGATCACGCGCCGCCTGTTCGGCACGGTCGGCGTCAACCCGGAGATCGAGTTCTTCGCACTCGACGTCGATCCGCTGCGCGGCGTCGGCTCGACCGTCGCGACCAACCGCTACGTGAATCGCGGCTCGATCGAGCTGCTGTTCGAGCAGCTCCTTTCCGACTACCGCTTCCGCACGCCCTGGCGGGATTTCGAGGGCAGCGTCAGCCACGTGACCGCCGACGTCGAGTTGCACCTGAAGAGCCTCGGCGAGACGCGGCCGCTACGCGAGGTCGAGGTGATCCGGCCGGTCTTCTACCAGATGAGCCGCGCCTACGTCGTCGGCTGCCTGCACGGCGAGGACTGGACGCTGCCGCTCGCGATCGCCTTCCGCAATTCGCCGCTCGGCGTGCTGGTCGATGCCGTCATGCTCCAGGTGAGCGACGTGTCGATCCTGTTCAGCTTCACGCGTTCGTACTTCCACGTCGATCTCGAGCGGGTTGCCGAGGCCGTGCTGTTCCTGCATTCGATGCTGCCGCTGAAGCCGGTCTCGGAACTCTTCACGGTGCTCGGCCGCGCGAAGCAGGGAAAGACCGAGCGCTTCCGCGAGATATTCCGGCATCTCGGCAGGACGGACGACCGCTTCGTGCGCGCGCCCGGCGAGCCCGGCATGGTGATGGCCTGTTTCACGCTCGATAACTTCGACGTGATCTTCAAGGTGATTCGCGATCGCTTCCCCGCCGTCAAGAACGTGCGCCGCGAGGAGGTCATGGCGAAGTACGACATGGTCTTCCGCCACGACCGCGCGGGCCGGCTGGTGGATGCCCAGGAATTCCGCGACATCCGCCTGCCGCGCAAGCGCTTCGCAGCAGACATGCTGGAGGAGCTGCTCTCCGAGTGCGCGATGAACGTGCAGCAGGACGGTGAGGACGTCATCGTCGGCCACGTCTACATCGAGCGGCAGATGACGCCGCTCAATCTCTATCTCCGCACGGCGGCGCCCGCCGCGGCAGAGCTCGCAGTCGTGGAATACGGCCAGGCGATCCGCGACCTCGCCTACACGAATATTTTCGCGGGTGACCTGTTGCTCAAGAATTTCGGGGTCACCCGCCACAACCGCGTGATCTTCTACGACTACGACGAGCTCTGCCGCGTCACCGACTGCCGCTTCCGCGACGTGCCCGAGGCGACTTCCGACGAGGACGAGATGCGGGCCGAGAGCTGGTTCTTCGTGGCCGACAACGACGTCTTTCCGGAGACGTTCCTGAAATTCCTCGGGTTCGAAGGGCGGCTGCGGGACGTTTTTCTCGAGAAGCACGGCGAGATTCTCGAGGCCGGCTGGTGGCGCGCGCTCCAGGAGCGCCTCGCCGCCGGCGACGTGGTGGAAGTGCTGCCCTACCATCCGCACCGCGTGCGGGTCGCGAGCAGTCTCTAGCCGGAGACTCGGCTGAGCGCCGCGTCCAGATCCTCGATCAGGTCGTTCGTGTCCTCGATCCCGATCGAGAGCCGCACCGTGCCATCGCCGATGCCGCTGATGGCCGCCTGCTCGGCCGTCAGCCCGCGCGAGCGCAGGAGCTGGGACGGCATGACCAGCGATTCGACCGAGCCAAGGCTCGGCGTGATCGCGAAGAACTCGAGCGCGTCGGCGAATTCGCGGACCGCCTCCGCGCCGCCCGCCAGGTCGAAGCTCACGATCGAGCCGAAATCCCGCATCTGCTCCCGGGCGAGCGCATGGCGCGGGTGCGAGGGCAGGCCCGGATAGTGCACGCGTTCCACCGCCGGATGGCCCTCGAGGAACGCGGCGATCTGCGCCGCGCTCGCCGCCTGCGCCTCGCACCGCAGGTAATAGGTCTTCATCCCGCGCACGATGAGGAACGCGGCGTGCGGATCGAGCAGGTGCCCGAGCAGGATCGAAGTACGCCGCATTTCCTGTATGAGCTGCATTCGAGCGATGATCGCACCGCCCATGACGTCGCCGTGCCCCGAAGCGTATTTCGTGAGGCTGTGCACGAAGATGTCGATGCCGTACTGGCCATGATTGTGAAAGCCGGCGAAGGTGTTGTCGAGCACCGTGAGCGCGCCGCGCGCGTGCGCGGCCTGCGTGATGTGCGCAATGTCGGCGATCCGCGTGATCGGGTTGGTCGGCGATTCGAAATAGACGAGCTTCGTGGGCCGGCCCGCCAGGACGCGCTCGATGCCGGCATCGTCCTCGATCGAGAGCATCGTGTGCTCGACGCCGAAGCGCTTCAGCAGTCCCTGGATCAGGTGCCGGCTCGGCCCGTAGGTCTCGACGAAGCAGAGCATGTGATCGCCCGCCCGCAGGAGCGCGAGCAGACAGGCCGAGATCGCGGCGACGCCGGAACCGAGCGCGATGCAGTCGTCGCGCT
Organism: Steroidobacteraceae bacterium; assembly: GCA_040878925.1. Lineage (GTDB taxonomy): Bacteria > Pseudomonadota > Gammaproteobacteria > Steroidobacterales > Steroidobacteraceae > SCUD01. The sequence continues at coordinate 24,310 of JBBDLI010000021.1, read as the reverse complement.
GCTGGATTTCCGCCAGCAGTTTCTCGAGCTGGCGCGTGGTCGGGTTCGACGTCCGCGTGTAGATGTAGCCCTCGCGCTCGCCGCGGCTCGCGCGGAGCGTCTCTTCGAGGCTTTCGAATGCGAACTTGACCGTCTGGTGGATCGGCGCGACGAGCGGCCGATTGTCCGCCGGGAGCGTGACGTCGGGCGGATGATTGACGCGCGTGCGGCCCTTCATTGCATTCGCCGCAGGGGCCGCGCCGTCGTCAGACCCGCGTGATCCAGCCCGCGGGGGTTGGGACCTCGCCCTGCTGCATCGAGACGAGCGCCGCCCGCAGCCGTTTCATATTCGGCCCCGTTTCGCCGCTGCCGACCTTGTATTCGCGCCCGCCGGAACGCACGAGTGTGCCGACGCCAGACAGCACGGCCGCCGTGCCGCAGAGCGCCGCTTCGCCCGTCTTCACCCAATCGAGCATCTCGTCGACCGTAAAAACGCGCTCTTCCACCTCGTAGCCGAGCTGCGGCGCAATCGTGAGCAGCGAATCGCGCGTGATGCCGTGCAGGAAAGTCGTGTCGAGGCTTCGCGTCAGGATCTTCCCGTCGCGGATCAGCAGGAAGTTCGCGGCGCCCGTCTCCTGGACTTCACCGCCCGGGCAGAACACGACCTGGTCCGCCTGGTGCTGCTGGCGCGCGGCCAGCGTCGGCCCGAGCGCCGACGCGTAATTGCCGCCGGCCTTGACCATGCCCATGAGGGAGGCGGTGCGCGTCGCTTTTTCTTCGACGTAGATGCGAAGTGCCTTCGCTCCCTTGGCGAAGTAATCCCACACCGGGCTCGCGAGCACGACCAGGATCGCCTCGGTCGCCGGCGAGGTCGCGCCGCCGATGCTCGCACCGGTCCCGAACAGGGTGGGACGCAGGTACAGTGCGCCGGGCGCTTCTGGCACTTCGTCGCGCACCCGGTCGACGACCGCCGCGATCATCGCCGCGAGCTGCGCCGCGTCCGGCTGCGGCAACACGAGCGAGAGCGCGCTCTGGCGCATGCGCGCGATGTGGCGGTCCATGCGGAAGATGTTCACGCTGCCGTCCGCCCAGCGATAGGCCTTGAAGCCCTCGAAGCAGGTGCTGCCGTAATGCAGCCCGTGGATTGCGGGCGACAGTTCGATCGGGCCGTACTTGCGCAACTCGTGCTGCGACCACTTCCCATCGCGCCAGCTCGCGACCGTCATGGCGCTTGCCAGCACGGTCCCGAAAGCCGGGCGGGTCGTGGAGTCGGCGGCGTGTGTCTTCGGCATGGCCTGTGCGTTCATGTGTCAGTCCTGTATGAAAATGGTGGCAGGATGCTCGAGTCGTTCCTTGAGCGCCTGGATCATCGCGGCGGCGTCGAAACCGTCCACGAAACGGTGATCGAAAGACGACGAAAGATTCATGATGCGGCGGATGGCGATCGCGCCGTCGACGACGACCGGTCGATCCACGGCCTTGTTCACGCCGACGATCGCGACCTCCGGCGCGTTGATGACCGGTGTGGACGCGATGCCGCCCAGCCGGCCGAGGCTCGTGACGGTGATCGTCGAGCCGAGGAGTTCCTCGCGGGACGCCTTGTTGCTGCGCGCGGCCTCGGAAACCCGGCGGATTTCCGCCGCAAGATCGGGGAGCGAGCGAGCCTCCGCGTGGCGCACGACCGGCACCTTGAGGCCGTCCGGCGTCTGCGTCGCGATGCCGACGTGAACGGCGGCATGTCGCAGGATCAGGTTGCGCTCGGCGTCGTGCACGGCATTGCACTGCGGAAAACTTTCCAGCACGCGCACCAGTCCCGCGACCAGGAATGGCAGGTAAGTGAGCGACGGCGCGCCTTTCGCAAGCCGCGAATTCAGGTATTGCCTGAGCGCCTCGAGTTCGGTGACGTCCACTTCCTCGACGTAGGCGAAATGCGGGATGTTCCGCTTCGCGGCGCTCATGCGTTCCGCGATGACGCGGCGCACGCCGATGATCTTGATCTCCTCGACGCCCTTGCGCGGCGCGTGGGTCACCGGCTTTGCGGCCGCGCCGCCCTTGCCCGCGATGACGGATTCGAGGTCCTGCGCGGAAATCCGCCCGCCCGGCCCCGTGCCGTTGATGTTCGCGAGGTCCACGCCTGCGACATGGGCCTTCCGCCGCGTGGCAGGCGAAGCCATCACACGCGACGGACCTGGTGCAGTGGCCGCGGCCGCTGGCATCGCCGTCGAGCCGGGGGCGGCGGACTTCGCCGGGGCGGGTGCCGCCTCGGCGGGTGCGGAACCGGAAGTGTCGAACGCGATGAGTTCCGATCCGACGGCCACCATGTCGCCCGGCTGACCGGTGATCGAGACGACGCGACCGCTCACCGGCGCGGGAATCTCGACGGCCGCCTTGTCGGTCATCACTTCAGCGATGATCTGGTCTTCCTTGACCACATCGCCGACCTTCACCTTCCACTCCACCACTTCGGCGGAGACGGTGCCTTCGCCGAGATCCGGCATCTTGAAGACGTATCGGCTCATGAGGCCTCCATGACGGCCTTCAGGGCTTTCGCGACGCGCGCCTGGCCCGGGAAATATTCCCATTCGAAGGCGTGCGGATAAGGCGTGTCCCAGCCCGCGACACGCAGGATCGGGGCCTGCAGATTCCAGAAGCACCGTTCCTGGATGGTCGCCGAAAGCTCGGCGCCGAGCCCGGCGAAGCGCGTCGCCTCGTGGACGACGACGCAGCGGCCGGTCCGCGCGACGGAGTTGCAGATCGTATCGCTGTCCAGCGGCACCATCGTTCGCACGTCGATGATCTCCGCGTCGAGCCCGAGGCCGCGGGCCGCAGCCTCGCTGACATGCACCATGGTGCCATAGGTCACGATCGTCAGGTCATCGCCCGCGCGCACGATTTCCGCTTTGCCGAGCGGCACGGTGTAGTGGCCATCCGGCACCTCGCTTTTCGGGTGCGTGCTCCAGGGCACGGCCGGCTTGTGCGGATCGCCGTCGAATGGCCCGTTGTAGATGCGCTTCGGCTCGAAGTAGATCACCGGGTCGTCGTCCTCGATCGCGGAGATCAGGAGACCTTTGGCGTCGTAGGGATTCGACGGCATCACGACCTTGAGACCGGCGACATGCGCGAAGAGTGCTTCGGGACTCTGGGAGTGCGTCTGGCCGCCGCGGATGCCGCCGCCGCAGGGCGTGCGCACGGTCACCGGCGCGTAGAACTCGCCGGCGCTGCGATACCGGATGCGCGCGAGCTCGCTGACAATCTGGTCGTAGGCCGGATAGATGTAGTCGGCGAACTGGATCTCGGCCACCGGCCGGAGCCCGTTGACCGCCATACCGATCGCCGCAGCCAGGATTCCACCCTCTGCGATCGGCGTGTCGAGCACGCGGCTTTCGCCGTATTTCCGCTGCAGCCCGTCGGTGACGCGAAAGACGCCGCCGAAGTAGCCGATGTCCTCGCCGAGGATGACGACCGAAGGGTCCTGGCCGAGCTTGATGTCCATCGCCGAGTTCAGCGCCTGGATCATGTTCATCTGCGCCACGGCGTTATTTCCCGCCCATCTCTTCGCGCAACTCGGCTTCCTGCCGGCGAAGGTGCTCGGGCATTTCCTTGAACACGTCCTCGAACATGAGCCCCGGATCGAGGCGCGGCGGATCGGTGAGCGTTCCGTAGCGGACCGCCTCTTTCCAGGAGGCGGCGATGTGATCCTCGAGCTCCGCGGTCAGCGCCTTGTGCCGCTCCTCGGACCATTTGCCGACGGTGATCAGGTGATTCTTCAGGCGATCGACCGGGTCGCCGAGCGGAAAGCGCTGGTAATCTTCCTTGGGGCGGTAGCGCGCCGGATCATCGCTGGTCGAATGCGCGGCAGCCCGGTAGGTCACGTGCTCGATCAGGGTCGGGCCGCAGCCGGCGCGCGCGCGCTCCGCGGCCCACTGCGTGACGGCATGCACCGCGAGGAAATCGTTGCCGTCGACGCGCACGCCCGCGATGCCGTAGCCCGGTCCGCGCGCCGCGAAGGTTTGCCGCTCTCCACCCGCGTGGCCCTGGAAAGTCGAGATGGCCCACTGGTTGTTGACGACGCAAAGAATGACCGGTGCCTTATAAACGGAAGCAAAGAGCAGGGCGTGGTGAAAATCCGCCTCCGCGCTCGAGCCTTCGCCGAGCCAGCTCACGGCGATCGCGTCCTGGCCCTTGATCGCGGCCGCCATCGCCCAGCCGACGGCCTGCGGAAACTGCGTCGCGAGATTGCCCGAGATCGAGAAGATGTGGCCGTCACGCCAGTGATACATGACCGGAAGCTGGCGGCCCTTGCACATGTCGCGCGTGTTCGACAGGAGTTGGCACATCAGGTCGAGGATGGGCCGGCCGCGCACGACGTAGAGCCCCTGGTTGCGATAGGACGGAAAGAGCATGTCCGAAGGCCGGAGCGCCATCGCCATCGCAACGGACACCGCCTCCTCGCCGAACGACCGCATGTAGAAGGAGATTTTTCCCGAGCGCTGGATACGCTGCATGCGATCGTCGAAGACTCGCGTCAGCAGCATGTGACGGAGCGCGGCTTGCAGAGTCTCGGCATCGAGTTGCGGATTCCAGGGGCCGACGGCGCGATGCTCCTCGTCGAGCACGCGCACGAGTCCCTCGGAGAGATGCCGGATTTCCAGCGCGGGTGCGCCGGGCTCGGGACGCGCGATCTTGCCCGCCGGCAAGAGCTTCAGATAGCTGAAATCGGGGGCTTCGCCCGGACGCGCAGGTGTCTTCGGCACGTGCAGGCGAGACTGGGCGACCATCGGCTCCCTCGCGGTGCGGCAGGCTTGGGGTTCAGCCGGGTATCGTACGCGCCCAAGCCGTCAAAACAGAGATTTCTTGTGCTGTCCTGCAAAATAATGGAATAATCATTCCTCTATTACGACTTTTATGAATTAAAGAGTTCACATGGCGATCGACGGAATTGACCGGCGCATCCTCGACGAATTGCAGCGCGACGGGGCCCAGTCCGCGGCGGACGTCGCGTCCAAAGTCGGGCTGTCCACCACCACCTGCTGGCGGCGCATCCAGCAGCTCGAACAGGACGGCGTCATCAGGAAACGCGTTGCCCTACTCGACCGCGAAGCGCTCGGCCTCGACGTGATGGTCTACGTGCACGTCAGGCTGTCGAGCCAGGGCCGCGATGCGCTCGCGCAATTCGAGCGCGCGATCCGCGACCGGCCGGAAGTGCTCGATTGCTGCACGCTGACGGGAGAGTGGGACTTTCACCTGCGCATCGTCACGCACGACATGAAGGAATACGAAGCCTTCTTCCTCGATCACCTGTCGAAGATCCCGAACGTGCAGTCGGTGAACTCCTCGATCGTCGTCACGGTGATCAAGGAATCGACTGTGCTGCCGCTCGCGCGCGACGATACCCGGGCGTAGAATGCCGCCGGCTGAGACGATGATGAACCGCCTCTTCAAGCCGCTGTTCGAGAATCTGCTCGAGGGCACGGGCGTTCGCCTCGGCGGCGACCGGCCCTGGGACATCCGCGTCAACAACGAAAAGCTCTATCGCCGCGCGCTTCGCGGCTCGCTCGGCATCGGCGAGGCTTACATCGACGGCGACTGGGACTGCGACGCCCTCGATGAACTGTTCCGGCGCGTGCTGTCTGCCAATACGCAGAAGAAGCCGTTGATTCGTGCCTCGCGCGCCTTGAAGTCGCTCCAGTCCCGCCTGACGAATCTCCAGACTCCGCGCCGCTCGAAGGCGGTCGCGGAAGAGCACTACGACATCGATCACCGGATGTACGCGCTCTTCCTCGGTCCCTGGAACCAGTACACCTGCTGCTTCTTCGACGGCACCGGGGATCTCGAGCGTGCGGAGGAAATAAAGCTTGAATTGCTATGCGACAAGCTCGAGCTGAAGCGCGGCGACCGGGTGCTCGACATCGGTTGCGGCTGGGGTGGTTTCGCGAAGTACGCGGCGAGCACCCGCGGCTGCGAAGTCACCGGCATCAGCCTTTCCGAGGAACAGATCCGGTACGCAACCGAGTACACGCGCGGACTGCCGGTCACGATCAAGCGACTCGATTACCGCGATCTGCCGGATTCGGGCCTGGGACCGTTCGACCGGATCTCGATCGTCGGCATGATCGAGCACGTGGGATACAAGAATTACGCGGGCCTGCTCGAGATTGTCCACGAGATGCTGAAGCCGGAAGGCCTCTTCCTGCTGCACACGATCGGCAACAACGAGCGATCCACGGTCGTCGATCCGTGGATCGAGAAGTACATCTTCCGGAACTCGATGGCGCCCGCGATGACTCAGCTGGCGCATGCCGCCGAAGGCCGCTTCGTCATCGAGGACTGGGAGAACTACGGCCTCTACTACGTGCCGACCTTGCAGGCCTGGTACGACCGCTTCAACGCCAACTGGGACCGGATCCGCTCCCTGAAGACCGCGCGGCCCTTCGACGAGCGCTTTCGCCGCATGTGGAACTACTACCTGATGTCGTCGAAAGCGGCATTCGACGTCGAGCAGCTGCACCTTTGGCAGCTCGTCATGACCCGGCGGAACTCCGGCCGAGGCGTGTACCGACGGGTCATGCGGACTTCCGCGGCGCCGGCACAGCCGGTCATGTCACAGCACGCGCCGAAAAGTCAGGACGCGGCCTAGCGGTCCGGCGCCGGCACCGCATCCCGCCGCCGGCTCAATCCGTAAAGACCAGCTCGCGGATGTGGCCGCGGCCGTAATCGAGCGCGTACAGCTCGCCGTCCAGGTCTTCGGCAAACGAGGAAATCTGCAGCGCACCCGGCGCGTCCGGCGGCGTGCAGCCCTGCTCGACGAGCGGCTCGACCGTGAAGCCGCCGACGCCATCCGGCGCCAGCGACGCGATCATGCCGCCGAAATCGCCGAAGACATAGCGGCCCGCGATCGCGGTCGACTGAAGCCCGCGGTAAACGTAGCCGCCCGTGACCGAGAATCCCAGGTCGCGCCCGTATTCTGCGACCGGGTCCGTGAGCCCCTGGGTGTCGCAGCCGCTCATCGGCTCGAAGCAGTGCGCGCCTTCGCGCACGTCCCAGCCGTAATTGCCGCCGCGCTCGATCAGGTCGATTTCCTCGAAGCGGGCCTGGCCGACGTCTCCGAGCCAGAGGTCGCCAGTCTGGCGGTCGAAGCTCCAGCGCCAGGGATTCCTCAACCCGAGCGCGTAGATTTCGGGGCAGTTCAGGGTCCCGGTGCCGTCCACGTTGCAGAGCGGATTGCCCACAAACGGATTGCCGGTCGCGCCGCCGGGAATCCCGTACGGCGCGCCGCCCGGCCGCAAATCGACGTCGATCCGCAACATCTTGCCGAGCAGCCGCTCCGGGTTCTGCGCGTTTCCATCCGGGTCGCCGCTGCCGCCGCCGTCGCCGAGCCCGACGTACAGGAATCCGTCCGGGCCGAACTCGACGTTTCCGCCGTTGTGATTGGCGGCCGACTTGGGGACCGTCATGAGCACGCGCTCGGAGCCCGGGTCGAGCGTCAGTCCGCCGTCAGGGCTCGTGAATTCCGCGGTCACGGAGCGAATGCCGCCGCCCACCATCTCGCTGAAATTGAGATAGACGCGGCGATTCGTGGCAAAGTCGGGATGAAAGGCCAGGCCGAGCAGACCGGCCTCGCCGCTGAAATGCACGCGGCTTCGAAGGTCCACGAATTCCTGCGCGGACGCGACCGCGGGATCGTTGTCGAACACCCGCACGAGGCCGCCCTGTTCCACCACGAACCAGCGCGTGGGATCGCCGGGCACCTGCTTCATGGCCACGGGCGACGCAAAGCTCAGGTTGGCGAAAGCGCGCGGTGTCGAGATGCCCGAGCTGCAGGCGGGTGGCGCCGGAACCGGAGGTGGTGAACCGCCGCCGCCTCCGCCGCAGCCCAGCAAGACGGTCGTCAGGCCGACTGTCGGCCACGCGCGAAGGTTCATGGGGCCTCCCATGGCCACTCGGACCGCTCACACGGCTGCTAGTTTCCGCGCGGCGTCTTCCAGTGTCCGGTCGTGCTTGGCAAAACAGAAACGGATCAGGCGGGCTGCAGGCGGCTCGTCGCAGAACGGAGACAGCGGAATCGCGGCCACGCCGTGCAATCGCGCGAGTTCCTCGCAGAAGCGCACATCCGGCAGGTCGGAGACCGCTGAATAGTCCGCGAGCTGGAAATACGTGCCGGCCACCGGCCGCAGCCGGAAGCGCGATTCTGCCATGAGCGAGGCGAAACGATCGCGCCGCGCCTGGTAGAAAGGCGCCAATTCATCGGGAAATCCCGGCGTTTCGCGCATGAAATCGGCGATCGCGTGCTGCACCGGCGTCGAGACCGCAAAGGTCAGGAACTGGTGCACCTTGCGGAACTCCGCAGTCAACTGCGGTGCCGCGATGCAATAGCCGACCTTCCAGCCGGTCGCGTTGTAGGTCTTGCCGAAAGAGTACACGGCGAAGGCGCGCTCCCGCAGCCGCAAGTTTGACAGAACGCCGGCATGACGGCGGCCGTCGTACACGAGCGACTCGTACACCTCGTCGGACAGGACGAAGGCGTCCCGCCCCTCGAGCAGTGCCGCGATGCGATCCCAGTCGGCGGGCGTGAGGACGGCGCCGGCCGGATTGAGCGGCGTGTTGACGACGATCAGCCGCGTGCGCGGCGTGATCGCGTCTGCCAGCCGTACGTAGTCGATGCCGAAGTCGTCGAGCGCGAGCGGCACACGCCGCACCCGTGCGCCGGCGAGTTCAGCCGCCGGGCCATAGGAATCGTAGCTCGGATCGAGCAGGATCACCTCGTCGCCCGCGTGCACGACCGCGTGGATCGCCGCGAATATCGCTTCGGTGCCTCCGGCGGTGATCGTGATCTCGCTCGCGGGATCCACCTGCCAGCCGTGCCGCCGCCCGCCCTGTTCGGCAATGCCTTCGCAAAGCGCCGGCAGCCCCGCCATCGGCGCGTACTGGTTGTGGCCCGCGGCGAGATGCAGGCCGACCAGCTCGCGCAGGCGCGCGGGCGGATCGAAGTCGGGGAAACCCTGCCCGAGGTTGATCGCGCCGGTCTCGACGGCGAGCCGCGACATCACCGTAAAGATCGTGGTGCCGACTCCGGGCAGCTTGCTGGCCGGCATCACTCGTTGGCAGCGACGGCCCGCTGCACGTCCAGGTCGCGCCGCTTCTGTTGGCGCTGCATGTAGATGCCGAAGATGGCCGTAAACACGGCGACCATCAGGACCAGGATCGTCGCGAGCGCGTTGATGTCCGGGCTGACGCCGAGACGCACCTTCGAGAAGATCACGATCGGCAGCGTGCTCGAGCCCGGGCCCGTCACGAAGCTCGTGATCACGAGGTCGTCCCAGGAGAGCGTGAACGCGAGCAGCCAGCCGGCGCAGATGGCGGGCAGGATGATCGGCAGCGTGATCAGGAAAAAGACCTTCGCCGGCCGCGCCCCGAGGTCCATCGCCGCCTCTTCGAGCGATTCGTCGAGTGTCGCGAGCCTCGATTGCACGACGACCGTGACATAGGCCATCGAAAACGTCATGTGCGCGATCGTGATGGTCGTGATGCCGCGCCCTGCCGGCCAGCCGAAAGCCTGTTCCATCGCAACGAACAGCAAGAGGAGCGACAGGCCGGTGATCACCTCGGGCATCACGAGCGGCGCGGTCGCGAGTCCGGTCAGGAGCGGGCGGCCGCGGAACCGGCCGAAGCGCGCGAGCGCGAGCCCCGCGAGCGTCCCGAGGATGGTGGCGCCGGTCGCGTTCATCGCCGCGATCTTGAACGAGAGCCAGGCGGCGTCCAGCACCTGCTGGTTCCGGAAGAGCGCGGCGTACCATTGGGTCGAGAAGCCGCCCCAGACCGTGACCAGGCGCGATTCATTGAACGAATAAACGATCATCAGCAGGATCGGCACGTAGAGGAACAGGAAGCCGGCGACCAGCATCGTCGTGACGAAAGCGGAGCGCTGGCGGTTCACCGGTGCGCTCCGAGCTGTTGGCCCTGCGAGCGCTGGTAGAACATGATCGGGATGACGAGGAGCAGCAGCATCGCGATCGCGACGGCGCTCGCGACCGGCCAGTCGCGGTTATTGAAGAATTCCTCCCACAGCACCCGCCCGATCATCAGCGAGTCCGGCCCGCCGAGCAGCGCCGGGATCACGAATTCACCGACGGCCGGGATGAAGACCAGCATGCAGCCCGCGATGATGCCGTGCCGGGTCAGCGGCAGCGTGATGCGGAAGAACGCCTTGACCGGCCGGCAGCCGAGATCCGCCGCCGCCTCGAGCAGCGAAAGGTCGAGCTTCTCGATCGCCGTGTAGAGCGGCAGCACCATGAACGGCAGATAGGAATACACGATGCCGACGTACACCGCGAAATTCGTCTGGAGCATCACGATCGGCTCGTCGATGAGCCCGAGCGAAAGCAGGACGTTGTTGATTACGCCGTTGTTCTTTAGGATTCCGATCCACGCATAGACGCGCAGCAGAAAAGAGGTCCAGAACGGCAGCATCACGAGCAACAGCAATAGGTTTCTCCATGCCGGATTGCTGCGCGCGATGCCATAGGCCATGGGATAGCCGATCAGCAGGCACAGGACCGTGGAGATCGCCGCGGTGACGATCGAGTTGACGTAGGCATTGAAATAGAGCGTGTCCTTGACGAGAAAGGCGTAGTTCGCGAAGTTGAACCGGAGCTCCACGACCTGCGACGAGATCCAGGTGACGAGCGGCTCGTACGGCGGCATGGCGAGCTGGATCTCCGACACGGAGATCTTGAGCACGATCAGGAAAGGCATCAGGAAAAACAGGATCAGCCAGAGGTACGGGACCGCCGTGACGAGCGTTCTGCCGCTGTAACGCCGCAGGTTCATTGCGTGACCACCACCGGGCTCGAGGAATCCCAGGACAGCCACACCTTGTCGTCCCAGCGGATGCGGTCCCCGGCGCCCTGGCGCAGGGTATTCGGCTGGGTCACGCGCACCTGCCGTCCGCCGGCGAGCCGCACGAGATAGACCGACTGGTCGCCGCGATACGCGACCTCCGCCACGACCCCCGACACGCGATTATCGTCGCCGCCTTCCGGCCGCTCCCGTGAGACCACGATCTTCTCGGGCCGGAGCGCGACCCAGACCGTCGCGTTGGGCGCCGCGCTCACGCCGTGACCGACGTGAAAGGTCCCGCCGAGCTCGGGGGAAGCGACGCGCACGTAATCCGGCTCGTCCTCGATCAGCCGGCCTTCGAACATGTTCACGGAGCCGATGAAGTCGGCGACGAAACGCGATACCGGATACTCGTAGATGTCGCTCGGTGTGCCGACCTGCACGATCTCGCCGTGGTTCATCACGCCGATTCGCGTCGCCAGCGTCATCGCCTCCTCCTGGTCGTGGGTCACGACCACGAAGGTGACGCCGAGCGTCTCCTGGATGTTCAGGAGCTCGAATTGCGTGTGCTCGCGGAGCTTGCGATCTAGCGCGGCCAGCGGCTCGTCGAGCAGCAGGAGTTTCGGGCGCTTGACGAGCGCGCGTGCGAGCGCGACCCGCTGGCGCTGCCCGCCCGAAAGCTGGTGCGGGGCGCGGCCCGCGTATTGCTCCATGCGGACGAGCTTCAGGATCTCGGCGACGCGGTCGTCGATCTCGCTCTTCGGAAGCCGGTCCTGCCTGAGGCCAAAGGCGACATTCTTCCGCACGGACATGTGCGGAAAGAGCGCGTAGGACTGGAACATCATGTTGACCGGACGCTCATAGGGCGGCATCGCGGTCACGTCCACGCGTTCGATCGAGATCGTACCGGCGGTCGGCGTCTCGAATCCCGCCATCAGGCGGAGCAGCGTCGTCTTGCCGCAGCCCGAGCCGCCGAGCAAGCAGAAGATTTCGCCGCGGTAGATATCGAGCGAGACGTCGTCGACCGCGACGAACTCGCCGAATTTCTTCGTGACTTTCTCGATCCGGACATACGGATCGGCACCCTCCTGTCGCGCATTGGCCATGACGTCAATTTCCCCCTGTCGACGTCACCTGTCACTGGCCGGTGCGGATACGCGTCCAGGCGCGATTCAGCTCGCGGCTGAAAGCCTGCGATTCCGACAAGTCGGGATGCAGCCTCGCCTTCACCTCGTCGCTTGGATAGACCGCGGGATCGTTGCGCAGCGCCTCGTCCACCAGCGGCAATGCCGCGGCATTGCCGTTCGCAAACCGGACCTTGTTCGTGACCTTGGCAATCACGGCAGGGTCCATCATGAAATTGATGAAATCGTGGGCGTTCCCCGGATGCGGCGCGTCGGCGGGAACCGCCAGCATGTCGAAATAGATGATCGCGCCTTCCTTGGGAATCGTGTAGGCAACCTTGACGGGGGATGCGGCGGCCGCGCCCCGGTCGCGCGCCTGGAATACGTCGCCGCTCCAGCCGAGCGCAACGCAGATCTCGCCCGCGGCGAGATCGTTGATGTACTGCGAGGAGTGGAAATACTTCAGGTGCGGCCGGACCTTCATCAGCGTGTCCTGGACAATCGCCAGGTCTTCCGGTTTTTCGCTGTTCGGGTCGAGGCCCCGGTAGATTGCGACCGAGCCGAAGACGTCGGTCGGCGCGTCCAGGATCGCGATGCCGCACTTGGCGAGCTTGGCTGCATTCGCTGGCCCGAAGATCGCACTCCAGCTATCGATCGTATCGGTGCCCAGCGCCTTCCTGACCTTGTCCGGGTTGTAGCCGATGCCGATCGTTCCCCACAGATAGGGTATGGAGTGCTCGTTGCCGGGATCGTGCACGGCGACGCGCTGCATGATGTCCGGGTCCATGTTGGCCAGGTTCGGCAGTTTCGACTGGTCGAGCTTCAGGAACACGCCGGCCTTGATCTGCCGCTCGAGGAACGGCGCGGTCGGCACCACGATGTCGTATCCCGTGCGGCCCGCGAGCAGCTTGGTCTCGAGCACCTCGTTGGAGTCGAAGACGTCGTAGGTGACCTTGATCCCGGTCTTCTTCTCGAAATCGGCGATCGTGGTGTCGCCGATATAGTCGGACCAGTTGAAGACGAACAGGACTTTCTCTTCCGGCGCCGCCGCCGCGTCCGCGCTCTCGTCTTTCTGATCGCCGCCGCAGGCGGCCAAGGTTGCGACGGCCGCAGCCAGCAGCCCGAACCGGAATCCCCTGCCCATCTCCGCCTCCCGCGTCAGCCAACCCCGATGTCTTTCGCCGTCAAGTCCAGGCAGCGCCGAACCTTTTCCACCAGTTCATCCACGTGCTTGCGCTCCATCACGAGCGGCGGGGCCATGATCATCGTGTCACGGACCGCGCGCATGATCAGGCCGTTCTTGAAACAGTGGTCGCGGCAGATGAGCCCGACCGCACCGCGATTGCGGAAGAAAGTCCGCGTGCCCTTGTGGGCAACCAACTCGAGCGCGCCGATCATGCCGACCCCGCGCACTTCGCCGACCAGCGCGTGATCCGCCAATTCCCGGAATCGCCGCTGGAGGTAGGGCCCGATTTCGTCCCGCACGCGCTCGACGATCTTCTCCCGCCGCAGGATGCCGAGGTTCTCGATCGCGACGGCGCAGGCGACCGGGTGGCCGGACCAGGTGAAGCCGTGGTGGAACTCGCCGCCCTGGCCGATCAGGACCTCGGCCACGCGATCCGACACCATCGCGCCGCCGAGCGGCTGGTAACCGGACGTAATGCCCTTCGCGATCGTCATGAAATCCGGCTCGAAGCCGAAATGCTCGCAGCCGAACCAGTTTCCCGTGCGGCCGAAGCCGCAGATTACTTCGTCGGCGATCAGGAGGATGCCGTACTCCCGGCAGATGCGCTGGATCTCCGGCCAATAGGTCGCGGGCGGGATGATGACGCCGCCGGCGCCCTGGATCGGTTCGCCGATGAACGCGGCGACACGATCCGGCCCCAATTCCTCGATCTTCTCGGCAAGGCGCCGCGCGGCGCGCAAGCCGTAGTCCTCCGGGCTGAGGTCAGTGCCGTTCTCGTACCAGTACGGCTGCTCGATGTGCACGATGTCCGGAATCGGCAATCCGCCCTGCGCGTGCATGGCCGACATGCCGCCGAGGCTCGCGGCCGCGACCGTGCTGCCGTGATAGGCATTGAGCCGGCTGATCACAATGCTCCGCCTCGGCTGGCCGAGGAGGTCCCAGTAGCGTCGGGCCATGCGCAGGATCGTGTCGTTCGCCTCGGAACCCGAGTTCGTGAAAAACACCCGGTTGAACTGGCGCGGCGTCAGCTCGCCGAGCAGTTGCGCCAGCTCGATCGCCGGCGGATGGGCGCTCTTGAAGAAACTGTTGTAGTACGGCAGCTCCCGCATTTGGCGAGCGGCGGCGTCGGCAAGCTCGTGCCGACCGTAGCCGATGTTCACGCACCAGAGCCCCGACATCGCGTCGAGGATCTCGAGGCCGTCCGAATCGTAGAGATACACGCCCTCGGCGCGCATGATGACGCGTGTGCCCTCGGCGGCGAGCGCCCGGAAATCGGTGAAGGGATGCAGGTAGTGCCGGGCGTCGAGTTCCTGCCAATCGCGCGTCGCTCGTCCCGTGATACGTGGTTTCGCGCTCATGTGGCTCCGCCCGTCAGACGTTCAGTAGCAGGTGTTCCCGCTCCCACGAGCTGATGACCCGCGAGAAGGTTTCGTACTCGTTTTCCTTCACGGCGCAGTATGCCGCGACGAAGCGCTCGCCGAATAGCTCGACCAGCGGCTTCGACGCGCGGAGCAGCGCGAGCGCGTCCGCGAGCGACATCGGCAGGGAGAACGGCAGGTCATAGGCCGAGCCGGTAATGGGCTCGGTCGGCTTCAGCCCCTCGATCATGCCGAGATAGCCGCAGGCGAGCGAAGCCGCGATGGCCAGGTAGGGATTCGCGTCCGCGCCCCCGAGCCGATTTTCGATGCGGCGCGCCTGCGGCTCGGAAACCGGCACACGCAAGCCCGCCGTCCGATTGTCGAGGCCCCACTGCACGTTGATCGGGGCCGAATTGTAACGCGTGATGCGGCGGTAGCTGTTGACGTTCGGCGCGAACAACGCCATCGAGGCCGGCAGGTATTTCTGCAGCCCGGCAATGTGCGATTCGAAGAGCGGCGAAGGCTTTCCTTCCGCATCGCTGAAGATGTTGTCGCCGGTCTTCACATCCACGATGCTCTGGTGGATGTGCATGGCGCTTCCCGGCTCGGCCTGGAGCGGCTTCGCCATGAAGGTCGCGTACATCTTGTGCCGGTGCGCCGCTTCGCGCGCCGTGCGCTTGAACAGGAATGCCTGGTCGGCGAGATCGAGCGCATCGCCGTGGTTGAGATTGATCTCCATCTGCGCGGCGCCCGCTTCATGAATCAGCGTGTCGATGTCAAGGTCCTGCGCTTCGCAGAACGCATAGATGTCGTCGAAGAGCGGATCGAACTCGTTGACCGCCGCGATGCTGTAGGCCTGGCGCCCGGTTTCCGGCCTCCCGGAGCGGCCGACCGGAGGCTTCAGCGGGTAATCCGAATCGGTATTCGGCTCGACCAGGAAGAATTCGAGCTCCGGCGCGACCACCGGGCGCCAGCCACGCGCGGCATACAGATCCAGCACTCGACGCAGCACATAGCGCGGCGCCATCGGCACCGGCCTGCCGTCGTCGTAGAAACAGTCATGAATGACTTGCGCCGTGGGCTCCGCGGCCCAGGGCACGACGCGGATCGTCTTCGGATCGCCCGTCAGGTCGATGTCGATCTCGGACGGGTGAATCGAGCTGTCGTCATCCGGGTATTCGCCCGTGACGGTCTGGAGAAAAATCGACTCCGGCAGGCGCATGCCCTCGTCTTCGGCGTACTTGTCGGCGGGCATGACCTTGCCGCGCGCAACGCCCGCCATGTCGGGGACGATCGCCTCGACCTCGGTGATTCCGTGATCCTTCAGGAACTGTTGGATCTCGCTCATCGGATCCGCCTCGTCGCGTGCTCGCGGCCGGCCTGGCCGAAGGCCGCGAACAGCGCGCGGGAGAACGGGTTTTCCATCACCTTCCATTCCGGATGCCACTGGACGGCGAGCGCGAAGCTCCGCGCGCCGTCGATGCGAAACGCCTCGATGACACCGTCATCCGCCTTCGCTTCCGGCACGAGCCGCGGCGCCAGCCGTTCGACACCCTGCGAATGCAAGGAATTGACCTTGATCCGGCGGTTACCCGCGATCTTGTGCAGCAGCCCGCCCTCGACGAGCTCCACCTCGTGCGCCGGCACGTATTGCGCGTCGAGCGGCTGCGTCGCGTCCTCGCGGTGATCGAGGTTGCCGGGCAGGTCCTGGAGCTTCTGCGTCAGCGAGCCGCCGAAAGCGACGTTGATTTCCTGGAAGCCGCGGCAGATGCCGAAAATCGGCAGTCCCGCGTCGACCGCACTCATGATCATGGGGAGCGTCGTCGCATCACGCTCGGGATCGTGCAGCGTCCCGGGCGTCGATTGCGGGCCGAGGTACCGGTTCGGCTCGACATTCGTCGGGCTGCCCGTGAACAGGATGCCGTCGAAGGAGTTGAGCCACTCCCTCAGGTAGCGGTCCCCGAGCGCGGGCACGAGAACGGGCACCGCGTCGGCCGCCTGGACGATCGCAGCGATGTACTTTTCGCCGACGCAATGAAACCAGTGCGAGCCCAATAGGCGGCGATCGGCAGGAATTCCGATGACTGGCTTCCGCATGTGCATCTGTTAATTATTTTGAACGGCCCCCGGTATGGAGGCCTGTTCGACGGGCCTATTGTCTCACAAACGGGGGGTGAGGCGCCCCGCAGGTTCCGCAAGGAATACCGCGTTCTGTCAGGCCGGATTCGGGTATTCGGCCGAATTATGTTGCACCGCATGATGCTTGCCCGGCGCAAAGGCCGATGGGTATCCTGCCCTGCGGCCATTCCGGTACGCGATACAAGATCTTAAACGCCAGGTGCTCGATGGCCCTCGTACGGGACGACTTTGCGAATGCCGAAGCACTCCTGGCTGCCCGCCCCGCAGTCCGGGTGGTGGATCTCTTGCTGCCCGATCTCTGCGGCGTCTTGCGAGGCAAGCGCGTCGAGCGCGCGGATCTGCCCGGCGTGTACCAGCGCGGCGTGTTCCTGCCGGGTTCCATGTTCGCGCTCGATGTCCTGGGCGGCACAATCCAGTCGACCGGCCTCGGGTTTGACGAAGGCGATGCCGACCGGGCCGGTCTGCCGGTTCCGGGGACGCTGTTCCCGTCATCCTGGCTCGGGCCGTCCGTCGCGCAGCTCCAGGTGCAGATGCTCGATCACGACGGCGCGCCGTTCTACGGCGATCCGCGGCATCTCCTGGGGACCGTGCTCGAGCGCTACGCGGCGCGCGGCTGGACGCCGGTCATCGCACTCGAGCTCGAGTTCTATTTCGTCGATGCGGAGCGCACGGCCGAGGGTCACGCGCAGCCGCCCCGCTCCCGCCAGACCGGGCGGCGCGAAACGCGCACGCAGATCAACTCGATGGCGGACCTCGAATCGGTTTCCGACATCCTGTCGGAAATCGCCGCGACCTGCGCGGAACAGGACGTCCCGACCGGCGCGGCGCTCGCCGAGTACGGCCCGAACCAGTGGGAAGTCAACCTGCGGCACGTGGCCGATGCGCGCCTCGCCTGCGACCAGGCGATCCGGTTCAAGCGCATCGTCAAGGGCGTGGCGCACCGCAATGGCTTCGAAGCCACGTTCATGGCGAAGCCCTATGCGGAAATGGCCGGGAGCGGCATGCACCTGCATGCGAGCGTGCAGGATGCCGCTGGCCGGAACATTTTCACGTCCGACGAAAGTCTCGGCAACGATCTCCTGAAACAGGCGGCGGCGGGACTGCTCGAGACCATGGCAGATGGCATGGCGGTATTCGCGCCGAATGCCAACAGTTACCGCCGGCTGCGGCCCGAGCTCTATGTGCCGATGCATGCGACCTGGGGTTACAACAACCGCGGCGTCGCGGTATGCGTGCCGGTGTCCGGCGCCGCCGACCGGCGCATTGAGCACCGCGTGGCGGGCGCGGACGCGAATCCGTACCTGGTCGCGGCCGTGGTCCTCGCGGGGATGCTGCACGGCATCGAAAAGAAGCTGACCGCACCGGCGCCGCTCGAAGGCAATGCGTATCAGCAAAGACTGTCGGCGCCGCCCTTGCCCGGCGACTGGCCGACGGCGCTTGCGCGATTCGGCGCGAGCGAATTTCTCCGCGAGTACTTCGGCGAGCGATTCGTGAGACTCTATGAGCTGACGCGCCGCGGCGAGATGCAGGATTTCAGTTCCCGATTGTCGTCGCTCGATTTCACGTGGTACCTGGAGTCCGTATGAACCAGCGGCCCGCACAGAGCTGGTACGAGGCGACGGCCCAGCGTGGGCCTCCGCAGCCGGGGCTGGTTGGCGAGGTCGAGGCCGACGTCTGCGTCGTCGGCGGCGGCATCGCCGGCTGCTCGACCGCCCTGCACCTCGCGGAGCGCGGCTATCGGGTCGTGCTACTCGAGGCGGAGCGCGTCGGCTTCGGAGCGTCCGGACGATCGGGCGGCCAGTTCATTCCAGGTTATGCCTGCGGCCAGGCAAAACTTGCGGCGCAACTCGGCAAGGCCGACGCCCAGCGGCTTTGGGATTTCAGCGTCGAGGGTGTCGGCTTGACGCGCGAACTCGTTGCGCGCCATCGCATCGACTGCGATCTGGCCTGGGGACACATGCACGTCGGCATCAAGCCGCGCCAACGTGACGAGCTGAAAGAGTGGCAGCGCGAACAGGAAGACGTTTACGGCTACCGCTCGCTTAGATTCCTGGAACGGGATGAAGTCGAAGCGTGGATCGCGAGCAAGCGCTATATCGCAGGGTTATGCGACAGCGGGTCCGGACATCTCCATTCGTTGCGCTACACGATCGGCCTGGGCCAGGCGGCGATCGCGGCCGGCGTCAGCCTGCACGAAGGCAGTCGCGTCGTCGCGATCAACCGCGGTTCCACCGTGACCGTCCGCACGGCGACCGGCAGCGTGCGCGCAAAGCACGTGGCGCTTTGCGGGAACATCGGGCACGGCACATTCGCTCCAACGCTTGCGCGCAAGACGATCGGCATCGCGTCCTACATCGTGGCGACGCGCCCGCTGGGCGCCGACCGCGCGGCGGCGCTGCTCCGCAACAACATCGCCGTCGCCGACATCAACTGGATCATCGACTATTACCGGCGGTCGCCGGATCACCGGCTGCTGTTCGGCGGCCGCGTGAGCTACTCCGGCATCGACCCGATCGGCACCGCCCGCGCGACCCGCCAGCGCATGCTGAACGTATTCCCGCAGCTGGCGGACACGGAGATTGAATACGCCTGGGGCGGCATCATCGACATCACGATGAACCGCGCGCCGAATTTCGGGCGGCTCGAGCCGAATATCTACTATCTACAGGGCTTTTCCGGCCACGGCATGGTGTTGACCAGCATTGGCGGAAAAATCGCCGCCGAAATCATTGCGGGACAGGCGGAGCGCTTCGACGTCTTCGCGCGGCTCCGTCATCACGATTTTCCCGGCGGCATGTTGCTGCGGCGGCCGACCCTCGTGCTCGCGATGACTTGGTTCCGGCTGAGGGATTTGCTGCCGTAAGCGAACCTGTCATGCGGCGACGGCCTTTGGGTTGGGGCCATAGGCATTGTCCCCTGGCTGGCTGTCCAGGCAGAAAAACACCAACAGAATGATGCCGCCAATCAATGGGACCAGTGCGAGCAGCATCCACCAGCCGCTTCGGCCCGTATCGTGGAGTCGGCGCACACCGACAGCGATCGACGGAATCAGCATGCTCAACGCGAAAAGGCCACCCAGCAGCCCAAACCCGTACAACGGGTTCAACGTGCCGGTGACGCTGTCGATGATGGTCAGCCCAATGAAAATCAGGATGTAGAAAAGAACGAAAAACCAGTACTCAGCGCGCTGTGCGCGACCCGAGAAAGTCGCGTACTTTTTAAGAACGACGATAAACCAGTTCATATTCACTCCCCTTGTTATTATTCACTGATAGTCGTCCACAAGCACACCATCGGACGATCCCTCAAACTGCGGCAGATTATCGGTTATTTCGTAAAAGTCTGCCTTCTCACCGACGAAAATGTGGCCGATGGTCTTCAGCCCTGTCGGCCCATCGAGCGTTCCCGCGACGATCCCCGTCGCGTCCAGGGCGAATGGTTCCCAGAACAATCCGGAGCCACACATCCGGCAGAATCCGCGCCGGGCGATTTCCGAAGTCTTGTACCAGGCAAGACCCGCGTCACTCGTGATCGTGATGTTCACTTTCCTCGCCTTCGAGTGCGGGCCAAAGTTGCCATGCTGGCGCCGGCACATGCCGCAGTGACAGTTGACGATGTCTCGGAGCGGACCGCGAACCTCGTAGCGCACGGCGCCACACAGACAGCCGCCCGTAGTAAGGCTCATCACGTAAATTACCTCAGCTTGAACTTCAGCCCCTTCTCTTTCAGGGCTCTCCTCAGCCTGGGGATCGTGCTCGGGCCCATTCCGTGCAAGCGAAGAATCTCACGCTCGCTGTACCGCGCGAGCTTTTCGGGTGTCGTGATGCTATCGTTCTCGAGCGCGCGGCGGGCCGGCGCAACGACTTCGGAAAGAAACCTGCTTTCGGGCTTACGTTTCCTCATGGTCATTCCTTGCGATCGGCCACAGTGGCAAAGGCCTCCCTTTCAAAGTAGTTGTCCCGGTAACCACTTCGACCAAGGATAAATTGCCAGGCGCTGGACGCAAGGTAAGCCGGCAGAAAGAACGGACCCCAGCGCTCGTACTGGCGTACGTGCGCATGCTCATGCTCGCGCGCGCCGGACAGGGCAGTCATGTCCGTGCCGAGAATGACATGACCCAGCGTGATCGCGCGGTAGCGGCAAGCGACGGCCTTCGACGTGACCAAGGAGGCGATCAGGCCACCGGAGAACTCGATGGCACCTCGCACTCGCCGCACCTGGCCACCGAAACACAGGATGACAATCCCGGCAATTAAGCCGATCAACGAATTGGGGCTGGCCCAGGCATACGCCGCCACTCGCCCGATCATGGCAGCCGGAGGCAAGGGTCAGGCACCGTCTTTGTGCAAGAGGGCCGAGATCTTGGCGACCGTCGCCCAATTCCTGGTGGTTGCCGCGCGCCCGACCTTGCCGAGCAGAGCCTCGGCTGCACGACTCTGCAATATGCCGTTTGGGCACCAGAGGTAGGCCGCATGCTCGCCGAGAAGGAATCGCTCGGGGAGTGGCGCCAGCGGCGCCAGCGCTGCAAGAGCTCGAAGATCCTCTGCGCGGGCCGTGAACGCGGCCAACAGGCGCGAAGGGTCCGCGGCAACTTTAGTCAGAGTATTCTCCGCTTGGATCGCTGCCATCTCTTCAGATGATTTGACGATCACTGGCACCTCGACGTGCAGTGACTCGGCAATGGCAGCCTGGATGCGACTTGATAGCGCTGTCGTCGAGCGAGCTTTGCTTTCAAATATGGCATTGCCGCTGTTCAGGAGAGTCCGCACGTCGCGGTACCCAAGTGCGGCAAGCAGTTTTCGCAGTTCCGCCATTGGTACGCGCTTGCCTTTGCCGACGTTGACACCGCGCAGGAGAGCAACGAAGCGAGGTATGTTTGTCGCCTAGTATTCGGCGCGCTTGTACGGCGCGTAGCGGTAGTACTTGGGGCGTGTATCCAGTCGAACATGTAGCCAACTGACTCCAAGACCGGCGGTGCTGAGCCAGGTACGGCTTGCACCAACTCGTCTCTCGAGAGCCTCTCCAACGCCCTTCCAAAGCGCGGAGATGTGCGCCGCAGAGGCCGTGGCCACGAATTGAGATAGGTGAGCGAAGTTGCCGCCCTGCGTTCCGGGACATGGAGCCACGAGCAAGGCATCCTTGCCCAAGCTTTCGAATGTCACGACGCTGTAATCCGGGCGGAAATACTCCGCAAATGGCTCAGGATCTGGCCGTGTCTCGGCCAGAAGGGGGCTCGAAACGAATACGCACTCGAATGCGCGTGCCAAATTCTGGGACGTCACGGGTGGACATTCCCAGCAATAGGCATCAAACGGAACGTCACGCAAGCTCGCGCCCCAAAACGCCCTGAACGCTTCGTTCGTTCTCCAGAACAAGAAGACTTGCTTGAAGGAAAGTTCCCCGCCGGAGTCGGCGAGCAGATGCCAGCGCTCGGACTCAGATTCGACCCTCGTACTGCGAACTCGCCACATCAAGCCTGACGCCGGACTCTCTTCGGTCATTGTCGCGTTCATTTTGACCAGACCCATTCCACTTGATGAGGTCCACTCCGTTGACGAATACCCCGTCGATTTCTGTTTCGAACTCGAGCATCGCGTCCGAATCACCAACTATCTCTCGCACGTAGCGAAAAGTCGGGTTAGAAAACACGTGGAATGCCGCGGTTAGGTACCCGGCAGCGAGCTCTCTTCCGCGTTGCGGCGAGTGAGCCACCGGTGAGTAGAAGACCGCATCTTCGGCAAGCAACGCAATCAAGTCAGATGGATCATGGGCGCGAACCAAGCGATGCCAGGTTTGAAGAGGGTGATCGGTCATTGCCTGACTCTGGTGTTGGTGCGACGCCTAACGCTTGAATTGAGCCGAGCCGCGAAGCGGCTTCGGCTTGAAAGAACTATGTGGCGTCACATTACATTGCCCGTCCATTGAACTCATGTACCGGAACTGCTGAGAGGTCGATGCCCTCGAGACACCGAAGGTTGACTGCAGCCACACGGTTGCCTTTGGGGTCTACGCCCTCGCCGTACGGGTGGATGCCACAAGTGGGGCAGAAACGGTGTTTGATGGCGTGCTTATTGAATGTATACGTACTTGCAGCGTCTTCGGCAGTGAGTAAGGTTAGATTGTCCCGAGCAACGACCCAAAGCAATGAGGCCTTGCGCGAGCAGATTGAGCAGTTGCATGACAACGCGCTATCAATCTCTCCTTCGACTTCGAATGCGACCCTGCCGCAATGGCAATGTCCCTTGTATTTCAAAACATTAACCTCCTTTGTTGGTGTTCCTAAAGTGAGAGCTGGCGGGTGCTG
This sequence comes from Steroidobacteraceae bacterium, assembly GCA_040878925.1. Classification (GTDB taxonomy): domain Bacteria; phylum Pseudomonadota; class Gammaproteobacteria; order Steroidobacterales; family Steroidobacteraceae; genus SCUD01. Next base: position 1,384 of record JBBDLI010000021.1, on the reverse strand, counting down.
TGAGGCCTAAAATCCACGATCAGCGGCGGCGCGCACTCAGCGCACCGCTTGCCCAAGTTGCGGTTGGAAGGCCGATTGCAGATTCTGCAAGCGGCGTGACGACAAGCGCCGAACGCTGCATCGCATAGTTAGATGTCACGATGCCCAATCGAGCTTGAGCTGCTTCTTTTCCGCGGCGCAATCCCGCAAATACAGGTTGATTAGATTCTGGTACGGTATGCCGCACCGCTCAGACAGGCTCTTGAAGTATTGGACAGTATCCGTGTCAAGCCGAATCGTAATCTGGCGCTTGGGCTTGCTTAGATATGGATTGGGCACGGACTTGGAAAAATCGTAGCGCTTCCTCATGGTAGCCACCTGGCGTAATCACGCTGTTCCGATGGGTCTGCCTTTCGGGCCGACAAGATCCTGACCACACGCTCCGATTCCCGATGACAGTGGCTCACCACCAGCAATCGCAGCCGAATGCTCAGGCCGACAAGTATGAAGCGATCTTCGTCATCGGAGTGCTCCGGGTCCACTACCAAGCGGGCATTCTCATCAAGAAATGAGGTTCGAGCCTCTTCGAATGTCACTCCGTGTTTGCGCTGATTGGGCCGATTCTTACTCTCGTCCCACTCATAGCGCAGATCCTTCATGCCTACAGTGTAACTACACTGTAGTGCGTGTCAAGAGTGACATCTAACGTCCGCGTTGAGCGGGCCGCGGTAGAGCCCAACTGTGCGCCGCAGGCGCGAAAATGTCTCCCGCGCCTGCGGCGCACCCCTGCCAAGATGTCACGGACCGCTCCAACGCATAGTTAGACGGCAGTTTATGGTCAAGTCACTTGCCACTCTTGGCCGCGAACAGCTTCTCGCAAGTAGCCTTTGCTTGAGCGAAGCCCGCAGGTGTGAAGACGATCGACTTGTTTCGATTGCGCGGATCGCCAATGAGACCTTGTGCGTGAAGGCGGCCGAGCGCGTCCCAGTCAAGCCCCTTCCAAGCACGCGGAAGGCCAGCGTCCTCGAACGACGTCAGATACAGCAACCCGAGGACAGCTTCGTCAATTCTCGCTTCGTCGTAGCGCATGGGGATTGCAGCCGGTGATTTGGTGATCGATGCCAGGGTTGATGATGCTCTCGGCTGACGCGGCAGAAAAGGGCAGACTTGGCAGTACCTGCATCGACGTCTCGCTGCCGTCTAGACAGTATGACTTTCGCTGGATGAAGGGACGCTGACCTCCGCGCGGGCAGTGCCGCGGATTGGCCGTTGGCCAGAGCCGCATGAGCAGTCAGTGACTAGGCTCAGCCTGAGGTCGCTGCAGCGGAGGTCAGCATGGATAACGATAGCACCGTCTTCATTGGCCTGGATGTGCACAAGGATTCGATCGCGGTGGCGCGGGTCG
>JBBDLI010000020.1:0-15322 GCA_040878925.1 Steroidobacteraceae bacterium | reverse complement strand
CATGCCCGATCGTCCCCACATTCACATGGGGCTTGGAACGAACGAATTTTTCCTTGGCCATCGCGTAAATCCCCTCAGGACGCTTTCTTCAGGACGGTCTCGGCGACGTTGTTCGGCACCTCGACGTACTTCTTGAATTCCATCGTGAACGTCGCGCGACCCTGGCTCATCGAGCGCACGGTCGTCGCGTAGCCGAACATCTCCGCGAGCGGGACGTCGGCGGTCACGACCTTGCCGGACGGCGATTCGTCCATGCCGGTGATCTGGCCGCGCCGGCGATTCAGGTCGCCGATCACGTCGCCCGAGTATTCCTCCGGCGTCACGACCTCCACGTTCATGATCGGCTCGAGCAGCACCGGCTTCGCCTTCTCGAAGCCTTCCTTGAACGCCATGCTGCCTGCGATCTTGAACGCCATTTCGCTGGAGTCGACGTCGTGGTAGGAGCCGTCGGTCAGCGCGACACGCACGTCGACGATCGGAAAGCCGGCGATCACGCCATTCTGCAGCGCTGCCTTGATGCCCTTGTCCACAGCCGGGATGTACTCGCGCGGGATCACGCCGCCCACGATCTCGTTGACGAACTCATAGCCTTTGCCTTCCTCGAGCGGCTCGAGGCGGATCCAGACGTGGCCGTACTGGCCGCGGCCGCCGGACTGGCGCACAAACTTGCCTTCCTGCTCGACCGACCTGCGGATCGTCTCGCGGTAGGCGACCTGCGGCTTGCCGACGTTCGCCTCGACCTTGAACTCGCGCTTCATGCGATCGACGATGATCTCGAGGTGCAGTTCGCCCATGCCGGAAATGATCGTCTGCCCGGATTCCTGATCGCTCGAGACGCGGAAGGAAGGATCCTCCTTCGCGAGGCGCTGTAGCGCGATTCCCATCTTTTCCTGGTCGGCCTTGGTCTTCGGCTCGACGGCGACCGAGATCACCGGCTCCGGGAATTCCATCTTCTCGAGCACGATCACGTCGTCCGGATCGCAGAGCGTGTCGCCGGTCGTCACGTCCTTGAGACCCACGGCCGCGGCGATGTCGCCGGCGCGGACTTCCTTGATCTCCGCGCGCTCGCTCGCATGCATCTGCAAGAGCCGTCCTATGCGCTCTTTGCGCGAGCGGTTCGGCACGTAGACCTGGTCGCCCGAGCTCAGGGTGCCGGAATACACGCGGAAAAACGTCAGGTTGCCGACGAAGGGGTCGTTCAGGATCTTGAAGGCGAGTGCCGAGAACGGCGCGTCGTCCGACGGCGCGCGGGTGATCTCCTCGCCTTCCTCGGACTGGCCGCGCACGTCCGGCACTTCTACCGGCGAGGGCATGAAATCGATGACCGCGTCGAGCACCGCCTGGACGCCCTTGTTCTTGAAGGCCGAGCCGCAGGTGACGATGCAGATCTCGTTCCGGATCGCGCGCTCGCGGAGTCCCTTGCGGATGTCCTCGGTCGACAGCGTATTTTCCTCCAGGTACTTGTGGAGGAGCTCCTCGTTGCCCTCGGCCGCCGCCTCGACCAGCTTGGTGCGGTACTCGTCGCACTGCGCCATCATGTCGGCCGGAATGTCGCGGAACTCGAAGCGCATGCCCTGGGTCTCGTCGTCCCACCAGATCGCCTTCATGCGGATCAGGTCGACGACGCCGGAGAAATTCTCCTCGGCGCCTACGGGTAGCTGGATCACGACCGGATTGCCCTTCAGGCGTGTCTGGATCTGGTCCACGCAGCGCAGGAAGTTCGCGCCGGCGCGGTCCATCTTGTTGACGAAGGCGACGCGCGGCACGCGGTACTTGTTCATCTGCCGCCAGACGGTCTCGGACTGCGGCTGCACGCCGGACACGGCGCAATAGACGGCGACCGCCGAGTCGAGCACGCGAAGCGAGCGCTCGACCTCGATCGTGAAGTCCACGTGCCCGGGCGTGTCGATGATGTTGATGCGGTGCTCGCGGTAATGGTTGTCCATCCCCTTCCAGAAGCAGGTCGTCGCCGCGGCGGTGATCGTGATGCCGCGCTCCTGTTCCTGCTCCATGTAGTCCATCACGGCCGCGCCGTCGTGCACCTCGCCGATCTTGTGCGAGACACCCGTGTAGAACAGCACGCGCTCGGTCGTCGTCGTCTTTCCGGCGTCGATGTGCGCGGAAATGCCGATGTTCCGGTAGTGCTCGATGGGCGTATGGCGCGGCATGGTCGTCTCGTTACCAGCGGTAATGCGCGAAGGCCTTGTTGGCCTCCGCCATGCGATGCGTGTCTTCGCGCTTGCGCACGGCCGTGCCGCGGTTCTCCGCCGCATCCATCAACTCGTGGGCCAGGCGGTGCGCCATCGACTTTTCGCTGCGCGCGCGGGCGGCTTCGATCAGCCAGCGCATCGCCAATGTCTGGCGGCGGCTCGGCCGCACTTCGACCGGCACCTGGTAGGTCGCGCCGCCGACGCGCCGCGACTTCACCTCGACCGCGGGCTTCACGTTCTCGAGTGCGGCCGACAGCAATTCGAGCGCGGCGTCGCCGCGACGGTCGGTTTTTTCGGCGATGCGGTCGATCGCGCCGTAGACGATGTGCTCGGCGGCGGACTTCTTGCCGCTCGTCATGACCATGTTCATGAACTTGGCCAGCATCTCGCTTCCGAACTTCGGGTCCGGGAGCACGACGCGGGTCGGTGCGGATGTGCGACGGGACATGTGCCTCTACCCCTGCTCGTTATTTCTTCGGGCGCTTGGCGCCGTACTTGGAGCGGCCCTGCTTGCGGTCGGTAACGCCTGCGCAATCGAGCGTGCCGCGGATCGTGTGGTAACGAACCCCCGGCAGGTCCTTCACGCGGCCGCCGCGGATCATCACCACCGAGTGCTCCTGCAAATTGTGGCCTTCGCCGCCGATGTAGCTCGTGACCTCATAGCCGTTCGTGAGGCGCACGCGGCAGACCTTGCGAAGCGCCGAGTTCGGCTTCTTCGGCGTCGTCGTGTAGACGCGCGTGCAGACGCCGCGGCGCTGCGGCGAGCGCTGCAGCGCCGGCACCTTGGACTTGTAGGTGGCCGCCACGCGGCCGCCACGGATCAACTGGTTGGTCGTCGACATACCGTACTCTTCAGGACGCATGAAACACCGGGCCGCCCAGTGGCGGCCCGGATACAGGTGTGTGCGATTCCGCCCCGCCCGTATACCGGGGCGGGGGCCGAAAAGGCCCGCGATTGTAGAAACCGGCCCCGGGGCCTGTCAAGAAAGGGATCCCGCAGCAGGTGGACCCCGGCAGACCCCCTTATTCGCCGCCTCCGGGCCCGGCCGAAACCGGGTCCGGAGGGGCCTTATATATGAGGCCGCCGCCTTACTCGCCCACAGCCTCCTGAACGACCGGTTCCTCCGCCACCGCCTCGGCACTCGAGTCGAGGAAGCCGCGATGGGTTTCGTCCCCGGTCTTGCGGCGGCGCTGGGCGTGGAATGAGAAGCCCGTGCCGGCCGGGATCAGGCGGCCGACGATGACGTTCTCCTTGAGCCCGCGCAGGTCGTCCTTGATGCCGCGCACCGCCGCGTCGGTCAGCACGCGGGTCGTCTCCTGGAACGAGGCCGCGGAGATGAACGAATCGGTCTGGAGCGACGCCTTGGTAATGCCGAGCAGCATCGGCTCGTAGCCGGCCGGCACCTTTTTCTCGCCCTCGATGCGGTCATTGAGCTCGAGGATGCGCGCGCGCTCGAGCTGCTCGCCGCGAAGCAGCGTGGTGTCGCCCGACTCTTTGATCTCGACCTTGCGCAGCATCTGCCGGACGATCACCTCGATGTGCTTGTCGTTGATCTTCACGCCCTGCAGGCGGTACACGTCCTGGATTTCGCGCGTGAGGTAGTTGGCAAGCGCCGCCACGCCCTGCAGGCGCAGGATGTCATGCGGGTTCGGCTCACCTTCCGCGATGACTTCGCCGCGCTCGACGTGCTCGCCTTCGAACACGTTGAGCTGGCGCCATTTCGGAATCAGCTCCTCGTAGCGCTCGTTGTTCTCGCCGGTGATGACGAGCCGGCGCTTGCCCTTGGTCTCGCGGCCGAAGCTGACGGTGCCCGTCACCTCGGCGAGGATCGCGGGCTCCTTGGGTTTCCGCGCCTCGAAGAGGTCCGCGACGCGCGGCAGGCCGCCCGTGATGTCGCGGGTCTTCGACGATTCCTGCGGGATGCGCGCGATGACGTCGCCGACGGAAACCTTCGCGCCATCTTCCAGCGAGACCAGCGCCCCTGCCGGCAGCGTGTAGACCGCCGGGATGTCGGTGTTCGCGAACGTGACTTCCTTGCCTTTCGCGTTCACTAGCTTCAGCACCGGGCGCAGGTCGCGGCCCGCGGCCGCGCGCTGCTTCGGATCGAGCACTTCGACGCTCGAGAGGCCGGTCACCTCGTCCACCTGCGACTGCACGGTCACGCCGTCCACGAAGTCGTTGAAGCGAATGAAGCCCGCGACTTCCGTGACGACCGGGTGGGTGTGCGGATCCCAGTTCGCGACAATCTGGCCGGGCTGAACCGCATCGCCCTCGTCCGCGACGATGGTCGCGCCGTAGGGAATCTTGTAGCGCTCGCGCTCGCGGCCGAACTCGTCGATGACGCCGATCTCGCCGGAGCGGGACGTCGTCACGAGGTGGCCTTTTTCGTGGCGCACCGACTTGACGTTGTGGAAGCGCAGCGTGCCCTTGCCCTTGATCTCGACCAGCGAGATCGCGGCCGCGCGCGAGGCCGCGCCGCCGATGTGGAAAGTCCGCATCGTGAGCTGCGTGCCCGGCTCGCCGATCGACTGCGCGGCGATCACGCCGACCGCCTCGCCGATGCTGATGAGCCGCCCGCGGGCCAGGTCGCGCCCGTAGCACATGGCGCAGACGCCGTAGCGCACTTCGCAGGTGATCGGCGAGCGCACCTTGATCTGGTCGACGCCATGGTTCTCGAGCTCCTGCACCCACTGCTCGTCGATCAGCGTCGAAGCCGGGACCAGGACGTCGTCGGAGCCGGGCCGCGGCACGTCGGTCGCGGTCACGCGACCGAGCACGCGCTCGCCCAGGCCCTCGACCACGTCGCCGCCCTCGACGATCGGCGTCACGTCGAGCCCGCGCTCGGTGCCGCAGTCCGTCAGCGTGACGACGAGGTCCTGCGCGACGTCCACGAGTCGGCGCGTCAGGTAGCCGGAGTTCGCGGTCTTCAGCGCGGTGTCCGCGAGACCCTTGCGGGCGCCGTGAGTCGAGATGAAGTACTGCAGGACGTTCAGGCCCTCGCGGAAATTCGCGGTGATCGGCGTCTCGATGATCGAGCCGTCCGGCTTCGCCATCAGGCCGCGCATGCCGGCGAGCTGGCGGATCTGCGCCGCGGAGCCGCGCGCGCCGGAGTCGGCCATCATGAAAATGGAGTTGAAAGAGCCCTGCTGGACCTTCCTGCCCTTGCGGTCGGTCGCCTCCTCGTGGCGGAGCTGGTCCATCATCGCTTTGCCGATCTGGTCGTTGGTGCGCGACCAGATGTCGACGACCTTGTTGTAGCGCTCGCCGTTCGTCACAAGACCGGACTCGTACTGGTCCTGGATCTCCTTCACCTCGCGCTCGGCCGAGGTCAGGATCTTCGCCTTCTGCGGCGGCACCATCATGTCGTCGACGCCGATCGAGATCGCCGCGCGCGTCGCGTACGAGAATCCCGTGTACATCAGCCGGTCGGCGAAGATCACGGTCTCCTTCAGCCCGAGCGCCCGGTAGCAGGAGTTGATGACGGCCTGCACGCGCTTCTTGGTCATGTCCTGGTTGACGAGGTCGAACGACAGCCCGCGCGGCAGCAGCTCAGACAGTAGCGCGCGGCCGATCGTGGTTTTCACCAGCCGGCGCTTTTCCTTCAGCTCGCCGGTCGGGGATTTCGCGAATTCGACGATGCGCACCTTGATCGAGGCGTGCAGGTCGGCCTGGCGCGTCTCGTGCGCGCGATGCACCTCGCGCACGTCGGTGAAGATCATGCCCTCGCCCTTCGCCCCGGCGCGCTCGCGCGTCAGGTAGTAGAGGCCGAGCACCACGTCCTGCGACGGCACGATGATCGGGTCGCCGTTCGCGGGCGACAGGATGTTATTCGACGACAGCATCAGCGCGCGCGCCTCGAGCTGGGCCTCGAGCGAGAGCGGCACGTGCACGGCCATCTGGTCGCCGTCGAAGTCCGCGTTGAACGCGGTGCAGACGAGCGGATGGAGCTGGATCGCCTTGCCCTCGATCAGCACCGGCTCGAACGCTTGGATGCCGAGACGATGCAGCGTCGGCGCGCGGTTCAGCAGCACCGGGTGCTCGCGGATGACCTCTTCCAGGATATCCCACACCTCGGGTCCCTCGCGCTCGACCAGGCGCTTCGCCGCCTTGATCGTCGTCGCGAGACCGCGGAGCTGGAGCTTGTGGAAGATGAACGGCTTGAAGAGCTCGAGCGCCATCTTTTTCGGCAGCCCGCACTGGTGCAGGCGCAGCGTCGGGCCGACCACGATGACCGAGCGGCCCGAGTAGTCGACGCGCTTGCCGAGCAGGTTCTGGCGGAACCGGCCCTGCTTGCCCTTGATCATGTCCGCGAGCGACTTCAGCGGGCGCTTGTTCGTGCCCGTGATCGCGCGGCCGCGGCGGCCGTTGTCGAGCAGGGCGTCGACCGACTCCTGCAGCATGCGCTTTTCGTTGCGCACGATGATGTCGGGCGCGTTCAGCTCGAGCAGCCGGCGCAGGCGGTTGTTGCGGTTGATGACGCGGCGGTACAGGTCGTTCAGGTCCGACGTCGCGAAGCGGCCTCCATCGAGAGGCACGAGGGGCCTCAGGTCGGGCGGCAGCACGGGAAGCATCGTCAGCACCATCCACTGCGGGCTGTTACCCGACTCGATGAAGGATTCGAGCAGCTTCAGCCGCTTGGTCAGCCGCTTGATCTTGGTCTCGGAGGTCGTGCCCCCGATCTCCGCGCGGACCTTGCCCGTCTCGGCCGCGAGATCGATTGACTTCAGCAGCTCGAGGATCGCCTCGGCGCCCATGCGCGCGTCGAACTCGTCGCCGTACTTCTCGATCGCCTCGAGATACATCTCGTTTGACATGAGCTGGCCGCGCTCGAGCGGCGTCATGCCCGGATCGACGACCACGAAGGCCTCGAAGTACAGCACGCGCTCGAGATCCCGGAGCGTCATGTCCACCATCAGGCCGATGCGCGAGGGCAGCGACTTCAGGAACCAGATGTGCGCGACCGGGCTCGCGAGCTCGATGTGGCCCATGCGCTCGCGCCGGACCTTCGACTGCGTGACCTCGACGCCGCACTTCTCGCAGACTACGCCGCGGTGCTTCAGGCGCTTGTACTTGCCGCAGAGGCACTCGTAGTCCTTCACGGGCCCGAATATCTTGGCGCAGAACAGCCCATCGCGCTCCGGCTTAAAGGTCCGGTAGTTGATCGTCTCGGGCTTGCGCACCTCGCCGTACGACCAGGACTTGATCATGTCCGGCGACGTCAGCGCGATCCGGATCGAGTCGAAGTTCTCGACCTGTACCTGCGGCTTGAAGAACCTGAGAAGGTCTTTCATTCGTTCATCCTTCCTGCTCGAGCTCGATGTTGATGCCCAGCGACCGGATTTCCTTGACCAGCACGTTGAACGACTCCGGCATGCCGGCGTCCATCGAGTGGTTGCCGTCCACGATGTTCTTGTACATCTTGGTGCGGCCATTCACGTCGTCCGACTTGACGGTCAGCATTTCCTGCAGCGTGTACGCGGCGCCGTAGGCCTCGAGCGCCCACACTTCCATCTCGCCGAAGCGCTGGCCGCCGAACTGCGCCTTGCCGCCCAGCGGCTGCTGGGTGACGAGGCTGTACGGACCCGTGGAGCGGGCGTGCATCTTGTCGTCCACCAGGTGATTGAGCTTCAGCATGTACATGTAGCCGACGGTCACCGGGCGATCGAACGCCTCGCCCGTGCGGCCGTCAGTCAGCATCGTCTGGCCGCTGACCGGCAGGTCGGCGAGCTCGAGCAGGCCCTTGATCTCGGCCTCGCTCGCGCCGTCGAACACCGGCGTCGCCATCGGCACGCCGTCAGTGAGATTGCGCGCGAGCTCCTGGATTTCCGCGTCCGTGAACGAAGCGATGTCCTCTTTCTGACCGCCGGTCGCGTTGTAGACGCGGTCGAGCAGCTTGCGGAGCTCGGTCATCGCGCCCTGCGCCTCGAGCATCTTGCCGATCTTCGTGCCGAGCCCGCGGGCGGCCCAGCCGAGGTGGGTCTCGAGGATCTGGCCGATGTTCATGCGCGACGGAACGCCGAGCGGGTTCAGCACGATGTCGATCGGCGAGCCGTCCGCGAGGTACGGCATGTCCTCGACCGGAACGATCGTGGACACGACGCCCTTGTTGCCGTGGCGCCCCGCCATCTTGTCGCCTGGCTGGATGCGGCGCTTCACGGCGAGGTACACCTTGACCATCTTGAGCACGCCGGGCGCGAGGTCGTCGCCCGCCGTGATCTTCGACTTCTTGCCCTCGAAGCGCCGCTCGAATTCCTTGTGCTGGTCCGCGAGGCGCCGGCGGGCGGCTTCGAGCGCCTCGGACGGCCCCTCGTCCCGCATCCGGATCTCGAACCACTCCTCGCGCGGCAGCTCGTCGAGGAACTCGGCCGTCACGACCGCGCCCGACTTGAGCCGGCGCGGGCCGCCGCTCGCGGTCTCGCCCTCGAGCTCGCCGCGGAGCCGCGAGTAGAGGTCGTTCTCGAGGATGCGGCGCTGGTCATTCAGGTCCTTGCGGACCTTCTCGATTTCCGACTTCTGGATCGCGAGCGCGCGGCTGTCCTTCTCCACGCCGTCCCGCGTGAAGACGCGCACGTCGATGACCGTGCCGTCCATGCCGGGCGGCACGCGGAGCGAGGTGTCCTTCACGTCGGAAGCCTTCTCGCCGAAGATCGCGCGCAGGAGCTTCTCTTCCGGCGTGAGCTGGGTCTCGCCCTTCGGCGTGACCTTGCCGACCAGGATGTCGCCCGCCTTGACCTCGGCGCCGATGAACACGATGCCGGCCTCGTCGAGCTTGGCGAGCGCCGTATCGCCGACGTTCGGGATGTCCGCGGTGATTTCCTCGGGCCCGAGCTTGGTGTCGCGCGCCACGCAGGTCAGCTCCTCGATGTGGATCGTCGTGAAGCGGTCCTCCTCGACCACGCGCTCCGAGATCAGGATCGAGTCCTCGAAGTTGTAGCCGTTCCACGGCATGAACGCGACCATCATGTTCTGGCCGAGCGCGAGCTCGCCGAGGTGCGTCGAAGGCCCGTCCGCCAGCACGTCGCCCTTCGCGATCGTGTTGCCGACACGAACCAGCGGCTGCTGGTTGATGCAGGTGTTCTGGTTCGACCGCGTGTACTTGGTCAGGTTGTAGATGTCGACGCCCGGCTCGCCGGCCGTGACCTCGCCCTCGTTGACGCGCACCACGATGCGCGACGCGTCGACCGAGTCGACGGCGCCGCCGCGGCACGCGATGACCACAACGCCGGAATCGATCGCCACGGTGCGCTCGATGCCCGTGCCGACGAGCGGCGTGGACGAGCGCAGCGTCGGGACCGCCTGGCGCTGCATGTTGGAGCCCATCAGCGCGCGGTTCGCGTCGTCGTGCTCGAGGAACGGGATGAGCGCGGCGGCGACGGATACGATCTGGCGCGGCGACACGTCCATGTACTCGATGCGCTCCGCCGGCATCAGCGTGAACTCGTTCTGGTAGCGGCAGGAGACGAGCTCGCCGGTGAAGCGGCCCTTTTCGTCGAGCGGGGCGTTCGCCTGCGCGATCACGAACTCGCTCTCCTCGATCGCCGACAGGTAGTCGACTTCACCGGTGACGCGCTTGTCGCGCACGCGCCGGTAAGGCGTCTCGAGGAAGCCGTACTTGTTGGTGCGCGCGTAGACCGCGAGCGAGTTGATCAGGCCGATGTTCGGACCTTCCGGCGTCTCGATCGGGCAGACACGGCCGTAATGGGTCGGGTGCACGTCGCGCACTTCGAACCCCGCGCGCTCGCGCTTCAGACCGCCCTCGCCGAGCGCCGAGACGCGGCGCTTGTGCGTGATCTCGGACAGCGGGTTGTTCTGGTCCATGAATTGCGAGAGCTGCGAGGAGCCGAAGAATTCCTTGACCGCCGCGGCCACGGGCTTCGCGTTGATCATGTCCTGCGGATTGATCTCCTCGTTCTCGGCCAGCGTCAGGCGCTCCTTGACGGCGCGCTCGACGCGCACGAGCCCGATGCGGAAGGCGACCTCGGCCATCTCGCCGACGCAGCGCACGCGCCGGTTGCCGAGGTGGTCGATGTCGTCCACCTTGCCATCGCCGTTCTTGATCGCTATCAATGTGCGGAGCACGTCCACCACGTCCGACATCTCCTCGCCGTACTTCGCGGCGAGCATGCGGCCGTTCTCGTCCTTGCGCAGGTCCGCGACGGTCGAGAAGTAGCGGCCGTCGTAGAGGATGCCCGGCTGCTCGAGCCAGCGCTCGGCGTCGGCGCCCTCGAGCTCCTTCGGGAACTCGCGGTTCACGCGGCGGTTGAACTTCATGCGGCCCACGGCCGACAGGTCGTAGCGCTCGCCATTGAAGAACAGGTTGTGGAACAGGTTCTCGGCCGCGTCCTTGGTCGGCGGCTCGCCCGGACGCATCATGCGGTAGATCTCGATCAGCGCTTCGAGGCGCGTCGTCGAGGCATCGATGCGGAGCGTATCCGAAACGTACGGGCCGCGGTCGAGATCGTTGACGTAGAGCGTGCCAATCTCGGGCACGTTGGCGGCGACGAAGCGCTCGACCAATGCGGTGGTCAGCACGTCGTTGGCGGACGCAAGCACTTCGCCGGTCGACGGGTCGGCGACGTCGTGCGCGAGAATCTTGCCTTCGAGGTATTCGACCGGCACGAGCAGGCGGCGAACGCCCGCTTCCTCCAGCTGGCGCACGTGGCGCGCCGTGATGCGCCGGCCTTCCTCGACGATGACCTTGCCGTTCGCGCTGATCTCGAACATGGCGGTCTCGCCGCGCAGGCGCTCGGGAACGAGCTCGAGCTCGGGGCCCTTTTTCGTCAGGTGCACCGTATTGCGGTCGAAGAAGAGGCGCAGGATGTCGGAGTTCGAGTAGCCGAGCGCGCGCAGCAGGATCGTGACCGGCAGTTTCCTGCGGCGGTCGATGCGCGCGAACACGCAGTCCTTCGCGTCGAACTCGAAATCCAGCCAGGAGCCGCGGTAAGGGATGACGCGCGCCTGGAACAGGAGCTTGCCCGAGCTGTGGGTCTTGCCCTTGTCGTGGTCGAAGATCACGCCCGGGCTGCGGTGCAGCTGGGACACGATCACGCGCTCGGTGCCGTTGACGATGAAGGTGCCGTTTTCGGTCATGAGCGGCAGCTCGCCGAGATAAACCTCCTGCTCGATCGCCCGCTTGACGCGCGAGGCGCCCGGCGATTCCTTGTCCATCACCCGCAGGCGAAGGCGAACGCGGATCGGCGCGGCATAGGTGAGGCCGCGCATCTGGCATTCCTTGACGTCGAACACCGGCTCGCCGAGGTAGTAGTAGACGTACTCGAGCGTCGCATGGCCCGAGTAGCTCTTGATTGGGAACACGCTCTGGAACGCGGCGTGCAGGCCGGCGCGCCGGAGATGGCGGTCGATGATGGCTTTCTCCTGTTCTTCCGAGAGCAGCCGGCCGCCGGCGACCTGTCCGCCGGAATGCGCAGCGAGCTCCGCGTGCAGCGTACGCGACTCGGCGAGCTGCAGGAACTGCGCATACGACTCGGTCTGGATCGCGAGCAACGGCGGCACGTCCAGAATCCCCTGGCGCTTGCCAAAGTTTTTCCGGATGCGCTTCTTCTCAGTGAACGTATAGGCCATCGTCATCACCTGCACTGTGAATGAGCAAACAATCCACCGGACACGGGCGCGCGACCAACTCCCTCGCGGGAGACGGTGCGGCCGGTGTCCGGTGCCACGGACTGCGGGGCTCTCTGCCCTCGCATGGAGGTCGTTACTTGACCTCGACCGTGGCGCCGCCGTCTTCGAGCTGCTTCTTGAACTTCTCGGCGTCAGCCTTCGACACGGCTTCCTTGACGGTCGAGGGAGCGCCTTCCACCAGGTCCTTGGCTTCCTTGAGGCCAAGACCCGTGATCTCGCGGATCACCTTGATGACGGTGACCTTCTTCTCCGCCGGGTACGCCTTCAGTGTGACGGTGAACTCGGTCTGCTCTTCGGCAGCCGGTGCGGCGGCCCCGCCCGCGGCGGCCGCGGCCATCGCAACCGGCGCAGCGGCGGTGACGCCGAACTTGTCTTCCATCATCTTCACGAGGTCGACCACATCCATGATCGTCATGTTCGAGATCGCCTCGAGAATCTGTTCCTTGCTAGCAGCCATTTCCATCTCTCCAGATATATATATTTGTCAGTAACCCGAATCAGCCGGCCCGCCGCTTACGCGGCCTTCGTGGCTTGGATCGCTGCGACCGTGCGCGCGAGCATTGCGCAGGGCTCGGCCAGCGTCCGCACGAGCTTCGAAACCGGCGCCTTTATGACGCCGAGCAGGATCGAGAGGGCCTGCGCCTTCGTCGGCAGGCTCGCGACCCGGTCGATTTCGGCGGCGGGATAAACCTGCCCGCCGAGCGCGACCAGCGTCGGGACCAGCTTGTCGTTGGCCTTCGCGAACTCCTTGACGACGCGGGCGGCGGCGCCCGGGTCTTCCTGAGAGAACGCGAGGATCAGCGGCCCCTTGAGATTGCCTGCGATGCACTCGTACGGCGTGCCCGTGACCGCGCGGCGCGCCAGCGTGTTCTTGACGACCCGCATGTAGACGCCGGACTGGCGCGCCTTCGCGCGAAGCCCGGTCAGCTGCGAGACCGTCAGGCCACGATATTCCGCCGCGACGACCGAATGCGCGGTCTGCGCAACGGCCTGCACTTCGGTCACCATCGCCTGCTTGTCTTCCAAACTCAGTCCCATCCGACTCTCCTTGCGGTGGGACCAGCCAGTAACCACTGACTCGGGTTCCACCATCTGCGCGGGCAACCATTAAGGGGCCGGCGCCCCGCCTGCGGTCTTCGATGGCCCGGGCCGATGCCCGGACTTCGAAACAAAAAATCCTGCGTCAGATTCCGAGCGACGCGCGGTCCACGGCAAGGCCGGGACCCATCGTCGACGACACCGACACGCGCTGCATGAATACGCCCTTCGACGTCGAAGGCTTGTGCTTCTGGATGTCTGCGATCAGCGCGAGCAGGTTCTCCTTCAGCGCGGAGGGCGCAAAACTCGCCTTGCCGATCGAGCAGTGCACGATGCCCGCCTTGTCGCAGCGATAGCGCACCTGGCCCGCCTTCGCGTTCTTCACGGCGCCCGCGACGTCCGGCGTCACGGTGCCCACCTTCGGATTCGGCATCAGGCCGCGCGGACCCAGGATCTGGCCGAGCTGGCCGACGACGCGCATCGCGTCCGGGCTCGCGACCACGACGTCGAAATCAATCTGGCCCGCTTTCACCTTCTCGGCGAGGTCCTCGAGGCCCACGATGTCGGCGCCCGCCTCGCGCGCCGCATCCGCGTTCTTGCCCTGGGTGAACACGGCGACGCGCACCTTCTTGCCCGTGCCGTGCGGCATCACGGTCGAGCCGCGCACCTGCTGGTCCGACTTCGCCGGATCGATGCCGAGGTTGATCGCGACATCCACCGTCTCGTCGAACTTCGCGTTGGCGAATTCCTTGACGAGGGCGACGGCTTCGTCGATCGGGTACGAATGGCCCGGCTTCACGCGCTCGACCCAGGGCTTCTGACGCTTGAATACGGTGGCCATGTCAGACCCCCTCCACGTCGACGCCCATGCTGCGGGCGGATCCCGCGATCGTGCGCACGGCCGCGTCGAGATCCGCCGCGGTCAGGTCGGGCATCTTCGCCTTCGCGATTTCCTCGAGCTGCTTCCGGGTGATCTTCCCGACCTTCTTGGTGTTCGGCGTGCCCGAGCCCTTCTCGATGCCGATCGCCTTCCGCACCAGCACGGCGGCCGGCGGCGTCTTCAGCACGAAGGTGAAGCTGCGATCGCTGTAGACCGTGATGATCACGGGGATCGGCAGGCCCTTCTCTTCCTTCTGCGTCGCCGCGTTGAACTGCTTGCAGAATTCCATGATGTTGACGCCCTGCTGGCCGAGCGCGGGCCCGACCGGCGGGCTCGGGTTCGCCCCGCCCGCAGGAATCTGTAGCTTGATGTAACCCTGTACTTTCTTCGCCATCGTTCCTCACTCCCGGGTGCAGGCGCCTCGCGGCTCCCCGGTTCAGACCTTCTCCACCTGCCCGAAGTCCAGCTCGACCGGCGTCGACCGGCCGAGGATCTGCACCGCGACCTGCAGGCGGCTCTTCTCGTAATTGGCCGACTCCACCACGCCGGTGAAATCGTTGAAGGGCCCGTCGACCACGCGCACGATCTCGCCCGGCTCGAACAGCACCTTCGGCTTCGGCTTCTCCACGCCTTCCTCGACCCGGCGCAGGATGGCGTTCGCTTCCTTGTCCGTGATCGGCGCGGGTTTCTCCGGCGTGCCGCCGATGAAACCGAGCACCTTCGGCGTCTCCTTCACGAGATGCCACGCTTCATCGTCCATCGCCATCTGCACCAGCACGTAGCCGGGGAAGAACTTGCGCTCGCTGCGGCGCTTCTGGCCGGCGCGCATTTCGACGACTTCCTCGGTCGGCACCAGCACTGCGCCGAACTTCTCGTCGAGGCCGTGCAGCTTGATGCGCTCCTTCAGGCTGTTCGCGACCTTGTGCTCGAAGTTCGAGTAGGCGTGCACGACGTACCAATTCAACGACACGAAATCAGCCTCCCTGCCCGGTCACGTGGCGGGCGCCCCAGGCGAGCGCCATGTCCACCAGCCAGAAGAACACGCCGAGCGCCATCACGAACACGAACACCACGAGCGTCGTGCGCCAGGTTTCCTGGCGCGTCGGCCAGACCATCTTGCGCAGCTCCACGCGCGAGGACTGGACGTAATCCCATAGCTCCCGGCCCGGCCGCGACCAATAGAGCAGCACGAGTCCCGCGATCAGTCCGCCGAGCACCATCAGCACGCGCAGCACCGGCGCGACGTCCTCGTACCAGTAGTACGCGACGACGCCGCCGACCAGTGCGGCGGCGGCCAGCACCAACTTGAAGGCGTCGACAAATCCGACGCCGGTGTTGTCCGCTTGCTCGTTCATCCGCTTCCGTTACGACCAGATCGCCTGCCGCTTCGCGGCGCTGGCAGGGCAGGAGGGAATCGAACCCCCAACCTGCGGTTTTGGAGACCGCCGCTCTGCCAATTGAGCTACTGCCCTGTTGTTTCGCGTCCTTACTTGATCACCTTGGAGACGACGCCGGCGCCGACGGTGCGGCCGCCCTCGCGGATGGCGAAGC
>JBBDLI010000019.1:0-15821 GCA_040878925.1 Steroidobacteraceae bacterium | reverse complement strand
CGTGGCAACGAATGCGGTATCAGACTCTACCGGTAAATCAGAGTTTCCTTAGACGCGAGCAATCCGGGAAATCAATCGCGCCGTTGCCGACGTGCCCGCATTCAGGATCATCGTCAAAATTCCCAGAGCACGCCGATGGAAGGAACGAGCGGCAGCCAATCGCTTGTTTTTGTCGTGAATGTCACGACGCCACTGCCATCGTCGTTTGCAATCAACTCGTAGCAGCAGGTATTGCCGATATTGATCGCATTGGTCAATTCGAACGTGTACGCGACGCTGCCGATCGCAAGGGGCTTGCGGTATTCCGCGCGCAGATCAAATGTTGCGCGCGTCGGGAATCGCGCCGCATTCCGCGCGCCAAGCTCCGAATCCTTGACGCGAGTGGTCGGCCAGCCATGGTGCCCTGCGGCAACGGCGCCAAATCGCCAACTCCCGCGCGTCCAGTCCAGGCCGGCAGTCATTGCCCAGGTCTGGTCCCAGCTGCGCGGCACCTGGCGCCCGCCGACGCTGTCGCGCGCCTCGGACCAGGCAAGGCCCAGCCACCAGGTGGCGTCCCGCTTTTCGGCGATCAGCGAGATTTCGGCGCCGACAATGTCGGCTGCAAACGGCGCAACCTGCACGCGATCCGGCGCAACCTCAGGAATGACCGACAGCGGATCCAGAAGATTCTCGAAATGCGGTCGTGGATCCGACTGCAGCTTTCGGAACCCTTCCATCCGCAATGCGACCCCGTTCGGTAACCGGTGATCCAGGCCGACGATCAGTTGATCCGATCGCTGGGCTTCTGGAAACGCCGTCAAGCCGTCCTCTACTTTCAGTTCGTGCACTTCGTCCGTTTGATGGAAGCGACCCCAGTGCGCGCGCAGGCTCGTTGCGGGCGTTATCTGCCAGCCGACATTGACGCGCGGATCGTAGAGCCAGTCTTCCGCCGTCGTGCCTTCCGTGATCGTCCGCTGTGCGCGCAGACCCACTTCCGAAACCACGTCATCGATGATTTTCCAGCGGTGCGTGGCGAACAGCGCGAGTCGCTCGCGGTTCGGGCTCAGCTCGGTTGCGCGGATGAGCGATGGGTCGCGCGAGAAAAACTCCGCGACCGCATCCGTGTATGCCGCTTCAGCGGCATAGTGATACACGGCGCTTTCATCGGTCCATTCGAAGCCGCCTTCCAGCCAATGGCGCGGATGGAACTGCCACGTGGCCCTGCCGCGCACTTCCTGGTAGTCCGACGAGCGGCGGTCGGTTACGGAACCGACAGCGATGTCCGGCTTGTCCATGCTGCCAGTCCGAAAGCTGTCGACTGTGCTGTCACCGAGCCACAGCGATGCGCGGATGCCGTTCTCCCAATCGCGATCGGCGCGCAGCCAGATATAGCGATTCCGGCTTTCGATCTGGGCATGTTCCTCAGGCCCATTCCGCGATATCTCCAGCTCGTCGCGAGTCCACAGCACATTGGTGCTGACACGCAGGCGATCCGGGTCCCCGAAACCCGCGCGAGCGTAAACATCGGCATAGGTCGGACTGCCGGCCTCCTGCGCAAATGCATCGATGAAAGCGCGCAGCGTTCCCACCCGCGCAGCGGCAAGCCAGTCCGCATTCGCGTTGCCGATGGCGCCACCATGCCGCGCCATCGCATTGAATACGGACAGCCCGAGGGCGGTTCGAGGCTCGTCCGAGGCGTCGATTGTGTGCAGGTCGAAAACGCCGGCCATGCGATTGCCGTAACGAACCGGGAACCCGCCGGTATAGATCTCGGCTTCGCCAATCAGGCCGGGATCCAGCACGCCGAATACGCTCTGGTAACCGGGAATATGAAATGCCTGGCGAAGCGGAAAGCCGTCCAGCAAGGTCAGCAGTTCGCCCGCTTCGCCACCGCGAATGCTCGATCGCGCGGAAATGCCGTTCTGCGCGAGTCCGGGCAGGCGCCCCAGCGCGCGGATTGCATCCTCGCCGAGTACCGGTTGGGCCGCGAGCGCATCGCCAAAGATATGCACGGATCCGATTGCTCCGGAGCGGTCAAGCGCGTAGCGGCTGGTCGACACGACGACTTCGCCCAATTCGGTGCGAGCCGGAGTCAGGCGCAATGTCGCGGTCGTTGCTGCGTGTGAAACCGACAGTCCGGGCAATTCCGCCGCTTCGAACCCGGCGGCTTCGGCGTGAAGCAGGTAGATCCCGTCCGGCACCGGCCCGATCGAGAAACGACCGCGCTCATCTGACCATCCGACGGCGCCGAGCGGCTGCAATACGATCCGGGCAGTCGTGATGGGTTGGTCGCTGGCAGCGTTCAGCACCTGGCCGTGAACCATGCGTTCCTGGGGTTGCCGCCTCATCGAGGTGACGGCGTAGAGACCGGGTCTCACCACCGAAAGACCGAGTCCGTGCGACCGCAGGATTTCGCGCGCAATCAGCAGCCGGTTGCTGGAGTGGGGTTCTTCCAGGACACGCATGGAGCCCGGCACGAGCTCCGAGCTGTAAATGAAGTCGAGCCCAGGGTCGCGCAGTTCGAGCAGCACGTCGACGACCGGGCGACCGACGAAGCGCGCCTCTTCCGCGGCAGCGGTCGCGGCGGTCAGTAGATAGAGCAGCAGCAAGACGCCGCAAACTGGGGGTCGATGTGCTTCAATCATCCGGTTATTAGAAACTCAGTCAGCCCCGGCCGCTACTGTTGTCCTTGACGATCAGCGCGTAGCGGTGTCCGGAGCCAATGCGCGACAGCGGAGTCGTATCGACGAGCCGCGCGCCGTTCGCGCGCGCGAGCTCCGCCACCCGGTCCGTGGTCATGGTCGGCTTGGCCGGCTTTCGCCTGAACGGATGCCGCAGGTCGCGGGTCAGGTTCTTCAGGGAAAAACGATCGAAGAAGGTGACGATCACGAAGCGCCGCGACACGCGCAGCAATTCGCGGAACAGGCGATCCTGCTCGGCGGCCGTCGGCAAGTGATGCGACAGGCGCACGCAAACCGTCCCGTCCACGCTGCCGTCGCGAAGCGGAATGTGGAATGCGGATGCCATCGTCCAGACCTGCGGCGTGGAAACGGTCGAGTTCGCCCGGCCGTAACGGATCTGGCCCATGGCGATGTCGGCCTCGATCACGAGATCGGTTGAGTCGGCGAAGGCCGGCGTCAGGCGGCCACCGCCGCAAGGAAGATCCAGCACGACCCTGGATCGGCCGAGCCGGCGGAAGTGCCGCCGGATGATCGCCGACTCGCGGCGCGTGGTCCCCAGTTTCAGGATCCGTTGCTGAAACTGGAGATTGTAGGCGGCGGCACGCTCGACCTCATGGAACTCAGACTGGTATGCGCCGCTTTGCCCCGTCTTTTGTGGGGCGCCCCAGGTTTCAGAGGCGCCCTGCAAGGCCAGCAATGGAACACCATTTTCCATGGCGAAGCGGGCGCCACAGCCGGTGCAGCGAATGCGCTCGGGCGCGATCGCGAGTGCAGCGCGGCAAACCGGACAAGCCAGCAAATCGGCGATGGAGGCGAGGTCGGCGAGGATTCAGTCTGCTCCGACCGCCACTGCCGGCCGCGAGAGCGGCCGGCGCGACTCGAGCCAGGCCCACAGGGCGTCCCATTGCTGGAGTTCAGGATGCACGCGCGCCGGATTCATGTCGTGCAGGCCAAGACCCAGTTCGCCGGCATAGACATAGTTCTGCGAGTCCCTGAGTGTCGTGACGACCGGAATCTGCATCTGGTCGAGAAAACGCATCAGCGTGCGGAAAATGATCGTATTCGGCTTGACGCGGTTCGCGATGACGGCGAGGCGATTCTCGCGGCGCTTGATCTTGCCGGAAATCAGCAGGTGGCCGATACAGCGCGAGCAGGCGTGAATGTCGGCATCCGACGGCATGACCGGCACCAGCACGGCGTCGGCGTCCCGCACGTGCTCGTTGAAGTGCGGCGGCTGAAGCGCGGCCGGCGTGTCGACGATGACCCGGTCAGTCCCGAGGGGCACGCGCAACTGGAAGCTGCGGGTCACGCCGAGTGTCCGGGCATACGCGGCGATGCCGTGAATCGGAGGCTGGTGAGAGGAGCGCTTTTCGAGCCAGCGGGAGCTGGTGCCTTGCGGATCGAAATCCATCAGCACCGGCCTGTATCCTCGGGCCGCGTACATCGCGGCGATTCCGGTCGCGATCATGGACTTGCCCGAGCCGCCCTTTGGGTTGAGCAGGACGATGCGAAGCATGGCACCCCCCCGGGAGCCGACGAATCAGCCTACGCCCCGCCCGGATCGGCGGCAAGACAGCCCGGTTTCGCGGTCCGAGTCACGAATGCGAGAGGTAAAATACTTGTATTACCAAGGGCTTAGGTAATGCGCCCACGCATCGTCATCGTGGGCGCCGGCTTTGGCGGATTGGCGGCTGCCGAGGCGCTTGCAAGGGCGGACGCCGAAATCACGCTCATCGACCGGCAGAACCACCACCTGTTTCAGCCGCTCCTGTACCAGGTGGCGACGGCCGGATTATCCCCGGCCGACATCGCCTGGCCGGTGCGCCACCTGCTGCGACGCCAGCGGAATCTGCGCGTGCTGATGGCTGAAGTCACGGCGGTCAAGCCCGGGCGCAAGGTCGTCACGCTGGCCGATGGACCGCTCGCTTACGACTGGCTCGTGCTCGCGACCGGCGCGACCCACGGTTACTTCGGTCGCGACGAATGGGCGGAACATGCCCCGGGGCTCAAGACGCTCGACGACGCGACCGGCATCCGGCGGCGCTTGCTGCTCGCCTTCGAGCGGGCCGAGATGGCCTCGAACCCGGCGACGAGCGCCCGGCTGCTGACCATCGTCATCGTCGGCGGCGGGCCAACCGGCGTCGAACTCGCGGGTGCCGTTGCCGAGCTCACTCGCAAGGCGCTCGCGAAGGATTTTCGCGAGATCGATCCGAGACAGACGCGCGTGCTCCTGATCGAGGCGGGGCCGCGGCTGCTGCCGAACTTTCCGGAAGAGCTGTCCCGCTACACCGCAACCGCATTGCAGCGGCTGGACGTGGAAGTGCGGCTCGGCCAGGCCGTCACGCGTTGCGATGCGCGCGGCGTCCAGATGGGCCGCGAGTTCATCGAGGCAGGGACAATCGTCTGGGCAGCGGGCGTGCGCGCGTCACCCGCCGCGGAGTGGCTTGGGATCGAAGCGGATCGCGCGGGTCGCGTGCTCGTCGCGCCGGATCTGAGTGTGCCGGGGCACGATAACATTTACGTCATCGGCGACACGGCGCTCGCGAGGAATCCGGACCGGGCGCAACTGCCCGGCATCGCGCCGGTCGCGAAACAACAGGGAAGTTACGTCGCGCGCGCCATCCTCGGGAGGATCGCGGGGCGTGCTCCACTTCCGCCCTTTGTGTATCGCGACCGGGGACTGCTTGCAACCATCGGGCGCAAGGCCGCGGTCATTTCCTACAAGCGATTGCGGCTTTCAGGATGGCTGGCGTGGTGGCTCTGGGGCGCCGCGCATATTTATTTCCTCGTGAGCCTGCGCAATCGCGTGATCGTCGTGACGCAGTGGCTGTGGTCTTACCTTGTTTTCGAGCGCGGCGCGAGGCTCATTATCGGCTCAGACGCCGGCGCACGTCGCTAGAAGGCGACAGCGCCCGCGAGCCGACGCCCGCTCCACGTACTCCAAATGTCAGTGGCATTCACTGCACACCGGAGAACGCGAATATGAATCGGTCATGCACATTTCTGCTTTTATTGTCGGCGCTGCTCGCCGGCTGCAGCTCGACCAGCAGCCTCGGCACCGCGGCGGACCGCCTCGATTCTTCCGCTCACCGTTTTTACGATCAGCTGTACACGGACCGGACCGCCGGCCACACTGCCAATGACGCGGCGATGCTTGCCGAGGCAACGCGCGACTTCAACCGCGCGGTCGACCGCACGCGGTCGCGCGACGATCTTCGCGTGAGTTTCGACCGCGTTGCGGAACGCTATCACCACCTTCGCAAACTGGTTGACGGACCGGATCCGTACTACCGCGACGGCAGAGTGGCGTTCGATCGGGTAACCGAGGCCTACCTCGATGTCGATCGCGCGCTGAATCATCCGGATAGCCGTTACCACGACTGAGCGGGTCCGCCCGGTCGATTGACTGTCCGGTAGAGCCGACTTAGCATGTGCGGGCGCCGCCGGGCGTACCGACAGGGGAGGCACCGCATGTTCCGCAGCATTCAGCTCGCGCTCGTCCTTGCGTTCGCAATACCCGCCCAGGTTTTCGCGCAGGCCGTGGACGACGCGGTGAGTGTGGATCCCGACGTCCACAACGTCATCCTCGACAACGAACACTTTCGTGTGTTCGATGCGCGGGCGTCCAAGGGCGCCAAGAGCCCCATGCACACGCATCCGCCCATGGTCCTCATCAGCCTGGGCAAGACACGTTTTCACATGACGACGCCGGATGGCAAAGCAACCATCTTCAACCTGAATCCCGGCGAGGTCCGCTGGGTGGTGGATGCGCGGCACTCCTGGGAAGTACTGGCAGGAGAGCTCCACGCAATCGGCGTTGAAATCAAGTCCGCGCAGAAAGAGGGCCCGCCGCCGCCGGCGCCCCAACGAAAGGAGAATGATTCGGTGTCAGCCGATCCGGAAGCACATCATCTTCTCTTCGAGAATCCCCATGTCCGCGTATTCGAAGGGCGAACTTCCCATGGCCGGAAGAGCCCGATGCATTCGCATCCCCCGACGCTGCTCGTGAGCCTCGACTGGATCCGCCTCAAGTTGTCTCTGCCCGACGGCAAGGCCCTCATCCACGACTTCAGCCAGGGCCAGGTGCTGTGGCTCGCCGACGGTGGCGAGCATTCCTGGGAAGCGCTGGCGGGCAGCGGACGCGTCATCGCGGTCGAGGTGAAATCGGCAACGGCTGCAACGGCGGCAAAATAGAACTTGAACTGAGTAACAGTCAGTCGATCAGTCGCTCCCACCAGTTGCGCACGCGCTCCGCCAGCGTATCGAAATCCGGCGGGTAGCATTCGTCGGTGTGCTCGAGCAGCGTGCCGCGCGGCACGGCCACCGGGATCACGTCCTGAACGCAATCCGGGTCCGTGACGAGACCGCTCGCATAGCTGATCCGCGCCTCCTCGAGTGACGCCGGCATCGGCACGTGCCAGGACTTCTGTGCGATTTCGCTCATCACGTTCGACCACAGGGGCAGGGCACCTTGAGAGCCCGTGAGACCGGTCGGTGAATTGTCGTCGTGCCCGACCCACGCCACGACCAAGTGGCTGCCGGAGAACCCCGCGAACCAGCTGTCGCGAAGATCCGATGATGTGCCTGACTTGCCGGCCGTGACGAGGCCCGCGGGCAGCCGCGCGGCGCCTGCGCGGCCGGTGCCGCGAATCATGACTTCCGCGAGCATGCGATTCAGTTGATAGACCGCGATCGGATTGGCGGCCGCCCGCAATGCAGGCTGTGGCGCCTGCAACGGACTGCCGTCGCTCGTAGTGACGGACTGCACGGCACGTAGTGGGCGGTGCTTGCCGCCATTGGCGAACGCATTGTAGATCTGCGCCACTTCGACCGGCGTCAGCTCCACTGCTCCGAGCAGCAGTGAAGGCACCTGCGCGGGTTCGCGATCGAGGCCGAGCGCGCTGAACTTCCTGGCAACGGGCGCGAGCCCCACTTCGAGGCCGAGCTGCACGGTCGCGAGATTGCGCGAATCGGCGAGCGCGCGAACGAGTGGCAGCGGACCCAGAGTCACCCGATCGAAATTCTGCGGACGCCAGTTCTTGCCGTCCGCAAGGCGCACTTCGACCGGTCCGTCGTTGAGCGGGCTTGCGGCGTGATATTGGCCCGTCTCCAGCGCCGCCAGATACACGACCGGCTTCACGAGCGAGCCGATGGGACGCTTCGCGTCGAGCGCCCGGTTGAAACCGGCCACTTGCGGCTTTCGCCCGCCGACCATGGCAACGACATCCCCGGATTCCGGCATCGTCACGATGAGCGCGTTTTCCAGCCGGCGCTTCCTCGACTTCTGCCGCGCATCGAGGCGCGGAAGCTCCTCACCGACAGCGCGCTCGGCAGCCTCCTGGACCCGTGGATCGAGATTCGTGAAGACCTTCAAGCCGGCCTGGTTCAAATCTTTCCTGTGGTAATCGCGCTGCAACTGGCGCCGCACGTACTCGAAATACGCGGGGTAATAGCTGCCGGCAACGCGGGGCACCACGCCGAGCGGCGCCTTCGCGGCGGCGGCCGCCTCCTTCTCGGTAACGACCTTCAATTCCGCCAGCCTTGCGAGCACGAAGTTCCGGCGCGCGATGGCGCGCTCGGGCTGCGCGCGCGGGTTGTAATAGGACGGGCCGCGGACGATGCCGACCAGTAAAGCGACTTCGGAAAGCACGAGCTCATCGAGCGGCTTGCCGAAATAGAACCGGCTCGCCAATCCAAAGCCATGGATGGCCCGCTCGCCGTCCTGGCCGAGGTAGATCTCATTGATGTAGGCATTCATCAGCTGCGTCTTGGTGTAGTGGGACTCGAGCTGCATCGCCATGATGGCTTCCCGCGCCTTGCGCCGAAACGAACGGCTCTGGTCGAGGAAATAGCTCTTGACGAGCTGCTGCGTCAGCGTGCTGGCGCCTTGCTCGACGCGCCCGGCGCGCAGATTGGCCCGGGCCGCGCGCAGGATCGCCATCAGATCGATCCCGCCGTGCGTGTCGAAATTCCGGTCCTCGATGGCCTTGAGCGCCGCGGGCAGCTGCACGGGCACGTCGCCCGGCGGAACGATGATCCGGTCTTCGCCTCGTACCGGGAACAGATTGCCGATCAGCAGCGGCTCGAGCAGGACTTCCGGCAGCTCACGGCCTTGCGCATCCTGCAAGGAGACGATGGCATTCCGATTGGCGACGACGCGCACTGACAGTGGCTCGCGGATCCCGTCGGCAAAGCGCGCCTTACGCAGCACGATTTCGAACCGCGAGCCGCGACGGCGATAGGTGCCCGATTGCGTCGCCCGGCTCGCGCGATAGCCGCGCCGCTTGAGTTCCTGTTCGAAATCGTCCGCCGACAGCGGAAGTTCGGCACGGAGCTCGAGCGGCCTGGCGTAGACCTGCGTCGGCACACTCCATTGCAGGTCCTTGAACTGGCTCGTGATGACGTACTCGAGCCAGCCGATGTAAATGAACGCCGCGGCCAGGGCGATGAGCAGGGCGCCCAGGACGATGCGGCGGCGCCGGGATTGGCGGTCATGATTCACCGGCCGGAAACCTCTTCAACGAAGACGACCTCGGACTCTACGCCACCCTGAGACGTCGGAATGGCGGGTTCGGTTCAGGTTGTCGGGGACAAATCCGCGATGGCGAGCGCCGCGGGATAGGGCTCCGGCTCGTTGCGGTTGGTGAGAATGATGACCGACATGCGCCGCTGGGGGTAGCGGACGATGACATTGCGAAAACCGATGGATTCGCCCGCATGCGACAGCATTTCGCCGGTAATTCGCCAGCCGTAGCCGTAGTCGACGCCCGGGTCGTCAGTGCGAGTCGCCGCCCCGAACGCGAGGCGCAACGACTCTCGGCGCAACAGACGATCGTCATACAGCGCCGCGTCCCATTTCGCGAGATCGTCGATCGACGAATAGATACCGCCGTCACCGAGCACCGCGCTGGTCTGGTCCTGGTCCGTCCGGGACCAACCGGTTTCAGCCTTGCTGTAACCGAAGGCGCGATCGGCCACGGTCGAGACACCCTCCTCGTGCGCGACCGTATTGTGCATCCCGAGCGGAGCGAAAATGCGTGCCCGAAGGAACGACGCGAAGCCTTGACCCGACGCGCGCTCCACGATGAGCGCGAGGAGGGCATAGCCGCCATTGCTGTAGCGATAGCCCGTCCCCGGCGCAAAGTACGTGCGGTTCTGCGACTCGAGGAACCCGAGTACGTCGACATCGCGGAGCTGCGCGGTCATCGCCTGCGGAATGACGTCCTCGTAGTCGATAAGTCCGGAGGTTTGCGTCAGCAGGTGGCGGATCGTGACGGATGCCGCGGCTTCCGGCAGGGTCGGCAGCCACTGGCGAACGTGATCGTCGAGCTTAAGGCGGCCATCCTCCGCGAGCAGCAGGATCGCCGTCGCGGTGAACTGCTTCGTCAGCGATGCGAGCCGGTAGTTCGTCGCCGGGGTCGTGACGACTCGATGCTCGAGATTGGCGAGTCCGTAGCAGTGGCGGACCAAGGCCACACCGTCGCGAACGACGAGCACCGCGGCTCCGGGCACCGCGCCCTGGTAGTGGCGCATCAGCGCATCGACCGCGGAATTCATGCCGCACTCACCGAAACTTCCTGGAACAAGTGAGTCTTGCCGGCGATTGTCACGAGGGCAAGAAGCGCTCGTCGGCGTGTCAGAAATTGCGCGACGAACCCCTATAAGTACTTGCTAATACAATGTTTTCCGGTAGAATACTGTATATAAAAACAGCCTACAGGAGCTTGCCATGGAAGGGGAGTTTTCGTCGGTTTCGACTCCGGATCTGATTGTCCAGATCACCTCGCTGGCAGGGCATCTGAATGCCGCCAATGCGCGATTCCTGTCATTGATCGGAGAGCTCGATCGTCGAAAGGGCTGGGCCGAATGGGGAGTGAAGTCCTGTGCGCACTGGCTCAACTGGAAATGCGGAATCGGGCTCGGAGCTGCGCGGGAGAAGCTGCGGGTCGCGCACGCCCTGGAGCAGCTGCCCAGCACTGCTTCGGCCATGGCGGAAGGACGGATCAGTTACGCCAAAGCACGAGCCTTGACCCGAGTTGCCGATGAGAAGAATGAGGCGTATCTCCTCAACATTGCGCTCTGCGGCACGGCGAGCCATGTAGAGCACGTGGCGCGCTCGTACCGTCGGGCACTGGATGCGCAGGAGCTCTCGCGGGAAGCGATCCAGCAACGGGATCAGTGCCTGTGGCTCTTCACCGAGCCGGATGGATCGCTCGTGATCCGTGGCCGGCTTCCGGCGGAGGTCGGTGCCCTCTTCAAGAAGGCGCTCGAGATGGCCGAAGACTCGCTGCCCATACCTAAAAACGTTTCCGCGGAATCGTCCGGCGACGACTTGCACCGGTCCCGCAAACGCCGGGTCGAGGCGCTCGCCTCCATCGCCGAAAGCTTCCTAGCTTCGGGTCTCCAGGATCTCTCGGGCGGTGAACGCCATCAAATCGTCGTGCATGTGGATGCTGAGACATTGAAGCAAAGTTGCGCCGGCCGCTGCGAGCTTGAACATGGCCCGTCAATCGCTGTGGAATCGGCCAGGCGGCTCTCCTGCGACGCCAGCCTGGTTGCAATCATCGAGAACGCGAAAGGAGAGCCGCTCAATGTCGGGAGAAAGTCCCGGACCATTCCACCGGCGATCCGGAGAGCACTGAATGCTCGAGACAAGGGTTGCCGGTTTCCCGGCTGCCCGTTCCAGCGCTACGTCGACGGCCACCACGTGAGGCACTGGGCGCATGGAGGCGAAACCAAGCTCGCGAATCTCGTTACGCTCTGCCGCTTCCATCACCGGCTCGTGCATGAGGGGAAGGTGGTCATTCACACGCTCGATGACGGTGCGTTCCGATTCGTGCGACCCGATGGCAAGTCCTTCGACAGCCCGGCGCCATCGCCCACGAACTGGACTGAGCTCGTTGTGGAGAATGAATCCAACGAGATTGCAGTCGCGCCGACGACGGCAATCACCCGTTGGACCGGCGAAGCGCCCGACTATGACCTCACGGTGGGCTGGCTAATGGAACAGGCAAAACGCCGGAAAAACGTTTCCGCGGAAATGCCTCAACGATCTGATTGACCGCGCGGCGCCCCAAACATCTGTACCCAGTAGATTCCCTTGGCGCTTCTCCGCTCGACTGCGTAGGCGACGCCCATTTCTGAGAAATCCGCGTCCATGAGGTTGCTGCAATGGCGCGGGCTCCGCACCCATTCAGCGACGACCAGCTCGGGCGTCGATTGACCCGCCGCAATGTTCTCGCCGACCACGCGCCAGCGGTATCCGGCGCGGGCAGCGCGCTCGGCAGGCGTGCTGCCGTCGTTACCGGCGTGACTCAGGATGCTTCGCCCGGCGATGTGGTGCGCGTGAGCCAGTGCGGCACGTTGCAGCGTATCGGACGGCACCAGGGGTTTGGCCGCGTCAAAGCGCCTCCAGCCGCATCGTCGCGAGTGCGCCCGGGCCTCATTCACGAGCTCGAGCACTTTGCGGCTGACCGTCTCCGCCTCGCTCGCCGTAGGCGGCACAAATGGCGCGGCCAGGACGATCCACGCGTTGCCGGCGCGTTGCGCGACACCGACGTCGCGATAGACGGGATCGACGATGTCTCTGCACCCTCGCTCGGCGAGCGCGCGCACGATCGCCTCGTCGCTGCCGGACACCTCCAGCGTCGCCGACTGCACGGCACGGTAATCCGCATCCTTCATCGCGTCCCGCAGGCTCCGCCCTGACGCCAGCGCCTGCGCGACGCGATCAAGCTGCGGCTGGAGGCGCAGCGTCGTCTGCACGCTCGAATGACCGGCACAGCCCTGCGCGCGTATCCCATTGATCTCCGCAACAAGGTCCGTGCGTGATGGCGCAACCTGTGATGCAAGCAGCGCCAGGAGCGTGAGCAGGATGGCGGCCGGAATCTTCACCGTGGGGCCTTCAGAGGGCGGCCACAGCTTTCGACTTGTGACTATGCTTTATTTGGTGCATCATTATAACACAATGCTACACGTATGGTGACGTGAATGCCACAGAACAAGGATCTGGAAAAGCGGGTGTTTACAGGGGTCTATTTTGATCGACCGCAACACAAAGCTTTACGGGCATTGAGCGACCGTACTCGGGTACCTTTGGCCGCCTACCTTCGCGAGGCAGTGGACCTCCTGCTCGCCAAGTACAAAGTAAAAACTCAGAAACCGAGGGCAAGGCGATGAGCGCCGCCTTGTACGCCCAGCGCTGTCGTGGGGCGCAGGAACAAGTGGTCGGGGTGACAGGATTTGAACCTGCGACTCCTACGTCCCGAACGTAGTGCTCTACCAGGCTGAGCTACACCCCGAATTGCGGGACAACGAACCGGTCAACTGGTGCGACTGACCGCGAATCGGGCGAGCGCCTCGAGCGCGTCGCGATAGGCCGAAGCGGAAACTCCGGCCAGCGCTTCGAGCGCTCGCTCTGCCTCGTCTTCTGCGAGTCGGGCAGTGTAATCAAGGCCCCCCGTGCTTTCAACGACGGCCCGGATCGGGCCCTGTTTCTCCGTGCCTCCTTGCTCGATGGCATTCCGGATCATCGACGCGGCGTCGGCGTCGCTGTGCTGCAGCGCATGGATCAAGGGCAGCGTCGGCTTGCCTTCCGCGAGGTCGTCGCCGACGTCCTTGCCGAGCGCCTCCGCATCGCCGCGATAATCGAGTGCGTCGTCGATGAGCTGGAACGCGATGCCGAGATGCTTGCCGTAGCGCGCGAGCGCGCTTTCGATTTCGGCCGGCGCGCGGGCAACGATCGCGGCAATCTGCGCCCCCGCTTCGAAGAGGCGGGCGGTCTTCCGGTAGATGACCTCGAGATAGCGGATCTCGGTCGTGTCCGGGTCGCCGGAATTCATCAGCTGCAGCACTTCGCCGGCCGCGATCGTGTTGGTGGCGTCGGCCATCACGCGGATCAGCGCGGGCGAGTCGAGCGCCGCCATCATCTGAAAGGCGCGCGAATAGAGGAAATCGCCGACGAGAACGGAAGCCGGGTTGCCGAAGGCATGGTTCGCGGTCTCGCGCCCGCGGCGCCGGGCCGAGTCGTCCACGACGTCATCATGCAAAAGTGTCGCCGTGTGGATGAACTCGATCAGCGCCGCGACGGAAATGTGGGCCGAATCCCGCACACCCGCGGCCCTGGCTGCGAGCACGACTAGGAGCGGCCGAAGCCGCTTTCCGCCGCTCCCGACGATGTAGTCGCCCACCTGGTTGACGAGCAGTACATCGCTGTCGAGCTGGCGGCGAATTTCAGCATCGACTGCTGCCAGTTCGACGGCGACGAGTGCCCGTATGTCCTTGAGTTGCATGGCTTCCTGGCAGCCCGGCGGGGCAGGCGCATCCTAGCGGCAATTGCCCTGGTGGGAAATGCGGGGCGGTTTGACCCCCGGGGGTCCCCTCACTACAATTGCCGGCTCTTTTTGGAGTCCAGTCAATCATGTACGCCGTCATTGCCACCGGGGGCAAGCAGTACCGGGTGAGCGAGGGCACTGTCGTGCGGGTCGAGAAACTCGATGCCGACACGGGCGCCACCGTGGAGTTCAACCAGGTCCTGCTGATCGGCGAGGGCGCGGATGTCGCCATCGGCGCGCCATACGTCACGGGCGCCCGGGTCACCGCAACCGTCCAGGCACACGGCAAAGCCGACAAGGTCGGCATCACGAAATTCAGGCGCCGCAAGCATTACCTGCGCCAGAAGGGCCATCGCCAGCAGTACACCGAATTGAAGGTGACTGGCATCACGGCCGCCTGAAAGCAGCGGAAAGGAACGAGTCATGGCACACAAAAAAGCCGGCGGCAGCACCAAGAACGGGCGCGAGTCCCAATCGAAACGCCTTGGCGTCAAGAAGTTCGGCGGCGAGCGGGTGCTCGCGGGCAACATCCTGGTGCGGCAGCGCGGCACGCCGTTTCGGGCCGGCGATAATGTCGGCGTCGGCACCGATCACACGCTGTTCGCGAAGGTGACCGGCCGCGTGGAGTTTCGCAAGAAAGGCGCAGACAACCGCACTTTCGTCAGCGTCCTGCCGGAGTAAGCAAGGGCCGCGAGAATCGACGCAAGACCCCGGCCCGGCCGGGGTTTTTCGTTTCGGCGGCGGGCCAATATGAAGTTCGTCGATGAAGCAATCGTCAAGGTCGCCGCCGGGCACGGCGGGCGCGGCGCGGTCGGGTTCCGCCGCGAGAAATTCGTGCCGTTCGGCGGCCCTGACGGCGGTGACGGCGGCGGCGGCGGCAGCGTGTGGCTCCGCGCCCAGGAAGGCATCAACACGCTCGTCGACTACCGCATTCGTCGCACGTTCCGCGCGCAGAACGGTCAGCCGGGTGGCGGCCAGGACTGCACCGGTCGAAGCGGCGAAGACCTCTATGTACCGATGCCGGTCGGGACCGTCGTGATCGACGACGACACCGGCGAAACGCTCGGCGACCTTGCGCGGGCGGACCAGACGCTTCTCGTCGCGAAAGGCGGCAAAGGCGGCTGGGGCAATCAACGCTTCAAGACTTCCGTCAATCGGACGCCGCGCCAGAGCGGGCCGGGTCTGCCCGGCGAGACACGGGCGCTCCGCGTCGAGTTGCGCCTGCTCGCCGACGTCGGATTGCTGGGTCTGCCGAATGCCGGCAAATCGACGTTGATCCGCGCCGTCTCGGCCGCGCGGCCGAAGGTTGCGGACTACCCGTTCACGACGCTACACCCGCAGCTCGGAGTGGTGTCGGTGGGTCCATTCAAGAGCTTCGTAATGGCGGACATTCCGGGACTCATCGAGGGCGCGGCGGAAGGCGCTGGATTGGGGATCCGGTTCCTCAAGCATTTGCAACGCACGCGACTGCTCCTGCACCTCGTCGACATCGCGCCCGTCGATCCCGAGGCCGATCCGGTTGCCGGCGCCCGCGCGATCGTCGCGGAACTGAAAAAGTTCAGCCCGGAACTCGCAAAGAAAAAACGCTGGCTCGTGCTCAACAAGATCGACTTGCTGAGCGGCAAGGAACGCGAAAAGCGCTGCGCCGAGATCGTCCGCAGGTTGCGGTTCAAGGGACCGGCAATTCAGATATCCGGCGCTACCGGCGAAGGGACAAAAGAACTGTGCCAGGCCGTGATGAGGGAGCTGGAGAAGTAAAAGGGGTAAAAGGGGACGGGTACATTCACGCGGTCAATGCAACACGATAGGCATTCAGCCTTGAGGAGTG
>JBBDLI010000018.1:0-16555 GCA_040878925.1 Steroidobacteraceae bacterium | reverse complement strand
TTTTACTCATTCACCGGCCCGATGCACTCCTCATCCGTGAGAAATCCGGGCTAGGGATTGGAAATCCAAAGGGCTGGATCAGGATTGAAGCGCACGCTGCGGCGGAGCATGCGGTCGCGGAAGCGGTGATACGAGCGCGAATAGGCCGCGCGGCGGGAGGGGGGGTCCGCCGAGCCAGCGCCGCGGTAAGAAAATGGGGTGCCGCGCCTGCGGCCCTGTAAGAAGCTGGGTCTGATCCCATTTTCTTAGCGATTGCCCTGCTTTTTCTCCACTATGTCGCGGACCATGAAGTCGATGCCGCGTTGCCATGACTGGTCGGTATTGCCGCGCAGATCGACCGATTTCGCCAGCACGGCCTTGCCCGTTTTCGCGTCACGAACTTCGATGTTGATGTTGAGAATCAGGTTGCTGACCTTCTGCACCCACGCCAGCAATATGCGGTCGGCGCCGGCTTTGCGCGCGATGTCCAGTTCGCAGCCGTTGCATCCGAGCAGGCTTTGGTGCTCCGCTTCGGTGCGGATCAACTGCGCAACCGGCGCGCTGTCGATCACGTTGTAGAGCTCTTCCTTAATCAGCGCCTCGCGCAGCCGCTGCGACACCATTGCCAGGCGCGCCTCTTTTTCGGGAAACGGCACGACGTCCTCTTGTTCGTCGATCAATTCAAATTCCAGCATCAGCAGTCTTTTCAGCGGCTGATGCGCGGCTGTGAGGGACGCCGCAACAGCGAGCAGCGCCGCCGCGCCCAGAACGTGCACGATACGTGCCACACGATGGCGTCTGCTGTGCTTCATCGTCGTCCTATATGTTGCGCCAGGCGCTCATGCGGGCCGACTGACTCCGGTTGAAGTTGCGGATCGAGTCTACGAGCTCTTCGGTGCAGCCGGCGAGTTGACGGTCGAAAACGAGGCGCGCACCGGCAATGTCTCGTTCGTCGTCGGCCCCGCAAGCGTGGTCGTCGTCGAGACCGGCGTGTCGATATCGGCAACAGTCGTTTCACACGTTCAAAGCTCGCTTGTCCGGATTCGAGGGCTCACTGACTCTCTCGATGCGCGCGGCCACATGCGCCAGAACACCCCATCGCGATCGATCAGTAAATGTTTCAAAGCCGCGCCCGTATGCAGCGCGATCAACGTCATAAAGACCCACGCGAAACCCAGATGGACTGCGCTGAAGAAATCCTTCAACGGATCGAACTTGAATCCCCACTGGGGCAGCGTGATGCCGAAATACTTGATCGGATATCCGGAAAACGTCGACCCGAGAAACCCGACCAGCGGCATGCCAAGCAGGCACGCATAAAGCAACGCGTGATTGGCGGCGGCGGCGCGCCGTTGCCAGGCGGGAACGCTCGCCGGCAGCGGCGGCGCCGGATGCCGGAGGCGCCACGCGATGCGCATCAGAACGAGCAGCGCGATCGTCATGCCGATCGACTTGTGCAGGTTGAACCAGGGGGCGCGCACACCGACCGGTAGCTTCGGGATGTCGATCATCCACCAGCCCAGGATCAACTGCGCGACGACAAGCGCCGCGATCAGCCAGTGCAGCGTTACGGCCACTTTCGTGTAGCGCGCACTGGCGTCGAGGAAATTCATCGCCGGCAGTCGTGGTAAATCGTGCTGCGCCTGTTGCCGAGCGCGCGCGCCGCGGCAGACACGTTGCCGCCGTGCTCCTGCAGGGCGCGCAAGTCAACCTGGCATGAGACAGGCAGCGCAAATCCCAAGGTATTCAGACTTCGGGATTCGCGCATGACTTTTGGCGGTGCCGGCACTGGTTGGGGCGGCGGCCCAGCAAGCTCTTTATGCTCGGTCTACTTGCGCGTAGTGTCACCCCTGCCTGGCGCTGCCTTGAATCGCGCAGCCTCCTTGGAACTGCGCGGCGCATCGCGGGCGCTGCAGGAGTGTGCGCCGGCTCCAGCGAGCTGCCCGGCGTCCACGATGAGGTATTCATTGCGGATCGGCCGACCCGCAAACCAGCATTCGAGGATCTCGCGCATGCCTGCCGCGTATCGTGCCTGCGCGGAGAGCGAGGAACCAAAGGTACGCGATGATCGCGCGGCGCGGGCATCGGAAACCAGACGTCACCGGCGTAGCCGGCGAGCTGTCCACTCTTGAGCGCACGAACGACTGCATCGCGATCACAGATTT
This sequence comes from Steroidobacteraceae bacterium, assembly GCA_040878925.1. Classification (GTDB taxonomy): domain Bacteria; phylum Pseudomonadota; class Gammaproteobacteria; order Steroidobacterales; family Steroidobacteraceae; genus SCUD01. The sequence continues at coordinate 14,411 of JBBDLI010000018.1, read as the reverse complement.
TGCCGCGAACCGTGTTCACGATGTAGGCGCCAGGCTTGCAATACGTCACCTCGGCGACGGTAATGCCCCGGTCCATGGCCGCCTGCAGGTCGACGTGATCCGAGCCGATACCGGCCGCGACCGCGAGCTTCAGCCTGGGCGCCTTGCCGATCCGCTCGGCCGTCAGGTAGGCGGGCAAAAACGGTTGCGAGATGACGATGTCAGCGTCTGCCAGTTCCTTCTCGAACACGCTCTTGGGACGGTCCTTGTCAGACGTGACCACAAACATGTGACGCTGCGACTCGAGAAACTTGCGCAGCCCGAGCTCGCCAGAAACGCTCCGCAGCAGCTCACCGGGCCTGAAATCGATTGACTTGGGTGTCGGAGTGGTCTGCCCGCCCGGATATCGCTCGATCTTTGGAATGTCATCACGCGCATAGGTCTTGGGATATCCGTTCACGGGATCTTCATAGAGTACACGGATGATTTTGGCTATCGGAATTCCCCACTGGTAGACATCAATGACAGTTTATTTCAACTGCTCGAGACGGCCGGGCTGAATCGCGCCGTCGGAGCGTCCTTTCAGGTACGCATAGAGCGTGCCGATATTGTCCTCGAATGTCTTGCTCGTCTCGAAGTTCGGCATGCGCCATGTCGATCACTTTTGCCGTGACTGCGACATTGTACTCGTACGAGGACGGCGTCTTCATGTCTTCGCGGAGCGACCCGTCCATTATCACGCTCGTGAATCCGGAGTGGAGCGAGGCCTGGCAGACCATGATTGCCTCCGTTTCGTTCCTAAGAGACCTTGCTCCGTAAAGCGCCGCGCGCGAGGGCCGATATCACGGCCTCGGCAACGCGCTCGGGCGTAAATCCGAAGAAGCGGAAGAGATCGCCCGCGGGTGCCGATTCTCCGTAGCGATCAATGCCGACCACCGCGCCCGAGCGGCCGACGTACTTGCGCCAGAAATCGGATACACCCGCCTCGACGGCGATGCAGGGCAGTTCCTGCGGGAGCACCCGCTCTTGATACGCCTGCTCTTGCCGGTCGAACACCGTGGTCGAAGGCATCGATACGACACGCACAGCGATTCCCGCCTGCGCGAGCAGTTTGTACGCCTGAACGGCGAGCGGGACCTCAGAGCCGGTCGCGATGATCACTGCGTGCGGCTCGCTGTCCGGCTCCACGAGCACGTAGGCGCCGCGACGGATATTCTCGACTTCCTCGGACGGTCGCAGCTGAAACGGCAGGCTTTGCCTGCTGAACACCAGACTCGTGGGACCGTCTCTGCGCTCGATCGCAGCGGCCCAAGCCACGACGGACTCTTTCGTGTCGCACGGGCGCCAGACGTCCATGTTGGGCATCAGCCGCAGCGCGGCCAGGTGCTCGATCGGTTGATGCGTGGGACCGTCCTCACCCAGTCCGATCGAATCGTGTGTGAAGACGAAGATCGTCCCGATCCGCATGAGCGCCGCCATGCGCAGCGCGCTGCGGCAGTAGTCGGAGAATGTCAGGAATGTGCCTCCGTACGGGACGAAGCCGCCATGCAGCGCGATGCCGTTCATGATCGCGGCCATGCCGAACTCACGCACTCCGTAGTAAAGGTAGTTGCCTCCCGATCGCGCCGTGATCGCCCTCGAGCCGGACCAGAGGGTAAGGTTCGAACCCGCGAGATCGGCTGAGCCGCCGATCAGTTCCGGCAGGATCGGCGCGATCCCTTCGATCGCATCTTGCGAGGCTTTACGCGTTGCGACCGTCTGTGCTTTCTTCTTCGCCGCCGCCATCAGTTCACGCACGCACTGCGCAAACCCCGCGGGGAGCTCGCCCTTCATGCGTCGCTCGAACTCGCGCGCCTCCGCGGGATAGTTGCGCGCGTACTCAGCAAAACTGCGCATCCAATTGCTCTCGTAAGCCGCACCTTGCGCGCGCGCGTCCCACGCCTCGTACACGTGCGGCGGAATGTCGAACGCCGCATAATTCCAGCCGATCTCTGCCCGTGTCGCCGCGACCTCTTTCTCGCCCAGCGCGGCGCCATGCGCCTCGTGAGTGCCGGCCTTGTTCGGTGAACCTTTCGCAATGACGGTCTTGCAACAGATGAGCGAAGGTCTGTCGGTTACCGCCTTGGCGGCGCCGATCGCGCGGTCTACGGCCGCACTATCGTGCCCGTCAACCCTCGCTACGACGTGCCAGCCGTAGCCCTCGAATCGCTTCGGCGTGTCGTCCGTGAACCAACCCTCGACGTGCCCATCGATCGAGATGCCATTGTCGTCGTAAAACGCGATGAGCCTGCCGAGGCCTAGCGTGCCCGCGAGCGAACAGGCCTCGTGCGAGATTCCCTCCATCATGCAGCCATCGCCGAGGAACACGTGGGTGTGGTGCGCGACGATCTCGAAGCCCGGGCGATTGAACTCCGCCGCCAGCAGCTTTTCCGCGATCGCCATGCCGACCGCATTCGCAATGCCCTGCCCGAGCGGCCCCGTGGTCGTCTCGACGCCGGGCGTGACTCCGTACTCGGGATGCCCCGGCGTCTTCGAGTGCAGTTGGCGGAAGCGCCGGATCTCGTCCATCGGCAGGTCGTAGCCGCTGAGATGCAGTAGCGCGTACTGCAGCAGCGAGCCGTGACCGTTGGAGAGCACGAAGCGATCGCGGTCTACCCATCTCGGGTTCGCGGGATTGTGCCGAAGATGATGCCGCCAGAGCACTTCTGCGATTTCGGCCATGCCCATCGGCATGCCCGGATGACCGGAGTTGGCCTGCTGGACCGCGTCCATCGCGAGCGCGCGCAGCGCGTTCACGACATCGCTGTCCCGCGCATTCGCCCGCTGCGGCACTTGCGTTCCCAATTCGGCACTCATCGTAGTCCCCTCAGTATCCGAGCGTCTGCTTGCGGCTGCACCTGCATCGTGACGATCTCCGTCAAGTTTCCAATGATCGCGTCCGGTCTCGCCTCATCGAGCGGCAGCCCATTGTCGTAGCCGTAGTCGACTACGATCACGCGGCAACCGGCCGCATCGGCTGCGACGACGTCGCTATGGGAGTCGCCGACGTAAAGCAATTCCGCGGGTACTACGGCAAGCTGGGCGCACGCGGCGAGCAACAAATCCGGTTTCGGTTTTCTGTCCGCGGCGCTATCGGCGCACAGCGTGAACGCAAAGAAATCACGAAGATGAGCGGCCTTGAGCAACGGCATGGCGAACACACTGTGCTTGTTGGTCACACAGCACAATGCGATTCCCGCATGGTCCAGCGCACGCAGCGCTTCCGGTACTCCGGGATACACGCGACTATGCTCGAACAAATGCTCGCCATACAGGCGCCCAAACAGCGCTGCCGCGGCGTGCAGCACGGCGCGCGGCGGCGGCTCGCCGAGACTTTCAGTCAACGCCCTCCCTATGAATTGATCGACGCCGTCTCCGATCAGCTCCCGGAAGCGGTGCTCTGGCAACGACTTGTAGCCGAGCGTCTCGAGCATCCTGTTCGCCGCTGCGCCGAGATCGGGCGCAGTGTCGACGAGCGTGCCGTCGAGGTCGAATGCGGCTGCCCGCATGAATTCAATCAGCCTCGCCATACACCTACCTCGCCGGCGCGCGCGCCACAGCTTCCTTTCTGCACTCCATGAGGCGCCAGATCATCGGCGTGAAGATGAGCTGCATGGCCAGGTCCATCTTTCCTCCCGGGCATACGATGGTGTTCGGCCGCGACATGAATGCGCCGTGTAGCATCGAGAGCAGATAGGGGAGGTCGATGCCGCGCGGATTGGCGAAGCGGATGACCAGGAACGACTCGTCCGGCGTCGGAATGAAACGCGCTATGAACGGGTTCGACGTGTCGACCACCGGAACACGCTGGAAATTGATGTGGGTGCGCGAGAACTGCGGGCAGATGTAGTGCAAGTAGTCCTGCATGCGTCGCAATATCGTGTCGGTCACCGCCTCGGTAGAGTAGCCGCGTGTTGCCTTGTCACGATGCAGCTTCTGGATCCACTCGAGATTGATCACGGGCACGACGCCGATCAGGAGATCGACGTGACGCGCGATATCGACAGTCTCGGTGACAACGGCGCCGTGCAGGCCCTCGTAGAACAACAGGTCAGATTCACCGGACAGATCCTCCCACTCTGTAAACGTCCCCGGCTCCTGGCCGTGGCGCCTCGCCTCTTCCTCGTCATGCAGGTACTTGCGCCGCCGCCCGCGGCCGCTCTCCCCATAGCTTTGGAAAAGAGCCTCGAGCTCCTCGAACAGGTTTGCTTCGGCGCCGAAGTGGCTGAACCGATTGTCACCGCGCTCCAACGCGTCGGCCAATTTCTGTTTCATCGCAGCGCGGTCGTAGCGGTGAAAGCTGTCGCCCTCGACGAACGCGGCGTTGACCTGTTCACGTCGGAAGATCTGCTCGAAAGTCCGCATGACCGAGGTGGTGCCAGCGCCTGAGGAGCCGGTGACACCGATGATGGGATGCCTCGCGGACATGGTGGCGTTGCTTCGCTGATCCTCTAGGCGTGATTCGTGAACAGGCCGCGCGTACCGAACAGAGGCGCGTCGTACTCGAACTCGTTGTAGTCGCGGTGGTAACGCTCGATTCTCTCGACCTCGGCGCGTGCGCCGAACACGAAGCCGATGCGCTGATGCAGGCTCTCGGGGGTGACGTTCAGGATCGGCTCATAGCCCGTGCTCGCGCGGCCGCCGGCCTGCTCGACGAGAAAGCCGATCGGGTTTGCTTCGTAGAGAAGGCGCAGGCGCCCCGGCTTCTCGAGATCCTTGCGATCGCGTGGATACATGAACACGCCGCCGCGCATGATAATGCGATGCGCCTCCGCCACCAGGCAGGCGATCCAGCGCATGTTGAAGTCGCGTCCGCGCGGCCCGCTCTTTCCCGCCAGGCATTCGTTGATGTAGCGCTTGACCGCGGGCTCCCAGTAGCGCGAGTTGGACAAGTTGATGGCGAATTCGGCCGTGTCCTCGGGGATGCGCAGGTCCGGGTGCGTAAGCATGAATTCGCCGATCTCACGATCGAGCGTGAAGCCGTTCACGCCGCGACCGGTCGTGAGGACGAGCATCGTGGACGGACCGTAGATTGCGTAGCCCGCGCACACCTGAGCAGCGCCCGGCTGGAGGAAGTCGCCAGCGGACGGCTCGTTCACGCCTTCGGGACAGCGCAGCACTGAGAAGATGCTGCCGACCGCCGCGTTCACATCGACACTCGATGAGCCGTCGAGTGGGTCGAACAGCAGCAGATACTTGCCGCGCGGGTACTCCGCAGGAATCTCGTATGGCATCTCCATTTCCTCCGACAGCATCCCGGCGAGCTGTCCGCCCCATTCGTTGGTGCGAATGAAGACCTCATTCGCCATCACGTCGAGCTTCATCTGCGTTTCGCCTTGCACATTCTGCGAGCCGGCGCTGCCGAGTGCGCCCGTGAGGTCGCCCTTGCCAATGAGGTTCGCGATGCGCTTGCAAGCGAGTCGGATGTCATTGAGCAGTGCCGTGAAATTGCCGGTCGCATCGTTGTAGCGGCGCTGCTCCTCGATCAGAAAGCGCGTGAGCGTCTTGGTGGTGGGCGTCATTTCGTCACCCCGATGGCGCGCTCCGACCGGTTGCGTCGGAGAAAACGCGGCTGGCGCGGATGTCGGCAGATTCGATCGTGCTGAGATCGTTCCTGGATAGAGTCGCGCCGCGCCGGGCGAACAATCGGCTCGCCTGCCGCAGTCGCGCGCGGTCGAGCGCGTTGCGGATCGAGCGTGCGTTGGCGAAGTGCGCCTGCATGCGCCGTCGCTCGATGTACTCGCGAATTGCCACCTCGGCGTCCGGACTCAACTGATACTGCATGCGCTCGAGCATGAGCCGCGCGATGGCGAACAGCTCCGGAGGCGAGTAATCGGGAAAATCGATGTGATGCGCGATGCGCGACGACAGACCGGGGTTGCTCCGGAAGAACTGCTCCATGCGGTCCTTGTAGCCGGCGAGGATCACGACCAGGTCGTCACGCTGGTTCTCCATGACCTGCAAGAGAATCTCGATCGCCTCCTGCCCGTAATCCCGCTCGTTCTCTGGCCGGTGGAGGTAGTAGGCCTCGTCGATGAACAGCACGCCGCCCATGGCACGTTTGAGGACCTCGCGCGTCTTCGGCGCCGTATGGCCGATGTACTGGCCCACCAAGTCATCACGCGTCACCGCGACCAGGTGCCCTTTGCGCACATACCCCAGATGCCGGAGGATCTCCGCCATACGCAGTGCGACGGTGGTCTTGCCGGTGCCCGGATTACCGGTAAAGCACATATGCAGCGTAGGCGTGTCGCTGCTCAAGCCGACTTGATGCCGCAGCTTGTCGACGAGGAGCAGCGCCGAGATGTCACGAATGCGGCTCTTCACGGGAGCGAGCCCGATCAGCTCGCGATCGAGTCCCTCGAGCACTTCACCGACTCCCGAGTCGCGGAATACGACATCGAGGTCGACGTCTGCCGCTTGCGCTTCGGTGTTCGGCGTAGGTTCCGACAATGCATTCATGCTCGTTCTGCTGTCAGTAGCGCTCGCCCTCGGGGCGATCTGTGACGTAAGCGCGTACCGTGTAGTGAACTCGCCGCCCCACCCCCTCCTCTCGGACCAGACTGAAGCCCGGCTCCTCCTTCGGTCGGCCGACGATGAAGGACAGGCGCAGCGATTCCCGGCCGCGGGTCGAATCAAACGCGTTCACCTTGATGTAATGGTTGGGAAACGTCTGGCGACAGCCGCGAATCTCCTCCAGGATTCCGGCGGCGTCGTGCACGTCGAACATCGGCATGCCGAACATCTCCCAGTAGGTGTTGCGCGGGTGCGGGTCGTCGGTGTATTCGATGGCCACCGCCCAGCCGTTCTTCAACGCGTATTCGAGCTGCCTGGTGATCTGCGCGTCCGTCAGATCCGGCAGGAATGAAAACTGCCCCTGCGTGATCCGATTGCCGTGATTGGTCATCATGACTGTGTCTCCTCAAAGCGCCTAAGCGCTGGCAGTGGCGGTCGGAACGAAATCGGCGGTGTCGGTCGATTCGTAGTTGAACGTCACTTCCCCCCAGGTATCGAGCGCCGCCTTCAGCGGGCTGCACCACTTGGCGGCATCCTGCAGAATCTGCGGGCCTTCCTTGAGATAATCGCGACCCTCGTTGCGCGCCAGGATCATCGCCTCCAGCGCCACACGGTTCGCGACCGCGCCGGCCTGGATACCCATGGGGTGACCGATCGTGCCGCCACCAAACTGCAGCACCACGTCTTCGCCGAGGTAATGGATTAGCTGGTGCATCTGACCGGCGTGGATGCCGCCGGAAGCCACCGGCATCACCTTGTTCAGCGACGCCCAGTCCTGTTCGAAGAACAAGCCGTGCTCAAGACTTTGCGGGGTGTGCGTCTCGCGCAGCGTGTCGTAAAAGCCCTTGATCATGAGCGGATCGCCTTCGAGCTTGCCGACCACGGTGCCGGCGTGGATGTGGTCCACGCCCGCCATGCGCATCCACTTGCAAATGACGCGGAAGTTCATGCCGTGATTCTTCTGGCGCGAGTAGGTCGAGTTTCCGGCGCGATGCAGGTGCAGGATCATGTCGTTCTTGCGCGCCCACTTGGCCATCGACTGGATCGCCGTGTAGCCGATCACCAGGTCGATCATGATGATGACCGAGCCAAGCGACTTGGCGAACTCCGCGCGCTCGTACATCTCCTCCATCGTGCCGGCCGTCACGTTCAAGTAGTGGCCCTTGACCTCGCCGGTGGCGGCGGAGGCTTTGTTGACCGCTTCCATGCAGTACAGGAAGCGGTCGCGCCAGTGCATGAAGGGCTGCGAATTGATGTTTTCGTCGTCCTTGACGAAGTCCAGGCCACCCTTGAGCGCCTCGTACACCACGCGCCCGTAATTGCGGCCCGACAGGCCAAGCTTCGGTTTGGTGGTCGCGCCCAGCAGCGGTCGGCCGAACTTGTCCAGGCGCTCGCGCTCGACGACGATGCCGGTGGCCGGGCCCTGGAAGGTCTTCAGGTACGCGACCGGGATGCGCATGTCTTCCAGCCGCAGCGCCTTGATCGCCTTGAAGCCGAACACATTGCCGATGATCGAGGCGGTGAGGTTGGCAATCGATCCGGGCTCGAACAGATCGAGGTCGTAGGCGATGTAGGCGAAGTATTGCTGCTCGGTCTTCGTGCCGGGGCCGGTGTTGGGCACCGGGTCTACGCGGTAGGCCTTGGCGCGGTACAGATCGCATGCGGTCAGGCGGTCGGTCCACACCACGGTCCATGTCGCGGTCGATGATTCGCCGGCCACCGCGGCGGCGGCCTCTTCCGCGTCCACGCCCTCCTGCGGCGTAATGCGGAAAAGCGCAAGGACATCGGTGTCCTTGGGCCGGTAATCCGCGTCCCAGTAGCCCATCTCCACGTACTTCAGGACGCCGGCCTTGTACCGCTCGGCTCCGGTCTTGGCTGCGGCGGGCTCGTCAGTCCTCTTCATGCTCGTCATCCCCCGCACGGGCTGGCGCCTCTAATGGGTCGCATCGTGGCTGATGGTTCACATTAGGGCCAGTTGAATATTCTTCTGGTTAGCATAAGCTATAACTTATCATTAGATTCAGGAGGAAACCGTGCGGAACGTGACCTTGCGACAATTGCGCGTGTTCGCAATGGTTGGGCGGCAGTTGTCTTTCACACGGGCCGCGCGCGAGCTGCATCTGACTCAGCCGGCGGTATCGCAGCAGGTGAAGCTGCTCGCGGCCGACATCGGCCTGCCCCTGTTCGAGCAGATCGGCCGCAAGGTGCAGCTCACTCCGGCGGGCGCGGAGCTGCTCCGTTACGCCATTCAGGCAATCGAGCTGCTGCGGGAGGCAGGCGAGGCGCTCGCCGCGATGCGCGGTCTCAAGCGCGGCGTGCTCCAGCTCGGCGCGGTCAGTACCGCCAAGTACTTCGCGCCGTCTCTGCTGGCGGCGTTCACTCCCGCCTATCCGGAGGTCACGATCAAGTTCTCAGTGGGGAACCGGGAGGAGATCATCAAGCAGCTTGCCGCGAACGAGATCGATCTCGTGATCATGGGGCGGCCGCCGCGCGAGCTCGACACCATCGCAGAGCCTTTCGCGAAGCATCCGCTCGTGATCATCGCGGCGCCCGATCACGCGCTCGCGACCAAGCGGCGAATTCGGCTCAAGCAGCTCGGTACGGAGAATTTCCTGATACGGGAAGAAGGGTCAGGAACACGAGCGTCGCTGGAGCACGTGTTCAGAGACCGTGGCGCGACTTACCATGTGTCGATGGAAGTGAGCAGCAACGAGACGATCAAGCAGGCGGTCATGGCGGGCATGGGCGTCAGCTTCATTTCGATGCACACCGTGGGGTTGGAACTCGTGGCCCGCAAGCTGGTCATGCTCGACGTGGTCGGCCTGCCGATCGTGCGCGACTGGTACGTGATTCACCTGCGCGAGAAAAGACTGTCGCCGATCGCGGCCGCGTTCCGCGGCTTCCTGCTGGAGCACGGCGCGGCGATCATCAAACAAGCGGTGGGTGTCGATTTGCCGCGGCGTTCTAAAGCCGGCGTTCCAAGCAATCCAGGTTGTTGATCATGCGCCAATGCCCGCCGCTCTGCTTGACCCTGGCGCGCCACCTCTGAGATGAGTTCTTGGCCGTTCGGGCATACTTGCTACCCGAACGTCCAAGAGCTCAGGTCCGACACCGATTCGCAAGTTGATCTCGCGCGCTGAGACGGCCGCCGCGCGCAACAGGTTCTACCATGCAACAAGGGGAGCGCTCGATGACAGAAGCGAGTGCGATGGTGCAGAACGGGTCGACCACTAGCCCCGGTCTCCTCGACCGGGAGCGAATCGTCGCGAGGCCGGGGTTCAACCGCTGGCTGGTCCCGCCCGCCGCGCTCTGCATACACCTCTGCATCGGCATGGCCTACGGATTCTCCGTGTTCTGGAAGCCGCTCGAGGGGGCATTGACGAGCGCGGATGGATCGCAGGTGATCCCGAGCTGCTCGGCTGGCGCGACGACGTTTTCCGAGAAGGGAGCGGGAACTCTGCGCGCGCTCTTTGCGACGGATTGCAACTGGAGCCAGTTCGATCTCGGCTGGATGTACACGTTCTTCTTCGTGGTGCTCGGTCTGTCGGCTGCGACGTGGGGCGGCTGGCTCGAGCGCGCGGGTCCGCGCAAGGCGGGCGTCGTTTCCGCGATGTGCTGGTGCGGCGGCCTGCTGATCTCGGCGCTCGGCGCGTACACGCACCAGCTCTGGCTGCTGTGGCTCGGCTCGGGGATCATCGGTGGCATCGGGCTCGGGCTGGGCTATATCTCGCCCGTCTCGACCCTCATCAAGTGGTTTCCGGACCGGCGCGGCATGGCGACCGGCATGGCCATCATGGGCTTCGGCGGCGGCGCCATGATCGGCTCGCCGCTCGCGACCCTGCTCATGAGCGCTTTCAAGACGCCGGCAGATCCCGGCGTCTGGCAGACGTTCATCGCGATGGCGGCGATCTACTTCGTGTTCATGCTGATCGGCGCCTTCGGCTACCGCCTGCCACCCCTGGGCTGGCGCCCGGAGGGCTGGACTCCCCCCTCCAGCAACAACGCCATGATCACGTCGAGGAATGTGCACTTGAGAGATGCGCACAAGACGCCGCAGTTCTGGTGCTTGTGGCTGGTACTTTGCCTGAACGTGTCGGCCGGAATCGGCATCATCGGCGCGGCCTCGCCCATGCTGCAGGAGACATTCGGCGGCGCGCTCTTCGGTGAGCCGCAGATCGGATTCGATCAGTTCAGCGGTGAGCAGAAAAAGCTGGCCGCGGCGGTCGGAGCGGGCTTCGTCGGTCTCTTCTCGCTCTTCAACATCTTCGGCCGCATCGTCTGGGCCTCGTCCTCGGACAAGCTCGGGCGCAAGCTCACCTATATCATCTTCTTCACCCTTGGCGCGGCCCTGTATGCATCGGCGTCGTACGCCGCGGACTGGAAGGCGCTGGCGCTTTTCATTGCCGCCTTCTGCATCATCGCCTCCATGTACGGCGGCGGCTTCGCGACCATACCCGCCTATCTCGCCGATATGTTCGGAACGCAGTTCGTCGGCGCCATCCATGGCCGGCTCTTAACGGCGTGGTCGACCGCCGGCATCCTTGGCCCCGTTGTCGTCAACTACCTGCACGACACGCGGCTCGCCGAGCAGGTTCCTGCCGACCAGATCTACGGGCCGATCTTCTATATCCTGGCCGGAATGCTGGTTCTGGGCTGGATCGCCAATCTTCTGGTCCGGCCCGTCAATCCAAAGTGGCACATGAGCGATGCCGAAGTGACGGCAGCGCAGGCAAAGCTCAAGTCGGTGGCGGCGACGGCAGAGACCGGCTCCTTTGGCATCGGCAGGGGCGGGCTCGACGCCAGGGCCGCGCTGTTCTGGCTGCTCGTCGGCATCCCGCTTGCGTGGGGTATCTGGAACACGGTCGAGAAAACACTGGTGCTATTGCAGTAGGGCGCTGTTCGAGCCTGAAGGCTCCGATCATCAGCGCTGGATATTCGGCCCCAGCGGGGCACAGCCCGCCAGTTCACGCGCGGCAGCGACGACCACGTCGGGACGGTCGCGCTGGATGTAGTGGCCACTGTCATCGACGGGCACATGCCGCGCCGCCGGGAAGGCGGCCGCGATTTCTTCCTGCAGGTTCTCGGCCAACGCCTGAGCTGCGGGTGTCTCGCCATGTAAGGCGCGCGTCCGTGAGAGCACGATCGTTGGGACGACGCTCGCATGCGGACTCACGTGGACCTGTTCGCCCGCGCTGGTGCTGTCGAGCAACTCGCGACGCATGATCCACGGCATGAACAGCACCGTGCTGCGCCTTCCGAAAGCGTCCGATGCATCCGGACCCAGATGCAGTTGTTGATTCCAATGGGTCGAGTCAACGAGCAAGAGCCCTTCGATCTCGTCGGGGTATTGGCGCGCAAAGTACTGCATGTAGAGACCGCCGAGCGAATGCCCCACAAGTACGTAAGGTGGCTGAATGCCTCTGCGCTTCAGCTCCGAACGCAGCTCGGAGACGATGGTCGCCGCGTCACGCGGGCCGCTCGCCGGATCGCTCCCCGGGTAACCGGCGCGGGAGTAGGCGATCGTGCGCGTGCAGCTGGCGGCGATCAGCGGCTGAACGTTGGTCCAGATGTCCAGCGTGTCACCGAGGCCTGCCTCGAGGACAACCGTCAGCGGCCCGCGGCCCTCGATGCGCACCTGATGCCGGGTCACGTCCCCTGGCGCCGCCGAGACACTCGATGCAACGGAAGCGAGGACAAGCAGGACTGCCCGCGGTAAGTTCAGCGGGTTTGGGACGCTACGCATGAATGCGTGATACATCAACATGCCCAGTCTCTCTTCAATATCGACAGATCATACGGGTGGCGGTTCAGCCTTCTGTGAGCCGCATCGATATGTCCTGTACAATTCCTGCAATGAGAAAGGATTCACATTCGAGACGCCTGAAAACGTGCCCGGCGTCATGATTTGCTCAAGAGACAGAGCGGCTTTTTTGGGTTTTGCCGCGGCGTTGCTCATGACTCAGGCGTCTGCGGCACCGCTGACGCGCCAGCAGATTGAGGCGCGCATCGCGTCGGCGGCAGCCGACCTCACCAACCTCGAGGCACCGGGTGTAGATCTTTCCGGCCTCGACTTCAGGGGGGCAAGGCTCTTCGGCGCGAGTCTCAAGGGCGCGAATCTCACCAAAGCAAAGCTCCGCGGTTGCAATCTCGACCTGGCGGTTCTGCGCGACGCCACGCTGGTCGAGGCGGACCTGCGTGAGGCGAGCCTGTTCGCGAGCGTCCTTGCGAATGCCGACGCGAGCGGCGCGGATCTGCGCGGCGCGCGCCTGATGGGCAATATGGAGCGCGCGAATCTCGAAGGCGCGGATCTGTCGGAAGTAAAGGGTAGCTCCGACATGGCCAACCAGCCGATGGGGCTGATCCGTCTCGTGCTCACACGCGCGCGCCTAAGGGGCGCGAAGCTTAATCGCGCGGAACTCTCGCGCGCAGATCTCAGCTATGCGGATCTACGCGACGCCGACCTGAGCGGTACAAACCTGGAGCTGGCCAAACTCGTGGGCGCGGATCTCACCGGCGCGAAGCTCGACGGGGCCAAGCTCGCGGGCGCAGAAATTCATCACGCCATCTTCACGGGCGCCAAAGGTCTCGCTTCCGTGCGCGGACTCGAGGAGGCCGAAGGAAGAGAGTTCGCCGTCTTCGGCAAATGAGGGCCCGAGGCGGATCCCACGGCTCACCATCTGCGGCTTGAGTTCCACGACAAACTCGGGCTGGGGGACTGCTAACACACCCCACGGCCGAGTCCCCGCGGGCACCGTCGCTACGACGGTGAATGACTCGGCATCCACGATCGAAACATCATTCGATGGACCGTTCGCGGTGTACAGCGTCTTGCCATCGGGGCTGATCGCAAGCCCCCACGGGCGCGCACCGACGGTAACTGCGCGAATCGGCTGATGCGTGGCCGTGTCGATTGCCACCAGTGTGCGTCCTCGTCCGGTGGTGACGTACGCCGTCCGGCCGTCGGCTGAAACGTCAACTTCCATCGGACGAACGAGCTCGCCCGCCAACCGGATCGCGTGAGTGACCGTGTGCGAGCTCGTGTCGACGACGGAGACTGTGCCGTCCATTTCGCCGGTGACGTAGGCGCGCGATCCGTCGGGTGAGAACGCTGCTTGTCGCGGGCGCTTGCCCACCTTGAATTGCTTGATGACTTCGTTGCGCGCGGTATCGATCACCGACACCTGGTCGTCCGCTTCGGAGGTCATGTAGACCAGTCGCCCATCAGGGCTGATCCCGACACCCTCGGGCTCGCCACCGACCGGAAGCGTCGCAATGGTCGCGCCGCTCGCCACATCCACGACGACCGCCATGCCGGTATCTTCACTGGCGATGTACAGGCGGCGCCCATCGCGGCTGATCGCGAGCAGCTCGGGGTCGGATACGCCGCGGATGACGCGCGTCAACCGCAGGGTAGCGATGTCGACTACCCCGATGCCGTCCGCCGACGGATCCACCGGCGGACGCGTGCTCGCATCGTCCTCGGGGCCAGCGATAGGGGAGCCGCTCAGCGCGACGAAGAGGCTGGCACCGTCAGGGCTGAGCTGTATACCCCGCGGACGCTTGCCGAGCGGCACAGTGGTCACTACTTGATGTGTGTCGCCGTCGATGACGGTCATGTCGCCGGACATTTCGTTCGTCACGAAGAAGCGGTGCGAAGGAGCGGAGGCGCTCGCCGCTGGCGGCGGCGTTGGCGGCGTAGTCTGGTCCGCCTCCCGACTGTCCCGCTCGTTCGAGCCGCATGCACCCAATATTCCCAGCAGAGAAGCGGACACGACGGTCGCGCACAGCCTTGTTGCAGAAGTCATCGGAGCAACCTCGCTCGCTAGGGAAGCTCTGAAGAACTGGCCGTGAGAACGGGCTTGAGCACAGATTCGGAT
>JBBDLI010000017.1:0-86703 GCA_040878925.1 Steroidobacteraceae bacterium | reverse complement strand
CTCGTCGACCATGAACACCTTCATTTGTCGGCGCTTTTCAACAGCCTGCTAGGGATCCTCCGATCGGAGGATCCCGTCAGGGCCGCGCGCGCACTTTCACCTTGATCTCGTCGATCGCAGTACCGAGCCTGGCGGCGAGCACGTCGGTGATGCCAGGCATGACATAACGCAGGCGAGTGCCCCAGGCGGCCGAGCGCACGAAGACTGTCAGCGTTTTTTCGCGCAGCACCGCACTCCACACTTCCTCCGCAAGTTCCACCGGCAGGATGCTCTTCAGCGCCTTGCAGGTGCGCTCGGCATCGGCCGTTCCCTCGCGCAGCCGTTGCAGTACGCCCTGTCCTTGTTCCAGCAAGTGGCTGACAACCGTCGGCTTTTTCATTTGTAGGCGCCGGCTGACCTTGTGAATGGGTAATGAAAGTACTTGAGACGCAAGGGTTTTTTTGGCATGGTGCAGAGGTTTTGAAAGGCCCGGAGAGGCCCGTCCGATCATTATGAGCTTCAAACGCCTGCTCGCGTACACCGCCGCCGGAGTCTCGATCCTCGCCCTCATGGCCGGTGCTTGGTTCGCCGGCGGCATTTGGGGCGCCCAAAGTCCGCTCGGCGAGTTCACTCTCGCACGCTGGAACGAGGACCTCGCGGCCCAAAGCGACGAGCTCGCGCGCATCCAGCAAGGCGTCGACGACCAGGTCGCGACTCTCGCAACACGCGTCGGCCGAATGCAGGCGCAGCTCATCCGGCTCGACGCGCTCGGCAAGCACCTGACGGAAGTCGCCAAGCTCCCGCGCGGCGAATTCGACTTCGATCAGCCGCCGGCGCTCGGCGGTCCGGAGTCCGGGCCCGGCGAAGGGCCGGTGGTTCCCGCGCTCGACGCCATGCTCGATGCGATGGACGAGCAGATCGACGATCGCCGCCGCCAGCTCACGGCATTGCAGAATTTGATCCTCACGCGCGAACTCGCGCGCCAGATCGTCCCGGGCGGCCGGCCGGTCGAATCGGGTTACATTTCGTCGCTCTACGGCAAGCGCACGGATCCGTTCGACGGCAACCAGGCGAATCACCACGGTCTCGATTTCGCCGGCGCGCCGGGCACTCGCGTGCTCGCGGTCGCGGACGGCATCGTGAGCCATGCAGGACCCGACGGGGGCTACGGCCACCTGATCGAGGTCACGCACGGCAATGGCTATGTCACGCGCTATGCCCACAACGCCAAGCTGCTCGCCAAGCCCGGCGACACGGTGAAGCGCGGCGACGCGATCGCGCTGATGGGATCCACGGGGCGCTCGACCGGCACGCACGTGCACTTCGAAGTGCTGCGCGATGGGCGCCCGATGAATCCGCTGTCCTTCGTGCGGCGCTAGGCCAGAACAAAAAAGCCCGGCTTCTGTCGTAGTAAACTACCGGTTTTTCAGCCGGGGTCCTATAGCATGGGGCTTTTTTCGCCGCACCCCCGGTCCGAGGTTCCAGTCGCGTGTTGAATATCTTTGCGCAGATTTTCGGCAGCCGTAACCAGAGGCTGCTGCGCCAGTACGCCGAACGCGTGAAGCAGGCGAACGCCTTCGCCGATGAGCTCGCTGCGGAGAGCGCCGAGGGGCTTCGCGCCCGGACCGACAAGCTCCGCGGGCGGCTCGCAGCCGGAGAGAAGCTCGACGACATCCTGCCCGAAGCCTTTGCCACCGCGCGCGAGGCGGCGACGCGCACGGTCGGCATGCGGCCCTTCGACGTGCAGCTGATCGGCGGCATGGTGCTGCACGAGGGCAAGATTTCCGAGATGCGCACGGGCGAAGGCAAGACCCTCGTCGCGACGCTGCCGGTCTATCTGAACGCGCTCGCGGGCAAGGGCGTCCACGTCGTGACCGTCAACGAATACCTCGCGCAGCGCGACGCGGAATGGATGGGCCCCATCTACCGCGCGCTCGGGCTCACGATCGGCGTCATCACGAGCGGCCAGCCGCAGGCGGAGAAGCGCGCGGCCTATGCCTGCGACGTGACCTACGGGACGAACAACGAGTTTGGCTTCGATTACCTGCGCGACAATCTCGCGGCCCGCCTCGAGGACCGCGTCCAGCGCGGCCAGCATTACGCGATCGTGGACGAGGTGGACTCGATCCTGATCGACGAGGCGCGGACGCCTCTCATCATCTCGGGGCCGGCCGAGGAAAGCACCGAGCTCTACGTGAAGATTAACGAGCTGGTGCCGCAATTCCAGCGCCAGGCGACCGAGGAGGGCGAGGGCGACTATTATGCTGACGAGAAGTCGCGCCAGGTGCACCTATCCGAGGCCGGCTTCGAGAAGGCCGAGGAACTCATGCAGCAGTCCGGACTGCTGCGCGAGGGCGACAGCCTCTACGATGCCGCGAGCATTCGCCTGATGCACCACTTGAACGCGGCGCTGCGCGCGCACGCGCTGTATCACAAGGATGTCGAGTACATCGTGCGCGGCGCCGAGGTGATCATCGTCGACGAGTTCACCGGGCGCACCATGCCCGGCCGGCGCTGGTCGGACGGCCTGCACCAGGCGGTCGAAGCCAAGGAAGGCGTGCGCATCCGCGAGGAAAACCAGACCATCGCGTCGATCACGTTCCAGAACTACTTCCGCCTCTACGGTAAGCTCGCCGGAATGACCGGCACCGCCGACACCGAAGCCTTCGAATTTCAGCAGATCTACGGGCTTGAGGTCGTGGTCGTGCCGACCCACATGCCGATGATCCGCAACGACATGTCGGATCTCGTCTATCTGGTCCAGAAGGACAAGTTCGAGGCGATCATCGAGGACATCCGCGACTGCGCGAAGCGCGGCCAACCCGTGCTCGTCGGGACCACCTCGATTGAGACGTCCGAAAAGTTGTCGGGTCTGCTGAAGGAGGGCGGTATCGCGCATGCGGTGCTGAATGCCAAGCAGCACGAGCGCGAGGCCATGATCATCGCGCAGGCCGGCCGGCCGGGAACCGTGACGATCGCGACCAACATGGCCGGCCGCGGCACGGACATCGTGCTCGGCGGCAACGTCGCCCGCCAGGTCGACCAACTCCGCAAGGACGGCGTGATGAGCGACGAGCAGCTCGCCGGCCGCGCTCGCGAGCTCGAGAACGAATGGCAGCAGCTGCACGAGCAGGTGATCGCCGCGGGCGGCCTGCACATCGTCGGGACCGAGCGCCACGAATCGCGGCGCATCGACAACCAGCTTCGCGGCCGGTCGGGACGCCAGGGCGACCCGGGCTCGAGCCGCTTCTATCTCTCGCTCGAAGACAACCTGATGCGCATCTTCGGCGACCCGCAGCGCACGAAGTCGCTGCTCCGGACCGTCGGCATGCGCGAAGGCGAGGCGATCGAGAGCGGCATGCTCACGCGCCAGATCGAGCGCGCCCAGCGCAAGGTCGAATCGCACAACTTCGATGCGCGCAAGAACCTGCTCGAATACGACGACGTCGCGAACGACCAGCGCAAGGTCATCTACCGCCAACGCATGGAAATCATGTCCACCGACGACATCGCGGGCGTGATCAAGGACGTGCGCGCCGAGGTCGTGAACGGGATCGTCGCGCAGTACATCCCGCCCGACAGTGTCGAGGAGCAGTGGGATGTCGCCGGCCTCGAGCAGGCTTTCGAGCGCGACTTCGGCGTGCGCACGGGACTCGCTGCCTGGCTCGCCGAGGATCCGAACTGGCATGGAGCCGAGGCCACGGAGAGGCTGCTCGCCGCGATCGAGGCGGCGTACGACGAGAAGGTGCGGCAGGTGGGCGAGCCGGTCATGCGGCATCTCGAGCGCGCGGTGATGCTGCAACAGCTCGACATGCACTGGCGCGAGCACCTGGCGGGGATGGATTACCTGCGGCAGGGGATTTATCTGCGCGCCTACGCGCAGAAAAATCCCAAGCAGGAATACAAGCGGGAGGCGTTTGCGCTCTTCACCGCGATGCTCGACCGCATCCGCAGCGACACCGTGATGCTCCTGCAGCGCCTGCAGGTCCGCACCGAGGAGGAAATCGAGCGCGAGGAGGCGGAACGCCAGCGACGGTTACAGAGCCGCATGCAGCTCCAGCACGCGCCGCCGCCGGAGCTCGGCGCGCAGGCGCCGCCGATGGCCGCAGCGGGCCAGCGTGAGGGGGTTGCCGTGCCCGAGCCCTCGCGGGCGCCCTTCGTCCGCGGCGAGCGGAAGGTCGGCCGCAATGAGCCCTGCCCCTGCGGATCGGGCCGGAAGTTCAAGCACTGCCACGGCGCATTGCAGCCCGTTGACGGATAGGACAGCTCGGAACGAGGTGCGGGTGGACCGCGGATGGGGAGTCCTGCTGAAATTCATGTGATTGCCGGCGCGATCTCGGACGCGCAGGGGCGCGTGCTGATCGCGCAGCGGCCACGTGGGCGCCACATGGCCGGCCGCTGGGAGTTTCCGGGCGGGAAGCTCGACCTCGGCGAGGATGCCTTCTCGGGACTGAAGCGCGAGCTTGCGGAGGAGCTCGGCGTCGTCGTGCACGAAGCCCGGCCGCTTATCCGCCTGCGTCACGAATATCCGGACCGGCGCGTGCTGCTCGATGTCTGGGAGGTAACGGCTTACGAGGGCGTGCCGCAGCCGCTCGACGCGCAGGCGCTCGCCTGGGCGCGGCCCGACGAGCTGCCGAAACACGACCTGCTCGAAGCCGATCGCGCGATCGTGACTGCGCTCAGGCTGCCGCGGCTCGCGCGCGTCATTGCGGGCAATAGTGAACTCGCGTCACTCAAGAAAGCTGCGGCGCAGACGCTTCTCTGGCGGTTGCCGGAGAACGGCGAGGAATCGCTCGACGAGGAGCAGGTGCGCGCCGCGCGCGCGAAGGGGCATCGCGTGTTCGTTCTCGGCGCCGACGTCGAAGCCGTCCGTGCCGCGGCGATCGCCGGTTGCGACGGTGCCGTGCTGCAGTGGCGCGGACAGAACCTGCACGTGGACCGGAGCGGCGCCTTTCTCATCGGCGTGCATTGCGATGACGCCGAAGGTGCCATGCAGGCGGTCGCGGAAGGCGCCCACTTTCTCGTGATCGCGCCGGAGGACGGGCCGATGTCGGAACGCCTGCTCGAACGTCTTTGCGAAATGGTCGGCAGGCCCGTATTCGCGGGCTGGTATCCGGACGCGCGGCGCCTGGAGCAGCTCCAACTCGCCGGCGCGCACGGCTGCGCCCTGCGGCGTTAGGCGGTGCCGGCGGAAAATAGGGACGCTTCCCATTTTCCGGATCGCAGGCAGGAGAATGGCAGGAAAATGGGAAGCGTCCCTATTTTTCGACCCGGCACCATCAAGATGGCGGTCGAAGAAGTCGAGGATCGTCTTCCAGCCGTGGATGCCAGTGTCGCGGAAGGTCAGCGCGCCGTGGCGGCTGCCCGGGTAAGGCACGAACTCGAATGGCTGGCCGTTCGCGACCAATGCCGGAATCAGGAGCGTCGTGTTCGTGAAGAGCACGTTGTCGTCGGCCATGCCGTGGATCAGGAGCAAGCGGTCGCGTAAGTCACCCGCGTAGGTCAGCACGTTCGACAGGCGGTAACCCTCGGGATTCTCCTGCGGCGTGCCGAGATAGCGCTCCGTGTAGTGCGTGTCGTAGAGCTGAAAATCCGTCACTGGCGCGCCGGCGACTCCCGCCTTGAAGGTTCCCGGTGACTGCGAGAGCAGCATCAGCGTCATGTATCCGCCGTAGCTCCACCCGTACACGCCGACGCGCGCAGGATCCACGAACGGCTGTTCCTTGAGCCAGGCGATCCCCTTGAGCTGATCCTCGACCTCGACGCCGCCGAGGCGCCGGTAGAGCGCCTCGGTGAATTTCTGGCCGCGGCCGCCGGAGCCGCGGTTGTCGATCGCGAACACGACGTAACCGCGCTGCGTGAAGAGCTGCGCGGTTTGGCCGCCGCGGCGCTCCCCCCAGCGGCGCTGGACGGTCTGGACCGTCGGGCCGCCATAAACGACGAGCACTGCGGGGTAGCGCTTGCCCGGCTGGAAGCCGGCAGGCTTGTAGAGCTGCCAGTGGAGCGGCGTGCCGTCCGCGGCCGGCAACGTGCCGAATTCTGGCAGCACGTGGCGGTCGAGATACGGCGCGTACGGATGATTGTCATCGAGCGGGTTCTCGATGAGCCAGGCCAGGCGCTTGCCTGCCGCGCCATGCAAGGAGACTTGCGGCGGCTGGGCGGGATCGCTGTGGCCCAACAGGAAACGGCGCGCGTCGCGCGACATCGTGACGTTGTGCCAGCCGTCCTGTGTGGTGAGCGCGACCGGCTCGCGCTCCGGGCCCGCATCGAGATCGGCGACATAGAGCTGGCGCTCGAGCGGCGTCTTGAGGGTCGCCATGAAGTAAACGCGACCGCGACGCTCGTCGATGCCGCGTACCGCGGGCGCCTGCCATTCGCCGATGACGTCCCAGTCGCCCGAAGTCACCGGTCCCTCGAGCACGCCATCGTAGTCGTAGAGGTAAAGATGATTGTGTCCGCTGCGCTGCGAGCTCCAGAGGATCTCCTGGCGCTCCGGCAGGAAATAGAGATCGTCGTGGAGCTCGACCCAGGTGTCGCTCCTTTCGGAGAACAGGTGGCGTCCTTCGCCGCCGGTGACCGGATAGGAAAGGACTTCCACGCGCTTCTGATCGCGGGCCTGGCGCTGGACGAGCAGGCGATTGCCCTCCGGAAACCAGGCGACGCGCGCGAGATAGAAATCCTTGTGGCCGAGATCGGCCCAGGCCAGCTTGTCGGTGTCGAGCTCGAGTAGCGCGAGGCGCACCTCAGCATTCGCCTGGCCGGTCGCCGGATAGCGCTGCTTGTAGACACGAATGCCCTTGGCGCCGATCTCGAAACGCTCGACTTCGGCGACCGGCGATTCGTCCACGCGCGTGTAAGCCAGGTGCTTTTCGTCCGGCGACCACCAATACCCGGTGTTGCGATTCATCTCCTCCTGCGCGATGAACTCGGCGACGCCGTGGCTGATCAGCCCGCCACCGCCGGTCGTCAGCCGCCGCTCCGCGCCGGTCGCGACTTCCACGGCGTAGAGATCCTGGTCACGGATGAAACTCACGTAGCGGCCGCGCGGCGAATATTGCGGATCCGTCTCGTAGGCCTCGGTCTCGGTCAGTCGGCGGACCGCCTCCGTGGGCGCGCGCGAAAGTTCGTAGTGATAAAGATCCCCGGCGATCGGCACGAGCAGGGCGCGCGAGTTCGGCGACCATTGGTAGTCGACGATGCCGCGAAGCGCGGCGATGCGCTGGCGCTCGCGGCGCGCTTCCTCCTCCGCGGAAAGTTTTTCCTCGGCAGGGGCCAGCGCCCGCGCATCGACCAGCAGGCGGTGACTCTTGCGGGCCACGTCATAGGCCCAGAGGTCGAAGACCGTCGGCGCGTCGTCGCGGCCGCGCAGGTAGCTCACGAGCTTTCCATCCGGCGAAAAATGCATTTGGCGGAGCGAGGGCCCCTGGAGATCCGGCGCGTCGAACAGGCGTTCGACCGGCAGGTCGCCGGCCATCGCCGGGGCGAGGAAAAGTGCCGCCGTGAATCCTGTCACGAGTGAACGCATCGCCGCTCCGTCCTGTCGCAGTCTGGAAAGGACCGGCTGAGCGGTTTGCTAGACTGCGCGCCTGATCCGGACCGGAGTGTAAGCACGGTGCATCGGTATGTCATATCCGGCCTTGCAACGGCCCTGCTCGCCGCGGTTCCCAGCATGAGCGTCGCGGACGATTCGCCCGGCGCAACTGCGGTCCTTCACTATCCTGCCACCGCTCGCGGCCCGGCGGTCGAAGCGCATTACGGCAGCGAGATTGCCGATCCGTATCGCTGGATGGAGACGGCATCCCCGGAGGTAAGCGCCTGGGTCGCGGCGCAGAACGAATTGTCGCAGCCCTACCTGGATTCGATCCCGGCGCGCGGGCCCATCCAGAAGCGCCTGACCGAGCTTTGGAACTACGAGCAATACGGTTACAGCTGGCTCGATGACAAATCGCGCATGCCGGTAAAGCGCGGCGGGCGATACTTCTACGTCGAGAAGAGCGGCAGCCAGAACCAGGGCGTACTGTATTGGGCAAAGTCGCGGGATGCCGCGCCGCGCGTGCTCGTCGATCCGAACGCGCTTTCCGAGGATGCGACCGCCTCGCTCGCCGACTATTCGATCAGCCCGGACGGCCGTTACGCTGCCTACGCGGTGTCCGAAGGCGGCACCGACTGGGACACCTGGCACGTGCGCGAGGTGGATACCGGGCGCGACCTGCCGGACCTGATCGGCGACACCAAGTTCACGGGCGTGTCGTGGCTTCCGGACGCAAGTGCCTTCTACTACTCGCGTTATCCGAAAGGCGCGAACGGGAAGGGCGACGACCAGCAGCAGGTGAGCGTTTATCGTCACCGGCTCGGGACGGCGCAGGCCGACGACGAGCATGTCTATTCGGCCAGCGACAATCCGCGCTACAACCCCTACGGCACCGTGTCCGAAGACGGGCGCTGGCTCGTGTTCGTGATCTCCTACGGCTTCGACAAGAACGCGATCCACCTGCGCGACCTGTCGAAGCCGGACGCGGAGGTCGTGAGGCTCCTCGATCGATGGGACGGCATCTACGAGTTTCTCGGTGCCATGGACGACCAGCTCTATTTCAAGACGACGCAAGGCGCGGCGCGCGGCCGCGTGATCGCGATCGACCCGGCCTCGCCCGCGCCGGTCGAGGTCGTGCCGGAGGCGCAGGCGACGCTGTACCAGGCGAGCCTGGTCGGCGGTCACGTGATCGCAAGCTACCTTGAGGACGCGCGCTCGCATCTCGTCGTCTACGGAAAGGACGGCAAGCGGCTTCGAGACATCCACCTGCCCGGCAACGGAACGGCGATCGGCTTCCGGGACTCGCCTTCGGTGAGCGAAACCTTCTTCGCCTACACCGACTATCTGACGCCGCTCGCGCTTTATCGCTATGACGTCGTGAAGAACGAGGTCCAGCCATACCGCAAGCCGACGGTGTCGTTCGACGGTAGCCCCTACGTTACGGAGCAGGTGTTCTACAAGAGCAAGGATGGCACGCGCGTGCCGATGTTCATCACGCGCCACCGCGACGCGAAGCAGGACGGCAGTCATCCGACGCTCCTCTACGGCTACGGCGGCTTCGACGTTTCGTTGACGCCGGCCTACAGCGCGGCGGTCGCGGGCTGGCTCGAGCTCGGCGGCATCTACGCGGTCGCCAACCTGCGCGGCGGCGGCGAGTACGGCGCCGACTGGCACGACGCCGGCACCAAGACGAAGAAGCAGAATGTCTTCGACGATTTCATCGCCGCGGCGGAGTGGCTGATCGCGAACTGTTACACGTCGCCCCCGAAGCTGGCGATCCATGGCCGCAGCAACGGCGGGCTCCTGGTGGGCGTGGTCATGGCGCAGCGGCCGGAGCTGTTTGGCGCGACGCTGCCCGGCGTCGGCGTGATGGACATGCTGCGCTACCACACGGCGAGCGCGAACGCCTACGCCTGGTCGAGCGATTACGGCACGGTCGAGGACGCAGAGCAGTTCCGCGCACTACTGGCTTACTCGCCAGTCCACAATCTGAAATCCGGACGTTGTTATCCGCCAACGCTGGTGACGACAGCGGATCATGACGATCGCGTCGTGCCTTGGCACAGCTTTAAGTTCACCGCAGCGCTCCAGCACGCACAGGCCTGCCCCAACCCGGTCATCGTGAGAATTGAAACGCGCGCCGGCCATGGCGCTGGCAAGCCAACCTGGATGGTGGTGGAAGACTGGGCCAACCAATGGGCTTTTCTGGCGAAGCACCTCAACATGCCGGGAGGCACATAGCCCGAAGCTCCGAATGGTGCCGGGTCGTAGATTCGTAGATTCAAGCCAGGCCCGAATCTACGAATCTACGACCCGGCACCTCAATGCTTCGGGGAATCTGCGTCCGGGATTTCGGCGTCTTCGCCGGGAATCGCGTTCCGTTCTTCCAGCCATCCGCCAAGATCGATGAGTTTGCAGCGTTCGCTGCAGAACGGCCGATATGGATTGCCGCGCCACTCGTGGCGGCGACCGCAATGCGGACAAGTGACTTCGAGCGCCATCGCGCTCAGTAGCAGATCGCGAGCACGAAGGGCACGTCTTCGCTCGCCTGGGTCGGCCGATTGTGCACGCTGTTCCAGCGCAGGAAGCGCAGGCTGCAGCGGTGGTGGCTGCCGCTGACTTCCGGATAGAGCCGCGAGGCGCCGGCAACCGTGATCCGGAGGAGCTGAACCGGCCGGTCGCGCTCGAACACGATCTGGAAATTCCCTGCGGCCGCGTTCTCTTCGGTGGGCCGCGCGTTCTCGCGCGTGATCCAGAGCAGCTCCGAGACGGACTCGCACAGCGGCCGGATCGTCGCGAGCCACGCGGCGAGATCGCTTTCGCGCGCATCCGGATCGAGATTCAGCCAGTGATAGAAATCCGGCAGGTCGAATTCGCAGGTGCCCCCGGGAATCGCGCTGCGATGCTTGATCGCATTCAGGAATTCCGATTCCCGGAGCCGCTGCATGAAATTCGCACCGGCCGCGTTCAGTTCCTCGCGCCGCCGCATCAGCGCGGACAGCACGGCGCGTAGCCGCGCCGAGTCCACGCCGGGCCGGTTCTGGTAGTCGCGGAGCTGAGTCATCTGCCGCTCGAGTTCCTTCAGCACGTCGCCGCGCGCGTCGCCGCGCGAGGTGATCGCGAGGATCTCGAGGAGGCCCGCGACCGCGGAGCGGCTCGACCAGGAGTTCGGGATGCCTGCGTGGTACGAGAGCTGCTGCCAGAGAAATTCGAGGCGCATGAATGCGCGCATCCGCTCGTTCAGCGGCTGCTCGTAGACGACAGGCTCCGAATCGAGCCTCGGTTCCGGCGCTGGCTCGAACATGGGCCTATTTTGCGGCACGGCTTCCATTCACGTAAACCTTACCGGTTGTGACGCCCAGCACGCTGTCGCGACCCATCTTCAGTGTACTGCGGCTAATTCGCGGTATTTGCGGTCGAACCCGGCCACCTGGGCGGCGAGCTCCTCCGGCGCCCCGTCGTTGACGATGACGTCATCCGCAGCGGCGAGCCGCAGTTCGCGGGATACCTGGCTTGCGAGCATGTGGATCGCGTTCTCGCGCGTCTCCCCGTCGCGCGCCATCAGCCGCCGGATCTGGGTCTCCTCTGAACAGTCGACGACCAGCACGCGATCGACGAGGCCCTCGTGCCGGCCGTCGACAAGGAGCGGTACCACGAGCACCTGATACGGTCCCTGTGCGCGCCCTGCCTGGCGATCGAGTTCTGCGAGGATCACGGGATGCAGGATCGATTCGACCGTGCGGCGCGTGACGGCATCGGCGAATAGGCGCCGCCGCAATGCGGCCCGGTCGAGCCGGCCGTCGCGATCGAGTATTCCTCCGCCGAGCGCGTTGACGAGCGCAGCCAGCGTTGGCATGCCGGGCTCGACGACTTCGCGCGCGATGCGATCCGTGTCGATCACCGTCGCGCCGCGTTCGGTGAAGAGTGACGCGACGGTCGACTTGCCGCTCGCGATGCCACCCGTGAGTCCGACGCGAAGCATCGCGCGCGGTTCAACCGAGGCCCGCGACGCCGAGATAACTCTCGACGATCCGCGGTCCCCACAGGAGCGCGATCCAGGCCGCGCCCGCGAGATAGGGCCCGAAGGGGATCGGCACGCCGCGGCCGTGACGCCGCGCGACGATCAGCGCAATGCCGACCACGCTGCCGACGACGGCGGCGAGCAGAAGGACGAGCGGGAGCATCTGCCAGCCGAGCCAGGCGCCGATCGCGGCGAACAACTTGAAGTCGCCGTAACCCATGCCTTCCTTGCCGGTGATCAGGCGAAAGAGCTGGAACACGAGCCAGAGGAAAACATAGCCCGCCACGGCGCCGATCAAGGCGTCGCGCGGGGCCACCGGGGGAAGTGCCATCCCTTCCGCGTGCCAGAGACTCGCGATCAGCGCGATCCAGAGGAGCGGAAGCGTCAGCACGTCCGGCAGGAGCTGGCGATCGATGTCGATGCCCGCGAGCGCGATCAGGTACCAGGTGAAAATCATTGCGAGCGCCGCCTGCAGGCCGAATCCGAAGTGCCAGGCGACGGCGGCGGTTGCCGCGGCGGCTGCCAGCTCGACCACGGGATAGCGCGGCGAAATCGGCGCGCGGCAGGAGGCGCAACGCCCCCGCAGCAGCAGGTAACTCAACACCGGGATGTTGTGGACCGCGCGGATCGGGGCGTTGCAGGCGGGGCAGCGCGACCGCGGCCTCACGAGATTGTAGGGCTCGGATTCGGGGGGGGCCGGCCGGCCTTCGAGTTCGGCCGCCTGTGCGCGCCATTGCCGTTCGAGCACGAGCGGCAGGCGGTGGATCACGACATTCAGGAAGCTGCCGATCGCGAGGCCGAACAGGAAGGCCGCTGCCGCGAAGACGGCCGGAGATGCCGCGAGCAGCGCCACGGAGGCGGGCTCGGTCAGATCACGGCGCCCAGCTTGAAGATCGGCAGGTACATCGCGATGACCAGTCCGCCGACCAGCACGCCGAGGATCGCCATGATGAGCGGCTCGAGCAGGGACGACAGTCCATCGACCGCGGTGTCCACTTCGAGCTCGTAGAAGTCGGCGACCTTCGAGGCCATCGCGTCGAGAGAGCCCGACTCTTCGCCGACGGCAATCATCTGGACGACCATGTTCGGGAACAGGCCGGTGTTTTCCATCGCGCGCTGGAGTCTTTGACCGGTCGCGACCTCGTCGCGCATGCGGAGCACCGCCTGCTCATAGACGATATTGCCGGTCGCGCCGGCGACGGATTCCATCGCTTCGACCAGCGGCACGCCGGCCGAGAACATGGTCGAAAGCGTGCGGGCGTAACGTGCGATCGCCGCCTTGGTCAGGATCGGGCCGATGATCGGAATCTTGAGCATCATCCGGTCGATTAGCTGGCGCAAGACCAGTGAACGCTTCTTGAAATAGATGAAGACGAATACGCCGGCGGCGATCAGCAGGCCCATCCACCAGCCCTGTTCCTGTACGAACTTCGACAAGTCGATGACCATGCGGGTGAACGCCGGCAGGTCGGCGCCAAAGCCCTTGAATAGCGCCTCGAACTGCGGGATCACGAAGAGTAGCAGGATCAGGGTCACGATGACCGCGACCGCGAGCACCGCGGCCGGATAGAAGAGCGCCTTCTTGATCTTCTTCTTGAGCGCCTCGGTCTTTTCCTTGTAGGTCGCGACCTTGTCGAGCAGCGATTCGAGCGCGCCCGCCTGTTCGCCGGCCTCGACCAGGTTGATGTAAAGATCGTCGAAATAGAGCGGTTGCTTGGCGAGCGACTCGTGCAGCGAGCTGCCGCCCTCGATGTTCGTCTTGATGTCGAGAATCAGCTTCTGCATCGCCGGCTTCTCGTGGCCGACGCCCACGATCTCAAAGGCCTGCACGAGCGGGATACCCGCGGCGAGCATGGTCGAGAGCTGACGGCTGAAAACCGCGATGTCCATGGGCGTCGGCTTGCCGCCCGACCTGAACAGGCTCGTCTGCTTGCGAACCTTCGTCGGCACGATGTTCTGGCGGCGCAGGTCTGCGCGCGCGTCCTGTTCGCTGACCGCGAGAATGCGGCCGCGGAGCTTGTTGCCCTTGCGGTCCTTGCCTTCCCATTTGAATGGGGTATCCCTGGCGGCGGCGACGGCGGTCGGCGGCATGGTTTTGGTGGTCCTCTGCCCTCAGCCCTGGATGTTAACGCCCGGCCGGATCACTCAACTGTGACGCGGTTGACTTCTTCGAGGCCGGTCAACCCGTCCCTGACCTTTTTGAGACCCGCAGAGCGCAGATCCCAGACCCCTTCCTTGCGGGCCTCGTCCCGGATATGCGGGGCACTACCCCCTTCCAGGATGATCCTGCCGATCGGCTCCGTGACAGGCAGCACCTCGTAAATGCCGACGCGGCCCTTGTAGCCGTCCGTGCACTGCGAGCAGCCGACCGGCTTATAGATCTTGAAATCCGGCTTGGAGATCTGGTCTTCGGTGAAGCCCTCCCGCAGGAGCGCCTCCGCTGGCAGGTCGAGCGGTTGCTTGCAATTCGGGCACAGCCGCCGGGAGAGGCGCTGCGCGATGATGAGGCTGACGGACGTCGCGATCGCGTAGGGCTTCACCCCCATGTCGACGAGACGCGTCAGCGTCTGCGGCGCGTCGTTCGTGTGCAGCGTCGAGAGCACGAGATGGCCCGTCTGCGCCGCCTTGATCGCGATCTCGGCGGTCTCGAGATCGCGCACTTCGCCGACCATGATGACGTCCGGGTCCTGGCGCAGGAACGCGCGCAGCGCCGAAGCGAATGTGAGTCCGACCTTCGGGTTCACGTTGACCTGGTTGACGCCGGGCAGCACGATTTCGGCAGGATCCTCGGCGGTCGAGATGTTGGTGTCCTCGACATTCAGGATCGAGAGGCCGGTGTACAGCGATACGGTCTTGCCGCTGCCGGTCGGGCCAGTTACGAGAATCATGCCCTGCGGCCTCGCGAGCACCTTGAGATAGAGCTCCTTCTGGAACGACTCGTAGCCCAACGCATCGATGCCCATCATCGCCGTGCTGGCGTCGAGAATGCGGAGCACGATCTTTTCGCCGAAGAGCGTCGGGCAGCTGCTGACTCGGAAGTCGATGGAGCGGTTCTTCGAAAGCCGCATTTTTATGCGCCCGTCCTGCGGCACGCGGCGCTCGGCGATGTCGAGCCGCGACATCACCTTGAGGCGCGCAGCAAGCTTGGTCGCGAGCTGAACCGGCGGCTGGGCGATCTCGCGTAGCACGCCGTCGATGCGCAGCCGGATGCGGTAATACTTCTCGTAGGGCTCGAAATGGATGTCGGATGCGTTTTTTCGGATTGCGTCCAGCATGATCTTGTTGACGAAGCGGACGATCGGCGCGTCCTCGATGTCGTCGCGCCCTGCTTCCGCATCCTGGTCGTCGCCGCCTTGCGAGACGTCGAGATTCTCGAGATCGAAGTCGTCCTCGTGCCCGAGCGTCGGCATGGACGTATCGACCTGCTCCATCGCTTTCTGCACGGCGCGCTGGAGCTTGTCGTCCTCGACCACCACGGCCTCGATCGCGAGGCCAGTCTGGAACTTGATCTCGTCCACCGCGTGCAGGATGGTCGGGTCGGAGACCCCCACGTGGAGCCGCTTGCCGCGCTTGACGAGCGGCAGCACGCGGTGCTTCGCAAGAAGCTTGTCGCTGACGAGCCTAACGGTGTCGATGTCGATCGCGACGGCATCGAGATCCAGGATCGGCATGCCGAACTCCTGGGCGGCCGCGATTGCGATGTCGCGCGCAGCGGCCATGTCGTGCGACACGAGCCAGCTCACCAGGTGGGTCTTGCGCTCGCGGGCGCCGGCGATCGCATCGAGCATCGCGGATTCCCCGACCAGGCCGTCGAGCACGAGCCGTTGCGGCAGGCCGGTCAGTACGGCCCGCACCGAACCGGCGGCGACGGCGTTATCGTTCAATGATCCGCTCCCTGCACGGCGTTACCTTACCCTTGAGGCCTCCCGGGAAACCGGGATTTTGTAGCCTAACCCACCGTGCCAGCAATTGTTAAATTCGCGGGAATGCTCCCATAGCGCGGCCTCGGCGCCGGTGATGGGGTTCACATTCGAGGCAGGTCGGATCCGGCCGGCAGTTCACCCGGGAAACGCGCGTGCAGGGCGTCCCAGAGACGCCGTGCCTCCGGGTCTCGCGTCGCGTCCGGAGGGCCGTCCAGCGTCCGTGGTAGCGGGTTGTGGCGGGCCGTATACAGGTACTTCGGTGGGCCGCCCGCCGGGTCCGGAATGGCGGCGAGCAACGATTGCGACGACAGGGCGGCGCGTTGCTTGCGGGCGATCAATTCGGGAAGTCGATTGCTGCGGATCTGTACCCAGCCGCTCTTGGGTTCGAGTTCGTAGTAGACGGCGGCTTCATCGATGAGTCCCGACGCTTCATAGCGGCCGGCAAGCGTGGAAGGCGTATTGAAATCCGTTTCAGTGAAGCGCACACGCGTTGCAAGACTCTTCGCGTCTCCAGGATTCGCCAGCAGGGGCAGTAAGGAAATGCCGTCAACGGCGGCCGGCATTTTCCCTGTCACGTACTGCTCAAGAGTCGGCCGCACATCCTCGAGCGTCACCGGCCATTCGTAGCTGCCGGGCTTGCCTGGAATCGCGGCGCGGCCATATGCGCGTATTGCAAGCATGACGCCGTATTGATGTAGGCTCAGCACGCTGGTGCCGTGGCCCCAAAGTGAATCCCAGATCTCCCGGCTGTTGCCCGTGTTCCGCAGCATCGAATCCGTATCGGCGCCGAGTGCCTCGCCGTGGTCGGATAACAACACCACGATTGCGTTGTCCAACACCCCCCGTTCCTCGAGCAGTTGCATCACTGCGTGGAACTGGCGATCGACTTCGTTGACCGCGACACCGTAGGCAATGCGATAGTCCGGCGGTGCACCCGGAATTTTCATGCCAGCCCATACGTAGGGCCAATGCGCAAGCGTCAGGTGAATGGCGAGGAATGACGGACCGTTAATCCTGAGTTCATTTTCGAGCCGTTCCACAAATTGTCGCGGCCTGTAGGTGACATACGCGCCGCGATTGGCATAGTTCGACGGAAACAGCCAACCGCCGGCCCTGGTCGACGCGACCAGGTTGACGAGTGGATTGTCGCCTGCGTAGCCGAGCAGGAAATCCACGGCGCCGACCGTCGGCGTGATCAGTTCGTCGAAACCGAAAGATTCGTCGAAATTGGCGAAGCGGACCTTGTCCGTCGCGTAAACCGCACGATAGCCGCGCGCGCGCAGCGCGTCGGCGAGTGTTTCGCCTTCGCGAACGTCGGCGCGTGGCATAAGGTTGTAACGGGCATTGGTGGTGACCGGGTGTCGGCCGGTAAGTATTGCCATCCAGGACGGGTAGGTCCGGGCGAGCGGGCTGGTCGCATCGCTGAATCGGGTCGCTTCGGTCAGAAAATCGTCGATATGCGGTGTCGTGGCATTGCCGCGCCGCGGCACAGTGAGGTCGTTGCGCAGCGAATCGATGCCGATGATGACGACGTGCGGCGCAGTGACGGCGCCCGCGTTTGCCGAGGCCGCGAACATCGCTTTCGGCAGCGCAAATGCGGCGGCCAGTACCGCGCCCGACAGACTCGCGATCACCAACCGGCGTCCTGGACGGTACGGGCGCCGGAGGATGGGCAGGACAAGCAATAGGATCGAAATTGCCACGCCACCGGCGAGCAGCCGCACGGGCTGCACGCCGAGCAGCTCACGGCGCCACCAGGATTCTTCGGCCGAAAAGATGGATGCCGGATGCCAGGTCGTATTGGCAGCCAGGGTCATGCCTGCGAGTAATGCAAACCAGCCTGCAATCAGCCAGGCGGGCCGCGCCTGCGCATTGCCCGGAAAAGCCGCCTGGGTAAGTCGTGCGAGCGAATAGGCCGCAAGTCCCAGCAGCACATGACAGAGCAGCAAGGCGCCACCGAACCCGGTCAGTTGCAAGCCTAGCGTTGTCCCGATGGCATTCTCGATACTGAGCGCCGCAGTAATCCGGTTATTCGGCAGGACCAGTTCGAGTTGGCGCTGGACCCACCACAGGCAGGCCGCCATGAATGTGAGCGCGAGCAGTTGGCTGAGCGCGACTTCGGCCCAGGGCTTGAGCTTGCGATCCTGCATGTCTGCCATCTAGTACGGGGTCAGGTGTGCCGATGACGGAAAAAGCAAGGCCCCTGCGAGCAGGGGCCTTGCCGGGTCCGGCCGGATTGCCGGTCCACGATTTCAGCAATTACGCGCCGCCGAAGCCCGTGCGGCAGGAAGCCGGCATGTGCTTGTCGAGCAGGTTTGTGGCATTCGCCGTCGATACCACGCCGTCACCCGGATCATCCGTGGCTGGGGCCGCCGGCGGATTCGAAAGACCGCACTGCCAGATGACGTCGCCGTTCGCATTGACATACGGCTGGAGGTCGAGCTGGCTGTTGCCGGGGGTTGTGGCGAAATTGATCTTCGCGTTCGCGTCACGACCGTAAACGATCTGGATCGTGCCGGCGACGACGTCAACCGACTGGACGTAACGAGCCGCTTTGTCGGCCGAGGTGCCGCCAGCTATAGCGACACCCGCCTCTTGCAGGTCCGCCGGCCAGGAGCCGGTCTGCGCCATGTACTCCGCGACACCCGCCTTGATGTCCGACGCGAGCGTCAGGCCTTCAGAGACCTGCGCGCGAATCGTGTAGTCCTGGTACGCGGGGATCGCGATCGCGGCCAGGATGCCGATGATGGCCACCACGATCATCAGTTCGATGAGCGTGAAGCCCTTCTGGATAGCCTTCATTTCAATAATCTCCTTTGACAACCGAGGGCGGCGCTCATGCGCCGATGCATCGTTAGTACAGCAAGGATCATGCCAATCAAGCATGCCCTTGTAAGTGACGGACTTATCAGTATTTTTTTCGAGTTGTCAGAAGATCGTCGGGTTTTGACGACGGGCCATCCGACACTCTGCGTCAGGTTGTGACGCGATGCGTCACTCGATGCCGAGCTTCTTGATGCGGTAGCGCAACGCCCGGAAGCTGATGCCGAGCGCGCGGGCGGCGGCGGTCTTGTTGTACCGGGCCTCTTCGAGCGCCCGCACGATCGAGGTTCGCTCGATGTCCTCGAGCGCCTCGGGGAGTGTTCCCGGCCGATGCGGTGGCACCGTTTCCTCGCCAAAGGCGGGGGAGACGCGCAGCTCGATGTCGTCGGGCAGGATTGTGCCGCCGTCGCAGAGCGTGAGCGCGCGCTCGATCACGTTTTCGAGCTCGCGGACATTTCCCGGGTAGTCGTAGGTCGCGAGAAGCTGCATGGCCTCGTCCGAGATCGCCGGCGGCGCCATGTTGAGGCGTGCCGCGAAGCGTTCGGTGACCGCGCCGGCGAGTTCCGGCACGTCGCTGAGCCGCTCGCGCAGCGCCGGCACGCGCATCTCGATTACGTTGATCCGGTAATAGAGGTCCTCGCGAAACCGGCCGGCGGCGACGAGCTCGCCGAGATCGCGATGCGTCGCCGAAAGGATGCGCACATCCACCGGTTGCTCGCGCTGGTCGCCGACCGGGCGCGCCGTCTTCTCCTGGATGAGGCGCAGGAGCTTCACCTGCATCACGAAGGGCAGATCGGCGACCTCATCGAGAAACAGCGTGCCGCCTTCCGCGGCCTGCACCAGGCCGAGCTTGTCCGCGACTGCGCCCGTAAAGCTGCCACGGCGGTGGCCGAACAGCTCACTCTCCATCAGTTCGGAAGGAATCGCGCCGCAGCTGACCGGCACAAAAGGCGCGTCCTTGCGCGGGCCGGTCTCGTGAATCAGGCGCGCGACGAGTTCCTTGCCGGTGCCCGATTCGCCGGTGATGTGCACGGGCGCCTGGCTCCGGGCAACACGGCCAATCAGCAAGCGCAACTTCTGCATCGGCTCGGAATCGCCCAGCAGCCGGCGGCCGCCGTCGGCGCCGCGACGATCGTCCGAGAGCTTGAGTGCCTGGTTGACGAGCTTGCGCAGGTCCGAAATATCGACAGGTTTCCGGACAAAGTCGAAAGCGCCCAGCTTCAGCGCGCGCACGGCGGCCTCGACGTGGCCGTGCGCGGTGATCACGGCCACCGGCAAGTCCGGCGTCTGCGACTGGATCCACTCGATGAGCTCGGTGCCGTCGCCGTCCGGGAGCCGGAGATCGGTCAGGCAGAGCGCGTACTGCTGCCGGCCCTGCAACTCGCGGCGCGCGCTCGCGAGATCGTGCACGGCACTCGAATCGACCCCCATGCGCGCCAGCGTCAGCGACAGGAGCTCGCAGAGATCCGGTTCATCGTCGACGATCAGCGCCCGCGGATTGCTCATGGCCGCTCAGGTCTGTTGCCAGCGCTGCGGGTCGGCAAACACGATGCGGAAGATACTGCCGCCGCCTGTGCGTGGCTCGAATACGAGGAGCGCGCGGTTGCATTGCGCAAGCTCGCGCGCGATGAAGAGCCCAAGCCCGGTGCCGCTGGCGCGCGACGTGAAAAACGGCTCGAAAATCCGGTCACTCATGGTCGAGTCGATGCCGGGCCCGCGATCCATCACTTCGAGGAAGGGCCGGTTGCTGCCGGCGAGCCGGCCGAACCGCAGCTCGACCCTGTCATCGTCAGTCCGCACCGTATAGCGGAACGCGTTCTCGCAGAGATTCCACAGGATCTGATGCAGGTGAGAAGGATCGACGCGCACTTCGAGATCCGGATCCGGCAGTTCGACCACGAGCTGGCCGGGCGTGTGGCCACCGGTGCCGATGAATTCCTGCACGAAGTCCGTCAGCCAGTCGCCGAGCGGCATGCGCTCGGGGCGGGTGGTTTCCCGGCGCCCGAGCTGCTGCACATTGCCGACGATCGTGCTGACGCGCTCCGCGTTGGTCCTGATGATCTCGCTCATGCGGCGGTTCGAATCGGAGAGCTTCGCATCCTCGCCGAGGAGCTGCGCCGCGTGGCTGATCGCGCCGATGGGATTGCGGATCTCGTGGGCAATCGAGGCGGAGAGGCGTCCAAGCGCGGCGAGCCGCGTCTGGTGGATGCGGTCGTCGAGCGCGGTCAGGTCCTCGAGGAACACGAGCACGGGGGGCGGGTGTCCCGGACCGAGCCGCGCAAAGTGCGGCCGAACCTCGCGGAGGCCGTCGACTGCCAGCAGATTGCCGCCCACCGTATCGATCACCGGCTCGCTCTGGCGCCACATCGTGAGGAGATAAAGGAGCCGCGGCGATACTTCGCCGAGCAAGGCGTCGGAGCTTGCGTCGCTTCCCAGGATCTGACGCGCGGATTCGTTGATCAGCCGGATGCGGTCCTGCTCGTCGACCACGACGAGGCTCTCGCGCAGGCGTTCGACGATGTACTGCGAGAGTTCCGCGAGGTTCGCGAGGTCGAGATCGCGCTGCCGGACGAGCGCCTCGCTTTCGCGCAACCGGCCGGCGAGCGGCGCAACCGCGAGCGCCGCGACGAAGATCACGCCGCCGAGCATGCCCGCCTGCGTCAGATCGGAGGAGTCGGAGATGCCTGTGAACCAGAGCATGATCTGCTGGCCGAGGACGAAGAGCGCCGCGATCGCGGCGATGGTGGTCGCGATGCGCGGAGGCAAGAGCAGGCTCACGGCGGCGACCGGCAGGATGAGCAGGAGGCCCGCGCCGCTCGCTGCACCCGCGCTCGTCAGGAGCAGCGCCGTGACCGCAATGACGTCGAATGCGACGTGGATAAAGGCCTGCGCCTGGAGGCTCGGCCAGCGCGTCTTCAGGAGACCGATGCAAATCACGCCGGTCGCGAACCAGGCGGCGAGCGTATAGAAATGCAGCGTCGGGAATGCGGCGCCGAGCATCTGCGGCCGCGACGCGACGAGCGCGAGCACCGCGAGCACCGAGGGAATGCTGAGCCGGTAGAGATTGAGCAGACCCAGAACGCGCCAGGCGAGCTCGGGATCGCCTGTCATTCTCTCCATTTCCGCCGGCTTTTTCACGGCGGCACTTTAGCATGCGGCATCGACCGCACCCGCGGCGCGCCCCGCGTTTGCGACGCGGTTCAAGGCAGCCGTTACAATGCTGTGATGAATCTTCACGAATACCAGTCGAAGCGCGTTTTCTCCGACTACGGCGTGCCCATTCCCGCGGGCAAGGTGGCGGCGAGCGAGGACGAAGCCGTCGCCGCGGCGCGCGAGCTGCCGGGTCCGCCCTGGGTCGTGAAGGCGCAGGTGCATGCGGGCGGGCGCGGCAAGTCGGGCGGCGTCAAGCTCTGCCGCTCGCACACGGAGGTCGGCAAGGCGGCGGCCGCGATGCTCGGCAAACGGCTGGTGACCCCGCAAACCGGCAGCGCCGGTCTTCCGATCAATCTCGTCTATGTCGAGTCCGGCAGCGCGATCGAACGCGAGCTCTATCTCAGCCTGCTGCTCAACCGCGAGCGAAGCCGCATTGCCTTCATCGCTTCGGCTGCGGGTGGGATGAACATCGAAGAGGTGGCGGCCGCGGCACCAGACCGCATCCTTCGCATCGACATCGATCCGGCACCCGGCCTTCAGTCGTATCAGTGCCGCCGCCTCGCCTTCGGTCTCGGCCTGCAGGGCGGCCAGGTCGCGGAGTTCGAACGGATCGCGCGCGCTCTTTACCGCCTCTACCTTGAACGCGACCTCGCGCTGATCGAGGTCAATCCGCTCATCGTCACGAAAGAGGGCAAGCTCGTCGCGCTCGATGCCAAGATCAACGTCGAGGCGAATGCGCTCTTCCGGCAGCCGGACCTGGTTGCACTCCGCGATCCGTCGCAGGAAGACCCCATGGAACGCGAAGCTTCCGCGCACGAGCTCAACTACGTCTCGCTGGACGGCAACATCGCCTGCATGGTGAATGGCGCCGGCCTCGCGATGGCGACCATGGACCTGATCAAGCTTCACGGCGGCGAGCCCGCAAACTTTCTCGACGTCGGCGGCACCGCGACGGCGGAGCGCGTGACCGCGGCGTTCCGGCTCATCCTCTCGAACGAGCGCGTGCGCTCGGTGCTCGTCAACATCTTTGGCGGCATCGTGCGCTGCGACGTGATCGCGGAGGGCATCGTGCAGGCCGTGCGCGAAGTCGGCGTGTCGGTGCCGGTGATCGTGCGCCTCGAGGGCACGAACGCCGACCAGGCCCGCAAGATCCTGGCCGCGAGCAAGCTCGCGATCACGGCAGCGAAGGACTTGACCGACGCCGCGACCAAGACCGTGAAGCTCGCGGGCCGCGGAACGCGCCGATGAGCATCCTCGTCGATCGCAGGAGCCGCGTGATCTGCCAGGGCTTCACGGGGAAGCAGGGCACGTTCCATTCCGAGCAGGCGATCGCCTATGGCACGAATCTCGTCGGCGGCGTGACGCCGGGCCGCGGCGGTAGCCGCCATCTCGATCGCCCGGTGTTCGACACGGTGCACGACGCGGTCGCGAAGACGCGGGCCGACGTCAGCATGATCTACGTGCCGGCGCCCTATGCGGCCGACGCCGTGCTCGAGGCGGCGGACGCCCGCATCCGGCTCATCGTCTGCATCACGGAGGGCATCCCGGTCAACGACATGGTGCGCGTCAAGGCGGGGCTCGCCGGCGGCAAGTCCCGCCTCGTCGGACCGAACTGCCCGGGGGTCATCACGCCGGGCGAATGCAAGGTCGGCATCATGCCGGGATTCATCCACCTGCCGGGGCGCGTGGGAATCATCTCGCGTTCGGGCACGCTCACCTACGAGGCCGTGCTCCAGACCACGAATCTCGGTCTCGGGCAATCGAGTTGCGTCGGCATCGGCGGTGATCCCGTGCGCGGCATGAATTTCATCGACGTGCTCGCACTATTTGAAAGGGACGCGAAGACCGCGGGCATCATTCTCGTGGGCGAGATCGGCGGCAGCGACGAGGAGAACGCGGCCGAGTACATCCGCCGGCACGTTGCTAAGCCCGTCGTGGCCTACATCGCGGGCGTCACGGCCCCGGCCGGCAAGCGCATGGGCCATGCGGGCGCGGTCATCGCGGGCGGGAAAGGCACGGCAGCCGACAAGTACGCGGCGCTCGAGGACGCGGGCGTGCGCACGGTGCGATCGCCTGCCGAGCTCGGCAGCTCGATGAAGAAGGCGCTCGCCGCGGGGCGGCGCCGCAAGAAGAAGCGCTGACGGCCCGCGAACATGGGCGCCGGACTTCGTATCGCGCTCGCGCAGATCAATCCGACCGTCGGCGACGTGCCGGGCAATGCGGATCGCATTGCGGAACAGCTGCGCAAGGCGAAGCGGCAGGGCGCCGGTCTCATGGTCACGCCGGAGCTGGGGCTCGCGGGCTATCCACCCGAGGACCTGTTGTTTCATCGCGGATTCCGGCGGCGCATCGAGGAAGCGATGGCCAGGCTCGCGGAAGCCGCCCGTGACATCGATCTCCTCGTCGGCTACCCGGAATACTCCGGCGGCGTGCTCTTCAACAGCGCAGCGTGGCTCCGCGATGGCGCCCGCATCGCGAATTACCGCAAGCAGCGGCTGCCCAACTACCAGGTGTTCGACGAGAAGCGCTATTTCACGCCGGGCTCCAACGCCGTCACGGTAGAACTCGCGGGCATCCGCATCGCGCCGCTCATCTGCGAGGACGTGTGGCACGTCGAGCCGGCTGCCGCTGCCTGCGCCGCCGGAGCCGTGCTTGCGATTGCACCGAACGCCTCGCCTTACCAGCAGGGCAAACAGTCGGAGCGCGAGTCGAACATGGCGGTGCGCGCACGCGGAACGGGCATGGCATTTGCCTACCTCAATCTCGTTGGCGGCCAGGATGAGCTCGTCTTCGACGGTTCGTCATTCGTGACCGACCCCACGGGCGCACTCATCCATCGCGCCGCGGCTTTCGAGGAAAGCCTGTCGTTCATCGACGTGACGGCGACTGCCAAAGGCATCAGGTTCACGGGCGGGTCGATTGCGCATTTGCCGGCCGGGGAGGAGAGCGTCTGGCGCGCGATCGTACTGGGCGTGCGCGACTATGTCGGCAAGAACGGCTTCGGCGGCGTCGTGATCGGGCTCTCAGGCGGCGTGGATTCGGCCCTCGTGCTCGCGCTCGCCTGCGACGCGCTGGGAGCCGACCGCGTACGCGCGGTGATGATGCCGTCGCGTTTCACCTCGCGCATGTCCCTCGACGACGCCGAGACGATGGCGAAGGGACTCGGGGTGCGCTACTCGGTCATATCCATCGAAGGCATATATGAGGCGACGCTCGCAGCGCTCAAGGAGGAGTTCACCGGCAAGCCGGTCGACTCCGCGGAGGAGAACCTCCAGGCGCGCTGCCGCGGCATGCTGCTCATGGGCATCTCGAACAAGACAGGCCGCATGGTGTTGACGACCGGCAACAAGAGCGAGATGTCGGTCGGCTATGCGACGCTCTACGGCGACATGGCGGGCGGCTATGCGCCGATCAAGGATTGCAGCAAGACGCTCGTCTGGCGGCTCGCGCGGTGGCGCAATTCGCAATCGCCGGCGCCGGTCATCCCGGAGCGCATCATCGAGCGGCTGCCAACCGCGGAATTGCGCGCGAATCAGTACGATTCGGACAGCCTGCCACCCTACGACGTGCTCGATCCGATACTCGAGGCATTCATCGAGGACGACCGCTCGGTGGACGAGATCGTGGCGATGGGATTCGAGCGCGCGACCGTGACGCGCGTGCTGGAGCTCGTGAAGCGCAGCGAATACAAGCGGCGGCAGGCGCCGCCGGGAGTTCGCGTCAGTCGCCGGGCTTTTGGCCGGGACTGGCGCTACCCGATCACGTCCGGTTACCGTCCCGGCGAATCGTGAAAATGGGGACGCTTCCTATTTCTTTCGGTCCATTGGCAAAAAAGGGGGCGCTACCCATCTCCCGCCGGACCGAAAGAAATAGGAAGCGTCCCCATTTTCACCAGAACGGCCACCAGTCACGTCGGGCCTGCCGCTCCCGCTCCGCGTCCGGGTAATTGAGCGCGAACACCTCCTGCGAGCGTTCCGCGAGATCGTTCAGGCCGAGGCCCTCGTAAGCGGAAATCATGATCTCGAGCGCCTGCCGCACCGACGGTGCCCCGTCGAAATTCTCGATGCAATAACGCGCGCGCGCAATCGCTGCCACGTAGGCCTGGCGCTTCAGGTAATGGCTCGCGACGTGCACCTCGTACTCGGCCAGGCGGTTGCGCAGGAAAATCATGCGCTGGCGCGAGTCGTGCGCGTACTCGCTGTTCGGGTGCTGCTTGACGAGGGAATCGAACGCCTCGAACGCGCGGCGCACGTCCTGCGGCGGCCGCTCGGTCAGGTCCGCGCTGAACCAGCGCTCGAGAAAGTTCGGGGAGCGCTCGAAATAGATGAGACCCTTGAGGTACATCGCGTAGTCGACGCGCGGATGCGTCGGGTTCTCGCGGATGAACTGATCCGCGGCATCCACGGCCGACTCTGTCTCGCGGCTCCGGTAGTAGGCATAGATGATGTCGAGACGGCCCTGCCGCGCCTGCTCGCTGAACGGATAACGCGCCTCGAGCGTCTCGTAGTAGCGTACCGCGCCGCGATAATCGCCGCCAAGCATCAGCTTGTTGGCGCGCTCATAAATCCTTTCTGGCTGCATTTCCTCCGTGGCGCGCTCTTTATAGCCGCAAGCGGCGATTGCGAGTGTGCTGCACGCGATCAGGAGGATGCGCGCCATCGTTCTGTCTGGCTGCAATGGACTGGACCCCGGCTGTTGATCGGACGCAGTATAACGAACAAAGACCCACCGCGACCCTCATGAGTTCCACCCGACACCAACGCGAACTGCGGTTGCCGCCGCAGGCCGCCGGCCGCCGACTTGACCAGGCCCTGGCAGAGGCGCTGCCCGAATACTCGCGCTCGCGCCTCAAGCGCTGGATCGATGCGGGGCAGCTCCGCGTCGACGGGCGCGTGCCGCGGCCGCGCGACATCGTCGCCGGTGGCGAGCGCGTCGCGCTCGATGCGCCGGCAGAGGACGCAGTGCCCGCGGTCGCGCAGCCGATGGCACTCGCCGTCGCCTGGGAGGACGCGGACGTGATCGTCGTGGACAAGCCGGCGGGCCTCGTCGTACATCCGGGCGCCGGCAATCCCGATCGCACCCTGCAGAATGCGCTGCTCGCGCGCGACCCGAAACTCGCGAAGCTGCCGCGCGCAGGTATCGTGCACCGGCTCGACAAAGACACGACGGGCCTCCTGATCGTCGCGCGGAGCGAGCACGCGCGCATGGCGCTTGCCGAGGCGCTCGCGGCCCGCGAAATCCATCGCGAGTACCAGGCGGTCTGCGTCGGGGTGATGACGGCAGGTGGCAAGGTCGACGCGCCCATCGACCGCCATCCGGTGGATCGCCTCCGCATGGCCGTGCGCGCGAGCGGCCGCGAGGCGATTACGCACTATCGGGTGATCGAGCGCTTCCGCCGCCACACCTGGGTGCGCGTGATGCTGGAAACCGGGCGCACGCACCAGATCCGGCTCCATCTCTCGCACGCGGGTTATCCGCTCGTCGGCGACCCCGTGTACGGCCGCCGGCTCGCGATTCCGCGCGGCGCGACGCCGGCGCTTGCCGAGGCGCTGCGCGGCTTTCGCCGGCAGGCGCTGCATGCCGCAAAGCTTTCGTTTCCGCATCCCGGCGACGGGCGCGCAATCGAGGTGACCGCGCCGCTCCCCGCGGATTTTCTCGCGCTCGTCGCGGCGCTCAAGCGCGATCGCGACACAGCGAATACCTGATGCCCGCGCTCGAGTTCCTGCACCCGGACTGGCCCGTGCCGCCGCAGGTCCGCGCGATCATGACGACGCGCGGCGGAG
Organism: Steroidobacteraceae bacterium; assembly: GCA_040878925.1. Lineage (GTDB taxonomy): Bacteria > Pseudomonadota > Gammaproteobacteria > Steroidobacterales > Steroidobacteraceae > SCUD01. The sequence continues at coordinate 59,490 of JBBDLI010000017.1, read as the reverse complement.
GAGCGAGCGCGGCACCCTATGCAAGCTTCAATCTCGCCTCGCATGTCGGCGACAACGAGATCGCGGTCGCGGAAAACCGCCGGCGCCTGCGCGCGGCCTTGCGGCTCCCGTCGGAGCCCGCTTGGCTCGAGCAAGTTCACGGCACGGCCGTCGCGGTCGTGCCGGGCCCGGTGACCGGCGCCGCCGACGCGATCGTGTCGTTCACGCCCGGCGGCGTTTGCGCGGTGCTCGTGGCCGATTGCCTGCCGGTTTTCCTGGCGAGCCGCGAGGGCGACCGCATCGGCCTTGCGCATGCCGGCTGGCGCGGGCTCGCCGCCGGCGTCATCGAGGCGGCGGTCGCAGCACTCGATTGCGATCCCGCGAAGCTCCTCTCATGGCTCGGCCCGTCGATCGGGTCGCGGGCGTTCGAGGTCGGCCCCGAAGTCCGAGAGTCTTTCATGACGAAGGATCCGGCAACGGCAGGCGATTTCAGACGCGGACGCGATGGGCGTTTCTTCGCCGACCTGCCGGCGCTCGCGCGCCGCCGGCTGGCGGCCTGCGGCGTGGAATCCGTGCACGGCGGCGACTGGTGCACGTTCTCGGATCCGGAACGCTTCTATTCCTATCGCCGCGATGGCGCAACGGGCCGCATGGCCGCGCTCGCCTGGCTGGCCTGATGTAGGCTGTCGCCCGTGTCCACGCTCGCAATGATTTTGCTGCTGACTGCTGCCTGCGGCGCCTTGTCGGCGCTGGTCGCCGGCGGCTTCATGCTGCTGCCGGCGGCGCGGCGAAACGCCTTGCTCCCGCATCTCGTCAGCTTTGCGACCGGCGCGCTCCTCGGCGCCGCACTGCTCGCGCTCCTGCCGCACTCGATCGAGTCCGGCGCCGGCACGCATGGCATCGGCATCGCGCTCGCGGGCGGCATCATGGCTTTCTTCGTGCTCGAGAAGGCCGTGCTCTGGCGGCATTGCCACGTGGATGCCTGCGAGGCGCACGGGCCGCAGGATCACCACCGCGCGCGCGCCTCCGCGACGCTGATCCTCTGGGGCGACGCCTTTCACAATATCCTGGACGGCGTCCTGATCGCCGCGGCCTTCCTGACGGATCCACACCTCGGCATCGTCACGACGGTCGCCGTGTTCGCGCACGAGATTCCCCAGGAAGTCGGCGACCTTGCCATCCTGCTGAACGGCGGCATGTCGCGGGGCCGCGCGCTCGCGCTCAATGTCGCGGTCAGTCTCGCTTCGGTTGCGGGCGCGATCGTCGCCTGGTATCTGCTGGCCGAAGCGCTCGAGGTCTTGCCCTACGCGCTCGCAATCGCCGCAGCGAGCTTTCTCTACGTCGCGGTGGCCGACCTCATTCCCGGACTGCATCGCCGCGTCGACGCGCGCACCTCGCTGCAGCAGGTCTCTCTCATTGCACTCGGCATTCTCGTGACTGGCCTGTCGCACGAGTTCGCGCACTGACGGAACTCGGCCGTAGTCCGCTCGACCGCGGCCGCGCGCAAGTGGATCGCCGTCAGCTGTTGAGCCGCAAGGCCTCGCGTAACCCGATGAGAACGAGTTCCGGAACGTGTGCGTCGAAGATGTTCTCTTCCTCGAAGAGACGTGCAAAGCCGCCCGTTCCGACAAGGACTGTAGGGCGGCCAGAGAAGTACTGCTCGCGGACCTCGGCGCAGAGATGCCGCAGGATCGCGATGTTGCCGTGATAGAGCCCGGCCTGGATGCTCTCGACGGTCGAGCGGCCAAGCAGTTCGGGGGGCTTCCGGATCTCGACCTTCGGCAAGCGCGCCGTCCGCGCGTCCAGACTCTCCATGGCGAGGCGCAGCCCCGGAAGGATGACGCCCCCGAGGTAGTCGCGCTCTTCGGTCAGCGCGTCGATTGTCGTGGCGGTGCCGAAATCCACGATGATCGCGTTCTTGCCGGGAAAGAGCTTGGCCGCCGCAATGGCACCGGCAATTCGGTCGCTGCCGACCTCGAGCGGATTCCGGTAGCGGATGCGCAAGCCAGTTCGAACGCCGGGCTCCAGCAGGAATGGGCGCAGGCCGAAGTACTTCACGCTGGCATTGCGCACCGAGTGCACGATGTCGGGCACGACCGAGCAGATGGCGACCGCCGTGATGCTTGCCGGGTCGATCGCGTTCTCGCGCAACACCTCGCGAAAAAACAGGCCGTGCTCGTCGGAGGTGTTTTCTGCGCGGGTGGCCCGCCGGAACTGCAGGCACAAGCGCTCGTCGTCGAATACGCCGCCGAAGATCTGACTGTTGCCGATGTCCAGGACCAGGATCATCGCTTGCTCCTTCCACTGCTTTCCTCCAGCAACGTCACGAGCGTCGCCGCGAGCCGCGCTCGCCCGATGCATCGCCGCGGGCGTCTGCTGCCGCTCTCGTGGATGACGAAGACATGGTGGGCTTCATTCGCGAGCGTCGCGACGTCGTTCTGCACGACGTAACGGGCATGGCTCCGCTGCAGCAGCTCGCGCGCCGCGCGCGCCTGCGCTTCGGGATCCGGATCGTGCGTCAGCTTGAAGCCGATCAGCACAAGGTCCGGGTTGCTGGCGTAGCCGCGAATGCGGTCGATGAGCTTGGGCGTCGGCCGGAGTTTGAGGACAAGCTCCTGGCCCGAAACGAGCTTGGCTTCAGGCGCGGACTCGGCGACAGAGAAGTCGCCGACCGCCGCCGCGTGAATCACGACGCCGTAATCGCTGTCAGCCAGGAGCCGCCGCAGGATCGCGTCGAGCGAGGTGTGGTCCGAAAACGCCTCGCGACGGGCCGCGCCTTTGGCGACCGCCGAATCCACGCCGCGGACCTGGGTGACGCTGAAGCCCCGGGCGGTCAACGCCTCGCAGATTTCGACGCCGGTTCGTCCGCTGCTCAGGTTGGAGATGAACCGGACGCTGTCGATCGGCTCGCGCGTCGGCCCCGAAGTCACCAGCACGTTCATTGCGGTCTAGCCAGGACCTTCAGCAGGGCTTCCTCGATCTCTGCGACCTCGAGCAAGCGGCCTTCGCCGGCCTCGCCGCAGGCGAGACGTCCGTCGCCGACCGGCAGCAGGCGCGCGCCGAATTCCGCGAGCCGCTCGCGCGACGCTCGCGTCGCCGGGTGGTCCCACATCGTCGCGTTCATCGCCGGCGCGATCAGATAGGGTTTCGTCGCGATCTCCCACGCGAGAAAGAGCGCGCCGATCGGATCATCGGCGATACCGGCCGCGAGCCGGTTCATGGAATTGGCGGTCGCCGGACAGAGCAGGGCGGCGTCCGCCCAGCGCGCCAGGTTGATGTGGTCCATCGCGCGGCCTGCGGCGTACATGTCGATGAACGGCGTCCGTCCCGTCAGGCCTTCGAGCGTCGCCGTGCCGACGAATCGCAGAGCCGCCGCACTCGCGACCGTTTGCACGGCGCAGCCCCGCTTTACCAGCCGTGAGATCAGCTCGCAGGCCTTGAAACAGGCGATCGAGCCGGTGAGCTGGAACAGAATCCGGTGTTCGCGGCTATTCGACATTGTCGATGAGCCTCACCCTGCCGAGCCGGATGGCTGCGAGCCGGCGCCCTTCGTGATCCGCGACGTACTCGACCTCGAACCCTTCACGTGCCAGGTCCGTCGCGGCATCGTCGGTCGATCGCCGCTCGGCGACGCTTCGGGCAAGCAAGCGATGAAACCCAGGCGCGCGCTCGCGTTCCGCGGCGGAGAGGAGCCGGTTTCGCGAGCTCATCGCGAGGCCGTCGGGCTCGCGCACGAGCGCGCAGCGGACAATCTTGGTGTCGAGGAAAAACGCCTGTACCAGGCCTTCGACCAATCGCAACTGCTGGTAATCCTTCTCCCCAAAATAGGCGCGCTCGGGGCGAGTGAGCAGCAGGAGTTTCAGCACGACGGTCAACACACCGTCGAAATGCCCGGGGCGCCCGGCACCGCAGAACTTCTTGCTGAGGTCGTTTTCGATCATACGGTAGCGATAGTCATCAGGATATATTTCAGGCGCGCGCGGCACGAACAGGAGGTCGCAACCGGCGGCCCGCAGGATTTCGAGATCCTCTTCCAGCGGGCGCGGATAGCTTGCGAGATCGCTCGGGTCATTGAACTGCGCGGGATTGACGAAGATGCTGACCCAGGTGCGCGCGTTTTCCGACTGCGAGCGCCGGATCAGCGACACGTGCGCTTCGTGCAGGGCGCCCATGGTCGGCACGAAGCCGGTGTCTCCCGCACCGCGTGCCCGCCTTTCGGCGGCGAGATCCGCGATCGATTCGACGACCTTCACGAGTCGTAACTCTCCGCCGCCGTGGGAAACGTCCCCTGCTTCACGTCACGATCGAAGCGGTCCACCGCCTCACGCACCTGGCCGAAGCCGTCGAAATAGGTGCGCAGGAATTTCGGCCGGAACCCGTTGGACAGTCCCAGCAGGTCCTGCAATACGAGCACTTGGCCGTCGCAGTCGGCGCCCGCGCCGATGCCGATCGTCGGGATCGAGAGCGCGCGCGTGATCCGCGCTGCCAGCGAAGCGGGCACGCATTCGAGCACGAGCGAGAAGCAGCCGAGCTCCTCGAGGCGCCGGGCGTCGGCGAGGATGCGCGCCGCGTCGTCTTCGTTGCGTCCCTGCACGCGGAACCCCGCGAGCGCGTTGACCGATTGCGGCGTGAGGCCGAGATGGCCCATGACCGGCACGCCGGAACCGACGATCGCCGTGATGACGTCCTCATGCCCCTGGACGCCCTCGAGCTTCACGGCCTGGGCACCCGCGCGCATCATCGCCGCGACTGCGTCGAGCGCTGCGGGCACGCCTTTCCGGTACGAAAGGAACGGCAGGTCGGCGACCAGGAAGCGGGTGGGGGCGCCGCGCCGGACAGCGGCCGTGTGCATCGCCATCAGCTCGACCGTCGCGGCGAGCGTGTCCGGATGGCCGTGCATGACCATCGCCGCGCTGTCGCCGACCAGCAGGCAGTCCACGGCGGACGCCTCGAGCACGCGCGCGAGGCTCGCGTCGTAGCAGGTCACCATCGAAATCTTCCGCCCCTCGGCTTTCGCCGCGGCGAAATCCAGGACTGATTTCATGCCCGTTCCCTCCCGGCGGCGGCAATGAATGCCTCGTAGACGTTGGCGAGCGTGCTGCCTTCGAGCGCTTCCAGATGCGCCCGGATCGTTTCGGTATCGCCGCGGGCCACGGGTCCGGTCAGCGCGCCGTCGGTGGACACGAGCACGTTCTCGATGATTCGGCGCGGATACGCGGCGAGCGCTTCGCGCGGCGCGTCGAAGCGGGTCGCCATCGCCCTGAAGAAGTCCCGCCAGAGCACCGCGGTGAATCCGCCGGCGAGCGCGCAGAGCGCGTGGTAGTACGCCTTGTCCTCCGGCCGGAGACTGAAGCTGGGGTTCGGGAGCCCTGGAAACAACGCCCGGAAATGCGCGACCGGATCGGGCCAATCCGCATCGACGAAAACGGGAATGTCGCGATAGAACGCGGGCTCGTAGAGCGTCGTTCCGAAGCTCATCAGCGGGTGCGTGCCCCAGGAGCCCGCGAATGTGCGGCCGCCACAGAAATGGACGAAGGTCCGGTCGTCGAGGCCCTCGGCGCGAAGCGTCGCCATCACCGGCGCGATCGCGTCGTCCGAGACGGCGAGCAGGATCACGGGGCAATCCGCGAGTGCCGCGACCGCGCTCACCCCGGGGCTGCCGTTCGCGCGCGCAAGCCGCCGCGACCACAGCTTCCATCGAATGCCGAGACTCGAGAAATAGTGGCGCCAATGCCGCGAAAGTCGGCCGTCGCCGACGAAGCCATAGGGCGCATGCCCGGAAGCCGGGCTCTCAGCGGGTACCTGTCCCATGGATCAAGTCCCTTGGTCGAATGTTTCGCCAATCACCTGTCGCGGCCGCCCGCGGGCGGTCCGCGCACGCCCACTTTAATCAATTCCTCCTCCGATGCAAAAACCGGGGTAAATTCACAGTGTTACGGGTTGATTCGGCCGGCGGCCGGCCCCATCGACAGGGCAGGCAAAAACCGGGGGCGCCCGCATGCGCATGGATCGGCTGACCTCGAAGTTCCAGCTTGCGCTGGCGGACGCGCAGTCGCTCGCGGTCGGCCGCGACCACCAGTTCATCGAGCCCGTGCACCTGATGCTCGCCCTCCTCAACCAGGAAGGCGGTAGCGCGCGGCCGCTCCTCGACCGCGCCGGCGTCAACGTCAACCTGCTGCGCTCGCGCCTGCTCGAACAACTCGGCCGCATCGCGAGCGTCGAGGGCACGCAGGGCGATGTGCATCCGTCGAATGATCTGATGAAGCTGCTGAACGTCACCGACAAGCTCGCGCAGAAGCGCGGCGACCAGTTCATCTCGAGCGAACTGTTCGTGCTCGCGGCCTGTGAGGATCGCGGCGCGCTCGGCACGATCCTGAAGGACTCGGGCGCCGTGAAGGGCGCCGTCGACAAGGCGATCACGGACCTGCGGGGCGGCGAGAAGGTCGACGACGCGAATGCCGAGGAACAACGCGGCGCGCTAGAGAAGTTCACGCTCGACCTGACCGCGCGAGCGAGCCAGGGCAAGCTCGACCCGGTGATCGGGCGAGACGACGAGATCCGCCGCACGGTCCAGGTGCTGCAACGGCGCACGAAGAACAATCCCGTGCTGATCGGTGAGCCGGGCGTCGGCAAGACCGCAATCGTCGAAGGGCTCGCGCAGCGTATCGTCAATGGCGAGGTGCCCGAGGGGCTGAAGAACAAGCGCATCCTCGCGCTCGATATGGGCGCATTGATCGCCGGCACGAAGTTCCGCGGCGAATTCGAGGAGCGGCTGAAGGGCGTGCTGAACGACCTCGCGAAGCAGGAAGGGCGGGTGATCCTCTTCATCGACGAGCTGCACACGATGGTCGGCGCCGGCAAGGCCGAGGGCTCGATGGACGCCGGCAACATGCTGAAGCCCGCGCTCGCGCGCGGCGAACTGCATTGCGTCGGCGCGACCACGCTCGACGAGTACCGCAAGTACATCGAGAAGGACGCGGCGCTCGAGCGGCGCTTCCAGAAAGTGCTCGTCAACGAGCCGTCGGTCGAGGACACGATCGCGATTCTGCGCGGATTGAAGGAGCGCTACGAGGTTCACCACGGCGTCGACATCACGGATCCTGCGATCGTCGCGGCGGCGACGTTGTCGCACCGCTACATCACCGACCGGCAGCTTCCGGACAAGGCCATCGACCTGATCGACGAGGCGGCGTCGCGGATCCGCATGGAGATCGACTCCAAGCCCGAAGCCCTCGACCGGCTCGAGCGGCGCATCATCCAGCTCAAGATCGAGCGCGAGGCGCTCCGCAAGGAAGACGACGAAGGATCGCGCAAGCGGCTCGCGCAGCTCGAGGCGACGCTTTCCGGGCTCGAGCGCGAGTTCGCGGATCTGGAAGAAGTTTGGAAGGCAGAAAAAGCCGCGATGCAGGGCGCGGCGCACATCAAGGAGGAACTCGAGCGCGCGAAGACCGAGTTCGAGGCGGCGCGCCGCGCCGGCGATCTCGCACGCATGGCGGAGCTGCAGCACGGCACGATCCCGAAACTCGAGAAGCGCCTCGCCGACGCGCACAAAGCGGAAACGAAAGCCCCGCAGCTCGTGCGGAACGAGGTCGGCGAGGAGGAGATCGCCGAGGTCGTCTCCAAGTGGACCGGCATCCCGGTCTCAAAGATGCTCGAGGGCGAGCGCGACAAGCTGCTCAAGATGGAGCAGACGATCGCCGCGCGCGTGGTCGGCCAGTCCGAGGCCGTGCGGACCGTATCGCATGCCATCCGCCGTTCCCGCGCCGGCCTCGCGGACCTAAACCGGCCGAACGGCTCCTTCCTGTTCCTCGGCCCGACCGGCGTCGGCAAGACTGAGCTGTGCAAGGCGCTCGCGGAATTCCTGTTCGACACCGAGGAAGCGCTGATCCGCATCGACATGTCCGAGTTCATGGAAAAGCACTCGGTCGCGCGGTTGATCGGAGCGCCTCCGGGCTATGTCGGCTACGAGGAAGGCGGCTACCTGACCGAGGCCGTGCGCCGCCGGCCGTATTCCGTGATCCTGCTCGACGAGATCGAGAAGGCACATGCCGACGTCTTCAACGTGCTGCTCCAGGTGCTGGACGACGGCCGCCTGACCGACGGCCACGGCCGCACCGTCGATTTCCGCAACACCGCGATCATCATGACGTCGAATCTCGGTTCGCAGGTGATCCAGGAGCTCGCAGGCGAGGAAAACTACGACCGCATGAAGCGCGCGGTGCTTGAGATCGTGGGGCAGCACTTCCGGCCGGAGTTCATCAACCGCATCGACGACATCGTCGTGTTCCATCCGCTCGCGCGCGAGCACATCCGCCGCATCGTCGAGATCCAGACAGGCCACCTTCGCCGCAGGCTCGCGGAGCGCGACATCAAGCTCGAGCTCAACGCCGCGGCGCAGGACCTGCTGGGCGAGGCGGGATTCGATCCCGTTTACGGCGCAAGGCCCCTGAAGCGCACGATCCAGCAGCAGCTCGAGAACCCGCTGGCGCAGAAGATTCTCGCCGGGGAATTCGGGCCGGGCGACACCATCAAGGTCACCGTGAAGGATGGCGCACTGGTTATGCGAAAATAGGCGGGCGATGCCTTTTTACGAATACCAATGCTCCGCCTGCGGGCATCACCACGAAGAACTCCAGAAAGTCACCGACCGGGTACTCCGCAAGTGCCCGGCCTGCGGTCGCAACAGGCTCAAGCGACTCGTGTCGGCGCCGGTCTTCCGCCTGAAAGGCGGCGGCTGGTACGAAACCGACTTCAAGGCCGACCAGGAGGCGAAACGGAATCTCGCGGGAGAGAAAGAGCCTGCTACTGGTGATAGCCCACCTGCCGAGAAGCCCAAGGAAGAGAAGCCGGAGGCCAAGCCGGCAGACAAGAAAGGCGAGGCAGAGGCAGCCCCGAAATCCGCCGCGGAGACGAAGAAACCGAAAGCTGCGGCGCCTAAGCCCGCGCCTGCGCGCCGCAGCCGGCGTCGCCCACGACGTTAGACGCCGGTTGCCACGGCCGTCGCAGCGCACGTAACATCGCCCGCTTTGTCCATGCGCACACATTACTGCGGTGAAATCGGCGAATCGCTGGCGGGCCGCACCATCGAGGCGGCCGGCTGGGTGCACCGTCGCCGGGATCACGGCGGCGTGATCTTCGTCGACCTGCGCGATCGCTCGGGTCTCCTGCAGGTCGTTTTCGATCCCGACACGCCCGCCGCATTCCAGGTCGCCGAGCATCTCGGGCGTGAATACTGCGTCCAGGTGCAGGGCAAGGTACGCCCGCGGCCGGCGGGTACGGTCAACCCCAACCTGCCGTCGGGCCAGATTGAATTGCTGGCGCAGAAACTCGTCGTGTTGAATCCCTCGGCCACGCCGCCATTTGCGCTCGACGAGGAAGTCGGCGAGGAGCTCCGGCTCAAGCATCGGTACATCGATCTCCGCCGCGACGTGATGCAGGAGCGGTTGCGCCGCCGCCATGCGATCACCCGGGCGATGCGCGAGTATCTCGACGGTCACCAGTTCGTCGACATCGAGACGCCGATGCTGACGAAAGCGACCCCCGAGGGCGCGCGCGATTACCTCGTGCCTTCGCGGACCCACCCCGGCAAGTTCTTCGCGCTGCCGCAATCGCCGCAGATCTTCAAGCAGCTGCTGATGATGAGTGGCTTCGACCGCTACTACCAGATCGTGCGCTGCTTCCGCGACGAGGACCTTCGCGCCGATCGCCAGCCCGAGTTCACCCAGCTCGACGTCGAGACCTCGTTCCTGACTCAGGACCAGGTCATGGCGCTGATGGAAGAACTCATCCGCCACGTGTTCTCGCGCGTGTTGAAGGTCCACCTGCCGGATCCGTTCCCGCGCATGAAGTACGCCGAAGTGCTGCGCCGCTACGGTACGGATAAGCCGGACCTGCGCGTACCGCTCGAATTCGCTGACGTTGCGGATCTCGTGCGCGATTGCGAATTCAAGGTGTTCGCGGTGCCGGCGGCCGATCCGGAAGGCCGAGTCGCGGCGCTGCGCGTGCCACAGGGAGGCCAACTGTCGCGCAAGCAGATCGACGAGTACACGGCCTTCGTCGGCCGCCACGGGGCACGCGGCCTCGCCTATATCAAGGTCAACGACGCGGGCAAGGGCCGCGACGGTCTGCAGTCGCCGATTCTCAAGTTCCTGTCAGACGCAGCGGTTGCCGGAATTCTCGAGCACACCGGTGCGCAGTCGGGAGACCTGATCTTCTTCGGCGCCGACAAGGCCAAGATCGTCAACGACGCGCTGGGAGCGCTTCGCCTGCAACTCGGCCGCGACCTCGGCCTGCTCGAGGACGGCTGGAAGCCGCTCTGGGTCGTGGACTTTCCGATGTTCGAATGGGATGCCGAATCGAAGCGGTGGATGGCCATGCATCATCCGTTCACCTCGCCGGCGGATCCGGATGCCGCGGCGCTCACCGCAGATCCGAAAAACGCGATGGCGCGCGCCTACGACATGGTGCTGAACGGCTCCGAGATCGGCGGCGGCTCGATCCGCATCCATCGTGAAGACATGCAGAGTACGGTCTTCGGGCTGCTCGGCATCGAGCCGGCCGCGGCGACGCAGAAATTCGGATTCCTGCTCGAGGCGCTCCGCTATGGCGCGCCGCCACACGGCGGCATCGCTTTCGGCCTCGACCGGCTCGCGATGCTGATGTCCGGTGCGGACAGCATCCGCGACGTGATCGCCTTCCCGAAGACGCAATCCGCCTGGGACCCGCTGACCGACGCGCCGTCCGAGGCTGACGACGCCCAGCTCGCGGAACTGCACATCCGCGTCAGGAAGCCGGCTCCGCCGGCGGATTGACCGCTGGCCGCCGCGGGCATTCCGATCGTCTTCATCCACGGCCTGTGGTTGAACGGGCTGGAGTCCTTCTTCCTGCGCGAACGGGTGCGGAGCGCCGGATTCGCGCCGTCGGTATTCCGCTATCCATCCCTGCACACGTCGCTCGCCGAAGTGACGGCAGCGCTCGCAGAGCGCCTGCGTTCCTTCGGGGACACGGTGCATATCGTCGCGCACAGCCTTGGCGGGCTAATCGCGCTCGCTACGCTCGAAAGGGAGCGCGACCTGCCGCCGGGACGCGTCGTGCTGCTGGGCTCCCCAGTGCAGGGCTCGCGCGCGGCCAGCGCGATCGCATCCTGGTCATTCGGACCCCAGGTGCTCGGTCCGCTCGCGTTCGCCGAGCTTGCGCGCACGCGCAATTGCCGCTGGCAGCTGCCGCGGGAAATCGGACTGATCGCGGGCTCGCGATCCGCCGGGCTCGGTCGCGTGTTCGCGACGCTGCCGCAACCGAACGACGGCACGGTCTGCGTCGACGAGACGCGGCTTCCCGGCGCAACCGCGCATCTCGTTCTTGACGTGAGTCATACCGGCATGTTGTTGAACCAGTCCGTTGCGGAAGCGACCAACAGATTTCTTGAACGCGGTTCGTTCGAGACGTCGAAGAGCGGCCTGCATGTATAGTGCGCCCATGCGATGGCCCTGGTTCGCGATCGCTTTTGCGCTTTATCCCATTCTGCATATCGCCGCGTCCAATCCCGGGCAGGTCGAAGCGTCGACGCTGACGCTGGTCGTGATCACTACGATCGTCACAAGCTCAGTCCTGCTCGCCGCGCTGCGCATGCTTTTGGGCAACTGGATTCGCGCGGGCCTTGGTATGACCTGGTTCATCATTCTTTTCTTCGCGTACGGGCCGCTGAATGCATCGTTTTCCGGTCTGGGCGGTGAGCCTGATATGCAATTGCGCGCCGCGACCGATTGGAGCGATGAACGCATACAGATTGTTCATTCACTTCTATGGTTTCTATTGCTGCTGTCTGGCTGGCTGATGCTGCGTCGGATTGGCGAGGTTGGGCGATTGCCGGCCGCTCTCAACCTCGTCGCAGGGCTACTTCTGTCGTTTGTCCTATTGCACTGGTTCACAGGCGCGGATCTGCATGCCAGCGCTACGCGAGAGCAAGCGCCCAGTGCCGCGGTTGCCGAGGAAAGGCCGGACATTTACTTCATCCTACTCGACGGCTACGCCCGTGCCGATGTTCTTGGCCAGCACTATGGCTTTGACAACAAGCCGTTTCTCGATGGATTGCAGCGCCGTGGTTTTCAGGTCAGCGCCGCGAGCGATTCCAATTACAACTGGACTTTCCTCTCGCTGGCCTCGGCATTGAATATGGATTACGTGCAGAACCTGATGGGTGATGCACTGGACCCGCGTGGCACCGATCGCGAAGACGCCTATCGCCTCCTGCGCGACAATCGCGCCGCTTCATTCCTGCAGGCCCGCGGTTATCGCTACATTCACCTGCAATCGACATGGGGAGGAACGGGCAGCAATCCGTATGCCGACGAGTTTCTGCCCTGCGGCGGCGGCCCCTTTCACGATGACTTCCTCCTCGCAATTGCAGAGGCAAGCTGGCTGCGCGCGTTGGGCTCGCGCGCCACGATGGATCTCGCCGATTGCCATCTTCGGAATTTCGAGACGCTGATCGCGCTGGCACGCAAGCCGGGTCCGAAGCTCGTCCTGGCCCACTTTGTGCCACCGCACCACCCATACTTGTTTGACCGCGACGGCCGCGTGCTGCGAAATGCCAGATTGTCGAACCAGTTCGAATTCCAGAAGCAGCTTTGGGAACAACGAGACTCCTATGTTGATCAGCTGATTTTCATGAATTCCCGGATCGAGCAGCTGCTGGACCATTTGATCGCCGATTCGGCCAGGGACCCCATCATCCTGTTGCAGTCCGATCATGGGCCGAATTTGCGCCGCGGCCTGCCCACCGCGGAGCATTACCGGATTCGATTGGCCAACCTGAATGCTGTTCTGCTGCCGGGCGCGCCGATGGATCTAATGCCGGAGAATGCGACTTCGGTCAATCTGTTCCGGATCATCTTCAACCACTACTTCGACGCCCGGCTGCCATTGCTGCCGAACCGGCATTTCGTCTCTCCCTTCCAGGAGCCGTTCAACTTCAAGGAAGTGAGCCGGGACGGCGTGCGGCTTGAGGACGTGGTGGAATGATCCGACAATGTGTGACGCAGTCGGCGGGCCCTTCCCGCCGCGAATTGCTGTGATTCGCCATTGATGGCTGGAGAACTGACCATGGGCGAGGCACGCCGTTTCGGATGGATCCGGCAGGCAGCGGCGGTGATGATCGCCGCGGGGCTTGCAAGCCCGGCGCACGCCTACATCGATCCGGGCACGGGCTCCATGCTGTTGCAGGTGATCGGCGCCGGAATCGCCGCCGGGATTTTCTACTTCCGGGAACTGCGCATCAAAGTGATGTCGCTCTTCTCGCGCCGGCAGGCGCCGGCGCCGGAAGAGGGCGCCGAACCGCCGTGCGACAATCCGCCGCGTTGACCGAGGACACTACGAGCCCACGCTCGTTCCGCGATCCCGACGCTATTCTCATCGAGCACGAAGGCCGTCTGGTCCGCGCGGTGCGCGGACACGCGCTCGCGGACTTCCGACGCATGCTCGAGGATCCGGTCGTCCGCCGATGGATGGACGAAGGCCGAATCGTGCGCACGCGGCCGCTCGCCCGCATCGAGACACCGCCGCAATTCGCCAATTTCGAGGGCGAGTGCTTCGAGCATGAGCGCATCTCTTTCGTTAGTCAGCCCGCCGAATGGGCGCCGGAAATGCTGGCCGCGGCCGGCAGCCTGACACTCAAACTGGCGCGCGCGCTCCTCCCGCGCGGCTGGCAGCTCAAGGATGCGACGCCGGCGAATGTCCTTTTCCGGAATTCCGAGCCGGTGTTCGTGGATCTCCCGTCTATCGTCGCGCGCGAGCCCGGTGCGTGCCTCTGGGTCGCGCGCCACCAGTTCGAAACCACGTTCCTGCTGCCGCTCATCGCCTCGGTCGAGACGGAACTGCCTGTTTCATGGACGCTTTCGAATCCGGTCGCGGGCATTTCGCACGAATCGCTGGCTGCAATCCTCGGTGCCCGCCGCTGGCTCAAGCCGCGACTGTGGCGGAGCGTCGCGCTGCCGGCCGCCCTTGCGGCGCGCGCCGCGGCAGGGGGCTCCGGCCCGCGCGGAATCAAGGCGTCGAGCGAAGAGCAGGCGCGATTCATCCTCGAGCGCTCGCTTGCCGGCCTCGATCGCCAGCTCGCGCGATGCGTCTCGAAGCTTGCCGCGCGCAGCTCCCACTGGCAGCGCTACACCGCCACGCGCCGGCATTACGGCAGCGCGGATCTCGAGGCCAAGCGCAGCTTTGTTTCGGACGCGATCGCCGGCACCCGGCCGCGCCGCACGCTCGACATCGGCGCCAACACCGGGGAATTCAGCGAAATCGCGGCACGTCAGGGCGACGTGGTCGCGCTCGATATCGACGAGCGCTCGGTTGCAGCGATCTGGCAGCGCACGCGCGAGGCGAAACTGCCGATCCTGCCTTTGGTCGGCAATTTCGGCCGCCCGACGCCCGCCCTCGGGTGGCGCAACCAGGAACTGGAAGCACTGCTCGCGCGTGCCGCCGGCGTTTTCGACCTGGTCCTGATGCTCGCGGTCGTGCATCACCTGCGCGTGACCGAAGGCGTGCCGATCGCGGAGCAGTTCGAGGCGGTTGCAGCGATCACGCGCCGGCATCTCCTGGTGGAATACGTGCCGGTGACGGATCCGATGTTCGCGGCCATCGCGCGCGGGCGCGAACCGCTATACCCAGATTGCCTGCGGCCCGCGTTCGAGGCGACCCTGATGCAGCGATTCCAGATCGAGCGCAAGCACGAGCTTCCGAATGGCCGCGTGCTCTACCTGGCGCGGCGTCGCTTGACCTGAATCGCCTTATTCACTGCGCGCGGCGGGCTTGACCGGTCTCGCGTGCTGGCGCTCCAGCCGCTCAAGATGCTCCCGCGCGTTTTCGATCACCTCGCGCGGCACACCCGCCTTCTGCGCGACCTGCAAGCCATAACTCTTGCTGGCGGGACCCGGCTTGACCGCGTGCAGGAACACGATGCCGTCGCCGTGCTCGCTCGCGTCGAGATGCACGTTCGCGACCTCCGGCAGTTCCTGCGCGAGCTCGGTCAGCTCGAAATAGTGGGTCGCGAACAGCGTGAACGCGCGCAGCTTCCGCGCGATGTGGCTCGCGCAGGCGAAGGCGAGCGACAGCCCATCGTAGGTGCTGGTCCCGCGGCCGATTTCGTCCATCAGCACGAGGCTCCGGTCGGTCGCGGCATTCAGGATGACGGCGGCCTCGGTCATCTCGACCATGAAGGTCGAACGGCCACCCGCGAGATCGTCGGAGGCGCCAATTCGCGTGAAGATCCGGTCGAAGGGCCCGATCACCGCGCGCGCCGCCGGTACGAAGCTGCCGATCGAGGCGAGCACCAGGATGAGCGCGGCCTGGCGCATGTAGGTCGACTTGCCGCCCATGTTGGGGCCGGTGATCACGAGCATGCGCCGGCCGTCCGAGAGTTCCAGGTCGTTGGGCACGAACGGGTCGTCGAGCACGCGCTCGACGACGGGATGCCGCCCGCCCTCGATGCGAAGGCCGGGTGCAGCGCTCAATTCCGGCCGGACATAGCGCAGGCTCACGGCCCGTTCCGCGAGATTGGCGAGCACATCGATGAGCGCAATTGCCGCCGCCGCGCGCTTGAGCACCGTGAGCTCGACCGTCAGGCGGTCGAGCAGGCCATCGAACAGCTCGCGCTCGCGCGCGAGCGCGCGGTCGCGGCTGCCGAGCACCCGGTCCTCGAACTGCTTCAGTTCCCGCGTGATGAAGCGCTCGGCATTCTTGACCGTCTGGCGGCGCTGATAGTCGAGCGGCGCGCGGCCCGACTGGCTGCGGGGCAGTTCGATTGTAGTAGCCATGGACGCGGTTGTAGCCCAGTTTCAATTGCGGAATCCCGCTGCGGCGGCGCTCCCGTTCCTCGAGTTCGAGCAGGTGCTTATCCGTGCCGGTCGCGATCGAGCGCAATTCGTCGAGGGTCGCATCGAAACCCGGGGCGATGACGCCGCCATCGCGCAGGAGCGGCGACGGCGCGGCGACAATCGCCCGCGTTAGGAGTTCGTGGAGCTCGGGCCGTGCCGCCAGATCGCCGGCGGCCACCTTGAGTAGCGGGGCGTCGAGTCCCTCGAGCGCGTCGCTCAGGCGCGGCAACAACTCCAACGCATCGCGAAGCGCCGCGAGATCCCGCGGCCGCGCAGACCGGAGCGCAATGCGCGCCAGCACCCGCTCGATATCGGCAATGCCTCGCAGGGTGTCATGCAAGCGGTCGTAGCAGTCCGATTCGATGAGACTCGCAATGGCCTCGTAGCGCTGGCGGAGCGCCGCGTGGTCGCGCAGCGGACGGCGGATCCAGCGGCGCAGTTCGCGCGCGCCCATGGCGGTTGCCGTGCGATCGATCACGCCGGCGAGCGTGTGTTCGTCGCGCCCCGCGAGACTCGTGTCGAGCTCGAGATTCCGCCGCGTCGCGGCGTCCAGGGCAAGCGCCTCATCGCGCGATTCGCGCGAAAGCGCAGTCAGGTGCGGGAGCGCCCCTTTCTGCGTGTCGCGGGTGTATTGTAGAAGTGCGCCTGCGGCGCCGATCGCGAGCGTGAGATCCTCGCAGCCGAATCCCGCGAGATCCTGCGTGCCGAACTGCGCGGTCAAGGCGCGCCGCGCGGTCTCCCGGAGGAAATGCCAGGGCGGCCGCTCGACGATCCGCGCGCTGACAGCGATCGTGACACCTTCTGGCAGCAGCAATTCCGCGGGCCGCAGCCGCTCGAGCTCGGCCGCGAGCGCCTCGCGGCCTTCCGCCTCGAGCACGCTGAAGCGGCCGGCGCCGAGATCGAGCCAGGCGAGGCCGAATCGTTCCCCGTCCGTGCTTACCGCGGCGAGCAGGTTGTCCCGCTTCGCGTCGAGGAGCGCGTCGTCGGTCACGGTCCCGGGCGTCACGATGCGCACGACCTCGCGCGTGACCGGCCCCTTGCTCTTGCCGACCTCGCCGGTCTGCTCGCAGATCGCGACGGGCTCGCCCTGCCTGATGAGGCGCGCGAGATAGCTGTCGAGCTTGTCCACGGGAACGCCCGCCATCGGAATGGCCGCGCCGTTGGATTCACCTCGTTGCGTCAGGACGATGTCGAGAAGCCGCGAGCCGCGGCGCGCGTCGTCGTAGAAGAGCTCGTAGAAATCCCCCATGCGATAGAACAGGAGGACGTCCGGATGCTCGGCCTTGATGCGCAGATACTGCTCCATCATCGGCGTGTGCATCTCGACGCCTTCGAATAGCGGCCGATTACTACCTTGATCTGACGGTTGCGATTTCATTGGCCCTTAGCAGGCATTGATTGGCACGAGTAGAATGAAGCAAAGCCCCCGGGACCGCCAATGTTCGGATGGAGGGTTCATGAATCTCAGCATCGAATCAGAGCGCGCGGACGACGGCCGTTGGCTTGCCGAAGTGCCTCAATTGCCAGGCGTGCTGGCATACGGGAACAGTCGCGATGAGGCGCTTTCCCGTGCGCAGGTCCTCGCCTTGAGAGTACTTGCCGAACGCCTGGAGCATGGCGAGCGGACCGCCGAGCCGATCCACATTTCAATCGCCGCATGACGCATTGGCCGGCGCAAAAGGCTCGCCGCGTTCTGGCGGCGCTTCAGCGCATCGGCTGGAAGATCAAAAGGGAGTCCGAACCACACTAGAACTTGAGGCAACGATGAGCATCGGGTACCAGTCAGATCAGGGCGTTGCGACGATCACGATCGACCGCCCCGCGAAGAAGAATGCGATCACCGGCGAGATGTACGAGGCACTCGTTGCCCGCCTGAAGCAGGCCGCAGCCGACAAAGGCGTGCGCGCCGTGCTGATCACCGGTGCCGGCAACACGTTTACCGCGGGGAACGATCTCAAGGATTTCGGCAACCCGAAGTTCGCGCAGCCGGATTCGCCCGTGCTCACGTTCATGCAGGCGCTCGCCTCGTACGATAAACCGGTGGTCGCCGCGGTCAACGGGCTCGCGGTCGGTATCGGCGTGACGATGCTCCTGCACTGCGACCTGGTCTACGTCGCGGACAACGCGAGCTTTTCGATGCCTTTCACGAGTCTTGGCCTGGTGCCGGAGTTCGCGTCCACGCTGCTGTTGCCGCTGATCGCAGGCCGCGCGCGCGCGGCGGAGAAACTGCTGCTCGGAAAGCCGTTCCCGGCAGCGGAGGCGGTCGTCATGGGGCTCGCCAATGCCGTGCTGCCGGCGGCGGAGCTTCAGGCGCATGCGGAAAAGGTCGCGCGGACCTTCAACACCCTGCCGCCCGGCGCCGTGCGGGATACCAAGAAGCTGCTGCGGCAGGCCCAGAACGCCGCCGTGCAGGAGGCGATCTTGCGCGAAGGCTCTCACTTCGGGCCGCGGCTTGCAGGCGCGGAAGCGCGCGAGGCGATCGCCGCGATCATCGAAAAGCGGCCGCCTGATTTTTCGAAGTTCGCCTGACACCATGGCTGCACCGCGCGATGCGGCGCTCGAGAAATTGGCGCTCCGCGTCGGGCGGCGCCTGCGGTCGGCCGGGCTTTCCATTACCACCGCAGAGTCCTGCACCGGCGGACTGCTCGCTAAGTGCCTGACGGACGTCGCGGGCAGCTCCGATTACTTCGAGCGCGGCTGGGTGACGTACTCGAATGCCGCGAAGCGCAGCGAGCTCGGCGTCCGTGCGGCCCTGATTACGCGGCACGGCGCCGTGAGCGAGGCGGTCACCCTCGCCATGGCCGCGGGCGCCTTGCGCCGTTCGGGCGCCCGCGTCTCGATCGCCGTGACCGGGATCGCGGGCCCCGGCGGTGCGACGAGCGAAAAGCCGGTCGGGACCGTCTGGATTGCCTGGGGCTTGCGCCGGCGCCGCCGGATCGAGGGCTTTGCCCTGCATTTCAGGTTTCCGGGCGGTCGGGATGAAGTGCGCCGGCGGGCGGTCGCCGCCGCGCTCCTGGGCCTGCCCGCCTCGTGAATGAGTCCGGTGCCGCCGGACCGCACCGGTTACGGCTCTTTTTCGCCCTCTGGCCGAGCGCCGCGGAACGCCAATCCCTGGCGGCCTCGACTGCGGCCGCCATCGCCCAGGTCGACGGCCAGGCCATCCCGGCCTCCAACCTTCACGTCACCCTGGCGTTTCTCGGCATGATGCCGGGTCGTACATTCGTACATTTGGTCGAAATCGGCGGGCAGGGGCCGTATCCCACGGTCGAGCTCACCTTTGACCGCCTCGAATTTTGGGTGAAGCCTAGGGTGCTCGTCGCGATGCCGTCCCTGATCCCCGCCGCGGGCCTGGAAATCGTCGATCGGCTCTGGGGACGGATCGAGCGCCTCGGATTCGAGCGCGAAAAACGCCCTTGGCAGCCGCATCTGACCCTCGTCCGGAAGGTCCGCCGCCGACCGCCGGAAGGACTCCGGATTTCCACCGTGCCGGCCGGCAATTCCGACGCACGTTGGACCCTCGCCCTGGTCGAATCTACGACCCATCCGTCAAGTGTCCGCTACAAGGCGCTCGCGGAATGGCCGCTCGCCGGATGAAGCACCTGGGTCGCGCCCTGAGCCAGCGGGCGGATCAGACTGTCACTCGACGAATTGGTGCCTTGCCGGAATTTTTTGTGGCGGCAGCGCCGGATGAATATGGAATAATCGGAACAAGCCAGAGGAACGACACGCAATGGAAGACAATCGCAAGAAGGCGCTGGCCGCGGCGCTCAGCCAGATCGAAAAGCAGTTCGGCAAGGGCTCGGTGATGCGCCTCGGTGAGCATCCGGCCAACAACGACATGGAGGTCGTCTCGACTGGATCCCTGGGGCTCGACGTCGCGCTCGGCATCGGCGGCGTGCCGCGCGGCCGGGTGGTCGAGATCTACGGACCGGAGGCATCGGGCAAGACCACGCTCGCGCTGTCGATCATCTCCCAGACCCAGAAACTGGGCGGCGTTGCCGCCTTCGTCGACGCCGAGCATGCGCTCGACCCGGTTTACGCCGGGAAACTCGGCGTCAACGTCAAGGAATTGCTGATTTCGCAGCCGGATACCGGCGAGCAGGCGCTCGAGATCACGGACATGCTGGTGCGCTCCGGCGCGATCGACATCGTCGTGATCGACTCGGTCGCCGCGCTGACGCCGAAGGCCGAAATCGAAGGCGAAATGGGCGAGATGCAGGTGGGTCTCCAGGCCCGGCTGATGTCGCAGGCGCTCCGGAAGCTCACCGGCAACATCAAGCGCTCGAACACGATCGTCGTCTTCATCAACCAGATCCGCATGAAGATCGGCGTGATGTTCGGGAATCCCGAGACCACGACCGGCGGCAACGCGCTCAAGTTCTATGCTTCGCTCCGGCTCGACATCCGCCGTATCGGCGCGTTGAAGAGCGGCGAGGAAGTCGTCGGCAACCAGACCCGCGTCAAGGTGGTCAAGAACAAGGTCTCGCCGCCGTTCCGCGAGGCGGAATTCGAGATCCTCTACGGCCATGGCATTTCGCGCGAAGGCGAGCTCATCGACATGGGCGCGCTGCACGGCCTGGTCGAAAAGTCCGGCTCCTGGTACGCCTACGAAGGCGAGCGCATCGGCCAGGGCAAGGATAATGCGCGCACCTACCTCATCGAGCATCCGGAAATCGCCACGAAGATCGAGACGGCGCTTCGCAACCGGCTCCTGCCGGTGCGCCGGCCGGTAGCAGTCGCTAGTGAGGCGGCGGAGGCCTAGGCCGGTCGCCCAGGACGCCCCGGACGATCCGCGGGCAGCCCGGCTCGCGGCACTCAAACTGCTAAACCGCCGCGACTACGGCGCCCGCGAGCTTACGGCGCGCCTGGTCGAGCGCGGCTTCGAGTCGGGAACCGCCGACGCCGCCGTGGCCGCGCTCGTCGCCGAGAAGCTCGTCGACGACTCACGCTTTGCCGAGCATTTCGTCGCGTATCATGCGAATCGCGGACGCGGACCGATCGGAATCGCGCATAAACTGCGCGAGGCGGGCGTGTCTCGGGATGAAATCGCGGCGGCGGTCGACGCGAATTCGGCCAACTGGCGAAATCGCTGCGCCGAAGTTCGGCGCAAGCGCTTCGGCACCAAGCTCCCGACGACCTGGATCGAGCGCGGCCGGCAGGCGCGATTCCTGAGCCAGCGCGGCTTCAGCGCGGAGCAGATCCGTGCCGCGGTCGGCCAGTTTCCCGGCGAGGACTGATGGCGGCACGGAAAAAGATGACCATGTCGGGCAGCGAGCTCCGGAGCGCATTCCTGGAATTCTTTCGCGCGCGCGGCCATGCGATCGTGCCGTCGTCTCCGCTCGTGCCCGGCAACGATCCGACGCTGCTCTTCACCAACGCCGGCATGGTGCAGTTCAAGGACGTGTTCCTCGGCAAGGAAGAACGCAGCTACAAGCGGGCCGCGAGCTCGCAACGCTGCGTGCGCGCGGGCGGCAAGCACAACGATCTCGAGAACGTCGGCTACACGGCGCGGCATCACACCTTCTTCGAGATGCTCGGCAACTTCAGCTTCGGCGACTACTTCAAGCGCGAGGCGATCGAGTTTGCCTGGGATTTCGTGACCGGCACGCTGAAGATCGCGCCGGAAAAACTCTGGGTCACCGTCTTCAAGGACGATGACCAGGCTGCCGACATCTGGCTGAATAACATCGGCGTGAATCCGAAGCGCTTCGCGCGCCTCGGCGAAACATCGAATTTCTGGGCGATGGGCGATACCGGTCCCTGCGGCCCCTGTTCCGAAATCTTCTATGACCATGGCAAGGAGATCA
Source organism: Steroidobacteraceae bacterium (assembly GCA_040878925.1). Classification (GTDB taxonomy): domain Bacteria; phylum Pseudomonadota; class Gammaproteobacteria; order Steroidobacterales; family Steroidobacteraceae; genus SCUD01. Next base: position 37,838 of record JBBDLI010000017.1, on the reverse strand, counting down.
AAGGCGGCCCGCCGGGATCGAAACACGAGGACGGCGATCGCTACGTCGAGATCTGGAATCTCGTGTTCATGCAATACGAGCGCGACGCCAGCGGCAAGATGGCGCCGCTCCCGAAGCCCTCGGTGGACACCGGCATGGGCCTCGAGCGCACGGCCGCGGTCATGCAGGGCGTGCATTCGAATTACGACACCGACCTACTCCGGAGCCTGCTCGCGGCCGCGGCCGACGCCACGGGCCAGAAGAAGACCTCGAGCCCGTCGCTGCGCGTGATTGCCGACCACATCCGCGCCTGCGCCTTCCTGATCGTCGACGGGGTGATTCCCGGCAACGATGGCCGGGGCTATGTACTGCGCCGCATCATTCGTCGCGCGATCCGCCACGGCTACAAGCTCGGCCAGCACGAGCCGTTCTTCCATCGGCTCGTGCCCGCGCTCGCGCAGGAAATGGGCGGTGCCTATCCGGAGCTCCTGAAATCCGCCGCGCATGTGAAAAAAATGCTGCGCCAGGAGGAGGAGCGCTTCGCCGAGACGCTCGAGAACGGCATGGCGCTCCTCGAAAGCGCGATCAAGGGAATGAAGGGCAAGACGATCGCCGGTGAAACCGTCTTCAAGCTTTACGACACCTATGGATTTCCGGTCGATCTGACCGCCGACATCGCGCGAGAGCGCAAGCTCACGATCGACCAGGCCGGTTTCGAGAAAGCAATGGAAGCGCAGCGCGAGCGCGGCCGCGCGGCGAGCCGTTTTGGCGTGGACCTGCGCGAGCCAGGGACGCTCGATGCCGAAAGCGCCTTCTGCGGCTACGAATCGTTGCAGGGCGAGGGCACGGTCACGGCCATTCTGAAGGGCGGCGCTGAGGTCCAATCCGCCGCTGCCGGGGAAGAAGCCCAGATTGTGCTCGACCGGACCCCTTTCTATGCCGAGGCCGGCGGCCAGGTCGGTGATATCGGCACGCTTGCGAGCGCGAAGGGAAAGTTCAAGGTCAAGGACACCAAGAAACACGGTGAGGCGCACCTGCACATCGGTCGCGTGGAATCCGGCTCATTCAGCAAAGGCGACAAGGTTACGGCGACCGTGGATGCGGAGACCCGCCAGGCCACGGTGCTGAATCATTCCGCGACGCACCTCCTGCACGCAGCGCTTCGCGAAGTACTCGGCACGCATGTCGTGCAGAAAGGCTCGCTGGTCGCGCCGGACCGCTTGCGTTTCGATTTCTCGCATACGCAGGCGGTTTCGCCGCAGGAACTCGAAAACATCGAGCGGCTGGTGAATGCGGAGATCCGCAAGAATTCCGCCGCCGAAATCCGCCACCTTCCCTATGACGCCGCGGTCAAGTCCGGCGCGATCGCGCTCTTCGGAGAGAAATACGGCGACGAAGTGCGAGTGCTACGGTTCGGCGATTTCTCGACTGAGCTCTGCGGCGGCACGCACGTGGCGCGCACCGGCGACATCGGCCTGTTTCGCATCACGAGCGAGGGCGGCATCGCTTCCGGTATCCGCCGCATCGAGGCCGTGACCGGTGAAGGCGCCCTGGATGCGGTCCGGCAGACGGAGGCAACACTCAAGCGCGTCGCGACAGCACTTCGCGGCACGCCGGCCGAAGTCGAGGACAAGGTCACGCAGCTCCTCGAGCGGCAGAAAAAGCTCGAACGCGATCTCGCAAACCTGAAGTCAAAACTGGCCGGCAGCGGCCACGGCGATCTCGCCGCTGGAGCGGTGCAGGTCCACGGCGTCAAGGTGCTTGCGACGACCATCAATGGCGCGGACGCGAAGTCGCTGCGCGAAGCCGTGGACTCGCTGAAGAGCCGGCTCGGATCGGCCGTGATCGTGCTCGCCGCCGTGACCGAAGATGCCAAGGTGTCGCTGGTCGTGGGCGTCACGCCGGACCTCACGAAAACGCTCAGCGCCGGTGACCTGATCGGCTTGGTCGCGAACCAGGTCGGCGGCCGCGGCGGCGGCAGGCCGGACTTCGCCCAAGCCGGCGGCAACGATCCTTCGAAACTCGAGGCGGCGCTCGCGGCGGTGCCCCAGCTCGTCGCCGAGAAGCTCGGAGGAACCTGATTCCGGGACAGCAGTCGGAGTGATCGTGCAGATCTTCGCCTTGCCATTCGCGCTGCTGCTCGCCCAGGCCGCCCCGGCCGATCCGCCGCTGAAAATCGAGCCAGTGGTGCTCGACGATATCGCGGTGACCGCGGCAGAACCGCGGTTCGTCGCGCCGACTCGCCGCGACACGATCGGCCGTATCTGGGCGCCCGTCTCAGTCAACGGCCAAGGTCCATTCCGCCTCGTACTCGACACTGGCGCGAGCCATTCCGCGCTCACCGCGCGCGTCGCGGAGACGCTCGGCATCGCGCTCGATTCGAAGCACACCGCGATGTTGAGAGGGGCGACCGGTTCCGTGAAGGTGCCCATGATCCCGGTCGAGACGCTCGAGGTCGGCGAGCTCCTGATCGAGCCGCGCCGGCTGCCGATCGTGCCGGACGCGCTCGGCGGCGCGGAGGGCATCCTCGGCACCGACGGGCTCGCCAACAAGCGCATCCACATCGATTTCCGCCGCGACAGCATTACGATCATGCGCTCGCGGAACGAAAAGGCCGGCAACGGCTTCGTGACGATTCCGGTCAAGTTCCTGCGCGGCCGGCTCCTGGTGGTGAGCGCGTATCTCGGCGGCGTCCCCGTCCAGGCGGTCATCGACACGGGCGGGCAGGCGACGCTCGGCAATGAAGCGCTTCGAATCGCGCTCGCTGAGCGCCGGCGCAGGCCACTGACCTTGACGCCCGACGAGGTGACGGGCGCGACGCTCGATGTGCAGACGGGCAATCGCGTTTCGACGCCGTCCCTCGCGATGGGCGAGATTCTTGTGCGAAACGCCGCGATGACCTTCGCGGACTTTGCGATCTTCGAGCACTGGAAGATGACCAAGGAGCCCGCCATGCTCGTCGGCATGGACGTGCTCGGCCTGCTCGATACCCTGATTATCGATTACCGCCGGCGCGAGCTTCAGGTGAAGCTGCGTCGAGGCTGATCAGGCGACGCGCCGAGTCTCCAACGGCAACTCGGGCCCGGCCGGGCGACGGCGGTTCGTGACCATGCGCTCGTGCAGCTCGCCGATCATCTCGCTCGCTTTCGTGCAGCAGACGCCTGGAATGACGGCATGCACGAGACAGACGAGCCCGCCCCAGATCATGCGACCGCCAAAACCCGTCGCGTTGGCGAAGTGCTGCCAATAATTCTCGCCGACGTCCGCGGGGTGCGCGGTAAAGAGGCTTTGCCAGACATTCATGGAGTTCATCATAGTCCCAAGAAAATCAAAATATCTCCCATTTTTTGTGATAATTTTCACGGTAATTGGGAAATTTTGCTAATATCGCACGATGAGTGTGCTTGACAAGATTGACCGCCAGATCCTCGCCCTGATTCAGAAGGACGCTTCGCTCCCGATCCAGCAGATCGCGGACCAAGTCGGGCTTTCCGTCAACCCGTGCTGGCGGCGCATCCGCCAGATGGAAGCAGAGGGCGTCATCCAGGCGCGGGTCGCGCTCGTCGATCCACAGAAGGTCGGTCTCGGTCTCACCGTCTACGTGCGCGTGAAGACGAACCAGCACAGCGCTGCCTGGGCCAGGAAACTCAACGAGGTGATCGCCGCGATGCCCGAGATCCTCGAATGCCACCGCATCGGCGGCGACGTGGATTACCTCTTGAAGGTGATCGTCCCGGACATCGCGGGCTACGACCGCACCTACAAGGAGCTGATCGATCGCCTGCCCAGCCTCGCCGACGTCTCTGCGCTCTTCTCGATGGAGCGTCTGAAGAGCACGACCGGCCTGCCGATCCCCCCGGAAACCTGAAACAATCCGCGGTTCATGCTCATCGTCCAAAAATACGGCGGCACCTCGGTCGGCTCCGTCGCGCGGATCCATGCGGTCGCCGCACAGGTCCATGCGCTGACGAAGCAGGGCCACCAGGTCGCGGTCGTCGTTTCCGCGATGGGCGATTCGACCGATCGCCTGATCGAGCTCGCACGCGAGGTCTGTGACGCGCCGGACCCGCGCGAATTGGACGCGCTCCTCGCGACCGGCGAGATGGTTTCGACCGCACTCCTTGCCATCGCGCTCAAGAAAAGCGGCTGCGGCGCGCGTTCCTACAACGCCCTGCAACTGCCGATCGAAACGACCGGTCAGGCCGGCCGCGCCCGCATCGAGCGCGTCGATTGCAGCGGCCTCCAGAAGGATCTCGCCGCCGGCGTCGTGCCGGTGGTCGCGGGCTACCAGGGCCGCGCCGCGAATGGCGACCTCACCACCATCGGCCGCGGCGGTTCGGATACGACCGCGGTCGCGCTCGCCGTCGTGCTGAAGGCCGCGGAATGCCAGATCCTGACCGATGTGGACGGCGTCTATACGACCGACCCCCGCATGGTGCCGGAAGCTCGCCGCCTGCCGCGCGTAACCTTTGAGGAAATGCTCGAGCTCGCGGGGCAGGGGTCCCGCGTGCTGCACCTGCGCGCGGTCGAATTCGCCGCGCGCCACGGTATGAAATTGCGGGTGATGTCGAGTTTCGCGCCCGGATCCGGCACCCTGATCTCCGAGGAGGACCCGAATGTGGAAGCCCCCGTCGTTTCCGGCATCGCTTTCAATCGGGATGAAGCCGCGATCGCCGTCAGCCAGGTGCCGCAGGAAGCAGGCGTTGCCCACGCGATCCTGAAGCCGGTGTCGGATGCCGCCATCGAGGTGGACATGATCGTAGTCGGCGCTCCCCGCGACGGGCGCGTCGATCTTTCTTTCACCGTGCACCGCGACGACTACGCGAAGGCGCTTGAACTGACCCGTCACGCGGCCGCGCGATTTCCGGGCGCCGCCGTCGCCGGCGACGACCGCGTGGCCAAACTCGCGGTGGTCGGTTCCGGCATGCGCTCCCACGCGGGCGTCGCGGCGCGGCTGTTCGAGACGCTGGGCGGCGAAGGGATCAACGTCCGGCTCGTCTCGACCTCCGAAATCAAGATCAGCGTCCTGGTCGCGGAAGAAGAGCTGGAAACCGCGGTGCGGGCGCTGCACCAGGCTTATGGGCTCGACCGTGCGCCAAGCCTCTGATTTGACATAACTAATCCGCGCCGGACCCCTGTGCTATCATTTTTTGCGGATTCGATAAGAAACGACGGGAACAGGGGAGAAGGGACATGCTGATCCTGACGCGCCGCGTCGGCGAGGCGTTGATGATCGGGGATGACGTTACCGTCACCGTGCTGGGCATCAAGGGCAACCAGGTCCGCATCGGGGTGCTCGCGCCGAAGGAAGTCGGCGTTCACCGCGAAGAAATCTACGAACGAATCCGCCACGAGAAAGATGCGAGCACCGAAGACGGCAAGGATTCCGCCGTCGCGATAGTCTGAAACGGCGCCATCGCGCCACCTTTGCCGGCCCTGCGGCCGGTGAGTATCATTTGCGGCCCTTCAGGCAGGCGGGCAAACCCGGAGAGATGGCCGAGTGGTCGAAGGCGCACCCCTGCTAAGGGTGTATGGGTCAAAAGCCCATCGAGGGTTCGAATCCCTCTCTCTCCGCCAATTACCACTTTAACGACAGCCCACGTTGTCTCGGAGCGCCGGAGATCCCCCAGAGCCTCCAGGTGCTGCTAGCCCGTGATGTTTCTTATCGGTTCAGAGTAGTTCGCCAGTTTGATGGCATACACTTCTTTCACCGACGCGTCGTGCCGAATCGGGATAGCGCCGATTATCTTGCCGAGGTCGACGAATTGCAGTGGGACGCCGGCCGAGAGCGCCAGAAGTCGCTCCTCAACGTACCCGCTCGCCGACGCGAACGACTGGGCCCTGCCGGGCGTTCGGCAGACACGGACTTTCTTCGTAAAGATGGAGATCAAGGAGAACGCTACCGCGGCCGCGTTCGGGTGATCGCCGCGCTCATCAGCGTCATCGCCGAAACCGGGGTCGTCATCACGACGAAGAGCGTGATCAGGGTTTCGTGCGCGACCGGGTGACCGGCGACGGCAGAAGACACGAGCATCCCCCATAATGGCGGCCATGCGCGGGCTGAAGAAGAATCTCGCCAGCATTCTCTGCCTGCTCGCCGCTTCGTCCGCCCTTGCGCACCCTCCCGCATTGGCGATTCGCGACGCGACCGTCATCGATGTTCGCGATGGATCCCTCCACCCGGAACATACCGTGCTCGTGGTCGGCAACCGTATCACGGCAGAGGGCCCAACGCGCCAGGTCATGGTGCCTGAGGACGCCAAGGTCGTCGAGGCCGCCGGCCGTTACCTGATCCCCGGCCTCTGGGACATGCACGTCCATTCCGTATCCAACGTGGCGGTCGATCGTTCCCAACAGGTCGCGGCCCGGGACTGGCATTTCCCGCTGTTCCTCGCGCACGGCGTGACGGGCGTTCGCGATATGAACGACGGGACAGGCGTTCTGACGCTCGAGTTGACCAAGTCGATCAAGCGGCGCCTGGCCGAAGGAACGCTCATCGGACCGCCGCGATTTCTGAGTGCGGGTCCGTCACTCGACGGCGATCCGCCGCTCGGGAGCAACTCTTTCGTGGTGCGGACAGCGACAGAAGCGCGGGCTGCGGTGGCGCAACTGGTCGCGAATGGCGGCGATCTCATCAAGGTCTACGAAAATGTTTCCCGCGAGGCCTATTTCGCGATCATGGACGAAGCCAGGCGAAAGGGAATTTCTGTCGACGGCCATGTGCCGTTTCGCATGACGCCTGAAGAGGTCGCCAATGCCGGCCAGCGCACGGTCGAGCATCCGGATGCACTTGCAGCGGCCTGCTCGAGATCTGCTAACGCCGAGAGAAAACGGTTTGCAGGCGTTCTTGCTGACTACGACCATTTGCCAGCGGCCGAAAAGTTTCTTGCCTTGTTTCGACACACGCACGCGCTTTATGACAGCCGAGATCCGGCAGCGTGCGCGCCCGCGATTGAGGCCTTCCGGCGAAATGGAGTTGCGGTCACGGTCGACCTCGTTGCTTACCACCACGTCGTCCATGCCAAGGAGGTCATGTCGAACACCGACCGCATGCGACTTGTGCCACCAGCGATCCGCAGCAACTGGGAAGGCATACTCGACTCCGAGACGACTCGGGAATTCCAGTCGATCCTTCAGCCGATCATCCCGCTCGAATTGGCCAATGTGCGTCTCTTCAATGAGGCCGGCATCATGCTTCTCGCGGCGACGGACGTCGGGGTGCCATTCCAGGTTCCTGGCATCAGCTTGCACGTCGAGCTCGAGCGGCTGGTGGAAGCGGGCCTTACGCCGCTCGCAGCCTTGCAGGCCGCTACCCTCAACCCCGCGCTTATCCTCGGGATGACCGATTCCCTAGGCACGATCGAGCCAGGGAAGCTGGCCGATCTGGTCTTGCTCGATGCGAATCCCCTGGAAGACATCCGCAACACGCAGAAGATTCGCGCAGTCGTGGCCAACGGCCAACTTTACGGTCGCGACGAACTCGATCGGCTCCTGGCGACACAATAGGAGGCCGCATCGAAAAGGGGACGGCTACCGTTCAAGGTAAACGTCGCCTTGCATCGCGGTGCGACCGCTTAGGGAACCACGAACGAAATCGCGATGCAGTTCGCCGTCAGCGTCGGCAGATCTGCGTCGGCTTTCGCGGGGGCTTCTTCGATGACTTCATCAAGCTCTCCAATTACCTGAGCGTGCGTTGGAGCTTGGCAAAGGGCTTTCGCGCTCTATCACCTTGAAGCCTAACGTCCGCGGTCAGCGGCAGTGGGGGTCGGCGTTCCGCGCACGAGAGTGACGAGGACGTTCGCGCGGTCCAGGCCGCCGGCTACTCGGACGGCGAATTCGTCGAGATCGTGCAGCACGTGGCGCTCAACACGTGGACGAACTACGTCAACAGCGTCGCGCGCACGGAGATCGATTTCCCTGTTATCACGGCGCGCAGGGTTGTGTGAGCGGCATCGAGTCCCTTCCCGCGTCACGGGGAGGGGACTCGGGTCAGTCGTGAGGCCACCCGCCCGGTGGCGGCGCGGCACTTGCGACTTCGCGATACGCCTTCCAGCCGTCGCCCGTGTTTCGGAACACGATCAAGTAGGTATCGCGCAGCCGCTGCGGCGTGACCGTACCCACGGGCGTGTACGTCGTGATCGAAGTGCCGAACTCGTAGGCCCATTCGCGATTGAGCGCCACGACCTCCGCAGGTTTGATCGTGATCGTTGCGCCGGGAGGGAAGGGCGCTCCCTTGGCCGCTGCTGCCATGGCGTTCCAGTCCGGCGCTCCAGGCTGCACCATCACCGCTCCATCCGCCAACAGCGATCCCATTGTTTCGGGCGTGCCCGACGCAACAGCGGCTTCGTACGCGGCGCGGAGCTTGTCGATCTCCGCTCTGATCGTGGCTTGCTCAGCTTCGGAGAGCTTGCCGGAGGAGTCGCGCTGACATCCCCAGAGAGCTCCGATGACCAGTGCGACGAGGATGTAGGTCAATGACTTCATGGCGACCTCCCCGATCGTCGGTGTGCGCGCGTCGAGTGTACTCGCCGTTCGCCACGAATCCACAGCTAGCACTTGAGACACGGACCACGGGTCGAGTGAAATGGTTCAGCCGGTCCTGTTCGTCGAGGCCGCCAGATTGACTAAATTTCGTGGGAGGTTGAGTCGCACCAATTTGTGTACTGTTGATGGTATGAAAATTCAAGGTTTTGGAAAAACCATTGAGAAACAGTACCCTGCGCGGAGACATTGATTCCTCTCTCTCCGCCAGTTTCCTTTTTGCTTGCGGTGTCCTGGTTGGACATCCAAAGCGGGTTCCATCCGATCATCAGATTCCGGCTTACCGATGAATGTGGCCTTGACGCTGGATGACAGCAGCCGCATCGTCGGTCGCGGCTGTCATGGTCCTACGTGCACTCGCAACGACGCGAGGCTACGAGCTACGGGCAGCCCAACTCAGAAATGCAGTTAACCCGACCAAGATCATCACCCCCTGCAACTGTGGGCTCTCTGGTTTCCGGCCTGTTACGCGGTTTACAAACATTTCACAGTTGTTAGTCGTAGCGTCGTACCCCTTCGGTGCCCGGGTTGCTTCGGTAATGCGCAGCAGCGTCGTCGCGTGTTCTGAATGAGGCAGTACGCGAACGATCGTGACGTCCTGGCCTGCCGCGAACTCTTCGGCGCTCGAGATGTGCTCTCCGTGACCGGGTAAGCAGTGGGCTACCTCGCCATTGCGAAGAAGTACGCCGACGTGCCGTAGCACGCCCGCTTTCGGGCGCGAAATGATGGCCATGAAAGTTTCAGCGGGCAGCATTCGTGCTCCTATTTTTTTGCAGCGGTGAGAAGCCAGATCAGTGCGGCGACAACGCCCGCCCCGACGAGAAGACTCTTGACCTCATTCCGTGCTTGCTCCCGCTTGGCAGCCGCGGTCACTGCGAACTGATCCATTAGTGCGGCTTGATACGGTGATGGAGCGATGACTTCTCGTTCCCACTTGCTCACCGTCATGAAGTGGACGCCGAAGAGCTGTGCGAACTGCACTTGAGATAGACCCAGTGCCTTTCGCAGCCCCAAGATCCGCTCGCCAGTCGATAACCTCATGGGTAAGCAATATAGCTAAGTAATAGCTTACTTCCCATTGAAGTTAAACTTGACTTGAAGTCTCTTGATACAGCAATATTCGTCAAGACAGATCATGACGAGGTGTCCCATGAGAGCGCTGCGCAAGTTTTCCTCGCAGGCCGAGCCTGAAGTTCTGGAGGAGCTGCAGCAAGTTGCTGCTCGCGAAGGGCGTCAGTTCCAGGCGGTGCTCGGGGACGCCATGCGGGAGTATCTGGCCCACAAGCGCCAGCAGGCTCCGCGACGAAATGTGCTTGAGGCTTTTCAGAACAGCCTTGAGGAGCGCGATGAGTTGTATCGATCGCTGGCTAAATGACGGATTACGTCACGACGGCTGACGCTCTTTTCTTCCACAAAGTACTGATCGAGCGCTACGGCGGCGCAACTGGCATTCGCGACGCCGGAGCGCTCGAATCAGCACTTCATCGCCCTCAAACCGGCTACTACGACACGATCGTCCACGAAGCCGCAGCACTTCTGGAAAGCCTTGTTCAAAACCACCCATTCGTCGACGGCAACAAACGAGTGGCGTTCGCTGTGGTCGATGTCTTTCTACGAATCAACGGTTACAAGCTTACGGCGAATTCAAGAACGATCTACGACTCACTGATCGCGTTCTTCAATAAAGGCACCTTCGACATGGAGCACTTGGTGCCCTGGTTGCAGACGATCGTTGTTGAAGTGAAGCCTGACTGAGCGCATGGCAGCCGAATGAATTGCATCGCTATCTTGGGCTGGGGATCGTTGCTTTGGGATCCAGACCCTGAGTTTGATAAGTGGCATCACGAATGGTTATTCGACGGGCCCGTTCCAAAGATTGAGTTCTCGCGCGTGTCGGCGACTCGGGCCAGGGCCCTCACACTCGTGCTCGATATTCGGAATGGTCGTGAATGCACCGTCGCCTACGCCTTAAGCCGGCGCCGCACGTTGGACGATGCGATCGCCGATTTGCGATGCCGAGAGGGAACAACGATTGCAAACATCGGAGTTTTCTCGGCAGAGGGGTCAAGACTTCGATCCGGCAGTGCTGAATCGCTCGACGGCCTGAAGTCATGGATGTCGGTAAGGAAGATGGACCACGTTGTCTGGACAGACCTGAAGAGCAACTTTGAGCAGGAAAGCCACGGGCGGAAGCCATTTTCCGTTGACGCAGGGATTGCACATATCCAGTCGCTAGATGCGGGCGGAAAGGCGAGGGCAGCGGAGTATGTCTGGCGCGCACCGGCGTTCGTTCAAACACCGTTGAGGGATGCCCTGCAGACACAACTCTGGTTTGCGAGGCCAACAGAGCGGAATACTCCGGCGAAGGACAAAAGTTGCCAGCCGCTAGCATCGGTGCCAAATCCAGTATCTGATTCGGGAGCCTGATGGGATACAAAGCGATTGGGGTTACCGACCAACCGCGTTTGAATCCCTCTCTCTCCGCCAATTTCAGTTCAGTTGCCGCCCCAGCTCTTCGAGAATCCGATGCCCCAGGTCCGCGGGGTATTGATCGTGATCGTCCCGAGCGGCGGGGTCTGCTGGACGAAGAGGATCGCCCGTTCATTGCTGAAGTTGTCGACGTAAGCATAGATCTCCCAGTCGTCGGCCTCGAAGCCGAATTTCACGTCGGAGATCTGGTAGGCCGGCTGGAGCACCGAGTCATCGTCGATGCCGTTCAGCGAGTTGCCGTTATAGCTCCATTGGTAGCGGCCGTAGAAATTACCGCCGGCAAACCCGGTGGGGAACGTGTACTGGAGCCATACGGCGCCCTTTTCCTCCGCCGAGAACGGCAATCGCTGGCCCGCTACGGTGCCAATGATCGGGTTGTCGGACTTCGTTTTTGGATCAAGGAGTTGCAGGTTCAGCCCGACGTCGAGCGAATCTCACAGCAACGCGCTGAACTCGGCGCTGACGCCCTCGATTTCCGCATCGCCGACATTCGCAACCAGCGTGGCGAACAACGGGCCCGGGTCGACGACCTCGACCTGGTAGTCCTTCCATTCCATCTTGAATGCAGTGATGTTGGCGGTGATGCGGCCGTCGAGCCACCGACTCTTGAGGCCGAGCTCGTAATTTTCGAGGAAATCCGGCTCGTAGTCAGCCGGCAGCACCATGCCGGGCCGCACGACATTGCGGCCACCGGCGCGGTAACCATCCGAGAACAGCGCATACACCATGGCGTTGTCGCTGGCGCGGTATTGCACGCTGAGCTTCTTGGTGATGTCGCTGGTCGAATTCTCCGCGGTACCGAGGTTGGCCGTGAAGTGGCCATTTGGCTGCTGAATGAAGTAGTCGCGCGTCCGCGTGTGATCGAACCAGCGCAGGCCCGCGGTGAAGGTCCAGCGATCAGTCGGCGAGAAGCCCACTTCGCCAAAAACGGCGTATTGCTCAGTGATCAGGTCGTTCTTCGCATGGTAGAACGAGTTGTCCGTCGTGCCCGGCTGCACGTCGTAGTACGTCGCCCAGAAGTCGAATCCTGGCGTGTTCTCGTAGTCCTCGATGCGGCTGAAGAAGTTGAAGCCGTCGTGGACGCGCTCGTAGAAGACGCCTGCGAGCCAGGTCATCCTGTCCGTGGCGCCTTGCAGGCGGAATTCCTGGGCGACGCGCTGCACGTCTGGACTGTCCCTCCAGCCAAGGCCTCGTGGATCCGGTCCCAGGTCGTAATTGACATAGTAAGCACCGAAGGCATTGCTGAGATAAAAGGTGTAATCGGTGTTGTCCTGGTGGTACTCGATTGAACGCGTGAAATAGCTCGTGGCCGAGGTGAACTGGCCTCAGCCGAGGTCACCCTGAAGCGTGAGCGAAGTCTGGACCCATTCGTCATCCCGGCTCTCGTCGAAGAAGCGCACGACCGCCAACTTGCGACCTGGGCGTTCTTCGTTGTCTTCCGAATAGCTGTTGGCCTTCATCTTCTGGTAGACGAGGCCCGCATCGACGGTCCACGCGTCGCTTGCCAGCCAGCGAAGTGCGGCACGGCCGCCCGTATAGTCGATGCCATTGATGTCTTCGTCGACGGCACCGGCGTTGTCGAAGGTCCCGCCGAGGCTGGTGCCGAACACGTTGTCGATGAAGCCGGCTTCGTGTGCCGTGAAACCAACCACCCGAATGGCGACATTCTCGCCCAAGGGAAGGTTCAGCACGCCGCTCAAGTCGTAGCCGAGGTCTCCGTCCTCGACGGAATTTCCATCGAGGCTGACATCCGACTCGAAGCCGCTCGGATCGGGCTTGTTCGTGATGTAGCGCAGCGTGCCGGCCTGCGAGCTGGAGCCATACAGCGTGCCTTGCGGCCCGGGTAGCGCCTCGATGCGCTCAATGTCGACCAGGCGGATTTCGGGTTGCAATGAGCTCTGGGTCAACGGCTGTTCGTCGAGATAGATCGCGGAAGAAGCATCGGCAATGAACGAGGAAGAATCGTCGGCGACGCCCCGGAAATAGATGGCACCGCGGCCGGGAGTGACGGCGTTGTAGCTCAGGCTCGGGACGAATCGGGAGAAATCATCGAGATTGTTCAGGTTGGCCCGTTCGAGCTGTTGCTGGCTGATGGCCTGTATTTCCTGCGGGACGTCGAGTAGGGCTTCCTCGCGCTTCCGCGCCGTCACGACGACTTGCTCGAGACCGACGGTCTGCGACTGGGCACCGGCGCCGGACGCGTAGCTGCCGGCCAGGGCGAGTGAGACGGCGTAGGCGACCTTGTTCGCCGGCGCCTTGTTGTTGACCTGCGAGCTCATGTTGTCCCTCTTCCGAGTAACCGCTTATCCCGAGAATAGTCGAACCGACGGATCGCTTCCATCCTGCGGCAGCACCGGCCGCAGGATCTCGATCAATTGCGCGAGCTCGCGCGTGTAATGCCGCCACTTGCCGACGGAGTCGCCGTAGATCGGGCGGCGTACCTGTTCGGAACTGGCCGTGCGGATGGCGCGCTCGGTCTCGTAATAGCGCAGGCACGCGTCCTCCCAGAGCAGCCCGCAAAACTCCAGCAGGCGCCGCGTTTGCGCGTGCTGGTCAGCCACGACCGATTCGTAATGGACGTCGAGCACGCGACCGGGCAGCACGGCGTGCCAGTGCGCCATCATGCGGTCGTATTGCAAGTAATATTCGCCGAGCTCGATCAGGTCATAGGTAAACGGCTGTCCCCTCGCGAACAGTTGCTTGTAGCACGACAAGCAGGTATCGAGCGGATGGCGCCGGGTATTGATGAATTTGGCGTTTGGCAGCGCTAGGCTGAGGAGCCCGATACAGGCAAAGTTGTTCGGCATCTTGTCGATGAAGTAGGGCGCATCCCGGCAATACTGACGGGTCTGCTCGATGTACGACCGGCCTAGCGCGGCCCAGGCCTCGTCGGCGAAGTCGCGCACGGCCTCGGGGTAGGCAACGCGGTCGTCGCGATCGCGGTTGATCTGCTGTATCAGTCGCCCCACCTCGGGCAACTCGTGCGTCGCGTCGACCTGCGAGTGACTGGCGAGGATCTGCTCGATTAGCGTCGAGCCTGAACGCGGCAGGCCGACGACGAAGATCGGCGCGGGGTCCGGATGGCCGCGCCCCGCGTGCCGCGCCAGGAAGTCGGCGTCGAACACGTCGACGATGCGCTCGTTGATCACTTCCGTCTGGACGGGATCGTAATTCTCGAGTGCCCGTCGCGTGCGATTGCCGCGCTCGTAGAGCTCGAACGCACTCCGATAGTTGCCTGAATCCTCGTGTGCCTTGGCGAGCGCAAAGCAGAACTGCACGCGGCCTTCGTCGGAAATCGCAGGCAGCTCGAGCTGCCGCTCCATCGCTTCGATGTCGCCGTCCTCGAAACGAAACGTCTTCAGGTTGGAAAGACTCCACCAGGCTTCGCTCAGGTCGGGGCGCAGCACGGTGGCGCGCCGGTACGCGTCGATGGCCTCCGCCTGCCGTCCGACGGTCTTCAGCGTATTGCCCAATCCCAGGTAGCCGGCGGGCAGATCGGGCTTGAGCTCGATCGCCCGCCGATAGGTTTCGATGGCCTGGTCATGGCGGCCCGAGCGCGCCTGCACGTTGGCCACATGGATCTGGACATTGGCCGATCGCGGATTGAGCTGCGCCGCGCGCTCGATGCTCGCATGCGCGGCCGGCAGGTCCAGGCGCTCGAGCTGGGCGCGACTCAGGTCGATCCATGCGGCGAGAAAATCCGGGGCAATTTCAACCGCCCGTTTCAACAGTTGTTCGGCCTGGCCGTAGTGCTCGACATTGATCGCGATCAGTGCCAGCAGCCGCAACGCCTCGAGGTTGCGCGGATCGCGTCGCAGGATTTCGCGATAGATCGATTCGGCGTCCTCGAGGCGCCCCGCGCGGTGATGCTCCGCGGCCTTTGCGGTCAGTTCGCGAGCCGGATCGGCGCGTAGGAATGCCTGCATCAGTTCCTCTGCCTCCTCTGCGCGACCGGATTCGGTCAACGCGTGCACCAGCGTCAACTGCGCAGACTGCAGTTTCGGATCGAGCTCGAGCGCCTTGCGCAGCCGGTCGATGGCTTCCTCGAACCGCCCAAGCTGCAGCAGGCTGCGGCCGAGTTCCTCGTGACCCTTGGCGTAGGCTGGTTCCACTTCGACGGTGCGGCGCAGGAGCGGCTCGGCCTCCTGTCCACGTCCCTGGCGATTCAGCGCCGCGCCGAGCAGCGACACCAAATTGGGCTCGCCGGGGAATTCGGCCAGCGCGTCGCGGCACAACTGCTCAGCCATGACGCCGTCTCCGGCGCGCAGGAACGTGACCGCGCGCTCGAACGCGCGCGCACATGGCTCATGTCGGTGATCGCGGAACTCCTGGCTTTCCGGAGATGGCGATGATAGCCCGACAGAGGGAATCCGCCACGACCCTATTCGGGGAAATTCATCCGCCGCAACAGAGCCCGAAAACGCGGCTCGGTGCGCAACGGATCGAACCGCGGATCCATCTTGAGATAAGTGAGCAGGGTGGAGCGCTCCTCGAAGGCCTTCTCCAGCGCTGCGAAGGCCTTTTCCTTCTCGCCCAGGCCGACGTGGACGAGTGCGATCTGATAGGACGAAACGTATCTCTGCTTCGCTCGCGACGTCAGTTCCTCGAGGATATTGCGCGCGTCCTTCGACCGTCCGGTCACCGCATATGCGCGCCCCAGTGAGGCGAGGACGTTCGTCCCGCGCCCCGTGAGTTCTGCCGCTTTTTCAAACGCCGCCAGGGCCAGCTCCATATCCCCCTTCTGCTCGTAAGCGAGCCCCATTCCCCAGTGAGCCACTGGAAACTCGGGCTTCTCCTGCACGATCCGTCCGAGTTGCTCGAGTGCCTGGTCGTACTGGCGACCGAAGTAATGAATGACGCCGACGTTGGCCTTGATGATGAGCGACAGCGGATCGAGCTCGCGCGCGCGCTGCATGTGCGTTAGCGCCTCCTCGGTGCGGCCGAGGCTCGAGAGATAGCGGCTGTAGCGGTGGCGCAGCGTGGCGTTGTTCGGATCGAGCGCCAGGGCAAGCTCGAATTCTTTTCCAGCGGCGGTCCAGTCCCAGTCGTAATACGTGCAGATGTAGGCCAGCGCCGCATGCGCTTCGGCGAGTTTGTCGTCGAGCTCCAACGCCCGGGCCACGGCCGCCTTGGCCTTCGGAAAAACTTCGTGCGGCACAGAACTGGTATAGAACGGCAGCGCGCTGTAGTAGTCGGCCAGCGCGGCGTGCGTGAGTGCGTAATGTGGATCGATCTGGAGCGCCCGCTCGAATTCCTGACGGGCTTTCTCGAGATCCTCCGGCTCGCCCTGGTTCCAGTGATACAGCCCGCGCAGGTACGCGTCGTGCGCTTCGGGATCGACGGCACGGATGCTCGCAAGCCGCGAGGCTACTTCCGGCGTGAGCTTGATGCGGATCTCATCGGCGACTGCGCGCGCCACATCGCTTTGCAGGCTGAGAATGTCGCGCAGGTCGCGGTCGTAGCTTTCCGCCAGCACGTGCGTCTCGTCGCTGACCTGGATGAGCTGCACGGTCACGCGCACCAACTGGCCATCGCGGCGAACCGAGCCCTCGAGGACGTAGTCGACGCCGAGCTCCTGCGCGATCTGGCGCACGGTCTTCTTCGCGCCTTTGAACGACATCGCCGAACTGCGCGCGATAACGCCGAGCCGCTCGGGATGCAAGCGGGCGAGCTGTGTCGTCAGCTCCTCGGTCAGCCCGTCACTCAGGTATTCCTGGTCGGAATCCCCGATCAGGTTGTCAAGCGGGAGCACCGCCAGCAGGACGCGGTTCTCCAATTGCGCGGGTGGGGCATGCATGCGCTGCCACGCCAGGTACGCCGCCACTGCAAGGGCGACAACCGCCGCGAGCGCGGCCATCCACTTTCTCCATGGGGGCGCTGCGGAAACGATAGGTGGCTGCGGCACGGGGGGTTCGTCGCGCCGCACCAAGGCGATGAACCGATAACCGCGCTTGGGCACGGTCTCGATGTATGTCTGGTCCTTCTCGCCTCCGCCGAGCGCTTGCCGGAGGGTGAAGACGTACTTGGCGAGATTGGCCTCTTCGACCACCGCCTGCGACCACAGCTTCTGCATCAACTCTTCTTTGGAGACCAGGTGGCCGGCATTTTCCACCAGGAGCAGAAGGACTTCGAATGCCTTCGGGGTGAGGGGAATCACCGCACCATCGCGGGTGAGCTGGCCTTCGGCCGGATTCAGGCGGAATGGACCGAACGCGTACAACTGCCTCGCCTGCCGCACAAATCGACCTTCCACGAAAATACGAACGAATCTCGAACTTTCCTCAAAGACCCCGAAAGCATGGCGGGATCACGGTACCGCCCGTCACTGTGCCACAAAGGGGAGAACTCCCATGAAAACGTCACGCGTATCGATGCTGGCGGCGCCCGCGCTGCCTCTCCTGGGGCTCTTGCTCGTCCTGGCGAGCCAGGAAGCCGCCGCCACCGGGCCCAACGACGATCACGATAAGGATATTCACCTCATCTCTCAAAGCGCGCTCCTGAAGGGCTTGTCGGCCCAAACCGTCTTTCCGTTCGTCGATGTGACGCCGAACCGTATCCGGCGCGCGCACATCGCGATCACCGATTCCACGGAGAATTGCGCCGGCCCCGGGTCCGCTCCGGACAACGTGCAGATCCTGGTGGGCGTGGCGGGCGGGACGCTGGTGTCGGTCATGACTGACGCTACGAATACCGGAATTTCGATCAATCCCGGCCAATGCGTCTTCCACGTCACGGTGAAGGCCGGCGTGGCCGAGATTCCGGCCAAAGTAACGGACATCGTGGTCGTGAATGCCGGCAACTCGCCCCTCACGGGAGTCAATACGGTCACGGTTTCCGCTGAAGTGGTCCGCGGCAAGAACGGGGGCGGACATCGGCACTGAGCGGTCATCCGACACAGCCGTCCGGCTGCGGACGAACTCCCGCGATTTTGTCCGCGGCCGGACGGCTCGACGAACAGATGTCGAACACTCTTCGACGACTGCCGACGTGTGGCACTACGACCTTGCACGGCAGCGACCTCAAAGCGAAGGGATTCGATCCCTTCGCGTGTGTCTTCGCGCGCGCTGCATCGCCAGCCGCCAAAAGCCGAAGCCCGCGATGCGCTTGGCCTGCTTTGCGCCACCAGCGGAGCGGCAAGGCAGCTTCTTGGTGGCAAATCTGGTGGCAAATCCGGGGACTTGGGGAAATCAGAGTGGACGCGGATTTCTTGTGCTTCAATAACTTGCCAATCTGCAAAGTCACCTCCGCGTTTTCGAATCCCTCTCTCTCCGCTAGACAACGGCTGCCTTTTCGAGCAGGGCGCGCTCATGCGTGAGTGGTTTAGCTACAGTTCTTGATGATCGGCGCGTCGCCGGCATGATCGCCTGGGGCATGTCGGTAGTCGTTTCCCTGTACGCGCAGATAGTCCTCGGTTTTTCGGCCGTCACGTTCGGGCTTGGCACCGTGGTCATGACCCTCATAACGCTCCTCGGGTCATACGGCGGGCAGGCCATGGCTACCAGAGCCGGCTTCTGACCCGTCGCCTTGATTGGCATGGCACTGCTCGGCATCGGCTGCCTGCTGCTTGCCCATGTTTCCGTTGACGACAGCTACTTCGGTGACATCTTCTTAGGTTTGCTGATCTTCGGACCGGGTCTGGGCGCCTCGGCAGCGGACAGATCGATCCCGGGCGGGTATTCGTCATCTCTGCCGACGCCAAGCCGGCGGGCCCCGCAGAATCCAAAGTGCGGCTGGAACTTAGCCTAAAATAGGTCATGCACCGCGCCGTCCATCTCCCGCTGGCTCTAGCTCTGGCGCTCCTCGCCGCGGCCGCGGTCCACGCCGATCCCGCGCTCGACCGGGCAAAACAAGTGCTCGACCGATCGATCCTATTTGACGGCCACAACGACCTGCCCAATGCAATCCACGACTACAAGGATGCTCCCGGCGACATCGCCGCTTACGACCTCCGCGCCCGTGCGCCCGCGGAAGGCCAGACCGACATTCCGCGCCTGCGCGAAGGCCGCGTCGGCGCGCAGTTCTGGTCCGTGTACATCCCGCCCGAGGCCGGCCACGGCTTTGCGCGGAGGCAGCTCGAGCAGATCGACCTCGCGCGACGCGTGATCGCGCGCTATCCGGATACGTTCGAAATGGCCGGCACCGCCGCAGAGATCCGCGCGGCCAAGCAGGCCGCCGCATCGGCTCCATGCTCGGCATCGAGGGCGGCCACGCCATCGAGGACTCGCTCGGCGTGCTCCGCGCCTACTACGACCTCGGCGTGCGCTACATGACGCTCACCCACAACGTTCACACGAACTGGGCCGACTCGGCCATGGACATGCCGCCGAAGCACGGCGGCCTCACCGACTTCGGCGAGAACGTTGTGCGCGAGATGAATCGCCTCGGCATGCTGATCGATCTTTCACACACGGCGCCCGAGACCATGCACGACGCCTTGCGGGTCTCCGAGGCGCCCGTGATCTTCTCGCATTCATCGGCACGCGCGCTGTGCGAGATTCCGCGCAATGTCCCGGACGACGTAATCGCGAAACTGCCGGCCAATGGCGGTGTCCTAATGGTGACCTTCGTCTCGGGCTTCGTGTCGCAGGAGGCCGCGAACGTCACCCTGCCGGCGACCCAGGAATACCTCGCTCGCTCCAAGGGCAAGAGCGACGCCGAGCGGAACGCGATCTACGAGGAAATTCAGGCTCGCATCAAGATGCCGAGCGTGACCGTGGCGGCGGTCGCCGATCACATCGAACACATCCGCAAGGTCGCGAGCGTCGACAATATCGGCATCGGCAGCGACTTCGATGGCAATACCCACTGGCCGGAGGGCCTGTCAGACGTCTCGATGTTTCCGAACCTGTTCGCCGAGCTCGTCCGGCGCGGATGGAGCGATCAGGATCTCGAGAAACTCGCCGGCGGGAATGTGCTTCGCGCGCTCGAGCAGGCCGAAGCCGTTGCGCGGCGGCTCCAGCAAGACGTCCCGCCGGCCGCTACCAAGGTCACGTGTCCTGCCGCTGCAGGCGAAAGTAAATGAAGCGTTGTTCAGTTTGCCACGGAGTGACGTGAATCTCGCGTCGTACCTCTTGAAGCTGAAACTCCGCGCCCAGCTCCGCACACATCGAATCCGCGTCATATCGCACGACTTCGAGGCCGCTGCATTTCGGCGGGCCGTCGATGGCGAACGTTGAAATGACGACCGTACCGTCTGGTTGCAGTGTTCGCCGCAGCGTGGCCACATAGGCGCGACGGTCTTCCGATTCCGTCAGGAAGTGAAACACGGCCCGGTCGTGCCAAAGGCCGAACCGATGAGGTGGTTCGAACGTGGTCACATCCGCCTCGTACCATTCGACCGCGTCGGCACGCGTGCCAAGCCGCGAGCGGCTTTGATCCAGTGCTGCTCCGGAGATGTCCAGCACGGCGATTCGCTGGTATCCGCCGTCAAGGAGAGAATCGACCAGGGCCGATGTTCCGCCACCGACATCGATGACGCCCGCATCCTTCTCAATGCCCGATGACTCGATGATCGCCAGGGAAAGCTCGGGACGACGCTGAAACCAGCTGAGCTTCTGCGGGCCCTTCTCGCGGTACACCTGGTTCCAATGATCCTGGCGATTCATCTCCACCTTCAATCGGCTTTCCGTTCCCGCGCATGGAAACGGCGTGACTTGGCCTTGTTTCCACAGACCGCCATGTCGCACCAGCGCCGGCGGCCGGCTTTCGAGCGGTCGATGAATTGCCAGGCGCAGTCGGGGCCCTCGCAGATCCGCAGCCGATCGGCCGGCAACGGCAGTACGTGTTCGACCAGCCGGTAAGCGACCATTGCCGCGATCAGGTCGAGGTCGGTGGCAGCGCCGTCGAACTCGGGCGTCACGCGCCCGGCAGAGAAGCGCAGTTCATGCGCCTGCACGCCCATGATCCAATGCCCACGGAGGAGGGCGAGCGCGGCTTCCGGCGGCGGCTTTCCGGAAGCTAGGGCAGAGACCAGCGAAAACAACGCTTCACGCAGCGTCTTTGCGCGCACGAGCGCCTTGGCCGCGGCCGCAGGTTCGTCTCGCGATTTCCGGGCGAGGGTCCTCAATACCTTCCCCGGCAGGAGATTCGACTCGGCGGCCCATTCGAGGAGACGCGCGTAACTGTCCAGCCGATCGCGGGGCGACTGGTCGCGGCCGGCGACGGTATTGACGAAGTCGAGCGCCGCATCGCCGCCGATGAAGTCCCGCTCCCCGAACCGATGTCCCTCAATAACCGTTAAAGACTGTTTCATTGGTTGACTGGACCGACAACCGATGTAATACTGATTATAGGTTAGATACCGTATAGCGTCTGCAGCGATGGGTATGACCCGCCGTGAGTTCGGCATGATCGCAAGCGCAATCATTCTCGCTGGCGCGCGGGCGAACGCTGCGTCACCAAAAGCGGGGAGCGTCAGTGTCGTGCTCGCGCCCAGCAACCTGGGGCTGCGGCCCGAAAACGACCGGCAGCCCGGCACCTGGCAGGCACCGCGAGTGTTGATGGAAGCAGGCCTCGCCGACGCTCTCGCGGCGGAGGAGATTATCCGGCTCGAGCGACCCACTTACTCGTTCGCAGCTCAGGACGGGACCCGTATCCGGAACGGGAATACGATTCGCGCATTCTCGCTGGAACTCGCAGGCAAGGTCCGCGCCATCCTGGACACTGGGCGATTCCCCCTCGTGGTCGGAGGCGACTGCAGCATTCTCCTCGGTTGCCTCTACGGCGCGCGGCTGGCCGGCGGGCGAGGGCTCGTGCACGTGGACGGGCACAGCGATTTCACCCAGGCCGCGAGTTACGCCACCCCGCAAACGCTGGGTGCCGCCGCCGGCATGGACCTCGCGCTTGCGAGCGGGCGGGGCGAAAAACTGCTGACGGAGTGGCCCGAGATCGGCTCGCCCCTCACCGCGGACGCCGACATCGTGCAGGTGGGCGAGCGCGGTGCCGACGAGCCGTGGTTCCTGCAGTACTACGGCGACATCCTCAAGACGGAGATCACCCAAATCACGGCTCAGCGCGTGCTTGCCGAGGGCGTCGATGCCGCTGCCCGCCGAGTTCTCGCGCGGCTCGAGATGCGCGGGCTCGACAAGGCCTGGCTCCACGTCGATCTCGACGTGCTTGATCAGGCCGTGATGCCCGCGGTCGATTCACCCGGAAGTCCGGGCTTCAACTACGCGCAGCTATCGCGCCTCGTTGCTGCGCTGATTGCGTCAGGTCGAATCGCCGGCGTCGACTTTGCAATCTACGACCCGGAGCGTGACGCCGGCCATCGGCATGCACGCGACTTGGTCGCCTGCATCGCAGATGGCGTACGTCAGCACGCCTCTGCAAGGGGAGTTTCGTGAGCCCACATCGTTTCGCGCAGGACCTGGGAGACGAACTGGATCATGGAGTTCGAGCGCGAAGGCGAGCCGTCGCGCCCGTAACCTCGCGCTAGGGCTTCCGCCGCATCCGCACCTTTGACGAATTGCCGGAGCCGGCGAACTCGAAGCCAGCCGACTCGAAGCGCGCGCGTGTGCCGGTCCACGCGAAGGCATTCGACAACCGTTGGCCGCGGCGCTTGAGATTGACCGGATAACCCTCCGCAATTTCCACCCCGCGTTGCCTGAGCGATTTCACCGCGTGGGGGAGCAGCGCCTTGGCGACGCCTTTGTCGCGCCAGCCGGCCTTGATGTGGAAGCAGGGCAGCGACCAGACACGCTCCGCATCGGCGCAGGCGAGTGTGCGCGCACGCGTGAGCCGCGGAAAATCAAGCCGCGGCCCGTAGGCGCGCCAGCCGACCGGCTCCAATCCTGCAAAGGCGAGCGCACCCTTTGCCTTGCCCGCGAGCACGAGCGCTTTGATGCGCTTCTTCGCGCGGGCACCCTGTAGATCCCGCCAGCTCTCGCCCTGCTCGACTCGCCAGTGCATGCACCAGCAACCGCCGCAGGCGCCGCGCGGACCGAAGAGCTCCTCGAGGGCAGGCCACAGCGCCGGCGTCAGATCCCGGACGATCAGGCGCTTGCTCACGGCTCTATCGTGAACGGTGGACGCGGCACGGCCGCGCAAGTGGATCCTTTGAGTCCCTCGACGGATCCGCTTTGCACCAGCTGCTCATAGGCCTTGCTGATGCAGTCGTTCCATTCCGTGTGTCCGTGGCCGGCGACCACGATTTCCGCTCGATTGGAAAAGCCGGCCGCGACTCGTGTCGTGAACCAGAGCGGCGTCGCCGGATCGCTGTCGCCGGAGACGAAGAGGGTGGGCGCGGACGCGCGAACTGGCTCGCGGTAATCCGTGGGGACCGCGACCTTCGGCCAGTCCCGGCACGCTGCCTGCTGCTGGCGCACGCGATAGTCGCCAAGGAATGTCCCCTGCGTCTGCGGCGCGATGTCCTGCTCGCGCAGGAACGCGATGTCGTCGTTGCAAGTGATCGAGAAAAAGAGACCGAAGCTTGCGGCCGTATCGCGCGCGCGGGCGTCCGACAGGATGCCTTCGACCACTGGGTTCCAGTCGCCGACGTACGCCTGATGAATCAACCACGGCAAGATCACCGCATTTGTGGGCCGGTAAAGTTTCGAGCGAATCCATTCTGCGAACCGGCCGCGGTGCAAAGGCACTGGGTCGGTGCGGCCCGGAATCGCAACTCGAACAGATCCCGAGTCCAGCCGGGCCATGATTTCGCGAAACTCTTCGCGCACGTTTGGAAATGCCGCGTGGCAGGCACGGTCGGCTTCGCAGGCGCTGAAGGTATTTTCAAGGGCGGACTGTGCCGCCCCGGCGAGCGGCAGCGGAATCGCCACATCGACTGGCACGACACTGCCGAGGTACACCGTCCGGACACTCTGCGGGAACGCCCGCAAGTAGACCTGCGCCGCCCGGGTCCCGTAGGAGCCGGCATACAGGTTGAGCGGCCCATAGCCGAGCGTGCGTCGAACATGTTCGAGATCGGCTGCAAAGTGCTGGTAGGTGTATTGAGTCAGGTCCGCGCGAGCACGCAGTTGCTGCTCGCATCGTCTGACTGCGGCGAGCGAAAAGAAGTCGCGCAGGTTCGTGGTCGCCTCGTCGGGCGCGTATAGCTCGCATTGCAAAGGAGCGGAGCGCCCTGTGCCGCGCTGGTCCACGAACAAGAAATCCCGATCCTGATGAAGCGCTGTCAAACGCTCCGCAAATGCCGCGGCCACACCGATCAGGTTCTCGCCCGGTCCGCCCATCAGCGGGACGACCGGATCGCCCGGGGCCTTGCCGCTCGCGGCAGGGATGACGACGACGTGAATATTCAGCTGCCGGCCATCCGGCCGATCAGGATTCTCCGGTACCTGGAAGACGCCACAACGGGCGGGTTGTTCGAGGCCATCGATGCGGCAATCGGAGAGCACGCCCGCAGCCGCCGGAGCCGGTAGACTGAGGACGGACCCCGCTGCCAAGGACAGGAAAAGCTTGAGTTTTTTCGCACATTGCATAGGTCACCGTTCAGTGCATCCTATGATAGGATTCGCGCCCGCGACGCGCCCGTAGCTCAGTTGGATAGAGTACCTGGCTACGAACCAGGGGGTCGGGAGTTCGAATCTCTCCGGGCGCGCCATTCCATCAAGCACTTACCGCACACCGGCACGCTCAATGCACCGAACGTAGCGAAAACGTAGCGTTCACTGCTACGTTTTCGGCCGGCGGCGTGACCGTGAGAGTGCGAGCGGGTTGCCGCTCGATGCGCTCGGCGACGGAGCTCAACTTCTCCGGCGCCAGGTGCGCATAGCGCAGCACCATCTCGTACGACTGCCAGCCTCCCAGTTCCATCAGCTCCGGTAGCGAAGTGCCGCTCTGCACGTGCCACGAGGCCCAGGTGTGCCTCAGGTCGTGGAAGCGGAAGTCCTCGATGCCGGCGCGCTGCTTCGCCTTGTCCCAGGCCGTCGAGCTCTGGCGGATGCGCCGACCGGCGAAGGTGAAACACCAGCGCGGATGCTGACCAAGCGTCGCTTCGAGCGCGGCCATGGCATCCGCGTTGAGCGGAATGCCGCGACCCTCGCCCGATTTCGTCGTGCCGTGATCGAGCCATGCGACCTTGCGGACGAGATCCACACGACTCCATTCGAGCCCGTGGATTTCCCCCGCACGGCAGCCGGTCGCGAGTGCGAACCTCACGATCGGTTTCATGTGCCCGGGCAAGGCCTCGATCAATCGGTCAGCCTCCTCGCGTCTCAGGAAGCGCACGCGCCGGCGGGGTTCTTTCAGCATCCGAATCTTCGGAACCCCACGGAGCCAGCGCCAATCCTGATGCGCGACGTTCAAGATCCGCCGAACCACCTCGAGTGCGCGATTGACGGTCGCGTTCGAGACACCATCCTTCGACCTGCGATCGCGGATGAACGGCTGCAACACCGTCATGTCGACCGCATCCAGCCGCCGGGACCGGAGATAAGGGTCGAGCTTCTTCAGATGATCCTTGTCATCCGGGAGGCTCTTCTTGTCTCCGAACTCCTCGACATATCGCACGACCGCTTGCTGCCATACGATGATGCCGAGGAGCCCCTGCTGCCGGGCTTCAAGCGCCTCGCTCTTCAGGCGGACTGCGAAGGCTTCGGCGGCGGTGCGATCGACACACCCAGTGCTTTGGCATACGCGGCGTCCGTCTGAGAGAACGAGGTTGATCCACCAGAACCGCGAATCCTTGCGGCGGTAGAGTCCACGTTCACGGGCCATAGAATCTCCTTCCAGGCCCGCCCTCGGCACTTATCCTGTTGCATGCGCGCGTCGAGATCAATGCGGTCGTAGAGCTTGCAGCGGCCCTTGCGGATGTAAGGGACGTCCATGGAGTCGAAGAAGCGGAGGCTACAGCGGACGTAGGCGGCGGCTTCACGCTTCGTGAGATAGCGAGACGTCGCGGAAACGTCTTGGACGGCCGCCAGCGCAGGGGACGATGCCTCGATCTTTGGAGGTCGTGGCGGTGAGAGATCGAGCTGCAGCTGGCCGAGCAACGACGATGATCCCGCGGGCGAACAACTCTTGGCGGTGCGGCTCCGCATGTCGATCCGTAGTTCGGCCTCATCGTGTCGGCGCCATCCCAGCCTCGACTATGACGATGTCACACCGTACCGGCGAGAGCGGGTTTGAACGGAAGTTCCTGCGATACTCATCGAGGCACTGCACGGTGGAGGGTGCTCGTCAATCGAGCCGCGGTCATGTGCGAGGTTGCGGCGACATTTTCCGTGTTTTGCGGTTGCCACTTGAAAGCGAGAAGCCAAAGCGCGTGCCGGTCACCGGCGGGTGAAATCACCGCAAGTTACGGCCCTCAAACCGCTCGTGAATCAATGACTAAGGGGTTCGCGGACCCCCTGGTGGCTGGTCGCCCCAAAGAAAATGTCGAAAATGTCGATCTTGGAGAGGCTAGTTCGACAACTCAGCGAATTGAATGATCTGAAGCTTCTCCAATCAAAGGAGTACGACCGATGAAAGTCATGGTTTTCGTGAAGGCCACGCCGAACAGCGAAGCGGAAACGCTCTTCAAGGAACCCGAGAAGATGGCGAAGATGTTCGCCGAGATGGGCAGGTATAACGAAGAGCTCGTCAAGGCCGGCATCATGAAGGGCGGTGACGGCTTGAAGCCCAGTAAGTACGGCAAGCGCATTCGCTTTAACGGCACGAAGCGGTCCGTCATCGACGGCCCGTTCGCCGAGACCAAGGAGCTCGTCGCGGGCTTCTGGATCTGGGAAGTGAAGTCGATCGAAGAGGCGGTCGAGTGGGCGAAGAAGTGCCCGAACCCGATGCCCGGCGAGGAATCGGATCTCGAGATTCGTCCGTATTACGAGGCGGCGGATTTCGGCGAGGGCTTCACACCCGAAGAGCAGGCGCGCGAAGCCGACCTGCGCAAGCGCATCGGTGACGTGTGATGCTTCGGCGGGCTCGAAGTCAACACTGAGAGATACGCCGATGTTGGCCATCGGATCCAAGTCCCATCTCGGTATTCCGGCGGATGTGGCCCGTGAGCTCCTTGTTGCGCACTACGCGGCTTCGCCGTTTCGTCACTGAAATCCTTCGCTGCGTGTGCCCGGCCCCATGCGGAAAGCGTTGAGATATCGGTGTCATTTTCCGGGTTTTGCAGGATAGCCTTGCGGCGGCTGAGCGACCACGATGTGACCCATGGTCGCATCGGAGTTCCTCAAGGCACGTTTGACGGTGGAACTGAAGCACCGCGTCCAAGCGGCCGCGGAACGTCAGCTCATGAGCGAATCCGCGTGGGTGAGACGCCTGGTCCTTCGAGAGTTGGAGGCGGTCGACGGGCGCGCATCGGACACATCCGTATCCGCGAATTCTGTGGCGATGGAAGTGTCCCTCAAGCCATGGAAGGACCGGCCAAGACGAGACAGCAGTCGCGTGTACGTGCGACTTCGTCAGGACGATCGAACGCTGCTCGACGCCTGCGCCGCGGCTCGAGGCATGCGCCCAGCCACCTATGTGTCAGTTGTTACCCGTAGCCACCTGCGACGCCTTCCGCCCTTGCCCAAAGTCGAGCTCCTGACTCTCAAGCGCAGCGTTAGTGAGCTCGCGGCCATCGGCCGGAATCTGAACCAGATCGCTCGAGTGGCGAATGGGGGAGGCCAGCTGCCTAGCTTCGCTAGGGACGAGTTCCGGGCCATGCTGAAGGTTTGCCGCGCGCTACGCGACCACACCAAGACCCTGCTGAAGGCGAACCTGTCCAGCTGGGAAAGTGGCTATGGCGAGAACGTTTAGGCTCCCCAAGGAAACCCCGTTGCTGGATATCGCCAGCTTCGGACGCGGTGTGGCGCCTGCCGCCAACCGCCTGACTCCGACGCAGGTCGAGCAGATCCGGCGCACTGTGCGGCGAGTGCCGGAAGCTGTTGTGAAGGTGCTGCCCCGTGCTAGCCACGATCTCAAGGCGGCGGGCAAGCACTTGGACTATATCGGCCGGTATGGCGAGTTGGCGCTCGAAAGCGATGACGGGGAGCGTCTCCAAGGGCGGGTCGGTAAGTCGCTCCTGGAAGACTGGGATCTCGATCTCGACGAAATACGGCGTCAGCCCGCGCTGTCCGCGGCCTATGGGCGCAAGCCGAAGCTCATCCACAAGCTGATGTTCTCCATGCCGCCTGGCACGCCACCGGACAAGGTCTTCGGTGCGGTCCGCAACTTCGCGCGCGAGCAGTTCGCACTCCAGCATCGCTATGTATTTGTCCTGCACATGGACGAGCCTCACCCGCACGTCCATTTGATGCTAAAGGCGGTCAGCGAGCAGGGCGTGCGTCTCCACATCAAGAAGGCGAGGCTCAGGCATTGGCGCTCGGAGTTCGCGCGTCACTTGCGGCAGCTCGGCGTGACGGCCAATGCCACCGAACGGGCGGTGCGTGGACAAACTCACAAAGCAAAGAAGGACGGCATCTACCGGGCCAGTCTGCGTGGCGACTCGAGCTACATGCGCGCGCAAGCCGAGGCGGCTGCTGCGCAGTTGCTGAACGAAAAAAATGCGGTAGAACCAGGAAATAGGAGACTGGTTGAGACGCGCAGGCAAGTCGAGGCCGGTTGGCTGCGTGTACGGGACATGCTGCGTGTTCAAGGAAACGAAGCTCTCGCTGCCGAGGTGCGGCGCTTTGTGGACGTCATGTCGCCTCCGCGAACCGAAAGAGAATCGATAGCGACGGCTCTACAGGAATGGGCGCACGTTCGTAAAGTCGAACACACTCGCACGTTATAGGTTCACGACGAGAAGCTTCGTTTGTTCGAAGCCACGCGACAGTTGAAATTTACGTGTTCGGGCTCATACTGGTTCGGCCTGTCAGTGTCGACCACGCATCGTCGTGGGTTGCGCTGAAGGCTCCATGGCGGCAGGAATGCGCCCGGGATGGTGGCCCTGAAGACTTCGGTCTGAGCGGCTGCGAGCCCGATGGTTCCGAAAGGAACCGCGGGGCAAAAGTCCCAGTGCGCAAACCTGGCCGCCGACGGCCCTGGACTCCCATTAACATCTGGGGGGCTGGTAAGGAGCTTCAGCCGGCCAGAAGCGAAGGTGCCGACACGGGGGCGCGGTCGCGGACGGCTCGGCGTTCGTTGGCCGGACACTCGTGGCGCCGAAAGGCGCTCCGGTGGGTTGCGGTCCGGCTCCTTCTGGCTTTGTTCGCTGCCGCTGTCGGCGGCGGGAGTTGGGAGATGAGATTGGAGTACGCAAGGTCGCCGGAACACGGTGTCGCGTTGGAGGTCAGTGTCGACCACGCATCGTCGTGGGTTGCGCTGAAGGCTCCATGGCGGCAGCCTTGCGCCCGGGATGGTGGCCCTGAAGACTTCGGTCTGAGCGGCTGCGAGCCCGATGGTTCCGAATGGAACCGCGGGTAAAGGCTCTTTGAGGTCGCCGGTTGGGAGTCGAAACCAGGGACCAGCGCCACGCAGGAATGTCTTTCAAGTGGTGAAGACCAGACATTCCGCGTTTTCGGCAGTATCGTCTTTTGACGCGCTGCACCTCGCTTGGAAATACATGCTCAGGCGCGCGTCTGCGCGTTCGCGCCGATCCCATGGCGTCGATTCGCAGACCATTCTCGACTTTGACCGCAATCCATCGCGAAATTGTCACACGATCGCCAATGATCTTCGCCACGGAAGTTTCGCGTTTTCGTCACTTATCGCCCATTTGATCCCGAAAGACGACGGCCGCAATCGAGTAATTTGTGTCCCGACGGTCCGTGATCGAATCGTTCAACGTTCGATAAGCGACTATCTCGCGAGCGGCGATCGCTGCAAGCTCAACACGGACGTAAGTTATGGTTTCCTGCAGGGCAAGTCCGTCAAGCATGCAGCGATGCGTGCGAAGACACTGCGGAACGAACATCAATGGGCATACAAGACGGACATTACCCGCTTCTTCGATGAGATCGAGCGAAACCGATTGCACGAGGTCATTGGCACTTCAGTGCGCGATCGATCACTTCACAAGATCCTTAAACTTGCTTCCTGTTGTGAAATAGAAGAAGCGCAAGAGACGCGACGTACCAAGATCAAGAAAGAAGGAATTATCGAAGGACGCGGAGTTCGCCAAGGCATGCCCCTGTCACCGTTCTTCGCAAATCTCATCCTTCGACGGTTTGATCGCAGCATCGATGCAAAAGGCATCAAGATGATTAGATATGCCGACGATCTGCTGTGTCTAGCCCATTCCGAATCCGAGTGTCACGACATTCATGGGCATATCTGCAAGGCGCTACAGACTGAAGGATTCTCGGTTCCGCCTCCAGGAGCGAACTCAAAAACGAAGTTCTATCCCCCCGATGAACCTGCGGAGTTCCTCGGAGTCAGTTTGCGGCTCAACAATGGTGTCTACGTAATTGAGGTGGGGTGCAAGCAAACTGAAAAGGTCAAGCAGCGAATCCGTGACTCGTCTGAGATGCAGCACCTATTGAAATCAGGTATCCAGCTGTCTGGGTTCTTTAAACGACTGGACGGGATCATCGATGGCTACGATGGGGCATATAAGTATTGCGATAACTACGCCCATTTCCAGACAATTCTTGACAGCGTGCGGAGCCAGGCAATCATTCGGATGTTCGAAGCACTCGGCATCAACTTATCCGCACTGAGCTCTGAAAAGCGTCGATTTCTGGGAATCGAGGAATAGGATCAGGATTATGGATGTACCAGGTGAGGATTCTGGCTGGCGACAACATTTTCCAACCTATCACTTCCAGGACAGAGATATCGCCTTGGAGGAGTATCGATTTGCGACGAAAACGCTGGAGGGTGAAGAACGAGTATTTCTCAACGCGACGAATTTTTCGGTAGTGCTCGGCGCGGCGCTGGGATCACTTGCTCTTGGATCGCTCGAGAAGTTGACTGACAGTTTTGCCGCCGTAGTTTCCGAAGCTGTCATTCTTGCAATCATTGCTCTTCTCGCGGCGGGATTTGCTGTGCTCTCCTTGCGGTATCTTGCCGATCGGCACAAATCCGTTGTATTTGCGGCACGAAAAGTCATTGTGTTGCGACGAATGCTGGGCATGCGATATGGCGACCTTCAGCTTGTCTTGCCGAATTGGCGCATTGAGGGGGCAGACGAACCTCTAGTCATTCGCCTGTTCCCGGGTTGGCACACATACGTGTCCTACCCATGTTACGCAATTGCCGGAATAACCTCGGTGGTCGCCTTCTTCGTTTTTGTCACCTTGGTCGAGTCACTTGCAGTGGTCGATGCAGAGTCAACGATTGACTCCGTTTCACTGGCCGTGGCCGGCGCAGCATCGCTCTTTGTCATCTTGTGCTGGCTGTATAGGCTTTCCCTACTAGATACTCATGAACGCGTTGG
Source organism: Steroidobacteraceae bacterium (assembly GCA_040878925.1). GTDB lineage: Bacteria > Pseudomonadota > Gammaproteobacteria > Steroidobacterales > Steroidobacteraceae > SCUD01. The sequence goes on along the minus strand of JBBDLI010000017.1, from coordinate 6,565 downwards.
ACTACTACTGGCCCAATGGATCGCGCATGTGATGAGGTTGTCGCTGGTAAAGAACGTCGAATACGTCATCTATCGGGCAACGCTTGGAACCTATGAGTTGCAGCGACTCAATGTTGATCTGTCGCTGGCTAAGAAGATCTTGGTACACATCGAGGACAAGGAGTTTTTTAGACACTCCGGAGTTAGCATGCGTGGCCTTGGGCGTCTTGCGTTGTCGGTGTTTGGACGGCGACGCAGATCAGGTGGATCGACAATTACTCAGCAGCTTGTGAGGACTCTTTTCATCGTGGACCAATCAAAATTGGTTCGCCGGAAATTGGTCGAAATATTGCTGGCGCGGTGGTTCAACAAGGTGCTTACAAAGGACTCCCAATTAGCGATGTATCTTGCATCCGTTCGCTTTGACAGGCACATCTATGGGTTCGCTGCCGCAATGAATTATTACTTTGGTCGAATTAGCAAGACACCTCTAGCGTCAGAGGCATTCTTTCTCATAGAACGGGTTTCGAATGTCAGGTCTCGGATGCTTGTTGAGAAGATCGATCAGACAATGCGCGGAGTCATTGCAGTAGGTCTGCTAAGTCGCGAGGAAGCGCGCGAAACGGTGGAGCTTTACGCAGCTGCTATCGCGGCCCGCAAGGTTCAAGATCCAGGTGACTTAGGCATCAGTCGCCTTCGAAATGCCTGGGCCTGACGGCTGCCGGTTTGGATTACTCATTGGTTGTTAAATCCTGATTTTTAAGACGATCGTCGAGCACGTCGCGCAGTGCCTGAATCAGCGTGATGGCTTGCTAGTGGCAAATCTGGTGGCAAATCGGGGCATTCTAGGGGACCACCGGGGACTTCGACCCGCGGTAGATCAGTAACTTACTGATTCCTGCGCCTGATCCTTGGGTTCGAGTCCCGTCCGCTCCGCCAATTTTCGGCAAGGCTCTGATGAGCTTTTTGCCTGTACTTTCGCCAACTTAGCCGGCCCCACTCCTGGGGCTGGATTTTCTCTTCCCCTTCTAGTGGCAAATTCCGGGACCTCCAGGGGGCTTTTGGGGCGGTCACCAGCCGGCATCCTTGGCCACGAGCAGCACGTTATGGCCGATCATCAGGCGCCGCCACCGAAGTGTTTCACATGGGATCCTTGATCCCAAGAAGGGCAGCCAGTTGCCTGTGGTCGGCTTCGCGTTTCTTGACTGAACGCTGACTGAGATTCTGTAATTTGCGGCGGACACCGGGAAGGTCAGCGGCGTGAGGCAGTCCGATGAGGTTGAAGTCGGGCGTTTCGCGCTCTACGGAGACGAGGAACGCCTTTGATGGCGCATCGAGCAGCTCTGAGATACGACGCAGGAGGCGTGCTCTGGTATCCAGCAATGACTCGGCACTGACAGGATCAGCGCTCATACCTTGGAAATGCGCAGCGAATATCTGTTCGAAGTCGCGCGGCTCCTTCGGTGCCAGGATTTCTGCTGCGGGTTTTGGGCTGCAGGTGAGGTAGACGAGGAAAGTGCACCACAGGCGCTCGTTCAAGCGTCCATCGTCCAGCAATCGCTGAATATCGAACAGATCACGAGGGTGCTGGCGCGACAGGGCTGCGGACAGCTTTCCAGCGTAGAGGTCTGCGAAGTCGAGCACCTGCATCTCGGCAAAGCCGAAGGCTCGTTCGACGCCGGGCTGTACGGAGAGTGTCCGGATTCGATGGACGGTGCCGCGCATGACGGGTGTCGTCTCGACTTGAACACGGGACCGTCCCCGGCTCGCGATTAGCCGGTTTACGCCCGCTCCTTCTGTACTGCTGGCTTGCACATGCAGGCGCAGCGGCCCCGACCTCAACTTCTCGCCGAGTTGTTCGAGTGCGTTGGCGATTGCCTGTGTGTCGCTCGCGAACTCGCCGACTGGCAGCCACGTCAGGTCGATGTCGACGGAAAGACGAGGCAGGTCGTGCTCGAATAGGTTGATGGCCGTGCCACCCTTCAGGGCAAAGCGTTTCTCGCCCGCCAGGGTGGGCAGAATATCTACCAACAGCTTTACACGCTCCGCGTAGCGGCTATGCCAGTTGCTCATTGAGATCTGCCGGGAGCGTGATGTGGTACTTTGCGTGCAGTCGTCCACCGGGAACGAACATGCGATTGCCGCGACCGAGGTCTACGCCTTGCAGCGATACGTGTGGCAGCCAGGCGTGGTGGTGACGCTCGGCGAGAGCGAGGAACAGCCGTTTCGCTTTGATACTTCGGCAATGCTGCAGCAATGCGGTGACCAGCTGCGGCCGCAATGTGGCGAGTCCCAGCATTGCTGCGTCTGCTTCATAGGCCAAGGCACTGGCCGGCGGTTCGTCGCACAGTTCAAGAATGGCCCTTTCAGGCATGGCGACTACGATCTTGCCGGCGCTCGAACTGGCCGCGGCGCGCTCCAGACCTTGCGCTTTCAGCGTTTCGTCGGAGGTATCGGAGCGGAAAGACAGCGGAGGTAAATCGAACGGCCCACGTCCGCAAGTCTGTATGTGCTCGGGTAGGGGAAGCGTGCGCGCCCAGGCGGGCAGTTTGTCGGCTCCATACAGCGTCACGGTCGCGGACTCGCCGAGGCGCAGGTAGTGCTCGTGGCCATGCCAGGCGAGTGCGAATCGGCCGCCGGCGTGGATTGACAATCCCTCGAGCGTTTGGAGCGAATGGAGCAGACCTTCCCAGGTCGAGGTGCCGCCTTTGCGGAGATACACTCCGCGGGCCGGGGATTTCAGCCAGGCGCTGGCCACGTAGCGGGCAACGAGATTGCTGGGGTAGCCGTGAGCGCGCAACCACCGGCTGGAGACCAAGGTCGTATCGCCCAAGGTCTCCAGAAGGAGGTTTATCTTTCCGTGATTTCGGTCACTCATAGTGACTAAATTATAATTATTATAAACTTATAGCAACCCCTTTGTTTATATAAATTTAATAACAGTCACTATTAGTGACTATATTCTCGCGAGCATGTATTAGTTCGGAAGAGGCGCCCGCCATCAACTGGTGGAAGCGGGCGAGCCCTTGCACGAAAGTTAGCTTATTGCGTTGTACGGTTTTTAGCTTATCGCGCTTGGACTACGCCGGTTCTGCCATAACTTATTGAATTAAAAGCCGCAATTCCCGGCATGCCTCGGTTGGGCTCGCGCGGCGTGGCGCGAACCGAGCGTAATTTCACGTTCAGATACGGGTAGTTGCGACGTTATGGGTCAAATAAGTCGCTTTTGTGTCAAATAAATATCAGGCATGGCCAGCAAGCTTCGGAACAAGGTGGCCAATCTTCCGTCGGACCTAACCTCTGAACCTCAATTCGCCGATGTCGCTACTGTCGACATAGCGGTCGTCTAATGTCGAAAAAGCTGATGTTTTTCGACATATGGGTCTGACCCCGCACGACCGCACAACGACCTCCCGAATCTGCCGCCAGCCTTGGAGATCGAGACCAAGCCCGTTCTAAACGCGTGTATTGACGCTCGAGCAGCCTTAGCGGCCCTGCGCCAGGCGACGGCCGTCAAACCCAACGCTGTCGTTTTGATCAACACGATCCCGCTACTCGAAGCGCAGGCGAGATCTGAGATCGAGAACATCGTTACCACACCGACGCCCTTTTTCGTCATGCGCAGCTCGATGCACTACCTACTGATCCGGCAACCAAGGAAGCGCTGCGCTCTCGGACAGCGCTCAAGGCCGAATTCGACTCTCTCAAGAAGCGTCCAATAACAACGCGAACCGCCGACGATATCTGCACGATCATTCGAGATGTTCGAATGACCGTCAGAAAGGTTCCCGGAACAGCGCTCGCGAACGATGCGACGGGTGAGATCATCTACACACCACCCGATGGCGAGTCGCGCCTCCGCGAAAAGCTTGCGAACTGGGAACGCTTCATGCACGACAGCGAGGATATCCTTGCCTTTGGGAGAGCCAGCTCCCGTGGGGTCGGTCCCTCCACCCGCGACGGGCACTTTCTGACTCGCCATCGACAAAGGTCCGTTCCGGCGGCAGACTCACATCATGCGCTACTGACTCTACGCGGAGTCTGCAATGTGCAAGTCGACGTTCCTTGTATTCGCCGTCTTCCTACCTTTTGTGGCGCTAAGTGAACCGACGCCCACAGTGGGCCGGCTCATGAATGAGCCAGCAAGCGTTTTTGACTTGGGGATGCTCCGCTTGCGACAAAGCAACGCGGAAGATTGGGCACCTGCACTGCAAGAGAAGATTCAGGACTTGCAGCTAATTCCGACGAGCAATGGCGTGGTGTACGACTGGAACAAGAACGAAATTTCCATCGGTGCATACTTTGAGGGAATGCCTACCGAAAAGGATTGTGAGAGGGTACTGCGATTGTACCGCGACATTATCTCACCTTTTCGCAGGAGTCCCGGTGCTGAGGATTTCGCTGTTGGCATGCTGGCTCATTTTTTCAGTCACATCAACTATTCGACCGGCGCTCAGTCCAAGGGACATGAAAAAGAACTCGTTGGATTGATGCGATTCACCGTTGGAATCGAAGAGCCTGACAAGATTGACCCAACGCACGATGCGCTAATGCGCGCACTCAGTAAAGGAAGCGGCGCGAAGATGTTTTGCACGCTTACCTACTTTGATGATGTCGCATCATTCACAAAGTTTGGATTTGAGTGACTTCGATCTGACACTTCAGGCCCGCAGTCGCTGTGGGTATGACGAGACATGCGCCGCCCAGTCGATCAATTCATGCGTGAGCTCACCGAAATCGCTGACTATCGCGGCAAGCCTTTCGGACGAGCGAATCTACTGTTTCGGGCAGAAGATGAACACAGTCAAGAGATAGCAAAACGCTTCAAGGGGTACCTGGTCTTATCCGATGCGTTCAAGTGCTTCTACTTGGAATCTGTGGAAGTCATGAACACGCAGGCACGGCCTAAAGTGAAGGAGCAGGTATCGGAGTTCTATGGGTTACTTATTCCGCGCTTGTCCAATGCCTTCCTAGCTCTTTGCGGTGCCGAGCGCATCGCGATCAAAGGATATCCATACCAAGGTTATACAGTCCTCCGGAACGTCTACGACAATCTTGTCTTGACGTCGGCTGCATTACAGAGGATTACAGATTTCTACAGCATCGAAGGAGTCAGGCCTGAACAAGTAGAGTATGACCCAGCGGCCGCTCGTAAGCTGAGAAAGGCAGCTGAATTTGCTGTTCGACGGCAGATGACAGGCGATCAAAGCGGTCTCAGTCCTGAGACCAGAACGGAAATCGATATTTGGGATTCGCTGTTCGATCTTGAGACGCATGGTGGGCGTTTATCTGCAACGAATTCAATGGAGTGGCTGCGCGGTCAAGGAACACTATCAGTCGTGCCACGATTTGAAGAGCGGGGATGGGTAATGTACATGAATCGCTTCATGGAAATTGCTTGGATGTTGCATCGCCTGATGCCAAACATTCAGCCACCTGCGATTCCATTCGAAGAACCATGGCCCAAGAAGTGGAAAATCCTGGATCAATCTTTCAGTGAAACTGTGAGCGCCCTTACAGAGCAGCGCGGAAAGCCGATTGGAGATGCTCTCGTGGAACTTGTGGAGCGTAAGTTTCCGTTTCACCCGGAATTGCAATTTCCGCTTTGACATTGTTGGTTATGCGGCGATCGCGGCAAAGCACGACTGGGGGAAATTGGGAAAGTGACGTTGAGTGGCGTGATTACGGTCGTGCTTGGAGTCGCAACTCTGCTAGGCGGCTTTGCCGCTTTCGACTATTTCAAAGAGAAACGCGCAAGGAAACTCGCTCCCAACCCCCTAACAAATCCAACACGGGAAGAGATTGAACGGGTCGTGCTTGAATCCGACCCAAAAAATGACTGGATTCGAACGCAGACTCAGATAAAGCAAATCGTTTCGTACCGCCACAATCCAATCCTTCGCTGCGAACACAGCCTATTAGAGGATGGAATCCAAAACGCGCATTTTCGCGAACATTGGGCAAATCGCCATCCCGATCCAGATGCGGCCGGATACTGGTATGACTTGCACTTCGGTCCGACGTTGATCGGGCGGTTCATTCTGGTTGGCGTCGACGGCGTACGAGCTCTAATTCCTACGCCGTCTCGAGCAGATGGATTTCCTGGTGGAATTACGAATCAGGGAATGCCGCTCAAGGTCGCCAGAATTCACGACGCGTTGGGGACGTGGGATGAATACATTCGTCGGTACGGACTTGACGTAGCACCGAACATTGAGGAGCCACCGTAAGCTACCCCGGAGCCTTTCTCATGTCGTTACTTGCATTGCGGTTGTTACAGTTCGTTGATGAAATTTGCGAGGCTGTCCCATGTCCAAGCGAATGTATAGACCCCATCCAGTTTCGTGCGGTCGTCCGTGTACGCCCAAATTCCACGGATAGGCCGCTTTTCCGCCTGCGCGCAGGCTATCTCGTATTTCTGTCTGCTTGATGAAAGGTTGCGCGCCGCCGCTGATTGCGGACGTTAGGCGTCGTGCATGGCCATCTCCGTTTCGAATTTAGCTCCCTAGATCAGCGCTGGCCGACTCGGTGTGACCTGCCGGCATTCTTCGGACCAGCGGCCCTTAGAAAATGGCGGCCTCCGGGT
>JBBDLI010000016.1:31457-87550 GCA_040878925.1 Steroidobacteraceae bacterium | reverse complement strand
CGCGTGGCAACGAATGCGGTATCAGACTCTACCGGTAAATCAGAGTTTCCCTAGAGGATTCCTAACGCACAAGAAGTTAGAACGCCATGTCCGCTCGTCCACCCGAAGCAAATGACTCGCCGCCCACGATCCTTGAATTGATCCTCGGACTGTTCACTGGCGCTATTGCCGATGCGTGGTTCCGATGGGTGGAGTGGATTCTAGTGTCGGCTGCGCTTTACGCGCTCGGTGTCTTTACCGACTCGGATCTCCTCAAGGGCATGGCGTACTTTTCGGCGATGCTGACTGGTGCGTATGCAATCAATCGTATATCCGACTTCATCAAACGGTTCGACCGAGCCGCTAACGCACTCAAGTCGTGGCACCGCTTCGCAGCCATTGCCGTGAGCGCGGCTGTGCAAGTGTGGATGTTCCTGTCTATCGGTAAGGTGTTATCCGTTGCGCTGAACGCGAAGATGCCGTGAGGTAGTGAAGATGGCCAAGGAATTCCATCCGCCGTCGATCAATGAAACAGCATTTGAGTGTCCGCACTGCGGCGCCTACACGACGCAATTCTGGTTCGAGCTGTACGCGGACCAAATTTCGGGCGAGCGTAGGACTCCGGGATTTCCAGATGCAGAAATTCGAGCCGATTTTGAGAGGGACCCAAACATTCCCGCCGATTCAAAGGAGAAATTCCTTGAACGCATCGACGGCATCATGGCTGGCCTCATCCTGCTGAATAGGGAAAGTCACGGTACAGACTATGAAGTCAGCAATCTGCATCTAAGTAAATGCTTTAACTGTAAGAAGGTCGCAGCTTGGATTCACCGTAGTCTGATCTTTCCGCACAAGCGAGCCGGAGCCGCTCCTAATCAAGACCTGCCTGCGGATATCGTCAGCGACTTCGAAGAAGCGCGAGCCATCGTGGACATTTCGCCGCGTGGCGCTGCGGCCCTGATGCGGCTCGTTGTGCAGAAGCTATGCGGGTTCCTCGGGGAAAGTGGGAAGGATTTGGACGAGGACATTGGAAATCTGGTTACCAAGGGCTTAAGTCCCGTAATTCAGCAGTCGCTAGACTCGGTGCGGGTAGTTGGGAATGAGTCAGTACACCCCGGCACATTGGACATGAAGGACAACCGCGATACGGCGACCCGTCTGTTTGGTCTGGTCAACTCGATTGCTGATCAAATGATCAGCCATCCGAAGTCCGTACAAGCGCTCTATGATCAGCTTCCGCCCGAGAAGCGAGCGGCGATAGACGCGCGAAATGCAAGGAAGAGTGGAAAGAAGTAGCGGGTGATCCGAACTGGCTCCATGCTTACGAATGCTGAAAAACTGTCGATTGTCGCGCTCACTATTTCTGTAGCGAGTTTCGTCGTAGCTGCGCGATCAGCGTTCTTAGACCGTACTCGGCTGAAGGTGACAAGCGTGTTCCACGAAGCTGACGAGTGGGGTCCAGCGCAAATTGTCGTCACGATCATTAACAGAGGGCGTCGTCCTGCCATCCTTCGCTTGTTCGGGGGTACAGACGCGGGCGGAGTTGGCAGCGGCGAGTTCTTTGACCACGATAAGGGTGGCCTTCGGTTAGCGGAAAACGAACGCTACGAAAGAACGGTAAGGCGAGATGACACAAGGGCGCTCCATCCGGACGATGCGGACATACTGTTTGAGACTCTCTGGGTCGAGGACTCCTTGGGCGTACGTCATGACGTACCAAACTCAAAAGAATACATCAAGAAACTGTGGGCAGATTAAAGTGCCCGTCGCCACCATTGGAATCGGAAATGGGTGCGTAATATGAGAAGCCAACACCCCATTGCAGCGCTCGTTATGGGAGTGGCGTCGTTGCCTGCTCTAGCAGAAGGTTGGCTCTGTGTTTCGGACGGTCACATGGGATTTGAGTATGACAAGTCTTCGCGAACCTGGCAGAAAACAACATGGGATGCCGAGCAAAACTTTGTAATCCGGCAGCCGCAAAAGCAACAATCATGGGCATGGGAAGTTGCTGAACTCGGACGCGACGTGACTACTGCAGAATGCGGCGAGTTTTTGCAGGATCGTTGGCTGAATTGTGGGGCATTCAGTTTCGACAAGCAGGTGCTTCGTTTTGTCTATTCCTCAACGTCAAGCTACTTCCGCAGCGATGCTGAGTTACAGAAATTACCGAAGCCGGATTCGTTGTTCATGACAATTGGACGGTGCACGACGATCTAGAGGAGAGGCCCGTCGCGGGAAGGAGGTTGCAACCCCACGGGCGCTAAGGAACCTCTGATTTACCCGCGCATGGGCGCGACCGTGTGCGATTTTCGTCCCTGGCAAGGAGCGAGGAGCGAAGTGTATCAGGTGATACATGAGCGACGAGCGACGCCGCCAGGGACGAAAATCGCCCGGTCCCTGCGGGTTACGCGCGGGCCTTGGTGCGACCGCGTTGCTCGCCTCGCCCATAGACCCTGCTATGGAGCTTCGGCTCGCGCCTTGTCCCGCCAAGGCGTGCGCGTAACGCGCTCCATGCGCGGGTAAATCAGAGGTTCCCTAACTGTCTATTCTTCGAATTGGTGGATTTAGCAATTGTTAGGTTGCTATCGACATGTAGGCGTCGTTACCGGCATAGGAATTACCTTTATTTTGGGGAAGGGCAACATGCGGGCATTTGCAATATGCGCATTCACCACTTTGCGATCGATCTTCAACGGATTGATCCTTGACTTAAGGATTGGGCTTTCTGCAATGAGACGATCGTAGGCTTCCAAAGCCTTTGTCTTTTCTTTCGCGCAACCAGCATTGTGCGAAGTCAAGATTTGATACATCAGAAATAGTGACACCGTATCTGGAATAGCGGAAATGTCGTTATAGTCCAATCTAAATGGGCGCCCTGTTTGCAATAAGATGACATTCTTCATGGAGTTGAAATCGAAAAATCCGGAGTACTGGCTCTTGAATTCGTCGTAAAACTTGCTCACCTCGGGAAAAGATTTCTCAAGATACTTTAAACGGAGTCTGAAATAGATAGGACTGTAATATCGCGCTTGCGCCAAAGAATCGGCGAGCGCTTGCGCTTTCACTAAATCGTCAGGGGATCGCCTCATATAGCTTTGGAAGCGCAACCATTGTGCTCGGTAAAAAAGTGAGCTTTCGGGCGTTATTAGGACTAGCAGCGACTCCGGATCGGGCCCACGCGAGGCGGCATCCCAATACCACGCGCGAAAATAAAGCTCGATGTCACTGGACTCTCCATCGGCTTCCAATTTGTCCAGTCGCGAACCGAGCGCTTGCCAATTCCCCTGCCGAGCAAGGTCTCGCAGTTCTGAAATCAAGTGTGCGCGGCTTGGAACCCAGAAAAATTCCCAAAGGAGACCGCCAAGAATTACTGCAACAATCCCAAACAAAGAGAGACGCCAGGCTATGTGTCTGGTGCTGAGTCGTGGGTGACATGCAACCGCTACGGCGATTGAACAGACGACAAATACCAATACGCTATTCGTTACTATGCGCCCTGGTTGGGCGAAGTAGAGACTCGTGCTGGCGCTAAGCGCGCAAAATAGAAGCGCATTGGACAGAGTCGCGAGTGGGTGCTTCACCGCGTCGATTAGGGCTTCGAACAGGCTAGCAAGTACGCGCCAAGTCTGCCTGAAGTGCTTTGCTGCGCTTGTGCGTATCCTGTAACCAGCCTCTTGGAATTGTAGAGAAAGCATCGCCGGCGTATGCACTCCAAATCTGTCGCTTCGCGATCGCACAATGACGACGGGTCAGCTGGCAACGTTGCTGCAATTGTAGGCGGCGCGGATGATAAGGGTAGGGTGGCGTCGCTCTTGGGCGGTGTTTCCCCGATTTGGGCAGATTCAGGGTGAGCTGGAGCGCAGAGCAGTGGTTCTCAGTATCAATCAAGCGGTAACTGGTTGGTTCGTCAGCACTAGTCACTTTGAGAGCCCCCGGCTCCTTCTGCTCGGGTAAAACTTCAAAGGCGCTAATAATCCGCGATCAAATCCTGCCCCCGCTACCATAATTTCCGACACGCCCCCGGCTGCCAGCCGCAGGGGCGTTTCCGTTTCCGTCTCAGCAACTGGGTAGTTACGGGACTTGTCAGGCGTGAGCCGGATCCCCGACGGTGGCAGCACGTCGGCCAAGGCTGCTCGGGCGCGTTCTGGTCTGCCGCCCGAATTGCCTGATCAAGCCAATCCACGGCGTCCTTAATCCGCTCCGGCAGCCTAGGCACGACACCCACGACCTCGACCCGCATTGCCGCGGACTCCTTGACCCGGACTCACTTGCCCTTGGCATCAGCTAGGCGGCGCGCCAGTGTCTTCGATTGGCGCAGCATTCTAGACGCGACTGCATCTGCCAGGCGTTCGATCTCGTCGCGGAAGGTTGCTAAGTGCTTGTGATCTACCGCCCGGGGTGACGCGGCTGGATAGGCGGGGCAAGTTACGGACCAACACAGGATGTTTCGCCGCTACAGCGTACATCCGGGCAACGTCGAAGCCCCGGCTAATAGATACGATGGATCCGCGGCCTCGCGCCGGGGTTGTGATTTGTGGGCTCCGCCCTTGATTGCCTGAAAAGGACGCAACGCGTTGTATTACCCTGCCGAGCAGGACTCGAAAAGCAATGTCCATTGTCGCCTCAACTACTCATGCTTGCTTTGTCGAGATTCGAAGAACAGAGTACTACCGTTCACCTGCCGATAACTTTTAGGGGATAACATGAGGCGACCTCTAATTGTGATGCTAGGCGTCGGAGTGGTTGGATGCGCGACGCTGACGGAATAAGCGATGACACCCATCGCACTTTCTTTTAGTGATGGGTCCGAGGAAACCTGCAAGTTGACAAATAAGCGCGGTGCATGGCCGGCGGAAATTCCAAGTGTCGTCTCCGTCAGAAAGTTAGATGATGCATTGAAGTACGATTGCCAGACTGAGGATGGCCGGACGGCCTTCGGATCAATTACGAGCGAAATGGGGGGCAAGATAATTGCCAGCGCCGTCTTCATTGATTTTGGGATTACAGATGCGATTACAGATAAGCATCGGAAGTACGCTGATAGCTATGTAATCCCGATGCCCAAGGCGAAGGCTGCAGAAGACAGCCCAAAGCCCGAAACGGATCAGGCGACGCCAGCCAAAGAATAGCGAATGCGAAGCAGACAACGATGAGCCAGCGATTGCGTCAGGTGCCCAGACGCACCGCGTAAACAAGGTCCGTCGACGTCACCCCGCTACCACATTCAAGAACCCCGGCTTCGCGCCGGGGTTTCTGTCTTTCAGAGCACCTGGCGGATGTCGGCGATCTACGCTCGGCGCGCGCCGTCGGCTGGGGGCATGAACTCGATGCCGTGCCGCCGACCGATCGCTGGCACCTTGGCCAAGTCATCGGGAATCGTGCGGACTTCGCGACTTACATCTTTGAAAAACGCAGACGAATGGGCAGGCACAGCAAAAATCAGCACGCGCGTCGGCGTCGGCGAGGCCCCCTTGAAGGCGTGCACCGTGTTGCGAGGCAAGTAGGTAAATCCGCCTGACTCGACGCGCACCTGCTTCCCGTCGATCTCGAAGTCAAGCGCGCCCTCTAAAACGTAGTACGCCTCGTCCCAGTCGTGCCGATGCGGCGGTGGGCCGAGACCGAGTGAAATTTCCTCTTCCATTAACGACCAAGCCCCCTCAGTTTCATCCGCATCGCATAGAAACCAAAGCGGCATGCCGAGGACGTTGAGTACGTTGCGTTCGCCTGCTTTGACGGTGATAGCTGGCATTGATGGCCTCCTGTGAGCCGCGCCTAGTAGACTGCGCGCCAAAGCGATCGATTTCAAGCAACAGCCTGAACCAGGCGGCGAGCGACACCCGGATTTCTATGGGGGAAATATGGTCCGTTCGCGCACCCCCGCTACCAAGATCGACAAGGAACCCTGGCCCAGCGCCGCGGTTTTTCTTTCTGCGTCCATGTCGCGACATGGAACTTAGGCACTGGTGCTCACACTTGCCATGTCCCTAGGCTCACGCACAACCGGCACCTTTGTACTCGGGCCGGTACTGTCGTTCTGTTAACATGCCAATTCCAATCAGGAGTCGTCCTTGGGTTGGGAAGCCGACAGCGGGTGAGTGGGTTCCCTGACGAGATCAGTGCCCCATGGACGAGCATCGGCAACTTGCCGCCATCATGTTCACGGACATCGTGGGCTTTACCGCCCTGATGGCCGAGAACGAGTCCCAAGCGCTTTTTCTCCTCAAAAAGTTCCGCAAGACTCTCAAACGGGCCATCAACCGCTCCGACGGCGAGTGGCTGGAAACCGCCGGGGACGGCGTACTCGCCAGTTTTGGCAGCGCCATCGATGCGGTCAACTGCGCCCTGCTCGTGCGACGCCACCTGGCGGACGAAGCCAGGCTGAGCGTTCGCATCGGTATTCATTTGGGCGATGTCATCTATGCCCATGGCCACGTGTTTGGCGATGGCGTGAATATCGCTTCGAGGATCGAGGAGCTGGCAGGCCCGGGCGACATTTCAATTTCCGAGCAGGTGCACGATGCGGTGCGCAACAAACAGGGCATCAGTACCGTGTTTCTCGGCCGGAAGCAGCTCAAGAATGTCGATCATCCTGTGGACGTCTACCTGCTCAGCGGCGAGGAGATTGAAACGCCGGATCTAAGCGAGCTCGACGAGCATGACCAGCGTCGGGTATCCAGTCGTTGGGCAATTACATTGGCTGCCATCGCCATCGCCGCCGTTGCCGTGGTTGCAGTGATTTCTTACCCCCAACAAGAAAGCGCCCGGGTACCACGGCATTCCGTGGCGGTGCTGCCTTTCGATAACCTGTCGGATGATGCATCCAACAAATATTTCAGCGATGGCCTGTCCGAAGAGCTTCTGTATACATTGACCCAGGTCAAAGGTTTGCAGGTGGCCTCGCGAACCTCTTCCTTCCATTTCAAAAAAAACCGTGATGGCAATATTCAGGAGATTTCGAGAACCCTGCAAGTGGCGAACCTGCTCAGCGGCAGCGTGCGGAAACAGGGTGACCGAGTGCGGGTGATTGCGGAACTGGTTAATGGGAGCACCGGTTTGCAATTGTGGTCGCAGACCTATGATCGACGCGTCGCTGATATTTTTCTGATCCAGCAGGACATTGCGCGAGAAATTGCCGGCAGCCTTTGGGTGGTCCTCGAGCCCGAGGCCGAGGCGCGCATAGCCCGGGCACCGACGCAGAGCATCGAAGCTTACGACATTTATCTCCAGGGCAAAGCGCTGTTGCGGGGGCCCCGGTCTGCAAACGCTCTCTTGCAGGCTGAGCATTACTTCCGTGACGCGCTCGGAATTGATCCGTCTTTTGCGCGTGCTCAGGCTGGGGTTTGCGAAACCTATCTATTGCTCCATGAACTCACCAGCACACCACGTTACGTTGACGATGCGGAGACGGCGTGCAACCTGGCGCTGGACATGGAGTCGGATCTCGAGGAGGTGAACATCGCGCTGGCCAACCTGTTTCGCATGACGGGGCGGTTTGACCAGGCAAGAGGAAGGCTGGAACCCCTGATCAATCAGGCTCGACCCAATCCCGAGGCCCTCGTGGCCATGGGCCAGGTGGAATCCTCCCTGAACAACCCCACCGCGGCGGAAGCGCTTTTTGATCGGGCCATGAAACTGCAGCCGAGTCTTGGGGCTGCCTACATGGCGCAGGGGGAGTTGTTGTCGGACTTCGGCCGTTATGCCGAGAGCGCACAAATGTTCAAGCGACTGGCAGTCATATGGCCGAAAAACGCCCTGGTTCTGAATCGGTTGGGTGGTTCCTACTCCTTGTCGGGAGATTTCGAGTCGGCGATTGTCGTCTTCAAGGAATCGCTGAAGCTCGAGGCTACCGGAGAGGGTTATTCCAGCCTTGGCGCCATGCATTACTATCTTGGCGACTTCCAAAGCGCCGCCGTTGCTCTCGAAAAAGCCGTGATAGCGTCGCCGGATGTGTACTGGATCTGGGGCAATCTCGGCTCGGCCTATCGTTATACGAACGTCGGAAAAGATCTTGTCCGCTCAACCTATGAACGGGCCCTGGAGCTGGCCTTACGCGCGCTCGATGTAAACCCGAACGACAAGAATGCTCTGGCGGACCTGAGTCTCTACTATATGAATCTGGGCATGGAACCCAAGGCGCGACAGGCCATAGATCGGGCCACTCAGCTCGCTCCGGATGATCCGTACATGTACTACTACAGGTCGTTGATCGAAGTATCACTGGACCGTAATGACCAGGCGCTCGATGAAATAGCGGCTGCCGTGGTACGGGGTTATCCGAAGGAACTGGTCAAGGCGGATCCAGAGTTCAAAGTGTTGCATGACCTGGAGCGCTACCGCGCTATACTTGATTTGTCAGGGGACGATGAACTTTAGAGGTCTCGCGATGCGCATACCTCACTCTGTATTCATTTACGTTGGCGTCGGAATCTTCGTTGGTCTTGTGATCGCAGCGATCCTGGGCTTGCTTGGAATCGGTTTTACAACCCAGTAATCGTTCGAAGCACCGGAGACAAGCCATGAGGATCAAAACTATCTTGCCGGAAAGTTTCGGCCAGTTGCTCCTGTTGATTGGCGCGATTGGCGTCGGGGCACTGATCGGAATTTATCTGTTCGTCGTCTACTGACCTGACGCGGGGCAATGTGTTCTGCCGCGAGCGCTGGTCCGAGCAACTCGCCAGCGAGACGGGCGAATACTTCGATCGCTGGGCGCGTGAGGGGCTGCCATGCGTCTGGGGTTCAAGAAACTATGACGCCGATGCGGCACGCTGGTACCGCGCGCCGGACATCATGGCCGAACACCTGAAACCCTGGTTATCCGCCGGGGCTCAGATTCTGGACGTGGGTTGCGGCACAGGATTGTCAGGCCAAAACCTCATCCATGCGGGCCATCAGGTTTCGGGAATAGATTTGTCCTCTGCCATGGCCGAAAAAGCCAGACTACGTGGTTACCGGGAGGTCCTGGTAGGAGATGCGACGGTCATCGAATGGATTGCTGCTTTCGAGTGCGTACTCTGCGTGGGCCTGATCGGGGACTGGATGCCGGCCGCGAAATTGCTGCCGGGACTATCGAAAGCGCTGCTGCCCGGCGGTGTCCTGGCGCTGACGGTGCCGCAATGGAGCGGGCAGGCGCGCAAGACGCGCAAGTGGCTCGGTGGAAACCGGTTTCAGATCAAGGAACACCACAGGGCCCTGGGATTCCGGAAACCCTTGCAGCACCGGAAACGTTACGATTTTCTGATTGCCCAGATTGAATAACCTATTCTTCCTCGCGGGGTTTGAAGGTGTTGGGCAGTTATTTCTGGATCGTGGCGGGCACCGGATCGTAGTGACTTGAATTCATCCAGGGACCGGGGTGCGGTGCTTCGGGAGACGGAAATCGCTTGTAGCCGGCACGTGGGGCGGTTGGGGATCTAACCGTCTCCGCTCGCTGCCCCGGCCCGCGCCGGGGTTTCTGTCATTGCATCCACGTCGCCCCGCGAAACGCAGGCACAGGCGGCCATCCTGCATCGGCGCGCTGTAAAACGTCACAAGCGCGAAGGAGACGCGATAGCCTTGTTGATACTGTGCAAGTGCGTGTTTTGGCCAGGCACGTGAGCGTCTGGTCGGTGTATGGAGCAGTGAAGTGAACAAGCCAGAATTCAAGCTCATCGTAACTACGGATCCAGGCACAAAGCGGTGGATGATGGAGCTCGGCCGCGCGATTGTGTTTTTCGGTGTCCTCGAACGGCTAATGCTCGACTGGGCCGCACTGCTTCGCTGCGATCCGAAGTTGCTGGCGAGGCATCAGAAGGCCGACATGAAGAAGATCGCTCGGCTCTTGCACAAGGCCGTGCAAGACTCCGACCATGGCGTTCAGCCGGCGGCACGTAATCGGGCGCTCGCAGCAGTGAAGCGGGCTGAGAGGCTTACCAACCCTCGCAACGATATTGCGCACTCCCGCGTTAAATTCATGCCGGCGCAAGATGGAACACATGTCCCAATCGGGCTTGTGATTGCCAAACCGTTGAGGGCTGGACGCAGAGTCTTTGCGCTGCGCCGCTTCGAGTGGCTGGTAGAATTCGTGCAGGAAGCGAAAGCGACTACGAAAGAGATGCAGGCTGCAATGGAGGGCTTGTCCGACGCTCTCGCAGAGCGTGATTCCGCTCACGTGTCGGCCGAAGCAGGCCGGTCCTGACTGCCCGGGACGGCGGCTTCTGCCGCCGCGAAGCCTTTCCGCGAATGCGTGCCGTCGCAAAACGGCTTGGTCGATGAACCGCCGCAGCGGCAGAGTGCAAAGGGCCGTCTCGGAATGGGATACGACACACCATTCCAGTCCACCAGTGTCACGTCGTCACCGTCGACCAGATAGGGCCCGTTCTGCCGGACTTTGATACTCGCCATGATCCTGGCTCCTGGCTGACTGGCCGGCGCGGCGCTCGGCCGGGGTATCACCAGCATACCCCTCTACGCGAGTCGTCTCCGGCCGCCCGGGCGTATAGTTACCGAACAATCAGAGCAGCCGCACCGGAGGGCCAGTCATGACGATTGCAGCATCCGTGCAGAATCATCTCGTCCGCGAGGGCGTGAGCTACGAGCTGATCGAACATACCCGCACCCTGGACAGTACGCATACCGCGCAGGCGGCGCATGTCCCGGGCGCCCAGCTCGCGAAAGGAACAGTCCTGAAGGATGACCAGGGCTTCGTCATCGCGGTCGTGCCATCCACGCGAAAGGTCGACCTCGGCGCCATGCACCGGCGCTTCGGGCGCCCACTCGGGCTTGCGACCGAAGGCGAGGTGGCGAGTCTATTCGGCGATTGCGAGCCAGGCGCGGTGCCTCCACTGGGCGTGGCGTATGGCATCGACAGCGTTCTCGATGACAGCCTCATGGAGGAATCGGACGTTTATTTCGAGGCTGGCGATCACCGCGGACTCGTGCACGTCAGCGGGACCGATTTCCAGAAGCTGATGGCTGATGCGCCGCACGGCGACATCAGCCGTCACGTGCAGTCTGCACGTTGACGTCGCAGCAATTTGGTCCGCGAATAGCCTGCCGGCCGCCGCTATCAAGTTATTCAAGCAGAACCCCGGCCCTGCGCCAGGGTTTTCGCTTGGTCAGAGAATTCGTTACGGCAGCTCTTCGGGAGTGACGCTCGAGTAGTCGGTATGTGATCTACCGCACAGACCGTTGCGGATTCAATTGTGCAAGTTTCCGCTACGTATTGAGTGCCAAAGGATCGTTCGTGTATCTCCATCTTGGACATGTCTGACGGTTCCCACTCCGCAATTTCGCGAGGCGCGATTGCCGAACCGCCGTTGCGCCAGTTGATCACGCCGTTTGCGCGTGCCGATGATTGTCGCGCCTGGTTCCAGTTAGTGACTACCGGCCTGCTGTTCATCGCGGGTTGGAGTGCCATGGCTCTTGGCGTGCGGCTGGCCTGGAACTACGGTTTATTACTGCTGCTCGCCCTTCCAGTCGCAGGTCTGTTTGTTCGGCTGTTCATCCTTCAGCACGACTGTGGCCATGGCTCGTTCTTCGGCAGCCAGCGCTTGAACGACGCAGTCGGGCGCGTGCTTGGTGTTGTGACCCTGATGCCTTATTCCTATTGGCGACGTACTCACGCGATCCACCATGCATCGTCCGGCAACTTGGATCGTCGCGGGATCGGCGACATCGTCACTCTGAGCGTGAGCGAGTATGCGGCAGCTCCGTGGTGGCGGCGCCTTGGCTATCGCTGCTACCGAAGCATGCCAGTGCTGCTTGGCATCGGGCCGCTGTTCCAGTTCGTCCTCAAGCATCGCCTGCCGCTCGACCTGCCGCGCTCCTGCAGGAAAGAATGGATTAGCATCTGGGTCAACAATGTCGTGCTAACAGTGGTCTTCGTCCTTCTCTCGCTGGCGCTCAGCTGGCAGACGGTGCTGCTTGTGCACCTGCCGGTGTTGCTCCTGGCGGGAGCAGCGGGCGTCTGGCTCTTTTACGTGCAGCATCAGTTCGAAAGCGCTTACTGGGCCAGGAGCGGTGTCTGGAACATCGAGCGTTCGGCCGTCGAGGGCAGTTCCTACTACGATTTGCCGGCGATTCTGCACTGGTTCAGCGCCAACATTGGCTACCACCACCTGCATCACATGGCGACCCGGATCCCGAACTACCGGCTTCGCGAGTGCTTCGACTCGCACCCGCGTCTCCAACGGGCTCCGCGCTTGACACTCCGGACCAGCCTGCGCTCGGCACGGCTCCGGCTCTGGGATGCGCAGGCCGAGCGCATGGTGCCGTTCTCCGCGCTTGGCACGACGGCGCACAATGAAGCTGGGACTTGACCGGGGCCAGGCGAGAAAAGAACCCAGCATTTTAACCCCACGCTGGTTCGAAACACGCTGCTTGCGCCCCGTGGTCGCGGGCCAAATCGCAATGCTGCTTTGGTCAGGAGCGACGGCCCAGGAAGGCGAGGCCGAATCGACGTCTGCGAACGAGTCCGCGGCGGTGGAGTGGATCCGCGCCCTGCCCGTGCCGGTTGAACCCGCGTTTCCGCTGACCGACGTCAGTGAGCTCTGCCGCGATAAGCCGCAAGGTCCAGTCTGGATTGATCGCATGCAAGGCGCGCTGTACAGATCCATGTGTTTCACCGCGGTCCGGTTTGACAGCTTTTTCGGCAGCGCCCGTTTTGACGATGAGTACCAGGCCACGCACGGAAGTCTCTCCGTCGGCGCTTTGTGGGATGAACGCGATCACTGGGATCCAAGCGTGCGGTTCCGGGTACAGATGCAGCTGCCCAGGATGAGCGACCGCTTGAGTGCATTCGTCGGCAAGGTCGATCCCGATGAATACGTGACCGAGCAGCGCGACGACTTTGACACTCTTCCACGGCAGTTCGGCCGTGAGACCGATGATGAAGTGCTGTTCGGTCTGGGCTACAGCCAGCCCGGTCGGCGCGGCGGGCGCTTCGACGTTAGCGGCGGCACCAGCTTCGATTCCCCTAAGGAGGCGTACGCCAAGGGCACGTACCGCATCGCCTTGCCACTATTGGCGCGCAACCTGCTGCGTCTGCGCGAAACGATATTCTGGGAGGACAGAGAACGCCTCGGCGCCACGACACGCTTTGACCTGGAGCGGTTGTTCACTGACGATTTGCTTGTACGCTGGACCGGCTCGGCCACATTTGCCCAGGAAACGGAGGGAGTGCGCTGGTTCTCGCACGTGACGCTCTATCAGAACCTGCGCGATGGGCGCGCAATTTCTTACCACGTGGGCGTAGCCGCAGAGTCGGACCTCGAGGTTCCTGTCACCGACTATGGTTTGCGGCTCATTTACCGTCGCACAATTTTTGACCGGGACTGGTTATTCCTCGAACTGCGTTCAAGCCTCACCTGGCCGCGCGAGAGTTTGCTCGAGCGCCGCGAGTCTGTATGGGGGGCGGGCGCAGCATTGGAAATGATGTTCGGGGAGCGGAGGAAGCGATGATCCGTCACGGGAATTCGCACGCGTGACAAAGATTCGATCGCGTCGCCGCTGCCATCTGTCCCGGCACCTACGGCACTCCTGAGGAGTTCCGCGGGCTGCATGTTCACCTCCGCCCTCAGAGTAACAAGCGCGACTGAAAATCTGCGCGGCGGAGTAGCCTGTCCTTATGGACTCACTGATCGCCGCGGCCGCGCGCGCCCTCGCCGCCGGCGACGCGCTCGGCGCCCTCAAGCGGGTCGCTCTGCGCGACGACCCGCCGGCGCTGGCTCTGCGCGGCATCGCCATGGCCCAGCTCGGCGAGCACCCGCGCGCCCGCGAGCTCCTGCGGCGCGCCGCCCGCGGATTCGGCGCCCACGAGGAGCTGGCGCGTGCTCGCTGCGTCGTTGCCGAGGCCGAGGTGGCGTTGGCCATGCGCGACTTCGGCGGCTCGCCGCGCTCGCTGGCGGCAGCGGCGGCCACGCTCGAGGCGCTCGCCGATCGTGCCAACTCGCAGCAGGCGCGGCTGATCGCGGCGCGCCGGCTCTTGCTGCTCGGCCGCCTCGACGAAGCCGCGGTTGCGCTGGCACGGCTCGATGCGCGTGGCCTGCCGCCATCGCTGGTGGCGGTGGCCGAGTTGACCGCGGCCGAGCTGGCGCTCCGCTCGCTGCGCACCGGCCCGGGGCTAGCGGCGCTCGCGCGCGCGCACGAGGCGGCCAATCTCGCACGCGTGCCGGCGCTCCTGGCCGAGGTAGCGGAGGCTCGGGCCGCGATCGATCGTCCCGCCGCCCGGCGCATCGTCGCCGGTGGCGAGCAGGTGCTGCGCTTCGACGAGGTCGCATCACTTCTGACCTCGGGCGCGCTGGTAGTCGACGCCTGCCATCGCGGGCTGCGCGCCGGCGCTGCGTGGCGGCCGCTCGCGCGCCGGCCAGTGCTGTTCGCGTTGGCGCGTGCGCTCGCCGAGGCGTCGCCTGACGATGTCGATCGGCACGCCTTGATCGCGCGCGTGTTCGGGGCCCGCCGTCCCAACGAATCGCATCGAGCGCGCTTGCGGGTCGAGATCGGCCGTCTGCGCGCGCTCCTCGCCGGGCTCGCGCGCATCGAGGCCACGGCGCGAGGCTTCGTCCTCACGCCGCGCGGCGCGCGCGCCGTCGTCGTTCTGGCGCCGCCCATCGACGGCGGTCAGGCGTCACTGGTGGCGCTGCTCTCCGACGGCGCGGCTTGGTCGACTTCGGCCCTGGCGTTAGCTCTGGGTGCCAGTCAGCGCACCGTCCAGCGTGCACTCGTGCAGCTCGAGGCTGCCGGACAAGTACGCTCGATTCGGCGCGCGCGGGCGCGCCGCTGGTTGGCTCCGCCGCTGACGGGATTCACGACGATCTTGTTACTCCCTGCTGCGCTCCCGGTCGTGTAGCTTGGTCTTGCGGCGCCGATCCAAGGTGCGCCGCAAGGAGCCAGACGATGACCCGCAAGATAGGCGAGGAAGAACCCCGGGCACCGGCGCGTGCGGCCGAGATCGTGCGCGAGTATGGCCCTTTCGCCGGCGCCGACCACGTACACGGCGTCACCCATGATGGCCGCCGCGTCTGGGCCGCAACCGGGGCCAAGCTGGTCGCCTTCGAGCCCGGGAGCGGCGAGCTCACGCGCACGCTCGATCGCGCCTGCGACGCCGGCACCGCTTTTGACGGCACGTACCTCTACCAGATCGCCGAGGCGCGCATCGACAAGATCGATCCCGTCACCGGCGACGTGTTGGCGTCGATTCCGGCGCCCGGTCACGGGCGCGATTCGGGGCTCACCTGGGCCGAAGGCAGTCTGTGGGTGGGGCAGTACCGCGATCGCAAGATCCACCAGGTCGATCCTGAGACCGGCGCGATCATGCGCACCATCGAGTCCAACAGCTTTGTCACCGGCGTGACCTGGGTCGACGGCGAGCTGTGGCACGGGACCTGGGAAGGGGAAGAGAGCGATATCCGCCGAATCGACCCGGAGAGCGGCGCCGTGCTCGAGCGGCTGAAGATGCCGCGCGGCACCGGCGTCAGCGGGCTCGAGTCCGACGGGGCGGATCTTTTTTATTGCGGCGGCGGACCGAGCGGAAAAGTCCGCGCCGTGAGACGTCCGAAAGGAGAGAAATGATGACCGACCACAGGACCGGAACACGTGAAGAGTGGCTTGCGGCCCGGCTCGAGCTGCTCAACGCGGAGAAGGCGCTGACGCGGCAAAGCGACGAGCTGGCGCGGCGAAGGCAGGCGCTGCCGTGGGTTCGCGTCGACAAGAAGTACCGATTCGAGACCGACGAAGGGAGCGCCTCGCTGGCAGACCTGTTCCGAGGGCGCTCGCAGTTCCTCGTCTACCACTTCATGTTCGGGCCTGACTACACGGCGGGCTGTCCGGCCTGCTCGGCGATCGCGGACGGGTTCAACGGCTTCGTCGTCCACCTGGCGAACCACGACGTCACGCTTTCGGCAGTGTCGCTGGCGCCGCTCGCGAAGCTGCAGGCGTACAAGCGGCGGATGGGGTGGACGTTTCCCTGGGCGTCCTCGCTCGGCAGCGACTTCAACTTCGACTTCAACGTCTCGATCACTGAGGAGCAACAGCGCGAGGGGGCCGGCGAATACAACTACCAGCGCGAAGGCCATGCGCTGGACGCGAAGCCGGAAGCCGCCGCCGAGGGGCCTGTCGCCTTCGCGGCGATGACTGGAACCGACGTGGCCGCGTACACGCGCGAGAGGCCGGGCATGAGCGCGTTCGCGCTCGAGGACGGCGTCGTCTACCACACCTATTCCGCCTATGCGCGCGGACTGGACGGCCTCTGGGGCATGTACCAGTGGTTCGACCGCGCCCCCAAGGGGCGCAACGAGACAGGCCTCTGGTTTCGCCGTCACGACGAGTACCACAAGCGCTGAGCGAAGTCGTGGTTGTCGTGGCGCAACTGCGGGACTGGATCTCGCGACGCATGGCTTCCGAGCGAGCTTCCCAGCTAGCGTTTTTTGGCGTCTCAGCGCTCCTCTTCGCTGCCAGCGCCGTGGTAACGATCGTCTGGTGCGCGTCCATGTCGGCGATGGGCGCGATGCGGATGCCCGGCGGCTGGACGATGTCGATGGCGTGGATGCGGATGCCGGGACAGACGTGGCCCGGCGCCGCGGCGTCGTTCCTTGGCATGTGGGTCGTGATGATGGTGGCGATGATGCTGCCGTCCCTGGTCCCAATGCTGTGGCGCTACCGCCAGGCCGTTGGCAGGACAGAGACGCGCCTCGGTCCGCTGACCGTGCTGGTGGGCGTGGGGTACTTCTTCGTCTGGACCGTGTTCGGAATGGCCGCGTTTCCGCTGGGCGTCGCGCTGGCGGCGATCGAGATGCAGCATCCGGCACTGGCGCGCGCCGTGCCGATTGCCGTCGGTGTGTTCGTCCTGAGCGCCGGCTCCCTCCAGCTCACCGCGTGGAAGGCGCGTCACCTTGCCGGCTGCCGGGAGGCACCCGGGCGCGGCCGTACGCTGCCGGCCGACGCCGGCACCGCCTGGCGACACGGCCTGCGCCTCGGCCTCCACTGCTGCCGCTGCTGTGCCGGTCTGATGGCGATCCTCCTGGTCATCGGGGTCATGGACCTTCGCGCGATGGCTGTCGTGACGGCAGCCATCACCGTCGAACGTCTCGCACCGGCCGGTGAGCGAGTCGCGCGAGGCATCGGGGCCGTCGTCGTCGAGGCAGGGTTGTTTCTGATTGCGCGAGCAGCCGGGCTCGGATGACGCATCCGCATCGTGCACCTGAGCTTCGCTAACCGTGCGCGCCTAGAATCTTACCAAGGCCCACCCGCGCGCGAGGTCGCACATACGTAGTATCGGAACGTCGGCTTTTCGCCGGACCGCGACCGCCGAATTTGGCGGTCGCGTCCAGCCCAGCGAGACTACACCTCGGTCTGCTCGGCGATTTCCAGAGCATCGTCGACCTCGATCCCGAGATACCTGACGGTGCTTTCAAGCTTCGTATGCCCGAGCAGAAGCTGAATGGCCCGGAGATTCCTGGTTCGTCGGTAGATCAGCGTTGCTTTGGTGCGTCGCAGCGAATGCGTGCCGTAGGCTGCCGGATCTAACCCAATCGACCTCACCCAGGACTCGACGATCCGGGAGTACTGCCGAGTTGAAAGATGGGGCGACTCCGACACCCGGCTCGGAAAGAGGTACTGCTCGGGCTTCAGATGCGCCGAGGCGATCCACGTGGCGACCGCGTCCCGCGTTTGATCGGTGATCTCAAACTGGACCGGCCGTTGCGTCTTGCTCTGCATGACAATCGCGCGAGGTGCGACTCGGGTGCCTTGGACGACATCGTGGACGCGCAGGCCGACCAGATCGCATCCGCGCAACTTGCTGTCGATGGCGAGGTTGAATAGCGCAAGTTCTCTGGCTCGATGGGTCAGCTGCAGGCGAATCCGGATGCCCCAGATCTCCTTTAGCTTCAGTGGGGGCTTCTGACCGAGCAGCTTGCCCTTGTTCCACGGCACTGCGTGCCATTCGGGCTTGGTGGTGGTATCCATGAACAGCTCCTTCGCTGAGGGAACGGAGCTTCATGTTGATGCCGGCCAATGGGCGCTTCTGCTCGCAATGCGGACATGTCAGCGTGCTTTCGAGCGCGAAATCCACGGACATTTGGAAGACTTTGTGTCACTCAGTCGGGTTAGGTAGGGCGAGACTCATCCCGAGCAAGTCGATCGAGTATGGGACAGCTGTCGCCTACGCCCGGGCACAGGTTGAGCAGCAACGTAAGCTCGCGCTGCATGTTCTCGATTTCATGCATCTGGAGCAGCAGTGAATCGCGCTTTTCCTGCGCAAGCGCACGTACAGCCTTGCTGCATTTGATGGGATTCTCTCGCAGGCGAAGCAACTGGCGGATGTCTTGCAGGCTGAAGCCGAGCGCCTGCGCACGCTTGATGAAGCGCAATCGCGTGAGATCCTTCTCGCGGTAGATGCGCCGTCCGCCCGCATTGCGAGCCGGGCGCGGCAGAAGTCCGATCTTTTCGTAGTAGCGCAGCGTATCGGACGTGATGCCGACAGTGATCGCTGCACCGCCGATGCTCTGGCTCATTTTGGTCCCGTCAGTGCCAGCTCGCGCAAGAGCCCCTTCAGGGCCGCCTCGGTGATTGACCCGGCGAGCCGGACCTGGCCATCGATGACAACCGCCGGCGTGCGGAGCACACCGGCGCTCACAGCCTCGTCCAGATGCTCAAG
The DNA here is from genome assembly GCA_040878925.1 of Steroidobacteraceae bacterium. Classification (GTDB taxonomy): domain Bacteria; phylum Pseudomonadota; class Gammaproteobacteria; order Steroidobacterales; family Steroidobacteraceae; genus SCUD01. The sequence goes on along the minus strand of JBBDLI010000016.1, from coordinate 68,940 downwards.
AACGTCGAGCTCGCGCAACACCAATCTGTCGCCCTGGGCAGCCGCCAGTCGTCGAAGCTGCGGTCGAACGCGTCCACAGGAGTTGCAATAAGGCGCGTAAAACAGGTCGATCTGCATCAGCGATTGCTCCCTCTTGACTTGGAGTCTACTCCAAGTCGTAGGCTGACTTTCGCTGCGCTGAAAAAAGGGCGATTGGTCGTGAGCTTCCATACTCGCCTATTGATGATACTTCTCCTGGCGACTGCCTGGGCCGTGCCGGCACTCGCCGCCGAAGCTCGCTACCGCATTGAGGTAGTTGGATTGGCGTGCCCGGTATGCGCGGCGAGCATGGAGCGGCGGCTCGGATCAATCGAGGGCGTCGCTACCGTCCGGACCATCCTGGAGGAGGGGACCGTGTTCGTCACCATGAAAGATGGCGCCACACTCGACAAGTCGAAGTTGCAGGAGGTTATTACCGCCGCCGGCTTCAGCCTGAAAACGTTTGGCACCCTCTAGAGGCACTTCGATAGTCATGAACCTCTCAGGGCGATGGACAGAAGCGTCCGTGGGCGTCGGAGCGCTGGTGCTCGCCAGCGGCACGCTATTGTGCTGTGCGCTGCCAATATTGCTGGTCACCTTGGGAATGGGAGCAACTGTCGGCGCCTTGGTCAGCGCAGCACCGTGGCTGGTGGCTTTGAGTCAGCACAAAGGATGGATGTTTGCGATTTCGGCGGCGGGGCTCGTTGCCGCTGGTTTTTTTCTTTATCGCCCCGGGCGCACTTGTCCGACGGAACCGCGCCTAGCGCGTCTTTGCGCGATCGCAGACCGCTGGAACCGCCGCGTGCTCGCGCTCGCGGGAGTGCTGTGGGTCGTGGGCGCCTTTTCCGCATACCTACTTCTGCCCCTGCGGCAGTGGCTTGATTCATAGAGGCACCTGACTGATGCATTCTCCACTCTCCACAGCGATGCAGTTTCTCAGTGCGACTTCCACGCGCCTGGTTGTGCTCGGGTGCACGGCGTTCGTGGGTGCGGCATCCGCCGAAGGACACGGACCCGCGTTCGGGCTTGCAACACCAACGCTCGCTCGGGGCCAGTGGAGCAGCGACACGGCAGTCGTGCAGGCAGGCACGCAATCGGACGACACGTTGGGCTACCGCGAGATGCTCGGCTATGGCATCACTGAGGATCTTCAGGCACTGGCGACCTTTCCTGTGCGACGGCCCGATGAGTCAGGATCTGGACTTCGCACCGGCGCCATGATGGGGTCGATGGATGCGATTGAAGCCTCCCTGCAGTGGCGCTTTCATCGCACTGCGCCGGAAATCGGAACGCGACGCGAGAGCGCATTGCTCGTCGGCATCACCGAGCCGACGGACGACACGCGCGGCCCCATGCAGATCGGCAATAGTATTCATCTGGCTGCCGTGACGGGGTACGCCTCGCGCACCACTTACTGGTGGGCGGGTGCAGGTGTGCAGCGCTACTTCGAGAAGGGCGATGACCGACCGGGCACGCTTTACTATGTGACCGGGGTGTTTGGTTACCGTCCGCCGCTTTTCCGGCACGATTATCCGAAGCCCGACTGGCGCGTGTTCCTTGAAGCGGTCGCGGAATCGACGGAACGCGATCGTATGAATGGCCTTCCTATGCAAAACAGTGGCGGCGAGAAACTTCTCGTCGGACCTTCGGTGCTCGGGCTCTATGGCCGCTGGGGCTTTGAGGCCGGCGTACTATTGCCGGTCGCGCAATCCTTGAACGGGACCCAGTCCGAGGAACGCTATCGCGCCAAGTTTGTCTTCACGTACTGGTTCTGATTCGATCGAGGAAATGACTATGCACAGATCTCCTGTCATCAAAGCGTCCGTGCTGTTCAAGAGCCTGGGATTGATCATCGCGCTGGTTGGCCTGGCGCCTCTCGCCTATAGCGATGGACTGACGCGCGTTGAGCAGACGATCTTCGGCATGGATTGCGCGCCCTGCGCGTACGGCATCGAACACGGACTCAAGCGGCTTTCCGACGTCACGGACGTCCGTGTGAGCCTCAATGCAGGCGTAGCAATTGTCGCGCTGACACCGGGCAGCACAACAACCATCGAGAACATTCGTAAGGTCATCCGGGACAACGGCTTCACTCCTAAGGCTGCACTGGTTGTTGTCACGGGAACGCTCGTTCGAGTGGACGGCCACACCTGGCTTGAAGCGAGCGGCTTGCCGCGCTATCAGCTCACAGGAGTCACGAAAGAAATTGAAGCGATGCGGAATGCGCGCCCGAGTGGCGAAGTGCAGCTTGAAGGTGAAGTGCCCGAATCTGACAGCACCGCGCGCGAGCTTTTCGTAAAATCGCTGACTGGCTGAGCCTGCGCGGTGCTGCTTTGGCGATGAGTGCCAACCCATCACGTAAAGACAGGCGTCGTGGTGCGTTCGTAGTCGGCTCCTAGCCGATGCTGAAGGAGCGCAGCACCAACATCGTTGCGAATACGTAGCTATCGCCTGCATCGTCTGCGGCGGATCGTGCTTTCATGCACACTTTGAAGGCGCGATTCTAACGAGTCCTCAATGTCTGCATGAGGCCGGTTGCCGACCATCGGGGAGGGGGCAAGTCTGGCGTGGACACTAATTCAGGCGCTTGGGAATAGGGAGTGCCGGTACTTCGCAAGCCCTGCCCCCGCTACCAAATTTGAAAAAACCCCGGCCGCGCGCCGGGGTTTCTGCTATTGCATGCACGTCGCCCCGCCAAACCCAGGCACGTGAGCGACTGGTCGGTGTATGGAGCAGCGAAGTGAACAAGCCAGAATTCAAGCTCATCGCAACTACGGATCCAGGTACAAAGCGGTGGATGATGGAGCTCGGCCGCGCGATTGTGTTTTTCGGTGTCCTCGAACGGCTAATGCTCGACTGGGCCGCACTGCTTCGCTGCGATCCGAAGTTGCTGGCGAGGCATCAGAAGGCCGACATGAAGAAGATCGCTCGGCTCTTGCACAAGGCCGTGCAAGACTCCGACCATGGCGTTCAGCCGGCGGCACGTAATCGGGCGCTCGCAGCAGTGAAGCGGGCTGAGAGGCTTACCAACCCTCGCAACGATATTGCGCACTCCCGCGTTAAATTCATGCCGGCGCAAGATGGAACACATGTCCCAATCGGGCTTGTGATTGCCAAACCGTTGAGGGCTGGACGCAGAGTCTTTGCGCTGCGCCGCTTCGAGTGGCTGGTAGAATTCGTGCAGGAAGCGAAAGCGACTACGAAAGAGATGCAGGCTGCAATGGAGGGCTTGTCCGACGCTCTCGCAGAGCGTGATTCCGCTCACGTGTCGGCCGAAGCAGGCCGGTCCTGACTGCCCGGGACGGCGGCTTCTGCCGCCGCGAAGCCTGTCCGCGAATGCGTGCCGTCGCAAAATGGCTTGGTCGATGAACCGCCGCAGCGGCAGAGCGCGAAGGGCCGTCTCGGAATGGGATACAACACACCATTCCAGTCCACCACTGTCACGTCGTCACCGTCGACCAGATAGGGCCCGTTTTGCCGGACTTTGATGCTCGCCATGATCCAACCTCCTGCCTGACTGGCACGCGCATCGCTCGGCCGGGGCGTCTCCAGCATAACCCTCTACGAGAGTCGTCTCCCGCCGCCCGGGCGTATAGTTACAGAACAATCAGGACAGCCGCACCGGAGGGCCAGTCATGACGATTGCAGCATCCGTGCAGAAGCATCTCGTTCGCGAGGGCGTGAGCTACGAGCTGATCGAACATACACGCACCCTGGACAGCACGCATTCCGCGCAGGCGGCGCATGTCCCAGGCGCCCAGCTCGCGAAGGGAACAGTCCTGAAGGATGACCAGGGCTTCGTCATCGCGGTGGTGCCAGCCACGCGAAGGGTCGACCTCGGCGCCATGCACAGACGCTTCGGACGCCCGCTCGGGCTTGCGACCGAGGATGAGCTGCAAAGTCTGTTCGGCGATTGCGAGCCGGGTGCGGTGCCTCCAGTGGGCGCGGCCTACGGCATCGACAGCGTTCTCGATGACAGCCTCATGGAGGAATCGGACGTCTATTTCGAGGCCGGCGATCACCGCGGCCTCGTGCACGTCAGCGGGACCGATTTTCGGAAGCTGATGGCGGGTGCGCCGCACGGCGACATCAGCCGTCACGTGCAGTCTGCACGCTGACGTCGAAGCGGTTTGGTCCGCGAATAGTCTGCCGGCGCCGCAAAGTTCAGCAATGCAATCTTGAACATGCCTGACCGATCTCACTCCGCTATTTCGCATGGCACGATCGCCGAACCGCCGTTGCGCCAGTTGATCACGCCATTTGCCCGCGCCGATGATCGTCGCGCCCGGTTTCAGCTGGTGACTACGGGCTTACTGTTCATCGCGGGTTGGAGTGCTATGGCACTAGCCGTACGGCTGGCCTGGAACTACGGTGTCGTGCTACTGCTGGCGCTTCCGGTCGCAGGTCTTTACGTTCGGCTATTCATCCTTCAGCACGACTGTGGCCATGGCTCGTTCTTCGGCAGCAAGCGCCTGAACGACGCAGTCGGCCGTGTGCTCGGTGTTGTGACGCTGATGCCGTATGCCTATTGGCGACGCACTCACGCGATCCACCACGCGACGTCCGGCAACCTGGACCGTCGTGGGGTTGGGGACATCGTCACCTTGAGCGTGAGCGAGTATGTAGCCGCAATCTGGTGGCGGCGCATGGGCTATCGCTTCTACCGCAGCATGCCCGTGCTACTTGGCCTCGGGCCGATCGTCCAGTTCTTCCTCAAGCAACGTCTGCCGTTCGACCTGCCGCGCTCCTTCAGGAAAGAATGGGTCAGCATTTGGGTCAACAATGTCGTGCTTGCGCTGGTCTTCACCCTTCTCTCGCTGACGCTCGGTTGGCAGACGGTGCTGCTCGTGCACCTGCCAGTGTTTCTCCTGGCGGGAGCAGCGGGCGTCTGGCTCTTTTACGTGCAGCACCAGTTCGAGTGCGCTTACTGGGCCAGGAGCGATGTCTGGAATATCGAGCGTTCGGCGGTCGAGGGCAGTTCCTACTACGATCTGCCGGCGATCCTGCGCTGGTTCAGCGCCAACATCGGCTACCACCACCTGCATCACATGGCGACCCGGATCCCGAACTACCGGCTTCGCGAGTGCTTCGACTCGCACCCGCGTCTCCAACGGGCTCCGCACTTGACGCTTTGGACTAGCTTGCGCTCGGCACGGCTCCGGCTCTGGGATGCGCAGGCCCAGCGCATGGTCCCGTTCTCCGCGCTTGTCACGACGACGCAAGCGTGAAGCGCTCCAGTGACAAACCCCGGCCCCGCGCCGCAAATTCGTTCAATACGATGACCAGCGATATAATGATTTCTGGCTATCTCATCAACAAGTAGCTCCGGAAAACTACAAGGCCGCCTCATGGCGGCCTTGTTCATTCGCACAGGTCTATTCATCCGCCGTCCGGAGCGTCGCACTCCAGGAACCATCGCTTTCGCTCCAGACGTCGACCTGCCACGGTCGGCAGCAGACTGGACAATCCTCGACGTAGGCTTGGTGCGGACCGCCGCCCGTGTCGATCTGCAACTCGACGGGCTCGCTGCAGTACGGGCATTGCAACGACAGGACGTTGTCCATGACGCATATCCTTGCATGGTCGCGGCGGAAACTTGCCGGAAACCTTGTAGTCCTCCACCGACAGACAGCTCTTCGTCACGGCAGGCACGATCAGTACAAGATCGGCTGGCGAATTGCTGGGCCCGGAGGAGCGATGGCGACCGCCCTGTCTGCAGCGACGAAACCGATGTTGACGGGCCTCTTCGCCGACACCGATTCGGCCGAGCGCGCGTATCAGGCCTGCCTAGATCGCGGTTACGAGATCGGGGACGTCAACGTCGTAATTTCGGAAGGCACGCGCAAGAAATTCCTGTCCGATGACAGCGAAGTCACGGGCGAGCTCGCGCGCAGGAAAGCGGAGGGCGGCGAGCTCGGCGGCCCGACCGGCGGGCGCGTCGGCATCTTGGTCACCATCTTCGCGGCGGTTGGCGCCGCCGTTGCCATACCGACCATCGGATTGGTCGCGGGACCGATCGCGGTCGCGCTGATCGCGGCCGGCGCAGCCGGCGTCGCGGCGGGCCTGATCGGTGCGCTCGGAAATTGGGGCATTCCGGCTGAGCGTATCCGCGCGTACGAATCCGGCATCAAGAAGGGCGGTATCCTGATCATGGTGGCGCCGCGTTCAGACGCCGATGCACGCCAGATCGAAGACGTCTGGAAGAAAGTCGGCGGACGCAACATCTACTACCGGTAGTATCGGCGTCCATCATGCTTCCGACTCTCGCCGATATCCGGCAGGCACGCTCGCGCATTGCCGGATCCGCAATACGCACGCCCCTCGTCCGGCTCAACGCCCTCGACGCCCCGGCGGAAATCTGGCTCAAGCTCGAAAACCTCCAGCCAATCGGGTCGTTCAAGATCCGCGGGGCCGCAAACGCGATGGCGATGATCCCCCCCGACCGGTTGGCACGCGGTGTGCTCACGGCATCGGCGGGCAATATGGCGCAGGGAGTCGCCTGGTGCGCGCGCGAGCGCGGGATTCCGTGCACGGTGATCGCGCCCGACATGGCGCCTGCGACCAAGCTCCGGGCGATCGAACGGCTGGGCGGGCGAGTCATCCAGGCGTCGTTCGAGCGCTGGTGGCAAACCTTTCAGGATCGCGCGTACCCTGGAGTCGATGGCACTTTCATCCACGCATTCGACGATCCGGATGTCATGGCGGGCAATGGAACGATCGGCCTCGAAATCCTGGAGGACCTGCCGGACGTCGAGGCGATCGTCATTCCCTGGGGCGGGGGAGGGCTCACGAGCGGAATCGGATCCGCCGTGCGCGTGCTCGCGCCCGCCTGCCGGCTGATCACGGCGGAAGCCGAGACCGGGGCGCCGCTCGCCGCGTCGCTCGCGGCCGGCTCGCCGCAGATCGTGGAATACCGTCCGTCGTTCGTCGACGGGATCGGCAGCCGGAGCGTGTTCCCGCAGATGTTCGACCGCGCGCGTGCGCTGGTCGATGGCGCACTGGTCGCGACGCTCGAGGAAGTCGCTGCGGCGCTCAAGCTGATGGCCGAGCGCAATCACATCATCGCGGAAGGAGCGGGCGCCTGTCCCGTCGCCTGCGCGCTATCGGGTCGAGCCGGGCACGGCAAAATCGTCTGCGTCGTTTCAGGAGGCAACATCGATTTCGACAAGCTGTGTGGCGCACTGCGAGGCGAAGTTCCGCCGCCCATGCGCTAGCATCGCCGCATCGGGAGGAATCCAAATGATTGCGTCTCGCGGGGCATGGGTTGTTCGTTTTGCGCCCCTGTCGATAACGCTGATTCTGGCGGCATCCCCGGCTTTCGCCGCGCCGCGATTCAGCATCACGTTTCCTGAAGAAATGAGCAGCGAACCGCTGTCCGGCCGCCTGCTGCTCATCTTCTCGCCCGGCGGCGAGGGAGAGAAGGAACCGCGCCAGCAGGTGATCTGGGACGGCGACGCGATTCCTTTCTTCGGCGTGGACGTCGAGGCCTGGAAAGCGGGCAAGCGGCAAGTGGTGGACGGCAGGACTTCGGGATTCCCGATCCGTTCGCTCGACGACCTGCCGGCGGGCGAATACCGCGTGCAGGCGGTATTCAACCATTATGAGCGCTTCGCCCGGAGCGACGGCTGGACGCTCCTGTTGCCTCCCGATCAGGGAGAAGGCCAGGTCTGGAGCCGGAAGCCCGGCAATCTTTATTCGAAACCGCAGACGATCCGCATCGAGGCGAAGCGTCGCGGGCGCGTCGCGATCGTGCTCGACCAGAAGATTCCGCCGGTCGAGCCATTCGAAGAAAAGGAGAGCGAGTACGTCCGCCATCTGCGCATCCGCAGCGAGCGCCTCTCGAAGTTCTGGGGCCGGGACATCTATCTCGGCGCCTGGGTGCGGCTGCCCTGGGGTTTCGACGCGCATCCCGACGCGCGCTATCCGCTCGTCATCGCGCACGGCCACTTCCCGGCTGAGCCATTCGGTTTCCGCGAAACACCGCCCGACCCCGATCTCAAGCCTGAATACAGCAAGCGCTTTCGCCTCGATGGCTACAACCGCATCCAGCAGGAATACGCCTGGCAGGCTCATCAGGACTGGATCACGGTGGGCTTCCCGCGCGTGCTGCTCGTCGAAATCCAGCATCCGACGCCGTATTACGACGATTCGTACGCGGTGAACTCCGCGAATAACGGTCCCTACGGCGATGCGATCCAGTACGAGTTGATTCCGGAAATCGAAAACCGATTCCGGGGCCTCGGCACCGGCTGGTCGCGATTCGTGTACGGCGGCTCGACCGGCGGCTGGGAAGCCATGGCCGTGCAAATGTTCTACCCGGACGATTACAACGGCGCCTGGATCGCGTGCCCGGACCCGATCGATTTCCGGCACTACGTGCTGGTGGACATCTACAAGGACAAGAATGCGTATTTCGCCTCGAACCCTTACAAGCGCACGCCGCGTCCCGCGCATCGCAACTGGCTGGGACAGGTCGATACGACGATCGAGGAGCAGAATCTGTACGAGCTCACGCTCGGCCCGAAACTCCGCGGGAAACTCAGGATCTATACCGGGGACATGGACAACTATTACCTCAACAATGCCGTCTATGGCGTTGAGGAATTCCTGAAGAACGCCGAACCGCCGGCGGAGGCCGTAGTCGAGTACGGCGATCGTCATGAGCATTGCTGGAACGGCGACCCCACGCGCGCGAACGCCTACTCGCGCCTGCGCTATCCGCAAATGGTCCTGCCCTGGGTCGTCGAGCGCATTCTCGATACCGCGCCGCCGGACGCGGACGTCGACAGCTGGAGGTACTGAAATGAAATACGGGAACTGGTGGTTCCTTCCGGTCGCCGCACTGGCCGCGTCGCTCGCGGCCTGTTCGACGAATCCGGTCACGGGCGAAAAGGAATTGATGCTCGTCGGCGAGAGCACCGAGCTATCGATCGGCCAGAAAAACTACGCGCCGATGCGCCAGGCCGAGGGCGGCGACTACGTCCTGGATCCATCCTTGCAGAGCTACGTGCAGCGTGTGGGAGGCCGACTCGCCGCCGTCAGCGACCGCAAGCTGCCGTACGAGTTCGTCGTGTTGAACAACACGATTCCGAATGCCTGGGCACTGCCCGGTGGTAAGATCGGCGTGAATCGCGGCTTGTTGACGCAACTGAAGTCCGAGTCTGAGCTGGCGGCGGTGCTCGGGCATGAAATCGTCCACGCGGCGGCGAGGCACTCGGCGCAGCAGATGAGCCGCGGCATGCTGATGCAAGGCGGGCTGCTTGCGGCCCAGGTCGCGGCGAGCGACAGCGATTACGGGAATCTCTACATGGCGGGAGCGGGCCTCGCGACGCAACTCGCGATGCAGCGCTATGGCCGGGAGGCCGAGCTCGAGTCCGATCGCTACGGCATCGAATACATGAAGCGCGCCGGCTATGACGCGCAGGGTGCGGTCACCCTTCAGGAAACTTTCGTGCGAATGAACGAGCGCAAGGACAGCGGCTGGCTCGCAGGTCTTTTTGCGAGCCATCCGCCTTCACAGGAGCGGCTCGAGGCAAATCGCAAGCGTGCGGCTGCGCTTCCGCCGGGCGGCGAGATGGGCGTGGAAGCGTACACGGCGGCCATGGCGCAAACGATGAAAACCAAGCCGGCCTACGATGCCTACGACGAAGGTCGCAAGGCGCTCGCAAAGAAGCACGGCGATACCGCGCTCGCGAAAGCCGAGCAAGCGATCAAGCTCGTGCCCGGCGAGGGCCACTTCCACGCGCTCAAGGGCGACGCCTACCTCATTCAAAAGCAATATCCGGCCGCGACCCAGGCCTACACGGATGCGATCGCGCGGAACGATGGATTTTTTTACTACCACCTCCAGCGCGGCCTGATCGCGGAACGGCAACGCCAGGACGACGTCGCGCGCCACGATCTCGAGACAAGCCTGAAGCTCCTGCCGACAGGCGCCGCCTACTACGCGCTCGGCAACATCGCGACGCGCGCGCGCAATCTCGAGTCGGCAAAGCAGTACTACGCGGCCGCGTCCGGATCCCAGGGTGAAATCGGCCAGGCAGCGACGCAGGCGCTCATGCGACTCGACCTCCCGCAGAATCCGGGAAAATATCTCCGTGCGCAGGCCGGGCTCGATCCGCGCGGGATGCTCGTGGTCGCCATCGCCAATCCGACGCAGGTTCCCGTCACTGGGCTCGCCGTCGCGATCCAGTACGTGGATGCCAATGGCCGCATGCGCGACCTTCGCCGCAACGTCAACGGAACGCTGGCCGCCGGCCAGCAGCTGCAATTCGCGACGGGATTGGGGCCTTTCCAGAACGCCGATCAGTACCGGGTGGCGCTGGTTTCGGCGCGGGTGATCGACCCATAAGGCGACGCCCGTCCCCGCGGCAGGCGCCGCGAGGACGGGCGAAGCGAACGATCGTCGTTTACGACCGGCTCAGGACCAGCTCGCCGTCCTCGACCGGAATGCGTTCACCGGGGTCCTTGTCCATCCGGACCACCTCTTGAACGCCGTCCAACTCATAGGTGACGTCGTATCCGGCCTGGACCGACTCGGTGTCATAGACCGTCACGCACTGCTCTTCGGTTGTCTCCTGGACATTGCCCTGTTGCATGCGCTTCTGGATCTTGCTGCCGGCATAACCGCCGGCCGCCGCACCGGCAACGGTTGCGGCATCGCGGCCGCTCCCGCTTCCGACCTGGCTACCGAGCACCCCGCCGACCACCGCGCCGATCGCGGTGCCCGCGATGCGCTTCTCGTCCTTCACGGGCGCCTGCTCGAGCGTCGCTTGGTCGCCGCAAACCTGGCGCGGAATGCGGTTCGTCTCGTACGCGGGCTCCACCGACACGACCTTCGCGTATTTCTGCAATGGATTGAATCCACTGTTGGCCGCCACGGCGCCGACCGCCGTCACGACTACCGCGCCGACGATGAGCCCGGCCAATAAACTGTTGTTCATCTTCTGACTCCTTGGCGGTCTTCATCCGCCGCGTGCCATGTACGCGACATTGATAGCGACTCGCGCGATGAGCGCGTTAGCGTCGTGCGTCGCTGAAAGGCGACGTGGAAATCGCGCCTACTGGACGATCCGGAAGGGTTCGTGTTTCCATGCGGGCTCATGGGGAGTGGCGCCGCGATGGTGAGCGATCCGGTCGCGATTCTGGTCGTCCTTCTCGCCATTCTGGCGGCGATCTTCTGGTTTGCCGAAACGGCGGCGGGCAGGCGCCTGTTCAGCGTCGTGCCGAGCCTCGTCTTCTGCTATTTCGTTCCGACCACGCTGACCACATTCGGCGTGCTGCCCGCGGAATCGCCGCTGTACGACTGGATCAAGGCCTACCTGCTGCCCGCGAGTCTCATGCTCCTCATCCTCGCATTGGATGTTCCGGGCCTGGTCCGGCTCGGACCGAAGGCGCTCATCATGATGCTGGCCGGGACCGCCGGCGTCATTATCGGCGCGCCGATTGCGCTCTGGATCTTTTCGTCCTGGGTGCCGGCCGACACCTGGCTCGGCATGACGGCGCTCGCGGGCAGCTGGATCGGCGGTGGCGCCAACATGGTCGCGCTCGCGGAGATGGTCGGAACGCCAGACGCGATGTTCGCGATGATCGTGATCGTCGACGTCTCGATTGCCAATATCTGGATGGGCGTGCTGCTCTATCTCGCGGGCCAGCAGCAGCGCATCGATCGCTACACCGGAGCGGACACTTCCGCGATCGAGGAACTGAAACGGCGCATGGCGGAGTTCACGGCGAAGACGACGCGTCCCGCGAGCCTCAAGGACCTCCTGCTGATCGTCGCGATCGGCTTCGGCGGGATGTGGCTTGCGACCCTTGCGGGCCGGGTCCTGGGCGCCGGCGCGCAGGTCTTCGACGCCACCGTGTGGAAGTTCATCATCGTGACGGCGCTTGCGGTCGCCGTGTCGTTCACACCGGCGCGCGCGCTCGAGGGCGCCGGCGCCTCGCGGATTGGCACGTTGATGCTCTATCTATTGGTCGCCAGCATTGGCGCGCACGCGGATTTCAGCCAGATGAAGGAAGCCCCGATCCTCGTCGCGGTGGGCGCGGTCTGGATGCTGTGCCACGTCGCGATCATGATCGGGGTGGCGTGGCTCATCCGTGCGCCCGTCTTCTTCCTTGCGGTCGGTTCGCAGGCCAACATCGGCGGCGCGGCAAGCGCTCCCATCGTGGCGTCGGCATTTCATCCGAGTCTCGCGCCGGTCGGCGTGCTGCTCGCGGTGCTGGGTTACGTGCTTGGAACCTATGGCGGCCTGGTGGTCATGGGCCTGCTCAAGATGATGCAAGGCTTATGAGGCAGCCGGCTGATTCAACAATCCAGATAGCGCCGAAGCCGTCGCAGCCGCAATAGGCGCCGGAGATAACGTCTCTCGTCCGTGCCGGCCTTTGCCTCGATCAGGCGCAAGAGCTCCCGGCGCTCGGCCGCGCTCCACCGCCCGCGCGCGGTCAAGGCAAGCACTAGTCCTGCCCACTGACCCAGCATGCGGAACGTGTTATTGCCGGGACGATAGGACTTGCTTGCCCCCAACCGCCGCCGCGCCGCCGTTACTGCCGCGGCCCGTCGTTCAACCGCGTCCGCTTGCCCAAAACGCCGCAGCTCGCGCGTGCCGGCTTCGTGCAACGCATGGATTCGCGGCAAGGACGCTCGTCGCGCCGGCGCAAGTGAATAGTAAAGATGTGTCCTGGCCAGGACGCGCAGCGTGCGTCGCGAGCTGCGGTGCCCGCAGTTCCGGGCGATGCGCCGAATCTCTCTGGCGGCGAGGCGGCGCGCGGCGGCCGCCCGCGGACGAAAACCGAAGCGATGGTAAAACCACCAGGCGCCCGACTCGATGCCTTCCTCGTTTCCGGCCCCGAGCTGGTACGGCTCGATGCTGAAGCTGTCGCAATGGAACACGTGATGAACTGCCGCGACCAGGCGCGCGAAGACGCGCGCCGCCTCGCCGTTGCGGAAAGTTTCGAAGGTGTTGAACGAAAGCTCTGCGCGCCGCCCGAGGACGTCGACCTGCACGTAGCCGATGGGCACGCCGTTCTGGAGTGTCAGTCCGCCATAGATGGCGGGCAGCAACGCGCGGCGCTCGGGCAGCGTCCCCACCATGGCGAATCCCAGGCCCTGGCCATCGTCGACGAGAAACGCGTCCTGCGGATTCGCGAACTGAAAGGCCGCGAGGTCGCGCTCGCGCGTAATCATCGAAATCCGTGCCAGACGGATCGCTGCCTCGGCATCCCGGCCGCGCAGTGGAAGGATTTGGCGCGGTGGATGCTTCGCCTCGCGGCGCAGGTCGGGGCGCGGAATCTTGAGGGGCGTGCTGCGACAGTGGACCGCCAACCGGTCGAATCGCGCCGTCGTTCGTTCCGGTGTCGCGCGAGCGGCGCGCAGGACGAGCGGCGGGTCGACGCGATCGAAGAAGGCTTCGCGGGTGAAGTCGTCGCCCGGCATGGCCGCGACGAGGCCGATGAAGTAATCGGCGTCGGTGATGGCTTGCGGCCGGAGCCGATCGAGGAGCTCCAGCGTGGGCGCCGCCTGTTTCCGAAGATACTCGGCCTGTATGGGCTCGAGTAGTTGCGGAAGTGCTTCCAGGATGGCCTGCGCGCGATCCGGATCCTCGCGATCGAGCACCAGGACACCCGGCCAGTTCCGCGAGAGCCAGCGCGCCGTCGGCCAGAAGAAGCGATATGGCGTGTCCGTGCCCGCGATGCCGGTTCCAGCCAAAGAAGCGCGGTGTCTCCGCAGGTCCGGGCGATACCGAAAACCGTTTAGCATCCTCCTGACGAGTATTCGAACGCGGCGATCGTCGGGATACGCATCGAGGAAGCAGAGTAGTTCGTGCAGCCGCCGGACTTGCCGCGCGGTCGGGAGATTCGTGCGGGAAAGCAGCCGGAGCAGCGGCAACTTGCGCGCCCCAAGACCGGGCGCGTAGTGCCTGGCGATGCGCGCGAGCGAGGCCAGCGCGCCAGCCGCATTCGATCGTGCCACCGTTCGATCCTAGCAGGCCGCTTGAGCTAGAGTGGCGCCCGATGCGCAAGACGATCCGGGCCGTATCGCTCATCGTGGCACTCGCGGTAATTTCGCCCGCGGCGCCGGCCGCCGCGACGCTCGATGCCGCGGCTGCCGGCCGATTCGCGCGGCTCGCGCTTGCCTGCGTGCACCGGGAGTATCCCAACAAGATTGCGCACGTGCTGGGCAGCGATGCCGACGTCCGGCCGCCGCGCGAACTCACGCCGGTTTTCTTCGGTTGTTACGACTGGCATTCCTCCGTTCACGGCCATTGGCTGCTGGCGCGCCTCGCCCGGCTCTATCCGGAAGCGGAGTTCGCCGGCGCGGCGCGCGCAGCGCTCGCAATCAGCTTGACCGAGGTGAAGGTCGCGAAGGAATCGGCCTACCTGAAAGGCGCCGGCCGGATTTCGTTCGAACGGCCCTATGGCCTCGCCTGGATCCTGCAATTGACTGCGGAGTTGCGGAGCTGGCCGGATCCGGGCGCGCAACATTGGGCGGTGACGCTGAGGCCGCTCGAAGGCGAGGCGGCGGCGCGCATTCGCGACTGGCTGCCGAAGCTGCGCTATCCGATCCGGGTAGGTGAGCACTCGCAGACCGCATTCGCGTTCGGCCTGATCCGCGACTGGTCGCTCGTTGCCGGCGATGGTGCGATGCGCGAGCTCATCGACGAGCGCAGCCGCAGTTACTACCTGGCGGACGTCGACTGCCGGCTCGAGTACGAGCCGTCGGGCGAGGATTTCCTGTCACCTTGCCTGGCCGAGGCGGATCTCATGCGGCGTGTGTTGTCACCCGAGGAATTTTCCGCGTGGCTCATGCGATTCCTCCCGCGGATTCCGCGCGACGGAAGCGGCAACTGGCTCGAGCCCGGCATCGTGACCGACCGCGCGGATCCGAAGCTCGCGCACATCGACGGCTTGAATCTGAGTCGCGCCTGGATGCTGCGCGGCATTGCGTCGGGATTGCCGGCGGACGATCCCCGGCGCACTGCCCTGGAGAAATCCGCGGCACGGCATGCGGATGCGGCGCTGCCCGCCGTGACGGGTGAGCATTACGAGGGCGGCCACTGGCTCGGTAGCTTCGCCGTCTATTTGCTCGGCGCATCCGGGCGCGGCGGCGACTGAAGATAGTCCACCGCGACACGCAGGAGCGATCGCAGCCCCACGGCGAGGCTGCTTTCGTCCACGAAGAAATAGTCCGAATGATTGTCCGGCGCCTTGGCGGCATCCTGGGCAGCCGGCGTGATGCCAACCCAGAAGTAGACGCTCGGCACTTTCCGCGAGACGTAGGCAAAGTCCTCGGCAATCATTTGCAGGCCCAGGGTCTTGACATTCGCCGCGCCCACCACGGATCGCAACGATTCCGTGGCGCGCGCGCTCAACCCGGGGTCATTCTCCAGCACCGGATTCGGTGCCGGCATCATTTCGAGCGTCGCAGTCGCGCCATTGGCCTCCGCGATATTCGTCGCAAGAATCCCGATCCGATCGATGATTTCCTGGCGCATGACCGGGCTCAAGGTGCGCATGGTGCCGAGCATCTCGACGGTTTGCGGAATGATGTTGTGGCGGGCACCGCCATTGATCGCGCCGACGGTGACGACCGCGGGCAGTGCCGAAATGTCGGTCCGGCGGCTGACGATGGTCTGCAGCGCGTTGACGATCTGCGCGGACGCCACGATCGGGTCGACGCCTGCCCAGGGGCGCGCGCCGTGACTCTGCTTTCCGGTGACGACGATGCGGAAAAAATCCGATCCCGCCATGAACGGGCCCGGGCGCAAGCCGACGGTTCCCGCATTCAGGGTCGAGATGACGTGCAGCGCAAAGGCCGCTTCGGGCGGCGCGACCTCGAACAGTCCCTCCTCGAGCATGAGCGGGGCGCCGCCGCGCTCGCCCTCCGGCACGCCTTCCTCCGCCGGCTGGAACATGAGCAGGATTTTTCCCGGCAGCTTTTCGCGCAGCTTCACGAGCACTTCGGCAGCGCCCATGAGGATTGCCGTGTGGGCGTCGTGACCGCAGGCGTGCATGACGCCGACCGTTCGGCCCCGGAATTCACCGGTTGCGGTCGAGCGGAACGGCACGTCCGTCTTTTCGGTCACCGGCAAGGCATCCATGTCGGCTCGCAGCAGGATCGTGGGACCCGGACGGCCGCCCTCGATCACCGCCACGACGCCGGTATGCGCCATGCCGGTCCTGACTTCGAGCCCGAGCGCGCGCAGATGCTCCGCCACTTTGCCGGCCGTTCGGGTCTCGCGATTTGCGAGCTCCGGATGCCGGTGAAAATCGCGGCGCCATTCGACGACACGCGACTCCAGCGCCGCAGCGGCTGAGTCGAGTTCGGCCGCCGTCACGTCGGCACGCGCGGCATCGGCCGCGATACAGAGCAACGAAACCAACAACAGGACATTTTTCATCGGGCCCTCCCGCGGCTCGCCGGAGTCTAGCGTAGCCACTCCCTCGAAAATTGACGCCGAACAATAGGTTGAGGCGGCCGGGCAGCCTGCGGTATCATTCGCGCCGGTCGGGGGCTGGGCAGCACCACCGCGATCCTGGCAGCGAGGCCTGGTCGCGGTCCCCCGGAACCGAAAGGTCGATCAGGAGGCCCCCTCGCGGGGCCTTTTTGTTGCGATCGGGTCGCCGGAAATGGGCCTCGTGCCCATTTTTTGTGTCCGGAGACCCATGGAGGCCGGATGAGAAGCCGATTGTTCGGCCTGCTCGAGCCGGTGGCGGCAGGGCTCGGCTATGAACTGATCGAGATCGAATTCAGTTCGGCCGGGCGGAGTTCGGTGGTGCGCGTGTATATCGATCGCACCGACAGTTCCGCCGTCACTCTCGACGATTGCGAGCGGGTGAGCCGCGCGATCGGCGCGGTGCTCGAGGCGGAGGACCCGATTGCGCACGAGTACCAGCTGGAGGTCTCGTCGCCCGGGTTCGACCGGCCGCTCCGGACCGCGGCGCATTTTGCGCGCTTTGCGGGAAGCGAGGCGCGCATCGAGCTCGCGGCGCCGATCGAGGGACGACGCCGTTTCCGGGGCCGGCTCGGGCCGGTCGAGGACGGGAACGTGACGATCGAGGTGGACCGGCGGGAATGGAAGCTTCCGCTCGCCGGAATCAGCAAGGCACGATTGGTGGGTTGATCATGAACAAGCAGATCCTGGAAGTCGTCGAGGCCGTCTCCAACGAGAAGGGCGTCGCGCGCGAGATCATTTTCGAGGCGCTGGAGGCTGCGCTCGCTTCGGCGACCCGGCGCAAGCATGGCGACGACATCGACGTGCGGGTCGAGATCGACCGCAAGACGGGCGAGTACAAGACATTCCGGCGCTGGAAGGTGTTTGCGGACGACTCCACCGAGCTCGAATTCCCGGAGCGCGAATTGCGCCTTGACGACGCCAGGGACGTCGACCCGAAGTCTGAGGTCGGCGGTTTCGTCGAAGTGCCCATGGAGTCGGTCGCGTTCGGCCGCATTGGCGCGCAGACCGCAAAGCAGGTCATCGTGCAGAAGGTGCGCGAGGCCGAGCGCGCGCAGGTCGTCGACGAATACAAGGACCGCGTCGGGTCGCTCGTCTCGGGCATCGTGAAGCGCGTCGACCGGCATGGCGTCTATGTCGATCTCGGCGGCAATGCCGAAGGCTTCGTGCCGCGCGAGCACATGATCCCGCGCGAGATGGTGCGGCCCCAGGACCGGCTGAAGGCGCTCCTGCGCGAGGTGCGCTCCGAAGCCCGCGGCCCGCAGCTCTTCCTGTCGCGGACGTCGCCGGATTTCCTGGTTGAGCTGTTCAAGCTCGAAGTGCCGGAAGTGGGACAGGGCCTGATTCAGATCCTGGGCGCGGCCCGCGACCCGGGCGCGCGCGCCAAGATCGCGGTCAAGAGCCTCGATCCGCGCATCGATCCCGTCGGCGCCTGCGTCGGCATGCGCGGTTCGCGCGTGCAGGCGGTCTCGAACGAGATCGCCGGCGAGCGCGTGGACATCATCCCGTGGGTCGACAATCCGGCGCAGTTCGTCATCAACGCCATGCAGCCGGCCGAAGTGACCTCGATCGTCATGGACGAGGACGCTCACTCGATGGACATCGCCGTGACCGAGGACCGCCTGTCGCAGGCGATCGGACGCGGCGGCCAGAACGTGCGTCTCGCGAGCGAACTGACCGGCTGGCGGCTCAATGTGATGTCCGAGCAGCAGGCCACGGAGCGCAGCGACGAGGAAGCCGGCCAATTGCGCGAGATGTTCAAGACCCAGCTCGACGTGGACGAGGACGTCGCGAACGTGCTGGTCCAGGAAGGCTTCTCGACGATCGAGGAGGTCGCCTACGTGCCGACCAGCGAGTTGCTCGGCATCGAGGAATTCGACGAGGAGATGGTCGATGAACTTCGGAACCGCGCGCGCGACGTGCTGCTGACGCAGGCGATCGCGAGCGAGGAAAAAATCGACGAGTCGGGCCCGGCGGAGGACTTGCTCGCGATCGAGGGCATGGACAAGGAGCTCGCCTATGAGCTCGCATCGCGTGGCATCCGCACGCGCGACGAGCTGGCGGATCAATCGCTCGACGAGCTCGAATCGGTGCCCGGTCTCAACCAGGAGCGCGCCGGGCAGCTCATCATGGCCGCGCGCGCGCACCTCTTCGAAAACGCGGGCCAAGCCTGAGGCCGGACGGAGGTAATTGCACATGTCCGACGTCACGGTCGAACAATTCGCGGAAGTGCTGAAGGTCACGGTCGACAAGCTGCTGTCGCAGCTCGAAGAGGCCGGGATCCGGTCGCTCGGGCCCAAGGACCGCATCAGCGAGGACGCAAAGCACGAGCTCCTCACGCACCTGCGCAAGGCGCACGGCAAGGCCGAGGATGGCAGTGCGCCGCGGAAGATCACCTTGCGCCGCAAGGCGCAGAGCGAGATCCGGGTCGCGGCGCCGCTCGGCAAGGCGCGTACCGTCAGCGTCGAAGTGCGCCGCAAGCGCACTTACATCAAGCGCGACGTCCTCGAGGAACAGGCCCGGGTCGCGCAAGAGGCGCTGGACCAGCAGCGCGAGGTCGAGGACGCTGAGCGGGTGGCAGCCGAGCAGCTGTTGCGCCGCGAGGTCGAGCAGCGCGATCAGCAGCGCCGCGAGCGTGAGGAAACGGAGCGCCGTACGGCTGAAGAAGCGACGAAGCGCCAGGCCGAGGAACAGGCGCGGCGCGAGGCGGAACAGCGAGCCCGGGAACAGGCCGAGAAAGATCGTCGCCAGCGCGAGGAGAAATCCCGCAAAACGGTGGAAGACGACAAGAGCACGCGTTACGGCCGCCAGGAGCTGCACATCGCGGGAGGATTGTCCGCGCGCCACAAGAAAGGCCGCACCCGGCCCGAGTCGCGCCGCCGCGCTGCGTCGGTCAGCACCGACCGCAAGCACGGATTCGAGCTGCCGACGCAGCCGATGCAGCACGAAGTCGCCGTCGGCGAAACGATCACGGTCGCCGAGCTCGCCCAGCGCATGGCGGTGAAGTCGAGCGAAGTCATGAAGACGATGCTCAACATGGGCGTCATCGCGACGATCAACCAGCCGGTCGACCAGGACACCGCCGTGCTCGTAATCGAGGAAATGGGTCACGTCGCGAAGGTGCTGAAAGCCGACCAGGTGGAGGAGGCGCTCCAGGCCGGCATGCACACGTCCGATGAGTCGCTGCCGCGGCCGCCAGTCGTCACGATCATGGGGCACGTCGATCACGGCAAGACGTCGCTGCTCGACTACATCCGCCGGACCAAGGTCGCGGCGGGCGAGGCGGGCGGGATTACTCAGCACATCGGCGCCTATCACGTGGAGACGCCGCGCGGCGTCATCACGTTCCTCGATACGCCGGGCCATGCCGCGTTCACGGCGATGCGGGCGCGCGGCGCGCAGGTCACGGACATCGTCGTGCTCGTCATCGCGGCGGACGACGGCGTGATGCCGCAGACCAAGGAAGCGATCCAGCACGCCAAGGCGGCGGGTGTCCCGATCGTCGTTGCGGTCAACAAGATCGACAAGCACGGTGCCGATCCGGAAAAGGTCCGCAACGAGCTGTCCCAGGAAGCCGTCATCGCTGAGGAGTGGGGCGGCGAGAACATCTTCGTGCCGGTGTCGGCCAAGACGGGCGACGGTATTGACCGCCTCCTGGAATCGATCCTGCTGCAGGCCGAGGTGCTCGAGCTTCGCGCGGTCAAGGATGCGCCCGCGGTCGGCGTCGTCCTCGAGGCGAGTGTGGAGCGAGGCCGCGGCGCAGTTGCAACAGTGCTGGTCAAGCGCGGGACGCTGAAAGTCGGTGATTCGGTTGTTGCCGGCGAGCAGTTCGGCCGCGTCCGCGCCCTGTTCGACGAGCTGGGCAAGGAAATCGGGTCCGCGGGACCGTCGATACCCGCCCAGATGCTGGGATTATCGAGCCCGCCGAATGCCGGCGACGAATTGCTCGCCGTTGACAGCGAACGCAAGGCCCGCGAAGTGGCTCTGTATCGCCAGGGCAAGTTCCGTGACGTTCGCCTGGCACGCCAGGCGGGGCAGAAGTCCGAGGACGCATTCGCGCAATTGGGAGAAGACGCCAAAGGCACGGTCAATCTGCTGATCAAAGCCGATGTGCAGGGCTCGGCCGAGGCATTGCGCGAGGCGCTGATCAAGCTGTCGACCGATGAAGTCTCGGTCAAGGTGATTTCGAGCGGGGTCGGCGGTTTGACCGAATCCGACGTGATGCTGGCGGCGGCCTCGAAAGCGCAGATCGTCGCTTTCAACATCCGCGCGGATGCCGCGGCACGCGAGGCTATGCGGGACCAGAACGTCGAGGTGCGCTATTACAGCGTCATCTACGAGGCGATCGACGACATTCGCGCCGCGCTCACTGGCATGCTCGCGCCCGAGGTCAAGGAACAGATTGTCGGCCTCGCGGAAGTGCGGGAAGTGTTCCGCTCGAGCAAGTTCGGCACGGTCGCCGGCTGCCTCGTCGTCGAAGGCTACGTGCGCCGCAACAACCCGATCCGCGTGCTGCGCGACAACGTCGTGATCTTCCAGGGCGAGCTCGAATCGCTGAAGCGCTTCAAGGACGACGCGTCGGAGGTCCGCGCCGGGACCGAGTGCGGAATCGGCGTCAAGGGTTACAACGACGTGAGGGTCAAGGATCAGATCGAGTGCTTCGAGCGCGTCGTAGTCGCTCGTCAGCTCTGAGGCTGAGGCTGCCGGCATGCCACGCGAGTATCCACGGGCCCGACGGGTCGAGGAGCAGCTCAAGCGGCTGCTCGCCGACCTCATTCGCCGCGAGGTCAAGGATCCACGTGTCGGCCTGATCACGATCACCTCGGCGGAAGTCTCGAGCGACCTGACGCACGCCAACGTCTACTTCACACCGTTTGCCGGCATCGGCGACGCGGCGGCGGCTCTCGAAGCCCTGCGCCACGCTTCCGGGTTCCTGCGCCACCAGGTCGGGAGCCTCATGCGGCTGCGCGTCGCCCCGGAGCTCGAATTCCGCATTGACGATTCGGTCGAGCGCGGCGCGCGCCTATCGACGCTGATACACGAAGCCGTCGAGAGCGATCGGGCCCGGCACGTCGAGACCGATCCGGAAAAGGAATGAGCGGCACGATGCCGCAGACCCGTCCCCCCGCCGGGACCTGGCGGGACGTGGATGGCATCGTGCTCCTCGACAAGCCGGAAGGTCTGACTTCGAATGCCGCGCTGCAGCGCGTTCGCCGCGCGTTTCGCGCGCGCAAGGCGGGCCATACCGGCAGCCTCGATCCGCTGGCGAGCGGCCTGCTGCCGGTCTGTCTCGGTCAAGCCACCAAGGCGAGCGGTCTGCTGCTCGACGCGGACAAGACCTATCGCGTCCGTATCGCCTTCGGCAAGCGCACGACGACCGGCGATCGTGAGGGCGAAGTCGCCGAAACCGCCCCGGTGCCGGAACTGCGCGATGAAGCGGTACGTCGGGTCACTGCGAGTTTCCTCGGCCAGTCGACTCAAGTACCGCCGATGTACTCGGCGCTCAAACATCATGGCGAGCGCCTGTATCGCCTGGCGCGGCAGGGTATCGAGGTCGAACGCCCGCCGCGCCGCGTGATCATTCATCGCCTGGATGTCCTCCAGATCGGACCGGAATGGCTCGACCTCGAAGTCGTGTGCAGCAAGGGCACTTATGTCCGCAGCCTCGCCGAAGACATCGCGCGCGCCTGCGGCACCGTCGGTCATGTGGCGAGTCTTCGTCGCCTCGCGCTCGGGCCGTTCGGGAATCCCGCAATGAGGACGCTCGAGACCATCGAGCAGGCCGCGCCAAGGCCCGAAGAGCTCGACTCGATGCTGCTCCCCGCCGACGAAGCCTTGCCGGGCTTGCCTGCCATCCGGCTCGGCGCCGCGGAAGAGGCCAGTATCTTGCACGGACAACCGGTTGCCACGACGGGTCCGGCCGCTGCGCGCGTGCGCATGTACGGGGTCGACGGGCGATTCCTGGGCGTCGGCCGCATGAGTGCCGAAGGACGCCGGCTGGCGCCGGAACGGATCATGATCGACTTGTCGGGCGGGCAGGCCCCGCGCGCTTGAGGGAATGTCGGGCCACGGCTACAATGCGCGGCTTTCTAAAGGGTTAAGTGAACGAGATGCCACTCACGATTGCACGCAAGGCGGAGGTCGTCGGCAAGTTCCGGCGCGCTCCGGCGGATACCGGCTCGCCTGAAGTGCAGATTGCATTGCTGTCCGAACGAATCAACGGGCTGACCGAGCACTTCACCACACACAAGAGCGACCACGCTTCGCGGCGTGGCCTGCTGAAGATGGTGGCACAACGCCGGCGGCTCCTGGATTACCTCAAGGCCAACGCCCCCGAGCGGTACACCAAGGTCGTCAACGAACTTGGCCTGCGCCGCTAAGGCGCTGCGGGCGCACGCAAGGCGCCCCGTCCGTACTGGTAATCAAAGGGGACCCGCTTGAGCGTTTCCACGCAGACTTTCAACTTCGGCACGCATCCGGTCACGATCGAGACCGGCCGCCTGGCCCGGCAGTCGGACGGTGCCGTCGTCGTCACGATGGGGGACACCGTGGTACTCGTCACCGCGGTCGGCCGTCGCGAGGCGGTCGCGGGCCGCGACTTCTTCCCGCTGACCGTCAATTACGTCGAAAAGACCTACGCCGCCGGCAAGATTCCCGGCGGTTTTTTCAAGCGCGAAGGCCGGCCATCCGAGAAAGAGGTCCTGACCTCGCGCCTGATCGACCGGCCGCTGCGGCCGCTGTTTCCCGAGGGCTTCTACAACGAGGTCCAGATTGTCGCGACAGTCCTGTCGCTCGACCCTGAAATCGATTCCGACATTCCGTCGCTGATAGGTGCCTCTGCCGCGGTCGCGCTGGCGGGCATTCCGTTCACTGCGCCGATTGCCGCCGCGCGCGTCGGCTACAAGGACGGCCAGTACCTGCTGAATCCGACGGCGACCCAGGTCAAGACCGCATCCGACCTCGATCTCGTGGTCGCGGGCACGGCGGAAGCCGTCCTGATGGTCGAATCGGAAGCCAAGGGCCTGTCGGAAGAAGTCATGCTGGGCGCCGTGCTGTTCGGTCACGAGCAGATGCAGATCGCGATCGCCGCGATCAACAAGCTCGCTGCCGAGGCCGGCAAGCCGCGCTGGGACTGGAAGGCGCCTGAGCCGAATGTCGCGCTGAAGCAGGCTGTCGCCAAGCTGGCCGAAGCCGACCTTGCGTCCGCCTACGGCATTGTCGTGAAGCAGGCGCGCGTGACGCGTCTGGCCGAGATCCGGCAGGCCGTCCAGGCTGCGCTGTCCGGCGGCGAGAAGCCGCAATTCACCCGCGAACAGGTGACGACCGAATTGCACGACCTCGAATATCGCCTGGTCCGCGATCTCATCCTGGGCGGCAAGCCGCGCATCGACGGGCGTGATCTGCGAACCGTCCGGCCGATCACGATCGAAGTCGGCGCATTGCCGCGGACCCACGGATCGGCGATCTTCACGCGCGGCGAAACCCAGGCCCTCGTCACGACGACGCTCGGCACGGGACGCGACGCCCAGATCGTCGATGCGCTCGCCGGCGAGCGCCGCGAACCGTTCATGCTGCACTACAATTTCCCGCCGTTCTCGGTCGGCGAGACCGGTTTCATGGGTTCGCCGAAGCGCCGCGAGATCGGCCACGGGAACCTCGCACGCCGCGGCATCAACGCGGTCATGCCCGATCTCGAAACTTTCCCGTACGTGCTGCGCGTTGTCTCCGAGGTGCTGGAGTCGAATGGCTCGAGCTCCATGGCGACTGTTTGCGGCACCAGCCTCGCCTTGATGGACGCGGGCGTGCCGATCAAGGCGCCGGTCGCCGGCGTCGCCATGGGACTCGTGAAGGAGGGCGAGCGATTCGCCGTTCTCACCGACATCCTGGGCGACGAGGACCATCTGGGTGACATGGACTTCAAGGTGGCCGGCACGGCCAATGGCGTCACGGCGCTCCAGATGGACATCAAGATCAACGGTATCACGGCCGAGATCATGAAAGCCGCACTCGAGCAGGCGAAGTCGGGCCGGCTGCACATCCTGGGCGAGATGAACAAGGTGCTCGACAAGCCGCGGCCGGAGATGTCCGAGTGGGCGCCGACCATCGTCACGATCAAGATCGATCCGGAGAAGATCCGCGACGTGATCGGCAAGGGCGGCGCGGTGATCCGCCAGATCACCGAGGAAACCGGCACGACGATCGACATCGAGAACGACGGCACAGTCAAGATCGCCTCGGTTGACGCCGCGTCCGGCCGCGAGGCGCTGCGCCGGATCGA
Source organism: Steroidobacteraceae bacterium (assembly GCA_040878925.1). Lineage (GTDB taxonomy): Bacteria > Pseudomonadota > Gammaproteobacteria > Steroidobacterales > Steroidobacteraceae > SCUD01. Next base: position 44,190 of record JBBDLI010000016.1, on the reverse strand, counting down.
GATGATCACGGCCGATGTCGAGGTGGGCCGCGTCTACGAGGGCAAGGTCGTGCGCTTGATGGATTTCGGCGCCTTTGTCGCGATCCTGCCGGGCCGCGATGGCCTCGTGCACATCTCGCAGATCTCCGACGAGCGCGTCGAGCGCGTCAGCGACAAGCTCAAGGAAGGCGATGTCGTCAAGGTGAAGGTGCTCGAAGTCGACCGCCAGGGGCGCGTCCGGCTTTCGATGCGCGGAGTCGCCTGACGCCTTACGGCGGTTCCTGATCCTCGAGGCGCCGTTCGCGCCAGCCCTCGAGGCGCTCCGGTCGCCAGTTCGCAATCGCCCAGCGCCAGATTTCGCCGACTGGCGCCCGCGCAAGTCCCGCGGGCGGCCCTTGTTCGAGCCAGTTCAAGACCTGCCAGAGCTGACGCGGTGCATGGCGGGGTTCGAGCGGCACCGCGCGCCGCGACTTTGCGAGCTTGCGGCCGTCCGGCTCCGTGAGCAGCGGGAGATGGCCATAGCGGGGCGTTCGAAAGCCCAGGGCCCGCTGCAGGAGTATCTGCCGCGGTGTGCTGGATAACAGGTCCGAGCCGCGCACGACTTCGGTCACGCCTTGCCGTTCGTCGTCGACGACGACGGCCAGGTGATACGCGAAGAAGCCGTTGCGGCGCTGGATGACGAAATCGCCCGCTTCCCGCCGGCAGTCCTGCCGCACGGGTCCCTGCAACAGGTCCTCGAACATGATGTCTGGCTGTTCCGGGTCAATGCGAAACCTGAGTGCGTGCGGCCCGCCGTCGGTCGGCGACTGATCGCGGCAAGTGCCTGGATAGACCGGCTCCAATGCCGGATCCGCAGCCTGCGCGGCGGCAATGTCGGACCGGCTGCAACGGCAGGGGTACGAGTACCCGGCGGCCTGAAGCGCGGACAGCGCTTCCGCATACGTGTCGATTCGATCCGACTGGAAATTGACTGTTCCATGCCACTCGAAACCAAAAATCTCGAGCGTTGTTTGAAATTGCGTTTCGAGGCCGGGAATACAGCGATTGCGGTCGAGGTCGTCGATGCGCAGCAGCCAGCGCCCGCCGCGGCTCCGCGCGCTCAGGTAGCTGCCGGCCGCGGCAAGCAACGATCCAAGATGGAGGGGTCCGGAAGGAGTGGGGGCGAAACGGCCGCAGGCGCCCTGTGGGGGCGAACTAGCGGTACCAGTCGTCGCGGTCGCCGTATTGTTTCTCGCGGCGCTCGCGCCGCTCCTGCGCCTCGATGCAGAGCGTCGCCACCGGGCGCGCTTCGAGGCGCTTGACGCCAATCGGCTCGCCGGTCTCGATGCAGTAACCGTAGCTGCCGTCCTCGATCCGGCTGAGCGCTTCCTCGATCTTGCGAATCAGCTTCCGTTCGCGGTCGCGCGTCCGGAGCTCCAGGGCAAACTCCGATTCGAGCGTCGCCCGGTCGTTTGGATCCGGAGGATTGGCCGCCTCGTCCTTCATGTGCGTCATCGTGCGGTCGACTTCCTCCATCAAATCGCGCTTCCAGTTGCTCAGGATGCCGCGGAAGTGGCCGAGCTGTTCCCGCCCCATGTACATCTCGCCCTTGCGTTCGCGATAGGGGCGGACGTTACGAGGACCGAGCAACAGGTTGTGAGTGGCGGAGGTTTCGTCATCCTCGTCGTTGAAGATGGCGCGGCGCACGGCAGGACGTGCCTGGATGGCGGCCAGCGTGGAGCGTGTTTCAGCGATCTGGGCCAACGCCGACGGCGTCCTCGGCTTCATGAAGACGGGTTCCCGCGCGGCCACTGAGTGGTTGACGGGTTTTACAGATTTCGGCGCCGGGCGCGGCGCTGCGACGCTGCGCACTGCGGCGCGAGACTTGGTCTTGACGGACTTGCCGGGCTTGGCGCGAGCGGCGCTGCTCCTGGCCTTGCGCGCCGCGGGTTTCGCGGCCTTGCGGGGGGCGGGCGCTTTGCGCGCCGCAGCCTTTACAACGGGTTTTCTGGATCTGGAAGCCTTCTTGGCTGGCATCAAGCTCTCCGCGGCCGGTTCAATCGAGCGCCGGATTATAGCCCCGGTTTTCCTGTGGTCCAGTGCCACCGACTGTCGCCCGGCGGGCACAGTTCCGGTTCACGCCAGGTTCACGGCCGGAGGCGCATTCCACCCGCTGCGACGATGCTCGGCGACGATCGTCGTATAGATGCCGCCACGCACGTTGAACTGCGCGGTCAGGCGCAGGAATCGCGGTTGCAGCGACGCGACCAGGAGGTCGGCGATTTCGTTCGTCACGGCCTCGTGGAACGCGCCGCGGTCGCGAAACGACCAGAGATAGAGCTTCAACGACTTGAGTTCGACGCAGAGCTCGTCGGGAACATACTCGAGTTCCAGCGTCGCAAAATCCGGCTGGCCGGTGCGCGGACAGAGACAAGTGAATTCCGGCACGCGCATGCGTATCGTGTAGTCGCGCTCGCGCTGCGGATTTGGAAATAACTCGATCTCGCGGGATGGTGCTGTCGGGCCCATGCGGAACGCTTCCGGTCGTCGTCAATCGCGGGCGGTTAATCTACACTAGCGGGAATGCGCCTCGCCAGGATAAAACTCGCCGGTTTCAAGTCATTCGTCGATCCGACCACTGTCTCCTTTCCAGCCAATCTGACCGGCGTCGTCGGCCCGAATGGCTGCGGCAAGTCGAACATCATCGACGCGGTCCGCTGGGTCATGGGCGAGATTTCCGCGAAGCACCTGCGCGGCGATTCGATGACGGACGTGATCTTCAACGGCTCGCGCAGCCGCAAGCCGATTGGCAGCGGTTCTGTGGAACTCGTATTCGACAACGGCGACGGCAAGCTCGCGGGGCCGTACGCGGGCTATGCCGAAGTGGCCCTGAAGCGGATCGTTTCGCGTGACGGAAACTCGACGTACCTGATCAACGGCTCCAAGTGCCGGCGCAAGGACATCACGCACCTGTTTCTCGGCACCGGTCTCGGCTCGCGCAGCTACGCGATCATCGAGCAGGGGATGATCTCGCGCCTGATCGAGGCGCGTGCCGAGGACATGCGGGCCTTCGTCGAGGAGGCGGCGGGCATCTCGCGGTACAAGGACCGCCGCCGGGAAACGGAAAGCCGGATCTCGCACACGCGCGAGAACCTCGAGCGCTTGAACGACCTGCGTGAAGAGGTCGACAAGCAGATCCGCCACCTCCAGCGGCAGGCCGGCATCGCGCGTCGTTACCAGGAGAACATGACCCGCCAGCGGCAGTTGCAGGCGGAGCTGTTGGCGCTGCGTATCCGCGACCTCGACGGTGACATCGCGGGGCGGCACGCACTCGCCACTCAGCGCGAAACGGAAGCGCAGGCCGCGATCGCCGAACTGCGCGCGGCGGAAGCGACGCTCGAGCGCGCGCGCGCCCGTCACGCGGAATGTTCCGACGTGCTCGCGGCCGTGCAGGGGCGCTATTACCAGGCCGGCGCCGATTCGACTCGAACCGAGCAGGCCCTGCAACATGCGCGGGAATTGCGGCAGCGGCAGCGCACGGATCTCGAGCGCGTCAAGCGTGAGCATTCGGAGTCGAGCGTGCTCGTTGGACGCGACCAGGAGCAACTGCGGGAGCTGACGGAGTTTCTCGCGCGAGCCGAGCCCGAGCTGACCGCGGTCCGGGCGACCGAAGCCGCGGCTCGCGCTTCGCTCGCCGAGGCAGAAAGCGCGATGGCGGACTGGCAGCAGCGATGGGAGGCATTTGGCCTGGCGTCTTCCGAGGCCACGCGGCAATTCCAGGTCGAGGGCGCGAGAATCGAGCAGATCGAGGCGGGTTTGCAACGGCTCCGAACGCAGCGGGAGCGCCTGCTCCAGGAGAAGTCGCAACTCGAGCAGAGCATTTCCGGCGCCCGACCGGACGAGTTTGCCGCGGCGGAGAAGCAGGCCCGCGAGCGCGGCCGCGAGGCGCAGGAACAACTCGACGCGGCCCTCGAATCGCTGCAATCGTTTCGCGAAGAAGAGCGCCAGGCATCGGCGGCGCTCGATGCCGCGAAGGCCGCGCTGCAAACGGCGCAGAGCGAATTGCTGACGGTTGAGGCCGTCCAGAAAGCAGCACTCGGCAAGGGTCCGAGCGGGGCCGTGGAATGGCTCGCGCGGCACAAGCTCGACCGCCAGCCGCGGCTCGCGCAGCAACTGGAAGTGGAAAAGGGCTGGGAGCGGGCGGTCGAGACGGCACTCGGCAGCTATCTCGAGGCTGTGTGCATCGAAGCCATCGATTCGATCGCCCGGGCGATGGACGGATTCGACGCCGGCCAATTGACCTTCGCGGAATCCGCGCGTGCACCATCCGCGAAATCGGCGTCCGGAACGCTGCTCGCGCGCGTCTCGGGACCGGCAGTGATCACGGAGCTCCTCGACGGCGTGATCGCGGTCGACACGCTTGCCGCTGCGATCGCACGGCGGCGATCACTGAAGCCGGGCCAGTCGGTGATCACGCGCGGCGGAATCTGGCTTGGCCGCGAATGGCTGCGCGTGGCGCGAAGCGAAGCAGGCCATGCAGGGGTCATCGCGCGGGAACAGGACTTGCGACGACTTCAGTCGGCGGTCGCCACGCACGAACGCCTGGTTCTGGACCTCGACTCAAAACTGTCGAGCGTTCGCGAACGGATTGCCGCGCTCGACGCCAGCCGCGACGAATTGCATTCAAAGGTCAACCGGCTGCACCACGACCTCGTCAACGTGCGCGGCGCCCATGAGGCGATCCGCTCGCGGACACAGCACATCGCCGAGCGCATCGCCCGCCTGGTTGCGGAAGCGGACCAGATCGACATCGACGTCGCGCGCGATGAGCGGGACATCGGCGAATCGCGATCACGGCTGGATTCCGCCGCGGCGACGCAGGATCAGCTCAAACAGCGCCAGCCCGGCCTCGAGAGCGAACGCAATACCCTCAAGGCGCGACTCGCGGCTGCGCGCGATCGCCATGCCGGGGATATGGCCGCCGCGCAGCAGGTGGCGATCCGGGTCGAATCGCAGCGGTCGACGCTCGCGACGCTGCGCACCAGCCTCGACCGGGCGAACGAGCAGTCCCGTCAGCTCGAAGCGCGACGGGCGGAACTCGAAGGGCAACTTGCGGAGGGCGAGACGCCCTTTGCCGATCTCGAAAAGCAGCTCCAGGTCTACCTCGAGCAGCGCCTCGCGGTCGAAAGGGAACTCGGCGATGCGCGCCGTGCGGTCGAGGAGGCGGATGCTCAAGTGCGCGAACTGGACATGGAACGGCAGAAGGCCGAAGGCGTGGCCGAGTTCGCGCGTTCGGCGCTTGCCGAGATCAGCCTGGGCATGCAGGAGACGCGCGTGCGGCGCGAATCGTTGCTGGAGCAGTTCGGCGCGACGCAGTTCGATCTCGAGCAAGTCACCGCGGCGCTGCCCATCGACGCGTCGGTCGTCGGGTGGGACCAGCAACTCGCCGAGATCGCGGAGAGAATCGAAAGACTCGGTGCCGTCAACCTCGCGTCGATCGACGAACTGACGGAGCAGTCCGAGCGCAAGGAGTATCTCGACCGCCAGTTCGCCGATCTTTCGGATGCGCTCAACACGCTCGACCAGGCCATCCGCAAGATCGATCGCGAAACACGGCAGCGTTTCCAGGACACGTTCGACCGGATCAACAGCGGGCTGAAGGAGAAATTTCCGCGGCTGTTCGGCGGCGGCGCTTCCTATCTCGAGCTCGTGGGCGACGACCTGTTGACCGCCGGTGTTGCCGTGATGGCCCGCCCGCCCGGCAAGCGCAACAGCACGATCCATCAGCTCTCGGGCGGCGAGAAAGCGTTGACTGCTGTCGCCCTGGTTTTCTCGATATTCGAGCTCAATCCGGCGCCGTTCTGCCTGCTGGACGAGGTCGACGCACCGCTCGACGACCACAATGTCGGGCGCTTTTGCGACATCGTCCGCGACATGTCCGAGCGCGTGCAGTTCGTATTCATCACGCACAACAAGTACACGATGGAACTCGCGAGCCACCTGATCGGAGTGACCATGGGCGAGCCGGGCGTCTCGCGACTGGTGGCGGTCGACGTCGACGAGGCCGTGCGGATGGCCGCGGTCGGCTAGGCCGGGACGCGTACCGTGTCAGAGCTGCGTTGGATACTGCTCGGTGCCGGCGTGGCGCTGATCCTCGCGCTCTGGTGGTGGGAAACCCGGAAAGCCCAGGCGAAATCCGCAAGCAACGCGGACAAGCCCTGGCCGCGTGAGTGCGCCGAGCCAACAATGAATGTGAGGACCGATCCTGAGCCGGGCGAGCTCGCCGATTCAACGGTGACCTATGCGCCGGTCATCGAACGCGTACGCGTCGCGCGCCGCCCGCCGCTGATCGAGATTCCCGAGGACTTCGAAGTCGACGTTTCGGACTTCGTCAGCAGGGACCGGCGGCGCGCGGCCGAGCCGGAGCTGTCGCTGGAACCGCCGGCTGCGCTCGAGCCAGAGGTCGCAGATGCGGCTAACGAAAGCGAGGCCGAACCGTTCGATGAGCACCCGGACGAATGCCATCGAGCGCCCTGGGTTAGCACGCATCCGCTCGAGCGCGACCAAGTCGCCCCCAGGCGGGACGAAGAACCGCCGGAACCGGCGCCGGCGGACGCCATTGAACGGCGGACCGCCGAAGCGTCGAAGCAGCGGATTGTCGCCTTGCGATTGATTGCGCCGGGTGGACCCTGGGGCGGCGGGGAGCTGCGCAAGGCACTCGAAGCGGAGGGGCTTCGCTACGGCCCCTATGCGATCTATCACCGCGAGCGCGAAGACGGCAAGACACTTTTATATGTCGCCAGCATGATGGAACCCGGATCTTTCGATCTCGCGAAGATGGACAGCCAGCACTTTCCCGGGATATCGCTGTTTGGAATCGTCCCGGGACCCCTGGACGCGCCGTCCACATTCGACCTCCTGCTGACGGTCGGGCGAAGCCTGGCCGAGCGCATGAAAGGCCAGCTTCAGGACGAGCAGGGCAGCACGCTCACGGCGCAGCGCATCCTCAATCTGAGGGAAGAGCTGGTGCATTTCGAGCACCGCAACAGGCGCCTGCATCGCATTTGATGAAGAAGGTGCCTGCAAGCCTGCGGCAGCGCGTCACGAAGCTGCGCGCCGAAATCGATCGACACAATCATCGCTATCACGTGCTTGACGATCCGGAGATCCCGGACGCCGAATACGATCGCCTGATGATGGAGTTGCGGGAGCTCGAACAGAAGAATCCCGCCCTGATCGTCCCGGAGTCGCCAACTCAGCGCGTGGGCGGGGCCCCGGTCACGGCATTCGCAGAAGTGCGGCATCGCACGCCGATGCTGTCGCTCGACAACGCATTTGCGCGCGATGAGGTCGTTGCATTCGACCGCCGGGTTCGCGAACGGCTCGAGACCGAGCGCGAGATTAGCTACGCCTGCGAACCGAAGCTGGACGGTCTCGCTGTCAGTCTCACGTACCGCAAGGGCCTGCTGGAGGTCGCGGCCACGCGCGGTGACGGCACTGTCGGCGAGGACGTCACGCACAACATCCGCACGATCCAGTCCGTGCCGCTGCGTCTCGCCGGCAAGTCCTGGCCGGAGCTTCTCGAGGTGCGTGGCGAAGTCTTCATGTCGCTTGCCGGTTTCAAGGAGATGAATCGCCGGGCGGCCGAGAAAGGCGAAAAGGTGTTCGTGAATCCCCGGAATGCCGCGGCCGGAAGCCTGCGGCAGCTCGATCCACGACTCGCCGCATCGCGGCCACTCGAGATCTTCTTTTATGGAGCCGGAGTCGTTGAGGGCCGGAAGCTGCCGGACCGGCACAGCCGGATACTCGAGGAGCTGAGAAGCTGGGGTCTGCGCACGTCCCCGGAAACCCGCGTCGTCGCAGGCGTGCAGGGCCTCCTCGACTATTACGACGAGATCGGACGCAAGCGAAGCAAGTTGCCCTATCAGATCGACGGCGTCGTGTACAAGGTCGATGCCATCGATCAACAGCGTGAGCTCGGCTTCGTCGCCCGCGCGCCGCGCTGGTCGATCGCTCACAAGTTCCCGGCGGAGGAGGAAATGACGCGAGTACGCGCGATCGAATGGCAGGTCGGTCGCACCGGCGCACTGACGCCCGTTGCACGGCTCGAGCCGATTTTCGTGGGCGGCGCGACCGTCGGGAATGCCACGCTGCACAACATCGACGAACTTCGGCGCAAGGACGTCCGCGTTGGAGACATGGTCGTCCTTCGGCGTGCCGGCGACGTCATACCGGAGGTCGTGCGGGTCATCATTGAAAAGCGACCGCCGAAGACTACGCTCGTCCGGTTGCCGACAAAGTGCCCAGTCTGCGGATCAGACGTCGAGCGGGAGGAGGGCGAGGCGGTCGCCCGTTGCACCGGCGCGCTCGTGTGCCCCGCTCAACTCAAAGAATCATTGCGTCACTTCGCCTCGCGCCGAGCGCTCGATATAGAAGGACTCGGTAGCAAGCTGGTGGATCAATTGGTCGATCAAGGGCTGGCGAAAGACGCCGCAGATCTGTACCGGCTCGATGCGCCTCAACTTTCCGACCTCGATCGCATGGGCGACAAGTCCGCGACCAAGCTCGCCGAGTCGCTCGAGCGGAGCAAGGAAACCACCTTTGCGCGGTTCCTGTACGCACTCGGGATCCGCGACGTCGGCGAGGCGACGGCCGAGGCGCTGGCGCGCCACTTTCGCACGCTCGACGCGTTGCGAAACAGCATCGTTGCCGAGATCGAGGAGGTTCCCGACATTGGGCCGATCACAGCAGCGCACGTGCACGCGTTTCTGCACGAATCCCGGAATGCAAAGGTCATCGATGACCTGCTTCGGCTCGGGATCCGGTGGCCGGAGATCCGTGCGGTCAAGTCACGCCACAAGACATTCGACGGCAAGACGTTCGTACTGACGGGGACGCTGTCCGCGATGTCGAGGGACGAAGCGGGCGATCTCGTGCGCGAGCTTGGCGGTAAAGTGGCCGGCAGCGTATCGAAGAAGACGGACTTCGTGGTGGCAGGCGAGGACGCCGGGTCGAAGCTGAAGAAAGCGGTCGAGCTCGGAATCAAGATTCTCGACGAAGAAAAATTTCTGCGGATGGCAGGGAAGAAGCGCTGATCACGCAGTCCCTGGCTCGACAGGTTCCTCGGTAGCCTCCGGTTCCGCCTCGACGAACATCTGAACCATGACACCGGCGCGCACCGTGTCCGGAGAATCAGGCCGTTCGTGTTCCGAGACCCAACCCTCGATGTCCTCGAGAAAGGCTGCACCGCGTTGCCGCAGGAGGCGGTGAAAGAGCGGTAGCGCGGCCCGGTCGAGCCTGATCGAGACGACCGAGTCGTCATACAGCCGCGCATCAATCGGCGTAGCGAGATTGTGCTCGAGCGTGCCCAAGAGGTCGCGAACCGCGCTGCCGAGGTGCTCGATCGCGGCAGGCTCCGCGCCCCCCGACGTATAGCGGCGCGTCGCCGCGCGAAGACTGCCGTCCTTCAACATTTTTGCCGCCCCGACCTCCAGCAGTTCATCCAGGATGATCTTGGGATAGATGTCACCGCTGAACTCGCGGACCAGCGAAGCGAACGAGGGCTCGGGGCCATCAACCGCCAGGGCGAGCGGGCGGCCTTCGCCATCCGTGTAGTCCGGGCTTTCGTACCAGCCGGTCAGGACGCGCGCGAGACGATTGCGACGATAGTCCTTTTGCTCGGTCTGGTCGGTCGAACCGACGTCTGCCGAGTTAACAATATCGCTGACGACATGGCGGTGCAGGCCAGTAATTGTTGAAACGCGCGAGAAACTCAGCGGTTTCCCCTGCTCGCGTAGGATATCCCGCGCGGCCCTGACAAAGGCAATATTGGCAATGCGCGAGAAATCGTAGGTCGACAGGCCGTGCCGCAGCATGATTCGCGCGAGGGGGCGGAGGAGGCGGAGGCAGGAGTTCAGCAAGGCAGACTTACGAGTCAAGTTGCGTCACCTCCAACTTCAGAAACGCGATTCCAGCAAAGCTAGGAATAGCGAGTGACGATTTTAGTAGCGAGTTAGCAATGGTGCAGCGAGTCAAGTGAAAACTTTAGAGTCGCACGCGATCATAGCCGCAACTCCAAATGCAAAGTTCAGTGGCGGGGGAGACATGAATTCGAAGATACAAGATGGGGATGGCATATCTCAGTCAGCGCGTATTCTGCTGCGACGAGTTTTTCGGATTCTCAGAGGGTGCAGGCTAACTGACGCTCAACTCCGCGTGCTGGCCACTGAGGCAGTCGACGAAATCGCACAAATACCTGATTCGCTGCCCAGTCGCGTGACAGCGCGCCAAGGGCTGATGTGCTGCGATGTCGTTCTCAGATGGCGGCGTGATTGCAGTTTTCTAGATTCGACGGGTCTGCCAGCACAGCTTTCGATGGAACAGTCTTCCCCTTCGTTCGTCGAGCTTGTAGGCACTGCTGCGCCAGGTGCAGATCCGAAGTTACTTCTGGCGACTATGGAAGAGCTCGGCGTTGTCCGAATTGCTGAGAACAGAAAAATCGAGCTTATTAGTGATTCCGTTGTGGCTTGTTCAGGTCAGGAAGGAACAAGTATTGCGAGCGAGTGCGTTCTCGAGCACATCTGTGGGTTCCTGGGCTCTGTTGAATTCAATGTTTTTGATAAGCCATCGCGCGCTAAGGGCCGCTTTGAACGCGCGTGCTACGCGTCAGTGCCAAGAGATTTAGTGCCGATCATTCAGCAGTTGGTGAGCACACGGGGCCAAGATTTCGTGGACGTAATTGATGAATGGCTTGCTCGCCGAGCCATTAGAACTGAGAACAATCAGGAGAGTCTGCTGCTAGGTGCTGGGGCCTACATTTTCGTTCGGGAGAACATTGCCTGAAACAATACTAGAATAAAGAAAGAGTTAGGGCATAGATCTCGACTAGGTCGAATTGCCAAACTACATTTGTACTCTTAACTAATTGATTGATTGGGTGTTTTTGATCACCCGCCGCTTGAAATAGCGCTTGCGGGTGGCTAGTTATTGTCTATTCCAGCTAGATTAAGTCATGTCAGACACTTATGATGTTAAACGAGATCTTCTCGCAGCATTTCGATCTCTGATGACACCGCTCATCAGGATCCTGCTGAGAAGCGGAATTACGTTTCAAGAATTCGGGGGGGTTCTCAAAGACGTCTACGTAAACGTGTGCGCACGGGAGATGACTCTTCCAGATCGCAAGATGACTTTGTCGCGCGTTGCGATTGCGACAGGTCTGACGCGACGTGAAGTCGCAAAGATCGTTCGCAATGAAGGCAAGACTCAGTGGGACGTGGGAAGCAACGCCGGTCTTGCGGCAAGTGTTCTGGAGGCTTGGCATACCGATCCGCAGTACTTAGCGCCTTACGGGTACCCGCGCGATTTGAAGATTGATGGGACCGACGCGATTCCAACGTTTGAAGATTTGGTGCGTCGCTTTAGTACAGATGTGCCGCACGAGATTTTGATAGGGGAGTTAGTTCGAGTCGGAGCTGCACGCGTGTTGGAAGGTGGACAGTATCTGCGCGTTCACAAGCGCACTTACATACCAACCGATATGACTGCGGAGATGATCCAGATTTTTTCCCAAGCAGTCCGTCGATACATTGAAACGGTTGATTACAACTTAGGGAAAGGAAAGGGATTAGAGAAGCGCTTCGACCGAATGGTCTACCCAGATGAAGGCTTAAGACTGGTAGACGTCGAGATTTATCAACAGGAGATACGAGAGTACTTGGAGAGCGTAATCGAGGAGATTGATCAGAAGTCAGCTACGTATCCGCGACCTGCTCGCAAGAGGGGCGAGCAAGCAGTGCAGGTGGGTGTGGGTATCTACTTTTATCAGGAAACATCAGAGGACAAGTCGCCACTGACCGAAACTTTTGGCGATCTGCAAGAGTTTGCCGACGATGACCTAGATGACTGAATGCGCACTGCTTGATGGAAGTTGAAGGGGCGAAGAGTGGATCGGAATTGGGATGAATTCGGAGCACGCAAGATGAAAATTGACCGGCATGCAAAACGAATCGCGTTGGCGCTGAGCGCTGTCATTGTCTTGGTCGGTTGGGGTAATGCGTTTGGCGCACGTTTGTCTGCGCTTAATGCGACCGCAGTCTCTCGGACATCCGACATACGTGAAATCGAACGCGCAGCAAATGGTCGGTTGCTTGCGATTGGACGACTCGACCGAATTTCCGCGTCTAATTTTGCCGTGTCCGTTCTCGGTCATGATTTTCGGCTCACGGCCGGGCAAGCGAATTATCGGTTTGTGGATCACGCCCAGGTTGGTCGACCTGTTGTCTTGTTTGGAGAATTCGACGGTGCCAACTACCTGGTTGACGCCGCAATTGTTCTGGACGGTCAGTACGTGCAAGGTGCTTCGAAAGTCTATTTGCTGGGCTCGGTCGATTCCGTTAATCGGAAGCTCGGCGCAATTTCGATGGGTTCGCTATCGTTGGACGCGTCATCGTTTGTTTATCAGGCGAGTATTTCCAGGTTAGACAAAGGTTCAAGAGCAGCAATTTTGGGTACTCAGCCTGCGATTGCAGGCAGGATTCTTGTCGAGAGTGTTGGACTTGTAGGTCGGCCGATTCGACCGAACGCGTCACTAGGTACCGGCCGTCCGGACGCATCAGTTGGCACCGGTCGTCCGAATGCATCGGTTGGAACCGGCAGGTCCGACGTATCGGTTGGCACCGGTCGTCCGAATGCATCGGTTGGAACCGGCAGGTCCGACGCATCGGTTGGCACCGGTCGTCCGAATGCATCGGTTGGAACCGGCAGGTCCGACGCA
>JBBDLI010000016.1:0-31357 GCA_040878925.1 Steroidobacteraceae bacterium | reverse complement strand
TCGGTTGGAACGGGCCGTCCAGATGCCTCACTTGGCACTGGCAAACCCAATGCTTCAGTCGGGACGGGTCGTCCGAATGCATCGCTAGGAACTGGCAGGCCGGACGCTTCTGTTGGTACCGGTCGTCCGGATGCGTCAGTTGGAACTGGCAGACGGGACGCGTCTGTCGGCACCGGCTAACTCAGCCAATAATCTCGACTCGAGCGGCCGCATTGGCCGCTCGAGTTACTCATACTGTCGCCTGGGGCACACCGCGCCCTGAATTTCGCCGCGCACGATAGCGTAAGCTTGCGCGGACCACCGCGTCCGCGTGCGAGGCCTTTCTGATGCGATTTAAGCGTTGCTCCTTGTCCTCAGGGTGGCAGAGGCATGTCGCGGCGCTGGCGCTGGGAGTTGCGGCGCTTACCGCGGTCTCCTGTGGGATCGACGATTCCAGCCAGTCGCCTCGCGACGCCCCGTCCCAAGTCCTGACGCGCGGCCTGGGCGGACAACCGGGATCGCTGGACCCGCACCGTGCAGAAGACGCATTCTCCTACGACGTCTTGCGCGACCTCTATGAAGGCCTGACCGCGAGCACTCCGGCGGGCGAAGTCGTTCCGGCTGGCGCTGCCGCCTGGCGCGTCGACGCCGACGGCAAGCGCTATCTCTTTACGTTGCGCCGGGAGGCCCGCTGGTCCAACGGGGATCCGGTGGTCGCGGCAAACTTCGTCGATGGTTTTCGGCGCGCTGTCAACCCAGCCACGGCGTCCGGCGCCGCCGACCTGCTACGAGCGATCGAGAATGCGCCGGCGATCCTGCAGGGAGAGATGCCGGTCGAGCGGCTCGGCGTGCGCGCGCTGAACGACCATTCGCTCGAGATCCGAACTTCGCACCCCGTGCCCTATTTCCCGGACATACTCACGAATACGGTCGCGTCGCCACTGCACGCTTCTTCGCTATCGAAATCGGGTGGATTCTCCAAGCCAGGTACCACGATTTCCAACGGTCCGTACACCCTCGCGGCGCTGGCGCCTGGAGCAAATCTCCGTCTCATTCGCAATCGCTACTATTGGAATTCATCCGCCGTCACGTTCGACGAAGTGCGCTATGAATTCGTCGCCGACGAGAATGCGGAGTTCACGCGCTTTCGCGCCGGCGAACTCGACGTGACGAACACGGTCCCGGAGCAGCGATTCCAGGAGCTTCTCAACTCGCCGCGCTCAGGACTTCAGCACCGCGCCTGGCTTGCGACCTTTTACTTCACTTTCAATACGGATCAAGGTCCGCTGCGCGGCAATCGCGCCTTGCGCGAGGCCCTATCACTCGCCCTGGATCGTGAGGCGATTACTTCATCGGTCACGCGCGCAGGTCAGGTTCCTGCGTATTCGCTCGTTCCGCCAGGCGTGTGGAACTACAGTCCGGTGCACTACTCTTGGCGCCAGGACGAACGCCAGGAACGCGCATTGCGGGCGCGCTCGCTCTATTCGGCGGCGGGTTATTCCAGGGAGCGCCCGTTGCGGTTACGAATGCTCTTCAACGAAAACGAGCTCGTGCAGAAGGTCTGCATCGCCATTGCGTCCATGTGGAAGGAGACACTGGGTGTCGAGACGGAGCTGGTCCAGATGGAATTCAAGGCCTATCTGGTGGCACGGGCCGATCCGGCGCAATGGGACGTCGTCCGTGTCGGCTGGACCGCGGACTACAACGATGCCTCGACCTTCCTCGATACGATGACGAAGGACAGCCCGCAGAATTTCGGCCGGTGGTCGAATGCAGAATACGCGGCGCTGCTGAAGTCCGCTGCGACCGACGCCGACGCCGCGCGGCGGCGAGAAACCTTGCAGCAGGCGGAGTCGTTGATGCTCAACGACTATCCGCTGCTGCCGGTGTATTTCTACGTCACCAGGCGGCTGGTGCAGCCGCGCATCGCTGCACCCGCCATCGACCCGATGAACCGCACCTATTCGCGGGACTTTGGGCTCGCGAACTGAGGATCAGGGCGAGCGCTCGACCTTCGCGGTCTTGACCAGTTCCTTGAGGTGCGCCTCGAACTTCTTCTGATTGACCATCGGCCCGAGCTGCGCCTTGACCGACTCATACGGCGGCGGGGTTGTCGGACGCTTCTCCTCGAGCTTGATGACGTGCCAGCCGAATTCCGACTTGACCGGCGTGGCGGTGTACTTGCCCTCTTCCAGCTGCTGAACGGCATCCGAGAATGGCTTCACCATCTGCGCCGGGTTGAACCAGCCGAGATCGCCGCCTTCCGTAGCCGAGCCGTCCTTCGAGTTGTCGGTCGCGAGCTTCTCGAAGCTGGCGCCCTTGTCGAGCTGCGCGATCAGGTCTTTCGCCTTGGCTTCGTCATCGACGAGGATATGGCGTGCGTGGAATTCGACCTTCGGCGCTTCGGCGATCCGCGCTTCGTACTCTGCCTTCAGTTCCGCTTCCGTCGGCTCGGCGCCTTCCACGTACTTCTTGAATAGCAGTTCGGCAAGCGCACTCTTTCCCACGAGCTCGATGCGGGCATTCGGTTCGCCTTCGCCCAGTTTCTGCTTTTCGGCTTCCTGGGCACCGGCATACATGCCGATCAGTTCATCGAGCGTTTCTTTCTGCTGGTCCGCGGTCAGGTCGCCAGGTGTTTTGCTGGCATGGCGCGTCTTGACGTAGAGCGTCCAGACGTCACGCGAAATTGGCGTGCCGTTGACGACGGCAACCGGCTTGGCGGCGGCATCTTCGGGCGTTTCGGCCTTGGTGCAGCCGGCGGCCAGCAGCATGCCCACGGTCGTGATGGCCAGGATCTGCGTATATCTCATTTTGTCCTCAGTGTGTCGTCGTCAGGGGAAATCGCTTCGATGTTCAGGGCGTGAATTTCGCCCGGCAGCATTGGCGCAAGTGCTTCGTAAACCAGGCGATGCCTTTCCAGGCGGCTGCGGCCTGAGAACGCCTGAGACTCGATTCGCACGATAAAGTGCCCGGCTCCGTCGCGGGCGCCAGCATGCCCGACATGGCGCGCGCTGTCGTCATGGACCGACACGCGGGCCGCGGCAAAGGCGGATTCGAGCATGGACTGAATGCGCTCAGCCCGGGGATTTGCCATCACGGTGCGACTGGGCGGCAATCCAGAAGCCTTGTGCGACGATGAAGGCGAGGGTGAGACCGAGCATGCCAAACAGCTTGAAGTCGACCCACGTCGCTTCGTCGAAGTAATGGAAGACCGCCAGATTGGCCGCTCCCATCAGAACGAAGAATCCGATCCACATCCAGTTGAGCCGTCGCCAGAGCGGAGGGCTCAACGCGAACTCTGCGTCCGTGGCGCTCATCAGTCGCTGGATCAAGGGGCGGTTGCCGAATCGCCGCCACAGACTCAGGAGGAAAGCCGCTGCGAACAACCAGTTCACGACGGTCGGCTTCCACATGATGAAGGCCGTGTCTCGAATCAGGAGCGTCAGTCCGCCGAACACCAGGACGAGGCCGGCTGACACGAGATGCATCGGGTTCAAGCGCCGGGTGCGCAGCCAGTGAATCGACACCTGGATCACGGTCGCAACGATGATCACGAGCGTCGCGACGTAAATGTTGGCAAGTTTGTAGGCGACGAAGAACGCAATGACCGGGAGGAAATCGAACAGGAGCTGCATGCGCGGGACCGTCTTGAGGGGCGCCAATGATAACGGAAGCGGCCTTCCATTGCGCCCGGTTCATAATGTGGGCCATGGCGCAGCGCCTCGAGTTGCACCCAAAGTCACCACAGCCGCGATATCTTCGCGTCGCCGCGGAGTGCCTCATTGACGGCGGTGTGCTCGTGTATCCGACGGATTCCTGCTACGCACTCGGCTGCGCGATCGGCGCCAAGGACGCGATGCAGCGTATCCAGCAACTGCGGCAGACGGGCAAGAGCCACTTCTTCACCGTGGTCTGCCGCGATTTGTCGGAGATCGCGCGGTTCGCACTGATCGAGAACTGGCAATACCGGCTCTTGAAGTCCTTCACACCGGGGCCCTACGCGTTCGTATTGCGCGCGACGCGTGAAGTACCGCGCCGGCTCCTCCATGCGCGCCGCAAGACCGTCGGCATCCGCGTTCCCGATCACGCCGTCGTCCAGGCCCTGCTCAAGGAATACGCCGAACCGCTGCTCAGCACGACCTTGCAATTGCCGGGCGACGATGTGCCGATGACCGACGGCCGCGAAATCGAGGAGCGCATCGGCCACGCCGTCGACGTGATCCTCGACAGCGGCAACTGCGGATTCGAGCCGAGCACGATCGTCGACCTCTCGGGCGGTGCGCCACAGGTCTTGCGGGCCGGCAAGGGCGATCCGCGACCCTTCCAATGACCGGCAGCGCACAGTCCTGCATCGTATAATCGCTAGTCAAATCCCCGGCGATTGGCCGGCGCGCCTTCTGGACGGTTCATGGACCTGGCTTCGTTTCTGACGAAAGTTTCGATCGGCGCCATTCCCATCGTGTTTGCAATCACGGTCCATGAGGTTGCCCACGGGTGGGTCGCGAAGTACTTCGGCGACCGCACGGCCGAAGCGCAAGGCCGGCTCAGTCTCAACCCGATCCGTCATATCGATCCGATCGGGACGGTGCTCGTGCCCTTGGTCATGCTGTGGCTCGGAGGATTCCTGTTCGGCTGGGCCAAGCCGGTGCCGGTGAATGCGCGGTTCATGCGCAATCCCCGCAGCAACATGGTCTGGGTATCGGCCGCTGGGCCGGGCGCCAATCTCGCAATGGCAATCTTCTGGGCTTTTCTCATGATGCTGTGCCAGAGAATGGACTTTGGGCTGGCCGGCCAGTGGCTCGAATCGATGGCGGCGATCGGCATCTTCATCAACGTATTGCTCGCGGTTTTCAACTTGCTGCCCATACCCCCGCTGGACGGAGGGCAGGTGCTGACGAATCTGCTTCCGCCCGGGCCGTTCAGCACGCTGCTCGAGCGGATCGCGCCATTTGGGCTGTTCATCGTGCTCGGGCTTCTTGCGACCGGATTGCTTTTACCGCTGGTCCGGGGACCGATCGGTTTTCTTCAGGGGCTTCTGATCGCGACGTTCGGCCTGCAGGCTGGGTGAGTGCGCCGGATGCCCGCTGCCCCTGGCAATAACCGACGCGTCGTCTCCGGCATGCGGCCAACCGGCCAGCTTCACCTCGGCAACTTTCACGGGGCGCTGGCGAACTGGGTCGAACTCCAGTACCGCTACGAGTGCTTTTTCTTCGTCGCGGACTGGCACGCGCTGACCACCGGTTATGAGGACACCGCGGACATCAAGGCCAATTCGAACGAAGTACTCATCGACTGGCTTGCGGCCGGCCTCAATCCGAGCGCCTGCACGATATTCATTCAGTCATGGATTCCCGAGCATGCCGAGCTGCACCTGATCCTTTCGATGGTGACGCCGGTTGCCTGGCTCGAGCGCGTGCCGACCTACAAGGACCAGATCGAGCAACTCAAGGACAAGGACCTGAGCACTTACGGATTCCTCGGTTATCCGTTGCTGCAAAGCGCAGACATCTTGATGTACCGGCCGGAATTCGTGCCGGTGGGCGAGGATCAGGTTGCGCACGTCGAGATCACGCGTGAGATCGCCCGGCGCTTCAATCATATCTATGGACGTGAATCGGACTTCGAAGCGCGCGTGGAAAAGGCCATCAAGCGCCTCGGGGCCCGCAATGCCGCGCAGTACACGGAGCTGCGCCGCCAATTCCAGGAAAAGGGCGATGCCGAGGCGCTCGCCCAAGCCCACAACATAGTCGAGTCCGGCGCGCGGCTGACGGTCGCTGATCGTGAGCGCCTGCTGGGACACCTCAAAGGTGGCGGGCGGGCGATTCTTCCTGAGCCAACGGCGCTACTCACGAAGTCGCCGAATGTGCCGGGCCTCGACGGCCGCAAGATGTCCAAGTCCTACGGCAACACGATCGGTTTGCGCGAGGACCCCGACAGCGTGCAGAAAAAACTGCGCGCGATGCAAACCGATCCGGCTCGTGTCCGGCGGAGCGATCCCGGCGAACCGGAAAAATGCCCGGTATGGGACCTGCACAAGATCTATTCGAGCGAAGCGACGAAGGCCTGGGTGCAGGCCGGCTGCCGTTCGGCCGGCATCGGTTGCCTGGATTGCAAGAAGCCGGTCATTGAGGCCGTCCTCAAGGAGCTCGAACCCATTCGGCAGCGCGCCCGGGAGTACGAGGAGAATCCGGAACTCGTGCGCGGCATCGTGGCAGAAGGCTGCGATCGTGCACGCGAGGCTGCGCGTGCGACAATGGCCGAAGTGCGTGAGGCCGTGCGCCTGGAGTACCGGTGAACGAAACGGCTGACCTGACCGCCGAGAGTGGCGTTGAATCCGACGCCCTCGAGCCGTTGCCGCAGCAGGGCGAAATGCCGTTCGCGATCGTCGACGGCGAACCCATCACGGAGATACCGCGCGACCTCTACATTCCGCCGCAGGCGCTCGAGGTGTTCCTCGAAGCCTTCGAGGGGCCGCTCGACCTGCTGCTGTACCTGATCCGCCGTCAGAATCTCAACGTGCTCGACATCCCGATCGCGGACATCACGCGGCAGTACATGGAGTACATCCAGCTCATGCAGGAGCTGGACCTCGAGCTCGCGGGCGAATACCTGCTGATGGCGGCGATGCTCGCGGAGATCAAGTCGCGCATGCTGTTGCCGCGGAGCACCGAGGGCGTGCAGGAAGAAGACGACCCGCGCGCCGAGCTCGTCCGTCGCCTGCAGGAATATGAGCGCTACAAGCGCGCGGCCGAAGACATCGACCGGCTGCCTCGCATGGAGCGCGACGTGCACCCGGCCGTGGCGGATCTGACGCACCGCCAGGTCGTGCAAATGTTGCCGGAGGTCGCGCTGCAGGAAATGCTGGTCGCGTTCAAGGACGTCGTCCAGCGCGCCACCATGTTCGCGCACCTGCACGTGCAGCGCGAGACGCTGTCCGTGCGGCAGCGGATGTCGGAGGTACTCGCGCTGCTGGAGGGCGTCGGGCTCGTCGAATTCATCCGGCTGTTCCGGCCGGAGGAAGGGCGGATGGGCGTCACGGTGACTTTCGCGGCTCTCCTCGAATTGTTGCGCGAGCAACTCGTCGAGATCGTGCAGGCCGAGCCTTACCAGCCGCTGCACGTGCGCCGCGTGGATCGCGATCCCGATGCCGCCTCGCTCGAGGACCTGGACATCACGACCGCCTGACGGGGAATCGCATGCCAACCGGTCAACTGAAGGACATCATCGAAGCGGCGCTGCTGGCCTACGGCCAGCCGCTCAGCGTCGATCAATTGCGCGAGATGTTCGACGAGTTCGAGCGTCCGGAAGCCGTGGAAGTCCGCCGGGCGCTGACCCAGCTGTCACGCGACTGTGACGGGCGGCCGATGGAACTGGTCGAAGTCGCGAGTGGCTGGCGCCTGCAAGTGCGCAGTGTTTTCGCCTCGCGGTTGTCGAAACTCTGGCAGGAACGCCCCAGCCGCTACTCGCGGGCGCTGCTGGAGACACTCGCGCTGATCGCCTATCGCCAGCCGATCACGCGCGGCGAAATCGAGGACGTTCGCGGTGTCACGGTCAATCCGAACATCGTGCGCACGCTGACCGAGCGCGGATGGATTCGCGTGGTCGGGCATCGCGAAGTTCCGGGCCATCCGGAACTGCTCGGCACGACCCGCGAGTTCCTCGATTACTTCGGCCTCAAGAGCCTTGACGAGCTGCCGTCCCTGGCGGCGCTCAAGGACATGGACGACGTCGGCATTCAGCTCGAGTTCAATGGCCCGGTGACCGTGCAGGCCGCAGCCGCCGGGCTTCCGGCTGCCAACGACGCCGAAGCGGCCAATTGAGCCGGCGCGGCAGCGCCGCGGCCGGTGCTTCCGATGCGTGAACGAATCCAGAAAATTCTCGCGGCGCGCGGCGTCGGCTCCCGGCGTCAGATCGAGTCGTGGATCGTGGCCGGACGGATCACGGTCAACGGCAAGGCCGCCAAACCGGGTCAGCCGGTAGGGGAGCGCGACGACGTGCGCCTCGATGGGCGCCGCCTGCGCCTCGCTCGTGGCCCTGACCCGGGGCACAAGGGCATCGCGTATCACCGCCCTGAACAGGAGGACATTCGCCCGGGCGCGGCAGGCACGATGCCGAGTTCGATCGAGCGCCTGCCGAAGTCCGCCGGCCGGCGCTGGATACCGATCAGCCCGCTGGCCGCGCGCGATGGTGGGCTCGAACTCTTCATCACGGATGGGCCGCTCGCCGCCGCGCTGACGCGGCGCGGGCTCGGTATCCCGAGCGAATACAGCGTCCGCGTGCGCGGCGCATTCGACGAATCCGGGATCGCGGCGATGCTGGCAGCCGCGATCGAACGATCGGCGATGACAGGCCGCATCACCGAGGTGGTTCCCGCTGGTGGCGAAGGAACCAATCGCTGGCTTCAGGTTCACGCCACCGGCCTCCGGCCGCGTGACCTCAAGCAGTTATTCGAGAGTTGCGGCCTTGAAGCCAACCGGATTTTACGAACCCGCTACGGGCCGATTGCGATGGACCGCTCGCTGGCGCGCGGTCGCAGCCGTGCCTTGACCGACGGGGAGATGAAAGCCTTGCGCGAAGCGGCGGGGTCGCGCGCTATTGGCAGTCGAACGACTGCCCGTTGACGCCCTGGCTGGCGGGTCCGAGCAGAAAGAGGTACGGCGCGACCACGGCCTCGGGCTCCGGATGCTGGCTGTGGTCCTCCGCGGGATACGCCTGACGGCGCATCGCCGTGCGCACGCGGCCGGGATTCACGCTGTTGACGCGGATGCGGGTCGTGTCCGCGGTCTCGTGCGCGAGCACCTGCATCAATCCCTCGGTGCCGAACTTCGACGCCGCATAGGCGCCCCAGTAAGCGCGGCCACTCCGCGCGAGATTGCTCGTCGTGAAGACGATCGACGCATCGGTCGACCGCCGCAAGAGGGGCAGCAGCGTGCGCGTGAGAATGAATGGCGCCGTCAGGTTGACGTGCAGCACCTTGCACCAAGTCGGCACGTCGTATTGATCGATCGGGCTCAGGTTGCCGAGAATGCCCGCGACGTGGGCGAGCCCGTCCAGGTGACCGAACTCGCGCTCGAGTGCGTCGTGGACGGCGTCGTACTTCGATGCCGTTGCCGTCTCCAGGTTGAAAGGGAGCAGGGCGGGCCTCGGGCCACCGGCCTCGACGATGCCATCGTACGTGCGCACCAGCTTGCGTTGCGTGCGACCGAGCAGGCCGATCGTCGCGCCCTGGCGCGCGAGCGACTGCGCCAACGCACGGCCGATGCCGTCGCCAGCGCCCGTCACCAGGATGACGCGCCCGGCATGCGAGCCTGCCGCCGGAACATAGGCGCGCGCCTCGGCCTGCCGTGTCGCAGCGTCGCGGCGGCCGTCGCCGCTCAATGTTCTTCAGGCGGTGCGAGTTGCGGCGCGGTCTCGTCGGCGAGGCGCACGCTCACTTCGATTTCGGTCAGCTCATCGATCGGCTTCTCGCCGCGAACGCCGAGCTCCACGAACTTGCGCGCGCCGGGCAGCACACTGCGTTCCAGCGAGCCGACGGCGGCATTAAAGGCGCGCAGGCTGGCTTCGAGCGAGTTGCCCAACTTCCCTAGATGATTGCGAAACGTATTGAGGCGCGAGTAAAGGTCTTCAGCCAGCGCCCGGATGCGCTCGGCGTTTTCGGCGAGGCGGACGTTTTGCCATCCGTTGTAAACGGTTTTCAGCAGCGCCAGAAGAGTCGAAGGCGTGGTGAGAATGATGTTGCTGCTCATCGCGCGATCGAGCAGGTCGGGTTGCTGATCGAGCGCCGATGAAAGGAACTGGTCGCCCGGCAGGAACAGCACGACGAACTGCGGTGCCTTGGCGAACTGGGCCGAATAGTTCTTGGACGAAAGCAGCCGGACACGATCGGCGACGTGCTGCGCATGCCGGCGAAGCGCCGCCGCGCGGACTTCGTCGGTCGGCGCTTCGGCTGCCATCAGGTAGGCGTCGAGCGGCGTCTTGACGTCGACGACCACGTCGTGGCCTTCGGGAAGGTGCACGACCATGTCAGGACGCAGGGCGCCGTCCTCGCCCACGACGTGGACCTGTTCTTCGAAGTCGCAATGCGCGGTCATGCCGGCCAGTTCGACCAGCCTGCGCAGCGCAATCTCGCCCCATTGGCCACGCACCTGCGGCTTGCTGAGCGCCTGCACGAGATTGCGGGTCTCGCGTTGCAGCGCCGTGTGCGTCTCGCGCATGTCCGTCAGGTTCTGGCGCAGGCTGCCGAAATCTCGCTGCCGGTCAACCTCGATTTCGCGCAAGGCATCGGAAGTGCGCGCGAGCGATTCCTGGATCGGCTTCACCAGCGCCTCGATCGCCTGCTCGCGCTCCTTGAGCGAGCTCTGCGCGCTCTGTTGGTGACTGCCCAGGTTTTCCTTCGCCAGGCGCAGGAAATTCTCGATGTTCTCCCGGAGCTGGCGGCCGGCGAGGTCGTCGAAGCGGCGATCGAGCTGTTCCATGGCGCGGTCGAGGGTGGCCGCGCGCTCCGCTGCGAGCGCGGCGGCACGGCGACGGCCCATCCACCAGCCGGCGCCGAGGGCCAGCGCCACGGCGAGCAGGATCACCACCAATGCAGTCAGGTCAAGTGTCATTCGCGCAGTCCCAGCCAAACCAGCAGCTCTTCTGGCCGCCCGAACACGGCCTCGGGTCGCCAGGCGGCAGGATCCTCACCGTCGTTCAGGTAGCCGAAGCCGGCTACCAGCGGAATCATGCCCGCGTTGCGGGCTGCCTGCACGTCGCGCTCCGCATCGCCGACGTACACGCAGGCGCGCGGCTCGAGACGGAGGAGGGAGGCCGCGTGGAGCAGTGGCAAGGGATGTGGCTTGCGTTCCGCGAGCGTGTCTCCACTCACGACGCAACCACAACGGCCGGCGAGACTGAGCTGTTCGAGCAATGGGTTGGTCAGCCAGCCGGGCTTGTTGGTAACGATCCCCCAGCGCATACCGGCCTGCTCGATGGCGATCAGCACTTCCTCGAAGCCCGCGAACAGGCAGGTGTGGACGGCGAGCGCAGCCCGGTAGAAATCCAGGAATCGGGTCCGCAAGGATTCGTAATGCGCTGCGTCCAGCTCGCCGAATCCCAGGCGTATGAGCCGCGGCGCGCCATGCGAGACGAGGGGGCGAATCATTTCGAACGGCAGCTCCTCCAGGCCTTCGGTCAACCGCAGCCGGTTCAGTGCCTGCGCCATGTCCCGAGCGGTGTCGAGAAGGGTCCCATCGAGGTCAAGAAGGACTCCGCGCAGGTCGCGGCGGCGATTCATGCGGCCGCCGCCGTCGGCCGCTTGAAGTGTGCGAGGTAATTGACCGACACGTCCGCGCTGATGCGCGCCTTGCGAGTGGCGGGGTTGTATTCGAGCCCGGCAAAGTCGGCGAGCTCGAGCCCGGCGGTGCGGGCCCAGCGCGAAATCTCCGAGGGCCGGATCAGTCGCGCGTACTGGTGCGTTCCCTTTGGCAGGAGCCGCAGCAGATATTCGGCGCCCACGATCGCGAGCGCAAAAGCCTTCGCATTGCGGTTGATGGTCGAGCAGATGACGTCACCGCCGGGGCGCGCGAGACGCGCAAGTGCAGTGACGATGGCGGACGGATCCGGCACGTGCTCGAGCATCTCGAGACAGGTCACCAGATCGAAACCGCCAGGGTCCGTGCCGGCGAGCGCCTCGGCCGCGACTTGCCGGTAATCCACCTCGATGCCGGCCTCGAGCGCATGCAGGCGCGCGATCTGGAGGGATTCGGGCGCAAGGTCAATCCCGGTCACCTGGGCGCCACGCCGCGCCATCCCCTCGGCGAGTAACCCCCCGCCGCAACCGACGTCGAGCACGCGCCGGCCCGCGAGTCCGGCGCGTGCTTCGATGTAGTCGAGCCGCGCCGGATTGAGGTCGTGCAGGGGCCGGAACTCGCCGTTTGGGTCCCACCAACGCGGCGCCGCCGCGTCGAATTTCGAGATCTCCGCGGGGTCGACATTCGGGCCGTTGGGCATTCGGAAAGTATACGCGCTGTGCTAAAATTCGCGCTTTCCAGGGGCCTCTGAAAAAGACGAAATCCGCATGAGCGAGATCGCGCGCGAAGTCCTGCACGTCAACCTAGAAGACGAGATGCGCAAGTCCTATCTCGATTACGCGATGAGCGTGATCGTGGGCCGGGCGCTGCCCGACGTGCGCGACGGATTGAAGCCGGTGCACCGCCGCGTCCTGTACGCGATGCGCGAGCTTGGCAACGACTGGAACAAGGCCTACAAGAAGTCGGCGCGCATCGTCGGCGACGTCATCGGCAAGTATCACCCGCACGGCGATGCGGCGGTGTACGACACGATCGTGCGCATGGCCCAGCCGTTCTCGTTGCGGTACCTGCTGGTGGACGGGCAGGGCAATTTCGGCTCCGTGGATGGCGATGCGGCGGCGGCGATGCGCTACACGGAAGTGCGCATGTCGCGCATCGCGCACGAACTGCTGGCGGATATCGACAAGGAAACGGTCGATTTCACGCCGAATTACGACAACAGCGAGCAGGAGCCGACGGTGTTGCCGGCGCGCGTCCCGAACCTGCTCGTCAATGGCTCAGCCGGCATCGCCGTCGGCATGGCGACCAACATCCCGCCGCACAACCTGGGCGAGATCATCGATGCCTGCATCGCACTGATCGACGATCCGAACCTTGGTCTCGCTGAGTTGATGAGACTGGTCCCGGGACCCGACTTCCCGACCGCCGGCATCATCAATGGCGCGGCGGAGATCGTGGCGGCCTACAAGACCGGCCGCGGCCGGCTGTCCGTGCGCGCACGCACGTCGGTCGAGAACATCGACGATCGCGGCCGCGAAGCGATCATCGTGACCGAGCTTCCCTATCAGGTCAACAAGGCGCGCCTCCTCGAGCGGATCGCCGACCTCGTGCGCAGCAAGGAAATCGAGGGGATCTCGGAACTGCGCGACGAATCGGACAAGGATGGGCTTCGCGTCGTCATCGAGCTGAAGCGCGGCGAAAACAGCGAGCTGATCCTGAACCAGCTCTTCAAGCTGACGCCGATGGAAGCTGTCTTCGGCGTCAACATGGTCGCACTGCTCGACGGCCAGCCGAAGCTGCTTTCGCTGAAGGAAATGCTGGACGCGTTCCTGCGACATCGGCGGGAGGTAGTGACCCGGCGAACGATCCACGACCTCGGCAAGGCGCGTGACCGCGCGCATCTCCTCGAGGGCCTCGCGGTCGCCCTCGCGAACATCGACGAGGTCATTGCGGTCATCAAGGCGTCGCCGACGCCGCCCGAGGCGCGCGCGGCCTTGCAGGCGCGAACCTGGGGGGCCGGCGCCGTGCCGCAGATGCTCGCGCGCGCAGGCAACGTGCCGACCCGTCCCGAAGGCATTTCGGACGACCTCGGAATGCAGGGCGAGCGCTATCGGCTGTCCGAAGCGCAGGCCCAGGCCATCCTCGACCTGCGGCTGCATCGGCTGACCGGACTGGAACAGGACAAGATCGTCACCGAGTTCTCCGAGCTTCTCGAGGTGATCCGCGATCTCGGCGAAATTCTCGCGCGTCCCGACCGCCTGCTCGCCGTGATTCGCGAAGAACTCGCCGCGATGAAGGAAGCCTACGGCGACGAGCGCCGCACGCAGATCGTCGCGGACCAGTCCGACGTCACGATCGAGGACCTGATCGAGCGCCAGGACCTGGTCGTGACGCTGTCGCATGCGGGCTATGCCAAGACGCAGCCGGTCACGGACTACGAAGCCCAGCGCCGCGGCGGCAAGGGCAAGATGGCGACGACGGTCAAGGATGAGGATTTCGTCGACAAGCTCTTCATCGCGCATAGCCATGACACGCTGCTGTGCTTCTCGGACCGCGGCCAGTGCTACTGGCTCAAGGTGTATCAGCTGCCGCTGGCGAGCCGGGGCTCGCGCGGCAAACCGATCGTCAACCTGTTGCAGCTCGGCGAGGGCGAGCGAATCACGGCGGTGCTGGCGATCCGGGAATTCGATGAGTCCCACTTCGTGTTCATGGCGACCGCGCTCGGCACGGTCAAGAAGACGCCGCTGTCGGCGTTCTCGCGGCCGCGCGCGAACGGCATCATCGCGGTGTCGCTCGACGAATCGGACTGCCTTGTCGGCGTCGCCCTGACGGACGGTAAGCGCGAGATCCTGCTGACCACCACCGACGGCAAGGCGATCCGATTTGCGGAGGACCAGGTGCGGCCGATGGGACGCGAGGCGGGCGGCGTACGGGGCATCCGACTCGCCGAAGGCCAGCGCGTCACCTCGCTCATCGTGCTTGGGGAAGGCCCGATCCTGACGGTCTCGGCACGCGGCTACGGCAAGCTGACGGAGATGGACGACTTCTCGGTGCACGGGCGCGCCGGGCAGGGCGTCATCGCGCTCCAGACCAGTGACCGCAACGGATCGCTCGTCGGCGCGCGCCAGGTGCGGCGCGACGACGAGGTGATGCTGATCAACTCGAGCGGGACTCTCGTGCGCGTGCCGGTCAGCGACATCCCCGTGCTTGGCCGCAACACCCAGGGCGTTCGCATCATGCGGCTCGAGGAGGGCGAGAAGCTCGTCGGTCTCGAGCGGATCGCCGGGGACGATTCACAGGGCGGCGAAGGGGCCGGCTGAAGCCGGCCTGCGGAGCAGCCGTGCGCGTCTACAATTTCTCCGCGGGCCCCGCGGCGCTGCCGCTGCCCGTTCTCGAGCAGGCGCGCGACGAGCTGCTCGACTGGCAGGGCGGCATGTCGGTGATGGAGATCAGCCACCGCAGCCGTGCCTTCATGGCCGTCGCCGAGCAGGCGGAAGCCGACCTGCGCGATCTGCTCGCGATCCCGCCGAATTATTGCGTGCTATTCATGCAGGGCGGCGCGACTGCGCAGTTCTCGGCCGTGCCGCTCAATCTCTCGGAGGCGGGCGCGACGGCCGACTACGTGCACACGGGCCACTGGTCCGAGCGCACGATCAAGGAAGCGCGACGCTTCGTGACGGTTCGCATCGCAGCCGACGAAGCCGCATCCAACTACACGACGGTGCCCGAGCCATCGGCCCTCGAACTGACACCCGGGGCCGCCTACGTCCATTACACGCCGAACGAGACGATCGGCGGCGTGGAGTTTCCCTACATTCCGGAGACGGGCGACGTGCCGCTCGTCGCCGACATGTCGTCCACGATTCTCTCGCGCCCGCTCGATATCACTCGGTTCGGAGTCATCTACGCCGGCGCCCAGAAAAACATCGGACCGGCCGGCATCACGGTCGTGATCGTGCGCGATGACCTCACCCGGCGCGCGCGAGCCGGCACGCCGATGGTATTCGACTACCGCGCGGTCGCCGACGCCGGCTCCATGCTGAACACGCCGCCGACATTCGGCTGGTACTTCGCAGGGCTCGTCTTCCGGTGGCTCAAGCGCGAAGGCGGGCTCGCGGCGATGGCGCAGCGCAATCGCGCCAAGGCCGAGGCGCTCTATGGCGCGATCGACGCGTCGTCGTTCTACGCCAATCCGGTCGCCCGCAACTGCCGGTCCTGGATGAATGTGCCCTTTCGGCTGGCAAAGCCGGAGCTGGAAAAGACTTTCCTGGCGGAAGCCGACGTTGCCGGTCTCACGAATCTCGCGGGTCATCGCGCGGTCGGCGGCATGCGCGCCAGCCTCTACAACGCGATGACCCTGGAGGGTGTCGCGGCGCTGGTGGATTTCATGCGCGATTTCGAGCGGCGGTACGGCTGATGCGATTCAAAGTCCTTACGCTGAACAGTATTTCGATCAAGGGTCTCGAGCGCCTCCCGCGCGATCGCTACCAAATCGCTTCCGAGATCGGGCACCCCGATGCGGTCCTGGTCCGTTCCGCGGACATGCACTCGATGGAGATTCCGGGCAGCGTGCGGGCGGTCGCGCGCGCCGGCGCCGGCACCAACAACATTCCGGTGGCGCTACTGTCGCAACGCGGCGTGCCGGTGTTCACCGCGCCGGGCGCTAACGCGAATGCCGTCAAGGAACTGGTGCTGGCGGGCCTTTTCCTCGGGGCTCGCCACATCTGCGAGGCCTGGGACTTCGTCCGCGGGCTCGAGTTGTCCGGCGATGCGCTCGAGGCCGCGGTCGAGCAGGGCAAGAAGCGCTTCATCGGACACGAGCTTCCGGGAAGGACGCTCGGCGTCGTGGGACTCGGCGCCATCGGCGTCGAGGTCGCAAACGCCGCGCACCTGCTCGGCATGCACGTGCTGGGCTATGACCCGCAGATCACGGTGCAACGCGCCTGGCAGCTTTCCTCCGGCGTCGAGCAGGCCCTGAGTCTCGACGACTTGTTCGCGCGTTCCGACGCGGTCAGCGTCCATGTCCCGCTGACCGAGGAGACGCGCGGGCTCGTGAACGCCAAGCGTCTCCGCCACATGCAGGTCGGCGGAATCGTGCTGAATTTTGCGCGCGCCGCGATTGTCGACGAGCCTGCGATCGTGGCCGCGCTGAAGTCCGGGAAGCTCGGCGCCTATGTCTGCGACTTCCCGTCTCCGACGATCCGCAATGTGCCGGGTGTCATCGCGCTACCCCATCTCGGCGCTTCGACCAGCGAGGCCGAGGACAATTGCGCGATGATGGTGGCCGACACGCTCCGGGATTATCTCGAGCATGGCAACATCCGCCACTCGGTCAATTTCCCCGAGGCGGCGTTGCCGCGGGTACCCGCGACCGCCCGCATCGCGATCGCGAACAGCAATGTTCCCAACATGGTGGGCCAGATTTCCACCCGGCTTGCGGAGGCCGGACTGAACATTGCCGACCTGTTGAACAAATCGAAGGGCGAAGTGGCCTACACGCTGATCGACGTCGACGGACTGGTTCCCGCCGGGCTGATCGAGCGCATCGCCACGATCCAGGGCGTGCTGAGCGCCCGGGTCGTCTAGGTGAGCGGAGTGAACCGGTTCGAGTCGCTCGCAGCGCCCGGTGTTCGCGAGCTGGCGCCGTACGTTCCCGGCAAGCCTCCGGAGCAGCTCGAGCGCGAACTCGGCATCAAGGACAGCATCAAGCTCGCCTCGAACGAGAATCCGCTCGGACCCGGGCCGCGCGCACGAACTGCGCTGGCGGCGGCGCTGTCGGGCGTCGGCATGTATCCCGATGGCAGCGGCCATGTACTTCGCTCGCGCCTCGCAGAAAAGCATGGCGTGTCGCTCGGCCAGGTCACACTCGGGAACGGATCCAACGAAATCCTCGTGCTGCTCGCGGAAACGTTTCTGACTCCCGGGCTCGCGGCGGTCTACTCGCAGTATGCGTTCGCCGTTTATCCGAACGCGGTGCAGGCATCGGGCGCAACTGCGCGGGTGGCCCCGGCATTTCCGCCGGACTATCCCATGCCGATCGGCCATGACGCGGACGCTGTTCTCGGGGCCCTCGATTCGCGCACGCGGATGGTCATTCTCGCGAACCCCAACAATCCGACCGGAACCTGGCTCACCGCCCAGGAACTCGACGCGCTGTTGCGCGCAATACCCCCGAACGTGATCGTCGTGCTGGACGAGGCCTACCACGAATATTCCGCCGCGGTCGGTGTGCCCGATGGCGCGCAATGGCTCGCGCGCCATCCGAACCTCGTGATCACGCGGACTTTCTCCAAGGCCTATGGCCTCGCGGGCCTGCGGGTGGGTTATGCGCTGTCGCATGCCGATCTCGCGGACCTGTTGAACCGGGTGCGCCAGCCATTCAATGTTTCGGTGCCGGCGCTCGCTGCCGCTGCCGCTGCCTTGGACGATCGCGAGCACCTCGATGCGACGATCGCGCTGAATCGCGCGGGCATCGCACGGCTGCGCGCGGGTCTTGCAGCGCTCCAGGTCCCGGCGCCGGCGTCGGCAGGAAACTTCGTGCTGGCCGATCTCCGAAGGCCCGCCGCGCCGGTGAACGATGCGCTGCTGCGCCAGGGCGTCATCGTGCGTCCGCTCGCCAATTACGGGCTGACGAATCACCTAAGGATCACGACGGGCACGCCCGCCCAGAACGAGCGCCTGCTGACGGCGATGTCCGCCGCGCTCGCCGCCGGCTCGTGAGCGCGACGCCGGCAAGTTACGTCGCGAGACCCGGCGCGCAGGTCGCCGGCGAAATCAGGGTCCCCGGCGACAAGTCGATTTCGCATCGCGCGGCCATGCTGGGCGCGATTGCGAACGGCATCACCGAGATTCAGGGATTCCTCGAGGGCGAGGATTGCCTCGCGACTCTCGCGGCAGTTGCCGCCCTGGGCGTGCGCATCGAACGTCCGTCCGCGGGTCACGTGATGATCCACGGCGCCGGCATGCGGGGACTCCGGGCAGCGTCGACCCCGCTCGACTGCGGCAATTCAGGCACCGGCATGCGCCTGCTTGCAGGCCTCCTCTGCGGCCAGCCGTTCGATTCGATTCTCATCGGCGATGCGTCCCTCATGCGGCGGCCGATGGAACGCGTCGCGGCGCCGCTCCGGCGGATGGGTGCGGATATCCGCACCCACGACGGCCGACCGCCGTTAGCGATCACGGGGGGCCGCGCGCTGCAAGCTTGCGATCACCGACTCGAGCTCCCGAGCGCCCAGGTGAAGTCCGCGATCCTGCTGGCGGGCCTCTATGCGAACGGGCGAACGACCATCCTGGAGCCGGGCCCCTCGCGCGATCACACCGAGCAAATGCTGGAAACCTTCGGCGTTGCGGTATCGCGCCAGGGCGAGGCCTTGTCCATCACGGGCCCGGCCACGCTTGCCGCCACGCGCATCGACGTGCCCGGCGATTTCTCGTCCGCCGCATTCTTCATCGTCGCCGGCCTGATCGCGGGAAAAGCGCCACTCGTGATCCACGGCGTCGGCGTCAATCCGACGCGCACGGCCGCGCTCGATATCCTGCGGCTGATGGGCGCGGATATTCGCCTGCATCCGGTCGACAGCCGCGGCAACGAGCCGGTCGCGGATATCGAGGTGCGGCCGGGAGCCCTCCGCGGAATCACGGTTCCCCCGGAGTTCGTACCGATCGCGATGGATGAATGGCCGGTGCTCTTCGCCGCCGCGGCGGTCGCCGACGGAGAGACCGTCGTGTCCGGTGCGGGCGAGTTGCGCGTCAAGGAAAGCGATCGCCTGGCGGCGATGGCGGAAGGCCTGGCGGCGGTCGGAGTCGCGGCCGATTCGCTCCCTGATGGCTTGCGCGTGCGTGGCGGAGGTGTCGCAGGAGGCGAGGTCGATTGCCGCGGCGATCACCGGATCGCCATGGCATTCGTGGTTCTGGCGGCCCGGGCACAATCCCCGATCGTCGTTCGCGGCGTTCAGAATGTTGCCACTTCGTTTCCGGGATTTGCGGGTACAGCACGCGCCGCGGGGTTGCGGCTGGAGGAGAAGGGTTGAGCGGGGTTCCGGTCATCGCCATCGACGGTCCGAGCGGCTCCGGCAAGGGCACGGTCGCGCGTCACGTCGCAAGGCATCTGGGGTGGCACCTGCTCGACAGCGGCGCGCTTTACCGGCTGGTGGCGCTCGCGGGCAGCCATGCCGGCCTCGCGCCGGACGACATCGCGGGTCACGCGCGCGTCGCGGCCATGCTCGACGTGCGCTTTGGGATGGATGCAGCCGGCAATGAGCAAGTGCACCTGGCGGGTGAGGATGTGACGCGCGAATTACGCGCCGAGGCGACCGGGGAAGCGGCTTCCCGGGTCGCCGCTTGGCAGGACGTGCGATCGGCCCTGCTAGGCCGTCAGCGAGCCTTTGCGCGGCCACCGGGCCTGGTGGCCGACGGGCGGGACATGGGATCGATCGTTTTCCGCGACGCCGGGCTCAAGATCTTCCTGACCGCGAGCCGCGAGGAAAGGGCCCGGAGGCGCTATAACCAGTTGAAAGAAAAGGGGTTGAGTGTTAGCCTTGCCGGCCTTTCCGCGGAGATAGCCGAGCGGGACAGGCGGGATACCACGCGAACCGTGGCCCCGCTCGTCGCAGTCCCGGAGGCCGTCGTCGTGGATTCGACTGCGATGTCCATCGAGGAGGTCGTCGGGCGGGTGATTGAACTCGCGCGCACGCGGTTTCCGGAGGCGGCGCGCGGAGATTGAGGATGCCGGCCACGTCCGGCGCGGACGGCGGGGCAGGATGCCGCGCCGCGTTGACTATGACCCGGAACGGCGGGATGCCGTCCGGCAGGTGAACCCAGTGGGCCCCGCGGCCCGGAAGACCCAATGACCGAATCTTTTCAGCAGATGTTTGAGCAGAGCCTTGCGAGCCAGCAGATCCGGCCCGGCCAGATCCTGACCGGCACCGTCGTCGACGTGAATGCCGATGTCGTCATCGTCAGCGTCGGCCTGAAATCCGAAGCCGTCATACCGGCGGAACAGTTCCGCAACGAGAACGGCGAAATCGAAGTCACGATCGGCCAGGAGGTCGAGGTCGCCCTCGACGCGGTCGAAGACGGCTCGGGCGAAACCCGGCTCTCGCGCGAGAAAGCCAAGCGCGCCCGCACCTGGACGCGCCTCGAAGAAGCCTTCACGAAAGGCGAAGTCGTCCGCGGCGTGATCAATGGCCGCGTCAAGGGCGGCTTCACGGTGGAGCTCGACAACGTTCGCGCCTTCCTCCCGGGCTCGCTCGTGGACGTCCGTCCGGTGCGCGACCCCAGCTACCTCGAAGGCAAGGAACTCGAATTCAAGGTCATCAAGCTCGACCAGCGGCGCAACAACGTCGTCGTTTCCCGGCGCGCGGTCGTCGAGCAGGAATACAGCGCGGAGCGCTCGGCGTTGCTCGACAACCTGAAGGAAGGCGACGTCGTCAAGGGCGCGGTCAAGAATCTGACCGACTACGGCGCGTTCGTGGACCTCGGTGGCATCGACGGCCTGCTGCACATCACTGACATGGCGTGGAAGCGCGTCAAGCACCCGTCGGAGATCGTCAAGGTCGGCGACGAGATCGACGTGCGCATCCTCAAGTTCGATCGTGAGCGGCAGCGCGTTTCGCTCGGGATCAAGCAGCTTGGCGCCGACCCCTGGCAGAACATCGCACGGCGTTATCCGCCGAACACGCGTCTCTTCGGCAAGGTTACGAACATTGCCGACTACGGCTGTTTCGTCGAGATCGAAGAGGGCGTCGAAGGACTCGTGCACGTCTCCGAGATGGACTGGACCAACAAGAACGTGAATCCGGCCAAGGTTGTCCACGTCGGCGAGGAAGTCGAGGTCATGGTTCTCGACATCGACGAGGAGCGCCGGCGCATTTCGCTCGGCCTGAAGCAATGCAAGGCGAACCCGTGGCGCGAATTCGCCGAGAGCTTCAATCGCGGCGACCGCGTCAGCGGCCAGATCAAGTCGATCACCGACTTCGGCATTTTCATCGGCCTGTCGGGCGGCATCGACGGCCTCGTGCACCTGTCGGACATCTCCTGGGACCGCCCCGGCGAGGAGGCCGTGCGCGACTTCCAGAAGGCACAAACGGTCGAAGCGATGGTGCTGTCGATCGATCCCGAGCGCGAGCGCATCTCGCTCGGCATCAAACAGCTTGCCAAGGACCCGATTTCCGCCTACCTCGCCGACCATCCGAAGGGCAGCATCGTCAAGGGCACCGTCAAGGAAGTCGACGCGAAGGGCGCGATCGTGGACCTGGGTGATGGCATCGAAGGCAGCCTGCGGGCATCGGAACTCGCGCGCGAGCGCGTCGAGGACGCTCGCACGGTGCTGAAGGCCGGTGACGAGATCGAGGCGCGATTCGTCGGCGTCGACCGCAAGAGCCGTGCGATCGTGCTGTCGGTGAAGGCGATCGAGGCTGAGGAAGAGGCCGAGGCGGCGCAGCAGTATCGCGGCACGGATTCGGCGACCGGGACGTCGCTCGGTGACCTGCTCAAGGAGCAGATCAACGGTCAGTGAGCCGGTCCGGGGCGCGTTGCCGGGGATGACGGCGGCGCGCTTCGCAGTTGAGGATGGGAGCCATGACAAAATCAGAATTGATCGAGATCATCTCCGCCAAGCAAAAGCATCTGCCCGCAAAAGACATCGAGCTGGCGGTGAAGCAGATGCTCGAGATCATGAGCGATGCGCTCGCCGGCGGCGAGCGCATCGAGATCCGCGGCTTCGGCAGTTTCTCGCTGCACTTCCGCCCGCCGCGGCAGGGCCGCAATCCTAAGACCGGCGAGGCGGTCGCGCTCGCCGGCAAGTACGTCCCGCACTTCAAGCCGGGCAAGGATCTGCGCGAGCGGGTCAATGCGGGACAGTCCCACCCGATCCGGAACTAGGGCGCATCCGGCCCACATTCCTGCGCACGCCGCAGGTGAACGATGAATCCCGAGTCAATCTGGATCCTCCTGGGAGTCCTGTTCCTCGGCGGGGCGATCGGGTTCTACGCGGCCCGGAAGCCGAGGCCGAGCGCCGTCGGTGCTGAGCGGCTGCGCGGCAACTATCTCGCCGGCGTCAATTTCCTGGTTAACGAGCAGCCCGATCGCGCGCTCGAGGCATTCCTGCGCGCGGCGGAGCTCGACGGCGACACGGTCGAAACCCATTTCGCGCTCGGCAGCCTCTACCGGCGCCGCGGCGAGGTGGACCGCGCCATCAAGATCCACCAGAACATCGCGTCGCGCGAAACGCTTGAGCCGACGCAGCGCGAGCAGGCGGGATTCGCGCTGGCGCAGGATTACCTGAAGGCCGGCATGCTCGACCGGGCCGAGAAGATCCTCGGACCGCTTGCGGAATCTGGGACGCATCGCATGGCGGCGATGCGCAAGCTCATGCGCATCTACGAGCAGGAACAGGAATGGCTGCGCGCTATCGAGGTGTTCCGCGAACTGGAGAAGTCGGGGCGCGCGCCGCAGGAATGCGCGATCGCGCATTACTATTGCGAGCTGGCGGAAGCGGCCCGCAGCCGCGGCGCGCTCGACGAGGCGCGCGAGCACCTGCGCGCGGCGCACTCCGAACGCCGCCGCTTCCCGCGTGGTGCGCTGGTGCGCGCCGACATCGCGATCGAACAGCGCGACTTCGCCCTCGCCGAGCGCATGCTGGCCGCGGTGCTCGCGCACGACGCCGCGCTTGCGATCGAAGTCGTGCCGCGGCTCGTGCGGCTCGCCCGCGCGGCGGGCCCCGAAGGTGACGCGGCCGTCGCGCGCGTGGTGGCGGCACGCGCCGATGCGGGAAACGAGATCGGAATCGCCTCGATCATGGCGAATGCGCTCGACTTCGCACCGCTGGAGGAACGGGTCCGCGCCTACCTGGCGCAGGACGCCGCCATAGCTGGGCTCATACTCGCCGCAGGGCGCGATCCGGCGGCGCTCGATGCGCGCGCGGTGCAGGACATCGCTGCGGTTTTGCGCCGCCTCGCCGCGACGACGCCGCGTTATCGCTGCGCCAACTGCGGCTTCTCGAGCATCGACCACTTCTGGCAGTGTCCGGGCTGCAAGATCTGGGACAGCCAGCGCCCGCTGCTACGCTTCGATGTCGTCGCCGGTCTCGAGCGCGGCGGCAAGCCGTCGTGAATTTCATCGAACGCACGCGATAGGCGGGCGGCGCCCGAGGGGTTTCCCGATTACTTTTACTCCCGGGCGCGGCGGTGGTCGCCGCGCGCGAGAAAAGGGAGTGAAGTCATGTTTACCAAGGGACTGGGTGCGGCGCTGGTCGCCGCAATACTGCTCGCGCCGAACGCCATCGCCGGGCCCGTCGACGTCAACACGGCGGACGCCAAGACGCTCGCCCGCGAGTTGCACGGCATCGGAATGGCGAAGGCCGAGGCAATCGTCAGCTACCGGCAGAAGAACGGCCCGTTCAAGAGCGCCGACGACCTGGCCAAGGTCAAGGGGCTCGGCAAGAAACTCATCGAGCAGAACAAGGCGAACTTGAAGTTCGAGGCCGGGAAAGCCGAAGGCTGAAAATCGCCCGCCCGCGGCGCGGGCCGGCTCGCGGAGTCTCCGGTATCATGCCGGGCGTGAGCCGACCCGCACCGATCCGTTTTGCGGTATTTCCCGTCGCCGGCCGCGGCACGCGGTTCCTGCCCGCCACCAAGGCGAGTCCGAAGGAAATGCTGCCGATCGTCGACAAGCCCCTGATCCAGTACGCTGCGGACGAGGCACTGGCCGCCGGCGCGCGGCAGCTCGTTTTCATCACCGGGAGCTCCAAGCGGGCGATCGAGGATCATTTCGACTCGGATCACGAGCTCGAGGCGGCGCTCGCCGAACAGGGGAAAACGGAGTTGGTCGATTTGCTGCGTGGCATTCTGCCCGCCGATGCGACCTGCATCTACATCCGGCAGCCGGCGCCACTCGGCCTCGGGCATGCCGTTCTGTGCGCGCACGCAGTGGTCGGCAACGAGCCGTTCTATGTGCACCTCGCCGACGACCTGATCGATGCGGACGAGCCGGTCCTCGCGCAGATGCGGGACCGCTACCTGAAGTCGGGGGGCAGTGTGATCGGCGTTCAGCAGGTCGCACGCAGCCAGACGGGGAGCTATGGCATCGTCGCGACCGAGGAGCCGGGCAGCGAGTTTTCACGCATCCGCCGCATCGTGGAGAAGCCGAAGCCCGCTGATGCGCCCTCGGATCTCGCGGTCGTCGGCCGCTATCTGCTGAGCGGCTCCATCTTCGATCGACTCAAGACCATCGGATGCGGTGCGGGCGGGGAGATCCAGCTCACCGACGGCATCGCAGCCCTGCTTGCGGATGAGCCGGTGTATGCATACCGGTTCAAGGGGAAACGGTACGACTGCGGCAGCAAGCTCGGATATCTCGAAGCCACGGTCGAGTACGCATTGCGGCATCCCGAACTGGGTGACCGGTTCGCGAGCTACCTGCAGGGATTCCTCGCGAGCCGCAAGACCCGCGCCTGAAGTCTAGTTCAGGACGTAAAAATCGGACGCCAGCATCGCAACCGGCGGCTCGCGCACCGGCGCGGAGATCGCGCCATCCCAGCGGCGCGTGTAAATCTGCAGCCGGATTTCGTCGGCATCCTCGCCGCGCACGCCTTCGAGCCGCAGGCCCGCGACCGCGCGATCGGAAACGCGCCACTCGACCGACGCTGCAAGTCGCGCACCGAGGCCTTCGCGCGAGTCGCCGGGGTAACGTGGATCGCCGCTCGCCGCCTGCAACGCCGGGTCGGTCGGGAAGAATTCGCTTGCCGATTCGCGCACGACCTGCCAGGCGAGGCCGCCTTCGAACCGGATGCTCTTCCCATCGCGGCGCCCCAGCCATTCGAATGTCGGCCCGACCGAAAGGAATTTCCTCGGGCTGAAATATCCCCCGTGACCGAGAGTGAAGTGCGAACGGTTGGCGTCGTAACCGGTTGCCTGGAGCGCACCGCCGAGATTTGCCGCCCAGCCGTCGCCTGAAGCGGCACGCTTCCAGAATCCCGCGTCCGTCCGCCACTGCGAGTTGCTGTCGACCCTGTGGCCATCGAGAACCGCGCCGGACAGCACGCCATACATCGTAAAATACTCGCCACCGAAGCGGCCGCCGAAATAGGCCCGGCTGCGCGTGACGCCGCCCCAGGCGCGTCCGTCCAGCGGATCGACAGTTCCGGCGAGCGACAGCAGCGAATCACCAACGATCCGGCGATCCAGCCCGAAACTCCACGGGCCTTCCGGCGTATCGACCCGGAATCGAAGCGCGCCGATGAGGTTGCTGACCTCGAAGGAACTCGGCGTCGTGCCGAGCTCGACGACGAGCCCGTTACGCGGCGCCCACTGGGCGAGGGCGGCGATTCCCCTGTCGGACTGGGTTTCCGAAATTGCGGGCAGTGCGACCAGGCTGCCGAACGGTTCTCCGGCAGGCACGCGGTCCGATTCCGGGCCTAGCCCGTCGACCGAGAGACGCATCCGGCCCCAGCGCGAATGACTCGCAGCCCAGGCGAGCTGCAGCTGCGGCAACTCGAGATGATCGTGATCGACCTCGCCGTTCCGCCAGCGCGCGCCGAGCGCCGCCTCGATGTGCGAGACCCAGTCGCGCTCGATCGCCTGCAAGCCGGGATCGATCGCCAGTCGTTCCGGCGCGAGGTCGCGAGCGACGACGAATGCATCGTAGGGGCGGTTTTGCTCGAGCAGCGTGTCGACCAGCTGGCTCGCCGCGCCCGGCGCCTGGCGGTCGACCGCGAGCAGGTCGCGAAGCGCCCGCTCGCGGGCGGGCGCGTCACCGCGGAGATCCGCGAGATCCGCGCGGGCGCGGAGTGTCGCCGGATGGTTCGGCCGCAATTCGTCGAGCACCGAGTACGCCCGGCCCGCGGCGTTGGCGTCGCGCAGATCGTGCGCCGTCACGAATTCGTGCAACTCGACCTGATAGCGCGCCTCGCGTTCGAGTTCCGCGAGCGATGGGTCCAGGCGCACAGTGGTTCGGGCTGCGACGAAATGCACGAGGGCCTGGCGCGAATTGCCGCGGCGAACCGCGAGGATCGCGAGCCCGGCTTGTGCGCGCGCGTGGCTCGGCGTTGCTGGCGGCACCTCGGCGAAATACATCGCGGCCAGTGGGTCGATGCCGAGATCGAGGCAGAGGTAGCCGAGCGCCGTTTCGAGTCGCGCGCGCTCCTCGTCGGGGAGAGCTTTGAGTGCGACCGGATCCAGCAGGCCCGGCATGGCGCTTCGCGCGGCGTCCGGGTCGATCGCCGCGAGCGCGCGAATCCAGGCATAGCTGGACCAGGGATCGGATCGGTTGAGCATGCGCGCCTTCTCCGCGGCTTCGATGGCGCCGCGGAAATTGCCTTGCGCATACAGGGAGTCGGATTGGGCGCGCCAACCGGCCGCGTCGCGCGGCCCTTCGACCGGCGCAGCGAGTGCAAGCGTCGCGAACAGCGCGACCGTCAAACTCATGCGGCGGTCCCCTTGTGCAGCCGCGTCAGGTTCATTGACCGCCGCCAGGTCTGCTGGAGCCGCTGGCCCGCCGGTCGCTCTCCATCATAGCCGCTTTCGAGGTCTTCCTCACCTGTGATATTTGATGAGGGCATTAGCTTTAGTGATTGATTTGACAAATATAAGGCACTAGCTTCCGGTGGGTGTCGAGCCAAGTCATTTACGCCATCGTCGTGCTGATCTGGGGCACGACCTGGTATGCGATCAAGTTCCAGCTGGGCGTCGTGGCTCCAGAAATCTCGCTCGTTTACCGCTTCGCCATCGCAGCGATCTGCGTATTCGTCTACGCGCGAGTGACCGGCAGCCCGCTTCAACTGTCGTGGCGGGATCACCGCTACGTGGCGCTGCAGGGCTTGACGCTCTTCTGCCTGAATTACTGGATGACCTATCTCTCGACGCAGTACCTGACGAGCGGCCTGGTCGCCGTGATCTTCACGGGCATCATCTTCTTCAACCTCGTCAACAGCCGGATGATCTTTGGCACGCCGATCGAACGGCGCGTGCTCGTCGCCGCGGGTGCGGGCATGCTGGGCGTCGCGCTTCTGTTTCTGCCGGAGCTCCAGGCGGCGCTCGGCGATCGATCGATTGCGCACGGCGCGCTGCTTGCGCTCGGTGCGACCTACGTCGCATCGCTCGGCAACATGGCGGCGATGCGGAATACCGAGGGCGGTCTGCCGGTCGTCACGGTCAACGCCTACGGCATGGCCTATGGCGCAATTGGTCTCGCCGTGATTGCCGCGATCCGCGGGACGCCGGTCGCGTTCGATCCGCATTGGCCGTATGTGGTGTCGCTGCTGTACCTTTCGCTCGCTGGCACGTCGCTCGCCTTCGGCCTCTACCTTGCGCTCCTGAAACGCATCGGCGCGGCGCGCGCGGCCTACACCAGTGTCCTGTTCCCCGTCGTCGCGCTCATCGTCTCGACGCTGTTCGAGGATTATCGATGGAGCCTCTCGGCGCTCATCGGCCTCTTGGTACTGCTTGCCGGCAATGCGATAGCACTCGGCAAGAGGCCGGAGGGAGTGGCGTCCTCGCGGGCCGCGGACAGTTAACGCGAATGAAATATGGCTCCCCGAGTTGGACTCGAACCAACGACCCACGGATTAACAGTCCGTTGCTCTACCAACTGAGCTATCGGGGAAGCGGCTTTTCAGGGCGCGGGATTGTCGGCCAAGGCCGCGTCCAAGTCAACAAACCGGCAGGGACTTTCGGCCGAAATCGAGGTTTACGCGCGCTTCTGTGCTTTCGCGCCCGAGAGTGCGCGCTGCATCCGGGCGAGCGCATCTTTCAGTGTCTTGGTTGCTGCGGCGAAAGACAGGCGGAAATGCCCGGGCGCGCCAAACGCGGAGCCCGGCACGACCGCGACGCCGGCCTCGTTGATCAAGAACTCGGCGAAGGCGTTGTCATCGGCCGCGCCGACGATCTTCATCGCTGGCTCGACATTTGCGAATGCATAGAAAGTGCCCCAGCCTGGAATGCAGGTGACGCCGGGCAGCGCATTCAATCCCTCGATGACTAGGTCGTGCCGGGCCTTGAACGCGCGGTTGAACTCAGCCACGCAGTCCTGGGGCGCATTGAGCGCGACCGTCGCGGCTTTCTGCGAGATCGACGAGGCATTCGAAGTGCTCTGGCCCTGGATCGTCACCATCGCCGCAATGACTTCGACTGGCCCGCCGCAATAACCGAGGCGCCAGCCGGTCATTGCGTAACTCTTCGAGCAGCCGTTGATCGTGACTGTGCGGTCGTACCACTGCGGGTTCGCCGTCGCGAAGCTCGTGAATGGTTCGGGTCCCCACCAGATGTGCTCGTACATGTCGTCCGTGCCGACGACGACCTGCGGATGCTTCGCGAGCACGGCACCGAAGGCCTGAAGCTCCGCTTTCGAGTACGCGGCGCCCGTCGGATTACTGGGGCTGTTCAGGATGA
This sequence comes from Steroidobacteraceae bacterium, assembly GCA_040878925.1. GTDB lineage: Bacteria > Pseudomonadota > Gammaproteobacteria > Steroidobacterales > Steroidobacteraceae > SCUD01. The sequence goes on along the minus strand of JBBDLI010000016.1, from coordinate 2,703 downwards.
ACAGGCGCGTGCGCGCCGTGATTGCGGCCTCGAGTTGCGCCGCGGTGATCTTGAATCCCTCGCGGATGCCCGCAAACACGGGTACCGGCGTGCCGTCCGCCACGAGCACCATGTCGGGATACGAAACCCAGTAAGGCGCCGGGATGATCGCTTCGTCGCCCGGGTCGAGGAGGGCGCAGCAAAGATTGAAGATTGTCTGCTTCGCGCCGCTCGACACGAGTACCTGGGAACGCTCGTACTCGAGGCCGTTGTCCCGGCGGAACTTGGCGATGATCGCGTCTTTCAGCTCGTTCGTGCCTTCCACATTCGTATAGCGGGTGTGGCCGGCGCGGATCGCGGCGACGCCCGCATCGGCGATGTGGACCGGCGTGTCGAAATCCGGCTCACCTGCGCCGAGGCCGATGATGTCCTTGCCCTCGGATTTCAGCCGCGCCGCGCGCGCGGTCACCGCGAGCGTAGGCGAGGGCTTGATGCGCTGGACGCGCTTGGAGAGACGGATGGTCACGCAGGGGTACCGGATGGCCGGAAACCCGGCTAAGGTACGGGAAGGCATTTTGCGTTGCAATTCGAGGCAAGGATGAGCGAGTCGAGGGCGTTCGATCTTCAGGCGGCCTACGCGCCGGCGGGCGACCAGCCCGCCGCGATTTCCGCGCTCGTGGATGGCATCGGTTCCGGCCTCGCGCACCAGACCCTCCTCGGCGTCACCGGTTCCGGCAAGACCTACACGATCGCGAACGTGATCCAGAGCGTGCAGCGTACGACGCTCGTCCTTGTGCACAACAAGACGCTCGCCGCGCAGCTCTACGGCGAGTTCAGGGAATACTTCCCGCGAAACTCGGTCGAGTATTTCGTTTCGTACTACGACTACTACCAGCCGGAAGCCTACGTTCCGTCGTCCGACACCTACATCGAGAAGGACGCCTCGATCAACGAGCACATCGAGCAGATGAGGCTCTCGGCGACGAAGGCGTTGCTGGAACGGCCGGACTCGATTATCGTCGCGACGGTCTCCGCGATCTACGGGCTCGGCGACCCCGAGACGTATCTCAAGATGGTGCTGCACCTGGTTCGCGGCGACCGCATGGACCATCGCCAGCTGCTGCGGCGCCTGGCCGACATGCAATACACGCGGAACGAGCTGGACCTGCGCCAGGGCACGTTTCGCGTGCGCGGGGACGTCGTCGACATCTTCCCGGCGGAATCGGATCGCGACGCCGTGCGCGTTCAGTTCTTCGACGAGGAGATCGAGTCGCTTGCGTTCTTCGATCCATTGACCGGCGAGGTGTTGCGGAAAGTGCCTCGCCTGACGGTCTTTCCCTCGACCCACTACGTGACGCCGCGCGAGCGGATGCTGGCCGCCGTGGACGAGATCAAGGTCGAGCTGCGAGGGAGGCTTGCCGAACTGCGGGCGGCGAACAAGCTGGTCGAGGCGCAGCGGCTCGAGCAGCGCACGCTCTTCGATCTGGAGATGATCGCGGAGCTCGGCTACTGCGCCGGCATCGAGAACTACTCGCGCTATCTGTCGGGCCGCGAGCCGGGCGAGCCGCCGCCCTGCCTCTTCGACTACTTGCCGCGAAACTCGCTGCTCGTGATTGATGAAAGCCACCAGACGATCCCGCAACTCCAGGGCATGTACCGCGGCGACCGTTCGCGCAAGGAGACACTGGTCGAATACGGTTTCCGCCTGCCGTCGGCACTGGACAATCGCCCATTGCGCTTCGACGAATTCGAGCGCGTGCAACCGCAGACCATCTATGTCTCTGCGACACCTGCGGAACGCGAGCTGGCAAAATCCGGCCAGGTGGTGGAGCAGGTTGTCCGGCCGACGGGCCTTGTCGACCCGGCGGTCGAAGTCCGCCCGGTCACAACCCAGGTCGACGACCTGCTGTCGGAGATCCGGCTGCGCGCGGAGCGCAACGAACGCGTCCTCGTGACCACGTTGACGAAGCGCATGGCGGAGGACCTCACCGAGTACCTCGACGAACACGGGGTCAAGGTGCGCTACCTGCACTCGGACATCGAGACCATCGAGCGGGTCGAGATCATCCGCGACCTGCGGCTTGCGAAATTCGACGTGCTGGTGGGCATCAACCTGCTTCGCGAAGGGCTCGACCTGCCGGAGGTGTCGCTGGTCGCGATTCTCGATGCGGACAAGGAGGGCTTCCTGCGGTCGGAAGGCTCGCTGATCCAGACGGTGGGTCGGGCGGCGCGCAATGAGCACGGATCCGCGATTCTTTACGCAGATCGCATGACCGGATCCATGCAACGCGCGCTGGCCGAGATGGGCCGGCGCCGCGAGAAGCAGCTCGCCTGGAATGCGGAGCGCGGCATCGTGCCGAAATCCATCCGCAAGGCGGTCAAAGACATCATGGAAGGCGCACGGACGGCGGGGCCGGGCGAGGCCGCGCGTCGGAGAGTCGTGCGTCTCACGCCGGAGCAGGCGATGCAGCAAATCCGCAAGCTCGAGCAGGAAATGTACCGGCTCGCCCGCAATCTCGAATTCGAGAAAGCCGCGGCTGTGCGCGACGAGATTGCGGCGATCCGCCATTCTGCCCTGGGCGCCGATGCGGATCGGTTGGCAGGTTAGCAACGACGCCAAGAGGTCTGAAAGCCTGCGCAACCTATTGCTTTAGATGGGTTTCTGATAGACTGTATATAACAACAGCCTGCCGGACTCGCTCATGGACAGCGCGATTTCCTCGG
>JBBDLI010000015.1:0-295023 GCA_040878925.1 Steroidobacteraceae bacterium | reverse complement strand
CCGAAACCCTCGCCAAAGCGTTGCGTTGACCGGTTGAGATGAAGCGTCCCCTTTTACTTCGCCGACATCGCCTTAACTTGGCTGGCAAGCCGGCTCTTGTGTCTTGCCGCCTTGTTGCGATGAATGATCCCTTTCCGGGCCATTGCATCGATGACCGGCGAAGCGTCCTTGAGCGCAGCCGCCGCTTCCTGCTTCTTGCCGGCGCGAATCGCCTCGACGACCTTGCGTACGGCGCTCCGCACTTTCGAACGATGTGCGACATTCCGCCCGCGGCTCTCAATCGCCTCGCGGGCCCGTTTTTCGGCTGACTTGGTGTTGGCCATAAGGGCGCGCATTGTCCGGATGCGGGACCGGATTGTCAACGCGCTATAGTGCCGCCCGCATGGCGCACGGTTTCCTCCGCAACACGACGATCGTCGGCCTGTTGACGCTCCTTTCCCGGGTCACGGGCGTGATTCGGGACATGGTGTACCTGATCTCATTTGGCGCCGGACCGCTGATGGACGCGTTCCTGGTCGCATTCAAGATTCCCAATTTCCTCCGGCGCCTGACGGCGGAGGGCGCGTTCTCCCAGGCCTTCGTGCCGGTCATCTCCGAGTACAAGGTGCAGCGCCCGCAGACCGAGGTCCGCGACCTCGTCGCGCGCGTGATGGGGGTCTTCGGCGCGCTGTTGTTCGTCATCACGGTCATCGGTGTGATCGCGGCGCCGGTGCTCGCCTTCATCTTCGCGCCGGGCTTTCGCGCGGACGGCGACCGCTTCGACCTCACGGTCGAAATGCTGCGGTTCACGTTTCCCTATATGTTCTTCATTTCGCTCGTCGCGCTCGGCAGCGGTGTGCTGAACAGCTATGGCCGGTTCGCCGTGCCGGCCTTCAACCAGACACTGCTCAATCTCGTCATGATCGTCACCGCGGGCGTCATCGCGCCGCACTTCGAGAAACCCGGGCTCGTGCTGGCGATCGGCGTGTTCGCGGCGGGCGTCGTGCAGCTCGTCGCGCAGTTACCGGCGATGCACGCGCTCGGGCTGCTGCCGCGACCGCGCTGGGACCGCGCGCACGAGGGCGTGCGCCGGATCGCCAGGCTCATGCTGCCCGGCATTTTCGGCTCGTCGGTCGCACAGGTGTCGCTCCTGCTCGACACGATCATCGCGTCCTTCCTGATGGTCGGCAGCGTGACCTGGCTTTACAGCGCGGATCGACTGGTTGAATTTCCCATGGGAGTCTTCTCGATCGCGCTCGCGACCGTCATCCTGCCGGGCCTCTCGTCGCACCACGCCGAGAAATCGCCGGAGAAATTCAACGCGACGCTCGACTGGGCGCTGCGCCTCACGATCACGGTCGTGACGCCGGCCGCGATCGGACTCCTGTTCCTTTCCGCACCGTTGATCGCGACGATTTTTGGCTACGGGGCGTTCACCGATCGCGACGTGCTGATGTGCAGTTACGCGCTTATGGCGTATTCGCTCGGGCTCATCGGTTTTTCGCTGGTGAAAGTCCTGGCGCCCGGCTACTTTGCCCGGCAGGACACGAGGACTCCCGTGAAGGTGGGCCTGATCGCGCTCTCCATTAACATGGTCTTCAACCTCGCGGTCGTCGTGCCGGCGTTTCTCTCGGGATTTCCCATCCCGCACGTGCTGCTCGCGCTGTCCACGGGCCTTTCGGCGATCGTCAACGCCGCGCTGCTGCTTAGAGGGCTGCGGCGCGAAGGCATTTACGCACCCACCGCAGAATGGCGGCGGCTGTTGCCGCGGATCGTGCTCGCGAGCCTCGCCATGGCCGCGTTTCTCTGGTGGATATCGGGCGACTGGTCGGTCTGGACCGACTGGCCGGCGATGCGCCGGGCACTCTGGCTCGCCCTGTCGGTCGCCGGCGGAGCCGCGGTGTATTTCGGCACGCTCTGGCTCGCCGGCACGCGCCCGCGCGACCTGAAACCACTATAATTGCCGGGCGATTCTTCGATCCGGCAGGCCCATGCTGATTCGACGCGGTTTCAAACCCTGCCGGGAGACAGACCGCGGATGCGTCGCCGCAATCGGCAATTTCGACGGCGTGCATCTCGGTCATCAGGCGATCCTGACGGTTTTGCGGCAGCGCGGCCAAAAGTCGGGGCTGTCGACGGTCGTGGTCTGCTTCGAGCCGCATCCGCGGGAGTATTTTTCGCCGGCCGATGCGCCGGCCCGGTTGATGCGGATGCGGGACAAGGCCGGGCGGCTTGCTGAGCACGGCGTGTCGGAGATGCGGGTTCTGCGGTTCGGCGCCGAGCTCAGCGGCTGGGATGCGGATTCATTCATTGAGCGCGTGCTCGTTATGGCCTTGGGAGCGAAGCGGGTGGTGATCGGCGAAGGATTCCGGTTCGGGCGCGGCCGCAGCGGCGACGTGGCGAAACTTCGCCGCGAAGGCGCGGTACGCGGATTTTCCGTGGACGAAGTGCCACCCTTCGAGGTCGGCGGCCGTCCGGCGAGTTCCACGCGCGTGCGCGACGCGCTCGCGGCGGGAAGGCTGGATGAGGCAAGAACGCTCCTCGGCCGCGATTTCCGGATCAGCGGCCGGGTCGTGACGGGCCAGAAACTCGGCCGTCGTCTCGGATTCCCGACGGCCAATCTGCGCTTGCATCGCCGGGTGTCACCGCTCGCGGGAATTTTTGCCATACGCGCTTCGGGCGCAGGACACAGACGACATCCAGGCGTCGCCTCGGTGGGCACGCGGCCGACCGTCGGCGGCAGGGAATGGCTGCTTGAAGTGCACTTGTTCGACTTCGAGGGTGAGCTGTACCGCGAACGGCTCGACATCGATTTCATCGCGCGGCTTCGGGACGAGATCCACTACCCTGAGCTCGAGAGCATGACGGCCCAGATGCACGACGATGCGCGCCTCGCTCGCCAGTTGCTGGACGCCTGAGGAAGCGCGCGTGGACTACAAGCAGACCCTCAACCTGCCGAACACCGACTTTCCGATGAAAGCGGACCTGGCACGCCGCGAGCCGGAGATGGTCGCCCGGTGGCTCGGGGATGACATTTATATGGAGCTTCGCCGCCGCGCTGCCGGCCGGCCGAAGTTCGTGCTGCTCGATGGCCCGCCGTACGCGAACGGGATGATCCACATCGGCCACGCGGTCAACAAGATCCTCAAGGACATCATCGTCAAATCGCGGACGCTCGACGGATACGACTCGCCGTACGTGCCCGGCTGGGACTGTCATGGCCTGCCGATCGAACAGCAGATCGAAAAGAAGTACGGCCGTGTGGGCCAGAAACTGGATGCCGACGCCTTCCGGAAAGCCTGCCGCGAGTTCGCGGCGAGCCAGGTTGACGTGCAGCGGGTCGATTTCCAGCGCCTCGGCGTGGTCGGCGACTGGAACGATCCGTACCTTACGATGGCTTCGCGCTACGAGGCAGAGCAGCTCCGCGCATTCGCCGCGATCATCCGCCGGTGCCACCTGGTGCGCGGCTTCAAGCCGGTGCACTGGTGTCTCGACTGCCGCTCCTCGCTCGCGGAAGCCGAAGTCGAATACGAGGACCGCAATTCGCCGGCGGTGGACGTGCGCTTCTCCGTCGTGGACCCGCTCGATGCGGCGCGCCGCTTCGGGCTCACGGGCAAGGATCTCGCCGAGGCTTCGGTCGTGATCTGGACCACGACGCCCTGGACCCTCCCGGCGAACCAGGCGGTCTGCCTGCATCCGCTGTACGACTATGTGCTCGTCGAGTTCGACCGGCCCGGCGGCTCCGAGCGCATGGTCATTGCCGAGGCGCTGCTCGATGCCGTCGGCAGCCGCATCGGCGCGACCGCGCGCCGCGTGCTCGGCAAGACGACCGGCCAGGCGCTCGAGGGGCTTCGTCTCGAGCACCCGTTCTATGAGCGCGAAGTACCCGTCATCCTCGGCGAGCACGTGACGCTCGACACCGGCACCGGCGCCGTACACACCGCCCCAGGTCACGGCGCGGACGACTACGAAATGGGTCGCCGCTACGGGCTTCCCATCGACAATCCGGTCGACGGCGACGGGCGATTCGTTCCAGGGACACCGCTCTTCGAAGGGCTATCGGTCTTCGATGCCAACGCGAAAATCGTCGAGACGCTACAACAGGCCGGACGACTCATCCACTACGAGTCGTACCGCCACAGCTACCCGCATTGCTGGCGCCACAAGTCGCCGGTGATCTTCCGCGCGACGCCGCAGTGGTTCCTGAGCATGGAGAAGCAGGGGCTGCGCCGCGATGCGCTCGCTGCGATCCGGAAGGTGCATTGGATTCCGGGCTGGGGCGAGCAGCGCATCACCAGCATGATCGAGACGCGGCCGGACTGGTGTATCTCGCGCCAGCGCGCCTGGGGCGTGCCGCTCGCGATGTTCGTGCACAAGGAAACGGGGGAACCGCATCCGCAGACGCCGGAGCTGCTGGAGCGCGTGGCGGACCTCGTGGCGCAGGGCGGCATCGAGGCCTGGTTCGCCTTGAATCCGCGGCACCTGCTGGGCGACGAGGCGCTCGTGTACGAGAAGTGCGAGGACGTGATGGACGTCTGGCTCGACTCCGGCGTCGTCCACCATTGCCTGCCTGCGCTCCGACCCGATGTCATCCCGTTCCCGGTCGACCTCTATCTCGAGGGCTCGGACCAGCACCGCGGCTGGTTCCACAGTTCGCTCCTCGCGTCCGTCGCGGGCCGCGGCGTGGCGCCATACCGGCAGGTGCTCACGCACGGATTCACGGTCGACGAGAAGGGCCGAAAGATGTCGAAGTCGCTCGGCAACGTGGTCGCACCGCAGAAGGTCGTTCAAACACTCGGCGCCGACGTCTTGAGGCTCTGGGTGGCGGCGACCGACTACAGCGGCGAGATCAACGTTTCCGACGAGATCCTGCAGCGCATGTCGGACAGCTACCGGCGGATGCGCAATACCCTGCGATTCCTGCTCGGCAATCTCGCGGGTTTCGATCCTGCGCGCGATGCGCTGCCGGCCGGGCGGCTCGTCGATCTCGACCGCTGGGCGCTGGCGCGCGCGGCACGCGTGCAGGCGGAAGTCATCGAGGCCTACCGGAACTACGAGTTTCATTCTATCTACCAGATGGTGCACAACTTCTGCGTCGTGGAATTGGGCTCGTTCTGGCTCGACATCCTGAAGGACCGGCTCTACACGACACCGGCGAAGAGCGAAGCGCGCCGCTCCGCGCAGACGGCGATGTATCACATCGCCGAGGCGATGGTCCGCTGGCTGGCGCCAATCCTGTCGTTCACAACGGAGGAGATCTGGAAGTACCTGCCGGGCCAGCGCGAGGGATCTGTCCTTTTCGCGACCTGGTGGGAGCTGCCCGCGGTGGCGGCGGAGGGTCCGGTGGACTGGGACGCGGTGATCGCGCTCAAGACCGACGTCGCACGCGAGCTTGAGCGGCTCCGTGCCGCGGGAGAACTCGGCGCGCCGCTCGAAGCGGCAGTGGACGTCTATCTCGACGAAGCGCAGCATCGTCGCATGGCCGTCATCGGCGACGAGCTGCGCTTCGTGTTGATCACTTCGCAGGCGAGGCTCCGGCTGGCCGCCGAGCGGCCCGCGGCGGCCGTTGCCGCCGAATCGGTGGCGAAAACCGGCGCCTGGATCTCGGTGGCAGTGCAGCAATCGCCGAAATGCGCGCGTTGCTGGCACCGGCGCGAAGACGTCGGCCAGGATCCGCGTCATCCGGAGATCTGCTCGCGCTGCGTGACCAATCTCGACGGGAATGGCGAAACGAGGCGCTACGCATGACCCGACCCGTGATCCAGGGAAAGACCGCCCTCATCTGGCTCTGGCTGTCGGCCATCGTGGTCACGCTCGACCAGCTCGCCAAGTGGTACATCGTCGGCCAGTTCGCGCTGTTCGAGATCCTGCCCGTCGGGCCCGTGCTCGACATAACCCGCATGCACAACGAAGGTGCCGCGTTCGGGCTGCTCGCGCAGGCGGGCGGCTGGCAACGCTGGTTTTTCCTCGGGCTCGCCGCGGTGATCGGAGTCGCGATCGTGTGGTGGCTGCGGACGCTCCCGGCCCGCGGCCACTACTGGTTGAGCATCGGCCTCGCGCTGATCCTCGGCGGCGCCCTCGGCAATGCCTATGACCGTTTCACGGACGGCTATGTCGTCGATTTCCTGCACTTCCATCTCGGAGGGGCCTACTTTCCGGCATTCAATGTCGCGGACATTGCCATCTCGACCGGCGCAATCATGCTCGTCATCGACGCGCTGATGCAGAGCCGGCGGAGCAGGGCGGAAGCGCAATGAAGGTGTTGCTCGCGAATCCGCGGGGGTTCTGCGCGGGCGTCGATCGCGCGATCGACATCGTGGAACGGGCGCTCGAACTCTTCGGCGCGCCGATCTACGTGCGGCACGAGGTCGTGCACAACCGCTTCGTGGTGGATCGGCTGCGGGCTCTCGGCGCCGTGTTCGTCGACGAGCTGGATGCGGTGCCGGACGGCGCAACGGTGATTTTCAGCGCCCACGGCGTGCCGAGCGCGGTCGAGCAGGAGGCGGCGCGGCGCGGGCTTGCGGTGTTCGACGCGACCTGCCCGCTCGTCACGAAGGTCCACATGGAAGTCGGCAAGTACGCGCGCGAGGGACTCGACGTGATCCTGATCGGCCATGCCGGGCATCCGGAAGTCGAGGGCACGATGGGGCGATTTGACACGGCGCATGGCGGGCACATTCACCTGGTCGAGACCGTCGCTGACGCCGAAAAGATTTCCGTGCGCGATCCGGAACGGCTCGCCGTCGTGACGCAGACGACGCTCTCGGTCGACGACACGGCGAAGGTCATGACCGCGCTCCGCGCGCGCTTTCCCGCGCTCGCGACGCCGCGCAAGGAAGACATCTGCTACGCGACGCAGAACCGCCAGGATGCCGTCAAGCAACTCGTCGCGCAGTGCGACGTGATCGTCGTGGTGGGATCGCGGTCGAGCTCGAATTCCAATCGCCTGCGCGAAATCGCGACGACCCGCGGCATCCCCGGTTACCTGGTGGACGGCGCGGATGACCTGAAGCGCGAGTGGTTCGAAGGCAAGCGCGCGGTGGGGGTCACGGCGGGCGCTTCCGCGCCGGAATCGCTCGTGCAGGAAGTGGTCGAGCGGCTGCGGAAATGGGGCGGCATGGAAGCCGTCGAGGTCGTCGGGCGCGAAGAGAACGTGGTCTTCGGATTGCCGCAGGCGCTGCGTCAGATCGCCAGGTCCGATCCGGCGCGACGCTAGCCACCGTTACCAGCACCGCGTGACGCTGTCGCCGCCGCGGGAATCCCTTGCGGTGCGCCTGCCGCTCTCGTCGATCGAAAGGCTTCGGCACATCGGGTCGGCGCGATCACTCGTCGCGGTCGCCACGACGCGATACTCCGATGCGCTTGCCGTTTCGACCGCTAGCGCGTAATGACCGCCGGGTGTGCGTGAAGCAACCGGCAGGCCCGGCGGATCTTCGCCGGCAGTCGCGTCGAGGCGATTGCCGTAATGGCCGTGAGAGAGATGGAATTTCTCCTGCTCCGCGGCGGCGAGCAGGAGCGCCTGGACGGCTTCAACGCGATGACTGCGCACGACATGGCCACGGTACGAGGCAGCGGCGATCGTCGTCGTGATCGCGACGATCGCGAGCGCGATCACCACTTCGATCAGGGTGAAGCCGGAGGCGGGTTCAGCTTGCGCCATGAGGTCTTGACCGGATCGCCGGCGTAGCCGGTGTCGAAAGTCATAGCGCCCGCTGCGCCGAAGGGGCGCGGCCGGCAGCCAGTGCAGGTTTCCTCCCAGCGGTCGGGAAATCCGAAGCGCAGCCCGACCGGCAGGCCGGAGCCGGCGATTTCTTCGGGGTCTTCTTCTTCGGACTCGCTCGCCGTCGCGCGCGGGAGGCCGCTGCGCACGTCGAGCGCAAGGATGCGAAGGATTGTGCGCGGCGGCCCGCAGGGTTCTGAATCTTCATTCGTCAGCGGCTGATACGTCTGGAACCTGAGCGCATGATCGAAAGTGACCGTCGGGCCGACGACCTTTTCGCCTTGCCCGTGTTTCCCGAGACGCGCGAACCAGCCCGCCGCCGCCAAGGGCATGGCACCAACGGATTCCGTCGCATCGTGGAGATCCGGTTCGGAGAGCACGCTCGTCTCTCCGGAGAGGTCGCGATCGAAGATCGCGTAGATGCGATCCACGACCGATGTGTCGCGCGGCCTCGCGAGCCAGCCGGAACCCATTGCGATCGCGATCAGGTTGTCGTCGCCGATGCGGGCCGCGGAAACATCGGGGGTGGCGTAGAAGCGGTGCGCGCCGGTACCGAGGCGAGCGAGCAACCGGGCCTCCGCGACCTCGCTGGCCGGGTGTCCGCTGGTAAAATCAATCCGCCACAGTCCGCCGGTCACGTCCGCCAGATAGGCGCGATCGAGGTAACCGTCGCCGTCGAGATCGAGCGCGCGCGGCGCCGAGGGGAGGCTCACGAGTCCGGGGATGCGGAGATCGTGTTCGTCATCCTCGCCGCCCGACCAGAGCAGCCGGCCCGTGACCGCATCGAATACGTGCAATGAGTTGCCCGCGCCGGCGCCCGTGGCATCGATCGCATCGAACCGGCGGTCGTAGCCGCCTGCGAGCAGGACGACCCAGTCTTCGCCGCTCTGCGCCGAACCTTCGATTGCGAGCCGCGTCACGACCGGCTCGGCGCGGCTCTCGACTGCCGCGCCGCCGGGCAATTCGATCGTCCAGAGCAGCGCCGGGCTTTCGGCGGATGAAATGTCGAGCGCGTAGTACCGGTAACCGCCGCGGCCGAGTCCGAACAACAGCCACAGGTGCTCGCCCGTGCCGGCATCAATGCGTCCGTCGCCATCGGGGTCATGCCGATGCAGGACGAGGGGACCATCGATCCCGTGCCGCCGCACGGTGGTCGGCTCGTCGCGCATCAATTCCGGGACACGTGGCAACAATTCCTGGGGCATCCACGCCCAGTGCTCGACGCCGCTTTCGGCGTCGAAGGCTTGCAGCAAGCCGTCGTGCGTGGCCGCAAAGACGAGCTGGCGGCCGGTTTCCGGATAGTGGACGACGACCGGCGAATGGGCGCCGGGATCGCCGAGCGTCCGCAGCGCGGCGGGCCAGGCAAGGACATCCTCGAGCGATTCCGGGTCGGTCGCAGCGAGTCCGACCGTTTCCCGGTCGAAGCGCACATTGCCCGGCGCCAGGCGATTCGCCGGATCGAGGATTCGGCTACCGGCAACATGAGAATGTATGCGTCGGGCGTCGGCGACCGGCAGTCTGCCCGCTGCGCCTCCGGCGAGCAGGTTTGCATCGGGCGCATCGCTCCAGAGGCTCCGCGAACTCGCCCTCGGCAGGCCGGTCGCCGGCTCAATGGCCGGCTGGCCGTCGCGATCGACGATCGTGGGCGGCGCCAGCGGCGAGCCCGGTGCGCGCAGTTCGTAGCGGAAAAGATTGCCAGGCCAGCGTTGCTTCAGGAGCGGCGCGGTCAGTCCAAAGACGATTCCGGGTTCACGTGACTCTTCGTCGAGCAGCACCATCCCTGCAGCCGAAAGCTGGGGCAGTGCTGGAACCGCAGCGTCATGCTGGAAAGTGCGCGCGATCAGGTTGATGAAGGCGAGCGGATCGGCAAGTGACGCGACCGCGCCGGGGAGTGCGGGAGGGGCCGGCGCGGGCGCGATCCAGGCCACCCGCGCGGCTTGCGCGCCGGCAAGGTCATCACGCAGGTCCGCGGTTTCGATCCACTGCTCGAGCGCGCCCAGGCAATTCGCGCCGCAACCGCCAGTCAACTCATCGAATCGCGGCAATGTGCCGGCGGCGATCGCGGCGAGCTCATCATCCGAAGACTCCCCGGCCGTCACGAGTGCAAGCGATACCGGCCGGCAGGCATGGTCAAAAGGCGAGCGATATTTTCCGGGTGCTGCCGGATCCGAGGCGGTACCGTCCGCGCGCGGATCGGTTCCGAAACGAATCGAGCCGCCAGACAACCAGGCCGCGGCTTCAGCCAGGGTCTCGGCCAGTGGCGCGCTTCCCGAGGGCGGCTCGGCAGCAAAGACTTGCAGGTCGGCCGCTGCGAGCGCGCTCGCGACCGGCGCGCGGGCCACATAGCCGCCTTCCGGCCCATCGGGGTCGACGCGAATCAGCGCTACTTCGAGTTCCTCCGTGGCGGCGAGCGCGGATGCCAGTGACCGCAAGGTCACTTCCGCGATCGAACGCTCCACGGGCGCGCGCACCGAATTCAGGTAATTGAGGTAGTTTCCTGCAAAGAAAACGTAGGGATCCGCGTGCGGGGACCGGTCCCAGGCGATCTCCTCGACGGCACTGTTGCGCCACGGTCCCTCCGGGCCATCGCTGGCGTACCAGGCTCCCGATGTCGCGCCATGCCGGCCGCGATCGGCGCGGCATTCGACAGCCGCCGCGCTACCCGGCTTCGGCGCTGACCAGTAACTGCCGCTCGCGCGCCATTGCGCAGCCCGCGATGCAATGAAGAATCCATGGCGTTCGAGTGGGACGCGCGCCGCTTCGCATTGCAGCCCGTTCGCCGGGCCCGGCGGCGCGAGCGCGAGTCCCGACTGTTTCGTGCAATCCGGCGGCGGGCCGGCACCGCGGCGCCAGTAAACACGGCCGGATTCGCAGCGAAGCGCCGCTGGCAGTGCGGCACTGTAGTCGCGCAGTGCATCATAAGGTTCGTCGACATTGATCACGCGGGCTGCCGCGTCGGAGGTGTCGACAATCAATCCGAGCAATGGCCGGACTTCTGCCGGCAGGGCGGCGCGCAGTACCCAGGCCTCGTCCGCATCTCCGTGGCATGCGAGCGATGCGATGACGCCGATCAGCGTGGCGAGTGCGCGCCTCAATTGGGCACCACGAAATAGAAGCCCTGCTCGAGTCGAACCTTGGCGCCGCGACCGGACTGGCCGTCGGCAGTGATGAAGAAGTGCCTGGCGGTGAACGTGCCGGCGTTTTCGCCCACGCTGAATCCGGTCGGCATTGCGCCGGCCCCGATCGCTTCGCGCGTTTCCGTCCGGAAATCCGCGGCGGCCGTCGCGTCGTCGGGACGAATCGTCGCGGCGTTCGCGCCTGCGCGGCGCGCTCTTGAAGCCTGCGCCAGAGCATGCACGATGCCCGATTCGGCCGCCTCGAACGCGTTTTGGGCCATCTGCTGGTGACCGGCTAGGGCGAGGGCAGCCATCGCCGCGGCAGCCGCGGCAAGCGCGAGTGCCCCGAGTCCGGACAGCAGCACGAGGGTGACGACGAGCGCCGACCCGCGATTCGTGCACTTCACGGCAGCGCCCCGTGATTGCGAAGTTCAATGACGCGCGAGACCCGCTTGCGGCGGCTCATCTCCGGCTGGGACCGCTCAGGAACGTCGCTCCGCGCCTCGAGCTCCAGCTTCAGCGCTCGCACCGCGCTACCGAGTGGCGGATCCCCGGGGCGGATCCAACGGTCCACCGCGGTATCGGCATCGGCCGGGTCGTCCAGGCCAATTTCGAACTGCATGTCCGCGATGCCGCCGACGAGTTCTTCGTCCTGGAATGCGGGCCGTGTACCGCCGACCAGTCGCTTGCGCCGCAGCGATGGCCAGCCGCTGCGTCCGGTCGAATCCGCACTGACGTAGTAGACACCGACCTCGAGATCGTGCCAGCGCGCGTCCGCGCCCAGACTGCCGAGCCCGCTCGCGGATAGCGCCGCTGTCCTCAAATTTGTCTCCAGTTGCAGCCGGCCTGCTTGTGGATGCGCGGCGTCCGGCGCCGCGTGGCGCACGACGAGCATGTCGGCGTGCGGCACGTGTCGTCCTCCGGGGGCCGCGCGGCAACGGACGGAGATCCCCGGTCCCGCCTCGTAGGCGCCGTCCGCGACCGACAATGGCGACGCAAGATCATGCGCGAGCGAGTCGCCGCATGAGCCCGCGACTGCGAGAGCCGGCTGCTCCGTGGTCCCCAGCGCCGTGGCGCCTCCCACGGCGCTTGCCGGCGGTGCCAGGCCCAGATATCCCGCCAGGCGGATTTCGTCGACCAGCACCGTGAATGCCGCATCCAATGCTTCCTCGAGTTGCGCCAGGGATTCACCGGTGCGGTGCGCGGCGCGTCCGCGGGCGACGAATGCGGTCGACCCCGCGATTACCAGCAACACGAGCAGCATCGCGATCAGAACTTCCACGAGCGTCAGGCCCGACGAGCGATTCATGGCGTCGTCACCGGCAAGGTGAGCCGTTGCATGCCGACGCCGGCGACGGGCCACTCGATCGAGATCGTGTAGCTCACGGGAATGGTGTCGCCGGCTTCGACCCGCGCGAGGCTGCCGGTCGGGAGCGCCGCTTGCACGGCGGAGTACCAGGCGAGAATTGCAGGCGCATCGGCGGCGAGCGGAATGCCGTCGTTGCGGTTGAGCGCACGCAGCTCCTCGGCGAGCGACCCTGCCAGGCGGATTGCGGCCCGCCGATTGGATGATTCGCGTTCGTACTGGACGCCTTGCAGAAGCACGAGACCGGCCCCGGCCAGTCCGGCGAGCATGAGCGCTAGCGCGACCAGGACCTCGATCAGAGTGAATCCTTGCGCGTGTCCGGCGTTCAGCATGTGAGCGGCCTTTCAGATGCGTCACGACTGCTAACGCGCGGTCGGCCGCTACGGCTGATGATCACGGCGCGGGCGGCGCGGGCGCCGCGCCGGTCGCACACAGTGACGGTTGCGGGGCTCGCGAAGCCCGATCCGCCAGCGAACATGACCGTCGCGCGGTTCGAGCGGACCCGCGGCACGCCGCTGCCGCCGGCAAGGGGCAGGCTGCGGCGAAGCGCTTCGCCGTCGTCGCTGAGAAGCAGGCCACTCGTCCAGTCTTCGCGGCCGGAGCACGCCTGTTGATCGTCGCTGCCGCAGAGCCGGATAATTTCGCCGCGGGTCGCCGAGAACTGGCGCGCGAGATTGACGGCGTGCAGCGAGGTCGTAACTGCTGCATTCATGCGACTGTCCAGCAGCAAGTTCGAGAATGTCGGCACCGCGGCAGCCGATATGACGGCGACGATCCCGAACATCACGAGCAGTTCCACCAGGGTATGGCCGCGCGAGCCGGTGATTCTGTCAACCATGCGGTGAGGCTAGCGGGCCGCTCGGCAGGCTCCCCGGCGCAATTGCGCCGTGTTTGAGCGGATTTCCGCCGAAGCGTATATTCGCGCCCCATGGGCCTTTCCGAATTGCCGGCGCGCGCGGATCGCAAGCGAATCCACGCCCTGCTGTCCGAGCACGGCATCCAGCCGACAACCCAGCGCATGCTCGTTGCGGAACTGCTGTTTGCGCGTGACCAGCACTTGACGGCGGAACAGGTCATCCAGGCGCTGGCCGAGGGCGGGACGCAGGTTTCCAAGGCAACCGTCTACAACACGCTCAATCTGTTCGCCGCGAAGGGCCTCGTGAAGTCCTTGCAGGTGGATGCGGAGCGCGGGCTCTTCGACTCGAACACAGCGCCGCACCATCACTTCCACGTGGAGGACACCGGCGAGCTGATCGACGTCCCGCCCGGCGCAGTCGAATTCTCGCGCCTGCCGCTACTGCCGCCCGGCACGGAGTCGGTCTCAGTGGAAGTCGTGATCCGGGTGCGACGGCCGCGCTGAAGGCCGCGTTGCCTGCCGCCCGAGCCTTGCCTATACTTCGCGCCCCCGCTGCCGGTGTAGCTCAGTTGGTAGAGCAGTCGCTTCGTAAGCGAGAGGTCGGGGGTTCAAGTCCCTCCACCGGCACCATCGCCAAGTACTGGGTGATCGAGCGCATCGGCGCATTTTGGCCGTGACGCACAAATTTCAGATACTGACCCTGCCGGGCAAGCTCGCGCTCGCCGTCGTTTCGGCGAGCTCGTACTGGTTGCTGAGCCTCCTGATGCAACACAGCGACGCATTCGATGAGCTTCTGTCGCAGGCCAATGCGGGATTTCACCTGGTCGGCATTATCTTCGGTGCCCTGGTCATGGCGCCGTACGTTGCCGTATCAGAGCGCCGGGCCGTGCGCGTCGTGCTGATGTGTATTGCCAGTGCCGTCATCTACTACCTTGCGGTCCGGTTTGTCGTGGACGGGCCATTGAGCCATGTCACGATCACGCCATTCCTCCTGAGCGGGTGCGGCGCAGCGCTGCTGGCCGGCCTCGCCGTGGTCGCGCTGGCGCCGAAGTCTTTCTCGTGGAAACTGATTCCGCTCACGCTCGCGGCCGGTGCGGCAGGCGGCGCCGCGTTCGAGCTCGAGCTCGCGTTCGACGCGAACGTGATGGTGGGCCATGCCGCGTGGCAGCTCCTGGTCTGTCTCGCCCTGCATTACGGCTTCTTGCCAGACCCGGGACGGGAGGGTTAAATGCCCGCAGGCGGCCCGGACCGCCGACAGCCAATAACGACGATTTCGACAGGGGGATCAGCAATGCGTGGAACGATCATCATGTGGAGTGGTGACAAGGGGGTGGTCACCGCGGGCTCGCAGCGTTACGACTTCGACATCAATCACTGGCAGGGCGCGACGGCACCAGCCGCGAACATGACGGTCGACATCGCGACGGCGGACGGCAGGCTGGCCGGCCTCACGCCCGTCAATGAGGCGGATCTCGCGAAAGAGAAGCTCGCGGCGATGACCGGCGAGGGCAGCAAGTACGCCAAGGCGATTTTCGAGAACGTCGGCAAGGACGTGGCAATCGCCTACGGCATTTTCCTGATCCTGGCGCTCTTCGTCAGCCTCATTTCGACCGGCGGCTTCATCGATGTCTCCATCACGCTCGCCGACCTGTTGAGCGGGGACCTCGCGCGCGCGACATTGGGCGGCAGCAGCGGCCAGGGTACATTGCTGGTCCTGCTCGCCACGGCGACGATCGCCATCCCGTATTTCTGGAAGCACAAGTTCGCGCCGCTCGCTTTCGCGGTTCTGCTCCTGTTCACGGTCTACGGGTTCTGGCCCCTCTACGAGCAGCACCAGGCGCAGCAGGAGGCGATGACGGCGATGGGAGAGTTCGGCCAGATGATGGGCCAGATGGCCCAGCAAATGGGTGGCAGCACCGGCGGCCCGTTCGACAGCCTGGGCATCGCCGCGTACCTGCTCTTCGCGACCGTCATCTATCTCGCATTCAAGGGCGTGATGCGCTTCCTCGCTCGAAGCGGAAGCCGCTGAACTGGCGGCGCAGGTCCACCTTTGAAATCTTTCCGGTCGCGGTCAGCGGGATTCTGTCTACGAAGGCAACGTCGTCCGGGATCCACCATTTCGCCACCCGGCCAGCGAGCCATGTCAGGAGCTCTTCGCGCGTCGGCTGCTCGCCCGGCCGCGGGACGACGACGAGCAGCGGCCGTTCGTCCCACTTCGGATGCGGCACGCCGATCACCGCCGCCTGCAGGACTTTCGGGTGGCCGGCGGCGACGCATTCGAGATCGATCGAACTGATCCACTCGCCTCCGGACTTGATCACGTCCTTGGCGCGATCCGTGATTTGCAGCGTCCCGTCCGGGCGGATGTTGGCAACATCGCCGGTTGCAAACCAGCCGTCTGCTTCGTGCGCGGCGCTTTTCTCCCCGAGCTCGTAGTAATCGCTGCAGACCCACGGCCCGCGCACTTTCAGCATGCCGGAGGACTTGCCGTCCCAGGGCAGTTCGCGCCCGGCGTCGTCCTCGATCTTCATCTCGACGCCGTAAACCGGCCGGCCCTGGCGCACACGGAACGCGTCCTGCTCGCTGGCGGTCAGCTTCGCGTAATCCGCAGGCTTTGAATTGGTGGTTCCGAGCGGGCTCATTTCGGTCATGCCCCAGGCGTGAATCGTCCAGACGCCGTGGCGGTCGCGGAACTCGTTCATGATCGAAAGCGGGCAGGCCGATCCGCCGACCAGCACCTGCTCGAGCGAATCGAGCGAAATGTCGTGCTCGCGCGTGTGGTTGAGAAGAAGCTGCCACACGGTCGGCACGCCGGCCGCGAGCGTGACCCGCTCCTCGTTGATGAGCGCGGCAAGCGTTGCGCCGTCACCCATCTTCGGGCCAGGGAACACGAATTGCGCGCCGACCATCGGCACGCTGTAGGGCAGCCCCCAGGCGTTGGCATGAAACATCGGCACGACCGTGAGCACGCTGTCGCGCCGCCCGAAACCCATGGTGTCGGAGAGCGCCGAGCCGTAGCTGTGCAGCACCGTCGAGCGGTGATCGTAGAGCACGCCTTTCGGGTTGCCCGTCGTGCCCGAGGTGTAGCAGAGCGCACTCGCCGTCCGCTCGTCGAGCTCGGGCCAGTCGAAGCGGTCGGATTCGCCGGCGATGAACGGCTCGTAAGACTCGTTGCCGAGGACGATGACGCGCTCGATCGTCTTGAGGGCCGGGCGCAGCTTTTCGACGAGCGGCACGAGCGTCAGGTCGACAAATAGCATCCGATCGCCCGCGTGGTTCGCGATGTAGGCGATCTGTTCGGGGAACAGGCGGGGATTCAGCGTGTGCAGGACCGCGCCCATGCAGGACACGGCGTAGTACAGCTCGAGATGCCGATAGTCGTTCCAGGCGAGCGTCGCGATGCGATTGCCGGGCCGCACGCCGGCCTTGGTCAGCGCATTGGCGAGCTGTCTGGCGCGGCGGAAGACATCAGCGAGCGTACAACGGTGGCGCGGATGCTCCGCCGTAACCGAAACGACTTCGCGCGCGCCATTGATCCGGTCCGCATGCCGCATGATCGAGGTGATCGTGAGCGGCGCATGCATCATCAGGCCGTGCACGGCGGCTACTTCATCGTCGGCATCGTGAACTCGGCGCCTTTCGATCCCTCCGGCCAGCGCGCGGTGACGGTCTTGAGCCGCGTGTAGAACCGCACCCCGTCCGGTCCGTGCATGTGCAGCGGCCCGAACAGCGAGCGCTTCCAGCCGCCGAAACTATGGAATGCCATTGGCACCGGAATCGGCACGTTGATGCCGACCATGCCCGCGGCGACGCGCCGGCAGAATTCGCGCGCGGCGCCGCCGTCCCGCGTGAAGATCGCCGTGCCATTGCCGTATTCGTGGCGCTCGATCAGCAAGAGTGCCTCGTCGAGGCTTGCGACGCGTAGCACGACGAGCACCGGCCCGAAGATTTCCTCGCGGTAAATGCGCATCTCTTCGGTCACGCGATCGAACAGCACCGGCCCCATGAAGAACCCGCGCTCGTGGCCCGCGACCTGGTGCTTGCGCCCGTCCACGACGAGCTTGGCGCCTTCCTTGACGCCCGTTTCCACGTAGCCCAGGACCCGCTCGAGGTGCTCGCGCGTCACGAGCGGCCCCATGTCCGCGCCTTCCGCCGTGCCCGGCAGAACGCGGATCGCCGCAAGCTCGGGCTTCAGCGCCTCGATCAGGCGGTCGCCGGCGTCGCCGACGGCAACGGCTACCGAAATCGCCATGCAGCGCTCGCCGGCCGAGCCATACGCAGCGCCGGCGAGGGCGTGAGCGGCGCCCGCGGGATCCGCGTCCGGCAGGACGACCATGTGATTCTTGGCGCCGCCGAGTGCCTGCACGCGCTTGCCGTGATTGGAACCGGTGCGAAAAACGTGTTCGGCGATCGGCGTCGAGCCGACGAAGCTGACGGCATCGACGCTTGAATCTGAAAGAATCGTGTCGACGGCCTCCCGGTCGCCGTTGACGACGTTCAGGACGCCGGCGGGCGCTCCGGCCTCCGTCAGGAGTTCCGCAAGGCGCATCGGGCAACCCGGGTCCTTCTCGGAAGGTTTCAGTACGAAGGTATTGCCGCAGGCGACTGCAATCGGAAACATCCACATCGGCACCATCGCCGGGAAGTTGAACGGCGTAATGCCCGCGCAGACGCCGACGGGCAGGCGCAACGACCAGCTGTCGATGCCGCGGCCCACCGTGTCGCTGTATTCACCCTTCAGGAGTTGCGGAATGCCGCAGGCGAACTCGACGATCTCGAGACCCCGCGTCACCTCGCCGCGCGCATCCGCGAGCACCTTGCCATGCTCGCGCGTCAGGATCGCCGCCAGCTCGTCGGCATGGCGCTCGATGAGCTCGCGGAAGCGGAACAGTACGCGGGCGCGGCGCAGCGCCGGCGTCTCCGACCATTCGGGCAGTGCGGCCCGTGCCGCGGCAATGGCGGCGCGGGTTTCGTCGGCCGATGCGAGCGAGACTTCGGTCGTCGCGATGCCAAGCGCGGGATTGAATACGGGCGACGAGCGGCCAGCGGCACCCGGGACGTGTCGCCCGCCGATGTAATGGCCCAGTTGCTCGAGCCTGCCGGTCATCGTTATCGTCCGCATCGGATTCGCCGATTGTCGCGCGATTGGCGGCAACTGTCACTTGCGCGTCATCCGATTTCTGCAAGATGACGCATTTCCCGGAGCAATCCGATGCTGAAACGAGTTTGGTTTTGCTTGGCGATCGCGGCCATCACCGGTTGTGCGCAAACGACGGTTGTGCCGGTGGAATCGCGCTTAGCGAGACCGGATCTACCCGCGGTCAGGCCGGTCGCCGAAACCGAGCCGGTCTCGAGCGCGAACGACGCCGCTGACGATCCGGCCATCTGGGTTCATCCGCGGGACCCGTCGAAGAGCCTCGTCATCGGGACCGACAAGCAGCGCGGTCTCAACGTCTATGACCTCGACGGGCGTCTGCTGCAGACACTACCTGACGGGCGCATGAACAACGTGGACATTCGCGATGGCTTCGTCTTCAACGGCCGTGCGATGGCACTGGTCGCGGCAAGCAACCGCAGCAATCGTTCGATCGCGTTCTACCTGCTCGACCCAGAAACCGGACGCCTTGCCCAGGCGCGCAAGCCGGTGCCGACCGGATTCGCCGATCCTTACGGGCTCTGCCTGTACGCGCGTCCTGACGGCCAGCACTACGTGTTCGTCAACAATTCGGGCGACGGCCGATTCCGACAGTGGCGCGTTCGCGCCGATCGAGGCGACATCGTCGTTGAACAAGTGCGCGTGTTCGCCGTCGGCTCGCAGGCCGAAGGTTGCGTTGCCGACGACGAAACGGGTGCGCTGTACGTGGCGGAAGAGGACGGCGGATTCTGGAAGTACCGGGCGAGCGCTGACGGCGGCGACGAGCGTCGCGAAATCGACCGCGTGGACGGCGCCAGCGGCCTTGTTGCAGACATCGAGGGCGTGGCGATCTGGCAAGCGCGTGACGGCCGGGGCTTTATCGTCCTGTCGAATCAGGGAGCCAGCAGCTATGCCGTCTATCGTCGCGAAGGCGACAACGCCTTCATCGGTCAGTTTCAGATCGTGGATGACCCGGCGCGCGGGATCGACGGCGTTTCCGAGACCGATGGTCTCGCGCTGACCAGCCAGCCGCTCGGATCACGTTTTCCGGACGGTCTGCTGGTTGTCCAGGACGGCAGCAACCTGCCGGCCGGCGAGCACCAGAACTTCAAGCTCGTGTCCTGGCGCGAGATCGCCAACGTCCTCGGACTGACTGACCTGGATTGACGCCCGATCCGGCGACGCATCGGGAACCGCGGTGCCTTCAGCACCGTGGTTCCGGTAAGCTGCGCCGCGAATGCGGTTACCGGCTCAGATCCAGAAGGTCCGACACCAGCGGTTCCGGCGGCGGCAAGCCGACCTCGAGCATCGCCAGCCGCTCAGGCGGTTTCCGCTCTGGCTGCGCCTGCTGTCGTCGCTGCCGCTGCCGCTTTGGTACGGCATCGCGACATTCCTCGCCTGGCTGCTCGAACACGTGATCCGGCATCGCAACTGGATCATCGACATGCAGCTATCGGCCTGCTTTCCGGACCGCGATGCCGAATGGGTGAAAACCACGCGGCGTGCTTTCTACCGGAATTTCGCCGACGTGTCGGTCGAGATCATGAAGGCCGTGACGATGAAGCCCGACGAGCTCGAGCGCCGCGTGACCTTCGAAGGCGCGGAGGCGGCACGCTCGGCTATGGATGGGGGGCAGTCGATCATCGTCGTGACCTCGCACAACTGCAACTGGGAATGGACCCTGCTCAAGCTGTCCATCGCCATGGGCCATCCCGTTCACGCGACGTACAAGCCGCTGAAGGGCCGCTTCGGCGACCGCCTGATGATGACCATCCGCTCGCGCTTCGGCGCCGAGATGATCACGGCCCGCAAGCTCCTGATGCGCGTGCTGCGATACCGCGGACCGGCGCGCATCGTCGCGATGGTGACTGATCAGGCGCCGACGTCGTCTGGCGTCCGCTACTTCACCCAGTTTATGGGCCTCGACACGGCATTCTTCATCGGCCCGGAGGCGATCGCGCGGAGCGCGGGCCTGCCGGTCTGGTACCTGGCGATGCGGCGCCAGTCCCGGGGCCGGTACCGGGTCAGCTTCGTGCCGCTGTCCAGGGCGGGCGAGGAACTCGCGCCAGGCGCGCTGATCGAGCGCTACACGGCCGCGGTGGAATCGCTGATCCGGGAGCGTCCTCCCGACTGGCTCTGGAACTACCGCCGGTGGAAGGTTCAGCGCGACGCAGACGGCAATCCTCACATCGTGAAATCCGGATTCGTTTCACCCCCGGGTCGTAGCACAGGATTATAGCAAATACATGTGCTTAGCTTGCTTTCCTAAACGTTTCTGACAAAATGCAGCGCAACTATCGAACCCGTCGGATGGCCGGATTCGTTAACTGGTTCCTTCGGTGGACGGAGCCACCGCTGACAAACTGCCTTGAAAACAGGGGGAGACCATCGGGGTGCCGACGGTGCAAGGCGAATCGTTTCCTGAGTTCACGGCTTCGGACGTCCTGTCCTCGAAGCTGTGGCAGCCGCGGGCGGAACGCCCGCCGCTCGGCATCGATCTCGCGTGCACCAAGATCGCGGTCGATTTCCAGAACATCACCGCCGGCAACGCCGATGCGGTGATCCGCCAGAGCCTCGAGATCCTGCGCGAGGCGATCAACACCGACGCGGTTTTTCTCGTGCTGCTGGACGGGCACGGCGAGCGCATCGACTCGATCGCGACCGCCAACGGCCCGTTCGCGCAATGCCGGCCCGAGGTGCTGAAGGGTGAAACGCTCGACGCCCTGCCCTGGATCCGCTCGCGCCTGGAGCACGTCCGCATTCTCGAAATACGCGACACGGTGAACGTGCGCGCGGAGCAGCAGAGCGACGCGGAACGGCTCGCGGGCCTCGACATCCGTTCACTGCTCCTGATCGCGTTTGCGGTGCAGGGCACCGTGCGCGGATTCCTCGCATTCGCGTCGTCCACTCCGCGCGACGGTTGGGACGTCAACCTGCATCTGCTGCTGAAATTGGTCGGCACCAGCCTCGCCTGCGGGCTCGAGAAAGTCTCGCTCGCGGACCGGCTCGCCGACATGCAGGAGCGCCAGGAGATGGCGCTGCCCTGCGCCAACGACGGTCTCTGGGATTACGACGCGCAGACCAATCAGACCTGGTTCTCGCCGCGATGGAAGGGCATGCTCGGCTTCGCCGAGAACGACGTGATCACTTCGCCGGACTGGCACCGCATGGTGCATCCGGAGGATCTGGCCCGGGTTTCGGCCGCGATGCGCGACCACATCGCCGGCAAGACGCCGCTGTTCGAGAGCGTTCACCGGCTCAAGCACACCGACGGCGAATGGCGCTGGGTCATCGGCCGCGCCTGCGCGCGCGTCGACGACCAGGGGCGCTTGCGTCGGCTGATCGGGGTCGAGCTCGACATCACGGAACGCAAGCTCTACGAGGAAGCGCTGTTCCGCGAGAAGGAGAGCGCGCAGATCACCTTGCAGTCGATCGGCGACGGCGTGATCACCTGTGACGCGCACAGCCGGGTCGAATACCTGAATCCCGTGGCCGAGGAACTCACGGGCTGGCGTCTAGAAGACAGCCTCGGGCGCACCATCGACGAGATCTTTCGCGCCTTCCACGAGGAGACCTGCGAGCCGCTCGAGAATCCGCTTGCGGTCGCGGTGCGCCGCATCCGCTCGATCAAGTCGGTCCGGCCGATGCTCCTGATCCGCAAGGACGGCAACGAGCTTTACATCGAGAGCACCGCGTCGCCGATCCGGGACGGCAGCGGCACGGTCACCGGCGGTGTGCTGGTGTTCCACGACGTGTCGGAGTCGCGCGAGCTGAACCGCCGCCTGTCGTATCACGCGAGCCACGACGTGCTGACCGGGCTCGTCAACCGGCGCGAGTTCGAGACCCGCCTCGAGCGGGCGCTGAAGAGTGCCAAGGCGCGCGAGACCTCCTACGCGCTCTGCTACATCGACATCGACCAGTTCAAGATCGTCAACGACACCTGCGGCCACAGCGCGGGCGACGCGCTGCTCGGCCAGGTCGGCGCCTTGCTGAAGTCCAAGGTGCGCTGGCGCGACACGCTCGCACGCCTCGGCGGCGACGAGTTCGGCGTGCTGCTCGAGAGCTGCTCGCTCGAAGAAGCCTTGCGCACGGCCGAGAACCTGCGTGAGTCGATCCGCAACTTCCGCTACACCTGGGAGGACCGCACGTTCCGCCTCGGCGCGTCGATCGGCGTGGTGCCGATCACCGCGGAGAACGAGGACGTCGCATCGGTCTTGTCGGCTGCGGACTCCGCCTGCGGCGCCGCCAAGGAATCGGGCCGCAACCGCGTGCACTGCTTCGAGGAGAACGACATCGACCTGATGCGCCGCCGCCGCGAAATGCAGTGGGCGGCCCGCATCAACAACGCGCTCGAAGAGTCGCGCTTCGAGCTGTTCCGGATGACGATCCTGCCGCTGCAGGTCGAGGACGCGGGCGAGCATTTCGAGCTCCTGCTCCGCATGCGTGACGAGAGCGGCAAGATCGTCGCCCCCGACCAGTTCATTGCGGCCGCCGAGCGCTATGGCATCACGCCGTCGATCGACCGTTGGGTCATCGACAGCGCGTTCCGCTGGCTCGTGTCCGAGGCGGACGAGCGGCGGCGGCTGACGATGTGCTCGATCAACCTGTCCGGCCAGAGCCTCGGCGACGACAAGTTCCTGCCCTACGTGATCGAACAGTTCCACCGGAGCGGCATCGACGGCAGCAAGATCTGCTTCGAGATCACGGAGACCGCGGCAATCGCGAACTTCTCCCAGGCCAGCCGCTTCATCCAGGCGCTGAAGGAGCTCGGCTGCAAGTTCGCGCTCGACGACTTCGGCACCGGGCTCTCGTCATTCGGCTACTTGAAGCACTTCCCGGTGGACTTCCTGAAGATCGACGGCAGCTTCGTGAAAGGCGTGCTGCACGACCCGATCGACCGCGAGATGGTGCGGTCGATCAACGAGATCGGTCACCTGACGGGCAAACAGACGATCGCCGAGTGGGCGGAGAACGCCGAGATCATCGAAGTGCTCCGCGGCATCGGCGTGGACTACGCGCAGGGTTACGGAGTGTCGCAGCCGCAGCGGGTGCAGCGCGCGGCGATCGCCTAGAACCGCGCCTCCGCCCAGCGCGTTTGACCGCTCATTGCGTGGATAACTTGCAGCGCCTTGCCCGCACTGCTCTCGGTCGCGCCGCTAGAATGGGCCGGGCGTGAAAGGGAGCGGCCACACGTGAGACTCTGGGGCAAGGTCGTGAGCGGCGCGTTGGTGGTATTCGCCGCGGTGTTCGCGGGCGTCGGTCTCTCCGTCCCGGAAGCGCGCGCGGCCTCCCTC
Source organism: Steroidobacteraceae bacterium (assembly GCA_040878925.1). Lineage (GTDB taxonomy): Bacteria > Pseudomonadota > Gammaproteobacteria > Steroidobacterales > Steroidobacteraceae > SCUD01. Next base: position 271,558 of record JBBDLI010000015.1, on the reverse strand, counting down.
GGGGCTGCGGCCGTGTGTGCCGCGGTCGCGCTCCTGGGCGTGCCGCGGGTGGTTCGCGCCTTCGTGTCGTTCACGGGCGACGAAGAAGTGCTGGAGCGTGGCCTGCCGGAGACGGCGACCATCACCACGATCGAGCCCACCGGTTGGCGTTACAACCGGTATTACCCGCTTGTCCGTTTCGGTGTGCGCATGCAATCCGGAGTCGCGGTCACGATCAAGCAGGCCGTCCGCCCCGACGTGCTGGCGCGGCTTGCGCCGGGCGCGATCCTGAACGTGCGCGTGGCCGCCTCGGACCGTCAGCGGATCGTCATCGACTGGCGCGAGCCGGCCTCGATCCCGCCTTAAACTGCACCGCCCTTTCAGAGCACAGAGTCGATGAGCGATGCCGCAAGCATCACCAGAACGCTTCATGGATTTGCCTCACCCGGCTGCAGCACTATGGATCTTCTGCGAGGCGTATATTTGTGAGCAGCCCTATCGGGCTGCGTTGACGAACGGTTAAGGAGCCATCGATGAAACAACTCATGCTGGGCTTGGCGCTGTTGTTCGCATCCGCCGCCGCTTGGACCGGAGCGCCTTGCTGCGTTGTGATCGCAATCGACGCCAGGACCGCCATCGTCACCATCAAAGACCTGAAAACCGACACGGTGACTGAATACCAGGCCGACCTGGTGGGAATCAAGGGGCTGAAAGTCGGCGCCAAGGTCGATCTGGTCGACGGCCAGCTTCGCACCGCGACCGGTTATGTGATCCCCAACCGGACGCAACCTTGACTGTCTAACGGACGGGAAATCCGCACGGCTGTTGAGGGTTCGGGTGCCGGCGCGCACGACGCCACGCACTCAAGCGTGATCGTCCGGTTCGCCGAGTACGTCGCCGGCGGGTTCCCCGATGGGAACTGCCACTTGCCCTGACCGGTTCCACTGGTCCCGGAGACGACGTACCGGTGCCCGCCGGGCGATGCCGGGACGCCGAATAACGAAAAGAAGCTCGCCAAGGTTGCCCCGGCGTTAGGGCGAGCCATGGACGGACCTTCGGATCCTCCCGGTCGACAGCACCGGTGAAGACAACACCTCGCAGGGGTCCGTCGGGCTGAAGCGCGTCGGTGACGCTAAACGCGCTCGAGGCAGGGGCGCTGCTCTTGTCGCCCGGATCGCTCGGATCCGAGATCCACCGCTGCACGCGGATGCGAGAATCAGGACGAGAGGCAACAGTCTGCGGATCCCGTGCAACACGCCTGTCTCATTCGTCGCAGCTTCGGATTTAGCACGTTCCATTTCGCCGCGACCATGCGGATCGCCATGGGAACCAACCCTATCACTGCCGGAGCAGGCTCCTTATACTGGACACGGTGTCCTTGGTGGGACCCAACTTCTCGCCGGGAGGAGCTACGGGCGAACTTGACGGCGGTTGGGCGGCTGCAAGGCCGCCGCCGTCTGGCTCGTGGCCGACACGCAGAATGTCGTGCCGGGACTCGATGAGCGCAACAACGCGCGCTGTCAGAAGTTCGAGCACCCGTGCCAGTGAATGTGATTGACCTATAGACTTCAGTCCAGGGAGAACACCATGAGCAAATTCGATAAGACGTTTCATAGCGTGGCAGCCGCAGCACTCGTTTGTGCCCTGGCCTTCGCCGCCGTTTCCATTCCTTCGGCTTATGCGGCGGAACCGGTCGGCGTCGTCATGAGCATCGACGCGGCGAAAGGCCTGGTCATGGTCAAGGATTCCGCGACCGGCCGCGTCGTGCAGGTCAAGGTTGTCAATCAGGCGCTGCTCAAGAGTCTCAAGGTGGGCCTGCAGGTCAGGCTGGATACAGCCGAGCCAATCACCGGCATCAGGCCCGTTACGCCGAAATGATTTGAAGGGAGTTTAGACGCGACAGGGTCGGGGCAGACTTTCTCCGCCGAGGTCACGGGCGCCTGTTTGTCCGCAGCGGACCGAGGACGGCTTGCGCCTTCGAACTCGAACTCTAAGGTGGTTACCTTTCCGATCGTCGGGAGCCATGCAATGGGGACCGTCGACTTGCCCAGTGCCGGCGGCTCTGGAGTCAAGATCACGGACACGATCGACTGCGTGACCGGCGCAAGTTGAGGACCCGCGGGGTCCAGACGTCCGAGGGAGGCTCGGTTTGGTAACACCCGGTGGCGATATCGGGCACTATCTCGCTGAAGGAGGGGTTATGACGAGAGAAGAGCTGAAGCAACCGAGTGTCGGGGAGACACCGCGGAAAAGTCCGCTCCGGCGCTGGGCGCTGGTCCTCGGGTCCGTCGTGCTGGGGGCCGCGATCCTGGGAGGCGTGATCTTCTTCGTGGTCCTGCGCATGACCGCCGAGCCCGAGCAGGTGGTGCGGGACTTTCTGGCCCAGGCCGCGGCCGGCGACTACGCCGCGGCCCACGCCCACTTCTCCGAGCCGCTGAAGCAGGTGCAATCGCTTGAGCCTTTCAGCGCGGCGGTGCAGGCGAATTCGATGTTTTTCCAGGCGACGGACCTGAGCTTCAACCAGCGCTCGATCGACCAGGCCGGCGCCGAGCTTGCCGGCACGGTGACCCTGGAGAGTGGCACCGTGGTTCCGGCCAATTTCAGCCTGGTGCGCGAGGGCGAGAGCTGGAAACTGATCAAATACCACATCGGTTCTTAGACGCCGGGAGATGAGCGATGAAGATCGTTACGCCGCTGCTCTTTGTTGCACTACTTCTGACCGTGACGATCGCTCCGGCCGAGCCGGTCGAGACCGAGATCGACGGCGTCACCGCCGAGGTGGCCGAGTTGCGTACCAGCGGCGGCGTCACGCGGCTTGCGGTGCGTTTCATCAACGGCGGCACCACAAAGGCCGAGTCCAGCCACTATTCCGTCGGCAAGATCGTGCTGGTCGACGCCAAGTCGAAGCAGAAGCACCTGCCGCTCAAAGACGCCAGCGGCTTATTCATCGGCGGGCCGGTCGGGGACACAACGCTCGACGGCGGACGCATCTACGTCATTCTCGAGGCCGGCCAGCAGGGCATAGCGTGGGCTTATTTCAATGCCCTTCCGGCAGGGACCGTCGTCAGCGTCGAAGTCCCGCAGATGTTTCCATTCGAGGATATCGTCGTCACCGAGGGTCCGGGCAGCCTGCTCTCCGCCGGCAGCGCCAAGAGCACGCCCGCAGGTGCTATCGCGACGCTGGCGTCGGCCAAACGCGCTGATCAGGCACTCAAAGTGCGGCTCAAACTGGCCGCCGAGGCGGGCGTCACCGTCGATCTGCGCAGCCCGTACTTCGAGTACAAGGATGTCTACCTCTTCGACCCGGCCGGCAAGCGCAAATATCCGCTGCTCAAGGACAGCGAGGGCAACTTCCAGGCCCAGCCTCTCACGGTCAAGATGGGCGGCGGCCGGATTATTCCCGAATGGAGCAAGCCGATCCTGATGAGCCTCACGTTCCAGGCGCCGCCCGACAACGTGAAGTCCGTGGATCTCATCCTGCCGGATTTCCAGCCTTTCGAGGGCGTTGCGATCGAAGGCCTGGGCGGCGCCGGTGCCGGTGGCATCGCCGCCGCCGGTAAGAGTCTCGGACTGGAGGGTGCGCTGAAGGAGCTCCAGGCCGAGGTCACGGCTCAGGAGATCAAGATCGATCTCTCCGCCGATGTGCTGTTCGACTTTGACAAAGCGGATCTGAAGCCGGCCGCCGAGGGCAAGCTGAATCATCTGCTCACGGTGGTGAACTCGAAGCCCGGCTCTCGGATCGCGATCGAAGGCCACACCGACGTGCGCGGTAGTGACGCCCACAACCAGACGCTTTCGCAGCGACGGGCCGAGTCGGTGCGATCCTGGCTGGTTGCCCATGGAGTCGCGGCGGGCAGAATCTCGGCGACCGGCGCCGGCAAGTCGCGGCCGGTGCGGACCGGCACCACCGAAGCGGACCACCAGGCGAACCGCCGCGTCGAGATCCGGATTCGCGGTTAACTCGATCGTGCGACCGGCACTCTGAAGTGGAAGGTTGGGAGGCTATTAAGGGGACGGCTATGAGACGCATCCTGCTTCTGACAGTGACTCTTCTTCTGATTCCATCTTATGACTCGGCCACCGCCGCGCCGGAACAGCTGGAACAGGGGTTGTGGCGGATCATGGTCACCAGCACGACAAACGGCAAGCCCGATCCGAAGCAGGACTTCAAGGTGTGTCTGGGCGAGGAGCTGAAGGACCTCGCGGCTTATTTCGCGCCGCAACTCGAGGGCGTACAAGCGACGTGCAAGCGCACGCGGCAACCGGAAGCGGCCGGCAAGCTGGGCTATCGCTTGCAATGCAGCGGTGAGGGCTTCACCGTCGATGGCCTGACCAGCGTCACGATCGAGAATTCCCGCCATTTCACCGTGAGCATACGGACGGACTCGCGCGCGCCAGGGGAGTCGGCCATCGTCGCCGCCAAGGGCGAGGCACATTGGGTCGGCGCATGTGAGCCAGCGGAAAAATAGAAAAACCGCCGTGTGGAAATCGTTGTGAAGAAACAGATTTCACCGAACTCGAAAGTGAATACAACGTCGGCTCTTAGACGCACGGAGATGAGCGATGAAGACCGTTACACCGCTGCTCTTTGTTGCGCTATTTCTGACCGCGACGATCGCCCCGGCGGAGCCGGTCGAGACCGAGATCGACGGCGTCACCGCCGAGGTGGCCGAGTTGCGCACCAGTCGCGGCGTCACGCGGCTGGCGATCCGTTACAGGAACGGCAACGCCGAGCAGGCCGGAACCGATCTCTACGAAGTCGACAAGATCGCCCTCGTCGACGTCAAGTCGAAGCAGAAGCACTCGCCGATCAAGGACGCCAACAATCAGTTCATCGCCGGCCCGATCAACGACGAGATCGGGGGCGGGCGCATCTACGTCAGGATGCCGCCCGGCCAGGAAGGCGTGGCCTGGGTCTACTTCGACGCAATCCCGCCCGGGACGGTCGTCAGCGTCGAGGTACCGCAGATGTTCCCGTTCGAGGACGTGACCGTGAGCAAAGGGCCGGGCGCGCTGACCTCCGCGACGAGCGCGAAGAGCATTCCACCGAGCGCGCTCGCCACGCTGGTGTCGGCGAAGCGCGCTGACCAGGCGCTGAAGGTACGCGTCAAGCTGGCGGCGGCCGAACCGGGCGGGACGGTGAAACTGCGGAGCTCCTATTTCGAATACAAGGACGTGTACCTCTTCGATCCGGCGAAGAAGCGCCGGTATCCGCTGCTCGCGGACAGCGCGGGCGGCTACCAGGCGACGCCCCAGACCGAAAACCTGGGCGGCCAGAGCTTCCTGCCGAGGTGGGACAAGCCGATCCTGATGAGTCTGACCTTCCAGGCGCCCCCCGACGATGTGACGAGCGTCGACCTGGTGCTGAACGACTTCCTGCCCTTCGAGGCCGTGACGATCGAGGGCCTGGGCGGCGCTGCCGCGGGCGGCATCGCGGCCGCCGGCACGACGCTCGGCCTGGAGGGCGCGCTGAAGGAACTCAAGGCCCAGGTCACGCCGCAGGAAATCAAGATCGATCTCTCGGCGGACGTGCTCTTCGACTTCGACAAGTCCGACCTGAAGCCGGCCGCGCAGACGCAGCTCGGCAACCTCCTCACCGTGGTGAACTCGCGGCCGAACGCGTCGGTCGCGATCGAGGGCCACACCGACGTGCGCGGCGACGCGGCGTACAACCAGGCGCTCTCGCAGCGGCGCGCCGAGTCGGTGCGCGCGTGGCTGGTCGCCCAGGGCGTTGCCGCGAGCCGGCTCAGCGCAAAGGGTGCGGGCAAAGCGCGCCCGCTGAAGACGGGCAACACCGAGGTGGATCACCAGGCCAACCGGCGTGTGGAGATCCGGATCCGGAGCTGACCGAAGCGCGCGGAAAATAGGGACGCTTCCCATTTTCGCCCGAGCCGAAAATGGGAAGCGTCCCTATTTTCCTAGAACGGCAGCCCGTGCGTGGCGCCCGCCATGCAGAGCAGCATTGGGATCGAGAGAATGTAGTTGATGCGCGAGGCGTACAGCGCGGTCTTGCGTGCAGCCGCTTTCTGCTCGTCGGTGGCCGGGACGATGCCCAGGATCTTCTTCTGGTTTGGCCAGATGAGGACCCAGACATTGAACAGCATGATGGTGCCGAGCCAGGCGCCGACGCCGATGACGAATCCGTAGACATTGAAGGCCTCGCCGGCCGTGCCGAGCGCGAAGGCGTCGACGAACGTGCCGGCGCGCAGCAGGTACCAGGCGCCGGTCAGCCAGGTGGCGACGGCGGACCAGCGGAACCACAGGAGCGCCCGCGGGGCGACGTACTTGGAGATGCCCGCGCCACCCGGCCCGCCCTTGTCCGCGCCGGCGTCGGCGAGCGCCGGGACCTGGACCGCGTTGAAGTAATAGAGGAGGCCGATCCAGGTGATGCCGGCGATGATGTGGAGCCACCTCGCGAGGCCGAGCTCATTCCAGCCGCCGTCCACCGCCAATACCGCGAACAGGATGGCGAGCACGAAACCGGTGATCAGTGAACCCTTGACGCTCGTGAGCGGATTCATGGCGTGCCTCCCCTGGATTCATTGAAGAATAGGCCAGTGCACCCCATAATTCAACGCGTTAGCGATGCCGACATGGACGAACGCGGCCCCAGCTCCCCTTGTCTCAACATCTGCTCACTGGACGATCGGGGCGTCTGCAGCGGCTGCTTCCGGACGCTCGCGGAGATTGCGGAATGGACGCGGATGGGCGCGTCGGAACGATGGGCGACGGTCGCGCGCGCGGAAGCGCGGCGCCTCGCGGATGAAAAGGAGCGTGGTCGACGATGATCGATGAAACGATGACCCGGCGCATCCGGGACGAGCTCGATGCCGCATCGGTCGTGCTGTTCATGAAGGGCACGCCGGATTTCCCGCAATGCGGCTTCTCCGCGCAGACGGCGGGAGCGCTGCGTGCGCTGCATGCCGAGTACCGGCACGTCAATATTTTCGAGGAGCCGGAGCTGCGCGAAGCGCTCAAGGCTTATGCGAACTGGCCGACTTATCCGCAGCTCTACGTGAAAGGCGAGCTCGTGGGCGGCTGCGACATCGTGACCGAGATGTACCGCACGGGCGAGCTCAAGACGCTCCTGCAGGAAGCCGGCGCAATCGCCTGACCGGTCTATTCCGGCGCGGGCTCGAGCAACGGATTCGGAGGTTCTGCCGACGCCGTGCCTGAGAGCCTTTGCACCGCGGCCTCGTACAGCGGCTGGAACTGGTTGCAAACGATGCAAAAGAGGTCCGCAGTCCGCTCGGCATCGTAGGCCGCGGAGTGCGCTTCTGCGGAATTCCATTCGAGCCCGGCCGCCTGCACTGCGCGCGACAGCACGGTCTGACCGAACGCGACGCCGGCGAGCGTCGCGGTGTCGAAGCACGAGAACGGGTGGAAGGGATTCCGCCGGATGCCTGCCCGGGCGACCGCCGCGTTCAGGAACGCGAGGTCGAACGACGCGTTGTGACCGACGAGGATCGCGCGGGTGCATTCCTGCTCGCGCACGGCGCGCCGCACTTCGCCGAAGATGACGCCGAGCGCGTCGTTCTCGGTCGTCGCAATGCGCAGCGGATGCCAGGGATCGATCCCGTTGACCGCGAGCGACGCCGGATCGAGGCGCCCGCCCTCGAAGGGCCGGACGTGCTCGCGGTAGGTCGCTCCCCGCACCAGGCGGCACTCGCCGTCGAGCGAGAGCAGGACCGCCGCGATCTCGAGCAGAGCGTCGGTCGCCGCATTGAAGCCGCCGGTCTCGACGTCGACGACGACCGGCAGAAAACCGCGAAAGCGATCGCGCATGATGGTGGGCATGGCGCTCATGCGGCGTCGCCCGGTTCCCGCAGTTTCCAGTCGAGCCGCTCCCCGGCGTGCATTGGCACGACTTCACCCGCCCCGAAATCGCAGGTTTTCGGCACCGTCCAGGGCTCGCGGCGCAGCGTGATGGTTCCGGAGTTCCGGGGCAGGCGATAGAAGTCTGCGCCGTGGAAGCTCGCGAACGCCTCGAGCCGCTCGAGCCGGCCGGCATCCTCGAAGGCCTTGGCGTAGAGCTCGATCGCCGCGGGCGTGGAGAAGACGCCGGCGCAGCCGCAGCTCGATTCCTTGGCGGAGCGCGCGTGCGGCGCGCTGTCGGTGCCGAGGAAGAATTGCGGATCTGCCGAAGTCGCAGCCTCAATCAGTGCCAGGCGGTCGCGCTCGCGCTTCAGGACGGGCAGGCAGTAGAGATGCGGGCGCAGGCCGCCGGCGAACATCGCGCCGCGGTTCAAGAGGAGATGATGTGGAGTGATCGTCGCCGCGACGCGCGGCCCGGCCGCGCGCACGAACTCGGCGCCCGCGCGCGAGGTCACGTGTTCCAGCACGATGCGGAGCCGCGCATGCTTCTTCAGGAGCGGCTCGAGCTCTCTCTCGATGAAGACGCTCTCACGATCGTACGGATCCACTTCCGCGCCCGTCGCTTCGCCGTGAAGCTGGAGGACGAGGTCATTTTCCTCCATCCGCGCGAGCACGGCCTCGCAGCGGCCAAGCGAAGTCACGCCCGCGTCGGAGTGGGTCGTCGCGCCCGCCGGATAACACTTGACTCCGACGATGATTCCGCTGTCCGTCGCGCAGTCGATTTCCGCGGGATCCATGGTTTCGGTCAAGTACAGCGTCATGAGCGGCTCGAACACGGAACCCGCCGGCAGCGCCGCGCGGATGCGATCGCGGTACTTTCGCGCCTCAGCGACGCTCGTGACCGGCGGCTTGAGATTCGGCATGACGACCGCGCGCGCGAAGGCACGCGCGCTCCACCCGGCGACCGCGGCGAGCTCCGGACCGTCCCGCAAGTGCAGGTGCCAGTCGTCCGGCCTCGTCATCGTCAGTGTCGGATTCGGGCTCGGCAAAGGAGAGTTCAATCTTGACCCGCGGGCGCCGCAGACCGGATCATATCGGGCCGGCCGCCGGCATGGGAGTAGCGTTAGAATTCCTCCATGGCTGACGGCCCGCACAGCGACGACGTCGATCCGCTCGAAACCCAGGAATGGCTCGAGTCGATCGACTCGGTGCTGAAGGCGCACGGGCCCACCCGCGCTCATTTTCTGCTCGACCGGCTCATCGATCACGCGCGGCGCTCCGGTGCGTGGCTGCCCTTCAGGCCCAACACCGCCTACGTCAACACCATCCATGTCTCGCGCGAGAAGCCGTATCCGGGCGACGCCGCGATCGAGCGACGGATCGAATCGCTGATCCGGTGGAACGCGGTCGCGATGGTGGTTCATGCGAACCGCGTGAGCAGCGAGTATGGCGGTCACATCGCGACTTACGCCTCGTCCGCGACGCTTTACGAGGTCGGCTTCCATCATTTTTGGCGCGCGCCGTCCGAGCATCATCGCGGCGACATGATCTTTGTGCAGGGGCATTCGAGCCCCGGCATCTACGGGCGCGCCTATCTAGAAGGCCGGCTTTCGGAGGAACAATTGCGGCACTTCCGCCAGGAAGTCGGCGGCAAGGGCCTCTCGTCCTATCCGCACCCGTGGCTGATGCCGGAATTCTGGCAGTTTCCGACGGTGTCGATGGGTCTCGGCGCCTTGCAGGCGATCATGCAGGCGCGATTCGTGCGCTATCTAGAGCATCGCGGCCTGGTCGAGCCTTCGGAGCAGAAGATCTGGTGCTTCCTCGGCGACGGCGAGATGGACGAGCCGGAATCGATGGGCGCGCTCACGATGCCGGTGCGCGAGAAGCTCGACAACCTGGTGTTCGTGATCAACTGCAATCTGCAGCGCCTCGACGGGCCGGTGCGGGGCAATGGCAAGATCATCCAGGAGCTCGAGGCCGCATTCCTCGGCGCCGGCTGGAACGTGATCAAGGTGGTCTGGGGCAGCCGCTGGGACCCGCTGCTCGCGCGCGACAAGGAAGGCCTTCTGCGCAGGCGCATGGAAGAAGCGGTCGACGGCGAGTACCAGAATTTCAAGGCCAAGGGCGGCGCGTACACGCGCGAGCATTTCTTCGGCAAGTACCCGGAACTCCTGGAGCTCGTCGCGAACCTGTCCGACGACGAGATCGCGCTGCTGAACCGCGGCGGGCACGATTCGCGCAAGGTCTGGAACGCCTATGCGTCGGCCGTTGCGCACAAAGGCCGCCCGACAGTCATTCTCGCCAAGACCGTGAAGGGCTACGGCATGGGCAAGGCGGGCGAGGCATTGAACGTCACGCACCAGCAGAAGAAGTTGGACGACGAGGCGCTCAAGGCATTCCGCGACCGCTTCAGCATTCCCGTTTCCGACGACGAGATCGCGCGCCTGCCATTTTTCCGTCCGGCCGAGGACAGCCCGGAGATGCAATATCTCAAAGGCCACCGCAAGGTACTCGGCGGCTCGTTGCCCGCGCGGCGCACGGGCGCCCCGGCGCTGGCCGTGCCGCCGCTCGAAGCATTCAAGAACCTGCTCGACGGCAGCGAAGGCCGCGAGATCTCGACCACGATGGTGTTCGTGCGGATCCTCACGCAGCTCCTGAAGGACAAGAGCCTCGGCGCGCACGTCGTGCCGATCGTGCCGGACGAAGCGCGCACTTTCGGCATGGAGGGCCTGTTCCGCCAGGTCGGCATCTATTCCTCCGTCGGCCAGCTCTACACGCCGCAGGACGCGGACCAGCTCATGTACTACCGCGAAGACCGCAAGGGCCAGATGCTGGAGGAGGGCATCAACGAAGCCGGCGCATTCTGCTCGTGGATGGCCGCGGGCACGGCCTATGCGAATCACGGAATCAACATGATTCCGATGTACATCTTCTACTCGATGTTCGGTTTTCAGCGCATCGGCGACTTCGCCTGGGCCGCCGGCGACATGCAGGCGCGCGGTTTCCTGATTGGCGCGACCGCGGGGCGCACGACGCTCGCGGGAGAGGGCCTGCAGCACCAGGACGGCCACAGCCACCTGCTCGCGTCGACCATTCCGAATTGCGTCGCCTATGACCCGTGCTTCGCGTACGAACTCGCGGTCATCGTGCAGGACGGCCTGCGGCGGATGTTTGCCGCGCAGGAGAGCGTCTTCTACTACATCACCTGCATGAATGAAAATTACGCGCACCCGGCGATGCCGAAAGGCGTCGAGCAGGGAATTCTCCGCGGCATGTATCTGCTGCACATCGGCGGCCGCGGTGCAGTTCGAGCGACGCTCTTCGGCTCCGGCACGATCCTGCGCGAGACGCTCGCCGCGGCGGCGCTCCTGGAGTCGGAATTCGGCGTGCCGGCCGACGTATTCAGCGTCACGAGTTTCACCGAGCTCCGGCGCGATGCGCTCGCCGCCGAGCGCGAGGCGATGCTCCGGCCCGGCGACAAGACGAGGCAACCCTGGGTGCGGGAATGCCTCGCGGGCCGCCAGGGCCCGTTCGTCGCGGCGACCGATTACATAAAGACGGTCGCGGACCAGATCCGGCAGTGGGTGCCCGGACGCTACGTCGCGCTCGGCACGGACGGTTTTGGGCGCAGCGACTCGCGACAGGCCCTGCGGCAGCACTTCGAGATCGGCCGCCACTGGATCGTGGTCGCCGCGCTCAAGGCGCTTGCCGACGACGGCCGGATCGACCGTTCGAGCGTGACGCTCGCCATGAAGAAATTCGGCATCGACCCGGCCAAGCCCGACCCGCTGGTGAGCTGAACCCGTGGCCGCTCGCACCACCGTCAGCGTGCCGGATCTCGGCGACTTCCACGACGTCGAAGTCATCGAAGTGCTCGTCAGGGCGGGCGACACGGTTGCCATTGAAACGCCGCTCATCACGCTCGAAACCGACAAGGCGACGATGGATGTGCCGTCAACCGCTGCGGGGCGCGTGGCCGAACTCTCGGTGAAGAAAGGCAATCGCGTGTCGAAAGGCGATCCGATCGTCGTGCTGGAGACGGAGCCGCCCGCCACCGCGCGCGGCGCCGGCAAGACGACGCCGCCCGCAAAGCAGGGCACCGCTGCGGCCGCGCCACCAGCGCATGCCACCGCGGCGCCGGCGGCGGCGATCGAGGTCCGGGTGCCGGACCTCGGGGACTTCAAGGACGTCGAGGTGATCGAGGTCCTGGTCAAGGATGGAGACGCGGTTGCGCTCGAGGCGCCGCTCATCACGCTCGAGACCGAGAAGGCCACCATGGACGTGCCCTCGTCGGCGGCGGGCACGGTGGCGAAGCTCCACGTCGGCAAGGGCGCGCGCGTCAATGCGGGTGATCTCGTGGCGACGGTACGCGGATCCGCCCCCGCTGCGGCGAAATCTGCCGCAGCGGCCGCGCCGGCGCCGGCGATTTCGCCCGAGTCGACCGTAAGAATGGTCGTCGCTCCACCGCCCGCGGCCCCGCAGCTTGAGGCGGATCTCCGCAGTGCGCACGCGAGCCCGTCCGTCCGGCGTTTTGCGCGTGAGCTCGGCGTGGACCTTTCCCGCGTGACCGGCACCGGCATCAAGGGCCGCATCAGCGAGGACGACGTCAAGGCCTTCGTCAAGACCGCGTTGGCGGCACCGCAACGCCCGGGCGCCGCGGCCGCCGCCGCAACCGGCTTGCCGCGGGTGCCGGAGGTCGACTTCGCGGCATTCGGACCGGTCGAGCTTCGCCCCCTCGGGCGCATCCAGCGAATTTCCGGCGCCAGGCTCCAGGCGAGCTGGGTGAACCTGCCGCACGTCACGCAGCACGACGAGGCGGACATCACCGAGATGGAGAAGCTGCGCGCATCGCTCAAGGAGCGCGCGGCGGGCCTCGGCATCAAGCTGACGCCGCTTGCGTTGATCGCGCGCGCCTGCGTTCACGTCATCGCCCAGTTCCCGAATTTCAACAGCTCGCTCGACGCCTCGGGCCAGAACCAGGTCTTCAAGAAGTACCTGCACCTCGGGTTCGCGGCCGACACGCCGAACGGGCTGGTCGTGCCGGTGATACGCGATGCCGGACGCAAGGACGTGTACGAGCTCGCGCGCGATCTCGCCGCGCTCGCCGGCAAGGCGCGCGCCGGGAAACTGACCGCCGCCGAGATGCAGGGCGGCTGCTTCACGATCTCCAGCCTCGGCGGCATCGGCGGCACCGCCTTCACGCCGATCATCAATGCGCCCGAGGTCGCGATCCTCGGTGTGTCGCGCTCGCAGCAGCGTCCGGTCTGGAAGGACGGCCGTTTCGAGCCGAGACTGATGCTGCCGCTCTCCCTGTCCTACGACCACCGCGTCATCGACGGTGCCGAGGCTGTGCGCTTCGTGGTCGCGATCGCGGATGCGCTGGCCTCGCCGCAGAGCCTCACCGAGGCTGTGCCTTGAGCCAGGTCGTCGAGCAGCGGGTGCCGGATCTCGGCGAGTTCCGCGACGTCGAAGTAATCGAAGTGCTGGTGCGGGCCGGCGACAGCGTCGAGCCGGAAACGCCGCTCATCACACTCGAGACCGACAAGGCGACGATGGACGTGCCGGCGACCGTTGCCGGTGTCGTGCAGGAGGTCAAGGTCGCGAAAGGCGACCGCGTATCGAAGGATTCGCTGATCGTTCTCGTGGCCGTCGGCGGCAGCGACACCGTGCGCCTGCCCTCGCTCCGCGAAACGGCCGTCATGCCCGCTCGCGCGCAGACGGATGCGGACTTGACGACGCAACTCCTCGTCATCGGCGCCGGCCCCGGCGGCTACACGGCGGCATTCCGCGCAGCGGACCTCGGGCTCGGCGTGATCCTGGTCGACCGTTGGCCGCAGCTCGGCGGCGTCTGCCTGAACGTCGGCTGCATTCCGTCGAAGGCGCTCCTGCACGCCGCGCGCGTCATCGAAGAGGCTGAATCGATGGCCGCGCACGGCATCCGCTTCGCGAAGCCGGAGATCGACCCGCAGGCCCTGAAGCAATGGAAGAACCGGGTCGTCGGCAAGCTCACTGCCGGCCTGTCGGTGCTCGCGAAGCAGCGCAAGGTCGACGTCCTTCAGGGTGTCGCGCGCTTCACCTCCGCGCATCGCGTGGAGCTTCGCGCCGCGGATGGCGCGACGAAGATCATCGGTTTCGAGCACTGCATCATCGCTGCGGGCTCGGAACCTGCCCGCATTCCGGGCCTGCCCGTCGATCCGCGCGTGCTCGATTCGACCAGCGCGCTCGAGCTCCGCGACGTTCCGCAGCGACTGCTCGTGATCGGCGGCGGAATCATCGGGCTCGAGATGGCCTGCGTTTACGACGCCCTCGGCTCCGAGGTCAGTGTCGTCGAGCTGACTGACGGGCTGATGCCGGGCTGCGATCGCGATCTCGTGCGCCCGCTGGAGAAGCGGCTGCGCGCTCGCTACGGGTCGATCCAGACGGGAATGCGCGTCATGGGCGTCGAGGCGATGGACCAGGGGCTCCGGGTCAGCTTCGACGGCAAGGGAGCCGGCGAACCGAGGACCTTCGATCGCGTGCTGTGCGCGGTCGGAAGAGTGCCGAACGGCAAGCAGATCGGCGCGGAGTCGGCCGGCGTGCGCGTGGACGAGCGGGGCTACGTGCCGGTCGACCGCCAGCAGCGCACGAACGTGCCGCACATTTTCGCGATCGGCGACATCGTCGGGCAACCGATGCTGGCGCACAAGGCGACGCACGAGGGCAAGGTGGCCGCCGAGGTCGCGGCGGGCCACAAGCGCGCGTTCGACGCGCGCGTGATTCCCTCGGTCGCCTATATGGATCCGGAGATCGCCTGGGCGGGCGTCACCGAGACCGAGGCGCAGGCCAGCGGGCGAGCCCTCGGCAAGGGATCGTTTCCGTGGATGGCGAGCGGCCGCTCGCTGACGCTCAATCGCGACGACGGATTCACGAAGCTCCTGTTCGACGTCGAATCGCATCGCGTCGTCGGCGGAGGCATCGTCGGCACCAACGCCGGCGAGCTGATCTCGGAAGTCGCGCTTGCCATCGAAATGGGCGCGGTGGCGGCCGACGTGAGCCTGACCGTCCACCCGCACCCGACGCTCTCGGAAACCGTCGCCTTCTCGGCGGATGCCTACGAAGGAACGCTCACCGATCTCTTCATCCCGAAGAAGTAGCGCCGAACCGCCGGCGGATCAGGTGATCGATGCTGGCGCGGCCCGCGCCCAGGAAGACGAGCGGGAGCAGTATCACGATGAAAATGAGCGGCAGCTTGAAGTTGCCGTAACCCCGGTCGGTAATCGCGTAACCCTTCCAGAGCTCGGCGAACGACGACCAGTCCTCGGGCCAGTGCACGCTCGCGATCGCGACGTACGTCAGCACGGCGAGCACCAACGCCCAATAACGCGTGGCGAGGCCGATCCAGAGGCAGATGCCGCCAATGAGCTCGGCCCAGGTCGCGATGAACCAGTTGGCGTCGACGGGCAGCAGACCGAACGGAAACGGGAATTTGTCCGCGATGTCCGCGAACCAGTTCTGCCCGTACAGCTTCGCGAGCCCGGACTCGAAGAATTCCCAGCCGATCAAGGCGCGGAGTCCGAGCTGCGGCAGCCAGGAGCCAACGCGGTCGAGCTGGCGATGCAGGTTCAGGATCGTGCCGGTGATTGCAGTCACGGGTTGTTCCCTGCGGTGGATGGCCGCGTGACCAGCGCGCCGCGAGCGACGAGGTCCGCGATTGCCGCGCGGGCCGCTGCGAGGGCATCTGCCGAAACACTCGACGCCTGCGGCCCGAGCGCCTGCCGGCCGGTCAGACCGGGCGTCGTTTCGAGCGCGTCGAGAAGCCTCGCGACATCGCTCCCGATTTCGAGGAACTGGACCTTGTCCGCGGCATCGCGATAGACGACGAGGAATGTCGGCGTGTGCGGAGGTTCCGTCGGTTGAAACTCGGGAGCGAGCCGGTGCACGGGCCAGCGATAGGCGAGTGGCCAGGCAAGCGGCGAAACTGCGAGCGGCGCATCCAGCGGGTCGCCGGCGACAGCGGCGCCCACTGTGGGCGCCTCTTCTTCGCTGATCGCGAGCGCAATCTCGACCCATTCGTAGTGCGCGAGCTCCTGGAGGAACGCGGGCTCGTCGTCCTCGCGCGAGACGCGGGCAACGAGCCACTCCGTGAACTCGCGGGGCAGTTCGAGGAAATAGGGCGTGTGGGCGCGATAATTCGCGTAGAAATCGCGGACGAGCCGCCGCCAGCGCTCGAGACCCAGGATGCGCCGCGACACGGGAAAACTGCCGCCCAGAAGTTCGACGAGATTGTTGAAGAAAAGCTCGCGGTAGATCTGCATCCGCCGCGGCTCGATGCCGGCCGGCGCCGGGACCCGCGCCGGATCGCGCAGATGCGCGGCGAACTCCCGCTGTAATTCTGCGAGCGTCACGACTCAGCTTCCGGCCGCCGCCGCCTGTGGTGCCCACCTTCCCTGGCGACGACGGATGTCCGCCAGCTCGCCCTGGAGTTCGACAAGCGGCGGAAAATTGAAATCGCGCTCGAGCAGCGTCGGCACGGGCCCGAACTGCGCGTAGGCCGCGTCGAGGAGGGCCCAGACGTCGCCGCAGACCGGGGCGCCGTGCGTATCGACGCGCAGATCCGGCGCGTCCGCGTAGTGGCCGGCCACGTGAAAGTAGCTGACCCGGGACGCCGGCAGCGCGCGGAGGAACTCCCGCGCGTCGTAGCGATGATTGACCGAGTTCACGAAGACGTTGTTGACGTCGAGCAGGAGCCCGCAATCCGCCTCTTCGATCACGGCGTTCACGAACTCGATTTCGCTCATGCGCGCACCGGGCGCTGCGTAGTACGAGACATTTTCGACCGCAATCGGCCGCTCGAGGATGTCCTGCGCGCGCCGTATCCGGTCCGCCACCCAGCGGACCGCCTCCTGCGTGAATGGGATCGGCATCAGATCGTAGAGGTGGCCCTCGTCCGAGCAGTAGCTCAGGTGCTCGGTGTACGCGCGGATGCCGTGAGCATCGAGGAAGACGCGGATCTCGCGCAGCAGGTCCTCGTCGAGCGGGGCGGGACCGCCGAGCGAGAGCGACAGCCCATGCGCGACGAAGGGATGGCGCTCGGTGAATTGACGCAGTCCGCGACCGAGCGCGCCGCCGGCGTGGATCCAATTCTCCGGGGCGAGCTCGAAGAAGTCGATGCCGGCCGCGCCACTTTCACGCAGCTTGGGCAGGAGCGCGCGGCGGAAGCCGAGGCCGGCGCCCGTGACGGGATGTTGCGCTTGATTCGAGCGATTCCGAAGCATGTGCCCCACGCGAACGGACCGGCGCCTCGCCGACGATATTACAGGCTCAACTTGTCGGGAAAGAGGCAGATATCGCGGATCGGGCATTGCGGGCAGAGCGGCTTCCGGGCCCTGCAGATGTAGCGGCCATGCAGGATCAGCCAGTGATGGGCATTGGCCCGGAATTCCTCCGGCACCACGCGCAGCAACCGATCCTCGACCGCGCGCACGGTGCGGCCCGGAGCGAGCCCGGTGCGGTTCGCGACGCGGAATATGTGCGTGTCGACGGCAATCGTCGGCTCGCCAAAGGCCGTGTTCAGCACGACGTTTGCGGTCTTGCGGCCGACGCCCGGCAGCGCCTCGAGCGCCGCGCGCTCGCGCGGCACGCGCCCGCCGTGATTGGCAACGATAAGGCGCGTGGCCGCGATGACATGCCGCGCCTTGGTTTGCCAGAGCCCGATCGCGCGGATGTAGCCGGCCAGCGCCTGCTCGCCGAGCTCGAGCATGGCCTGCGGAGTCCCGGCAACGTTAAAGAGCGGTCCCGTCGCCTGGTTCACGCTGCGGTCGGTGGCCTGGGCCGAGAGCATGACCGACACGAGGAGCTGGTACGGTGAGCGGTACTCGAGCTCGGTCGCCGGCTTCGGGTTCGCAGCGCGGAGCCGCTCGAACAGTTTCCGGCGCGCGGCGGGCGCGAGCGTCCGTTCAGCGCGCTTGCGGGTCATCGTCGGCAAGACTTGCGCGGAGTGCGGCCTGCAAGGCGCTGGCATCGCGCTCGAGCCGCGAGCGCCTCGCATCATGGCGGCGCCGGAACCGAGCAGCGCGGGCCTCGATCGCCGGACGGGGGAGCGGTTCCGCCGGCAGCCCGGGCGCAGCGAGGATGCGGATGCAGTCCACGGGACAGGCGGGCAGGCACAGCTCACAGCCGGAGCAATCGTCCGCGATGACCGTGTGCATGCGCTTGCGCGCGCCGACGATCGCGTCGGTCGGGCAAACCTCGAGACAACGCGCGCATCCGATACACGCGGGCTCGTCGATCCAGGCGACGAGCGGCGGCCCTTCGGCGCCGCAGGCAGGATCGAGCGGCAACGCAGGGCCGCCGACGAGCGCCGCGAGTCTCTCGATCAGCTCCTGGCCTCCCGGCGGACAGCGATTCAGGCTCGTTTCGCCGCGCGCGAGCGCTTCGGCATAGGGCCTGCAGCCGTCGAACCCACAGCGCCGGCATTGTGTCTGCGGCAGGAGCGCGTCGATGCGCGATGCGAGACCGTTCGGGTCGGCTGCCATCGCGGCCGCTAGCTGACCTTCATTCCGGCCGTGGCGCCGGAATCCGGTGCGATGAGGAAGAGCCCGGCATCGCCCGATGCCGCGAGCGCCATGCCTTCCGACACGCCGAACCGGAGCTTGCGCGGCTTCATGTTGGCGACGACGACGACGTGGCGGCCAGCGAGTTGCGCCGGTTCATAGGAACCGCGAATTCCGGCGAATACCGTGCGGCGTTCGCTGCCAAGATCGACGGTGAGCCTGAGCAGCCGGTCCGCGCCCTCGACGTACTCCGCAGATTCGATACGCGCAACGCGCAGGTCGATACGCGCGAACTCCTCGGCGCTTATTTCGGCCGGCCGCGCGGGCGCGGCACTGGATGCAGTTTCCGTCATCGGAGTCTCCGCGAGCTTGCCGACCATCACTGCGTCCACGCGGGTCGCGAGCGGCTGGTATTCGGCGATCTTCGAACCAAGGAGTGGCGTGGCAATGTCGTTCCAATTGGAGATGCGCGCCCCTAGGAAAGCCTCGGCGCGTTCGGCCGTCGCCGGCATCGCCGGTTTCAGGAAAGCCATCAGCACGCGGAACAGGTTGAGTCCCTGCGTGCAGACCGCCTGCACTTCCGCCGCGCGCGCCGGCTCCTTCGCTGCGAGCCACGGCTTCCTGCGGTCGATGTAGAGATTCGCGCGATCGGCGAGCGCCATGATTTCGCGCACGGCCGCCACGTACTCGAGCGATTCCCAGGCTTCGCCGATGCCGGCGCCCGCGTCGACGAACTCGCGATACAGCGCCGGGTCTGGAAGTTCATCCGCCAGTCGTCCGTCGTGGCCGCGATGGATGAAGCTCGCACAACGGCTCGCGATATTGACCAGCTTGCCGACGAGTTCCGCGTTGATGCGGGTCGCGAACTCGTCGAAATTGAGGTCGACGTCGACGAGACCCGGGCCCAGCTTGGCCGCCAGGAAATAGCGAAAATACTCGGCTGGCAGCACGGCGAGATAGCGCTCCGCCGTGACGAATGTGCCGCGCGACTTCGACATCTTTTCGCCGTTGACCGTCAGGAAGCCGTGGGCGTGCACCGCGGTCGGCTTGCGGAATCCCGCGCCCTCGAGGGTGGCCGGCCAGAACAACGAATGGAAATACAGGATGTCCTTGCCGATGAAATGGTGCAGCTCCGCCTGGCTGTCCGGCGCCCAGTACTCGTCGAATGCGAGGCCGCGGCGCGCGCACAGGTTGTCGAAGCTCGCCATGTAGCCGATCGGCGCGTCCAGCCAGACGTAGAAATACTTGCCCGGTGCATCGGGTATTTCGAAGCCGAAGTAGGGCGCGTCGCGGGAAACGTCCCAGTCGCGAAGCCCCGCCTCGAACCATTCGTCGAGCTTGTTGGCCACTTCCTGCTGCAACGCGCCCGAGCGCGTCCACTTCCGCAGCATCGGCTCGAAGTCACCGAGCCTGAAAAAGACGTGTTCCGACTCGCGCTCGACCGGCCGGGTGCCGGTGATCACGGAGACCGGGTCGATCAGGTCGAGCGGCGTGTAGGTTCCGCTGCAGTTCTCGCAGCTGTCGCCGTACTGGTCAGGCGTGCGGCAGATAGGGCAGGTGCCCTTGACGTAGCGGTCAGGCAGGAACATGCCAGCCTGCTCGTCGTAAGCCTGAAGTACGGGCCGACGCGTGATATGGCCTGCAGCTACCAGCGCTTCGTACATCCGCACCGTGAGGCGGCGATTCTCCTCCGAGTGCGTCGTGTAGTAGTTGTCGAAGCCGATGCCGAACGCGGCGAAGTCGCGCCGGCGCTCGGCGCCGACCTGCTCGATCAGCGCCTCCGGCATGATGCCTTCCGACTGCGCTTTCAACATGATCGGAGTGCCATGAGTGTCGTCGGCCGAGACGTACAGGCAATCGTGGCCCGCGAGTTTCATGTAGCGGACCCAGATGTCGCACTGCACCACCTCGGTCATGTGCCCGAGATGCGTCGGTCCGTTCGCGTAGGGCAGGGCGCTCGTGACGAGGATGCGGCGCGGCATGCCCGCGTCAGTCCTGTTCGCGCAGGGGCTCGAACTTCGCCTTGTTCATGGATTTTTCGTAGGCTGACCGGCCGCTGATCAGCCCCTGGTCCAGCAACTGGTCGATCGCGGAATCCATGGTGCGCATGCCGGCCGCGGCGCCGGACTGCATCGCGGATTCGAGCTGGTCGATCTTGCCCTGGCGGATCAGGTTCGCGGCCGCGGGCGTGTTGATCAGCACCTCGAGCGCGGCGACGCGTCCCGGCGAGCCCTTGCGCGTGATGAGCTGCTGCGACACGACGCCGCGGAGCGAGGTCGACATCATGGTCCGCACGTGGCTCTGCTTGTCCGCGGGAAAGGCGTTGACGATCCGATCGACCGTCGCAGCAGACCCGTTGGTATGCAATGTCGCCATGACGAGAATGCCCATCTCCGCCGCCGTGATCGCGGTGGAAATGGTCTCGAGATCGCGGAGCTCGCCTACCAGGATGACGTCAGGATCTTCGCGCAGGGCCGATAGCAGGGCGCTCGCGAAGGATTCCGCGTGGACGCCGACTTCGCGCTGGCTGATCAGGCAGTTCTTGCGCGGGTGCACGAACTCGATCGGATCCTCGATCGTCAGGATGTGCCCCTTGATGCGCGAATTGAGGTCGTCGATCATCGCGGCGAGTGTCGTCGACTTGCCCGAGCCGGTCTTGCCGGTCACGAGAATCAGCCCGTTCGAGACCTTGCAGAGGTTGCGCACGGCTTCGGGCATCTTGAGCTGCTCGAGCGTCTGCGCCTTCGACGGGATCGCCCGGAACACGCCGCCGAGCCCGTTCAACTGGCGGAGCACGTTGACGCGGAATCGCGCCAGTGTGCCGAGCGTGTAGGCAAAGTCGGTGCCGTCACGGGTCTCGAAGCGATCGAGCGCCTTGCGCGGCATAATCTCGTAGAGCGCTTCGCGCACGAAATCCGCGCCGAGGCGCTCCGTGCGCAGCTCCGACAGTTTTCCATACTGGCGGATGCGCGGCGGATCGCCGGCCATGAAGTGCAGGTCCGAGCCGTCGCGCTTCAGGATCTCCTCGAGGTATTCGTCAATGCGCGCCAAGGGAGAGTCCCGTCACTCGATGGTTTCGAATCGCGGCAGCAGACTGCGATCCACCACGAACTTGGAGAATTGGCGCTTGTCGCTCGCGAAGGTATACGCGTCGTCAGGATCGACTTCCTTGGCCTTGATCGCGTGCAGGAGCGCCTGGTCCATCAGCTCCATGCCGAGGTCCTTGCCGGTCTGAAGCTGCGCCGGAAGCTGGTGCGTCTGGTCGGACTGGATCAGCTTCGCGATCGCGCGATTCATCACCATGATCTCGCAGACTGCGCGGCGCCCGCGGTTCTCCGGCCGCTTGACCAGCACCTGGGTGATCACAGCGATCAGGCTTTGCGCGAGGAAGCTCTTGGTCTGCTCGCGCTCGTCGGCCGGCAGCGCGTCGATCATCCGGTCAATCGTCTTGACGGCGCTCGTCGTGTGCAGGGTGCCGAGCACGAGATGGCCCGTCTCGGCGGCGGTCATCGCCATCGAAATCGTCTCCGGGTCGCGCAGCTCGCCGACCAGGATCACGTCCGGGTCCTCGCGCATCGCGGCGCGCACGCCTTCGGCGAAGGAGGGCAGGTGCGTGCCCAGCTCGCGCTGCACGACCTGGCTCTGCTTGCTGCGATGGACGAACTCGATCGGGTCCTCGAGACTGATGATGTTGAGCTTGCGTGTCGTATTCAGCAGGTCGATCATCGCCGCGAGCGTCGTCGACTTGCCGGTGCCGGTGGAACCGGTGACCAGGATCATCCCCTGGTGGTAATCGCAGAGCTTCTTCACGAGCGGCGGCAGCGCCAGCGAGTCGAGCGTCGGCACTTCCGCGGGAATCGTCCTGAATACGGCGCCCACGCCGGAATCCTTGCGAAACACGTTGACGCGGAAGCGCCCGCCGTCCTCGGATACGTAGGAGAAATCGACGTCGTTGCCGGCCCGGAACCGGTCGGCCAGGTTCCGCGACAGGATCTCGGTCACGTAGGCTTCGAGCTCCGGCGCGGCCAGCTCGCGAAACCGGATCGGGACCAGGTCGCCGTTCATGCGCAGCATCGGCGGCACGCCGACTGCCAGGTGGACGTCAGAACATCCCTGGGTCGAACCGAGCTTCAGAAAGGCGTCGATACGCGGCATCGCCGCGCGAGTGAATCACAAGAATCGTTCCAGCGCCACACTGACCTCGTCCATCGACGCGAAACGCTTCTCCTTGTCGACCGCCATGCACTTCATGACGGCATCGGAAATTCCCTGTGGCAGCGCCGGGTTCAGCTCGACCGGGGGCCGGGCGCGTCCCTGCACGTGCTGATACATGACCGACATGTGATCGCCCCGGTGATAGGGAGGCGTGCCGGTCAGCATCTCGTACATGATGACGCCAAGCGAATACACGTCGGCCCGCTCGTCCACTTTCTTGCCGAGGATCTGCTCCGGGGCCATGTACTTCGGGGACCCGATCACGTAGCCGGTCTTGGTGAGCTGCGTGTCGCCCTGGTGCTGCGCCGCTGCGACGCCAAAGTCCACGATCTTGACGATTCCATCGTCATTGATGAGGACGTTGGCGGGCTTCAGGTCGCGGTGCACGATGCCGACCTGATGCGCGACCGCCATGCCCTTCGCGACGTCCATGCCGAGGCGCACCGCGCGGCGCAGCGCGAGCGGCTTGCCGTCGGACACCTCGCCGCCCAGTGTGTGGGACGGGAAGTATTCCATCGAGATCGCGTAGTTGCCGCGGATGTGCAGGAAGTCGTAGATCCGGATCACGTTCGGATGCGTGATCTTGCGGCTGTAGCGCAGCTCGTGCACGAAGCGCTGCATCATCTCCTCGTCCTGGGAGATGCTCGGGTTCAGGAATTTCAGCACGAGCCGCTCGTCGACGACCGTATCCTCCATCAGGAGCACGGTGCCGAACGCGCCGCGGCCGATGCGCTCGATGTACTTGTAGCGGCCCTCGATGATGTCGCCGCTCTTGAGCGTCGCGATGTCGAGCCGCTGCTGCGCCTCGGCCTTCTTCATGATCGCCGAGACGTCCGCTGACTCGATGAGGAGCGTGCGCTGCGCGTCGGCGCGGGCGGCCGCGGCTCCGGGCGTCAATGTCCCCGGTGCGGCGATGATCGAAGACCCGCCGAATTTCGTGTCGAGCTCGGTCAGCGCGCGGACCGCGGCGCCGGCGAGCGACTGGTCGGCGAGCGCCGTGAACGGCACGATCTTGGCGCGCACCGCATCCACGGAATGGTCGTTGGCCAGGCGCACGAGCGCCGACATGCCCTCGATGCGGATGTCGGTCTCCGGCCGGTCGAGGGCCTCCAGCACGCTCTCGGTGGCGGCCGAGTCGCCGATCTTGCCGAGCGCGCGGACGACGGTCGGAATGGACTTCGGATTCGATTTCAGCATCTCGATCAGCCGCGGCACCGACTTCTTGCTCGCGATCGAGCCGAGGGCGTCGACCGCGCGCTCGCTGACCCACCAGTCGGAGTCCTTGGTCGCCTCGAGCAGGTGGGAAAGCGCGCGCTCGTCCTGCGTCTGGTTCAGGATCTCGATCGCGGTGCGGCGGACCTCGTCGTCCTTGTCCGAAACGAGGGACAGCGCCGCGCCGATGACCTGCGGGCCCCCGATCTTGCCGAGCGCGTCGGCCGCGCGGCTCCGGACCCACCAGTCGGCATCGCGGATCGCCTTCAGCAGGAACTTCACCGAGCTCTCGTCCCCGACGACATTCAGCACCTCGACCGCGGCGCGCCGCGCGTGCTCGGACTCGTCCTTCAGCACCTCGACGAGATGGCGGACTGTGTCGGGATGCTTGCTGCGGCATAGCAGCTCGATCGCGGGATTCTGCACGTCGAGCTCGGGATCCCTGAGGAGCGGCGCCACCAGCGCCGGATCGACCTGGCCGCTGCCGTTCGCGATCGCGCGGAGCGCCGCCGAGCGGACGAGCTTGTTCGGATCCTTCAGCGTCGATTGCAGTGCTGCGCGCACCTTCGGCGTGTCGAAGCGGGCGAGCAGCGCGATGATGTGCGTGCGCGCGATCGGGTCCTTGCCCTGGACCCGCGCCACCAGTTCGTCCACCGAAGTCGCGTCGACCAGCTCGCCGGCGATCCGGAACAGCGCCGCTTTCTCATTCGGGTCCTGGAGATAGGCCGCGTTCAGCAGGTCGCGCAGCTGGAAGCGGTTCTTCTGCGACGCGATCACGTCGAGCACCGCGGGCTTCGACACGCCGGGCTCGGACAGGAGCTCGAGCAGTAATGGGGGAGAGTAGTTGCGGGACGACGCGAGCGCCCAGGCGACGCCGGCGACCGCGCGCGGATTCTCCTCGGCGAGGGCGCGGGCGAGGACCGGAAACGACTTGTTGTCGATGAGCGGCGTGAGGGTTTCGACGAATGCGATCGTCTCGCGCTTGTCGGCGGTCGCGAGCGCGTCCACGATCGGCTTGATCGCGTTCTGACCCAGGCCCTGGAGCCTGGTCAGCGCCGACTTCGCCTTTGCGCTGGACGGGTCGCCGCTTTCCCGCACCTCGGCAATGAGGCGATCCGCCCGGTAGCCTCCGAAAATTCCCATCCGACCCCGGCTATTTTCTGGACCAAAAAATGCCGAATGGGCAGTATGCCATAGAGACCGGCCGGCCCGATCGGGCCGGCGGCTTCGGCTACAATGCCGCCCCCCGGCCCGGAACGGATCCATGCCCATTGGCTCGCAAGACCGGCTGCGCAGCGTGCTCGGAGACTATGTCGAACCGCATCTCGGCATGACGCTCGCGGATGCCGGCGCGATCGAATCGGTCACGACCGGCCCGGACCGGGCGATCGCGAAGATCGTGCTGGGATTCCCGGTCGGCGGCTATGCCGAAACGCTCGCGCAGGCGCTCGATGCGCATCTCGCCGAGGCGGGCATCACCGCGCCGCCGGCCTACGAGATCAGCGCGCGGATCCCGGCATTCGTCGCCGACCCACGGCAACGGCCGCTGCCGGAAGTCGCAAACGTCATCGCCGTGGCGTCGGGCAAGGGCGGCGTCGGCAAGTCCACCGTGGCAGCCAATCTTGCGCTCGCGCTCGCGGCCCAGGGGGCGCGCACGGGACTCCTCGACGCCGACATCTACGGGCCGAGCATGCCGCGAATGATGGGACTGTCGGGTGAGCGCCCGACGACGACCGACGGCAAGACGCTCGAGCCGCCGCGCGGACACGGGCTGCCGGTCATGTCGATCGGCTTCCTGGTCGATTCCGACCAGCCCATGGCGTGGCGCGGGCCGATGGTCACACAGGCGTTGTCCCAGATGCTCGCGGACACGCACTGGGGAGCGCTAGATTACCTCGTCGTCGACATGCCGCCAGGCACCGGCGACATTCAGCTCACACTGACGCAACGCGTGCCGGTCTCCGGCGCGGTCATCGTGACGACGCCGCAGGAAATCGCGCTCCTGGACGCGCGCAAGGGCCTGCAGATGTTCCGCAAGGTTGGAGTGCCCGTGCTAGGCATCGTTGAGAACATGGGTGTGCATCGCTGCCCGGCCTGCGGGCACGAATCGCACGTGTTCGATTCGGGCGGCGGCGCGGCGCTCGCCGAGAGCTACCGCACGACGTTGCTCGGGCAACTGCCGCTTGACGCCGCGATCCGCGAGCAGGTGGATTCGGGGCGGCCAACCGTCGTCGCGGATCCCGCGTCGCCGGTCGCGGCGCTTTTCCACGCGATCGCGCGGCGCGCCGCGGGCACGCTCGCCGCGAGCGCGCTCGCGGGCGCGGTGAAGCTGCCCGAAATCCGGATCGAGGGTCAATGATGGCGATCAAGTCCGACCGCTGGATCCGGCGCATGGCGGCCGATGGAATGATCGAGCCATTCGCGGAAAACCAGGTCCGCTCGGTGGACGGCCGCAAGATCGTGTCCTACGGCACGTCGAGCTACGGCTACGACGTGCGCTGCGCGGGCGAGTTCAAGATCTTCACGAACATCAACTCGACCATCGTCGATCCGAAGAACTTCGACGAGAAGAGTTTCGTGGACATGAACTCCGATGTCTGCATCATCCCGCCCAATTCCTTCGCGCTGGCGCGCACGGTGGAATACTTCCGCGTGCCCCGCAACGTGCTCATCGTCTGCTTGGGCAAGTGCGTAACTGGCGATACGCGTGTGGTCGATGCCGACACCGGTGCTTATGTGCCTATCACCCAGATGCGCTTCGGTACACAGACACTCGGTCTGAAGGATTGGCAACTCAAGTCGGCGCGCTCTTCGGAGTGCTTCTCCCAAGGAGTTCAGCCTGTATTCGAGTTGCGAACGCGTGCAGGCCTTCGCATGCGTGCAACTGCTACGCACCCTTTGCGGCAGTTACATGGTTGGACGCCGCTGTCAGACCTAAAATCGGGCGACAGGATCGCGGTGGCACGGAATGTTCCTGTCTTTGGTCGTACGCCGCTGCCAGATTGGGAGGCAACCCTTCTTGGCCTGATGTTGGCAGAAGGCCAGTGTTCCACCCCTGGGCACAGTCCGACGTTTACGACCTCCGACCCTGCGCTTGCTGACCTGCTTCGCAATGCGGTGTTGGCCGGCGCGCTCGGCGAGGTGTCGTACAACGGTGCGCTCGGTTATCGAATCGTCAATCACAAGGGCCGTGGCGGCAAACCGGAGGGCAACCGGGCTACGCAATGGCTCAAGCGCCATCAGATCAATGTGAAGGCGGCCGGAAAATTCGTGCCTCAGTGCGTCTTTACCGCGCCGGCGCGCTCGGTGCGCCTGTTTCTGCAGGCTCTCTTCGCGGGCGACGGCGGGATCTATCAGTCACAGGGCGGCTTTTATCTCGAATATTACTCCAAGTCCCGCCGCCTGATCGAGGACGTGCACCACCTGCTGCTGCGCTTCGGCGTCTTTTCTCTCATGCGCGAAAAGCGCACGGAGATTGGCACCGAGGCGCATTCGATCCAGATCACGGACCGTGAGCAAATAGCGGCCTTCGCGTACCGGATCGGTTTGGCTCCAGGCTGCATCAAGGACAAGCGCTTGCAGGAAGAGATCGTTCCGGCCCTTGGCCTGGCCGCGCGCAGGATCAAGTCAAACTTCGATACCCTGCCGAGGGAGGCGTGGCCGCTTCTGACGCTCGCCGTCGGCAGGGCGGGCATCAGCCTGAACCGCCTCGACGTGCATCCAAAGCGCAGACAATCGCTCTCCTATGTTGCAGCAGCGCGCGTTGCGCTCGCGACCGAAGACGAGTCGCTGCAATCCCTGGTGCACGGTCCCGTGTGGGATGTCGTCGAAGCGATTGAGCCGGCAGGTCGCGAAGAAGTGTTTGACATCTCCGTTCCGGAAATGCACTGCTTCCTTGCGAACGATCTCATCGTGCACAATTCGACCTATGCACGTTGCGGCATTATAGTAAACGTAACGCCCCTCGAACCGGAGTGGGAAGGGCACGTGACGCTGGAATTCTCCAACACGACGCCGCTGCCCGCGAAGATTTACGCAAACGAGGGCGTGGCACAGATGCTGTTCTTCGAATCGGACGAAACTTGCGAGACCTCGTACAAGGATCGCGGAGGCAAGTACCAGGGACAGAAGGGCGTCACGCTCCCGCGGACCTAGCCGGCCGGCTGAAATCGCCGGATGAGGGTCTGGAACCCGCGCTTCTTGCCCTCGATGCGCTGCTCCGCCTGGACGACGGCATATCCAAGTTCCGGCGCAAACCAGGAAATCGTTTCGCGATCCGACCCGTCGCGCGCGCTGCGATACACGACGGTCTCGAACTCGCCGATCGCGGTCTTCAGCCGCTCGCGTCGCAGCAAGGCGTAGCGGTACTGCTTGATCCGGTTCTTCTCGATCATCGAAATCGTGCCGGGCTCGGCGCCGCTGCGAAGCCGGGCGAGCACGAGCGCCTGCATCGACGCGGCGTCCTGAAGCCCGGCGCTCGCCTCGATCTCGACCGGCTCGTCCTCGGCGGTCCCGCGGACCTTGTTCGCCCGCCAGTCGAATTCGAGTCTCACGTCGCGGCCCGTGCGTTTCGTGCCATCGTCGAACGAGTAGCTCAAGGGACGCAGGCCATCGGGCACGAGCTCGAACGCCGAGCGCTGCACCAGTGTGCCGCTCGCGATGATCCTGGCGAAACCGCTCGCGGTCGAGCTCGACTGGATGATCCAGCGGTCGGGTGGGCTCGAGCGCGAAAGCTCGGTCCGGCTCGTGCCGACCGCCATGCTGCCGTAGCGCACGTCGTACTCCGCGACGAACGGCACAAGCACCGCCTCGGACATGTCGGCCGCCGCAGGCCGCAGGATCGCAAGCAACACGAACAATCCGATCACCATGGTCTTCATTCGCTCTCCTCGACGATCGGCTGGCCGAGCGGGCGGCCGTCGAACAGCGGCGCGCCATCCTTCCAACCCAGCCGGCCCGCGGCGAACCAGCCGACGGCGCGCGGATAAATAATGTGCTCGAGCCGCTGAACGCGCGCTGAAAGCGTGCTCTCGTCGTCGCCGGGCCTCACGGGCAGTCTGCCCTGGATGACGCCGGGTCCCGCGTCGAGTTCCTCGATGACGAATTGCACGGTACAGCCGTGCAGGCGATCGCCGGCCTCGAGCGCGCGGCGATGCGTATGCAAGCCGCGGTGCGCCGGCAGAAGGGAAGGGTGGATATTCAGCAGGCGTCCCTGCCAGCGCCGCACGAACCCGCCGTCGAGTACGCGCATGAAACCCGCGAGTGCGACCAATTGGGCGCCGCTTCGCTCGAGGATGCCGGAAAGTTCCTGTCCATACGCGGCGCGATCTGATCCGGTGCCAGGCTCGAGTACCTTCGTCGCGAGGCGGAGTCCTCGGGCTTCGGCGAGACCCGCGGCATCCGCGCGATCGCTGATCACGGCGGTGACCTTGCCGTCGATGCGCCCGTCTCTCGTGGCGCGCTCGAGGGCCAGCATGTTGCTGCCGCGCCCGGAGATCAGGACAGCAAAAGGCAGCGCCTCCGCCAAGGGAACCTCTGATTTACCCGCGCATGGAGCGCGTTACGCACGCGCCTTGGCGCGACAAGGCGCGAGCCGAAGTCCCATAGCCGGGACTATGGACGAGGCGAGTAACGAAGTCGCGCCAAGGCCCGCGCGTAACCCGCAGGGACCGGGCGATATTCTCCCGTGGCGGCGTCGCTCGTCGCTCATGTATCGCGATACACATCGCTCCTCGCTTCTTGCCCCGGGCGAATATCGCGCGCGGTCGCGCCCATGCGCGGGTAAATCAGAGGTTTCTTAACCGATCTGCACGCCCGTGCCTGTCAGGACTTCGCCGATGACGCTCGCCTGTTCGCCGGCGGCGCGCAGCAACTCCACGGCCGCATCGGCTTCGGACTGCGCCGCGATGACGATCATTCCGATGCCGCAATTGAAGGTGCGGTGCATCTCGGCGTCGCTGATGCGGCCGCCCTGCCGGATCCAGTCCCAGACCGGATCTCTCCGCCAGGCGCTGGGATCGAGCCGGACCCCGAGGCCGCACGGCAGCACCCGCGGAATGTTGTGCGTGAGGCCGCCCCCGGTGATGTGCGCGACGCCATGCACGTCGACCGCGGCCGCGAGGCCAAGCACCGGCTTGACATAAATCCTCGTCGGCGCCATCAGGAGATCGAAGAGGCGCGCGCCGCCCACACGTGTCTCGGCGCTGGCGCCGCTGTCTGCGATGAGCCGGCGGATCAGCGAATAGCCGTTCGAGTGCGGTCCGGAGGAAGCAAGCCCGACGACGGCATCACCGGCGCGCGCGCGGCTGCCGTCGATGATGCGGTCGCGCTCGACGACGCCGACGCAGAATCCCGCGAGGTCATAGTCGCCTTCCTGGTACATCCCGGGCATCTCGGCCGTCTCGCCGCCGACGAGCGCGCAGCCCGCCTTCACGCAGCCTTCGGCGATGCCCGCGATGACGCGTTCGGCGACGTCGACCGAGAGTCGGCCCGTCGCGTAGTAGTCGAGGAAGAAGAGCGGCTCCGCGCCTTGCACGACGACGTCGTTCGCGCACATCGCGACGAGATCCTGGCCGACGCCGTCATGCCGCCCGGTATCGATCGCGAGCCGCAGCTTGGTGCCAACCCCATCCGTGCCGGCCACGAGCACCGGTCGCCGCCAGCGGCCTTCGGGCAGCTCGATCATCGCGCCGAAACCGCCGATCCCCGCCAGGACCTCGGGCCGGTGCGCGCGGGCCACGCGCGACCTGATGCGCCGGACGAGCTCATCGCCGGCATCGATGTCGACGCCGGCGTCACGGTAAGTGAGCGAGGGGCCTTCAGTCATCGCGCGGGATCGGGCTCGCAAGGAACCTTTGTCCTACCCCCGCATGAGGCGCGTTACGCGCGCGCCTTGGCGCGACAAGGCGCGAGCCGAAGTCCCATAGCTCGGACTATGGACGAGGCGAGCAACGAAGTCGCGCCAAGGCCCGCGCGTAACCCTTCGGGACCGGGCGAGTTTCGTCCCTGGCTGCGTCGCTCGTCGCTCACGTATCACGATACACATCGCTCCTCGCTTCTTGCCAGGGACGAAAATCGCACGCGGTCGCGCCCGTGCGGGGATAGGACAAAGGTTCCTAGGGCGGGCCCGTCCAACGGGCAGTGTACTATTGTAGCGTGAGCGCACGACCCGACTTCGCCTCCGCAAACCGGTACCGATTCTGGCTCGCGGTGATCGCCGGCCTGGCGATTTCGCTGCCGGCGCTTCCCCAATCCTTCGGTGACCTGTATTCGGCGACGGTGCCCTATAGCGGCGAGAACGAGGCCGCGTTTCGCGTGGCAATGCGCGACATCCTGGTGCGCGTCACCGGGCGGCGCGACGCGCCCGAGCTCGAGAGTCTCGCCCCCCTCGTGGCTCAGGCCTCGCGCTATGTCGTGAGTTTCCAGCGCGCGCCCGGCAACCAGCTCGCGGTGAAATTCGACGGAACCGCCATCGAGAACGCGATCGACGCCTCCGGTCTCGCCTCCTGGGGCAATGAGCGACCAGTCACCTTGGTGTGGCTGGCGATCGATCGCGGCGACGGGCGCCGCGCTCTCGTTTCCGCGAGGGACGCGAGCCCGGAGAAGTCGCGCGTCGACGCGAGCGCGTCGCGCCGCGGATTGCCGCTCGTCTGGCCCGATGCCGGCGACGACCTGACGCGCGCCATGCAGCAGGCCTGGTCGGGGAATCACGATCCGCTCGTCGACGCGGCGCGTCGCTACGGCGCCGACGGCGTGCTGATCGGGCGTGCTCGGCAGGCGGACGCCGGGACACACGCGGTCACCTGGAGCTTTTCAGCCGCAGGCTTCGCGGCGACGGCGGAGGGTGAGCTCGAGGCAGGCCCGGAGCTCGCGGCCGACCGTTATGCGGGCGTCTACACTTCGCGCGGCGCCGCCCAGCGCAGCGAGCAGGTCGTGACCGTCACCGGCATCGGCACGCTGGAAGCCTATGCGGCGGCGACGCGGACGCTCACGCGGCTGGCGCCGGTACGCGGCGTCTCCGTCGATGAGGTGACGCCGGACGCCGTGTCCTTCCTGGTCAACGTGCGAGGGGATCCCGAGGCGCTCCATGAGGCGATCCAGCGCGATGGCCGGTTGCAGGCGATCGACTCCGGACGCCTGATCTACGCCCTGCCGCCATGAAGCTGGCGACCGTTCCGAACCTCATTTGCGTGTTGCGGATCGCGCTGACCGTACCCATCGTGATGTGGCTGGTGGAAGGGCGGTACGCGCACACGCTCGTGCTGTTCGCGATCGCGGCGGCTTCCGACATGCTGGACGGCTACCTGGCGAAGACTTTCGGCTGGACCAGCGAGCTCGGCAAGGTGCTCGATCCGCTCGCGGACAAGCTCCTGCTCGTCAGTGTCTTCATCACGCTCGCCTGGATCGGACTCGTGCCGGTCTGGCTCGCGACGGTTGCGGTCGCGCGGGATGTCGTGATCGGCGTCGGAGCCGCCGTTTACAACAAGCTGTTCGGTCCTCTCGAAGGGCGCCCGACCGTGACCTCGAAGCTCAATACGCTGGTCCAGCTACTCTTCGTCATCGCCGTGGTCTGGCGCGCGGCATTTCCGGGGTTTCCGGAATGGGTGGTCGTCGCGCTCGGGGCGCTGGTGCTCGTGACGACCGTCGTGAGCGGCGTCGACTACGTGATCACCTATGTTCGCAAAGCCGTCGCGGTCAGCCGCGCCCGGCGCGGCACGGCCTGACGAAAGGAACCTCGTGCGCCAATTGCCGCTCGGCGTCCAGCTCGGGGTCTCGCTGCGCTTCGAAACATTCCATGCCGGCGGAAATGCCGAGGCGGTTGCGGCGCTCAAACGACTGGCTAGCGGTGTGTCACGCGTGCCGCTGTGGCTCTTCGGGCCGGCCGGTTCCGGCAAGACCCACCTGCTGCAGGCGGCCTGCGCACTGGCGGGCAGCGAGGGCCGGACTGCCGCCTACCTGCCGCTCGTGGCTTCGCGAATGGACGGTCCGGCGATTCTCGATGGCTTCGAGCGGCTGGAGCTGGTCGCGCTCGACGACCTCGATGAAATCGCGGGAGACGCGGACTGGGAGCGCGCGCTCTTCACGCTCTATAACGGGCTGGCCGAACACGGTGGTCGACTCGCTTCGGCGGCGCCGCGCGCGCCCGCGGCGCTCGGGATCCGCTTGCCCGATCTCGCATCGCGCCTCGCCGCCTCGGAAGCGCACCGGCTGCAACCGCTCGCGGAAGCAGACCAAGCCGAGGCGCTCCGCCGTCGCGCGCAGCACCGCGGTCTCGAGCTGCCGGAAGAAACGCTCGGTTTCCTGACGCGCCGCGCGCCGCGCGATTTTGCGACGCTTTGCGCGATGCTCGACGATCTCGACACCGAGTCGCTCGCGGCGCAGCGCCGGCTGACAGTGCCCTTCGTGCGTGACTGGCTCGCGCGCGGCGGCGCCTGATCGATGGAACCCTATCCACGCGGCGCAGTGCGCAACGCGGCGACGAGGCTCGCAAACGCAACGAGAATCAGCGCGAGCGACGCCCCCGTCCGCAGTCGCGCCGGCTCATTGACCAGAAATTCGGTCACCGCGAGCGCGAGCGCAGGGGCCAGCGTCATGGGCGCCACGCGATAAGCCCGGCGCGAGCCACGCGCGATTCCCGCAAGCGGCAGCAGCAGCGGCAGGAACGCGAGCACCGTGGTTGGCCAGCCGATCCCGGAGGCGCCGATCGGCCAGCACGCGACGGAGGCGGCAATCGCAAGCCAGGCCACGACCGCGGCCCGGTGCGCGATGCGTGCTCGCTCCCTCATCCCTGGCTGTCAGTCAGGCGCGACGCGACGCTCGCGACGCGGCGGCCGAGAGCCTGGGCCAGTTGACGCTCGGCGTCGCTCACGGCCCGGCGTTCGCCGTCCGGCACGACGCGACTCGCGCCATAGGGCGTCCCGCCGCCAGTGGTGTCCGAGAGCGCCAGCTCCGTGAACGGCAAGCCGACGATCAGCATGCCGTGGTGCAGGAGCGGCAGCAGCATGCCGAGCGGCGTCGTTTCCTGTCCGCCGTGCATCGTGCTTCCCGACACGAACGCGCCGGCGGGCTTTCCGGCCAGCACGCCCGTGAGCCACAGACTCGAGGTGCCGTCGAAGAAAGCCATCAGCGGCGAGGCCATGTTCCCGAAACGCACGGGGCTTCCGAGCACGAGACCCGCGCACTCGCGAAGATCCTCGTGCGTCGCAAACGCGGCGCCATCCTGCGGCGCTGGCGTGCCTCCCGCCTGATTCGCGATGGGGGGCACGGTGCGAAGGCGTGCCCGACAGCCGCCGACGCCGTCCACGCCGCGAGCGACCTGACGCGCGAGCTCCGCGGTCGCCCCGTGGCGGCTGTAGTAGAGGATCAGGATGTCCCGCATCGGTGCTTGCCCTCGGCCAGGTGCTCACGGACTATTCGCAGCGTGAATTCTAGATCAGCCCCCGAGGCGGCGCGGCGCGTCCGTGTGAGCGGCCGCGTACAGGGCGTATTCTTTCGCGCAAGCACCGCGGAACGGGCAATCGCGCTTTCGCTGCGGGGCTACGCCGAAAATCGCGCGGACGGCACGGTACTCGTGCTTGCTGCCGGCAGCACCCGCTCGCTCGAGTCGCTCGTCGACTGGCTCCACAAGGGCCCGCCGATGGCGCGCGTGCAGGCAGTGGAGGCGGAACCGATCGATCCGGCCTCGATCGAATGGCCGCCGGGATTCCTGCTGAAGTAGGCGATCAGCGCCGCCAGCGCGCGTTGAGGCGACCCAGCACCAGGTCCGGATACGTGCGGCGCCCGAGACTGCCGTTGTACCGGCCAAGCGCCCGGTAATAGTCTCCGCGCTCGCGCTCGAGGTAGTAGGCGAGAATGCTCGTGCCCATGCGGATGTTCAGTTCGACGTCGATCAGGTCGCGCGTCGTCAGTCCAAGCTCGTTCGGCCAGAACGGCATCACCTGCATCAGGCCGACAGCGCCTGCGGAAGACACCGCGAACGGGTCGAATGCGCTTTCGACGTCGATCACCGCGAGCACGAGCTGCGGCCGGTCGCGCAACATGGTGTGCTTGCTGGATTCGCAATGAACCGCGTGCAGGATGCGCTCCGCGGCCTTCGTCATGTCGTCCCCGAGCCGTAGATCCACCGGTTGCTGGCGGAGCCGGCTCTCGACGCGCGGCTGCATCAGCGCATACCAGACGACGTCGTCGTACTTTCCCTTGAAGCAGTCTTTCGCGCTGATCGCCGCCGCAATGACTTCGCGGAGCCCCGGATCCCGCTGGCGATCCGCGCGGGCCGCGGTCGCGACGACGATCGACAGCAGGACGAAGGCCGCGATCCGCGGCACCCGGGCCGTGCCGCCGCGGATCCTCATTTGCCGGCCGCGATCCGCGAGCGGACGAAGGATGCTGCCTGGGCGAGCGGGAACTCCTCGTTCGCTTCGGCGCGCCGGTGGCGGTACTCGAGCCGCCCGGCGGCGAGGCCGCGTTCCGAGACGACGATCCGGTGCGGAATTCCCCCGAGTTCCGCGTCGGCGAACTTGACGCCGGGCCGCGCGTCGCGGTCGTCGAGCAGGACCTCGATGTGCGCCTCCGCGAGCTCGCGGTAGAGCGCCTCGGCGGCCGTCCGTACGCCCTCGGATTTCTCCCAGTTGAGCGCGACGAGCACGACGTCGAACGGCGCGAGCGGCGCCGGCCAGATGATGCCGCGCTCGTCGTGGTTCTGCTCGATCGCCGCCGCCACGATCCGCGTGACGCCGATTCCGTAACAGCCCATGTGCATGAGGATGTCCCGGCCCTGTTCGTCCTGCACGGTAGCGCCCATCGCCTCGCTGTACTTCTGGCCGAGCCGGAAAATGTGACCGACTTCGATACCGCGCGCTATGGCAAGCGTGCCGCCCCCCCGCGGACTCGGATCGCCGTCGACGACATTGCGAAGATCCGCGGTCGCGGGCTCCGGCAGGTCGCGACCCCAGTTGACGCCAGTCAGGTGCGCATCGGCGCGGTTCGCGCCGCAGGCGAAATCCGCGAGGGCGGCCGCGGCATGATCGGCGATCACGGCGAGCTTGAGCCCGACCGGGCCGAGGAAGCCGGGCTCGGACCCGGCGACGGCTGCGATCCTGGCGGCATCCGCCATGCGAAGCGGCTTCGCGACCGCCGCCTGCTTCTGCGCCTTCAGCGCATTGAGCTCGTGGTCGCCGCGGAGCACCAGCGCCACCAGTCCGCCGTCCGCGCCCTCGACGACGAGCGTCTTCAGGAGCCGCGATGCGTCCATCTTCAGGAGCGCCGACACATCGGCGATCGTGCGCGCGCCTGGTGTCGCCACTTCGCGCTTCACATCCGTCGCTGCGGGACGCGCCTCGCGCGGCGGAAGCGCTTCGGCCAGCTCGAGATTCGCGGCGTAATCGTCTCCGTCGGAGAACACGATGGCGTCCTCGCCGGACTCCGCCAGCACATGGAATTCCTGCGAGGCACTGCCGCCGATGGCGCCGGGGTCCGCGTGCACGGCGCGGAAGCGGAGCCCGAGCCGCGTGAAGATCGCGGTGTAGGCGTCGTACATGCGCCGATAGCCCTCGGCGAGCGAGGCTTCGTCGGCGTGAAAGCTGTAGGCGTCCTTCATCACGAATTCGCGCGCCCGCATGATGCCGAAGCGCGGACGGATCTCGTCGCGAAACTTCGTCTGGATCTGGTAGAAGTTGACCGGGAGCTGGCGATAGCTGCGCAGCTCCCGGCGCGCAAGATCGGTTACGACTTCTTCGTGCGTGGGGCCTAGCACCATGTCGCGGTCGTGGCGGTCCTTGAAGCGCAGAAGCTCCGGGCCGAACTGCTCCCAGCGGCCCGATTCGACCCACAGCTCACCCGGCTGCGCCACCGGCATCGAGATCTCGAGCGCACCGGCCCGATCCATCTCCTCGCGGATCACGCGCTCGACCCGGCGCAGGACGCGAAGCCCCATCGGCAGCCAGGTGTAAAGCCCGGCCGCGACGCGCCGGATCAGCCCGGCGCGCAGCATCAGGCGATGGCTCGCGACCTCGGCTTCGGCGGGAATTTCCTTCAGGTTCTGGATCGGAAACGCGGACAGGCGCATTGCTCACTACCCCAGGGACGGGTCGTGTCGCCGGTCCCAAAGCGCGGTATCTTAGGCGCTGCCTTCCGGCCTTGCCACGCCAGCCGCATGAAAGTCGACTTCAACGAAATTCGCATGCGCCGCGGGATCTTCCTGCTGCCAAACCTGCTGACGACCTGCTGCCTGTTCGGCGGCTTCTACGCGATCATCGCCGCGATCGACGGCAACTTCGAGCGGGCCACCGTCGCGATCTTCGTCGCCATGATCTTCGACGGCCTCGACGGGCGCGTCGCGAGGCTCATGGGGACCGAGACGGCTTTCGGCAAGGAATTCGACAGCCTGGCCGACATGGTCGCATTCGGGCTCGCGCCCGCCGTCGTCTGCTATCAATGGGGCGTCGCGCGGATCGCGGAGTACGGCTCGGCCTGGGGCCGCTTCGGCTGGATCGCGGCTTTCTTTTTCGCGGCTGCCACGGCAATGCGACTCGCACGGTTCAACGCGCGGTCGGCGACGCAGGACAAGCGTTATTTCGAAGGCCTGCCGAGCCCCTCGGGCGCCGCGATCGTCGCCGCTTTCGTCTGGCTCGCGCACGCGTACGACGTGACGGGACTGCCGGGCCTCATCCTCGCTTTCGTCATCACGGGGCTCGCGGCCACGCTGATGGTCAGCAAGTTTCCGTACCGCAGCTTCAAGGACCGGGCCGCCGGTGAGCGCGTGCGCTATTCGAAGCTGCTCCTCGTGCCGCTCGGGATCGCGCTGATCGCGATCAATCCGCCCGTGGTGCTCTTCACGATGTTCGGCGTCTACGCGCTGTCCGGGCCGCTGGGATGGAGCTGGCTCAAGCTCCGCCGGCGATCGCGCGCCGCCGCCGAGGGCGGTTGAACGCATGGAAGCGCGACAGCTCGCGATCCTCGAGGCGATGGGTGTCGATGCCTACATCCCGCGGGCGCAGCCGCCGGTCGAGCGCGCCGACGCGCCGGACTGGACGACGCTCGCGGCCGAGGTGCGCGAGTGCCGGCTCTGCGGCCTTTGCGAGACGCGGACCCAGACCGTTTTCGGAACGGGCAACCAGCGCGCGCGGCTCATGGTGATCGGCGAGGCGCCCGGTGCGGAAGAGGACCGGCAGGGCGAGCCCTTCGTGGGCCGCGCCGGCATACTGCTCAACTCGATGCTGCGCGCAGCCGGCTTCGAGCGCGGCGAAGTGTACATCGCGAACGTCCTCAAATGCCGTCCGCCGCAGAACCGCGATCCCAGCCACGAGGAGACGGAGCGCTGTCTGCCGTACCTGCGGCGCCAGATCGAGCTCATCAGGCCCGCCGCCATTCTCTGCGTCGGCCGCATCGCCGCGCAGCGCCTGCTCGGCACGGAGCAACCGCTCGCGCGGCTGCGCGGCCGCGTCCTTCGGCTCGGCGACGTGCCGGTGATCGTGACCTACCATCCGGCCTACCTGTTGCGCTCGCCCGGAGAGAAGCGCAAATCCTGGGAAGACCTCAAGCTCGCGCTCGGAGTCCTGGCGAATGGCAACGGCGCGTGAAGAATTCAGGGCGGCACGCTTCCGGCTTCGCCCGATGACGCCGGCGGATCTGCCGCGCGTGGCCGCGCTCGAGCGCGAGTCCTACGTGTTTCCCTGGAACGACCAGATCTTCGCCGACTGCCTCCGCGTCGGCTATCACTGCGTCGTCGTTGAGACGGCGGAGGGCGTCTCCGGCTATGGCGTGCTGTCGATGGGCGCGGGCGAGGCGCACGTCCTCAATGTCTGCATCAGCGAGGGCCTGCGCCGGCGCGGAATCGGCCGGGGGCTTCTCTTCGCGCTCCTCGGTCACGCGCGCGACCGCGGGATCCGCGACGCATTCCTGGAAGTCCGCCGCTCGAACCGCGCGGCGATCGCGCTCTATCACGACCTCGGCTTCGAATGCGTCGGCCAGCGCCGCGGCTACTACCAGGCGCAGGACGGCCGCGAGGACGCCCTGGTCTACCGCCTGGAGCTCGGCGCGCTCCGCGACGCCTGATTCGATACAATCGCGCGCCCTGCGCGATACCATGCACCTACCCAACGACGAAATCGCACGCCGCCGCAGTTTTGCGATCATTTCGCACCCGGACGCCGGTAAGACCACGCTGACCGAGAAGCTCCTGCTGTTCGGCGGCGCCATCCAGATGGCCGGCGCCGTCAAGGGCCGCAAAGCGGCGCGCCATGCGACCTCCGACTGGATGCGCCTCGAACAGCAGCGCGGCATCTCGGTCACGTCGTCGGTCATGCAGTTCCCGTACCGGGACCGCATCATCAACCTGCTCGACACGCCGGGTCACGAGGATTTCTCCGAGGACACGTACCGCACGCTGACGGCCGTCGACTCGGCGCTGATGGTGATCGACTGCGCCAAGGGCGTCGAGGAGCGCACGATCAAGCTGATGGAGGTGTGCAGGCTCCGCGACACGCCGGTCATGACCTTCATCAACAAGCTCGACCGCGACGGCCGCCCGCCGGTCGAGCTGCTCGACGAGATCGAGCGCGTTCTCGGGATCAGTTGCGCTCCCATTACCTGGCCGATCGGCATGGGACGCGAGCTTTCGGGGATCTATCACCTAATGCAGGATCGAATCCTTATATATGAGGGCGACCGCAAGGGCCGGGTCGGCACGAACCGCGCGATCGAAGGCCTCGCCAGCGCGGAAGCGGAAGCTTTGTTCGGCGAGTCGGCGCGGTCGTTCCGCGACGAGGTCGCATTGATCCGCGGCGCGATGCCAGCGTTCGACGCGGGCGCCTACCTGGCAGGGCGGCAGACACCGGTGCATTTCGGCTCCGCAATCTCGAACTTCGGCGTCGAGGAGCTGCTCCTTTCTTTCGTCGCGCACGCGCCGCCGCCGCGGCCGCGCCGGGCGATCACGCGCGAAGTCGCGCCCAAGGAGAGCGCGCTGACCGGCTTCGTGTTCAAGATCCAGGCCAACATGGACCCCGGTCATCGCGATCGCATCGCGTTCCTTCGCATCTGCTCAGGGAAGTACCGGCGCGGCATGCGGCTCCACCACGTCCGGCTCGGCAAGGAGATCCGCATCGCGGACGCGCTGACCTTCATGGCGGCGGACCGGCAGCAGGCCGATGAAGCCTGGGCCGGCGACATCATCGGACTCCACAATCACGGCACGATCAACATCGGCGACACGTTCACCGAGGGCGAGGCGCTCACATTCACCGGCATCCCGAACTTCGCGCCGGAATTGTTCCGCCGGGCGGTGCTCAAGGATCCGCTGCGCATGAAAGCGCTGCAAAAAGGGCTGGATCAACTGTGCGAGGAAGGCGCGACCCAGCTCTTCCGCCCGCTGCGGAACAATGACCTCATACTCGGCGCGGTCGGACCGCTGCAATTCGACGTCGTCGCCTTCCGGCTTGCCGACGAATACGGCGTGACCTGCGCGTTCGAACCCGTGAATGTGGTCACCGCGCGCTGGATCGACGGGGCGGACGGCGCGAAACTCGACCAGTTCCGCCAGCGCGTGCACGAGCACCTCGCCCTCGATCACGCGGGCGAGCTCGTCTATCTCGCGCCGAGCCGCGTCAATCTCGGATTGACGATCGAGCGCTGGCCGGAGCTCTCGTTTCGCGAGACGCGCGAACACCTGGCGGTGGCCGCGTGAAGCGCGTGCTGCTGCGCCGTCCGGTCATCGCCTGGGCGCTGTACGACTGGGCCAATTCCGCGTTCGCGACGACCGTCATGGCGGGTTTTTTCCCGATCTTTTTCAAGCAGTATTGGAGCGTCGGCACGGAAGCGGCGGTGAGCACGTTCCGGCTCGGGCTCGCGAACGGCGTGGGGAGCCTCCTGATCGCGCTCGCGGCGCCCCTGCTCGGCGCGATGGCGGACCGGGGCGGCGCGCGTTTGAGGATGCTCGCGTTCTTCACGCTGCTTGGCGCCGTGATGACCGCGTCGCTCTATTACGTCGGCCAGCGAGAATGGATCGCCGCCGTGCTCCTGTACTCGCTCGCCGGGATCGGGTTCTCGGGCGGCGTCATCTTTAACGATTCGCTGCTCATGGACGTGGCCGATCCGCACGAGTACGACATGGCCTCCGCCTATGGCTATTCGCTCGGCTACGCCGGGGGAGGGCTGCTGCTGCTCCTGAACGCGGCGATGGTGGCAAGTCCGGCCAGTTTCGGGCTGGAAAGCGCGGCTGACGCCGTGCGTCTCGCCTTCCCGATGGTTGCGGCCTGGTGGATCCTGTTCTCGCTGCCCTGTTTCCTCTGGGTGCGCGAGCTGAAACCGGCGCGGCCGCTGCCGGCGCTCGCGGCCGCCCGGGCCGGCTGGCGCGAGCTCCGGTCGACGATCGGCGAGGTGCGACGCTATCGGCCGCTGCTCTGGTTCCTGCTCGCCTACTGGCTTTACATCGACGGCGTCAACACGATCATCAAGATGGCCGTGGATTACGGCCTGTCGCTCGGCTTCCCGCAGCAGAGCCTGATCGCCGCGCTCCTGATCACGCAGTTCGTGGCGTTTCCAGCGGCGCTCGCCTTCGGCTGGCTCGGCAGCCGCATCGGCGCGCGGAACGGAATCTTCGTCGCGATCGCGATCTATTCGGCGGCGACCGTTGCGGCCTACTGGATGCGGGACATCTCGCATTTCTACCTGCTCGCGGCGACCATCGGGCTCGTGCAGGGCGGCATCCAGTCGCTGTCGCGATCCTATTACGCGGCGCTGGTTCCGCCCGGCAAACAGGGCGAGTTCTTCGGCTTCTACAACATGATGGGCAAGTTCGCGGCCGTGCTCGGGCCGCTCATGGTCGGGGTCACCGCGCTCGTCACCGGGGACACGCGCCTCGGCATGCTGTCGATCCTCGTCCTGTTCGTCGGCGGCGCGCTCCTGCTCGCGCGCTCGCGCCCGGCCCGCTGACCGCTGGCGCCTCACCAGGCCGCGGGGTCCAGGCGATAGTAGCCGCGCAGCTCCCCGTACAGTGCGGGCAGGCGGCGCGCGAACTCGCGCGGCTGTTCGAAGAAAGCCTCGCTCGCGACCGCGAAGAACTCGGCTTCGTCCTGTGCGGCGTAGTCGTCGAGGAAGGTCTCCTCGCCACGTTCGACCGAGTCCTGCAGGCGTTCGAATTCCGATGCCAGCACCGCGGACCAGCGCCGCCGGTCGGCGGCGGAATCGAGCTGCGGCGTGCCGTCCGCGCCGCCGGCTTCGAGATCCAGGTAATGCGCGAACTCGTGGATCACGACGTTGTACGCCCCGCCGTCGTCATCGCCCGCGTTCTCGACGTCTTCCCAGGACAGCAGGATGCGGCTGACGTCCCAGGCCTGGCCCGACAGCACGCGTTCCTCCTCGGTGACGACGCCGTCCTCGTCGTGCCATTTTTCGGCGACAACGAACTGCGACGGATAGATCAGTACCGAACGCACCAATTCGTAAGGCGGCCGGTCACGCCCGAGCACCAGCAGGCAGGCCTGCGCCGCGACCACGAGACGGATCGCCGGCGTGATCGCAAGCCCGCGGCAGCCCACGAATTCCTTCTCGCCGAGAAACACGGCCGTCAACGCGTCGAGTCGTGGCACCAGCGCCTGCGGCACGCGTGCGTAGCCGGGCCAGTGGCGCGCAAGCAGCGCGTTTTCGGCGGCGGAGAGCGCGCGGCCGTGCAGCGCGGTACGCCGGCGCGCGGCGATGATCGGCCTCCCGACGATCCAGGCCAGCACCGCGAGACAGCCGGCGAGCGCGATTGCGAACGCCGTGCTCACGGGTCGAAGCGCGCGACCAGGCCGCGCAAGAGCCGCAGGTCGCCCTCAGCGGGCGCGGGCAGGTAACGCAATCGCAGGTAGATGTCGGTGATCGCCTGCGACGCGGTGCCGAGGTCGGGGCGCAGCCGCCGGACGCGGAGCGCAAAATCGCGCGGCGCCTCTCCGACCGGCCGTTCGATGCCACGGCTTGCGAGGCGCTTCACAAAGCGGCCGTAGGTCGCGGCGGCCGGGTCCGCGCGGCGCGGGCGGAATTCCCAGGCGAGCCAGGAGAACAGCAGGCCGACAGCGAGCACGAGGCCGGCTCCGAGCACGACGCCAAAATCCCGCCAATCCGGATCATCGAAGCCGAGATCAAGCAGCATTTCCTCCTGGCTGGCGCGGTTGAACTGCACGACCCAGTCATTCCAGCGCGAGTTGACGTTGTCCCAGACCATGCCGGCCTGCCACCAGAACCGGGAATCGCCCATCAGTCCGCCGGTCAGCAGTTCGGAGCCCGCGAATGAAGCGTCGATGCCGCGCTCGATGCGTTCGGGCGCGATCGCCGCGGTCGGGTCGACACGCTTCCAGCCGGATTCCGCCATCCAGATCTCGGACCAGGCATGCGCATGCGACTGCCGCACGATCAGGTAACCGCCGATCGGGTTCCAGTCGCCGCCCTGGTAGCCGGCGACGACGCGGGCCGGAATCCCGGCGGCCCGCATCATCGTCGTGAAGGCGGAAGCGTAGTGCCCGCAGAATCCCTGGCGCGTATTGAACAGGAAGTCATCGACCGAGTCGCGCGCGAGTCCTGGCGGCGTCAGCGTGTAGTAGAAATCCTGCGCGCGGAATAGGTCGAGCACCGCCTGCGCGTACGCGGAATCGCTGCCGCCTGCGGATCGCATTTGCCGGGCGAGGGCAAGCGTCCGCGGATTGCGGTTGGGCGGTAGCTGCAGGCTCCGGTTCCGCAATGCGGGCGAGAGGGTCTTGCCCGCTTCGTAGCGCGGATAGGACCGCGCGTCGTACTGGAGCACCGCATGAACCGGTCTGCGCGTGCGGAGCCCGAAATCCCAGGACTGGATCGCGAGGGCGCGCGTCCAGCTCTCGACCATGTCGAGCGCGAAAAGCATCTGCTGGCCTGTCGGCTCGAGGGTCACCGTGTATTCGACCGGCGCGCCGGTGTGTAGGACGGGCGGCCGGAAAAAGAACTGCGGAGCGCCGCGCGACCAGGAATAGCCGTCGAATTCCGAGAGCACCGGACCACGCCAGTAGCGCAGCGCTGGCGGCGGCGGATTGCCGTCAAAGCGCACGCGAAACGCGACGACGTCGTTCAGTGTCAGGTCCGAGATGTCGCCGGGCGACATTTCCTCGGTCAGGCCCGAAAGCGCGCGCTCGGCCGATGGCGCGCCCCAGAAACTGCCCGCGAGGCGCGGAAAGAAGAAGAACAGCACCAGCGCGATCGGAGTGGCTTTCAGGAGCATCGCGCCGGTCGTGCGAAATGGACGCAGCGGAGGGCAGTCCTGCCCGCGGCGCGACACCTGGAGCAGCGCCGCCGCGAGCAGCCACACGGTCGGCAGCACCCAGGCCGCGGTCGCGATGTCCTGCGCGTAGAGAAATGCCGCAAGGCACAGGAACCAGCCGATGAATATGAGTGCCGCATGGTCGCGGGGGCTCCGCGTTTCCAGCAGCTTGAGCGCGGACATCAGGGCGAGCAGCGCCGTGCCGCCGTCGAGGCCGGTGATCGTGGTGTAACCGAGCAGGACGCTCGCCGTCACGCCGAGCGCCATGACACCGCGCGCGAGCGTTCCCGGCATGCGCCAGCCACGCCGCTCGGCCAGGAGCCGCCAGGCGCAGATGGCCAGCACGAAGCCGCTGACCCAGGGTTGCAGGCGCAGGAGATGCGGGCCGAGGGCGGCGACCAGGCCGCCCATGGTCCAGGCCAGCCGCCGGAAACTTTCCTGGCGCTCAGGCGACATCGGGTTCCGGCGCCTCGAAGCGCGCGATCACGGCGAGGCAGCGGCGGCGCTGCGCATCGCCTGGTTCCGGCGGAATGTCCTCTCCCGGCAGCCGCAAACCGAAGGTCGCTCCACGCGCGTGAGCGTCGACGATCCAGCGCGCAAGAACCGAAAGGCGCGCCT
This sequence comes from Steroidobacteraceae bacterium, assembly GCA_040878925.1. Classification (GTDB taxonomy): domain Bacteria; phylum Pseudomonadota; class Gammaproteobacteria; order Steroidobacterales; family Steroidobacteraceae; genus SCUD01. The sequence goes on along the minus strand of JBBDLI010000015.1, from coordinate 226,930 downwards.
CCAGGTCCGGCCCCGGCACGTCCGCGAGGTCAAATACCGGCAATGCCTCGGCGTCGCCGCTGAACTCCTTGATCAGGAGCTCATCCGTCCGCGCGTAGGCTTTCCAGGCGATGTGCCGCGGTGGATCGCCGGGGTGATAGTCCTTGAGTCCCGCGAAATCCCCGTCGCCGCGCCGCGCCGTGCCGCCGCCGGTAGCGCCGGGCACGGGCGGCGGCGGCGGCGCGTCCGCGGCGGGACGCGGATAGACGAGGCAATGGAGCCTCGGGTGCAGCACGGCCCAGGCGCGGAACAAGCCGTAAGGAAACCGGGTCGCGATCTCGACGCGATCGAGGACGACGTAGCCGCGGCGCCGCGTCGGCACGCGGAGATTGAACGTGGATTCAGCGCCCGCCGCGATCGACGCGGGCAATGCGGACTGCGTTCCCGCAACCGCCTCGAGATCGGAGCGCGGCGCGCCGCCAGGATTCGCGAGTACGATGCGGAATACCGCATCGTTGCCCGCGAACGGTGGCTCGCTTCCAGCGGTGCGCGCGATCAGCGTTTCGAGATTGCGGTGACAGGCATGCATTGCGACGACGCCGAGCGCGGCCAGCAGGAAGGTGAGTCCGAGGCCCATGTTGTTCGCGTAGTTCAGCGAGCCGAGCAGCATGGCGAAGAGCATCACGCCGAAAGCGAGCCCGAGCCCGGTCGGAAGGATGTAGATACGGCCGCGGCGCAATGTCACCGCGCCGCGGTCCGGACCCTGTCGCCGGCGGATCCAGTCGCGCGCTAGACGTCTCAACCGGCCGGGGAATCGCATGGCAATGGCAGGCGCGGGCCGGTCAGGGTATCGGCACGGATTTCAGGAGCGCCGCCGCGATCTCGTTCGGACTCCGCGGGTCGGCCGCATCGCGTGGACGCAGGCGATGGCCGACGACGGCGGGCAATACCGCCTGCAGGTCTTCCGGCAGGACGCCCGCGCGGCCGTGGAGGAATGCCCAGGCCTGCGCCGAGCGCAAGAGCGAAATGACCGCGCGTGGCGAAAGGCCGGCCTGATGCTGGCTTCCGTCGCGCGACGCGCGCGCGAGCGCCTGCACGTAGTCGAGGAGCGCATCGCTCGCGTGGATCTCGCCGACCCTGAGCTGCAAGGCGGGAATTGCCGTCGGGTCGAGCACCGCCGGAAGGTCTGCGAGCAGGTCGCGGCGGTCGCGGCCGCGCAGCAACTGGCGCTCATGGCCGGGTGCGGGGTAGCCGAGCTCGATCCGCATCAGGAAGCGATCGATCTGCGATTCCGGCAGCGGGAAGGTCCCGATCTGGAATGACGGGTTCTGCGTGGCGACGATGAAGAACGGTTCCGGCAACCGGTGCGTCTCGCCGTCGACGGTGACCTGGCGTTCCTCCATCGCTTCGAGTAGGGCGCTCTGGGCCTTGGGCGTCGCGCGATTGACTTCGTCCGCCATCACGAGCTGCGCGAACACCGGCCCGCGATGGAACATGAAGCGTCCGCTCGCGCGGTCGTAAACCGAGATGCCGATGATGTCGGCGGGCAGCAGGTCGCTCGTGAACTGGATGCGCTGGTAGGAGAGGCCGAGCACGCGCGCGAGGGCGTGCGCGAGCGTCGTCTTGCCGACGCCCGGGATGTCCTCGATCAGGAGGTGCCCACGCGCGAGCAGGCAACAGAGCGCGAGGCGGACCTCGCGGTCCTTGCCCAGCAGGATCTGGTTGAGGCTCGCGAGCGCCGCCAGGAGCTGGCCGCGCGCGGGGTCGGACGCCTGCGACAGGGCATTCATCGGAGCGAGGCTACCCGCTCGTGCTGCTCGGCAAGTTGCGCCAGTTCACGCTTGAACCCCGCGACGCGCTCGCGTTCCTGGGCGACGACTTCGGCCGGAGCATTCCGGACGAAGTTCTCGTTGCCGAGCTTGCCGCTGGCGCGCGCCAGCTCCTGCTCGACCTTGCTCCGGCGCCTGCCGAGGCGCGCCAGCTCCGCGTCCACGTCGATGAGGCCGGCCATCGGTACATGAATCGTCATTTTGCCAATCGAAGCCGTGGCGGATTGAGGGGCTTTTTGGCCTTCAGGCAGCCACATGACCTTGCTGATTCCCGCGAGCCTGGAAATTGCTGAAGCCGTACTCTCGAAGCGCCGACGATCAGAGTCAGAGGCATTTTCGATGTAGACCGGCGTCTGGAACGACGGCGCAATGTCGAACTCACCGCGAATTCCGCGCATGGCAAGAATGACGGACATCGTCCATTTGGCATCAGATTCGATGGCAGGTTCTACCGCCGCAGATTCTGCTTCGGGATAAGGCTGAACCATGATCGATCCCGCCGACTTTCCTGCGCGCGGGCCGATGCGCTGCCAAATCTCCTCAGTGATGAATGGCATCAGCGGATGCAGCAGCCGTAGCAGAATCTCGAGCGTTTCGATGAGCGTGCGGCGCGTGCCGCGGCGTTCCGCGTCGGTGCTTTCTGCGGACTGCAGGATCGTCTTGCTGAACTCGAGATACCAGTCGCAGAACTCGTACCAGGTGAATTCGTACACGGCCTGGGCGGCGAGATCGAAGCGGTACTGTACTAAGCCTTCCCGCATCGCAGCGATCGTGGCGTGCAGCCGCGAACGGATCCAGCGGTCGTAAGCCGACAGCTCCTCCGGTCCGTGCGCGAGCGGCGAATTCGTCGACATCAGCACGAAGCGCGCGGCGTTCCAGAGCTTGTTGCAGAAATTACGGTAGCCTCCGACGCGGCCGAGATCGAAGCGGAGATCACGCGACAGCGTCGCAAGCGAAGCGAATGTGAACCTGAGCGCGTCGGTGCCATGCGCGGCGATTCCCTCCGGATACTGCTTGCGCGTGGCACGCTCGATCGCGGGCGCGAGTTGCGGCTGCATCAGTCCGGTGGTGCGCTTCGTCACGAGATCATCGAGCGCGATGCCGTCGACGATATCGAGCGGGTCGATGACGTTGCCTTTCGACTTCGACATCTTCTGCCCGTCCTGGTCGCGGATCAGGCCGTGCACGTAGACCTCGCGGAACGGCACGTCGCCGGTGCAATGGAGGCCCATCATTATCATGCGCGCGACCCAGAAGAAGATGATGTCGAAGCCCGTCACCAGCACGCTGGTCGGATAAAACGTCTGGAGCTCCTGGGTCTCGTCCGGCCAGCCGAGCGTCGAGAAGGGCCACAGCGCCGACGAGAACCAGGTGTCGAGTACGTCCTCGTCCTGGGTGAGCGGCACGGAAGCCGCGATGCCGTCGCGCGCGCGGACTTCTGCCTCGCTCCGACCCACGTGGATGCTGCCGTCGGGCCCGTACCAGGCCGGAATGCGGTGCCCCCACCAGAGCTGCCGGCTGATGCACCAGTCCTTGATGTTGCGCATCCACTCGAAGTACGTCTTGTCCCAGTTCTCCGGCACGAAGCGGATGCGGCCGTCTTCGACCGCGCGGATCGCGGGCGCGGCGAGCGGCGCGATGCGCACGTACCACTGGTCGGTCAGCCAGGGCTCCACCACGGCACCGCTGCGATCGCCTCTCGGAATGGTCAGGCGGTGCGGCTCGACCTTTTCGAGCAGCCCCGCGGCTTCGAGATCGGAGACGATGCGCCGGCGCGCCTCGAAACGATCGAGACCGCGATAAGGCGTGGGCGCCTCGTCGTTGAGCCTCGCGTCCGCGGTCAGGATGTTGATGAGCGGCAACTTCAGCCGCTGGCCCGCCTCGTAGTCGTTGAAATCGTGGGCCGGGGTCAGCTTGACGCAGCCGGTGCCGAAGGCCGGGTCCACGAATCCGTCGGCGATCAGCGGTATCTCGCGGCCGGTCAGCGGCAATGCGAGTTTTCTGCCCGCCAGCCCGGAATATCTCTCATCGTCCGGATGAAACGCGACGGCCACGTCGCCGAGCATCGTTTCCGGCCGCGTCGTCGCAACCGTCACGTGACCCTTGCCGTCCGCGAATGGATAGCGGATATGCCACAGGCTCCCCATTTCCTCTTCGGACTGGACTTCGAGATCGGACACGGCGGTCTTCAGCACCGGATCCCAGTTGACGAGGCGCTTGCCGCGATAGATGAGCCCGTCGGCGTGGAGCCGGATGAACGCTTCCTGCACCGCGCGCGACATGCCGGGATCCATCGTGAAGCGGTCGCGACTCCAGTCGACGGACGCGCCGAGGCGGCGCATCTGGCGCGCGATCGTGCCGCCGGATTCTTCCTTCCAGCGCCAGACGCGCTCGTTGAAGCGTTCGCGGCCGAGCTCGTGGCGGGTGCGGCTCTCGGCGTTCAATTGACGCTCGACCACCATCTGGGTCGCGATACCGGCGTGGTCCGTGCCGGGCTGCCACAGCGTGCGATCGCCCGACATGCGGTGAAAGCGCGTCAGGGCATCCATGATCGTGTCCTGGAACGCGTGGCCCATGTGGAGCGTCCCGGTGACATTGGGCGGCGGGATGACGATGCAAAACGGCGGTCCGTCGGCCGCGGGCCTGAACAGGCCGTTTTCCTCCCAGTAACGGTAGACGCGCTCCTCGATGTCGCGCGGCGAGTAGGTCTTGTCCATGCGCCCGGGCGCGGCCTCAGTCTTCGCCGGCGGCGAACTGCTTGCGGAGCGCCGCGGCGACGAGCTCCGGCAGCGCCGCGCGGAGGCGATCGATCACGCGCTCGAGCAGGACGGCCTCAATCTCGCGTGCGGCGGTATGCAGCAGCTCGTCCGTCAGATTCAGGGTGCGGCTGACGAGCAGCGCCTGCAGCGCGGCGACGTCGTCTTCCGACAGCAGCCCCGAGGCGAATGACGTCTCGGCTTCCGGCGCGCGCTCGGGTTTCGGAAAACTTCCGGTCGCGTGCAGCTCGACGACATCGGTCAGTATCGGCAGATCGCGCGCGGAATCCCGGCTCATGACTCGCTCCTCATTTCGTGCGTTGCAGGCGTGATCCCGCGCTCCCGGTAGAAGCGGAAGCGTTCGCGCCCGCGTTGCCTGCGCCCGATGTCGGCGTCTACGACCTCTGCAATACGCGCATACCCTTCGAATCCCGGCGGGACAGCCGCCGCCATGTTGACGACGAGATCGCCGTCGCCCGCATCGGCGTCCGCCGTGTCCGCGATGACGACCGGCGGCAGGGCAGGGGGCGGCGCCGAGTCCGTAGCACCCGCGCGCCGGTGCGGGACAAAGCTTCGGTCGGAAAATGTCCAGAGAATCTGGTCGAAGGCGTCGAGCTCACCGCCGGGGTCGAACTGCACGCGCACGCGATGGCGTTTCAGCCAGGCCTTTTCGACGAGACGGCAGGCGAAACGCAGGCGGGCGGCAGGATCGTCGCCGGCCAGCACGTAAAAATCCACGCGCGGCGCGGGCACCGGCTCAGGCCCCGTGCAGCAGCCAGTCGACCAGGAGCGGCACCGGCCGGCCGGTGCTGCCCTTGTGGCTGCCGGTGAGGTAGGCGCTGCCCGCGATGTCGAGATGCGCCCAGCGCAGGCCGTCCGCAAATCGCCAGAGAAAACAGGCCGCGGTGACAGCGCCGGCCTCGCGACCGGCGACATTCGCCAGGTCGGCGAAGTTGCTCTTCAGGAGCTCCGCGTATTCCTCCGCCACCGGCATGCGCCAGGCGCGATCGTCAGCGCGCTCGCCGGCCGCGGCGATCGCTTCGGCGAGCTTCTCGTCGGGGGAGAAGAGGCCGGAGTAGTGCGCGCCGAGGGCGATCACGCACGCCCCCGTCAGGGTCGCGATGTCGATCACGGCCCGCGGCTTGAAGCGGCGCGCGAAGGTGATTCCGTCGCAGAGGATCAGCCGTCCCTCCGCGTCGGTGTTCAGCACCTCGATCGTCTTGCCGGACATCGACGTCACGATGTCGCCTGGCTTGGTGGCACGGCCGCTCGGCATGTTCTCGCAGGTGGGCACGACGCCGACCACGTTGATCGCAGCGCCGATCGTCGCGAGCGCCTTGATCGCGCCGAGGACGCTCGCGGCGCCCGTCATGTCGAATTTCATTTCGTCCATGGCGGGCGGCTGCTTGAGCGAAATGCCGCCGGTGTCGAAGGTGATGCCCTTGCCGACCAGTGCGACCGGCGCCTCGCCTTTGGCGCCGCCACGATACTCCATCACGATCAGGCGCGGCGGCTCTTCCGAGCCGCGCGTCACGGACAGGAAAGAGCCCATGCCGAGGCGGCGGATCTCGCGCATGTCGAGCACGCGCGTGCGCACGCTCTTGTGCTCGCCCGCGAGCTTCTTCGCGGCGCCCGCGAGATAGGTCGGCGTGCAGACGTTGGCGGGCAGGTTCGCGAGGTCGCGCGTCAGCGCGCTGCCTGCGGCGATGCCGCGACCGTCCTGGACGCCGCGACGCGCAGCCGCGAGATCCGCATCCGGCACGGCGATACCGAAGCGCGCGAGTTTCGGACGCGGCGGTTTCTTGGCGGTCTTGAAGTCGGGGATGCGGTAGAGCGCCGATGACACGCTTTCGACCGCGTGTCGCGCGGCGTAATAAGGCGCGAGTCCCGGCACGGGCTCGCGCGCAAGATAGGACACGGCGTTCTCCGCGCCACTCTTGGCGAGCCACTGGGTCGCCGCGAAGATCGCCCGGCGGTACGACTTGCGGCCATAGCTCCCCTGCGGGCCGAGGCCCACGAGCAAGAGGCGCGCGGCCGGTACGCGGCTGGCCGTGACAATCGGCAGCGTCTCGCCGCTCTTCCCGGAAAAATCCCCGCGACGCAGCAGGCGTGCGATCGCACCGCCGCTCGCGCGATCGAGCTCCCGCGCGGACCCGCTCATTGCCCGGTTTTCATGGACTCCCACGATCGCACAAGCCGTTCGCTGTCGTGCCGCGCCGGCACCGGTGGCATGAAACTGCATGACCTCGATCCCCCGAAGGCTCTGTCCGCGCTCGTCCTGGCCCGTTGAGTGCGCTGCTGCGCTGGTTTACCGTGTCGGCGCCAGTTTAATCGAAAAGGACGGATCCGCGTCCCCGGAACCGCGCATTATCGGCCTTGTTTGCCACGATTGACCGTTACGTCCTGCGCGAAGTCGCGATGTCGCTCGCCGGCGTGACCGTCGTGCTGCTCGCGATCCTCGTGAGCTATCAGCTCGCCCGCATCCTGGGCGTCGCCGCGGAGCGCGGATTCCCGCACGACATCGTGTTCGCGCTGATCGGACTGACGACGCTCGAAAACCTCATGGTGCTCGTGCCGATCGCCATGCTGCTCGCGGTCATGTTGTCGCTCGGCCGGCTGTATCACGAAAGCGAAATGGCCGCCGTGCGCGCCTGCGGCGTGGGCCCGGAAAGGCTCTACCTGCCGGTCTATGCGCTTGCCGTGCCGCTCGCGATCGGGCTGGCCTGGCTAACTTTCGTGATCGGTCCCGAGGCGCGGAGCGGCGCGGAGGCACTGCGCGGACGCGGGATGCGCGATGCGCAGTTCGGGCAGCTCGAGCCCGGCAGCTTCCGGACCTATGCGGAAGGCAAGGCCGTGTTCTATGCCGAGCAGAGCGGAGCCGACGGCCGGCTCATCAATATCTTCATGCAGCATCACGCAGGCGATCGCGTCGAGGTCGCAACCGCGGCCTGGGCCGAGCAGCAGGTGCTTCACGGCGGCCGCACCCAGATCGTCGTGCTGCACGATGGCGAGCGCATCGAGGGCGTGCCGGGCCAGGCGAATTTCCGGCGCATACGCTTCGCCGAGCACGGCATTCCGGTGGTCGTCCCGGAGGCCGGTGCAGGCCGCACCGTCCCCGAGCGCAAGCCGAGCAGCGAGTTGTTCGGCTCGACCGCGCTCTCGGACATCGCGGAACTTCAGCGCCGCATTTCCCTGCCTGTGATGGTGCTCGTGCTCGCATTCATCGCGGTGCCGCTTGCGGCGCTGCGGCCGCGCGAGGGTCGATATGCGAGGGTCGCGGTCGCGATCCTGCTCTATTTCGTTTATGCCAACCTGCTGTCCGCCGCACAGGTCTGGATCGAGAAGGGCCGGCTGCCGCCGCAGGCGGGAACCTGGTGGGTCCATGCGCTCGTCGTACTCGCCGGCCTCATGCTGCTGAACCGCCAGAGCCCGCTTTCCGGCTGGCGACGGCGGGAGCGGGCGACATGACGATCCTCGACCGGTACTTCGCGCGCACGGTGCTCGTGCACACCTTGATGGTCATGGCGGTACTGCTTGCCCTGATGACGCTCGTGACTTTCATCGGGCAGCAGGACGATATCGGCCAGGGCAGCTACGACGTGTCGGACGCCTTCCTCGTCACGTTTCTGCAATTGCCGCAGCAAGCATATGAATTGTTGCCGATCGGCGCGCTCATCGGCGCGATCACGGGGCTCGGCGGGCTCGCGCGCGACAGCGAGCTGACGGTGGTGCGCGCCGCCGGCGTCTCGGTCGGGCGCATCGCGCTCTCGGCCGCGCTCGCCGGCCTCGTCGTCGCCGCGCTCCTCTGGATCCTCGGCGAGTACTTCGCGCCGCCCGCGGACCAGTACGCGCGCCAGTACAAGATCTTCAGCCGTTACTCGCAGCTCGAGTTCACCGGCAGCCGAAGCTCCTGGGTGCGCGAGGGGCACTGGTTCATCAACGTGCGGCGCCAGGCGGCGGAGAACCTGTTCGGCGGAGTGTTCGTCTATGAGCTCGGGGACGACCGTCGCCTCAAGTTGGTTGGTCGCGCAGAGACTGCGACGCAGGACGCGAACGGGCGCTGGGTGCTTTCGAACTATGCCGAGACGCAGCTGGGAGACGAGCGCGTCCAGGCGCGCGTGCGCGACAAGCTGGTGACCGACGCGAAATTCAATGCGGATTTCCTGGGCGTCGCGGTCGCCGAACCCGGTTCGCTGCCGCTCGCCGATCTCTACGCCTACAAGGCACACCTCAAGGCGAACGAGCTCGATTCCACCGCGTGGGAAATCGCGTTCTGGTCGCGCATCTCGAGGCTCGTGGCCGCGGTCGTCGTCTGCATATTCGCCGTGCCATTCGCATTCGGGCCGCTCCGCTCCGCCGGCGCCGGCGCGCGCACCGTGCTCGGCATCATGGCCGGCGTCCTGTTCGTGCTGCTGACCCAGACGCTCGAGAACAGCGGACAGGTTTACGGCCTCAATCCGCTCCTGGTCGCCTGGGGGCCGACATTGCTGCTGACGGCGATCGCGGCTGTCGCGATCTGGCGGACGCGCTAGCGAAGGCGCGTCACCCGCAACCGCCCGGCGAGGTCCTGGAGACTTCGCGCCGCGCGGTCGAACGCAATCCACGCCATGTTGACGATCGCCGGCGCGACCAGGAGCGCTGCGCCGAAATCCGCGAGCGACCAGCCCGGTTTTGCGAGTTGCCACAGCCCAAGTACCGCCATCAGAGCGAGCGTGGCGCCCACCGTGAATCGGACGAGGGCTTCGGCCCAGTTCACGCGCCGCCCATCCTCGTTGCAAAGCCGGATCCGCCAGGCTTTCATTCCGAGCGTCTGGCCGCCACGGGTCCAGCACAAGCCGAAATATCCGAACACGAGCAAGAGGAGCAGCGCGTGGTAGAGATGCCCTGCGAGCCCCTGCGTCGAGGTCAGGATCGCCTCGCCATCCGTGAGCGGCAGCATCGCGAAGGTCGCGGCGAACGCGAGCGCGATCGTGAGCAAGGCATCGTAGAAGAGCGCCGCGAGGCGGCGGAGCAGTCCGGCGGGCGCGGCCGTCGTGGATTCTTCATCCATGCGGGCGCGGATTCTAATGCAATGGGCGGCGGCTCTTCAGTGCTTTTCCTGCGCGGCCAGGCGCTGTTCGATGGCGTTCTTGCTGCCGCGCAGGATCTGGCGCACCTGTTGCACGCTCGGCCGCCCCGCGATGCGGGCGATGGCCTCCGGCAACTCGTGCCAGTCGCGGCCCCAGCTCAGGAGCCGCGCGGCGTCCTTCACGACCGCGGTGACGGTCGTGTCATTGACGGGCTTCGGCGCCTTGTTCCCGTTTCTCTGTTTGCCGGCGGCGGCGCGTGCCGGCTTCATCGCGGGCGCGGGCTTCAGCACGGTGGCTGTCGACGTCGTACTCGCCGTCTTCGGGTCGCGCGCCTTGTCGAGCTGGCGCTCGCGTTCGGATTCCGCGATCGGCACGAAACGCTCGACGTGCTGCGAACCGACGAGATTTGTCAGGAAGGACATCATTTCGAGCGCTTCGGACAGCGAAGGATCGGCGGCCGCGAGCCGCGTCTTGACGATGTTCTGAAGGTCGGCCAACCGCTGGCGCGCGAGATCGATGACCCACTTGGTCGGGCGCTGGTGATTGGGCCACGGCTGCACGAGCCAATACTGGTCGTCCGGCAGATCCGCGTAGCGGGCATGCAGGTCGAGGCTCTTCTGCCACTTCTGGAGAAGTTGGAGCACGCGGTCGTCGGCCGGAGTCATGCCAGTCAACATAAATCACGGCAGCGGCCGCCGCAGCCATTTCGCGGCAGTTTTTGACGCCGGTCACAGTGGCGGCGGCGCGGAGGGGCGCTTGCAGTCCTGGAGCGCCGGCGGCGCGGCCGCGAGCGCCGCTTCGGCACTGGAACCCAGAGCGACGAGCCAGGACCCATACATCGGATTCGGGATCATGAACCACTGCCGGCCCCAGCGCGCGTCCTGCGTGCAGCGCGCCCGCTCGCGCTCCGGCACGCCCTGACGGCGGACGCCCGGCAGGAAATCGGCGAGATCGTCGCCGACATTCAGCACGATGCGGTAACTCTTCGCGATTTCGACGCGGCGCGAGAGTTTTTCGCCGACCCAATCGGGGCGCTCGCCCTTGAGCATCAGGTCGTCCACGAGCGCCGGTGCATCGAGGCCGAGTGCGCGCAGGTTCGCCGCCGTATCGTCCTGCTGCGGGCAAGCAGAATTGTCGTTGGCACGGCGGCTGCATTCGCGGTTCGTGATGAAGAAGATGCGCACGGGTCGGCCCCGGGCGTCCTTCATGCCGCGGGCCGCGCGGATGAATTCCGCGGCGCCGGGCACGGCGGGCGCCGCGCGTCCGGCGACCCACGCGTCCCAGACGGCTGCGAACTCCGTGAAACAGGTTTCGTCCAGGAGCATGCGCGCCTGAGGCGCGGAGTTGTCGAGCACCGTTTCGTCGATGTCCATGACGAGCGCGGGCGGGAGCAAGGAGAAGTCGCCGGTTTGGGCGGGCTCGGCGCTCCAGCCCGGATCGGCCAGGCCCTGGGCGAGCGCCGCTTCGGCGGCGCGATAGATCGTTTCGCTCGCCGCGCGAAACTCCGCCGAATGCCGGATCCAAAGAGTCGAGCGCTCCGCGCCTTCGGCGAAAATCGGCGCGGCGCCGCAACGGCTTCTGGCGGGATCGAACGCCGGCGCCGGCGGCGGCTGTGTCACACAGCCAGCGGCAACCGCGACTGCAAGCATGCACAGGCTGCGCGCCATGCCGGTGGCAGCGGGCATTCAGACGACCACTCGCGTGCCGCCCTTTGCCGTGCGCTCGGCGTAAAAAGCGGTTAGGCGCTGCGTCATCGGACCGATACTGCCGTCGCCGATCGCGCGGCCGTCCACGCGCGTGACGCCCGCCAGCTCGCCCATGGTGCCCGTGCAGAAAGCCTCATCCGCGCGGTAGAGCTCCGCGAGCGACAGGTCGCCCACCTCGCAGGGGATGTCCTGCTGGCGGCAGATGTCGAGCACGGTGGCGCGCGTGATGCCCTCGGGGCAGGCGGCAAGGGTGGGGGTGCGCACGACGCCGCCTTGCACCATGAACAAGTGCGTGGCGTTCGTCTCGGCGATGAAGCCGCGGGGATCCAGCATGATCGCGTCGTCCGCTCCCGCCGCATTCGCCTGGATCTTGGCTAGGATCGAGGGGAGCAGGTTTGCGTGATGAATCTTCGGATCGAGGCAGTCGGGCGGCGAGCGCCGCTGGCTGCTCGTGATCAGGCTGAGGCCCTTCTTCGAGTACACGGGCGGCTTGTGCTCGGCGAGAACGATCAGCGTCGGCCCCGAGCGATTGAGTCGCGGATCCATGCCGGAAGTGAACTTGACGCCGCGCGTCAGGGTCAGGCGGATGTGCACGCCGTCCTTCATCCGGTTCGCCTCGAGCGTGCGCCGGATCTCCTTCACGATCGCCTCGTCGGCGGGAATACCCTCGAAGGCGAGCGCCTGTGCCGAGGAGCGCAGCCGCGAGAGATGCTCCCCGAGCGCGAAGATGCGCCCATCGTAGAGGCGCAGGCCTTCCCACACCGCGTCGCCGCCCTGCACCGCGCTGTCGAACGGGCTCACGCCGGCTTTGTCGCGATGCACGAGCTCGCCGTCGACGTTGACGATCAGGTCGCGATTGCGCTCGTCGAACTGCTGGAGCATCGCCCTTCCTCAGGCCCGTAAACGCAGGGCGTACAGCTTCTCATACCACGGGCGGCACTCGTCCAATAGCAGCTTAAGCGCGTCCGGCACTTCGACGCGCTGGGGTCGATACGGCTCGAAGCCGGTCGAGGCCTCGACCGCGGCATACCAGTGCGGTGCCCAGGCGCCGTCCGTCGCGCGTGGACCCGGCGCCCAGGCCAGCATCTCGGGAAGGAAAGGAATGCGGAGCGCCTCGCAGAGCCCCTCGAGCATTGCGCGCGGATGCTTCAACACGTCGCTCGCGAGCACGACCGGCGCCGCGCGGCCAAGCCGGCCGGCGACGCGATCGAAGAGTTCACACTGCTGCGGCAGGCCCGTGTCTGCGAGGCCGGCGCCGGGGTAGGTCTTCACGAGCGAGGCGAGCATCGCATCCGGCTCGCGGATCAGGAAAGCGTGCGTGAGGCGATCGAGCCAGCCGCGGTCGATCATCGGCAGCAAGTGATGCGCCATGTGTTTCTGGTACCAGATCGCGCGGCCATCGGGCACCGGCCCGGTCAGCCTTGCGGCGACCTTGCGCCAGTCGGATTCATGCGCGGCGATCACGGCATCGCGGCCCGGATGCAGGACGCCGGTGACCCTCAGGTAATGCGCGTAGAGCGGCTCGTCGGTGACCGACGTGTCGGGCCGGTTGCCGAACGCGCGCATCATCGCGGTCGAGATGTTGCGCGGACCGGACCACATGGCGATGTGCCTGTGTTCGCGTCCTGGTGTCAAGCGAACTTCCCACGGTTCCCTGGACACCTAGAGGCTACCGCAGGACTCCCCACGGTTTCTCGAGCAATTGGAGGATGCCGATTGAGGCGCGTTCAGGCCCGTCGGCGTCGCCTGGCGGCCAGAACGGCCAGACCGGCGAACAGTTCCAACAATCCCAAAGCGCCGCCGCCGCCGCCAGGATTGGGCGGCGGGGGTGGCGGGGGCGTCACGGCGTCACAACGCGTGAACCGCACCGACGTCGGCGTGGCCTGACCCGTTACCTGGACCTCCACCTCGTGCTGGTTGCAGTCGCTGATGGAAGATTGAAAGGTCAGCAGGTATCCGTTGTCGAGCAGGGATGCCATGGTTGCATAGGCATCCGCGAGCGCCGCGTCATTTGGCGCCGGGATGTACTCGCCACCGGTGCGCGCGGCAAGAGAATTCAGCACCTGCTGGCCGCTCGTGGTGGCCGTGGACACGGCAATCGTGAATACCGGAATGCCGTCGCTGCCGGCTTTGTCGATGACGGTGTTCAGCGTCGCAGCCGAGAAGTTATCCCGGCCATCGCTGATGACGATCACCGCCCTGGGCCCGTCCGGGAGCGTGACGGAAGGCGCGCTGAACTGTTCGATTGAGACGATGGTGGCGTCAAACAAATTGGTGCTCGAGCCCGGATAGTCGGTCATTGCCACACTGACCAGCATCGACGACCCAGCTCCCCCGTCGATCAACGTGAACGGCTGCTCCACCGAGGCCCCCTGGCTGCCATTGAACTTGACGATGGCCGCGTAGTCGCCGGGCGTCATGGACTCGATGAAAGCAGCCACCGCTTCCTGCATCGCGATGCGCGCGGAGCCCGCCACGCTGGGGCTGAAGTCCATGGCGAACACGACCGAAACCCGTCGGTCAGGATTTTCAGACGGTGGCAAAGAGAAGTCTGACGGCTGAAAGGTGATTGGGCTGCCGTCCAGGGTCACGGTGAAGTCGCTGACCGAAAGCCCGCCAACCGGTTGACCGTTCGCGTCAGTGACGGTGACATAGACTTCGATCGGGTCGTTGATTGGCCGCGATTCCACGCGGACATCCACCTCCGCCCGCACGAGCCCCGGGAAAAACACTGCCGCCAGCGCTGTGAGTACAGCCGCCGCCAGCCACCACGGCCGTTGCGCCACAACGGCGGCCATGGCCGTCAGTCCAAAATGCGGGCATTCGGAATCGACGCCGCGGTGAAAATTCGTTCGAGCCATTCCAGTTGCTGCCGTCACCGTGAGTTTGTCCCCCAAACGGCCACTATTGCGTGTGGCTCGAGTCGCAGGAAGCATACCTTGCATCAACACTCCGCCGACTGCGAACCATGAGAAACTGCTATCGACATCACAATTCGGATGAAGGCCGCGCAGTCTACCGCCGCCCGATTCGCCTTGCGAGCATCGAACCAACATAATGATGCACTGCTCGCCGGGCGTGGCCGTCAAGCAAGTTGCGCCGCGCCAAGCTCGCGCAATACAACGCCGATGCATGGTCCGCAAATCCACACGGGGCCATTGCCGTGAGCTGCCGATGAAGCTCGGCTGGGTCGAAACCTGGCGTTGAGTAATTGATTCAAATGGCGCTCCCAGAGGGATTCGAACCCTCGTACCAGCCTTGAGAGCGCGTTACATCGGCAACGGCCGGAAACCCGTGTAAAGATAAGGCCTTGAAACACCGGCAATTGTGCTAATGTCTGCTCACGGTCAGAAATGGCCGTAAATGGTGGGACTTACCTAAGCCTTCCGAAGCGGACGCAACAGCCTTGCCGAAGAGTGTACGGCTCGAGACCCGCGAAGCACGGCGGAAACTGTCTCCGCAGCACGAGCCCTACTGGCGCATCGTAGCCCGGGGGGTTGCCCTCGGCTACCGCAAGACCGTATCGGGCTCTACGTGGTACGTGCGGCGCTTCAACGGCGGCGGCTACCACAAGCGAACGCTAGGCGAGACTGACGATGTCCACCCCGCAGACGGCCAACTGCGGCTCTCCTGGTCCGATGCGCTACGCGTCGCGATCGACGAACCGAAGCGGGCCGCCGAACTCAAGCTGCACTACACGGTGCGCGAGGCCTTCGAAGGCTACTTCCGCCACCGCGAAGCCCGGGGCCGCAGTACGGAGTCACTCGCCTTCGACCGCGGCAAGGTCCGGCCATTTCTCGAACGCTTCGGAGACGCCTATCTTGCCGACCTGACCACGAGCGAGCTGCAGTCCTGGCGCGACAGTCTCGTCGCCGCTGTAGCGCGCGAGGAAGCTGCAGGCGAGACCGACCAGCGCGAGCGCAAGCGCAGGGCGCAGGCAACCACAAACCGCTCGTGGGCCGTCATACGTGCCGGTCTGAATTGGGCATTCACGACCGGGCGCGTCGACTCCGATCTCGCTTGGCGCCGCGTGAAGTCTTTCGAGAACGTCGACAAGCCGCGCACGCGGTTCCTGTCGGTGAAGGAAGCGCAGGCGCTCCTCGGCGCCGCGGCAGAAGACTTCAAGTCGCTGGCTCACGGGGCACTCGTGACAGGGCTCCGTCTTGGCGAGCTCGTCAGGGTGACGGCTGGCGACGTCGGCCCGACTTCGCTCGAGGTCGCCGCCGGCAAGACAGGGCGAGGCCGCACCGTGCCTCTCACCGCCGAAGGCATTCGTCTCTTCAAGTCGCTAGGGAAGGGAAAGGAAGGATCAGAAGTCCTGTTCCGCGATGGCGAGGGACTCACCTGGACGCGTCCAAAAGTGTCCCGTCGCATGGCCGAGGCAAGCGCCAAAGCGAAACTCAAACGGCCGGCGACATTCCACGACCTGCGCCGTAGTTATGGATCGCTGCTTGCGAATGCTGGAGCGCGAGACGCGATCATTGCCGCCGCGCTAGGGCATAGCGACACGCGTATGACGCGCCGGCACTACGCCCATCTACTCGATGAAGCAGTCGCCAAGGAAATCGGCAAGCGCCTCCCGCGGTTCATTGGCATCCGTGTGGAGAGTCGCAAGTGAGGCATCGAGTGCCGAAGCGCGGCGCGAAGCCTGCGAAGTACAAGGGTGAGCTCGCGCGTCCAGGCGCACCGGTGTCGCCGACTACCAGCAAGGCTGAAGAACTGTTCATGCCGGTGCCAGACGATGCAAAGGAACGCGCGCTCAAGGAATATGTGGCCAAAATTGTGGCCTACGAATTGGGCGGCCTCGCGTTGCTCATCAAGCACTACGAGATCGAGGAGCTGGACCCGGTCATGCGATTCTTCGAACTGGCGCTCGCCCTGGCGCGTGATCACGTCCCGTACTTTCAGGCTGAGCGCGACAGGCCCGGCCCGAAAGCCGATGCAGCCCGAATCGCCGTCTTGGCGCTCTGGACCGCGAGACTGCGTCACGAAGGTTGCGGAAGCGACGTCGAGGCCTGCCAGCGACTCATCGACAAGGGGCTGTATGCGAAGGGCATGTCAGCGGAAACCCTTGTGCGTCGGCTACGCGACGCCAGGAAGGATCCGCTCGTCGCGGCAATGCTCGGGGTCGGCAGAATGACTGACCCCAGTACGGCGGCGGAGTTACGAGCGGAGTAATTACGCCTCACGCTGGCGCTTGTCAGCGATTCATAGTGGCGCTCACCAATTAACTGCCCGTGGTGAACGTCATGAAAGCTCAGGAAACCGCGCCCAAGCCCGGCTCGATGCCGTATGCAGCGCGTCGCATCGGCGTGTCAACGCCGACTGCTTACAAGTTGGTCCGAGAGGGCAAGCTGCGAGCTGCCAAGTGCGGCCGCCGCACGCTCGTAAGTGACGCGGCGATCGCCGACTGCCTTGCGCTCCTTGAGCGCGATCATCCGCTGCGACTTCCGAGCCAGGCCGCCTGAGCGCGGCGTGATGCTTTCGGGTTTTCGTGAAGTCCAGCCTTCCCGCGGCGCCGCAGGAGGTGAGCACGCGGCGCTCGTGGCCGGCATCCTACCGCCCGGGCGGAGCGAATGTGCGCACTCGTGAGAAGGCCAAGGGGCGCCGCGGTGGTGAGCGCGAACACTTCGCGCGGCTGCCAGAGAGCGTCCTGCAGCACGAGGCTCTCGCAACCGCACCTCACTACGCGCTGCGCGCCCTGGCGGCCCTCGTGTGCGGCTACAGCGAGCAGCAGAACGGCAGCATGATGCTCACCGGGTCCTACGCCGCAAAGTTCGGGCTGACAAGCCACGACACCCTCACGAAGTCCCTGCGCGTACTCGAGGAGCGAGGGCTCATCGAGACGACCCGGCGAGTGTCACGGCGCATGAAGATCGCGACGCTCTTCGCGGTGACCTGGTGGGAGATTCACTACCGCGACGGCGTGAAGCTCGATCGACCGGAGCCCGCGAGCCATCGATATCGGTCGTTCGTTCATCCCGCCCCACGGGATGAAGAATGCGCTGACCCCGGTTTTCGCTCATCCCGCCCCACGGGACGACTCATCCCGCCCGGCGGGATAGAAAGTGCCGCCCATCATCCCGAATCGACCCCTTTTCGACCCGATCATCATCCCGCCCCACGGGGAGACTCTAAGAATCTTGGAGGGGGCGAGCGCGGCGCCCCCAGGCGCACGCGCGCGAGCCCCACTGCAATTCGTAAGCTTCTCGCGTCGATGCCTGGTGCGACCGACACCGAAATCGCGCGGATCCTCGGTTGTGAGTCATCGCGGGTCAACGAAGTGCGAATCGCGCCCTCGGATGCACGTTCCGAAGCACTCGACGCCGAGGCCGGCTTCCTGCAGAGGGCGACGGTTTGAGCAACTACTCAGTCAGAGCCGACCTTCATCGTCCGCGGGATGCCGATGCCCTGGCTCGCGAGATCCGTCGCCTGGCCGAGCAGGGACTCACCGCCAACGACATCGAGCATGCGTTACGGCTCGACCCCGAAACGGTGCGAAATGCACTCATTGAGGGGCGAGAAGCCGCATGAAAAACTCCGAAAACTGGCACACGGTTCTGGCAAGGTCGGCCCATGTCTGACCGCAAAGTGTTGAGGTTTGGCGAAGGCTCGGCCCAGGCAGAACGAGCGGAACGATTCGAGCAGCTCGTGGAGAAGGTTCGCGATGAACGAGTCGGGGCCGCCGAACGGCGCAGGCAAAAGGGCGAACCGCCACCGCTGGGAGACGATCGGCTGACGGAGGAACAGCGGCGCGAGTGCGACCGGTGGAACGCGACAGAGATCGTCCGAATGGGCGCGGCGATGGGACATGACTTGCTCCGCGAGCCGCCGCCCCCGCCGCGTTACCCGACGGCCGCGGATGTCGAGGACGAGACCGATGGCCCGAAGTGACGTGAAGCGCCGGCTCGCCCGGCTGGAAACTTTGGCCGGTACCGATCTGCGCGAGTGCACGTGCCCGCGAGTTAATGGGACTCGTTGGATTGTGACTCATAGCGACGAGGAGGCAGGAGTGGCGCAGGCGACCTTCGAGGCCTGCCACGCGCGTCATGCCGTGGACGATAAGTTTTTCGTGGTACGTCGCCGCAGGTTCTGCGAATTGCCCCGCGTGACAGTCGGAATAGGTGGTCTTGCCCGTGCCTGAAGATGCCGGAACCGCAGAGGTCGGAGCCGAAACCCGCAAGCCAGGCGCGGACTTGGCTATCGGCGCCACTGTTCGAGTCGCACGCCTGGCCGATCTCAAAGCTATGCGTTGTGAAGTCGGCCGGCTGTATCGCGAATGTCGACGCCATCACGGCCGCTTTCCCGATGCACTGACAGGGCAACGGTTGGCAAATATTCTCGGCCACGTCAGGACGATGCTCGAGGTCGAACTACTTGAAGAACGGATCGTGAAACTCGAAGCGCGAGCTGAAGGCAGAAGCGCATGAAAGGACGTTTCGAGTATCGGGTGTCCGAGCTTGAAAAAAGCTTCAGGCCAGGCATGAAACTAACAATTTGCATTTTCATCGACGGCGCATGTCGCGATTGTGGTCGGCCGGAGAGTGAAGCAATGCACGAGCGCGGCCCCGGCATCGTAAACCTGATGGGCCTGCAGCCGGGTTTCAACGGACTCGCGGGAGCGATCGCACATGGCCGCTGACCTGCATCGCCGACTCGCACGTATCGAGCTGAAGATGGGACCGCCGCCGTGTCCCTGCCTCGAGCCACCTCTGATCTTTCTCAATGGTGGCGATTCGCCACCGCTGCCGGAAGCGTGCCAGGTACACGGCGAGCGATTCCGCATCGTTGTGCGGTTTGTGCCTTCCCCTCAAGCATCCCAAGTCTGAAACACCCAAAGGAGATACACGTGAAGACGAAAGAGGATCGGTTGAAAGCATTCGAGGAGTTGAATTCCGCGCTCGGCGCGCAGCTCAGCGTTGCGCCTGAGTTCGAGGCAGCGGCGCGGAAGTTCATTGCGACCTCGACTGCGGTCGGCAAGGCGGCTGCCGAAGCCGGCATCAACCCGCCAAAGCGCAGCGAGCTGCTCGGTCGTATGAGTCGCTGCATGGCGCAAGCGGGGAGATTCGAGGCATAGACCTTCATCGAGGACCTCAGGAGCGACCACGCCACCGTGCTCGAAACGGCTGTGGCCGAACTGCAAGCAAGGCTGAAAGCAGCTTGAGCGCGCCCGGGTGTGACTGAGCGGGGCGACGTGCAAGCGGCGGAGTGTCGGCAACGGGCGGGGACCCATTGATGCCAAATATCACGAGGAGTGAAAGATGCAACTGGTTGACCGGCTGCGAAAGATTTTCATGAGTGCCGCAATGATCTCTCGCGAGGAATTGCTGCTGCGACACGACGAGGCCGTGGCCAATCTTGCGACCGCTCAGGTCGACCTCGAAGCTGAAGAGGAGGCGGGCACAGCCGCCGGGCTCAGCGGACCGGTCGACGACGTCTCGCTCGCACGAAGCAGTAAACGTATCGAGACGGCGCGCAGTCGTCGCGATCGATGGCAGGGACAGTTGCGGAGTATTGAGGCCGCGATGCACCTCGCAAGCGAGCGCGAGGCGATTGCGGCGGGGGCGGTCAAGTATGGTGCGCTGTGCGAGCTCCTCACGGAGCGTGAAGGAAAGGCCGCCGCGGTCCGCAAGGCGACCGAGGCCCTGGCAGCCGCATTCACCGACTTCAGTTACGTGAATGCACGTGTATGGGTAGCTTTCCCGGAGAGGCCGAGATCTCGGCCGGCCCTGTTCGATCGGCAGAGTGTGCAGACCGTCACCGAGCTTTTGCTTTACGGATTGACTGACCGCAGGTGGATACCTCGACGCCTCGGGCTGGAGACGGCCTCGACTGCACGCCAGCTACCGACAATCGTCGAGCGCGTGCGTGCCGAGAACAAGCAACTTGAAGCCGAGTTCAAGCCGAAGGGCGCACCGAGCCCGGAGGCAGCATGAACGCCCCGGAGGCCGTCGACCGGCATGCGCTGCTCGAAGCACCGGCCACTCGGGAAACGGCGCCGGCAACGCTTGAGCAGCTACGCACCGAGCGAATTGCCGGGCGTGTGACGGACTCGGACTTTTTCCCACGCATGGACTACCTGGCGCGCGTAAAAGCTGGGGAGGATGTGCAGGTGCCGAACCTGCATCCGACAATGGAGCAGAAGTTCGCGCAGCAGCACGACGAGCTCATGCGTCCCGGGCAGCCGCACGAATTTCGACTTGAACGGGATCCGGCTCTACCGCCGCTTGACGAGGCAGGTCTCGAGCACGACGCCGAGATTCGCGAGGCATTGTCTGCGGCTCAAATACCGCCCAGGCTCGCCTCAACGCTCATGGAGCGAGTGGATCACGTGGCAAAGATCATGGGCGACCTCTCGCCGGACGACCGTGAGATCAAGGCCGGTGCGATGCGTGCTGATCTGCAGCAGAAGTGGGGCGCCGACTACAAGGCGAACGTCGAGCTCGTCAGCGACTTTGTGGCGCGAGCTGCGGAGAAGTCGCCGCTGCTCGGCGACATTCTCGACCACGCACCGTTTTTGTTGGCAGACACCTATCTCGCCGAGTCGCTGCTGTCGATCGCGACGTTTCAAGCCGCAAGAAGGAAGTAGCCCATGCCATCGATCATGCCGATTCCTCAGTACCGTTCGCAGACGCGAGTCAGCGGCGCCGGCAGTGTGGGCCGCGCACGAAACCCGGAGGCCGAAGCCGCTCCGTTTCATCTGCTCGCCCAGGTGATCGACGAATGGACACAACGGCGGACCGCAGCAGAAACCTCGCGGCTGTCCAACGAAGCGCGTAACTCTGTCAGGGCGATCGAACGAGAAGAGGGCGAGGTGCCTGCAGATCAGGCGACCGAGCCATACAGCAAGCGCGTAGAAACACGCCTGAAGAAGCTCAGGGACGAGACAATCAACCAGGCCAGCCTGAAGTCGTCGAAGGTGGTCTTGAGGCAATGGTTCGACGCGATCGAGGGTGCGTCGCTTGATCGGGCGGCGACTCGCGAAGCAGTACAGCGCCAGGTCATCATCGGCACCGAGCTCAACCGAGCGATTACCGCGGGTGCGAGCGCCGCTGAACACGATCCGTATGAGAGCGAACAGATCCTGACCGAAATCTACTCGGGCATCGACGCACAGCCGATGGACGATGCCAATCGCGCGGAGTGGAAGAGCCGTGCGCATCGGAGCGTCATGATGGGCGGCGAACGCGGGTTCGCCAGAGTCATGCCAGCTGAGACTCTCAAGCGGTTGCAGGCACCCGATCCGCGCCTGGATCAGCTCGATTTTGCAGACCGCGACACGATTAGGCAGCACGCCGAGGACTCGCTCGAGACGGGCGAGGCCAATCGTATTCTCAATCTCTACCGCGACAACGTCCGCACCGGGGACTCGGCGCTCGCCGAACTCGAGGGCTCAGAGCTTTCGAGTGAACGGCTCGACGGCATTCGTAGGCGCGTGCAAGGCGGCGTGAGCCTGATGCGAAACGAGCGAGCAAGCGAGTACCTCAACCAGGTTACCCAGCTCGAGTCACGCATCGCGACCGGGGCCGAGCCGGACGCGGTGTTCACCGAGATCGACACGATGTATCGCGTCGGGGCAATCAGCCCGGCGCAGTACTCGAGTTTCAATGAACGTGCCGCGATCAATGCCGAGGCGACGGCCAAGGCGAGGGCCGCGCAGGCCGAACTTGCGGCAGCCGTGCAGTCAGGCATGCCCCTCGACCCGAGCGACCACGATCACAAGCAATTCCTCGAGCAGGCCTTCGGCGAGGAAGTCCGCGGCGTCCCGATGGGCACGCCGGAATGGCAGCTGCGGGCGCAAGGATACGCAGGGCGGTTTCGTGTGTTGCCGCCACAGGCTTCGTCCTGGCTGAGGTCGGCGGCGCGCTCGCCGTCTCCGTCGATCGTGGTCGCCGGGGCCGAGTTCTATGGCGCTCTCGAATTGCAGTCCCCGGAGGCGGCCTCCGACGTCGACACTGACAGCAAGGCGATGCTCGCTCAGGTCGCCTCGATGATCGAGGCGGGTGCCAAGCCCGGCGCAGCATTCGAAGCGGCCCGGGCGAATACGTTCGAGATCAAGCGCGAGGTGCGCGAGGCGAGGGCATCGGCTTTCAAGACTCACGCCAAGGATTCGGCAAGCTCACTCGGGTCCTACATCGATCGGGACTTCGACACGGCATTCACGAAGCAGCCCGAGGCTTCGGTTGCGCTGCAGGCGGACTTCGACCGGCAGACCGAGGCGTATTTCACGAAGGTCGGCGACATTACGCTCGCGCGCGACCTCGCCTGGCGCGATCTTCGCCGCGTGTACGGCGTAACAGAGGTCAACGGCGAGCGCATGGTGACGGCGTTCCCGGTCGAACGCTTCGGCCTGGCGCCCGCGGACGTACGTCGTGACATCGACGCCTACCTGCGAAAGTCCGGGCAGGACCTCAAGGCCGAGGACGTGCTCGTGGTGCCTGACAGCCTCACCCTGCGCTCAGCCTACGACGGCATCAGCGGCAAGCCGGTCATGCCGAGTTACCGGCTGGTGACGAAGACCGGCGACCTCGTGCTCGATGTGGACGGCGTGCCGGTGCGGTACTCGCTGCCGACCGGCGAGGAGCTCACGCGGAGGGTGCACGAGCGCCAGGAGCACGCGCGGCAGGATGCAGCGCAGGCGGTGCAGGCCGCACGTGAGCGACGTGCGCGCATGCAAGCCGTCCAGGAGTACCGGCGCAAGGCGCCGAAGTAAGCCATGCCGGTCATACCCGACCCGCGCTATCGCGGCGGCCTCATCGGCGGCACGTTGCAGCTGCCGCCGGACGCTCCAGAGGAGCTGGACCCTTCGTTACTCGACACGCTGGCAGCAGCCTCGCGCCAGTCGACACTCGTGGGCGCCGCTTACGAACGCGTGACGAATCCTGATCCAGATGACGTGGACCCGATCCCAGAGGGATTCGATGCCCTCGATCACATCACCGGCTACGAAGACTTCGCCGATAGCTTCATCGGCGCGGAGACGCCTGGCGAAGTGACCGGCATCAAGCGTCGCATCGACGGCGAGCGCCAGGATCGCGACACGCTCAGGCGCGCAGGCCTCGGCGGGCCGGTCGCAGAGATCGGGCTCAACCTGTTGGATCCCACGTTCCTGGTCGCGATCGCCGTGCCCGAACTCGCGATCGCCAAGGCGGGCCGCATCGGTCGCGTTGCACAGACCGCATTCGAGGGCGCGACCGTGGCGAGCGCCTACGAGGGCGGCCAGCAACTCCTGCAGGAGACCCGCACCGGCACTGAATCGGCGTTCACGATCGGCGGCGGCGCGCTGCTGGGCGGAATCTTGGGAAGCCTCTCGCGGCGGGTGCCACAGGCAGAGCTGGCACCGATCCGTGAGGCCATCCGCTCGGAGGTCGGCGCTGCCGCGGTCAGGCCGGCGACAACGCTCGAGCGTGAATCCCTGGCAGCGGGTGGCCGACAGTACGCGAAGGTGGTCGGCAAGGTCCCGCTCACCGAGACCGACCTGCAGTTGGTCATGCGCTCCGAGTCGATCGCGGCGCGCGAGACCCTGCAGGAACTGGCCGAGGTCGTGCCAGTGCTCGAAAAGAACGTCGCTGGCGATGCGACGCCGACCTCGGTCGAATCGCTGCTGTTCCGGCACGAGGGGCGGGTCGCCGATTTCGTGGTCGAACTCAAGCGCGCCTGGCGCACCTACCGCAGCCGCGAACTGCCGCCCGGCGAGCAGCGCCTGCCGCGCGATGAATTCGACCGCGCCGTCGCCTATGCCGCGCGCCGCGGCGATCGCGACATGCTGCCCGAGGTGGAGCAGGCCGCCTCATTCCTGCGCACGCGCGTGTTCGACCCGCTCAAGACTCAGGCGCAGAAGCTCAAGCTGCTGCCGCCGGACGCCGAGATCGACCTGTTCGCGCAGAGCTACTTCATGCGCCAGTACTCCCGCCACGCCATTCGGGCACGCCGGCCGGAGTGGGACGCGCTGCTCACCGAGCATTTCCAGGCGAAGGGCATTGAACGCGCCGAGGCTCGTTCGCTCGCCGAGGAGATCACGCGTCGCATTCTCGGCACCGACCGCGGGCTCGCGAACTTCAACATTCGGACGCCAGTCAAGGATGCGGGTCCACTGTTCGAGCGCGTGCTCGACATTCGCGACGAGCTGATCGAGCCGTTCCTGGTATCGGACCCGGTGCGGGTGGCTTCCGCCTACGTGCGGGAAATGGCGCCGCAAATCGAGATCACCAAGCGCTTCGGCGACAAGGACATGAGCGACGCCTTTCAGCGCGTGCGCGACGAGTACGGGATCCTACGCACCCGCGCAGCATCGGAGTTCGGCAAGGACCCGACCGCGCGGCTCAATGCACTGCAGATCGAGGAGCGGGACGTCGTCGACGCGCTGTTTCGGGTCCGCGATCGCCTCTACGGCCGCGCTGGCATGCTCGGACCGGACACCTCGCAGGGCCAGCGAGTCGCCGTCGACATTCTCAGGGGCTGGCGCAACCTGGTCGCCGCGGCCAAGCTCGGCACGGCGGCAATCACGGGCGGTTCGCAGGACCTGACCCGAATCGTTGCGCAGTTCGGCTTCCTGCCGACGATGTCGCGACTGGCCAAGCTGGCGACTTCGAAGGAGTTCCGGCAGCTATCGAAGGCCAATGCTCGCCGCCTGGGCGTCGCTGCCGAGGTGGCGCTCGCCAGGCGCGTGCAGATTGCAGCCGATGGGGCAATTACCGAAGGCTGGACGCAGCTCCTCGCCGAGACCACGTACAAGCTCTCGGGGCTCAATCACGTCACCGACCTCTGGCGCACGCTGTCCGCGACCCTGATCGAGGACAAGATCCTCGCCGCGGCCACGGCCGTCGCGTCAAAGCACTCGCTCGCCGCCGGGCTTCGCACGCAGCTCGCGAGCCTTGGCCTCGACGCCGACATGCTGCGCCGGGTCGCAACTCAGGCGCGCCAGCACGGAGAGAACCTCGAGGGTATCCGGGTGTCCCGCTCGATGTTCTGGACCGATAGCCGGGCCGCGGACGCCTACGACGCGGCGATCGTGAAGTCGGCCAGGACCACGGTCATGCAGCCGGGTGCCGCGGATCGGGTCTGGTGGGCCGACTCCGAGATCGGTCGCACCCTCGGCCAGATCAAGTCCTTCGCGCTCGCGGCCCCGATGCGTCTCGCCATCACGCCGATGCAGTTGATCGGACAGCGTCGCTTTGCGGAAGCCGCTCGCTTCACCGGCACGATGATGGTCGGCGGCTACCTGGCGCACGCGCTCAGGCAGCTCGCGGCTGGTAGGGAGCCGGTGACTGATCCTGTCGGTGCGGCCGGGGAGGCCTTCGCCGAGTCGGGAATGGCGGGCATCCTGCCGGACATCGTGTCGCCATTCGCTCGGCGTTTCGGGATCCTGGGCGAGTCGGCCAGGTACGCGGACCGGAACGTCACCTCCGCTTTCGGCGGCCCCGCGGTCGGTTCCTTCGTCGACCTGTATGACGTCGTCTACAACCGCACCAGCAAGGGCCTGTCGGCCGCCGACCTGCAGGCCGTTCGCCGTCTGTTGCCCTTGCAGAACTTGTGGTGGATGCGCAGGGCCATCAACGCGACGGTAGGGGAGACAGCCGAGGCACTCGAGCTGAAGGGCGCCACGCCGCTCTCGTTCGGCGCCAGGGTGGTCGAGACCAAGCCCCTGGCCGGCACGGTCGAGCGCGGCGGGACGGGGACCGGGCAACTCGTGCAGTAGCGTTTGACACGGTAGCCATATAGGTCTATATATGTCTATATGGAAAAGACGGCCATTATCGCGAACCTGGATGCGGAGCAGCTTGAGCGGCTGAACGAGCTCTCGGCACAGACACGAATCCCGCGGGCCGCACTGATTCGAGAAGCCGTCGACGACCTGCTCGAGAAGCGCCGGATCGAGTGGACCCGGGAGCGAGCATCCAATCCGCCCCGGAACATTCACCGGGCGAGGCTCGTGAAGTCGGCGAAACCGAAGTAAAGCGGCGCCCGCCGGCTGATGAGAGCCGACGGACGCCTGACCACAACCGCACTGGAGGTGCAACCATGGCTGGAAAGAATTGTATCAAGTCCGTCAACCCGCTCATCGCAGTCGGTGATGCTCCGTCGACGATTGAGCATTGCCGCGAGGTCCTGTCGTGGATGGCGAGAGTGACTGACGATGCGGGTGGCTGTGATTTCGGACGCGCCCTCGTGTTGCAAACAATCGACGCGGCACTCGAGCACGCACTAATGAATATCGCAAAGGTGTCGCGGGCGCGCCTGGAGGTGGCAAATGGCTAAGTCGAAGTCTACCCCGATCAATCTGTCTCGCTTGGACGAGCTCGCCGACGAACTTGAGGGACTCGAGGGAGTCGCAACGATGTTGGCCGACCGAATCACTGGCGAGGGCGCGGCCGAAGAGGCGGCCGCATTCCTGCTAGCTAGTCGCCTGAAAGCAGTCCATCAAGAATTGTCCGCGATGAGCGCATCGCGGACGGAGGTGGCCAATGGATAACAATATCGTACCCATTTCGCAGAAGCGCGACCTGGCCGGTGCACTCGACCAGGCGATGACCCACATCGCAAACGCGATAGCAGTCGTCGACCTGATCGAGGAGAAGGCAATCGCAGACGGGGGACCGGAGGATGACACCCTCGAAGGCGCGGCGCACTCAATCAAGAACGAGTTAACCGCGGCGCGAAATCATATCTCTATCGTCAATGAGGGGATGGCCAATGGCTAACGCTCAACGCAAGGTCGCTGAAGACCAGCACGCCCTAGAGTTGACCCGTGCCCGGATCTACGCCTACGTACACGCCTTGCAGCCGCTGGACGGGTGCGAGGTCATGGACGGCTACCAGCGCGGGCGCGAGCTGGTGACGATCCTGGCCGAGACGAGCGAGGGCTACGACATGCCGAGACGGCGGCTCACACTCGATGAGTGCGCGGACGTTGTCACGTTTATGCACACCTCGGAGCCACGCAACCGAGCGACGTTCTACAAGGACCTGCCTGGCCGGCCGTCGATCGAATGCGGCCTGCACATCGTCCTGTGCACGATCGAGAAGACTCTCCGAAGTCCGCCAGCGGCATTCGCGTCGCGACGGCGGGTAGCATGAACGCATCAATGACGCCAGCGGAGCAGCTCATTCTACGGCTCGAAGCGGATGAGCTAGACCAATGCGACAACGCGCTTCAAAGCGCGATTATGGCCTGTGCGCTTGTGATTGAATCGGCCGATCATGGTCTCGGCGAGGAAATGGACAAAAGCGCCAAGTGGCTCGAAGGTCTGAAGGATGAGATTTCCAAGGCGCGGATCGCAGCGCATCCCTAGTTTGTGCTCTCCTGAAGGCTTGCTGGCCCGCTTCGGCGGGCCTTTTCTTTCAACCTGCGATAGCGCGAGAATTTAGCATATGCTTGAAGTCGTCGATCCACATCCGAAGTTCACGCGCTTTAAGGAAATCATGGAGGCGCCAGATGCCTTCGATTGGACTTCGCGCACGTGGGTCGACAAGGCCATGGCCGCCTTGAGCGACGCGATCGCGGAGGCTCGACTCACAGATGCCAACCTGAGCGAGCGCATTGAGCATCTGGAAACAAGTGAGGACCAGGAGGCCCGGGCAAGGGCAATCTTTGCGGCCCTCGATACGCGGCTCCTTGATAGCCGCCTGACAGAATTCGGTCGGCGCTTCATGGAGCTGCGTGAAGAATTCAAGGCGCACTGGCAGACCAAAGTCGAGAAATAAGTCGGACTGGCGCTTCGCTCTCAAGTCGCCTGCGGAGGCTAAGCGAGCTCACCCGAATCTTGATCCGACCTGCATCGTTGCGTTTGCTGACGCCGACGAGTTAGTGCCGATCGACTCAATCGACTACTTACCAAGGGACTACACCAAGTGCCGACTCGAGCGGAACGGCAACGTCTGCCCGCGCGACCATGGCAAGGGTTACATCGTACTTCTCCCTGACCAGAAAGCGGGACACGTTGGTTGGTGTTGCTATGACAAGTATCTCCGCGAGAACGCGAACTTCTCGAGCGGTGTGAACTCGCTCATTCGTCGCCAGCGTGCTACCGAGGTGCAAGGCCGAGTCGATGCTTTCCTTGGTAACGCAGCATTGGTATCGCGCGTTGAGGCGCTGCGCCCCGAGCACGAGCGTCTCGTAAGTCGAATCAGCGTCGTTCGCGTGGCCCTCTCCTTCGATGTTTTGAGCAAGCTTGATGACATGCGCCGCACGCGATCGAGCCAGGTCGGTATCCGAGCGAACTACGAGGTAAGAGACGAAGACGGGAAGCCGGTCGCGGATTGGCGGAAGTTCATCATGGGCAGGGTCCGCGGCTTCGCCATTCTCGATCGGGCGCGAGAAAAGCAGATCAAGGAATCTGTCGGCAAGGTTGTTGGCGCCCTTGACGATGCTAGATCGAGGGTCGATCCAAGCTCGAATGACGTCGACCGGTGGGCCGTGGCATTCGTGGGTGTCGACGGCGCCGAGCGGGAGCTAAGGCGATTCCATGCTGAGCTCGATGCGTTCTACAAGCCGGCGAATGTTGAGTTGCTGCTCTACGTGGGTCACCACATCGGTGCGTTGCCGCGCGTGTATCGACAGGTCAATCTCATCCTCGGTCGACAGGAGGTCACGCAGGTTCAGAGTGAGAGGGCGGCGGCAGCTTGGCTCGAGGGGCATCGCAAGGCGCACGGGGATCGCGAGGTGAAGCCACTCTGGTAATTTACTTCAGGGCGATGACCTGTCGGAAACTACCGAAGCGAGCTCGTTGGGTAGTCCCTAAAACTTACCGAAGCGACACCAGCTCCACTCTTCTCAACCGCAACCCCTTGATTTTATGGCGCTCCCAGAGGGATTCGAACCCTCGTACCAGCCTTGAGAGGGCTGTGTCCTAGGCCTCTAGACGATGGGAGCGAAGCGCCTTTGCAACCGGCCGGGGCCCGCAAGGGGGCTGGTATTATATCGGCCCATCATTCGACCTCAAGCGGACCCAACCTCCTTGGATCAGCAGCAGAACCGGGCACCGGCGCCGGTGATCGTCGCACGCGCGGACCATCCGGTGTCGCGCTCGAAGATATCCAGCAGCGCGCTCAAGGTGCTTTATCGCCTGAGGGACGGCGGCTACCAGGCATTCCTCGTCGGCGGTTGCGTGCGCGACCTTTTGATCGGCATCGAGCCGAAGGATTTCGATGTCGCGACCGACGCATCGCCCGACGAAGTGCGAAAGCTCTTTCGCAACTGCCGGCTTATCGGCCGGCGCTTCCGTCTCGCGCACATCCGCTTTGGCGCACAGGTCGTCGAAGTCGCGACCTTCCGCGCGGCCGGGGTGCCGATGGTCCCGGAAGGGGATGACGAAGCCGAGGATGGCGAGCCCGAGGCCGAAGACGGTCCCACGGATCGGGTGCATGACGACCGCGGGCGGCTGCTGCGCGACAATGTCTACGGCACGATCGACCAGGATGTCTGGCGCCGCGATTTCACCTGCAATGCGCTCTACTACAACATCGAGGATTTCTCGATCTGGGACTATGTCGGCGGTGTCGAGGACATTCGCTCGCGCACGCTGCGTCTGATCGGCGATCCCGAGACCCGCTACCGCGAGGATCCGGTCAGGATGCTCCGCGCGGTCCGATTCGAGGCGAAGCTCGGCTTTACGCTGCACGAGGCGACGCGCGCGCCATTCGAAAAGCTGGCCGGACTCCTCGAGCACATTCCGCCGGCGCGGCTCCTCGACGAGTTCCAGAAACTGTTTCTTGCGGGCTTCGGCCAGCGCTCCTTCGAACTGCTCGAGCAGCACAGGCTGCTGGAACACCTGTTTGCCGCGACGGCGGCGCATCTGGCGTCGGTCCAGGACGACATGGCGCGCCGCCTGATCCGCGCAGGACTCGCGAATACGGACCGGCGCGTGGCCGAGGATCGCCCGGTTACGCCGATGTTCCTGTTCGCGGTGCTGCTGTTCGGGCCCGTGTCGGCCGCGGCGCAGCGCCGCTTCGAGACCGGCATGCATCCGGGACAGGCGATCGCCGACGCCGTCGACGAAGTCGTCGCTGCGCAGAACCGCCGCATCGGCATCCCGAAACGCTACTCCATCCCGATGCGTGAGCTGCTGGCGCTGCAGCCCCGGTTTCATCGCCGCGAAGGACGGCGAGCGCTCGCATTTCTCGGTCATCCGAGGTTCCGCGCGGCCTACGACTTTCTGCTGCTGCGCGCGGAAGCCGGCGCGGAAGATCCGGAGATCGCGCGCTGGTGGACGGAGATCCAGACCCTGCCGCAGGAGGAGCAATTGAAGCGTGTCGGCGCCGAATCCGCCGATGGCGCGCAGGCCGCGGGCGCTGGCCGGCGCCGGCGCCGCCGGCGCGGCGGACGCGGGCGCAAGGCTCCGGCCGCCGAAACCTGAGCGTTCGCCGTGCTCTGGCGTCCTGCCTATGTCGCGCTCGGCAGCAATCTCTCCGATCCGCGGCGGCAGGTCGAAACCGCATTCCGCGCGCTCGCCGGCATCGCGGGCGCGAGGCTCGTGCTTCGCTCGCGCCTCTGGCGCAGCCAGCCGATGGGTCCGCAGGACCAGCCGGAATTCGTCAACGCCGTCGCGGGCCTCGTGACGACGCAAGCGCCGCGCGAATTGCTCTCCGAATTGCAGGCGATCGAGCGCCGCATGGGGAGGATCGAGCCGAAAGAGCGCTGGGGGCCGCGTCTCATCGACCTCGATCTGCTGCTGGTCGGCGAGGAGCGCGCGGACCAGCCGGAACTTCGACTGCCGCATCCGGGCCTGCACCAGCGCAATTTCGTGCTGTATCCTCTGGCGGAAATCGCCGCGGAACTCTGGGTGCCCGGGCATGGCCGCGTCCGCGCACTGCGAGAACGGGTCCCGGGCGCAGGGCTTGAGCGGCTCGCCGCGCAGGGGTCCGGTGACGACTGAAGAAAAACGGGAGAACTGGCCCCACCGGCTCGTCGTCGTCGAGGGCCTGATCGGCGTTGGCAAGACGAGCCTGGCGCGGAAGCTCGCGGCCGCTGTCGGCGCCGGGACCGTGTTCGAGCAGCCGATGGAGAATCCGTTCCTCGAACGGTTCTACAAGGACCGGCGAGCGGCGGCGTTTCCCGCCCAGCTGTATTTTCTGTTTCAACGCGCGCGCCAGCTGTCCGAGCTTCGCCAGCACGACATGTTCGCGCAAGTGCGTGTCGCCGACTACATGCTCGACAAGGATCGGCTGTTCGCGCGCATCGTGCTGGACGACGAGGAGTTCAAGCTCTACGACCAGATCTACACGCGTCTCGCGATGGACGCACCGGTGCCGGACCTCGTCGTGTTTCTCCAGGCGCCGGTCGATATCCTGCTCGCGCGCATCGACAAGCGCGGCATTCCCTACGAGAAGTACATCGACGCCGCGTATCTCGAGCGGCTAGGCGAAGCCTATACGCGCTACTTTCACCAGTACACGGCCTCGCCGCTCCTGATCGTTAACACGGCGGAAATCGATCCGGCGAACAATTCGCGCGATTTCGACGAGCTGTTCGAAACGATCCGCCGGACCACGAGCGGCCGGCACTACGTCAATCCCGTACCTGCCTGAGCTGGCGCGCTAATCCCCATCGCACGTGCTCACGCACGAGCGGATCGGGGTCGTCGCGTCGTGCGGCGAGTGCGGACACGGCCGCAGTGGAGCGCGGCGCATTGCCGAGGGCGACGGCGATGTTGCGAAGCCAGCGGCGAAATCCGAGGCGCCGGAGCGCGCTCCCTGCGGTTCGCTCGAGGTACTCCGCTTCGGACCACTGGAATAGTTCGACGAGATCCGGCGCGTCGAGACCGTGGCGCACGCGGAAGTCCGGCTCGGCGGCGACGCGCGCGAACTTGTTCCAGGGGCAGACGAGCTGGCAGTCGTCGCAACCGAAAATGCGATTGCCAATCGTGGATCGCAGCGCCTCTGGAATGACGCCGTGATACTCGATCGTGAGATACGAGATGCAGCGGCGCGCGTCGAGCTGATAGGGCGCCGTGATGGCGCCGGTCGGGCAGGCCGGCAGGCAGGCGCTGCAACTGCCGCAACGATCCTTGGCCGGCGCGTCCACTGGCAACGGCAGATCCGTCAGGAGCTCGCCCAGCATGAACAGCGAGCCCGCGCGCTCGTTGATGAGATTCGTGTGCTTGCCGATCCAGCCAAGACCGGCATTCCGCGCGAGCGGCTTTTCCATCACCGGCGCGGAGTCGACGAATGCGCGGTAGCCGAATGGCCCGATCTCCGTCTCGAGCCGCGCCGCGAGCGCAGCAAGCCGCTTGCGGAGCACCTTGTGATAATCGCGCCCGAGCGCGTAGCGCGCGATGAAACCCTTGCGCCCGTCGGAAAGCACCGCGGACGCGGGACTCGCATCCGGCGCGTTCGCGGCCATGCGCACGCTGATGACGCGCAATGTGCCGGGCACGAGCTCGTCCGGCCGGCTGCGCCGGCGGCCGTGCCGTTCCATGTATTCCATCTCGCCGTGACGGCGCTCGGCGATCCAGCGCTCGAGATTCGCCTCGTCTTCCGGAAGCTCGATTCCGGCGACGCCCACCTGGTCAAATCCAAGTTCTCGACCGAATACGTCGAGTCGCGCGCGGAGCGCGGTGAGTTCGGCGGCCGTGAGCGTGCTGGCCATGAGTGCGCGAGTGCCGAGGGGCGGCCAGTATAATCGCGCGGATGGAAACGCTGCCCGCCGAGGTCTATTCGGCCGCCCAGGTGCGCGCAATGGACCGGCACGCGATCGAGAAGGCGGGCATTCCGGGCTACACGCTGATGCAACGCGCGGGGAGCGCAGCGCTCGCGGCCGTGCAGCGTCATTGGCCGGATGCATCGAAGCTCGCGATCCTCTGCGGCGCCGGCAACAATGGCGGCGACGGTTACGTGCTCGCGCGACTCGCGCGCGCTGCCGGGCTCGAGGTGCGGGTCGCTGCACTCACGGATCCGCACCGGCTCGGCGGCGATTCGGCCAGGGCGTTCACGGAATTCGCGGCGCAGGGCGGGCGGTACGGTGCCTTCGATGCGGCGGCACTCGCGGGATCCGATCTCGTCGTCGACGCCCTGCTCGGGACGGGCATCGACCGCCGGGTCGAGGGAGCGTTTCGCGATTGCATCGAGCAGGTCAATCGCGCGGGCCTGCCGGTGCTCGCGCTCGATATCCCGTCGGGCCTCGACGCCGACACCGGTTTTCCGCAAGGCGCGGCGATTTGTGCGACACGCACGATCGTGTTCATTGCCCTCAAGAGCGGGCTCTTCCTCGGTGTCGCGCCCGACTACGTCGGCCGCCTGGACTTCGCGAGTCTCGACATTCCGGCGGCCGCGCGCGAATCGGCGGCGCCGGTCCTGCGGCGCATGGTGGAGCGCCTGCTCGCCGACGCGCTGCCGCCGCGGCGCCCCTCGGCGCACAAGGGAGATCACGGGCGAGTAGTCGTCATCGGCGGCCTTGCGATGGCAGGCGCTGCGCGACTCGCGGGCGAGGCCGCGCTCCGAACCGGGGCGGGGCTCGTCGCGATCGCGACGAGTGCGGCAAATGCCGGCGCCATCGTCGGCGCCCGGCCCGAGCTCATTTGCCCTGCGCTTCACAGGTCGGCGGATCTTGCCCCGATGCTGCGAGACGCCGATGCCGTCGCGGTCGGGCCGGGACTCGGGCTCGACCGGCGCGCCGGCAAGCTGCTCGAAGAAGCCATCAAGAGCGAACGACCGCTCGTCGTCGATGCGGATGCCCTGACGATTCTCGCCAGGCGTCCGCGACGGCACGCGGACTGGATCCTGACGCCGCACCCGGGCGAAGCGGCACGCCTGCTCGGCACCGACGCCGCATCGGTGCAACGTGACCGGCACGGCTCGGCCCGGGAAATCGCGGCGCGGTTTGGCGGCGTCTGCGTTCTCAAGGGCGCCGGCACGCTGGTGCAGCCAGGCAGTGAACTCACCTGGATCTGCGATCGCGGCAATCCGGCGATGGCGACCGCCGGCAGCGGCGACGTGCTGACGGGCATTGTGGCGGCGCTCCTGGCGGGTGGATGCGGGCCGGGACTCGCCGCCGCGGCCGGCGTGCTGCTGCATGCCGAGGCTGGCGATCGGGCCGCGCGCGGCGGCGCGCGCGGGGTGATTGCCGGCGACCTGATCGCCGAGCTGCACGACGTCGTCAATTCACCGTGGAAATGATCCTTGCCGACGAGGCGGCGACGGCCAGGGTGGGCGCGGCGCTCGCAGAGAGCCTGCCGGACCTGTCGAATCGAAGTCTCTTGCTCGGGCTTTGGGGTGAACTCGGCAGCGGCAAGACGACGCTCGCGCGGGGGCTGCTCCGCGCGCTCGGCGTCACGAGCACGATCCGCAGCCCCAGCTTCACGCTTGTCGAGCCTTATGCAACGACCCGCGCCGCCGTCCATCACCTGGATCTCTATCGGCTGGAGACCGGCGCGTCGGCGCTTGAAGGCATCGGCTACCGCGACATTCGCGGCCTGCCGGGCCTCGTCATCGTCGAATGGCCCGAGCGGGCCGGTGTGGCGCTCGGCACGCCGGATTTGAACGCCAGGCTCGAGCATCGGTCTACCGGTCGTGGGCTGGCGCTCGACGCAGCCAGCGAAAGTGGGCGCGCATGGCTCGATGCGTATCGCGCGCTGCTCGAAGTTAGTGACGTATCTAGCTGAAAAACTTGAATTAAAGAAACCCTGTCGCTAGAGTAGCGCGAACTTCGACGCGAACGGAAGTCATGCGGCCATTGCAGCGGATCAGCGTCTTCCTCCTGCTGCTCGCTTCGGGATCGGCGATGGCGGCGCCTGCGAACTTGCAGGACATCCGAATCTGGGCGAGTCCCGAGTCCACGCGGGTGGTGCTCGATCTCTCCGCGCCCGCGAGTTACACGCTTTTTACGCTCTCCGGTCCCGAGCGCATCGTCATCGACTTCGATGCGATCGATGCGGACCTCTCGGCTTTGCGGCTTCCTGCGAGCGCCGGCGCCGTCAGCGCCGTGCGCCTGGGCGAGCGGGGCAAGAACGGACTGCGCGTCGTGCTCGACGTCAATGCGAAGGTGCTGCCGAAGAGTTTCCTGACACCGCCAAACGAGACTTACGGTCACCGCCTCGTCGTCGATCTCGGGCTCGAACAGGCGCCCCGGCCGGTAAAGGTCGCCAATGGCGACGGCCAGCGCGACGTCGTGATCGCGATCGATGCGGGTCACGGCGGCGAGGATCCAGGCGCGATCGGCAAGGGCGGCACGCGCGAAAAGACGATCGCTCTGGCGGTCACGCGAAAACTCGCCGAGCGCGTCGACGCGGAACCCGGCATGCGCGCGGTGCTGACCCGCACCGGTGACTACTTCGTGAAATTCGAAGACCGAATCCGTCGCGCGAGGGACCAGAACGCGGACCTCTTCGTATCGATCCATGCCGACGCGTTCATCAATCGCGAGGTGCGCGGGTCGTCGGTGTATGTGCTGTCGACCCGCCGCGCGACCAGCGTGGCGGCGCGCTGGCTGGAAGAACGCGAGAACGCGGCCGATCTCATCGGCGGCGTGTCGCTCGACGACAAGAGCGACGTGCTCGCATCCGTGCTGCTCGACCTGTCGCAGAATGCATCCATCAGCGCGAGCCGTGACGCCGCGGCGCGCGTGCTCGCGGAGCTCGACCACGTCGGCCAGCTCAAGAAAAGCGAGGTCCAGCACGCGAGCCTGATCGTGCTGACCTCGCCCGACGTGCCTTCGATGCTGATCGAAACAGCCTATATCTCGAATCCGGACGAGGAGCGCCGGCTCCGCGATTCCGCGTACCAGGGGAAACTCGCGGGCGCGATTCACGCGGGTGTCCGGCGCTATTTCTACGACAATCCGCCGCCCGGATCGCAGATCGCGCTGCTCGTCGCGCGGGAGCGGGGACAGGCCCTGCGCCACGTCGTGTCTCCGGGCGAGACGCTTGGCGACGTGGCCGGGCGCTACGCGATCAGCATCGACGACCTGCGTCAGATGAACCGGCTCGAAACCGAGACGGTCGCCTCCGGCACGATCCTCGAAATCCCGGTCACGGGGACCTGAGCCGGCACTGCTAGACTGGCGTGGCGGTTGCCACGCCATGCCGATCCATATCCTCGAAGAGACGCTCGTCGATCAGATCGCCGCGGGCGAGGTCATCGAGCGCCCGGCGTCCGTCGTCAAGGAGCTTGTCGAGAACGCGCTCGACGCCGGCGCCCTGCACCTGACGATCGACATCGAGCACGGCGGCATACGGCTCATTCGCGTGCGGGACGATGGGCACGGCATCGCGTCCGCGGAACTGCCGCTCGCGCTCGCCCGGCACGCCACGAGCAAGATTGCTTCGCTCGCGGATCTCGAGCGCGTGGCGACGCTCGGTTTCCGCGGCGAGGCCCTGCCATCGATCGCCTCGGTGTCGACCCTGCGGCTCAGCTCGCGTGCGCAGGGCGGGGCCGAGGCGGCGGAGATCGTTTCGGCCGAGGGGCGAACCGGCAAGGCGGCGCCCTCGTCGCATCCGCCCGGCACGACCGTCGAGGTCCGCGACCTTTTCCACAAGGTGCCGGCGCGGCGCAAGTTCCTGCGCGCCGAAGCGACCGAATTCCAGCACGTGCTTCGCACCGTCACGCGCCTTGCGCTGTCGCGCTTCGACGTGGCATTTACGCTGACCCACAACCGCCGCGAGCAGTTCGCATTGCCGCGGACGGATGGCCGGCGCGAGCGGGAAGCGCGCATTGCCAGGCTCGTAGGCGCCGACTTCGTCGCCAACTCGCGTTACATCGCGCACGCGCAGGCCGGGTTCGCGCTCGAAGGATGGATCGGCCTGCCGTCGCAATCGCGCGCCCAGCCGGATCGCCAGTTCCTTTTCGTCAACGGCCGCATGGTCCGCGACCGCTTGCTCGCGAGTGCCGCGCGCCTCGGCTATCGCGATGTCAGCCATGGCGGCCGTCATCCGTGCTGGCTGCTCTACCTTTCGCTGGATCCGATGCAGGTCGACGTGAATGCGCATCCGCAGAAGCTGGAAGTCCGGTTCCGGGATGCGCGCGGCGTGCACGATTTCCTGTTCCGGACCATCGAAAGGGCGCTCGCCGAAGCCGGCCATGGGGCGAAAGGCGTCGCGCCGGTCGCGGCCGCCCGATGGGCCGGATTTGCGGCACCGGTGGAAGCGGGCGCGCTCGCGCTCGGCGAACCGCATGCCGTCTATGCGAGCGATTCCAGTGTTTCCGGGGCCGCGGCGTCGCCCGCCGTGAGTGCCGATGCGCCGCTCGGCCACGCGGTCGCGCAGCTCCACGGCATCTACATCGTCGCGGAGTCCCAGGAGGGCATGGTGCTCGTCGACATGCACGCGGCGCACGAGAGAATTCTCTACGAGCGTCTCAAGTCGGGCATGAACTCAGGCGCGGGAGCGCGGCAGGCGCTGCTCGTGCCCGCGCTCCTCGAGACGACGGAGGCCGATGCAGAGCTCGCGGAAGAACATGCCGAAGAGCTTCGCGCCGCGGGCCTCGTTGTCGAGCGCGTCGGCCCCGGCACGCTCGCGATTCGCGAAGTGCCGGTCGCCCTCGCGGGCGAAGACGTCGCCCTCGTGCTCGGCGACGCGCTGGCCGAGCTCGGCCAGGGCGGGACGGCGCATCGCATCGCGGAAAGCCAGAATGAATTGCTCGCGAACATCGCTTGCCGCAGCGCGGTGCGGGCGCACCGGCAGCTCACGGTTCCGGAAATGAACGCCCTGCTGCGCGACATGGAGCGGACCGAGCGTTCCGGCCAGTGCAGCCACGGCCGCCCGACCTGGACCCGCATGACCCTGGCCGAGCTCGACCGGATTTTCCTGCGCGGCCGCTGATGGTTCGACCGCCCGCGGTTCTACTCATGGGCCCGACCGGATCGGGCAAGACCGATCTGGCGGCGGCGCTAGTCGCGTGCCTTCCGCTCGAAATCGTGAGCGTCGACGCCGCGATGGTCTATCGCGGGATGGATATCGGCACCGCCAAGCCCGCGCCTGAATTACTCGCGCGGGCGCCGCACCACCTGATCGACCTCATGGATCCCGCCGAGCGGTACTCGGCGGCGCGCTTTCTGGTGGATGCAAGTCGGGCCATGGCGGAAATCGCCGCGCGCGGCCGCACGCCGCTCCTTGTCGGCGGCACGATGCTTTATTTCCGTGCGCTTCAGTCCGGCCTCGCGCCCTTGCCGGCGGCGGATGCGCGCATCCGGTTGAGACTCGACGTGCGCGCCGCGGCCGAAGGCTGGCCGGCACTGCATGCGGAACTCGCGCAGCTCGACCCGACGGCCGCGGCGCGGATCCGTCCGGGCGACCGCCAGCGCATCCAGCGCGCGCTCGAGGTCATCGAGCTGACCGGGACCCCGATCTCCACGCAGCAGCGCGAAGACCTGCGCGGCGCGGCTTCAGGCTGGGACCTGCGTGTCGTGCTGGCGCCTGCGGATCGCGCCGCGCTCTACGACCGGCTCGCATTGCGCTTCGAGGAAATGATGCGAAGGGGACTGCTCGAGGAGGTGCACGGGCTGCATGCGCGCGGCGATCTGCACGCCGGCCTGCCGTCGATGAGGCTGATCGGCTACCGTCAGCTCTGGGAACACCTCGAAGGTCGGGTGACATTGGAATCCGCGGTCGAAAAAGCGGTCATAGCGACACGTCAGCTCGCCCGCCGGCAATTGACCTGGTTGCGCGCCGAACCGGACGCCGAATGGTTCGACCCGCTCGATCCGGCGACCACGGAGCGAGTCGCCGCGCGCATCGGCGCCTGGCTCGCGGAGCAGTGAATCCCGGCGCGGAGGTGATAGACTTCTGGACTTGCGGGCAACGCCTCTTGCGCTTTACATATGCCCGGACCGACACAGTTGTTCGAGCCGCCGGAATCCCTAGAGCGGCATGAAAGTGCTAGAAAAAACAAGGAGTTACCATGGCCAGAGGTCAATCACTGCAGGATCCCTTCCTGAACGCGCTGCGCAAGGAACGCGTGCCCGTTTCCATTTATCTGGTCAATGGGATCAAGCTCCAGGGCCAAGTGGATTCATTCGACCAGTTCGTCGTGCTGCTGAAGAACTCCGTGAGCCAGATGGTCTACAAGCACGCCATTTCGACGGTCGTGCCCGCGCGGAACGTCCGGCTGCCGTCGGCGGAGGGTACCGAGGAAGAAACCCCGGTGTCGGAGACCGCTTGACCGGAGCGCCGGCAGGACCCCTTGTTCGAACGCCCTGACCGCGGCGAACGCGCGATTCTCGTCCGCATCGGCCTCGGCTCCGCCCCCGATCCCGACGAACTCGCGGAATTCGACGCACTCGCGCGCTCGGCCGGTGCCGTACCCGTCGCGACAGTGACCGGATCTCGCAAGGTTCCGGATCCGCGTTTCTTCGTCGGCAGCGGCAAGGCCGAGGAGCTCAAGAGCCGCGCGCAGGCCGAGGCCGCGGACCTCGTGCTCGTGGACCACGAGTTGTCCCCGAGCCAGGAGCGCAATCTCGAGCGCTTGATCGGGCGGCGCGTGCTCGACCGCGCGGGCTTGATACTCGACATCTTCGCCCGGCGCGCCCGCAGCGCGGAGGGGAAACTGGAAGTCGAACTGGCGCAACTCCGCCACCTGGCGACCCGCCTCGTGCGCGGCTGGACTCACCTCGAGCGCCAGAAAGGCGGCATCGGCCTCCGGGGTCCCGGCGAGACCCAGCTCGAAACCGACCGCCGGCTGATCGACAAACGGATCCGGACGCTCGCCGGCAAACTCGAGAAGCTCGCGCAGCGCCGCGACACCGGCCGCCAGGTGCGAAAGCGCGTGCCGGTGCCGTCGATCGCGCTGATCGGCTACACGAATGCGGGCAAGTCCACGCTGTTTCGCGCGTTGACCGGCGCCGATGCCTACGTGGCCGACCACCTGTTCGCGACGCTCGATCCGACCGTGCGACGCCTGCGCCTGCCGCACACGCCGGACATCGTGATCGCCGATACGGTCGGATTCGTGCGCGACCTTCCGCACGAACTCGTCGCGGCGTTCCGCTCGACCCTGATGGAGGCGCGCGATGCCGATCTCCTGCTGCACGTCGTCGACGCCGCCGATCGCGACCGGGACCGGCACATCGCGCAGGTCGACGAACTCGTCGCCAGCATCGGCGCGGCGTCGATTCCGCAACTGCGGATCTACAACAAGATCGACCGCCTGGGTCGGCCGCCGGAAATGGCGCGGGACGCAGCCGGGCAACCGTCCGCGATCCGGCTCTCCGCCGCGACAGGCGCCGGCATAGGGCACTTGCGCGACGCACTGCAGGAGATTTTCGGCCAGGCCGCGATGCGGCTCTGCATCGTCCTGCCGCCGTCGCAGGGCAGGCTGCGCGCGCAGCTTTACGAGCTTCGGCTCGTGCGCGAGGAATCGAGCACGCCGAGCGGCGACACGCGCCTCCTGGTCGAATCGTCGCATCAGGAGCTCGAATCCCTGTGCCGCGAAGCCGGCGTTGATTTTGCGGCCGCCGTTTCGCCTTGTTTGCCCACCGCGGGCTTCGTAGAATTCCCGCGCGACACCGCGAGTTCCGCGGCATGAATCCCAGAGCACCCCGCGAGCACTGAATGGCCTGGAACGATCCTGGCAAGAACGAGAATCCCTGGCAGCGCCGGCCCGACAAGGGCCCGCCCGACCTCGATGAAGTGCTGCGCCGATTGCAGAAGAAGTTGCGCTCGCTCTTCGGCGGCGGTTCCGTTCCGGCCGGAGTCGGCGGCGCCGGCGGCGGTGGCGGCGGCCGCGCGATCGGGCTGGGTTACATTGCGCTCGGCTTGCTCGCGCTCTGGGCGCTTTTTGGCAGCTTCTACCTGAACGAGGCGGCCGAGCGCTCGGTCATCACGCGCTTCGGCAAGTATGTCAAGACGACGTCGGGCGGATTCAACATGCGCCTGCCCTGGCCGATAGACCGGCGCACGGTGGTCAACGTGACCGAGTTCCGGAGCTTCACCGACCGCACGCGCATGCTGACTCAGGATGAGGCGCTCGTGGACATCAACCTCGCAGTGCAGTACCGGCGCGCCGACCCGGTCAAGTTCGCATTCAACGTGCGCGAGCCGGAGGAGACCCTCGGCGAGGTCGGCGAGAGCGCGATCCGCGAGGTGATCGGGCAGAGCAAGCTCGACTTCGTGCTGGAGACCGGCCGCCAGGAAATTGCCGCAAAGACCAAGGACCTCGTCCAGCGCACGATCGCGGCCTACAACACCGGCATCGAGGTCATCAGCGTCAATCTTCAGGACGTGAGCGTGCCGGAGCAGGTTGCGCCGGCGCAGAAGGACGCGATCAAGGCGCGCGAGGACAAGGAGCGCTCGACGCTGTCTGCGCAAACCTATGCGAACGACATCGTCCCCAAGGCGCGTGGTGCCCAGGTCAGCGTCGTCGAAGGCGCGCGCGCCTACCGCAGCCGCGTCATCGCCGACTCCGAGGGCGAGACGTCACGCTTTCTCCAGCTCGCGGGCGAATACGAGCGTGCGCCGGCGGTCACGCGCCAGCGGCTCTACCTCGAGACGATGGAACAGGTGCTGGGCTCCGCGGCCAAGATCCTGGTCGACGTCGAAGGCTCGGGCAACATGATCTACCTGCCGCTCGACAAACTGCTCGAGCAGCGCGGCCAGCGCGCGGTCGTCGAAACGCCGCCGACAATCCGCCTCGAGGACGGCAGCGAAGTGGGCGCGGCAGACCCTCGCGCCCGGAAGGAGCGCTGATGAACCGTCTCTACCTCCAGGTCGTGATCAGCGGGCTCGTCCTCCTCTGGCTCGCAAGCGCCGCGATGTTCCAGGTGAAGGAAACGGAGCTCGCCATCAAGTTCCGCCTGCGCAAAATCGTCGCGAGCGAATTCGAGCCGGGGCTGCATTTCATGATCCCCTGGATCCATACCGTTCAGAAGTTCGACCGGCGCGTGCTGACGCGGAACTACCCCGCAGAGCAGTTTCTGACGAGCGAGGGCAAAATCCTCAACGTCGACTTCTTCGTGAAGTGGCGGGTCTCGGACGTCACGCGTTACTACCTCGCGACCGACGGTGACGAGGAGCAGGCGGCCGGGCGGCTCGCCGAGATCGTCAAGGATGGGCTCAAGGGTGTCATCGCCAAGCGGACGATCCAGCAGGTCGTCGCAGCAGAGCGCGCCGAGTTCATCGGCGACATTCTCGCGGTCGCAGGCCAGTCGGTCGGCCAGCTCGGCCTGACGCTCGTGGACGTGCGCGTCAAGCGCATCGACCTGCCGGAAGAGGTGTCGGAATCCGTGTACAACCGCATGCGGCAGAACTTCGCGCGCCAGGCCTCGCAGCTTCGCGCCGAGGGCGACGAGCAGGCGCAGCGGATACGTGCCGAAGCGGAACGCGAGCGGACCGAACTGCTCGCGATCGGCAATCGCGACGCGGAAGTCATACGCGGCGAAGGCGATGCGAAGGCGGCAGCCACCTACGCACGCGCCTACCAGCGCTATCCGGAATTCTATTCTTTCCACCGCAGCCTCCAGGCCTACCGCAACTCGATCGGCCAGCCGAACGACGTGCTCGTGATCGCCCCGGAAGGCGAATTTTTCAAGTACCTGAAGCAGTCGAACCGCTGAGCCGCCGATGAACATCGCATGGCCCGATCTCGCGGCCGCGCTCGGACTGTTGCTGGTGATCGAAGGCATCCTGCCATTCCTGAGCCCGGGCGCGATCAAGCGCGCGCTGGCGAAATTCGCCGCGATGGATGACAGGACGCTCCGCGTGGCGGGCGCCGTGAGCATGCTCGGCGGTCTCGTGCTGCTCTGGCTGGTCCGTTCCTGAAGCGCGCCGTGGGACGCTTCGTCGTCGTGGTCGGCGCCCAATGGGGCGATGAAGGCAAGGGCAAGGTCGTCGACCTCCTGACCGAGCGCGTCAGCGCAGTGGCGCGCTTCCAGGGCGGACACAACGCCGGGCACACGCTCGTCATCGGCGGCGTCAAGACCGTACTCTCGCTG
Source organism: Steroidobacteraceae bacterium (assembly GCA_040878925.1). Classification (GTDB taxonomy): domain Bacteria; phylum Pseudomonadota; class Gammaproteobacteria; order Steroidobacterales; family Steroidobacteraceae; genus SCUD01. Next base: position 183,736 of record JBBDLI010000015.1, on the reverse strand, counting down.
ATCCCGTCGGGCGTACTCCGCGATGGCGTCCGCTGCTACATCGGCAATGGTGTCGTGGTTTCGCTCGAGGCGCTGCTATCGGAGGCGGGAATGCTTTCCGGCCGCGGAGTGCCGGTGTTCGAGCGCCTCGTCGTCAGCCCGCAATGCCCGCTGGTGCTGCCATCGCACGCGCTGATCGACCGCGCGCGTGAGCGGGCATCCGGCGCCCGCAAGATCGGCACGACCGGCCGCGGCGTGGGCCCCGCCTACGAGGACAAGGTCGCCCGCCGCGCCGTGCGCGTCGGCGACCTGCAGCAGCCTCGGCAGTTCGAACCCCGCCTGCGCGAACTCCTCGAGTACCACAACTTCCTGCTCGAGCGGCAGCTCGGCGAAGCGCCGGTCGACTACGCCCGGACACGGGACGAATGCCTCGCCCAGGGCGAGCGCATCCGGGCGCTCGTGGGTGACGTCACGCTGAAGCTGCACGAGCTCCGCACCGCGGGGGGCAGCGTGCTGTTCGAGGGTGCGCAGGGCGCCATGCTCGACGTCGACCACGGCACCTTTCCGTTCGTCACGTCGTCGAACACCGTGGCTGGGTACGCCTCCGTAGGCACGGGACTCGGACCGCGCGACATCGACGACGTGCTCGGAATCGTGAAGGCCTATGCGACGCGTGTCGGCGCGGGGCCGTTTCCGACCGAGCTCGACGACGAGACCGGCCGGCACCTGTCGCGCGTGGGCCAGGAGTTCGGCGCCGTGACCGGGCGCCCGCGCCGGACGGGCTGGTTCGACGCCGTCGCATTGCGGCGCTCGATCATCAACAACGGCATCACGGCACTCTGCGTCACGAAGCTCGACGTGCTGGACGGGCTCGAGCAGGTGAGGATCTGCGTCGCGTACGACGGCGACGGCGGGCCGCGCTACGAATCGATGCCCGGCTGGAAGGAGCGGACCGCGGGGCGGAAGTCGCTCGCCGAATTGCCGGCGGCGGCGCGCGCCTATCTCGCGCGGCTCGAGTCCGTCTGCGGGGTGCCGATTACGATCGTCTCGACCGGGGCCGAGCGGGACGAGACGATCGTGTCGCGGCATCCGTTCGACTGACGCTCGCCTCGAGTTTCTCGATCCGTCGCTGCAATGCGCTCATTTCCCCGGCGGACGGCATGCCGAGCTGGTGCAGCGCGCGCTGCACACGCGTCTGGAAGATTTTCTCGAGGTTGTCCCAGGTCTCGCCGGCCTGTTCCTTGACCGTGTCCACGCGCTGGTTGACGGTTTTCTGCGCGCCCTGGAACGCCTGCAACACGACTTTCTGCGCGGCATCGAGCGCACCGCCCTGCAGCTTCGAGCCTTCGCGCATCAGCTCGTCGAAGATCTTCGGGGCGCCCGCCTGCGCGCGCGACAAGGCGCCGAGTCCCGCGAGCCAGATCTGGTGCGCGGAATAGAGGAGGTTCTGCTCTTGCTTCGGCGCGCCCGCGCCTCCGAGCTTGCCCTTTTTCTTCGCCGCCATGATCCTCTCCTTGCCTCGCTCCGCGCGCCGCGGGTCGATGCGGCAGAATACCGCGTTCTTGACGGGAGTTCATGATGGCCGGCGCGAAGACGCTTCGTTTCCCCTACGACCCGAAACCTTACAGTTACGACGGCGAGGCATTGCGCCGGTCGTGGAACCGGTTGCACAAGGGCGATTGCGAGCCGTATCCGGACGCCGCGGCCGTGCAGCAAGCCTGGCGCGCATTCCACCGCGGCGATTTCACGGACGCGATCGCACAGGGCGCGAAGGGGAGCCCGTTGGGGTCACTGGCCGCCAGCAAGGCCGCGGCGGTCGCTGCAACCTATCTTGAGGAAGACGACCGTCGCGCGCTCAAGTTGCTCGAAGACGCGGCGAAGCGCGCGGAGGAAGCGACGCGGAAGCTCCCGGATCACGCGAATTCCTGGTACCTGCTGGCCTTCGCGCTGGGCCGCTATGCGCAACGCATTTCCATCGTCAAGGCGCTGGCCGAAGGCATCGGCGGCAAGGTGCGCCACGCGCTCGACCGCGCGCTGGAACTCGAGCCGAAGCATGCCGACGCCCACATCGCGCTCGGCCTGTACCACGCGGAGATCATCGACAAGGTCGGCGCGCTCGCGGGACGCCTGACTTACGGCGCGGACGCCGGGAAGTCGGTCAAGCATTTCGAGCAGGCCCTGAAGCTCAATCCGGACTCCGCGATCGCGCACATGGAATTTGCGAACGGACTGCTGATGCTGCACGGCGATGCGAAGAAGAAGCAGGCGGTCGAGCTCTATCGCAAGGCGGCGGCCTGCAAGCCCGCGGACGCGATGGAGCACCTCGACGTCGAGCAGGCGAAGGCCGAGCTCGAATTAACCGATTCAGCGGCCTTGCTCAAGGAACCCCTGATCTATCCGCGCATGGGCGCGACCGTGTGCGATTTTCGTCCCTGGCAAGAAGCGAGGAGCGATGTGTATCAAGTGATACATGAGCGACGAGCGACGCCGCCAGGGACGAAAATCGCCCGGTCCCTGCGGGTTACGCGCGGGCCTTGGCGCGCCTTCGTTGCGCACCTCGCCTATAGACCCTGCTATAGGGCTTCGGCTCGCGCCTTGTCGCGCCAAGGCGCGCGCGTAACGCGCCCCATGCGCGGGTAGATCAGGGGTTCCTTAGGTAGGGCCCGAGCAGGACCGACAGCACGACCTTCTCGAACTCCTCGCGGAAGCGGGCGGTGACCGCCGCAGGATCCGGCACGCGCTTCTGGTCCGCGATGAGGCCAAACTGCACCTGGCCGGCGTAGGAAAGGATGCTGATGCCGAGGCCGATGTCGCCCGATTGCGGGACCCAGAAGATCAGCCGCGAGATCCGCCCGCCGGCCAGGAAGAGCGGCTCCTGCGGCCCGGGGACATTGGTCGCGACCGCTGTCGCCTTGGTCGACAGGAGATCGATCGCCGCTGCCTCGACGGAGCCCGGCATCCAGCCGAGCGCGGCCATCAGGCCGAGCGTCAGCACCGGCTGATACGAGCACTTCAACGCCGACATCGAGGCGCGCACCGTGAACAGGCGCTCAAGCGGATCGCGGATCCCGATCGGCAACTCGAGGAACACTAACCCGAAGTAGTTGCCGAGCGACGCCGCCTCCCCGGGATCGCGGAGATTGACCGGCACGGCCGCGCGAATCGTCATGCCGTCCGTGTTCTCGCCGTGCTGCCGAAGATAGCCGCCGAGCGCGCCAGCGGCCGTCGACATCAGCAGATCATTGATCGTGCAACCGAGAGCCCGGGCGACGCACTTGACCTCGGTGAGCGGCAGCGCATCGGTCCAGGCCGCGACCTTGCGCGTGCCGAGCGGCCCCTTGAAGCGCGTCGGCGGATCGTCGGCGAGCGTCGCGACGCGCGCAAGCTCGCCTGCGACGCCGAGCGCGTGGCGCGCGATCTCGCTCGCCAGCTCCGGATTCTTCGTTAGGTCGACGGCGCGCGCGAGCCACTCGGCGCCTTCGGCATATACTTTCTGCAGGAGATCTGCGCCCGGGACGTTCAGCCGGCCAAGCGCGGGCTCCGCTTCGTCGCCGGCGCCAGGGAGTGCGGGCCGGGTAGGCGCCGCGCGCAGGCGCGCGGCCGGTTCCGCCTGCGGATCCGTCAGCGTCAGGAACACGCGAATCATCGCGATGCCGTCCGCGTAGCAATGGTGGATGCGCAGGATGGCGGCGCTGCCGCCCTCGAAGTCGTCGATGAACTGGAACTGCCACATCGGCCGCCGGCGGTCGAGATCCGTGCCCGCGAGCTGCGACACGAACGACTCGAGCTCGGCCTGGCCGCCGGGTGCGGGGAGTGCCGCGCGGACCACGTGCTGGTCCAGGTCGAAGTCGGAGTCCGGTTCCCGGCTCGCGAAAACGGTGTCCTGCCGCGCGCGGCAACGGAACCGCGCGAACTCCAGGAAACGATCCTCGATCGTGCTGCGGAAGCGCCTGAAATCGACCCGCGACTCGAACACGACGACCCCGACGATCATCATCAGGTTGGTCGGCCGATCCATCCGGAGCCACGCGGCATCCACCGCGGACATTCGTTCCGTTTCCTGGACCATCGGATTACAGTAAAGCACATGGCGTATTTCGTCACCGGCGCGACCGGGTTCATCGGCCGCTACCTCGTCGAGCGCCTCCTGGCGCGCGGCGAGCGTGTCTACGTGCTCGTGCGGCCGCAGTCGGCGCAGAAATTCGAGGCGCTGCGCGGGTTCTGGGGCGCGCGCGCGAGCCGTGCGGTGCCGATCGCGGGCGATCTCTCCGGGCGCGATCTCGGCGTGTCGAAGGCGGATCTCCGCAAGCTCACCGGCAAGATCGATCACATGTTCCACCTGGCGGTGGTGTACGACCTGCAGGCCGGCAGCGAGGAACAGGACAACGCGAACATCGTCGGCACCGATCACGCATTGCAGTTCGCAGACAGCGTCCAGGCGGGCTGCTTTCACCTGGTGAGCTCGATCGCCGCGGCAGGGCTCTACAAGGGCAGCTTCCGCGAGAACATGTTCGAGGAGGCGACGGGACTCGATCACCCGTATTTCCGCACGAAGCACGAGTCGGAAGCGCTCGTTCGCAGCCGCAGCAAGCGCCCCTGGCGCGTGTACCGGCCGGGCATCGTCGTCGGCCACTCCCAGACCGGCCACATCGACAAGATCGACGGGCCCTACTACTTCTTCAAGATGATCCAGAAGCTGCGGCAATCGCTGCCGCCCTGGCTGCCGCTGATCGGCCTCGAAGGCGGCTTCATCAATCTCGTGCCCGTGGACTACGTCGTGGCGGCGATGGACCACCTCGCGCACCTGCCCGGCCAGGACGGGCAGTGCTTTCACCTGACGGACCCGCGCCAGCGGCGCGTCGGCGAAGTGCTCAACCTGTTCGCCCGCGCAGGACACGCGCCGACCCTGGCGTTTCGCGTCGATCCGAAGCTGGTCGAGCTCATACCCGCGAGCGTGACCGCCTCGTTGTCGAATTACCGCCCGCTGCAGCAGGTCGTGGACACGATCCTGCGCGATCTCCGGATCCCGCGCGACGTCATGCAGTTCTTCAACTGGCAGACCCGTTTCGACAGCACGCGGACGCAGCGGCTGCTCGAAGGCACGGACATCCGGGTGCCGAGCCTCGAGGACTATGCCTGGCGACTGTGGGACTACTGGGAGCGCCACCTCGATCCCGACCTGTCGCTCGACCACAGCCTGGCGGGCGCGGTCCGCGGCAAGGTCGTCGCGATCACCGGCGGCTCGTCCGGCATCGGCCTCGCGGCCGCGGAGCGCTGCGCGGATGCCGGCGCGCAGGTCGTCATCGTCGCGCGCGACCCGGAGAAACTCGAGGCGGCGCGCGCCAGGCTCGCCGAGCGGGGCGGCACGGTATTTGCCTATGCCTGCGACGTCTCCGACTACGCCGCCTGCGACGCATTCGCAACGCAGGTCGTCGCCGAACACGGCGGGGTCGATTTTCTCGTCAACAACGCCGGGCGCTCGATCCGGCGCTCGATTGACCTGTCGCATGATCGCTTCCACGAGTTCGAGCGCACGATGCAGCTCAATTACTTCGCGGTCGTGCGCCTGACCATGGCATTGATGCCATCGCTGCTCGCGCGCGGCGGCCACGTCGTGAATATCTCCTCGATCGGCGTGCTGTCGAACGCACCGCGCTTTTCGGCGTATGTCTCGTCCAAGGCGGCGATGGAAGCCTGGACGCGCTGCGCAGCCGCCGAGTTCGCGGATCGCGGCGTGACGTTCACCATCGTCAACATGCCGCTCGTGCGCACGCCGATGATCGCGCCGACGAAGATCTATGAGCAGTTCCCAGTCGCGACGCCGGAGGAGGCTGCCGACATGATCGCGGAGGCGATCACCGACCGGCCGAAGCGCATCGCGACGCGGCTCGGGATCGCGGCGGAAGTGCTGCACCTCGTCGCGCCGCGCATCACGGAGGTCGTGATGAACACGGCCTATCGCATGTTCCCGGACTCGGCCGCGTCGAAGGGGGAACAGTCCGGAGCGAAACCGGAGGCGCCGCCGACGAAGGAAGCGTTGGTGTTCGCGTCGCTGCTCCGCGGCGTGCACTGGTGAAACGCCGCTGAAATGAGGCGGAACTGTCGCGGCCCTCGCCGCTGGATTACAATGCGCGCGCGAGAATGGTGCCCAGGAGAGGACTCGAACCTCCACGCCTCGCGGCACTAATACCTGAAACTAGCGCGTCTACCAATTCCGCCACCTGGGCACAGGTTGCGACCGGGGAGGGCCCCGGCAAGGGCGCGTCAATTTACGCAGGCACCCGTTCGATGTCAATTTCCAACAAGCCATGAGCCGCAAGCCGCGCTGGCAGCGGGAGGATCCGCGCTTTCGCGAAGAATCGGAGCGTTATTCGCAGCCGATTCCGAGTCGCGAATTGCTGCTCGCAAAACTCGCGGAAGCGCAGAAGCCGATCGGTTACGACGCGCTTGCGGCCATGCTTGGCATTCGTGAACCGGCGGAACGCGAGGCGCTGTCGAAGCGCCTCGGCGCGATGGTGCGCGACGGCCAGCTCCTGCTCAATCGCGCGAACGAATACTGCCTGATCGAGCGCCTTCCCGTCGTCGTCGGCACGGCGAGCGGCCATCGTGACGGCTTCGGTTTTCTGGTGCCGGACGCCGGCGGCGATGACCTGTTCCTGCCGCCTCGCGAGATGCGCACGCTGTTCCACGGCGATCGCGCGGCGGCGCGCGTGACCGGCCGCGACGAGCGGGGCCGCCAGGAAGGCGCAATCGTCGAGGTGCTCGAACGGCGCACGCGGCAGGTCGCCGGCCGTTTCTCGCTCGAGGGCGGCGTCGGGTTCGTGGTGCCGGACAATCGCCGCATCAGCCAGCGCGTCGTCGTGCCGCGCGAAGCGGTCGGTAGTGCCCGCCACGGCAACCTCGCAGTCGTGGAAATCATCGAGCAGCCGAGCCGCGACCGCGACCCGGTCGGCAGGGTGCTCCGCGTCCTGCCCGAGAGCGGCGGCGCCGACACCGCGATTGATCTCGCGATCGCGTCGTACGGCCTTTCACACGAGTTTCCTCCGGACGCGCTGGCCGAGGCGCGCCAGTTCGGCCACGAGATATCGGCTGCGGCGCGCTCGGGCCGCGAGGACTTGCGCGCGCTGCCGCTCGTGACGATCGACGGCGAGGATGCGCGCGACTTCGACGATGCAGTCTGGGCCGAGGATAACGCCGCCGGCTTCCGGCTGATCGTCGCGATCGCCGACGTCAGCCACTACGTGCGGCCGGGCACCGCCCTCGACGCGGAAGCGCGCACACGGGCGACCTCGGTCTATTTCCCCAACCGCGTGCTGCCGATGCTGCCGGAGGAGCTTTCGAATCACCTGTGCTCGCTCATGCCGGACGTGGACCGCCATTGCAAGGTCTGCGACATGCAGGTTTCGCGCGCGGGCGTCGTGTCGCGGAGCCGCTTCTACCCGGCGGTGATGCGCTCGGCCGCCCGGCTGACCTATACCCGCGTGGCTGCCCATCTCGAGGGGCGCGATCCGGCGTCGCGCGGTGAACTCAAGCGTGTCATCCCGACGATCGGTTGCCTGCACCAGGTGTACCGCGCCTTGCGCAAGCGCCGCGAGAAGCGCGGCGCGCTCGATTTCGAGGCGCCTGAAGTCAAGGTGCTCGTCGATTCTGCCGGCCAGGTGACCGACATCCGCGAGTATCCGCGGAACGACGCGCATCGGCTCATCGAGGAATGCATGATCGCGGCGAATGTCGAGGCCGCAGGCTTCCTCAAGAAGCACCGCCTGCCGGCGCTGTTCCGGATCCATGGCAAGCCGGACGAGGATCGCATGGAGGAACTGAAGCGCTTTCTCGCGATGCGCGGCGTGCATCTCGAGATTGGCGGCGATCTGAAGCCCGCGCGCCTGCAGAAAGCGCTCGCGGGAATCGCGGGCAGGCCCGACGCGGGTGTGCTCGAGAATGCGATCATCCGCTCCCTGCCGCAGGCGCTTTACCAGCCGCTCAACATCGGCCACTTCGGGCTCGCGCTCGCCGAGTACGCGCACTTCACCTCGCCGATCCGCCGCTATCCGGACCTGCTCGTGCACCGGGGCATCCGTCACGCGCTCGCGGGTGGAACTGCGGCCAATTTCACCCACTCGCCGCGCGAGATGGAGACACTCGGCCAGGATTGCTCGATGCGCGAGCGGCGCGCCGACGAGGCGGCCCGATCCGTCGTCGCCTGGCTGAAGTGCGAGTTCATGCGGCCGCGCATCGGCGAGGAGTTCGACGCGGTCGCGACCGGGGTCGCCGAATTCGGCGTGTTCGTCCAGCTCAAGCAGATGCAGATCGATGGCCTCGTGCATGTCACCGCGTTGCCGCCGGACTACTTCCATTTCCACGAGCGCGACCGCGCCCTGGTGGGCGAGCGCACGAAGCTCCGGTTCGCAATCGGCGACGAGATGCGGGTCCGGCTCGTGCGCGTGGACTCGGCCGAACGGAAGATCGATTTCGAGCACGTGGCCAAGACCGGCGAGCATTTTCATCCGCGCCGGCGCGGCGGCAAGGCTCCGGCCCGCCACCGGTGAGCGGCGTGATCGTCTATGGCCTCCACGCAGTGCGCGCCGTGCTCACGAAGCGGCCGCAGGACGTGACGCGGCTTTCGATCGCGGCGGGACGCGACGATGCCCGGGTGCGGGAACTGCGCGAGCTCGCGCGAGCGCGCGGAGTCAAGGCGGCCGACGCCACGATCGCTGCGCTCGACCAGGAGACCGGCGGCGCGGTCCACCAGGGGGTCGTCGCCGAGGTGCGCCCGAGCGTTCCGCTCGACGAAAACACGCTGCTCGACCTCCTGACCGCGGCGCGGACGCCGGCGCTCGTCCTGGTGCTCGACGGCGTTTCGGATCCGCACAATCTCGGCGCGTGCCTGCGCACCGCGGACGCTGCGGGCGCGACGGCGGTCGTCGTCCCGCGCGACCGCGCCGCAGGCCTGACGCCGGCCGTGCGCAAGGTCGCGGCCGGCGCCGCGGAGACGGTCCCGTTTGCGCAGGTGACGAACCTCGCGCGGGCGCTGCGCGACATGAAGGAAGCGGGCCTCTGGATCGCGGGCACGGCCGGTGACGGAGAACGGGAGATGTTCGACGCCGATCTCGTGGGCGCGCTTGCGATCGTCATGGGGTCGGAAGGCAGGGGACTCCGGCGCCTGACCCGCGAATGCTGCGATTTCAGCCTGCGCCTGCCGATGCATGGCGCGGTCGCAAGCCTGAACGTCTCGGTCGCGGCCGGAATCGTGCTTTACGAGGCGCTCCGCCAGCGGCGCGCCAAAGTTGCAGAAAGCGAGCGAGTCCGGTAACTTACGCGGCCCTCGCCCCGGGCGACCGGGGTTTTCTCCTTGCCTCACCGCCATCGCGTCAGCGGGAGGCCAAGACCACAAGGAGCACAAGATGCGGCATTACGAAATCGTGTTTCTGGTCCATCCGGACCAGAGCGAGCAGGTTCCCGCGATGATCGAGCGGTACCGCGGCATACTCGCCGCGGACGGCGGCACCGTGCATCGGCTCGAGGATTGGGGCCGCCGGCAGCTCGCGTTCCCCATCGCCAAGATGCACAAGGCGCATTACGTGCTGATGAACGTCGAGTGCAGTGGCAAGGCGCTCGAGGAGCTGACTGGCGCATTCCGATTCAGTGACGCGGTGCTGCGGCACCTCGTCGTCAAGATGGAACAAGCGGTCACGGATCCGTCGCCGATGGCGAAGGAACCGGAGGAGCGCGAGCGGGGCGATCGCGGAGATCGCGATCCGATCGGCGACGCGATGGGCTTGGACTGAGCGGGAGGCCACGATGTCACGTTTTTTCCGGCGCAAGAAGTACTGCAAGTTCACGGCCGAAGGCACCGACCAGATCGATTACAAGGACCTGGCGACGCTCAAGGCTTACATCACGGAAACCGGCAAGATCGTCCCGAGCCGCATCACCGGCACGCGCTCTTTTTATCAGCGCCAGCTCGCGATCGCGATCAAGCGGGCGCGGTATCTCGGGCTCTTGCCGTATACGGACCAGCACTGAGGCCCGGGGCGCAGGCCCGCGGCTTGATGCGATCCGATGACGGCGCTTCTCCAATGGATGACGGCAAGTTCCGCGCGCGCGATCCTGGCGGGCGGCGCAACCGCGCTCGTGGCTTCGATGCTGGGAATCGCCTGGCTGCCCGCCGGATTCATCGTGCTGGCGTCGCTCGCGGGCGGGCCGTCGCTGGCGGCCGCCGCGGGAGCAGGAGCGGCCTTGATATTGATGTGGTCGGGAACGCTCGTGTTCGGCATCGCGCTCGCAGCCGGCGTCATCGTCGCCGTGCTGCTTCCGTCGTATCTCGCCGCAACAGCGCTCGCCTCGACACGCAGCCTGAATTTCGTCTTCCAGGCCCTGACCTTGTGCACCGGCCTGCTGGTATTTGCGATTCACGCCTCGTTCGGCAGTCCGGAAAGCGTGCTGATGCCTTTTTTCGCCAGGCTCGAGCCGTACTTCCAGCAGGTCGCGCAATGGCTGACGCAAATGGGCATCCAGGCGTCTCCCCAGGAGATCGGCGCTGAAACGGCACGCGTCGGCTGGCGGGTGTTCGGCTGGCTCCTCCTGCTGAACGCCTTGCTCGCCCAGTTCGTGGGCCTATGGGCGTTCGGGCGGCTGCGCGAACCCGGCCTGTTCGGACGCGAGTTCCGGAGGCTCAAGCTAGGCCGCTTCATCGCGTGGTCTCTGGTCGCGATCTTCACGGCGAGCCTGATCAGCAATCTCCTGCTCGGGCATGGCTGGGACGCGGCGGACGACGTGGTCTTCGTGCTGGCCGGCGCATTCCTGATCCAGGCGCTTGCCGTGGTGCACGGCCTGCGCGAGCTGCAGGTGATCGGCCCGCTGCCGCTGATTCTCGCTTACGTCGCCGCGGCACTGGTGCCGATGGCCCTGGTGGGCATCGGATTCGCGGATACGTGGTTCCGCTTTCGCGAGCGCTTTGCGCCGCGGCAAGGAGTCTAAATCGATGGAAGTCATCCTGTTACAGAAGATCGCGAATCTCGGCGACATCGGCGACCGCGTGAAGGTCAAGCCGGGATTCGGCCGGAATTACCTGCTGCCGGGCGGCAAGGCGACGCTCGCCACGCCCGCGAACATCGCCAAGTTCGAGAGCCGGCGCGCGGAGCTCGAAGCCAAGGCGGCGGCGGACCTGGAATCCGCCCGGACCCGGGCCGCGGCCCTCGAAGGATTCACGCTCAGCATCACGGCAAAGGTCGGCAGCGAAGGAAAGCTCTTCGGCTCCATCGGCACGGCCGACATTGCCGAGGCCTGCCTCCAGGCCGGCCAGCGCATCGAGCGTTCCGAGGTTCGCCTGCCGGGCGGGCCGATTCGCATGGTCGGCGAGCACATCGTCAGCTTGCACCTGCACGGCGACATCGATGTTCCGGTGCCGCTCACGGTGATCGCGGAAGAGTAAGCTTCCGGCTGATGGTAGCGATGTTCCGGCAGGACGAGATCCGCACGCCGCCGCATTCAGTGGAGGCGGAGCAGGCCGTGCTCGGCGGCCTGATGCTCGATTCGAACGCCTGGGACGCGGTTGCCGACATCGTGACCGCCGCCGACTTCTACCGTCGCGACCACCGGCTCATCTTCGAGGCAATCTCCGAGGTCGCGGACAACCGCGGCCCCTGCGACGCGGTCACGGTGTCCGAGCATCTTGAGCGCAAAGGCCGGCTCGACGAGATCGGCGGGCTCGCCTATCTCGGCACGGTCGCCCGCGACACGCCCTCCGCGGCGAATGTCCGCGCTTATGCCGAGATCATCCGCGAGCGGTCGATTCTCCGGCAGCTCGTCGCGGCCGGTGGCGAGATCGCGGCTGCGGCGACCGACAGCCGCGGACGGTCGGCCAGCGAGTTGGTCGACGAAGCGGAGCGGCGCGTGTTCGAGATCGCCGAGCGCGGCAGCCGCGGCAAGTCGGGATTCATCGCCATCCGTGACGTCTTACCACAGACCATCGACCGGCTCGACTTGCTGCATCAAACGCCGGGCGAAATCCGCGGCGTGCCGACCGGATTCACGCAGCTCGACCGCAAGACGACGGGCCTGCAGGCCGGCGACCTGGTCGTCATCGCCGGGCGGCCCTCGATGGGAAAGACGACGCTCGCCGTCAACATCGCGGAGAACGCCGCCATCGCGAAGGGCGTGCCGTCCGCGATCTTCTCGATGGAAATGTCGGCCGAGCAGCTCACGCTCAGGTTGATCTCCTCGCTCGGCCGGGTGAACCAGACGCACCTGCGCACCGGGAATTTCTCGGAGGAGGACTGGTCACGCATCCAGGGCGCGATGGCGCAGCTCTCGGGCGCTCCGCTCTACGTGGACGAATCGCCGGCGCTGACCCCGACCGAGGTCCGCGCCCGGGCGCGGCGGCTCAAGCGGGAGAAGGGACTCGGCCTGATCGTCGTCGACTATCTCCAGCTCATGCAAGTCAGCGGGACCAAGGAGAATCGCGCAACCGAGATCTCGGAGATCTCGCGGAGCCTGAAGGCACTCGCAAAGGAGTTGCAGGTTCCGGTGGTCGCGTTGTCGCAGCTCAATCGCGCGGTCGAGCAGCGCACCGACAAGAGACCGGTGATGTCGGATCTGCGCGAATCGGGCGCGATCGAGCAGGACAGCGACCTGATCCTCCTGATCTACCGCGAAGAAGTCTACGATCCGAACACGACGCGCCGCGGCGTCGCGGACATCATCATCGCGAAGCAGAGAAATGGCCCCGTCGGCGAGATCCAGCTCACCTTCCTCGGCGAGTACACGCGCTTCGAGAACCTGGTCGCCGAGTCCTACGGCGAGGGCGCATTCTGAGCGGGGCGCTGCGCGCTGTCATCGATACGGCGGCGCTCAAGCACAATCTCTCGCGCGTTCACGAACTCGCCCCCGGTTGCCGCGTGCTCGCGGTCATCAAGGCGAATGCCTATGGCCATGGGCTCGTCGCGGTGGCCGAAGCGCTTGCGGCGGCGGATGCGTTCGCAGTGGCGCGCCTCGAGGAAGCCGTAACGCTGCGTGAGGCGGGCTGCAGGGCTCGCATCGTGCTGCTGGAGGGCGTTCAGGATGCGCGCGAACTCGCGGAGGCAGCGCGCCTCGATCTCGACCTCTTCGTGCACCAGGACTGGCAGATCGCGCTGTTCGAGGCCTGGGGTGGCCCGCATAACTTCCGCGTCTGGCTGAAAATCGACAGCGGCATGCACCGGCTCGGATTCGCGCCCGCCGGCGTGCCGGCCACGGCCGCGAGGCTCGACGCCTGCCGGCACGTCGCGCGGCCGGTGCATCTCGCGACGCACCTCGCGGAAGCGGAACGGGCGGATGGCCCGGAAACAGGCGCGCAGATCGAGCAATTCGCAAAGGCAACCGCGGCCCTGCCGGGCGAGCGCAGCATCGCCAACTCGGCCGGCCTGATCGCCTGGCCTGCCGCGCGGGCGGACTGGGTGAGGCCGGGCATCATGCTGTACGGCATTTCTCCGTTTCCGGGCAAGACCGGCGCCGATCTCGGGCTGCGGCCCGCCATGACATTCGAGACTCGCGTGATTGCCCTGAAGGACGTGGCTGCCGGGGATCGTGTCGGCTATGGCGGCACCTGGACCGCCGCCGGAGCCGCGCGGATCGCGGTTGCGGCCGTCGGCTACGGCGACGGTTATCCGCGGAGCGCACGGAACGGAACACCGGTCGAGGTCAACGGCCGAGCTGCCATCGTCGCCGGCCGTCCATCGATGGACATGTTGACGATCGACGTCACCGGCCTGCCGCGCGTCGCCATCGGCGATCGTGTCGAGCTCTGGGGCGATGCCGTGCCGGTCGAGCACGTGGCCGCCGCGGCCGGAACGATCGCGTATGAGTTGACCTGCCGGGTCGGCCGGCGGGTGATCTTCAGTACGCGCCGGCCGTGAAAGTCCTGGTGACAGGCTCGTCCGGCCGGATCGGCGGCGCGATCGCCGCGCGCCTCATGCTCCGGCACCAGGTCACGGGCGTGGATCTGCGCCCCGGACCGCTCACGACGTCGATTGCGGACGTGCGCGACACGGCTGAGATCGCGGGACTCTGTGCCGGCATGGAAGCCGTCGTGCACACCGCGTCGCTCCACGTCCCGGATCTCGCGGCGCGCTCGGACCGGGAATTCCGGGAAGTCAACGTCAACGCGACGCGCCGGCTGTTGCAGGCCTGCGGCGAGGCGGGCGTCGCGCGCTTCGTGTACACGAGCACGACCTCGCTGTACGGGAATGCGCTCCTGCCTCAGGCGGGCGCCGCCGTCTGGGTGACGGAGCAACTGGCGGCGCGGCCGCGCGACATCTATGACGAGACCAAGCTCGAGGCCGAGGCCGCCTGCGCTGAGGCGGCGCGACACGGTCTCGCCTGCGTGAGTCTCCGCATGTCCCGCTGCTTCGAGGAAGAGCAGCGGCTGGTCGCGATCTACCGCCTGTATCGCGGCGTGGATGCCCTGGACGTCGCGCAGGCGCACGAACTCGCGCTCGCAACCGGACGCGGCGGCCACGAGATTTACAACGTTTCCGCGCCGCCGCCGTTCACCGAGGCGGACTGCCGGCGGCTTCTCGAAGACGCAGCCTCCGTCGTGCTCGACCGCTACCCGTGGGCCGCTGCCGAGTTCGCGCGCCGCGCCTGGCTGTTGCCACGGTCCATCGACCGCGTTTATGTTGTGGACAAGGCGAGCGTGGGACTCGGCTACCGGCCGGTGCACGATTTTGCCTCGCTGTTTCAGCGTGCGGCGGCTTCACCGGTCGCACAAGGGGAGTGACCATGTCGAGCGTCGGATATCACGAGCCGATCGAGGAGCTGTCGGACGAGACGCGCGACATGCATCGCGCAATCGTTTCGCTGATGGAGGAACTGGAAGCGATCGACTGGTACAACCAGCGCGCCGACGCGTGCAAGGACGCGGAACTCAAGGCAATCCTCGCGCACAACCGCGACGAGGAAAAGGAGCACGCGGCGATGGTGCTCGAATGGATCCGCCGGCGCGATGCGGTGCTGTCGAAGGAACTCAAGGAGTTCCTGTTCAGCGACAAGCCGATCGCCCACGGCTGACGCGGACCGTCCGGCACGGTCATGGCAATCCTCTGGCCCGCATTTGCGCTCGTCGCCCTCACGCTCGCGGTCGTAATCCGCCTCGCGCGGCTGCGATTTGCCGCGGTGCGGGCAGGTCAGGTGGATCCACGCTTCTACAAGCTGTTTCGCGGCGACGGCGAGCCGGAGGAGGCCGCGGCGACCGCGCGTAATCTGAACAACCTCTACGAGATGCCGACGCTGTTCTATGCCGGAGTCGCGATCGCGTTTGCGGCGGGGCAGAACGGCGCGCTACTGGTCGTTCTCGGATGGGCATATGTCGCCTGCCGTGTCATACACACTGCCATTCATTTGAATATGAACAAAGTGCTCTGGCGCTTCCGCGCGTTCGCCGCAAGTTGGCTCGTGCTGCTCGCCTACTGGGCGGTTCTCGCCGTCGAGCTGGCGCGCGCGGGCGGCGCGCCGGCGACGGCTGGCTAGACCGGCTGACCACGGCCCGCAATCCCGCATGGCCGGCGCAATCTGGATGGCGCTGGTTTTCGGCGTGGTCGTCGCCGCGTCGATCGGCCCGATCGCGCTCCTGATCCTCGGCACCGGCGCGCGGCGCGGCTTCGGAGCCGCCTGCTTCGCGGGACTCGGCGCCGCGCTGGCCGACCTGGTCTATGCTCTCGCGGCGTTCTCGATCGGCGCGCTCGTCCTGCCGTTGCTGGAGCGGCATGAGGCAGCAATCCGTGTCGGCTGCGCGCTGCTGCTCGTCGGCCTCGGTCTCGCAATGCTGATTTCAGGCGCCCGGAGCGCCGGTCCGCCGCCCGCGCCGCGCGATGCCGCGCGCACGATGCTGCCGACGTTCCTGCTCACGCTCGTGAATCCGATGACGCTCGCGCTGTTCGCGGGTTTCGTGCCGCAACTGCCGGTTGCCGGTTCGTTGGTCTCGGCGATCGTGCTCGCGCTCGCGCTCTTTGCGGGAAGCTTCCTGGTGCAGGCGGGATTCGCGGCTGCGGGGGCGGCACTCGGCGCGGCCCTGCCGGGACGCGGGTGGCAGCACGCGCTCAATTACGCCGCGGCAGCGGGCATTCTGGCGTTCGGGTTGGCCGGCCTTGTCGCCGCCATTCGGGGAATCTAGGCTTCGAAGAAACCCATTTTCACGCCGGCAAGCGTCACGACGTCGTTGTCGTGGAGCCTGCGAGCCTGCGGTCCGATCGGCTGACCGTTCACCAGCGGGAAATCGCCCGGTTTGCTGCTCTCGACATGGACGACGAAGTAGCCGTCGGCGCGGCGGCTGATGGCTGCGACCTGAACGCCCGGCCGGCCGAGCGTGGTCAGGGTCTTCGCTAGCTCCAGCTCACGGCCGGCAAACTGGCCCGATAGGACCTGCAGTTTCGCGGCCCGCGAGGGGGCGCCCTTCTCCACCGGCGCGGCGGTAGCGGCTGGACGTGCTGCCGGCGCAGGTACGGCGGTGGGCGGCGGCGCGATCGAATCCGCGGCGGCCTTGAGCCGCGCTTCGTTGACCTGGCCAGGCTGGATGACGAGCGTGCGCTCGAACTCATCCTGTTCGGAGCTCTCGACCTGGCTGTCCACGAATCGCAGGTGGTGGTGCCCGATCGTGATGACGTCGCCGTGCGTCAAGGCGTGCTTCTTGATCAATTTGCCGTTGACGTAGGTCCCGTTCGTGCTGTTGAGATCCTCGAGGAAGGAATCGTTGAGGATGTTGATGATCAGGCCGTGATGGCCACTGACGGCCGCGTTATCGATGCGGACGTCGTTGTCCGGCAGGCGACCGACCGTATAGCGTTCCTTGGTCATGTTGTATTCGGCCATGACCTGACCGTCCAGACTCAAGATAAGCCGCGCCATCGTCTCCCTCGCAGTCGGTTATCCGAACCAGGCCAATATTCTGTCAAGTATGCCGCGCCGCGCGGGGAAAAGTTCGACCACCTGCGCGAGCACGACCGAGATGTTGTCCCGGCCGCCGCTATCATTGGCCAACTGGACCAATTGTCTTGCGACTGTGTCAAGATTACCGCCGAAAGTACTGATTGTTAAGTGAATATCCTCGTCCTCGACCATGTCGGTCAGGCCGTCGGAACACAATACCAGCCAGTCGCCGGGCTCGATCGGCAGCTCGTGGACCTCGACGTCGACCGTCGCCTCCACGCCGAGCGCGCGCGTCACGTAGTTCTTGTTGGTCGCGCGCTGTGCCTCTTCGGCCGAGTAAAAACCGCGGTCCACCAGCTCCTGGAGCAGCGAATGGTCCATCGTGAGCTGCTCGAAGCTGTCCTTGCGCAGGCGATACAGGCGCGAATCGCCGACATGCGCGACCGTGATGCGGTTGTTGTGAAGCAGCGCCGCCACGACCGTGGTGCCCATGCCCTCGCACTGGGTCTGCGACTTCGAAGTCTGGTGGATGATCTTGTTGGCGCGGGCGATCGCGTCCCGCAGGATGATGCTCGGCCGGTGCAGCCCCGTCGATTTGTCGTTGCAGTCGAGCTCCTGGGCAATGAACGCCTCGCGCACGAGATTCGTGATGGTCTTGACGGCGATGCCGCTCGCCACTTCCCCGGCGTTGTATCCACCCATGCCATCGGCGAGCACGTAGAGGCCGATGTCGCCATCGAGGGCGATCGAGTCCTCATTGTGCTCGCGCACCTTGCCGGTGTCCGTCAGGCCGACGGCCTGGACCCGATTGCGGAGCGAGACGTAGCGGCCCATCAGCGCAGCGCCGGGTCGATGTCGCGCGCGCAATCGCGCAAGGCCTGCGCCATTTCGGCGCCGCTGCGGTAGCGCAGTTCCGGTTCCTTCTCGAGCGCGCGGTCGACGATCGACGCCAGGGCCGCGGGCAGGTCGGGACGCACGACACCGAGCGGCGGGTGCGGCTCCGCGGAAATCTTCTGCATCAGCCCCGGAATCGAGTCGGAACGGAATGGCAGCATGCCCGTCAGCAGCTGGAACAGGGTCACGCCGAGCGAGAACAGGTCGGATTGCGCGGTGACCGGCCGCGCGTCGAGCTGTTCGGGCGCCATGTAGGACGGCGAGCCGAGTATCACGCCAGTCCGCGTCGCGCGGCTGTTCTCGAGCCGGGCCACGCCGAAATCCATGACCCGCACGCGCCGGTTCTTCTGGTCGAACACGATGTTCGCCGGCTTGATGTCCCGGTGGATGACGCCGCGCTGGTGCGCGAAGTAGAGCGCGTCCGAGACGCGGGCGCACATCTCGCAGACCAGGCGCGGTGGCAGCATCCTGCCTTCGGTCGCGTGCATGCCGAGATTCACGCCCTCGACGTATTCCATCGCGAGGTAGACCTGTCCCTGGTACTCACCGGCTTCGCGGATCTCGACGATATCGGGGTGCGCGAGCGAGCCCGCCGCTTCAGCCTCGCGCAGGAGCCGGAGCTTGGCCTCGTCCAGCAGGTCGTCCGGCCAGTCGTCGGCGAGCGAGAGCAGTTTGAGCGCGAACACGCTGCCGTCGCGCTCGTCGACTGCCCGATACACCGTCGCGGTCGCGCCGCGGCCAAGCTGCTGCTGCAGGCGAAAATGGTGGAAGAGCTGCCCTGGCCGGAAGCTGGTGCCGCGAGCAGAGCGGTTGGAAGGCGGCTGCTGACCGGCCGTCGGCGGCTTTTCGGTCACGGCGACCTCGAGCGGCTTGCCAAATTTGGGGCCCGGTTCGCCCGCTTTTTTGCTTGATCCGCCGGACAAGCCTCGCAGCCATCCACCGCGACTCGAATCGTCAGGCATGCGCGGTTCGATCCGTTACTACCCCGATCCCCGAATCATAAACGGGCATCGGCCCCGCCGGTACTGCCATGAGCCGGATTCTCGAAAGCTTATGGGCGAAACCGCGACCTGCGCCGCAATCCGCCCCGCCGATCTCCACGGCAAATCGCGTGCTAGCATCGCCGCTTGCCGTTTCCGGACCCTTGATGGCCAAGCCCCGCACGGTTTTCGTCTGCTCGTCCTGCGGCGCCGATGCGCCGCGCTGGGCCGGGCAATGCGCCTCCTGCGGCGAATGGAACACTCTTGCGCCATTCACGGAAGCGCGCGCTCGCGGCGGACTGCGCGGCGACGCCCAATCCGCGCCGAGGCCCGAGCCCATCGCGCGGCTCGTGACCGAGCCCGAGACGCGACTGCCGACGGGATTCGCGGAATTCGACCGCGTGCTTGGCGGCGGACTGGCGCCCGGCTCGGTGACACTGATCGGCGGCGAGCCGGGAATCGGCAAATCGACGCTTCTGCTGCAATGCGCCGCGGCGCTCGCCGCCTCGTGCGGCGTGCTCTATGCGACCGGGGAAGAATCGGTGCGCCAGGTGGCCGAGCGCGCGCGCCGGCTCGCGGTCGATGCGGGGGCGCTCGCGCTCGTCGCTGAAACCGCGGTCGAACGCATCGTGGAGCTCGCCACCGAGGCTCGCGCGCAGGTCATCGTGATCGACTCGATCCAGACCATGTCGGTCGCGGGAGTCGACGCGGCGCCCGGCGCGGTGACTCAACTGCGTGAATCGACCGCGAGCCTCGTGCGCCATGCCAAGACGACTGGCACCTCGGTTCTCCTGATCGGCCACGTGACGCGCGAAGGCGTGATTGCGGGGCCGCGCGTACTCGAGCACATGGTTGACACCGTGCTCTATTTCGAGAGCGACTCCGGCAGCCGCTTCCGGGTGATCCGCGCGGTCAAGAACCGCTTCGGCGCGGTCAACGAGATCGGCGTCTTCGCGATGGAAGAGCGCGGCCTGCGGGAAGTGCGGAATCCGTCCGCGATCTTCCTGTCGCGCGGCAGCGAACCCGTCCCCGGCTCGGTCGTGACGGTCGCGCGCGAAGGCACGCGCCAGATGCTGATCGAGGTGCAGGCGCTGGTCGACGCGAGCCAGCTTGCGAATCCGCGCCGCGTCGCCGTCGGGTTCGAGGCTAACCGCGTCGCGCTCCTGCTCGCCGTGCTGCACCGGCATGCCGGCGTTTCGCTCCACGCGCACGACGTCTTCGTGAACGTCGTCGGCGGCGTCCGGCTCGCCGAGACCGCCGCGGACCTGGCGGTGATCGCCGCGCTCTGCTCAAGCATGAACGGCAGGGCCTTGCCGCAGCATCTGGTCGTCTTCGGCGAGATCGGCCTGACGGGCGAGATCCGTCCCGTCCCGTACGGCGAGGAACGGTTGCGCGAGGCCGCAAAGCACGGTTTCCGCCGCGCGGTTGTGCCGCGCGCCAACCTGCCGCGGCAGGCACCGGAGGGACTCGAGATCGCACCAGCCGCGAAAATCTCCGAGGCGCTCGCCGCGCTCGGCTGAATTCACTCGTCCTCGGTCACTTGCCAGAGGCGCGCGGTGCGCACCGCGTTGCCCGCGACCTGGAGCACCTCGATGGCGGAGACGCCGACTCGGAGGATGGCACCCGGCTCCGGAATCGATTCGAGCCGCTCCACGATCAGTCCCGACAAGGTGCGTGGGCCGTCGAGCGGCAGCGCCGAGCCGAGCCTGCGATTGATCTCGCGAAGCGTCAGCGCTCCCGGCACGACGTGACTCCCGTCCGCCCGCGCGTCGATGCGGCCGAGGAGCGTGGTCGCCTGGGTCGTGAATTCGCCGACGACCTCTTCGAGTATGTCCTCGAGCGTCACGAGCCCCTGCAGATCGCCGTACTCGTCAACCACGAAAGCGATGCGCCGGCGGAGCCGGCGGAATCGCAACAACTGCTCGTAGAGCGTCGTGCCCTCCGGCGTGAAGAGCGCCTCGCGCCGCACGGCGATCGCGAGCAGCCGCTCGCGCGTCAGCCGGCCGGAAGCGAGCTCGTTGGCCACGAGCCGCATATGGACGATGCCGTGCACGCGGTCGAGTTCCCCGTCGTAGAGCGGCATACGAGTGTGCGGCGTCTCGCGCAACTGCCCGCTGATCTCGTCCCAGCCGGCGGTGATGTCGATACCCTCGATCTCGCTGCGCGGAACCATCACGTCTTCGACGCGGCGCTGCTCGAGGCCGAGCAGGGCCTCGACCATGCCTTGCCGCTCGGCCGGTTCGGTGACCAGCGCATCGGCGATGTCGGCGATGGCCTCGGAGGAATCCCGCATCGCATCCGGCCGCGCGCCGTCGGACGATCGCAGCAACAGAAAGTACGGCGTCACCAGCCAGGCGACGAGAAGCGCGGCCTTTTCGCTCGTCGCCCCGTCGCGGCGCAACCAGCCGAGGCCCGACAGCAGGACGAGGAGCGCAAGGCCTGCGGCAGCGGCGACGGCGACGGCGAGCCGCTCGGATTCCGCCGCGAGCGCGATGCAGGCGAGCAGGGCGGCGAGCACCGTCGCTCGCAGCCAGGCGGCCGCGAGACGCGCGCGGCGCGGCTCGTTGCCCATGCGCCGGCGCAGGTTCGAGATCCACCGTTCGCGCCGTGACGCGGGCGCCGCTCGCCGCGTGCGCATGGCCGGCATCGCCGCCTCGATCAGCAGTGCGAGTACCACGAGCGCGGTCGCCACAATCAGCGCGCCCATCGATTCAACCCCAATGCCGGCCGAGCAGGATCTCCAGCACGAACTTGCTGCCGAAATAGGCGATCGCGAGCACGACGAAGCCCGCGATCGTGTAACGCGCCGCTTTGCGTCCGCGCCAGCCGAAGCGCCAGCGGCCGAACAGCAGGCAGGCAAAGATCGCCCAGGCCGCGAGCGCGAGCACGGTCTTGTGAACCAGGTGCTGCTCGAACAGGTCGGTCACGAACAGGAGTCCCGCCAGGATTGCAACGGAAAGCGCCGCCAGGCCGATCGAGAGAAGCGAGAACAGGGCGCGCTCCAGGCTCTCGACGGGCGGCAGCGTCGCGAGCCAGCCGGACGGACGGGGGCTCCGCAACTCGGAGTCCTGCACGGCGAGCATCACGACGAAGACGGCGGCGATCGCGAACATGCCGGCGGAACCCATGGCGAGCACCACGTGCACCGCGAACGGCCAGCCCGGCGCGGCGATGCCGCGCGGCGGCGGCAGGCTTCCTGTGCCCGCGGCGAGGAGCGCGGCGAGGCCGAGAACGACGGCTGCGATGGCGCGAAATCTCGGCGCGAACACGGCGAGCAGGCCGCCTGCGCCGATCGCGAGCCCCATGAGCGAGGCGCTGTCGGCGAGTCCGAGTGCGAGCTCGCCGAATGGCTGCAGCGTCTCGATGAGCCAGGCCGCGTGCGCGGCGAGCGCCGCCGCTGCGAGGTACAGGGCAGGCTCCTGAAACACCGGGCGCGGAGCCGGGCGCCTTGCTGCGTGCAAGGCGGCCGCAGCGGCGACGAGGTAGAGGAGGATGACGAGAAATCCGCGCAAAAAATTCCGACTCCCGGGACGCGCCGGAACATTGTACAGGGGGCCGGCGAAGCCCTGCCGCCGCCGCCCTATAATCCGCGGCGGCAAGGCATTGCGGCTTCGCCGCCAGGTTCCCAATGTTTGACATGCTCGCCGACCGGCTCGGCAAGGCGGTCGATTCGCTCCGCGGGCGCGGCCGCCTGACGGAGGAAAACATTGCGGACACGCTCCGGCAAGTACGCATGGCGCTGCTCGAGGCGGACGTCGCGGTACCGGTCGTGAAGGCTTTCACGGATGCGGCGCGCGCTCGCGCGATCGGCACCGAAGTGATGCGGAGCCTGACGCCGGGCCAGGCATTCATCCGCGTCATTCACGAAGAGCTGACGCGCGTCATGGGTGAACCCGGCCGCGGCCTCAACCTGCGCGCGGCGCCGCCCGTCGTCATCCTGCTCGCCGGGCTGCAAGGCGCCGGCAAGACGACGACCGCCGCCAAGCTCGCGCGCCACCTGATCGCACAGCATCGGCGCAAACCGCTGCTGGCGAGCACCGACGTTTACCGTCCGGCCGCGATGCCCCAGCTCGAGCGCCTCGCGGGCCAGGTCGAAGCCGCTTATTTCCCGCCGCCCGCCGGCGCGGGGCCGGTCGAGATCGCCTCGGCCGCCGTCGAGCACGCTCGCCGGCACATGCACGACGTCGTCATCGTCGACACCGCCGGCCACCTGCACGTGGATCGCGAAATGATGGACGAGGTGCGGGCGATCGACCAGGCCGTCGGCGCCACCGAGCGCCTCTTCGTTGTCGACAGCATGGCGGGGCAGGATGCTGTCAAGGCGGCGGAAAGCTTCGACGCGGCGCTCGCTCTCACCGGCGTGATCCTGACCAAGGCCGATGGAGACGCGCGCGGCGGCGCGGCGCTTTCAGTCCGGCACATCACGGGTAAGCCGATCCTGTTCGTCGGGGTGGGCGAGAAAACCGAAGCGCTCGAAACGTTTCATCCGGAACGCATCGCGGCCCGCATCCTCGGGATGGGTGACGTGCTCTCGCTGATCGAGCAGGTGCAGTCGACGACCGACCAGCAGAAAGCCGCGAAGCTCGCCGCCAAGCTCAGCAAGGGACGCGGATTCAATTTCACGGATCTTCGCGACCAGCTTTCCGAGTTCAAGCGAATGGGCGGCGTCGCGGCGCTTGCCAGCAAGCTGCCCGCGCAGGCGCTGCCGGCCGGCGCGCTCGCCCAGGTCGACGAGAACGCGCTTCGCCGCCAGATCGGAATCATCGACTCGATGACGCTCGACGAGCGGCGCCGGCCGGCGATCATCGCAGCCTCCCGCAAGCGCCGCATCGCCGCGGGCGCGGGTGTGCCGGTGCAGGAAGTCAACCGGCTCCTCAAGCAGTTCCTGCAGATGGAAAAGGTGATGAAAAAGATGCGTGGCGGCGGCCTGGCCAAGCTTCTCAAGGGCTTGTCCGGCCAGTTTCCGGGCGGCCGCGGGCCGCGTTGAGTGCAACCCGCCCGCGGCCGGGATTGCTGGCCTGATTAACTAATGAACGCGCTCACGTGGTTCGGACTAGTCGCCGTTTCGGCAATGCTCGTTTGCTACGCTCTTGAGCAGCCAGCCATTGGTATGTCTTGGGGTTCGCTTTTGCCTGTGTATTAGGCTCCATCTATGGGTTTCTACAGGGCGCGTGGCCGTTCGGATTGCTAGAAGCCATATGGGCCATAGTCGCCTTCCAACGCTGGCTGGGCGTCGAATCAAACTGAGACACTACGACTTTGGCCGCATTCACAAAACATTGCGGATTACACCCGCCATGGCGGCAGGCGTCTCGGATCACGTCTGGAGCCTGGAAGAAATTGCGAGATTGACAGGCTAGAAACGGCAACCCATTGATTTAATGGGCTGTATTTACCCAATTTGTGCTATAGAGCACTTGTTCCCAAATTGGGAACATGGTAGGTTAGCCCCGTGAGAATCATCGCGAGGGGGACCCTAAGGGCCTTTTGGGAAGTTAATGCAGATGCCGAGCAACCACTAAAGGTCTGGTTCCGCGAAGTTGAAGATGCTGATTGGGAATCCCCTCATGACGTGAAGGCCTTATATGGAAATGCCAGTGTTATAGGAGATAACCGTATCGTTTTTAATATTGCAGGCAACAAGTACAGGTTGATCGTGAAATTCAATTACCCGTATCGAATTGGATACATACGATTTATCGGTACGCACGCCGAATACGATGATATTGATGCGGAGTCAATTTAATGAACATTCGCCCCATTAAGACGGAAGACGATTACAACAACGCGCTTGTTCGCGTTGCTGAACTAATGGATGCGGAGCCTGATTCTGAGGCTGGCGCAGAACTTGATGTGCTTGCGACTCTTGTAGACGCCTACGAATCGAAGCACTTCCCAATTGACTCGCCCGATCCTGTTGAGGCAATTCTATTTCGCATGGATCAAATGGGAATTGATCGAAAGGATTTAGAGCCTTTTCTTGGTGGAAGGAACCGAGTATCGGAAGTCTTGAATCGGAAACGAGACCTATCTATCACACAGATCAAGAAACTCCATGATGGGCTGCAAATCCCATTTGAAAACCTATTGGGCGCAGCCTGACCACCCAGATGTTCAAATTTTGAACATTTCATCAATCTGTACGCACATTCCGGCGACGGAATGTGCGCATAAGGGTTGCTAGTTAGCTGAATACAAAAGCCAATTCAAACTGAGACACCACCCGGCCGGTTGTAAGCCTTTCATTCACTGGGTGATTTGAGTAGAATGCGCGGCTCTTTGAAGGGGCCGGAAGCCCCGCAAAACTGACGCAGCCAAGCTGCGAGGAATTTCATCGATGGTCACGATTAGACTGACGCGCCGCGGCGGCAGGAATTCCCCCTTCTATCACGTGGTCGTCACCGACAGCCGCAAGCGGCAGGGCGGCACGGTGCTCGAGCAGGTGGGTTACTTCAATCCCGTCCCCCGCGGCAAGGATCGCAGGATCGAGCTCGACCTGACGCGAATCGCCTATTGGACCGGCACCGGTGCGACGATGTCGGATCGCGTCCGCACGCTGGTCACGGCGGCACGGAAGCAAGCGGCGGCCTGATCGGCCGGCGCGGCTCGCGCGATGCCGGAGGACCGGATCGTGCTCGGGCGCATCACGGGTCCGTTCGGCGTGCGGGGCTGGGTGAAGATCGCGTCCTTCACGGATCCCCCGGAGCAGATACTGGACTATCCGCTGTGGCGCGCCGGATTGCCGGGCGAAGACAGCCGGGAACTCCGCCCCGCGGAAGGTCGCCGGCACGGCAAGGGGCTGGTCGTGCGGCTCGAGGGCATCGACGATCGCGACGCGGCGCTCGCGCTCGCGAAGCCGGAATTGTGGATCGAGCGCCGGGAGCTGCCGGCATTGGAGGAGGGCGAGCACTACCGGGCCGACTTGATCGGACTCGAGGTCGTGAATCTGCAGGGCGAGCGCCTCGGCCGCGTCGATCATTTTCTCGACCTGCCGGCGGGCACGGTGATGGTCGTCATCGGCGAGCGAGAACGCTGGCTGCCCCTCGGCAAGGAACGGCTCTTGCGCGTGGATCTTGAGCGCGGCCGGATCACGGTCGACTGGGACGCGGCGTTCTGAACGATGCGCATCGAGGTCGTCACGCTGTTCCCGCAGCTGGTTGAAGCGGGACTGGCCGCCGGCATCCTGGGCCGGGCCGTGAGTAGTGGCCGGCTCGAGGTCGGGATGGAGAACCCGCGCAGCCACACGACCGACCCGCACCGGACCGTTGACGATCGCCCATTTGGCGGTGGACCCGGGATGGTGCTGAAAGCGGAGCCGCTCGCGCAGGCGATTCGCGCTGCGGCGGCAAAGCTGCCGGAGGGCGCACCGATGATCGGCCTCTCGGCGCAAGGCGAGCCGTTCACCCAGGCAGTGGCGAGGAGGCTGGCGGCCACGGCAGGTTTCGGACTGCTGGCCGGACGTTACGAGGGCATCGATCAGCGGGTATCGGATGCGCTGATCGACGAGGAGCTGTCGATCGGCGACTATGTGCTGTCGGGGGGCGAGCTCCCGGCGCTCATCGTCATCGACGCGGTGACAAGGCTGCTGCCGGGGGTCCTGGGCAACGAGGACTCGGCCAGTCAGGAATCGTATGACGACGGATTGCTCGATTGGCCGCACTACACGCGGCCCGAGGTTTGGGACGGCAGGCAGGTCCCGGACGTGCTGCTCGGCGGGAATCACGCCGCGATCCGGCGCTGGCGGGTGATGCAGGCACTCGGCAGAACCTGGCGGCTCAGGCCGGATCTGCTGCGGAGCCGGTGTTTGACGCCAGAGGAGCGATCGCTGCTCGAGGAATATTGCGCCGCGGCCGGTGTCGAACCGCCGCGATGAGACCGAAGACTTGACCAGGCGGAAATCGGGGAAAGAGCGATGAACAAGATCATGAAGGAACTGGAAACGCGCTCGCTGAAGCGCAAGCTGCCCGACTTCGGGCCGGGCGACACGGTCGTCGTGCAGGTCAAGGTGCGCGAAGGCGACCGCGAGCGCGTCCAGGCCTACGAAGGCGTCGTGATCGCGTGCCGGAATCGCGGGCTGAACAGCTCGTTCACCGTGCGCAAGGTCTCCCACGGCGAGGGCGTGGAGCGCGTGTTCCAGACCCACAGCCCGTCGATTGCCGACATCGAAGTGAAGCGGCGCGGAAAGGTTCGTCGCGCGAAGCTCTATTACCTCCGCGACCGCTCCGGAAAATCGGCGCGCATCGAGGAAAAGCTCGGAGGCTGAGGAAGCGACGATGCCCGTGCTGCACGCGCTCTGGTCCGTCCTCAAGGGCGTGTGGTATGCCCTCGACGGACTGCGCAAAGTCCTGCACCTCATCCTGCTGCTCATACTGTTCGGCGCGCTCCTGGCGGCGAGCCAGTCGGAGCTGCCATTCGTTCCCGACAGCGCGGCGCTCGTGCTTTCTCCGGAGGGTTACCTGGTCGAGGAGCTCTCCGGCGATCCGCTGGAGCGCGCCTTGTCGCGCGCCGCCGGCGACAACCGGGCCGAGACGCGGCTTCGCGACCTCGTCGATGTCGTCGACCAGGCCCGTGACGACGATCGAATCCAGGCGCTCGTGCTCGAGCTCGAGGGTCTCGAGGGGGCGGGCCTCCCGATGCTCCAGGATCTCGCGCGTTCGATTCGCTGGTTCCGCGAAAGCGGCAAGAAAGTCTATGCCTACGGACAGGGATTCACGCAGCGGCAGTACTTCCTCGCGGCGCAGGCCGACGAGGTCTACCTGGATCCGATGGGATACGTCCTGCTCGAAGGCTACGGCTACTTCCGCACTTACTTCCGCGGCACGCTCGACAAGCTCGCGGTCGACATCAATGTGTTCAAGGCCGGCAGCCATAAGTCGGCTCCCGATGAATGGACCCGGACCGACATGTCGCCCGAAGATCGCGAGGACGCGCGCATCTGGGTCGGAGCGCTCTGGGACAGCTACAAGTCCGAGGTCGCCGCGGCGCGCGATCTCGAACCGGCGTTGATCCAGGCCTATGCGGACGAGGCGGCCGCGGGTGTGCGCGCGACCGGCGGGGATCTCGCCCAGTACGCGCTGGCTCGCGGGCTGGTCGACGGCCTGAAGACGCGCGAGGAATTCGAAGAGATCGTCGCCAATGTCGCGGGCGAGGATGAAGACACCGGCAGTTACGAGGCCGTCAAATGGCAGGGCTACCTGCCCTACGTGCGGTCCGAGGAATCGATGGGCAAGACTGGCGACGAGATCGTCGGCGTCATCGTCGCCTCCGGCGAGATCCTGGACGGCGAGCACTCGCCGGGGCTGATCGGCGGCGACTCGCTGTCGCAGCTCCTGCGCGAGGCGAAAGAGGACGAAGATCTCGCGGCCGTGGTGCTGCGCATCGACAGCCCGGGCGGCAGCATCATGGCGTCCGAAGTCATCCGCCGCGAAGTCGCGTCGTTACGCGCTTCCGGCAAGCCCGTGGTCGCCTCGATGGGCACGGTCGCCGCATCCGGCGGGTATTACATCGCGATGGATGCCGACCGGATCGTCGCTGCGCCGACGACGATCACCGGCTCGATTGGCGTGTTCGCCGTGATCCCGACGTTTCAGCGCACGCTCGACAAGATCGGCGTGACCAATGACGGCTTCGGCACGACGCGCCTCTCCGGCCAGACCGACCTCGATCGCGAACTCGGGATCGAGGCGCGCCAGATCCTCCAGGCTTCGGTCGAGCACGCGTACCGGACCTTTGTTGAAAATGTCGCGCGTTCGCGCAATCGCCGTCCGGAGGAGATCGAGAGCCTCGCGCAGGGCCGGGTGTGGACCGGGGCGGACGCGCGTGCGGCCGGCATCGTGGACGACCTCGGCGGCGTGGACGAGGCGATCGCGGAAGCGGCGAAGCTCGCCGGCCTCGAGGATGGCTACGAGGTCGAATGGATCGAGCAGGACATGACCTGGCGCGACGCGATCGTGCTGCGCTTCCGCCGGGCGGCGGCCTGGGTGATCGATGCGATTGCGCCACGCCAGCCGCGGATTCCCGGGGTCGGCGCGGCGCTTGCGCGCGCGCGGGCGCTCATCGCGCTCTCCGCCGAGGGCCGGCCTGTCTATCTTTGCGGGTGCCGCGTCGAGTAGTGAATCCGAGATTCCTTATGCCGCCCAGTCGAGGATGACCTTTCCCGACTGACCGCCGCCCATCGTGTCGAACGCCTGCCGGTAATCGGCCGCGTCGAAGCGGTGCGTGATGACGGCGCTCACGTCGAGCCCGCTCTGGAGCATTGCCGCCATCTTGTACCAGGTCTCGAACATCTCGCGGCCGTAAATGCCCTTGATGACGAGGCCCTTGAAGATCACCTGGTTCCAGTCGATCGCCACTTCGGCCGGCGGGATTCCGAGCATCGCGACGCTGCCCCCGTGGTGCATGACCCGCAGCAGATCGCGAAACGCCGAGGCATTTCCCGACATCTCGAGCCCCACGTCGAAGCCTTCCTCCATGCCGAGCTCGCGCATGGCGTCGTCGATGCTCTGTGTCCTGACATTCAGCGCGCGGGTGGCGCCCATGCGGCGCGCCAGCTCCAGCCGGTAGTCGTTGACGTCCGTGATCACGACGTGGCGCGCGCCGATGAATCGCGCGATGGCGACGGCCATGATGCCGATCGGACCGGCGCCGGTGATCAGGACGTCCTCGCCGACCATGTTGAACGAGAGCGCCGCGTGCGTCGCGTTGCCGAGCGGATCGAGGATCGAGGCGATCTCGTCGGTGATTCCGGCCGGCAGGCGGAACACGTTGCTGGCGGGCAGGACCATGTACTCCGCGAAGCAGCCCGGGCGATTGACGCCGACGCCCTCGGTGTTCCGGCAGAGGTGGCGCCGCCCGGCGCGGCAATTGCGGCAGTGGCCGCAGGTGATGTGGCCTTCCCCGGAGACCCGGTCGCCCGGGGCGAGACCGCGAACCTCGCTGCCGAGGGCGACGATCTCGCCGCAGTACTCGTGGCCGATCTGCATCGGGACCGGGATCGTGCGCTGTGCCCAGGCATCCCACTGATAAATATGTATGTCGGTGCCGCAGATCGCGGTCTTGCGCATGCGGATCAGCACGTCGTTGGGGCCGGGTTCCGGCCGCGGCAATTCGCCGAGCCAGATGCCGGGTTCCGCGCGGGCCTTGATCAATGCCTTCATGGGCGTCTCATTTGCCGATGATGCCGAGTTCCGCGCCCGCCTGCGCGAAAGCCGCGGCGGCCTGCTCGAGCATCGCGCGCGTGTGGCCTGCGCACATCTGCGTGCGGATCCGCGCCTTGCCGATCGGCACGACCGGGTAAGAGAACCCGATTGCATACACGCCGAGCTCTAGGAGACGGTCCGCCATGCGCCCGGCGAGAGCCGCGTCACCGAGCATGACCGGGATGATCGGGTGTTCGCCCGGCAGGAGCCGGAAACCCTGCGAGGCGAGCCTGGCGCGGAACCAGGCTGCATTGTCCGCGAGCTGCCGGCGCGGCGCGGGTGTTGATTCGAGCAGGTCGAGGACGGCGCGGGTCGTCGCCGCGACCACCGGAGCGATCGTGTTCGAGAAAAGATACGGCCGCGAGCGCTGGCGGAGCCACGCGATCACGGGCGCGCGTCCCGACACGTAGCCGCCGCTCGCGCCGCCGAGTGCCTTGCCAAGCGTGCCGGTCAGGATGTCCACGCGGCCCATGACGCCGCAATGCTCGTGCGTGCCGCGGCCGACCGCGCCCATGAATCCGGTCGCGTGCGAGTCGTCGACGACGACGGTCGCCGCATGGCGCTCCGCGAGTTCGCAGATGCCGGGGAGGGGCGCGATCGTGCCGTCCATCGAGAACACGCCGTCCGTGACGACGAGCCGGGTGCGCGCGTCGCGCGCCTCCACGAGCCGCGCTTCGAGTTGTCCGAGATCGCAGTTGTCGTAGCGCAGGCGCTTCGCCTTCGACAACCGGATGCCGTCGATGATGCTCGCGTGATTCAGCGCGTCCGAGATGATGGCGTCCTTTTCGTCCGTCAGCGTCTCGAACAGTCCCCCGTTCGCGTCGAAGCACGACGAATAGAGGATCGTGTCCTCGGTGCCGAGGAACTTCGACAGCCGGCGCTCGAGCTCGCGGTGGACCGTCTGCGTGCCGCAGATGAAGCGCACGGAGGCCATGCCGTAGCCGTAGCGGTCGAGCGCGGCGTGGGCAGCAGCGACGAGGGCGGGATGATTCGCGAGGCCGAGATAATTGTTGGCGCAGAGATTGACGACTTCTCGGCCGTCCTCGAGGCGGATCACCGGGTTCTGGCCCGATGCGATGACGCGCTCGCGCTTGAAAAGGCCATCGCGCGTGAGCTCCGCGGTTTGCGATTCGAGCCGTTCGAGCAGAGCCTGATCCATGCAATCCTGCTGACGATGCCGGTCGCCGATTATACCGGCCGCCCGTCAGCCGCCTCGTATAATTGCGGGCGGGAGGATCCGTGAGCGGGAGCGACGACATCGGAGGAGCGCGCCGGGCGGGCGCCCGTGCATGACTGCGCAGGCGGAACCGGCTGCCGTCGTTTCTTCGCGGCCCGCGCGGCTCTTCATCGCGCTCGCCGGACTCTTCGTCACGAACGTGCTGATCGCCGAGTTCGTCGGCGTCAAGATCTTCGCGCTCGAGGACACGCTCGGACTCGAGCCGTTCGACTGGCAGCTGTTCGGCCAGAGCGGGTCGCTGTCGTTCACCGCCGGCGTGATGCTGTGGCCGGTCGTGTTCATCATGACGGACATCATCAACGAGCACTTCGGCGTGCGCGGCGTGCGCTTCATCTCCTGGCTCGCAGTCGGTTTCATCGTCTACGCCTTCCTGTTCGCCTATCTCGCGATCGAGCTCGCGCCCGCGGGCTGGTGGATGACGGTCGCCGCCGACCGCGGCGTTCCCGACATGCAGGCCGCGTTCGCAAGCATTTTCGGACAGGGCCTGTGGACGATCGGCGGCTCGGTCACTGCGTTTCTCGTCGGGCAGCTCGTCGACGTGACGGTCTTCCAGCGCATCCGCCGCGCGACCGGCGAGCGATGGATCTGGCTGCGCGCAACCGGCTCGACCGCGATTTCCCAGTTGATCGACAGCTTCATCGTGCTGTACATCGCCTTCGTGCTCGGCCCGCGGCATTGGCCCATTCCCCTTTTCCTGGCGGTCGGCACCGTGAACTACGCTTACAAGATGTCGATGGCCGTCGCGCTGATCCCCTTGCTGTACCTCGGAAGGCGGCTGATCCACGCCTATCTCCGCCCGCCGCTACCGATTCCCGACTGATGCCGCGGCCGCAAACGCCGGCGCTGACGGTCGACGTCGTGATCGAGCTCGAGGATCGTCCCGGCCGTCCGATCGTGCTGATCTGGCGCGACAATCCCCCGGCAGGTCATGCGCTGCCGGGCGGCTTCGTCGACGTCGGCGAGACCGTCGAGCAGGCGGCGGAACGCGAAGCGCGCGAGGAAACGGGCCTGGAGGTGACGCTTCGCGGCCTGCTCGGTGTTTATTCCGACCCCGGGCGCGATCCGCGGGGTCATACCGTCAGCATCGTGTACGTCGCGACCGCGAATGGCGTGCCGAAAGCCGGTGACGATGCGGGCGCGATCCTCGTCACGGATCCGGAGGCGGCTCCGGCGCTCGCTTTCGATCATGACCGCATTCTCAGCGACTACCTGGCCCGCCGCCGGGCCTCCGGGCCGGCGCGCGGCTAGAATCTCAGGATGTACGACACCGCGTCAGCCCGTTTCCTCCGCTCCGACGAAGGCGAGTTCGAGTCCGCGCCGGGGAAGGCGATCAACGGCCGCTTTCTCGCGGACGAGGCGAAGCTTGTCGCGGAGATGCTTGCGCTCGCGCGCCTTCCCGCCGCGGATCGCGCGGCGATCCGCCACGACGCGGTCGAACTCGTTGCCGCCGCGCGGAGCCGGCGCGCGGGACGCACGGGCATCGAATCGTTCCTGCAACAGTACGGCCTCGCTTCCCAGGAAGGCATCGTGCTGATGTGCCTTGCGGAGGCACTGCTACGCATTCCGGACGCCGACACGGCGGATCGCCTGATCGCCGACAAGATCGCGATCGGCCAGTGGTCGGACTACCTCGGCGAGGCGGATTCGCTCTTCGTCAACGCCTCGACCTGGGGTCTCATGCTGACGGGGCGGCTGGTGCGCGCCTCCGAAGTCGAGATTCGCGACCCGGCATCCTTCCTGCGCCGGCTGGTCGCACGTCTCGGCGAGCCGGTCGTGCGCACGGCCTTCCGCCAGGCGATGCGCATCATGGGCCGCCAGTTCGTCATGGGCCGCAACATCGCGGAGGCGCTCGAGCGCGCCGCGGACGGCGAAAACGCGCGCTACCGCCATACTTACGACATGCTGGGCGAGTCCGCGCTGACCGAACCGGACGCACTTCGGTACCTCGAATCCTATCGAGCCGCAATCGAAGCGGTCGGCAGGTCGGTGCGTGCCGGCAGCGCGCCCGCGAGCTGGCCGAGCGTTTCGGTCAAGCTGTCGGCGCTACATCCGCGCTACGAGTTCGGCCGGCAACGGCAGGTGCTCGACGAGCTGGGACCGCGGCTCGAGTCGCTCGCGGTCGCGGCGCGAGACGCCGGCATTGCGCTCACGGTGGACGCCGAGGAAGCGGACCGGCTCGAATTGTCGCTGCGCCTCCTCGATCGTGCGCTCGAGCTTCCGGCGCTTGCCGGATGGGACGGGCTCGGCCTCGCCGTGCAGGCTTATTCGAAACGCGCTCCGGACGTGCTCCGCTACCTCCAGCGCCGCGCGGACGAGACGGGTCGCGTACTGAACATCCGGCTCGTCAAGGGCGCGTACTGGGACAGCGAGATCAAGCGCGCGCAGGAGCGGGGATTGCCCGGATACCCGGTCTACACGCGCAAGCCCAATACGGATGTCGCTTACCTCGCCTGCGCGCGCATCCTCCTGGACGGCAGCCGCCGGGTCTACCCGCAGTTCGCGACCCACAACGCGCACACCGCCGCGAGCATCATCCATCTCGCGAAGGCCCGAGGCCGCGAGTTCGAGTTCCAGCGCCTGCACGGCATGGGCGAAGAACTCTATGCGGAGCTGACCGATCCGGAGGGCCGCGGCCTGCCGTGCCGCGTGTACGCGCCGGTCGGCTCGCACGAGGAGTTGCTCCCATACCTCGTGCGGCGACTGCTCGAGAACGGCGCCAACACGTCGTTCGTCAACCGCATCGTTGATGAGTCGCTGCCGATCGAGGAGGTCGTCGCCGATCCGTTCGCCGAAGTCGAGCGCATGGGCCCCGGCCCGCATCCGCGCATCCCGTCGCCGTGCGCGCTGTTCGGCGCGGAGCGGGCCAATTCCGCCGGCATCAACCTTGCGGACGGACGCGAGCAGCAGCGGCTCGCGGCGGCCTGCCGCGAGGCGCTGTCGCGCCCCCTCACGGCGGCGCCCATCGTCGGCGGAGACGAGCGCGACGGCCCGAAGCGTGACTGCCGCTCGCCCGCGGATCTCGACCGCATCATCGGCGAGGTGCGCGAAGCGGACGCGGCGCTCGCCGCCCGCGCGGTCGCGCTCGCCGCCAGCGCCCAGCCCGAATGGGATCGCGTGCCGGCCGGCACCCGCGCGCAGATACTTCGCGACACCGCGGACCGGCTCGAGCAGGAGGCTGCCCGATTCATCGCGATTTGCGTGGCAGAGGGAGGCAAGACGGTCCCGGACGCGATCGCCGAAGTGCGCGAAGCCGTCGATTTCCTGCGCTACTACGCGGCTCGCGCCGAGGAATCCTTCGGCCGGCCCCTGGCGCTGCCGGGCCCGACGGGCGAATCGAACCGGCTCTCGCTCCGCGGCCGCGGCGCGTTTGCCTGCATCAGCCCCTGGAATTTTCCACTGGCGATCTTTACGGGCCAGGTGACCGCGGCGCTTGCGGCGGGCAACAGCGTCGTGGCGAAACCCGCGGAGCAGACGCCGCTCGTCGCGGCGGCCATCGTGCGATTGCTGCACGCCTCCGGCGTTCCGGGCGACGTCCTGCACCTGCTGCCGGGCCGCGGATCGAAAATCGGTCCCTCCATCACGGGCGACCCGCGCATCGCGGGCGTTGCCTTCACGGGCTCGACCGAAACGGCGCGGCTCATCAACCGCGCGCTCGCATCGAGCGCAGGGCCGCTGCCGGTGCTGATCGCGGAAACGGGCGGCCAGAACGCGATGCTGGTGGACAGCTCGGCGCTGCCGGAGCAGGTCGTGAACGACGCGGTCACCTCCGCATTCAATTCAGCGGGCCAGCGCTGTTCGGCCCTCAGGGTGCTCTTCGTGCAGGAGGACATTGCGCCGCGCGTGCTCGAGCTGCTGGCCGGCGTGATGGACACGCTCGCGATCGGCGACCCGGCGCTCCTCACGACCGACGTGGGCCCCGTCATCGATGCGGCATCGCAGGCGACGCTCGAGGAGCATGTGCGCGCGATCGTCGAGGGCGCGCGCTGGCATCACCGGGCGAAACTGCCCTCCGGGCTCGCGCGCGGGCAGTTCTTCGCGCCGCTCGCGGTCGAGATCGACGGCATCGCGCGGCTCGAGCGCGAAGTCTTCGGGCCGATCCTGCACGTCGTTCGCTTCGCCGGCTCGCGCCTCGACGAGGTCGTCGACGAGATCAATGCGAGCGGCTACGGGCTGACGCTCGGCGTGCACACCCGCATCGACGGCATTGCGCGGCGCATCGCGGAGCGCGCGCGCGTCGGCAACGTGTACGTCAACCGCAACATGATTGGCGCGGTCGTGGGAGTACAGCCCTTCGGAGGTTGCGGACTGTCAGGCACCGGCCCCAAGGCCGGCGGGCCGCACTACCTGCCGCGCTTCGCCACCGAACAGACCGTCACGATCAACACCGCGGCGGTCGGCGGCAATGCCACCCTCCTGTCGCTCGGCGAGAGCTGACCACGCGATCACATCATGCCGGTCTGCAGGCGCGCGGCCTCCGACATCTTCGACTGGTTCCACGGCGGGTCGAACACGAGCTCGACGTCGGCCTGCCGCACGGTCGGAATCATGAGCAGCTTGTCGCGGACGTCGGCGACCAGTACTTCGCCCATGCCGCAGCCGGGTGCCGTGAGGGTCATCTTGACCGCGACATTGCGCGTCCCATCGGGGTTCGCCGTGATACGGCAGTCGTAAACGAGGCCGAGATCGACGATGTTGATCGGTATTTCCGGGTCGAAGCAGGTCCGCAGCTGGTCCCATACGATCCGGTTGACGTCGTCGTCCGTGGCGCCCGGCGGCAGCTCGGGCGCGCGCAGCGGCTCCTTGCCGATCGCGTCGCCGTCGCTGCCTGCGATGCGGAACAGGTTGCCTTCGACGTAGACAGTGAAGCTTCCGCCGAGCGACTGCGTGACGTAGCCGACGCTGCCGGTCTTGAGCTTGACCTCGACGCCCGCCGGGACGATGACCGCGCGCACGTCGCGCTGCACGACGATCGGCTCTTGATTCGCGCGCCGCATGCTCACTCGGTCGTGACCGGCGCCGCGCTGCCCGTTAGCGCCGCGTTCAACGTATGCCAGCAGAGGCTTGCGCACTTGACGCGTGCGGGGAACGTGCGAACCCCGGCAAGCGCCGCGAGCTTCCCGAGTTGCAGTGCGTCCGAGCCATCGGCGCCGGTCAGCATTCGGTGCACCGCGCCGAAGAGCTGGTCGGCCTCCGCGCGCGTCTTTCCCTTGACCGCCTCGCTCATCAGCGAAGCCGACGCGGTCGAGATTGCGCAACCGCTGCCTTCGCAACGCAGGTCGCGGATCACGTCATTCGCGAAGTCGACTTCAAGGTGAAGCCGGTCGCCGCACAGGGGGTTGTTTCCTTCTGCGCGGTGCGTCGCAGCGGGCAGCCGTCCGCGGTTCCGCGGACGCCGGTTGTGATCCACGATCACGTCGCGGTAAAGCTCGGCGAGATCCATCAGCGCAGCATCCGGATCGCGTCCAGCACCGCATCGTGCAGCGCGTCGATTTCATCCCGCGTGTTGTAAAGCGCGAATGACGCTCGCGCGGTTGCCGGCACGCCGAAGTACTCCATGACTGGCATCGCGCAATGGTGCCCCGTACGCACGGCGACACCCCGCGAATCGAGCACAGTGCCGAGATCGTGCGGGTGGATGCCCTCGACGGTGAAGGAAATGAGGCTGCTCTTGACCGGTGCGGTGCCGACGAGCGTCAGGCCGTCGACGGTCGAGAGCCGTGCCGTGGCGTAATCGAGCAGGTCCTGCTCGTGGGCCGCCACGCGATCGAGCCCCACGGCGCCCAGGTAGTCGATCGCGGCGCCGAGCCCGACCGCGCCGCCGATGTTGGGCGTGCCGGCCTCGAACCGGTGCGGCAGGTGGTTCCAGGTCGAGCCACTGAACGAGACCGTGAGGATCATGTCGCCGCCACCCTGCCAGGGTGGCATCGACTCGAGCAGGGCCTCCCGCGCATACAGCACGCCGATGCCGGTCGGTCCATACATCTTGTGGGCGGAAAAAGCGTAGAAGTCGCTGCCGAGCGCCTGGACGTCGACCGGCAGGTGCGGCACGGCCTGCGCGCCGTCGACGACGGTCGTGATCCCGCGTTCGCGCGCGGCGCGGAGGAAATCGGCGAGCGGCAGCACGGTGCCGAGCGCATTCGACACGTGCGCCAGCGCGACGATGCGGGTGCGGGGACCGAGCAGCGCAAGGTAGGCGTCATAGTCGACCACGCCGCGGCGGTCGATCGGCGCGACGCGAAGCTGCGCTCCCGTCTGCGAGCACAGGAGCTGCCACGGCACGATGTTGGAATGATGCTCGAGTTGCGACACGACGATCTCGTCGCCGGCGCCGAGCCGGGACCGGCCGTGCGACTGTGCGACGAGATTGATCGCCTCCGTCGTCCCGCGCACGAACACGATTTCGGCGGGGGAGGCGGCATGGATGAACCGGCGCACACGCTCGCGCGCACCCTCGAACATCGCGGTCGCTTCCTGCGAAAGCGTGTGCACACCCCGGTGCACGTTGGCGTGGTGCGATCGCGCGTAGTCCGCGACCGCGTCGATGACCGCGCCCGGCTGCTGCGACGAGGCCGCATTGTCGAGATAGGCCAGAGGCCGGCCGTTGATGCTTCGCGCGAGCGCCGGAAAGTCGCCGCGAATTCGCGCGACGTCGAGGCCGACCGCCATTTCGCGTACGGCGGCCATCAGACGAGGCCCCGGATCAGGTCGCGATCGGGCAAAGCGCCGACAACGAGCGACTCCGCGACGGCGCGAAGTTCCGGCAGCGGCAGCCGGCCGATGACGTCCTGGCAGAATGCGAACGTGAGCAGCGCGCGCGCCGTGGCGGGGTCCAGGCCGCGCGACCGCAGGTAAAAGAGCTGTGCTTCGTCCAGCGTACCGGTAGTGGCACCATGGCGGCACTGCACATCGTCGACATGGATCTCGAGCTGCGGGCGCGTATTGATCTCGGCGAGCGGCGACAAAAGGAGGTTCCGAGAGTTTTGGCTCGCGTTCGCGCCGCGCGCGGTTGGGTGCATGACGATGCGGCCATTGAATGCGCCGCGGCCGCGGCCTGCGGCGATCCCGCGAAAATCCTGTTGTGTCACCGTCGCCGCCCCGTGATGAGCGACCTGCGTGTGCAGATCAGCCTGGCGCTCACCGTCCGCCGTGAACAGGCCCGCAAGCCGGCACGCGGCTGCGCGGCCGTCGAGCGAAAGCCGGAGATTGCTGCGGACAAGCCGCCCGCCGAGCGCGAGCAGGTGCTGGTCGTATCGGGCACCCGCCGCAAGTCGCGTAACCCAGGTCTCGACCAGCGCCGCGGCCGGACCGTGCTCATGCAGCCGCACGTGGATGACCTCCGCCTCCGGGCCGACCGCGAGCTCGGCCGCGAGATTGCCGAGCGCCGCCTCCGTCCCGAGCGTGAGGAAATGCTCGACGAGCGTGAGCTTCGCGCCCGCGCCAATCTCGATCACGACGCGCGCCTGGTGAGTCGCCTCCGCGGCTGCGGTGCTTACGTGGACGAGGCAGACCGGTTCGCGGAGCGTCGCTCCCGGCGCGACGCGGATCACGACGCCGCTCGCGGCAAACGCATCCGCGAGGAGCGCATAGCGGTCGTCCGCATCCTCGCCCGGCGCGCGCAGGAGCGCGAGCGCCGCTTGCGGATCGCGTTCGAGGAGCTGGCCGAGATCGAGCACTTCAAGGCCTTCCGTCCCGGAGAAGTCCGACAACCGGCCGTCCAGGCGGCCGTCGACGAGAACCACCCGGCGCGCGTCCCTGATCGGCAGCAGGCGGGGAGCGAGATCCGCCGCGCCGACTGCCGCGCGCAGCGCCGGATCGAAGCGGTATTCCGCGAGGCGCGCGTGGTCGAGATACTTCCAGTTTTCGTCGCGCCGGTCCGGCAGTCCGCGGGCGACGAGCGCATCGAGCGAACGGGCGCGGCGACGCGCCCAGGCCGGGCCGCCTCCGAGCGCCGGCGCGAGGCCGGCATGGCTCGCGGCGATGCGTACGATGGGGCTCGGGGCGTTCACGCGGCAGCCGTCCCTTCGCGGATCCAGTCGTAGCCGCGACGCTCGAGTTCCTGCGCGAGCTCGCGCCCGCCGCTCTTGACGATGCGGCCGCCGGCGAGCACGTGCACCTGGTCCGGGACGACGTGATCGAGGAGCCGCTGGTAGTGCGTCACGACCACGATCGCGCGGTCCGGCGCGCGCTCCGCATTCACGCCTTCCGCCACCAATTTCAGGGCGTCGATGTCGAGCCCGGAATCCGTCTCGTCGAGCAGCGCGAGCTTCGGTTGCAGCAGCCTCATCTGGAGGATCTCGTTGCGCTTCTTCTCGCCGCCCGAGAACCCCTCATTGAGGCCGCGATTCAACAGGCTCTCGTCCATGCGCATTTCTGCGAGCTTGCCGCGCACCAGGCTCAGGAATTCGAAGGCGTCGAGTTCCGGTTCGCCGCGATGCCGGCGCAAGGCGTTCAGCGAGGCCTTCAGCAAGTAAACGTTGTTGACGCCCGGGATCTCGACCGGGTACTGGAAGGCGAGGAACAGACCCTCGCGCGCGCGCTCCTCCGGCGGCATCGCGAAGAGGTCGCGGCCGAAGTAGGTTGCGCTGCCCGACAGCACTTCCAAATCGGGGCGGCCGGCGAGCACGCCCGTCAGCGTGCTCTTGCCCGAGCCGTTCGGCCCCATGATGGCGTGCACCTCGCCCGCGCGCACGCTGAGCGAGAGTCCATCGAGGATCAGCCGCTCACCGGCCCGCACGCGCAGATCGCGGACGTCGAGAATCATCCGGCCGTCCCCGCTCATCCCACGGCTCCTTCTAGGCTGACGGCCAGCAGGTTCTGCGCCTCGACCGCGAATTCCATCGGCAGTTCCCGGAACACCTCGCGGCAGAAGCCGTTCACGATCATGTTGACCGCGTCCTCCGCGGAAATTCCGCGCTGCAGGCAATAGAACAACTGGTCATCCGAAATCTTCGATGTCGTCGCTTCGTGCTCGACGACGGCGGTGGGATTCCTGACTTCGATGTACGGAAACGTGTGCGCGCCGCAATGCGGGCCCATCAGCAGCGAGTCGCATTGCGTGTGATTGCGCGCGCCGTCCGCGCCGGGCAGGACCTTGACCAGGCCGCGATAGGCGTTCTGACCGTGGCCCGCCGAGATGCCTTTCG
Organism: Steroidobacteraceae bacterium; assembly: GCA_040878925.1. Lineage (GTDB taxonomy): Bacteria > Pseudomonadota > Gammaproteobacteria > Steroidobacterales > Steroidobacteraceae > SCUD01. Next base: position 143,406 of record JBBDLI010000015.1, on the reverse strand, counting down.
AAATGATCGTCGAGCTCGTGTTGCGTCCCATGTGGATCATCTTGGTGCCGGTGTCCGCCTGCTGCCGGTGATTGGCGAGCGCGACCGAGTGGAACGCGCCGGTCGAGCCGTCGCCGCGCAGGATGCAGCTCGGGTATTTCCAGGTGATTGCCGAGCCGGTCTCGACCTGGGTCCACGAGATCTTCGAATTGCGGCCGCGGCAGTCGCCGCGCTTGGTGACGAAGTTGAAGATGCCGCCGACGCCGTTCTCGTCACCGGGATACCAGTTCTGGACGGTCGCGTACTTGATCTCGGCTTCGTCCAGGGCGATGAGCTCGACGACCGCCGCGTGGAGCTGGTTCTCGTCGCGCATTGGTGCAGTGCAACCTTCAAGATATGAGACGTACGCGCCATCCTCCGCGATGATCAAGGTGCGCTCGAACTGGCCGGTCTTCGACTCGTTGATGCGGAAGTACGTGGAGAGCTCCATCGGGCAGCGCACGCCCTTCGGCACGTAGACGAATGAGCCGTCGGTGAATACCGCGGAGTTGAGCGCCGCGTAGAAATTGTCGCCGATCGGCACGACGGTACCGAGATACTTCTCAATCAGCTCCGGGTGCTTCTGCACGGCTTCGGAGAACGCGCAGAAAATTACTCCGGCCTCCGCGAGCCGCTCCTTGAACGTCGTCGCGACGGAAACGCTGTCGAATACCGCATCGACCGCGACGCCGGCAAGACGCGCGCGCTCGTGCAGCGGGATGCCGAGCTTGTCATAGGTCTCGAGCAGCTTCGGATCGACTTCATCGAGCGACTTCGGACCGTCCGACCGCTGCTTCGGCGCGGAGTAGTACGAGATCGCCTGATAGTCGATGGGCGGGTAATGCACATGGGCCCAGGTCGGGAGCTTCATGCGCGTCCACCGGCGATAGGCCTTGAGCCGCCAGTCGAGCATGAAGGCCGGCTCGTTCTTCTTCGCCGAGATCAGCCGGATGACGTCCTCGTCGAGGCCCGGCGCCACGGTATCGCTCGCGATGTCCGTGACGAAGCCGTGCCGGTACTTGCGGGCGACGAGCGATTCGAGTTCCGGTTGTTTCGTCGACATGTCTCGCTCCGGTCAGCCGCGCGCCGGCGGCCGCGGGGCGGCGCCCGCACGCGAAAAGTCGAGCGCCACGGGCGGAACGTCGCGCCGCACGAGTTCCTCGAGGCTGACCTCGTTGAGCGCGCGCCGGATGGCGCGGCTGATCCTCTGCCAGCCGTGTCCTACGAGGCAGGTCGCCTCGATGTCGCAGTTGCCGGCGCCGCTCGCGCACTCCGTCAACGCGACCGGGCCTTCGACTGCGTCGATGATTTCCGCGGCAGTGATGAGCGCCGTCGGCCGCGTCAGCTGGTAACCGCCGTGCGCGCCGCGCACCGAGCGCACCAGGCCCGCGTGCTGAAGTTCCTTCAGCAGCTTGCTGACGGTCGGCAGGCCGATATGGGTGCGGAGCGCAATGTCGGAGGCGCTCGCAAGGCCACCGTGGCCGAGACTTGCGAGAATCAGCGTCGCGTAATCGGTCAGCCGGCTGATGCGCAGCATGGATCGCTCTCCGCGGCCCTGGAATTAAACAGTACGATTTTAGTACTATTAGCCTGCCGGCGGTAGGGGGTCAGGGCGCTCTGGTATCCTTCGCGCCCGACCTGGCAGCCCCCGGCGCCCGGCAACACGGAGGACCCGGATCTCATGGACAGCAAGGAACTGGACCAGAACGCCGCCGCGATGGTGGCTCCCGGCAAGGGAATTCTTGCGGCGGACGAGTCGACCGGCACGATCAAGAAACGCTTCGACAAGATCGGGCTCGAATCCTCATTCGAGACGCGCCGCGCCTATCGCGAATTGCTGTTCACAGCAGAGGGCGCCGAACGGCATATATCCGGCGTGATCCTCTACGACGAAACCATCCGCCAGCACGCCGCCGACGGCCGGCCGTTTCCGGCCCTGCTCGCCTCGCGCGGCATACTGCCCGGCATCAAGGTGGATGCGGGCGCGAAGGCGCTCGCCGGATTTCCGGGCGAGACCGTGACCGAGGGACTCGATGGCTTGCGCGAGCGGCTCGCGGAGTACCGGGATCTCGGCGCGCGGTTCGCCAAATGGCGTGCGGTCATCGACATCGGCGCCGCGATCCCCACGGTAACGGCGCTCGAGGCGAACGCCCATGCGCTCGCGCGCTATGCCGCGCTCTGCCAGGAGGCCTCGATCGTTCCAATCGTGGAACCCGAGGTGCTGATGGACGGCGACCACACCATCGAGCGCTGCGAAGACGTGACGGACGCGACGCTCGAGACGGTATTCGACGCGCTGTTTCGCCACCGCGTGCGCCTCGAGGGCATGGTGCTGAAGCCCAATATGGTCATCGCGGGCAAGAAATGTCCCAAACAGGCGCAGCCGCCGCAGGTGGCCGACGCGACCGTGCGTTGCCTGCGCCGGCGCGTTCCGGCGGCCGTGCCCGGCATTGCGTTTCTGTCTGGGGGCCAGAGCGAAGCCGAGGCAACCCTGCATCTCTCATTGATGAATCGCGTTCACGGCCTGCCGTGGCAACTCTCGTTCAGCTACGGGCGGGCCCTCCAGCAGAGCACGCTCGATGCCTGGCGCGGCATTCCTGGCAATGTCGCGGCGGCTCAGCGTGCCTTCCTGCGGCGCGCGAAGCTCAATGGCCTCGCGCGCGACGGCAGCTACCAGGCCGCGATGGAACAGGCCGCGGCCTGAGGGCCGTGCCCGGCGGATCCGCGACTTGACAGCCGCAGCGCGTCGCGAAGCCGCCGTGATCGTGCGCGGCCTGCATTACACGGTGGGACGCCGCATCATCTTCGACGGCGTCGATCTCGACTTTCCGCGTGGTTCGGTCACTGCCGTCATGGGCCCGAGCGGGAGCGGCAAGACCACGCTGCTCCGCCTGATCACCGGCCAGCTGCGGCCCGAGCGGGGCCTCGTCGAGGTCGAGGGAAAGGACGTTTCCACGCTTTCGCGGCGCGAAATCTATCGGATGCGCCGGCGCATGGGAATGCTGTTCCAGAACGGCGCCTTGCTCACGGATCTCAGCGTTTACGAGAACATCGCGTTTCCGCTCCGCGAGCACACGCGCCTGCCCGAGCGGCTGCTGCGCCACGTCGTCCTGACGAAACTGCAGGCGGTCGGCCTTCGCGGCGCCGCCTGGCTGATGCCGGCCGAGCTGTCGGGCGGCATGGCGCGCCGGGTCGCGCTCGCGCGCGCAATTGTGATGGATCCGGATCTCCTCATCTACGACGAGCCGTTTGTCGGGCTCGATCCGATCTCGATGGGGGTGGTGCTCAGGCTCATTCGGCGCCTGAACGACACGCTCGGCCTGACGAGCATCGTCGTGTCGCACGACGTCCGCGAAATAACCGCCGTCGCGGATTACTGCCACCTGCTCTCGGGCGGCCGCATCATTGCGAGCGGCCCGCCCGCTGCTGTCGCAGGCAGCGACAGGGATGACGTGCGCCAGTTCATGCACGGGCTGCCGGACGGGCCGGTGCCGTTCCACTATCCGGCGCCGGAATACGTCGAACAATTGCGGCAGGCGCGCTGAATGCCGGCGCCGATAGCCCGCGAGCTGATCGAGAGTACCCTCGACGCGCTGAGCGCGCTCGGCGCCTACGCGAACTTCGCCGGGCGCCTCGCGGCCGAGACTCCGCGCGCCTTGCTGCGCTTCGGCCTGGTGGTGGAGCAGGTGCACAACGCCGGCGCGCTTTCGCTCGTGATCATCATGCTGTCGGGTCTCTTCGTCGGAATGGTGCTGGGCCTCCAGGGCTTCGACCTGCTCCAGCGCTTCGGATCCGAGGAATCGCTCGGCACGGCGGCCGCGCTCGGGCTCTTGAAGGAGCTCGGGCCGGTCATCACGGCGCTCCTATTCGCCGGCCGCGCCGGCACGGCGCTCGCTTCGGAGCTCGGCCTGATGCGGGCCACGGACCAGCTCGCGGCGATGGAGATGATGGCGGTCGACCCCGTGCGGCGAGTCGTGATGCCGCGCTTCCTCGGCGGCGTGATCGCGATGCCGCTCCTGGCCGCGATCTTCAGCATGATCGGCATCTATGGCGCCCAGCTCGTCGGCGTGCAGCTCATGGGCGTCGACGCCGGCCAGTTCTGGTCGCAGATGCGCGACGCGGTCGAGTTCGACGACGTCATGGAGGGCGCGCTGAAAAGCGTCGTCTTCGGCGTCGCTTGCAGCCTCGTCGCGGTCTACGAGGGATATCATTCCGTGCCGACCGCGGAGGGCGTGGGCAGGGCGACGACGCGGACCGTCGTGATTTCATCGGTCAGCGTATTGTTGCTCGACTACATGCTGACCGCGGTCATGCTCTAAGGAGTCCGCCATGCGCCAGACGCGCGCCATCGAGCTGGGAACCGGGCTGTTCGTGCTGCTCGGCTTCGCGGCGCTTTTCTTTCTCGTCACCCAGATCACGAGCCGCGAGTTCGGGCTCGGCGACGACGGCTACCGGCTGACGGCCACGTTCGAGCAGATCGGCGGACTGAAACCCGGCGCGCCGGTATCGATGTCGGGCGTGACGGTAGGCCGGGTCGAATCGATCGAATACGATTTCAAGGAATACCGGGCCCGCGTGACGCTCCGCATCGGCTCGTCATACGACCGCATTCCCGATGACAGCGACGCGGGCATCCTCACCGCCGGGCTGCTGGGCGGCCAGTACCTCGGAATCGGCCCCGGAAGCTCGGAAACCTTTCTTGCCGACGGCGATCAAATACAGTTCACGCAGTCCGCCATCGTGCTCGAGAACCTGATCAGCAAGTTCCTGTTCTCGAGGGCGGCAGAACAACAGCCTGCGGAAGGATCCGCGGAGGAAGCCACGCAATGACGCGACGTTTCGCCATTCTCATCTGTTCGCTGCTCGCGCCGGTCGTGATGGCAGGCGGCGCGCTCGCGGCAGAAAGCATTCCGGGGCCCGCGCCGCAGGAACTCATCGAAACGGCGGCGCGCGAGCTGCTCGAGGCGCTCGATGCCGATCGGGAACAGGCGCGCAAGGACCCGGCCCGCGTGCGCACGCTCGTGGACGAGATCCTGCTGCCGCATTTCGACACCGATTACTCGGCGCGGCTCGTCCTCGGAAAGTACTGGCGGAACGCGAAGCCCGAGGAGCGGCAGCGGTTCGTCGACGCGTTCTACCAGTCGCTGCTCCGCAATTACGGCTCGGCGCTCGCCGAGTTCACCGCGGATCGCATGAAAGTCCTGCCATTCCGCGGCGACCTGTCGAGCGGGCAGGCGACCGTCAGGACCGAGGTGAAGCGCAGCAACGGCACGCGCGTGCCCGTCAACTACACGCTCCGCGCGACGCCCGAGGGCTGGAAAGCCTGGGACGTCACGATCGAGGGCATCTCCTACGTGCGCAACTTCCGCAATGACGTCGGGGCGGAAATCGATCAGCGTGGGTTCCAGGCGCTCATCGAGCGGCTCGAAAAGGAGAATCGCGGTGGCGCGAAGACGGCGGCGCGCTGACGAAGCTGCCCAGCCGGCCGCGCTCGCGGCGCTGGGGCCGGGGCGCTTCGAGCTGCGCGGCGGCCTCGGCTTCGACGACGCCGCGCGCATGCTCGCAGAGGGCGACGCGGCGTTCGGCGCCCTGAAGCAGGCGGAGATCGATCTGGCGAAGGTCGAGCGGGTCGACAGCGCGGGACTCGCGCTGCTGCTCGAATGGTCGATCGCGGCGCGCCAAGCGGGGAGGGCACTCAGCTATCGCAACGTGCCGCCCGCCATCGCGGCGCTTGCGGGCATCAGCGACGTGTCGGAGCTGCTCGCGCCGGCCGCGGCAGGCGGCGGCTGAACCTGCGTATCGCCGGGCGGCGCGGTCTCCTCCGGTTCCGCCGATTCCTCCAGCCTCCCATCCTCTTCCAGTTCCTTGTCGAGCTCCTCCAGCTCTTCGAGCGGAATCTCATCCGTCACCTCGCCGTCCCGCACTTGATACTCCCGGCGCTGCAGCCAGGCATCGCGAATGAAGGCGTAGCGATCGTAGGCGGAATCGAATGACGCGTCGAAGGGCAGAAGCTCGGCGCGGCGATTCACGAAAGACAATCCGGCGAGCCCCCACTCGGTCGTCGAGTCCAGATCGAGCGCGAAGCGCAGATCGGTCTGGGCGTCGGCCAGGATCGACGGCGCGTCGCGCGCCGTCGAAGGACCGAAGAACGGCAACACGACGTAGGGGCCGGCGGGCACGCCCCAGCGGCCGAGCGTCTGGCCGAAATCCTCGTCGTTGCGCGGGATGCCGAATCTCGATGCCGGGTCCAGCAGTCCGCCGATTCCGAGCGTCGTGTTGACCGCAAAACGGCCCAGGTCGATGAGCGTGTCCTTGATCTTGAGCTGCAGCAAATCGTTGACGATCGTCGTCGGATACGCCAGGTTGTCGAGGAAGTTGTCGACACCGGTCTGGATCAACTGGGGCACGTGATTGCGATAGCCCGTCGCAACGGGCTTCAGCACCGCGCGGTCGACGGCATCGTTGAAGCGGTAAGTCGCGCGGTTCATGCGCTCGAGCGGATCGCCGGGCGTGGTCGCGCCGGTGGTGGCGCAACCGGAAAGAACCATTACGAGCAGTGCGCCGGCCGCGGCGCGATGGACCAGTGTCATCGGCATTCCGTTGCTTCGGGTTCCGCGGCGATTCTAACTGTCGCCGCGGCGGTCCGGATCGGGACTCGCGGGTTCCGCCAGCTCGCGCGCGCGCCTGCCCTTCGGCAGGTACTCCTGGAGCTCGCGGATCCGGGCGTCGAAGCGCTCGCGCTGCACGGAATTGAGCCCCGGCACGGCCTGCGCGAGGCGCAACTGGTTGATCGCGAGCGAAAGGTCTCCGCTGATGACGTGGAACTCGGACATGTAGTAGTAGGAATCCGCGATGTCGCCCGCTGCGTTGGCGGCGATCGCGGTGAACCGCGCCTGTTCCGCCGACGGCGGCACGTTGTTGAACAGGTCGAGGAGCACCTCGTGCGCGCGGCTCGGATCGCCGTCGCGCATCAGGGTCTCGGCGTAGCGCATCGTCACCGGCACGCTGCGCGGAAAGAGTTTCATGGCGTTCTCGAGCGTCGCTCGTGACGCCGCCGTCCGGCCGGCAGCGAGTTGCGCCTGCCCGAGCGCCGTGTGATAGAGCGTGACGTCGGGACGGCGGTCCCGGAGCGTTTCGAGGGCGGGTATCGCTTCTCCCGGCGTTCCCGCGTGCATCAGGGCAAGCGCGCGTCCGTACTGCTCGCCGTCGGTCGACGGAAAATCCGCGCTCTTCGCCGTGGGATACAGGTCGCGGACGGAGACCTCCGGCGACAGCGTCTCGATCTCCAGGCGCTCGCGGATCAGCGCGTAGCTCGTGCTGTCGGGCGTGCGGGGCCGCTCGAGGCGGTTGGCGCGATCGCGGGTCTCGGCGATGCGCTCGCTGGTGACCGGGTGGGTGCGGAGCAGGTCGGGGATGTTCCTCCCTCCGCTGCCCGCGCGTTGCTGCATGGTGGCGAAGAATTCGGGCATCGCGACCGGATCGAATCCGGAAGCGGCCAGGATCCCGATTCCGACGCGATCCGCCTCGCTCTCGTTCGCCCGCGTGAAATTGATCTGGCTCTGGGCCGCGAGGCCCTGTGCGGCGGTCACCGTTCCGAGCACCGCGTCGCTCGGGACGCCGGTCGTCGCGCCGATCAGGATCGCCGCGAGGATAGCGGCGGCCGAGGCGAGGTTGGCGCGGCCCGCATTCTGCATCGAGCGCGCGATGTGCCGCTGCGTCACGTGCGCGATTTCGTGCGCGAGCACGCCCGCAAGCTCCGCCTCGCTTCGCGTCGCGGTCACGAGGCCTGCGTTGACGCCGATGAATCCGCCTGGGAGCGCGAAGGCGTTGATGCCCGAATCCTTGATCGCGAAAAAGGTGAATCGGTGCGCCCCTTCGTGGGCCTGGCTTGCGAGTCGCAAGCCGAGCGACTGAAGGTACTCCGTGATCTCCGGATCCTCGACGATCTGCCCCGCGTCGCGCAGGCTCCGCACGATCATCAGCCCGATCTTGTACTCGTCGATCAGGGAAAGCGTCGTCGTGGCGGGTGTGCCGATGTCCGGCAGGTCGCCGGTGGTCGTCTGGGCCGCGGCCGGCGCCGCGCCAATGCCGAGTTGCAGGGAAATGACGATCAGCAGAGCGCGCATTGCGTCGATCCTGGCGGAGTTGCGGGTTCGACCGCGCGCCGATCGCATGGTTCGCCGGCCTTGGGCCTCAAAGCGCTTCCGAAGCGAAATCGGCGAGCCGCGAGCGCTCGCCGCGCACCAGTGTCACGTGTCCGGCATGCTTCCAGCCGCGGAAGCGATTGACGACGTAGGTCAGGCCGGAGGTCGTCTCGGTGAGGTAGGGGGTGTCGATCTGCGCGATGTTGCCGAGGCAGACGAGCTTGGTCCCGGGACCTGCGCGCGTGACGAGCGCTTTCATCTGCTTCGAGGTCAGGTTCTGCGCCTCGTCGAGGATCAGGTAGCGGTTCAGGAACGTCCGCCCGCGCATGAAGTTCAGCGAACGAATCTTGATGCGGTGGCGCAGCAGGTCCTGCGTCGCGGCGCGGCCCCAGCTTCCGCCTTCCTGTCCCTGCGTGAGCACTTCGAGGTTGTCCATCAGCGCGCCCATCCAGGGCTCCATCTTTTCCTCTTCGGTCCCCGGAAGGAATCCGATGTCCTCGCCGAGGGGAATGGTGACGCGAGTCATGATGATTTCGCTGAATCGATTCGTCTCGAGCGTCTGCACCAGGCCGGCCGCAAGCGTCAGCAGTGTCTTGCCGGTCCCGGCGGGGCCGAGGATCGTGACGAAATCGATATCCGGGTCGAGCAGCAGGTTGAACGCGAGGTTCTGCTCGCGATTGCGCGCCACGATTCCCCACACAGCGTGCCGCTCGCTGCGGAAGTCCTGCGTGACCTCGAGCGTCGCGATCTCGTCGTCGATCGAACGCACGACCGCCTCGAAGGCATCGGCGGAGTTGTCGTACAGGAACTGGTTCGGATGCCATTCGCGCACCAGCGGGCCGCGCACGCGATAGAACGTGCGCGCCTGATCGTGCCAGGACTCGACATTGTTGCCGTGCGTCTCCCAGAAATCCGCCGGCAGGGCCGTGACGCCGGTGAACAGCAGATCGGCGTCCTCGATCGTGCGGTCGTTGTAATAGTCCTCCGCGTGAACGCCGAGGATCGCCGCCTTGATGCGCAGATTGATGTCCTTGGAAACCAGCGTGACGCGCGTGCCGGGCAGCTCCATCTGCAGCGCGAGCGTGTAGCCGAGTAGTGCGTTATCGATGCCGTGGCCCGGAAGCGTGTCGGGCAGGCCTGCGGCAAGCCGCCGTGTCTGGAAGAAAAGCCGTCCGGTCGGCGGCTTCTTGCCGTGATTGCCGGAGCGGCCCGTCGGCAGCTCGAGCCCGCGGTCGATCTGCTCCTTGGTCGCGTTTGCCATCAGCTCGTCGAGAAAACGAGTGACCTGCCTGACGTTTCGCGCCGATTCGGAGAGTCCCTTCTTGCCGGCGTCGAGCTCTTCGAGCACGCCCATCGGCAGATAGACGTCGTGCTCTTCGAAGCGGAATACCGCCGCCGGATCGTGCATCAGCACGTTCGTGTCGAGCACGAAAGCGCGGCGGGCACCTTTCGCAGGCCGGTTCTTCAGCATGACCGGATCAAAGCTCGCGGGCCGCCGCGAGGACCTCCGCGGCGTGACCCGCCACGCGCACCTTGCGCCACTCGCGGCGAAGCGTGCCAGTGGCGTCAATGAGAAAGGTGCTGCGCTCGATTCCCATCATCTTTCTGCCATACATGTTCATGCGCTTCGGAAACTTCATCTTCTCCCGGAAACGGCGATGCGACTCGAGCGTGTCCGTGGAGATTCCGAGAATGCCCTCGGTGGTGCATCCGCGTGTCAGCTCTTGACCGGCTCGAGGATCGCGTCGAGGTTCATCTGGTCGCAGAAGTCCATGAACTCTTCGCGGAGCGCCCCGATGTGAATCCGGGACGGCACGTTGATGACCATGTAGACGGAAAACATCTGCGCGCCGGTATGCGCGGCCGCGTAACCGCGCGTTGAGAGCTCCCCGATGTCGATGCCGCGCGCTGCGAAAAAACCGGAAAGGCCCGAGACGATGCCGGCCTGGTCGATGCAGACCACGTCGACCGAGTACGGCACCATGTCCTCGCGCACGGGCCGCTGCACGGTTCGGCGCACTTGGATCGTTATGCCCGACGTCTCGGCGAGCTTGCCGAGGTCGGTCTCGATCCTTGCGATCGAATGCCAGTTTCCGGCGACCAGCAGGAGCATCGCGAAATCGGAGCCCAGCGCCGTCATCCGGCTCTCGCTGATGCTTCCGCCGCAGTCCGCGACGACCTTCGAGAGATCGTGGACCAGACCGATGCGATCGTCGCCGATGGCCGAAATTGCGATGAATTGTTTCATGCGGGAAAGAGCGGAGGCGTCCGCGGAGTGTACCGGGATCGTCGAAGCGATGATATCGCGGGTCCCGCGTATCTTGCGCGGCGGAGGCGTGCGCAAGTACGATCCCGCCTCCGGTGCCGGCCGTTCGGCCGGGGGGTAACATGTTCCGCGGCAGCCTGGTTGCACTCGTGACGCCGATGACGGAGTCCGGCGACATTGATCATGTCGCGTTCGGGCGGCTGCTCGACTGGCACGCGCGCGAAGGCAGCGACGGCCTCGTGATCGGCGGCACGACGGGCGAATCGGCGACGGTCACCGCGGCGGAAGCCGCTGAGCTCCTGCAGATCGCGGTTCAGCGAATCGGCGGCCGGTTGCCCGTGATCGCCGGCTCGGGCAGCAACTCGACTGCCGAAGCCGTGGAGCGAACCCGCGCGGCCTGCGAAGCGGGCGCCGACGGCGTGCTCGTGGTCACACCTTATTACAACCGCCCGACGCAGGAGGGCCTGTACCGGCATTTCAGCGTGATCGCCGACGCGGCGAGCGTGCCGCTCATTCTCTACAACGTGCCTTCGCGAACGGCCTGCGATCTCCTGCCCGAAACCGTCGAGCGGCTGTCGGGGCATCCGCAGGTCATCGGCATCAAGGAGGCGACCGGCAGCATCGCGCGCGGCGCCGAGATACTCGAGCGCTGCGGCGACGACTTCCTGCTGCTTTCTGGCGACGACGCGACCTGCCGCGAGCTGATCGGCGCGGGGGCGCAGGGCGTCGTCACGGTAACCGGCAACGTCGCGCCGCGCCTGATGCACGAGATGGTCGAAGCGGCCTTGCTGGACGACGAGGACGGCGCAAGGGAACTCGACGAGCGGCTGGCGGGTCTTCACACTGCGCTCTTTCTCGAGTCGAATCCGATTCCCGCCAAGTGGGCGCTCGGCCGGCTCGGCCTGATCGGCGCGGGCATCCGGTTGCCGCTCGTTGGCCTTTCGGATGCTCATCATGGGACGTTGCTCGCGGCCATGCGCCGCGCCGGGGTAATCGAATGAGGAATCGAGTGAAACGCCTGGCCTGGCTTGCGGCCGCGCTGCCGATCGCCGGTTGTGGCTGGCTTCCCGATGCCCACACCGGCTGCGATGAGGCCCAGCCGTATCATTCCGCGCGGCAGATGGAGCCGTTACGCGTGCCCGCGGGCGCCGACCTACCGGATATGCGGAATGCTCTCAGAATTCCCGAAGTCAAGGTGCCGGAGCTTCCGCCCGAACCCGGCCGCTGCCTCGATCATCCGCCGCCTTACGGCACGGGGCGCCCGCAGACGCAGAGCCCCTGAACGGTTGCCGCGACTGCAGTCGTCCGGTAGGCTTCGCCGCCCGGGAGAGGTGGCCGAGCGGTCGAAGGCGCTGGACTGGAATTCCAGTAATACCCACAAGGTATTCGTGGGTTCGAATCCCACCCTCTCCGCCAATCAGTCTTCGCGGTCCCCCGGATCGCGCGCCCGCCCGCCGGCTGTGATCGACTCGTAAGCACGCGCGAACGCGACCACGAAAACCGCCGGCAACCCGGCATCGCCCGCCTGCACCGTCGCACGGAAGAGTTCCTGGTAGCGGTTCCACAGCCGCGCCTGCAAATCGGTGCCGACGACGCCGCGCGCGCGCCGGCCCAATTGCTCCTCGAGCACTTCGGGATTCAGTTTCTCGAAGACCGCGGCGAGCGCATCGCGGAGCGCCGCGGCGATCGCAATCTCGTGATTGCGTGCGCGCGTGAATTGGCCGCGGATCTCGTCAATGGCGCGAGAGTCGCCGGGGCCGCGGCCGGCCAGCATCAGCTCGAGAATCTGTTCGACGGCGGCGATCTGCACCAGCGGGCTCGTCGCGTCGCGCCGGCGTGCGCCGGAGGAAATGCCGAACTCGCTCGCGAAATCCGCGCGGGTCCGCGCGAGCTCGGTAAAGCCGACGAGTGTCTCGCGCAGGAGTTGTCCTGCCTGTTGCAGGGCCGAGGAGCGCATTTCTGCGGGAAGCGCGAGCGGATCGATGCCCGCACCCTTGCAGAGCGCGACGAGGCCGGGCCACAACTCCTGGTCCTCGCGCGCGCGCGCGGAAGCGACCGGCGCGGCGGACGATGGCGCCGCCGCGGGCGGCGGGACCGGAGCGGCGGGCGCGGCCGCCGCGGCGCGTGCCGGCGCCGGCGCCGGCGCGGGTGTCGGTTCTGCACGCCGGCGGGCCTGCGCCTCGCGCTCGCGCCGGCCGGTCGAGATGAACGACTTCACTTCGAAGGACGCGTCGAGGTCGGCGTCGCTCATCGCAATCGCTTCCTGAGGCGGAAAATCGTTGCCGCCGGAGATCTCGACCTCGATCTCGTACTCGCCGATGCGGAAATGATCGCCTTGCGCGAGCTGATGGGGGCGATCCGGCCCGAGCGCCTCGTCGGCGTCGTTGACGAATGTCCCGTTAGTGCTCGTGTCCCTGAGCCACCAGGTTCCGCCGCGATGCTCGATCTCGGCGTGGCGGCCGGAAACATAGCGCTCCGGATCCCTGAGCACCCAGTCGTTGTTCGCATGGCGCCCGATGCGGCCGCCATTGACGCCGAAGGTCCAGCGCGCGTGCTTGCCGGCCGTCGCCGCGTTGTCGCTGACAATTTTCAGCCTAAGCGCCATCGCACATCACGCCTCGTTGGGCCGCTATAATAACGCGCCCACGGCAGGGCGACCCCCACTCCGATCATGGCCGCAAGTCACATATTCAGGATCGTCTTCGTCAACCAGGGCAAGGTCTACGAGATCTACGCCCGTAAGGTCAGCCATGGCGGGCTTTTCGGCTTCGTCGAAGTCGAGGAACTGGTCTTCGGCGAGCGCAGCAGCGTCGTACTCGATCCGTCGGAAGAACGGATCAAGTCCGAGTTCGCCGGCGTCAAGCGGAGCTACCTGCCGCTGCACGCGATCATCCGCATCGACGAGGTCCCCAAGCAGGGCGTCAGCAAGATCAGCGTGCTCGAAGGCGGCAATGTTGCGCAGTTTCCCGTCGCCCTGTATCCCGCCGGCAACGATCCGGGCGTGAAGCGCTGACGGCTTGATGCTGCTGTTCCGAGGCGCGCCGGCACTTTCACCATTCCGGATCGAGAGATTGCTCGCGGCGCTCCGGCGCATGGAGCCCGCGGTCCGCAGCGTCACCGTCGATTTCCTGCATTTCGTCGAGACCGAGGGCGAGCTGACGCCTGTCGAGTTGACGGTTCTCGAGCGGCTCCTCGATCACGACGCGCAGGGGGCGCCGCGTGAAGGCGAGGGCCGGCTGCTGCTCACCGTGCCGCGGCCGGGAACGATTTCGCCCTGGTCGTCGAAGGCGACCGACATCGCGCGAGTCTGCGGGCTCGCGGCCGTGCATCGCATCGAGCGCGGGAAGGCCTGGCGGATCGCGGTCGACCCGGACGTGACGCCGGCCGCGCTCGCGACTCTCGCGGCTCCGCTCTTCGATCCGATGACGGAGTCCCTGATGCCGGATGCGGCGGAGGCCGGGCGGCTCTTCGCCACGCACTCGCGCGGTCCGCTCGGGCGGATCGTGCTCGGCGACGAGCCCCGGGAGGCGCTCGCGCGCGCGAACTCGGAGCTCGGACTCGCGATGTCGGACGATGAAATCGCCTATCTCGCCGACGTGTTTGCGCGCCTCGGGCGCGACCCGACCGACGTCGAGGTGATGATGTTCGCGCAGGCGAACAGCGAACATTGCCGCCACAAGATATTCAACGCGGACTGGCGCATCGACGGCGCCGCAGCGCCGCTTTCGCCGTTCGCGATGATCCGCCACACGCACGAGCGCAGTCCGGGCGGCGTGCTCTCCGCGTATAGCGACAATGCCGCCGTGCTCGAGGGAGCCCGCGGCGCGCGATTCTTTCCTTCCACCGCGCACCGCGAATATGGCTGGCACGAGGAGCCGGTCGACATCCTGATCAAGGTCGAGACCCACAACCACCCGACCGCGATCTCGCCGTTTCCGGGCGCGGCGACCGGATCCGGCGGCGAGATCCGGGACGAAGGCGCGACCGGCCGCGGCGCGAAGCCGAAGGCGGGCCTCGTCGGATTCACCGTGTCGAATCTCCGCATCCCGGAATTCGTGCAGCCCTGGGAATCGGATCACGGCCGCCCGGCGCGCATCGCCTCTGCGCTCGACATCATGCTGGAAGGCCCGATCGGCGCGGCGGCGTTCAACAACGAGTTCGGACGGCCAGGCATCCTCGGTTACTTCCGCACCTGCGAGTTGCAGCTCGCCGGCGATGGCGATGGCGTCGTGCGGGGCTTTCACAAGCCGATCATGATCGCAGGCGGACTCGGCAGCGTGCGGCGCATACATGTCCACAAGAAGCCGGTGCCCGCGGGCGCACCGCTCGTCCTGCTCGGCGGCCCGGCGATGTTGATCGGCCTCGGCGGCGGCGCGGCGTCGTCCCGGGGCAGCGGCGTCGGCAGCGAGCAGCTCGACTTTGCGTCGGTGCAGCGCGGCAATCCGGAAATGCAGCGGCGCGCGCAGCAGGTCATCGACGCCTGCTGGGCGATGGGCGAGGGCAACCCGATCTTCATGATCCATGACGTCGGTGCCGGCGGACTTTCGAATGCCGTGCCCGAGGTGGTAGCCACGGGCGGCGGGCGCATCGATCTCGCCGAGGTGCCGAGCGACGAGCCCGGCATGTCGCCGCTCGAGATCTGGTGCAACGAGGCGCAGGAACGCTACGTGCTGGCGCTCGCGCCGGAGCAACTCGACGCGTTCGTCGCCTTGTGCCGGCGCGAGCGCTGTCCGCACGCGGTCATCGGCCATGCGAGCGACGACGGCAGGCTCGTCGTGCGGGATGCGCGCTCGGGCGAGCTCGTGGTGGACATGCCCGTTTCCGATCTCCTCGGCCGGCCACCGCGCATGCGGCGGGACGCCCGGCGTCGCGCGCGTGCCGGGGACGGCTTCGACGCGTCCCGGCTCGAGGTCGCTGAAACCCTCCAGCGCTTGCTGTCCCTGCCGGCGATCGCCGACAAGGGTTTTCTCGTGACGATCGGCGACCGGTCCGTCGGCGGACTGATCAGCCGCGATCCGCTGGTCGGCCCCTGGCAAGTCCCGGTCAGCGACGTCGCCGTCACGCTGTCGGGGCTCAGGGGCTCGCGCGGCGAGGCCATGGCGCTCGGTGAACGGCCCATGATCGCGCTGCTCGACGCGCCCGCATCCGGCCGCATGGCGGTCGGCGAGGCGATCTCGAACATCGCGGCCGCCGACGTGCGGCAGTTGGGTGACGTCAAACTCTCGGCAAACTGGATGGCCGCCTGCGGCGAGCCGGGCGAGGACGCCGACTTGTATGACACGGTGCGAGCTGTCGGCCTGGAACTCTGCCCGGCCCTCGGCATCGCGATTCCCGTCGGCAAGGATTCGCTGTCGATGCGCTCGACCTGGCGTGCGGAGGGCAGCGAGCGATCAGTCATCGCGCCGCTTGCGCTCGTCGTGAGCGCTTTCGCCCCGGTGGCGGACGCGCGGCGCACGCTGACTCCGGTACTCGATACGACAGCGGGCCCCAGCGTGCTGCTGCTCCTCGATCTGGGCGGGGGCCGCGATCGTATCGGCGGATCCTGCCTCGCGCAGGTGTACGGCAAGGTCGGCGACGTCGTGCCTGACGTCGACGACGCGGCGCGCCTCGTTTCATTCTTCGCCGCGATCCGCGAATTGCGGGATGCGGACCTCGTGCTCGCCTACCACGACCGGTCGGACGGCGGGCTCGCGGTCACACTGGTCGAAATGGCTTTCGCGGGAAGGACGGGCATCGACATCGAACTCGGCGCGATCGAAAAACCCGTCGCCGCGCTCTTCAGCGAAGAGCTCGGCGCTGTCCTGCAAGCGAGGGCCTCCGACGTCGAACGCATCGGGGCCGTGCTCGCGCGGCATGGACTTGCGGAATTTTCACGGCCGATCGGCAAGGTCGTGGCCGGGCGGCGGATCCGCATCTCGGCCGCCGGAAGCGTGCTGCTCGACGAGGACCGCGTGCGGCTGCGTGAAATCTGGTCCGCGACCAGTTGGCGGATGCAGCGGCTTCGCGACGAGCCCGCCTGCGCGGACGAGGAGCGCGATGCGCGCCTCGACGATGACGATCCGGGCCTCGCCTGGCGACTCACTTACGATCCCGAGGACGACATCGCCGCGCCGATGATCACGGCAGGCAGCAGGCCGCGCGTCGCGGTCCTCCGCGAGCAGGGCGTGAACAGCCAGGTCGAGATGGCCGCCGCCTTCGATCGC
This sequence comes from Steroidobacteraceae bacterium, assembly GCA_040878925.1. Taxonomy (GTDB): domain Bacteria; phylum Pseudomonadota; class Gammaproteobacteria; order Steroidobacterales; family Steroidobacteraceae; genus SCUD01. The sequence continues at coordinate 126,775 of JBBDLI010000015.1, read as the reverse complement.
GCCGGCTTCACGGCCGTCGACCTGCACATGACGGACCTGATCGACGGCGGCGCGACGCTCGAGGGCTTCCATGGCCTCGTCGCCTGCGGCGGATTCAGTTACGGCGATGTCCTCGGCGCCGGCGAGGGCTGGGCCAAGTCGATCCTGTTCAATGCCCGTGCGCGCGGCTTGTTCGAGGCCTGGTTCGGGCTCCCCGACCGATTCACGCTCGGCGTCTGCAATGGCTGCCAGATGCTCGCGGCGCTCGCCGAGCTGATACCCGGCGCGGAGCGATGGCCCCGCTTCCGGCGCAATCGTTCGGAGCAATTCGAAGGCCGGCTCTCGATGGTCAAGATTGGCGACACGCGCTCGGTGTTCTTCATGGGCATGGCCGGGTCGCAACTGCCGATCGCGGTCGCGCACGGCGAGGGCAGGGCGGAATTCCGGAGCGCCGCCGATGAGCGCGCGGCCGGCGCGCAGGCCGTCATGCGCTTCGTGGACAACCGGGGCCGCGTGGCGACGCGCTATCCCGCGAATCCGAACGGTTCGCCCCAGGGAGTTGCGGGGCTGACTACGGACGACGGCCGGGTCACGATCCTGATGCCTCATCCCGAGCGGGTTTTCCGAACGCTCCAGAATTCCTGGCATCCCGCGGACGCGCGCGAGGACAGCGGCTGGATGCGGATCTTCAGGAACGCGCGGGTCTGGGTCGGCTGAGGCGTGGTTTCAGGTGCGCACGCCGGGCAGCGGCGTGACTTTCGACTCGTCTTCGGAGAAATAACGCCGCACCATCATCGCCTGCTGCAGGCGGCCGCGGCGCACATAGGCCTGGTAGAGAAGATCCTTGATCACTTCGAGCAGGACGCCCGCCTGGTAGGCATCGACGACGGGAATATTCGAGCGCCCCGGCAAATCCACGTCGAAGAGCACCTTCCTGACGACGGCGAACGATTCCTCGTCAAGTTCTGCGAGCCGGCGGATGTTCGCAAGCTCGTCGTAAAGCTCGAGCTTGCCGTCTTCGCCGAGATCCGCGAACGCACACTGGGCCACGCGCCGGCACATCGAGGCGAATGCGTTGTAGCAGGCCGCCCCGAAGCAGGCGAACGCCTCCTTCAGGAGCGTCTCGGCCTCTTCCGGCAGGTGAGTGAAATTGAAGCGCTCGCGCGGGCGCTCCAGCTCGACGAAGCTGGGCGCGAGCTCGACGCGGCTGCCGGCATAGAGTTTGACCGAGAAACGCAGGAAGATCGGTGCGTTGCAGGACTCGCAACGATAGACGAGGCCGACCTGTGCCGGCTTGTGCTGCTGGACCGCGTTGAAGTCCGGCACGGAGACCGGCGTGATGTGCGCCAGGACCTGGCAGTGCGGGCAATGCAGCGCGAGACCGCTTTCCTGGTCGTGATGCAGGCGTCCCGCCGAGTCGATGTAGACCGCCACGCGATTCCCCGGAGTTCGATCGCTTCCAGTCTAGCGGAAATGTTTGCCAGCGTAAGCCCTCAAGCGTGCAACGGCTTGTACCGCAGCCGGTGCGGCTGATCCGCCAGTTCGCCTTTGCGCCGCCTGAGATCCGCGACGTACTCCTGGTAATTGCCTTCGAACCAGACCACCTCGCTGTCGCCTTCGAATGCCAGGATGTGGGTCGCGATGCGGTCCAGGAACCAGCGGTCGTGCGAGATCACGACCGCGCAGCCCGGGAAATTCAACAGGGCCTCCTCGAGCGCGCGGAGCGTTTCGACGTCAAGATCGTTGGTCGGCTCGTCGAGCAGGAGCACGTTGGCGCCGCTCCGCAGGAGCTTGGCGAGGTGCACGCGGTTCCGCTCGCCGCCCGACAGCTCGCCGATCTGCTGCTGCTGCTGGTTGCCGCGGAAATTGAAGCGCCCGACATAGCCGCGCGAGGGGGTTTCGTAGCTGCCGACCTTGATGATGTCCTGGCCCCCGGAGATCTCCTGCCAGACGGTCTTCGAGCCGTCCAGCCGGTCCCGCGACTGGTCCACGTGCGCGATGCAGACCGTGGGGCCCGTCCGTATCGTCCCGGCGTCGGGGTTCTCGCCGCCCGTCAGCATCCGGAAGAGCGTGGTCTTGCCGGCGCCGTTCGGGCCGATGATGCCGACGATGCCGCCCGGCGGCAGGCGGAATGTTAGGTCGTCGATCAGGAGGCGGTCGCCGTAGGCCTTGCGCAGGCCTTCGACCTCGATCACGAGCTCGCCGAGGCGCGGCCCGGGCGGGATATAGATTTCGTTGGTCTCGTTGCGGGCCTGGAATTCGACCGACGACAGCTCGTCGAATTGCCGCAGGCGCGCCTTGCTCTTCGCCTGGCGCGCCTTGGGATTGGCGCGCACCCACTCGAGCTCACGCGCGAGCGTGCGCCGCAGCCCCTCCTGCTGTTTCTCCTCCTGCGCGAGCCGCTGCTCCTTCTGTTCCAGCCAGGACGAGTAATTGCCCTGCCACGGAATGCCGTGACCACGGTCCAGCTCGAGAATCCAGCCGGCGACGTTGTCGAGAAAGTAGCGGTCGTGCGTGACGCAGATGACGGTGCTCGGATACTGCTCGAGGTATTTCTCCAGCCAGGCGACCGACTCCGCGTCGAGATGATTCGTCGGCTCGTCGAGCAGGAGCATGTCGGGCTTCGACAGGAGCAGGCGGCAAAGCGCAACGCGGCGGCGCTCGCCGCCGGAGAGTTGCGACACCTTTGCGTCCCAGGGCGGCAGGCGGAGCGCATCGGCGGCGATGTCGAGCTGCCGTTCCAGGTTGTGCCCGTCGACGGTCGCGAGGAAAGCCTCAAGCTGTCCCTGTTCCGCGGCGAGCTTGTCGAAGTCCGCGTCGGGTTCGCTGTAGAGCGCGTAGACCTGCTCGAGCCGCGCGAGCGCGTCCTTGACCGGCTTCACCGACTCTTCGACGATTCCGCGCACGTCGGCCGCCGGGTCGAGCAGGGGTTCCTGCGGCAGCAGGCCCACCTTGATACCCGGCTGCGGCCGGGCCTCGCCCTCGATGTCCGCATCCACGCCCGCCATGATGCGCAGCAGCGTCGACTTGCCCGAGCCGTTCAGGCCGAGCACGCCGATCTTGGCGCCGGGAAAGAAGGACAGCGAAATGTCGCGCAGGATGTGCCGCTTCGGTGGCACGACCTTGCCCACGCGGTTCATCGTATAAATGTACTGGGCCATGCGTTCCGACCGGTCCGGGGGGCGCGGATTATCTGCGATGCGGGCCGCCGCCGCCAGACGCAGTGGCGCCGCCCGTGCTAGGCTCGAATGGACATTTTCGCGCGGCGGCATCGCTTGGCACAGAACGGCGGATCGGGCACTTGCGTCGTGGCCGGCGAGCGGATCGCCCGCTACGCCTTCGGCGACGGACATCCCTTCGGACCGGACCGGCACGAGGCATTCTGCCGCGAGCTGGCCGCGCAGGGTCTCGATCGCCAGGTGCTCATGCTCGCGCCGCGCACCGCGACGCGCGCGGAGCTCGAGCTCTTCCACCGCCCGGAGTACATCGACCAGGTCGAGGCACAGTCGGCGACCGGCGAAGGCTTTCTGGACGCCGGCGACACACCGGCGTGGAAAGGAGTTTTCGAAGCGGCGGCCGACGTCGTCGGCGCGTCGCTCGTCGCCACGGAAGCGCTGATGACCGGCGCCGCAAGGCGCGCGTTCGTCCCCATCGCGGGACTGCATCACGCCGGACGGGGGCATGCGGCCGGATTCTGCGTGTTCAACGATTGCGGCGTGGTCATCGAGCATCTGAAGCGCGAGCACGGCCTTACCCGCGTCGCTTACGTCGACATCGACGCGCATCACGGCGACGGCGTCTATTACAGTTTCGAGGAAGATCCCCACGTGGTCTTCGCGGACCTGCACGAGGACGGGCGTTTCCTCTATCCCGGCACCGGCGCGGCCGAGGAAGCGGGCATCGGCCCCGCGCGCGGAACGAAACTGAACCTGCCGCTGCCGCCGGGAGCCGGCGACGAGGAATTCCTCGCGGCATGGCCGGCCGTCGAAGCGCATCTCGAGCGGCATCGGCCGCAGTTTCTGCTGTTCCAGTGCGGCGCGGACAGCCTCGGCGGCGATCCGATCACGCATCTCTCCCTGACCGAGGCCTCGCACGGGCACGCGGCCGCCCGGCTGTGCGGGATCGCCGATCGTTACGCGGAAGGGCGAATCCTCGGCGTCGGAGGCGGAGGCTACAACCGGCGGAATCTCGCGCGCGCCTGGACCCGCGTCGTCCGGGCATTCATTGAGGCGGCGTAAGGAACCTCTGATTTACCCCAGCATGGGCGCGACCGCGTGCGATTTTCGTCCCCGGCAAGGAGCGAGGAGCGATGTGTATCGTGATACATGAGCGACAAGCGACGAAGCCCGGGACGAAAATCGCCCGGTCCCTGCGGGTTACGCGCCTCATGCTGGGGTAAATCAGAGGTTCCCTTGGCAGTTCGGGTAGACTGCGCCGCTACCATGTTCGAGCGCGGCATGAACATCAAGGAGTTCGATCCTGAACTCGCGGCGACGATCGCCGCCGAGCGCCTGCGCCAGGAAGAGCACCTCGAGCTCATCGCCTCGGAGAATTACGCAAGCCCGCGTGTGCTCGAGGCCCAGGGCTCGGTGTTGACGAACAAGTACGCCGAAGGCTATCCAGGCAAGCGTTACTACGGCGGCTGCGAGAACGTCGATGTCGCCGAGCAACTCGCGATTGACCGCGCGAAGAAGCTGTTCGGTGCGGCATACGCGAATGTCCAGCCGCATTCCGGGTCGCAGGCGAACGCGGCGGTCTATCTTGCGCTCCTCGCGCCGGGCGAAACTCTGCTCGGCATGAGCCTCGACCACGGCGGTCACCTGACGCACGGCGCGAAAGTGAATTTCTCGGGCAAGCTGTTCAACGCGGTGCAGTACGGCCTCGATCCCGCGACCGGCGAGATCGATTACTCGGGTGTCGAGGCGCTCGCCCGCAAGCACCGTCCGAAGATGATCCTCGCGGGATTCTCCGCGTACTCGCGCGTGGTCGACTGGGCCCGGTTTCGCGCGATCGCGGATGAGATCGGCGCCTGGTTCGTCGTTGACATGGCGCACGTCGCCGGTCTCGTCGCGGGCGGGGTCTATCCCAATCCGGTGCCGATCGCGGACGTCGTGACCACGACGACGCACAAGACGCTCCGCGGCCCGCGCGGCGGGCTGATCCTCGCGCGCGAGCACCCCGAGCTGCACAAGAAGCTCAACTCGCTGATCTTTCCGGGCACGCAGGGCGGGCCCCTGATGCACGTCATCGCGGCGAAAGCCGTCGCCCTGCTCGAAGCCCTGTCGCCCGATTTCGCGGCCTACCAGCGGCAGGTCGTCGCCAATGCGCGCGCCATGGCGACGACGCTGCAGGATCGCGGCTATCGCATCGTGTCGGGCGGCACGGACAATCACCTGTTCCTGCTCGACCTGATCGGCAGGAGCTACACCGGCAAGGACGCCGACGCCGCGCTCGGGCGCGCGCACATCACCGTCAACAAGAACGCCGTGCCGAACGACCCGCGCCCGCCGTTCGTCACGAGCGGCCTCAGGATCGGCACGCCCGCGATCACGACGCGCGGCTTCGGCCTCGGCGAGGCGCGGCAGGTCGGCGGATGGATCGCCGACGTGCTCGACGGGTTGGGCGACGAGGGCGCGATCGCGCGCGTGCGCGAGTCGGTGCTCGCGATCTGCGGACGCTATCCCGTTTACGCCTGAGCTCCCACGCGGAGGACGGCGGTGCACTGCCCGTTCTGCAACCACGACGACACGAAGGTGACGGACTCCCGCCTCGCGGGCGAAGGACACCAGATCCGCCGCCGCCGCGAATGCCAGTCCTGCGGCGAGCGGTTCACGACGTTCGAGACGGCGGAACTCGTCATGCCGCAGGTCGTGAAGAACGATCAGACGCGCCAGCCGTTCGACGAGGGCAAGCTGCGCGGCGGGATCATGAAGGCGCTGGAGAAACGGCCGGTCGGGCGCGACGAGGTCGAGTCCGCCATCGAGCGGATCGGACACCGGCTCCGCGTCCTCGGCGAGCGCGAAGTCGCGTCGCGCACGATCGGCGAGATCGTGATGGAGGAGTTGAGGCAACTCGACGAGGTGGCATACGTTCGCTATGCCTCGGTCTATCACCGCTTTCACGACGTGGACTCGTTCCGCGAGCAGCTCGAGCAGCTCGACAAGAGCAGGCAGCGCAATCCGGCCGGCGGACAGATGTCGCTCCTGCCCGCGCAGGGTCGCGAGCCGCGGACCAAGCGATGAATGAAGCGTTGCCGCGGGATGTCCGCCACATGGCGCGCGCGCTCGACCTCGCCCGGCGCGGATTGTGGACGACGGATCCGAATCCGCGCGTCGGCTGCGTGATCGCCGACGGAGATCGCGTGCTCGCGGAGGGATGGCACGAGTTCGCCGGCGGTCCCCATGCCGAGGCGCTGGCGCTCGCTGCGGCGGGCAGCGCCGCGCGCGGCGCGACGGCTTACGTGACGCTCGAGCCCTGCTGTCACCATGGGCGTACCCCGCCATGCGCCGATGCGCTCGTCGCCGCCGGCGTCGGTCGCGTCGTGTACGCGATGCGCGACCCGAATCCGCGCGTCGACGGTGGCGGCATCGCGCGGCTCGCCGCCGCCGGCATCGAGGTGGAGGGCGGCGTGCTGGAGCGCGAGTCGCGGGAGCTCAATCCAGGCTTCGTCTCGCGCATGGAGCGCGGCCGGCCCTGGGTCGTCGTCAAGCTCGCGGCGAGCCTTGATGGCGGCACGGCGCTTCCCGGCGGCGAAAGCCGCTGGATCACGGGCGAAGCCGCGCGCAGCGACGTGCAGCGGCTGCGCGCGCGCTCGTCGGCCGTCCTGACCGGCAGCGGCACCGTGCTCCGCGACGATCCCCGGCTCGACGTGCGACTGCCCGACGCGACACGCCAACCGCTTCGCGTCGTGCTGGATTCGCAGCTTCGGATTTCGCCGCGGGCGCGAATTGTCGCACCGCCCGGCCGGTTGCTCGTGCTCTGCGCCTCCGAAGATCCCGCACGCGCGGCGGCGCTGCGCGCCGCGGGCGCCGAGGTCGCGACCGTCGCGCCGGCGGCGGGCGGCATCGACCTCGCTGCGGCGCTCGCGCTGCTTGCCGAGCGCCAGGTCAACGAGGTGCTCGCGGAATGCGGGGCGGGTCTTGCGGGCGCATTGTTGTCCGCGGGGCTCGCCGACGAACTCGTCTTGTACCTGGCGCCGACGCTGCTCGGGCGCGGAGCGCGCCCGCTGGCGGAGCTGCCGGCGCCAGCCACGATGGCCGAACGCCTCGAGTTCTCGATCGTCGAACGGCAGGATATCGGCGGGGACCTCCTGATCCGGCTGCGGCCCCGGCACTGAGGCGAAACGAATGTTCACCGGCATCGTCAGGGGAATCGGCCGCATCGCGCAAGTTGGCGGTGATGACGGCGCGCGCCGGCTCAGGATCGACACCGCAGGGCTGCCGGCCGGCGCCTGGCGCATTGGCGACAGCGTGGCCGTGTCCGGCGTCTGCCTGACGATCGTTGCGCTCGGGGACGGATGCTTCGACTCGGAACTCTCCGGCGCGACGCTCCGCTGCACGACCCTCGGCCGGCTCGCTCCGGGCAGCCGGGTCAATCTCGAGCCTGCGGTGGCAGCCGTCGACTCGCTCGGCGGGCACCTGGTGACCGGGCACGTCGACGGCATCGCGCGGGTCCGGCAGGCCGAGGAAGTCTCCGGTTCGCTGCGGGCCTGGATCGAGGCGCCAGCGGATCTCGCGCGCTACATCGCGAGGAAAGGCTCGGTGGCGCTCGACGGCGTCAGCCTGACGGTCGGCGACGTCGAGGGCGCTGGATTCAGCGTCGATCTCGTGCCGCATACGCGCGCGGTCACGACCCTCACCGCGCTCGAAGCGGAACAGGCACTCAACCTGGAGGTCGACCTGATCGCGCGCTATCTCGAGCGGCTGCTGGATGCGCGCGGAACCCGATGAACACGATCGACGAGCTGCTGGACGAATTGCGCAAGGGTCGAATGATCGTCGTCATGGACGACGAGGAACGCGAAAACGAGGGCGACCTGCTCATGGCCGCGGCCTGCGTCCGCCCGGAGGACATCAATTTCATGGCGCGCCACGGTCGCGGCCTGATTTGCCTGACCTTGACGCAGGAGCGTTGCCGCGCGCTGCGGCTGCCGCTGATGGTCAGGGAATCCGAGGATCGCCACGGCACGAACTTTACGGTCAGCATCGAGGCCGCGCAGGGTGTCACCAGCGGCATCTCGGCGCAGGATCGCGCCCACACGGTGCGGACCGCCGTCAGGCCGGGTGCCCGACCCGAGGATCTCAGGCAACCCGGCCACGTGTTTCCATTGATGGCGCGTCCCGGCGGCGTGCTGACGCGCGCCGGACACACGGAAGCGGGCTGCGACCTCGCGCGCCTTGCCGGATTCGAATCGGCAGCGGTCATCGTCGAGATCCTCAATGAGGACGGCACGATGGCGCGTCGTCCCGATCTGGAGCGCTTCGCCGCGGAGCACGGCCTCGCGATCGGCACGATCGCCGACCTGATCCGCCACCGGCTGAGCAAGGAAAGTTCAATCGAATGCGTGATGGACCGGATGGTCGAGACCGAATCCGGCGCATTCCGCATGCGGTGGTATTCCGATCGCGTGCACGGCTGCCTCCACGCCGCGCTGGTGCGCGGATCGCCGGGCGCTGAACCGCCGCTCGTGCGCGTGCACCTGCACGACACGCTCAGAGACCTGATCGGTGTCCGCAGCGAGAATGCCGGCTGGACGCTCCGTGCCGTGCTCGAGCGCATCGCGCGCGAGCCACACGGCGTCGTCGTCCTCCTGCACCCGCTGCAGGAACCATCCAGCGTCTTCGACCTTGCCGACGGCACCGATCGCGCAGCGGAGCCCGCTCCGGCCCGCGCGGTGCTTCGCACTCACGGCATCGGCGCGCAGATCCTGCGAGATCTCGGAATCACGCGCATGCGCGTGTTGTCCGCGCCGCGTCAGTTGCTCGGCATCGCGGCGTTCGGCCTCGAGATTACGGGCTACGAAGAGTAGTGTCCTGCGCGCGCGGCCAGTCGCCGCGCGATCGCCTGATATACTCGCGGCGTGAACGCAATTCGCATCATCGAAGGCGATCTGCAGGCCGGCGACCTTCGCATCGCCCTCGTGGCGTCGCGATTCAACGAGTCCATCGTCAACCGGCTGGTGCAGGGCGCCGTCGAGGCGCTCGCAAGCCATGGCGCCGATACCACCGCCATGGAGCTCGTTCGCGTGCCCGGCGCGTTCGACCTGCCGCCCGTGGTGCGACGCATCGCGGAGGCGCGACGCTGCGACGCGATCGTGGCGCTCGGCGCGGTGATCCGCGGCGAGACCCCGCACTTCGAGTATGTCGCGAGAGAATGCGCGGCGGGGCTCGCGCGCGTCGCGAGCGACACCGGCGTGCCGGTCGCCTTCGGCGTCCTGACCACCGACACGGTCGAGCAGGCCGTCGAGCGGGCGGGCGGCGAGCACGGCAACAAGGGCGCTGACGCAGCGCGCGCCGCGATCGAGCTGGCGAGCCTCATGCGCAAGCTGGGTGGCTGACGGTGGCCGCCTCGAGCCGCGAGTTCGTGAACGCGCGGGCGGCCGCGCGCAGGATGCTGGTGCAGGCTCTTTACCAGTGGCGGCTCAGCCCGCAGCCCGCGCAGGATCTGCTGGCGCAGTTCGGCGCGGCGCCCGAATTCGCCCGCGCCGATGCAGAGTACTTCCGCGAGGCGATCGAGGCGATCTGCGCGGATACCGAACGCATCGATGACGAGTTGCGGCTGCACTCCGACATGCCGCCGGAGCGGCTCGACCCGGTCGAGCACGCCATCTTGCAGCTGGGCCTCTGGGAGCTGATGACCCGACCCGACGTCCCGTACCGGGTGGTCATCAACGAAGGGGTCGAGCTTGCGAAGCGCTTCGGCGCGACGGAAGGGCATCGCTACGTGAACGCGGTGCTCGACCGCGCCTCGCGAGCGCATCGTTCCGGCGAGCGCGGCGAGGTCGCCTGAGCGGCATGGCCTTGGGTGAATCCGACCTGATCGCGCGGCATTTCACGCAACGCGGCGCGCATCGCGAGGACGTCCTGCAGGGAGTCGGCGACGACGGGGCACTCGTCGCCGTTCCGCCCGACGGAACCCTCGTGCTCGCGACCGACACGCTCGTCGAGGACGTTCATTTTCCCGCAGGCTTCGATGCGCGCTTCATCGGCCACCGGGCGCTCGCGGTGAATCTCAGCGATCTCGCCGCCATGGGCGCCGAGCCCGCCTGGGCGCTTCTCGCATTGACCCTGCCGTCGGTCGATGAACACTGGCTCGCCGGCTTTTCCGCGGGACTCGACGGGCTCGCGCGCCGGTTCGGTGTCGCGCTCGTCGGCGGCGACACGACGCGCGGCCCACTGACCGCGACGGTGTCGCTCGCCGGCACCGTACCCGCGGGGCAGGCGATCTTGCGCGACGGCGCGCGCCCGGGCGACGATCTCTGGATCAGCGGCACGCCGGGCGACGCCGCCGCGGGCCTGGCGGTTTTTCAGGGCCGGCTCCCGGCGCAGGGCCGCGCGCGCGATGCGCTGCTCCGGCGCTATCAACTGCCTGAGGCGCGCGTAGCCCTCGGCATGGCGCTGCGCGGAATCGCAACCGCCTGCATCGACGTTTCCGACGGGCTCGCGGCCGACCTCGCGAAGCTCTGCGCGGCGAGCGGCGTGGGCGCGGACGTCGAAAGCCGCGAATTGCCGCTGTCGGCCGGCCTGTGTTCGGTCGCGGCGCTCGACGCGAGGCTCACGTTCGCACTCGGCGGCGGCGACGACTACGAGCTGCTCTTCACCGCGGCTGCCGCCGACCGCGCCCGGATTGCGGCCCTCGACGCAGGCGTCGTGCTGCGGCGCATCGGTGCCGTCAGCGAGACCGCCGGCGTGCGCATTGACGGCGCGCTGCCCGAGCGAGATGTGGGTCACGGTTTCGACCACTTCGCAGAGCGCCCGCGAAGCCCCCGGTGAAGCGCGATACGGTTCACGGTTCCGCCGGTTTTGACGAAATATCCTGACGCGGCATCCGGTGACTGTCGTCTGCCGGACCTTCCTGGGAGGAACCGGCCATCGCGACCGCAACCGTGCCGACGATCCGACGGCCCGCGGACGGCGACTCCGGCATGGGCGAACGCGTCGGCAAGTACGAGGTGATTCGCGAGGTCGGGCGCGGCTCGACCGGCACCGTCTATCTCTCCCACGACCCTTTCTACGGCCGCGACGTCGCGATCAAGGCCTACCGGATTGCGGCGGACGACGATCCGGCGCGCGCGAAAGTCGCGCGCAAGATGTTCCTCTCAGAAGCCCACATGGTCGGGATGCTCCAGCACCCGAACATCATGCCGATCTACGACGCAGGGGAGGAGAACGGTTACTACTACGTCGTCACCGAGTTCATCCACGGCGCGCGAACGCTGTCGGCATACACGCGGCCCGACAATCTATTGCCCGTCGATGACGTGCTGACGATGATGTTCAAGTGCGCGAAGGCGCTGCACTACGCGCATTCGCGCGGCGTGATCCACCGCGACATCAAGCCGAGCAACCTGATGCTGACGACGGACAGCGACCTGAGGCTGATCGACTTCGGCATCGCGCTCCACAACGATGCCGATTTTTCGCGTATCGAGGGCATCGCGGGGAGCCCGAGCTACATGTCGCCGGAGCAGGTGCAGTCTTTCGAGCTGACCAATCATTCGGACCTCTATTCTTTGGGCGCGGTGATGTACGAATTGCTGACCGGGCACCGGCCGTTCCGCGCCGGAGCGCTCGCGAAGCTCCTGCACGCGATCGTCTACGCGACACCCGCGCCGCTCCTGTCGATCCGCCCCGAGCTGCCCGCCGAACTCGAAAACGTCGTCGCGATGGCGATGCACAAGGAACCCGACAAGCGTTATCCGAACGGCGCGGAATTTGCGAACGCAATCGCGCGCGTGCACGCGCAGCAGCGGAGCCAGGCCGACCGGAGCGACCGCCAGGAGCATTTCAACCTGCTGCGGCGCCTCAAGTTCTTCCACGACTTTTCGTCGGGCGAGATCTGGGAAGTGCTGCGCGCGGGCACTTGGCAAGCGCATGCGAGAGGTGACGAGATCGTCCGCGCAGGCGGCATCGATGACCGGTTCTACGTGATCGTCGCCGGAAGCTGCAGCGTCGAGCGCGATGGAGTGATGGTCGGCAGGCTGGAAGCCGGCGACTGCTTCGGTGAGACCAGCTACCTGCGCGGCGCCAAGCGCCAGGCCGCGGTCGTCGCCGGCGAAGGCGTCACGATCCTTCGCGTCAGCTCCACACTCCTCGAGCAGGCATCGTCAGCCTGCCAGCTCCGCTTCAACAAGGTTTTCCTCAAGGCGCTGATCTCCCGCCTCCAGAACGGCGAGTCCCGCGTCGCAAGCTGATCGTCAGGACGGCCGACGGGTCGGGCTCCTCGCTCGTTCACCCGGAACTTTATTCACTCGCGAGGAGCCTGACCCGCCGGTCGTCCTCACGCCTTAGCTCGCCGCCGGAACGTCCTTATCGCGTTCGATTCGGGCATAGGCCGAATGATTGTGGATGGACTCGAAGTTTTCGGCCTCGATCACGTAGGCCAGGATTCGTGTGTCGGAATTCAGGCGCGTGGCGATGTCCCGTACGATGTCCTCGACGAACTTGGGATTGTCGTAGGCGCGCTCAGTCACGAACTTCTCGTCGGGACGCTTGAGTATGCCGTAGAGTTCGGAGCTTCCCTCGTCCTCGGCGATATCGATCAACTCTTCGATCCAGACGTGCTCCGAGATCTTCGCGGAAATCGTGAGGTGCGAGCGCTGGTTGTGGGCGCCGTAATCGGAGATCTGCTTGGAGCAGGGGCACAGGCTCGTCACCGGGACGAGCACCTTGAGCCAGGTCTCGACGATACCCGCCTTGAGTTCGGCCGCGAGCGTGGCGCGGTAGTCGAGCAGACTCTGCACGCCGGTCACCGGCGCTTTCTTCATGATGAAATACGGGAAGGTCATCTCGAGGTGGCCGGCCTCGGAATCCAGGCGCGTGGTCATCTCGGCCAGCATCTGGTTGAAGGACTCGACCGAAATCTCGCGCTCGTGCTCGTTCAGGATTTCGACGAAACGCGACATGTGCGTGCCCTTGAAGTTGTGCGGCAGGTGCACGTACATGTTGAAGTTTGCGATCGTGTGCTGTTCGCCGCGCGAGCGGTCCTTCACGCGCACCGGGTGAAAGATGTCCTTGATGCCCACGCGGTCGATCGGGATCCGCCGCGTGTCGGGGCGGCCCTGGACGTCGTCGATGATCGGCGTGACCGTGAAACCGGCTGATTTCGCGTTCATGGCGAAATCATACCATGCCGGTCCTGATTAACCCGCGGGCACTGCGCGAACGATGCCCTGGCCGCGCCAGAAGCGCTCGACCGCGCTCCGGACCGACGCGGGATCGAGTCCGGCCGCGGCGAGGTTGTCCTCGCGCGAGCCGTGCTCGACGAAGCCATCTGGCACCCCGACCTGGAGCACGGGAATCGGACTCCCGAGGCGCTGGAGGAATTCCAGCACGGCAGAGCCCGCGCCGCCCGCCACCGCGTTCTCCTCGAGCGTGACGATCGCGCGGTGGCTCGCCGCGATCGACGCGACCAGCTCCTCGTCGAGCGGCTTGACAAAGCGCATGTTGACGAGCGTCGCGTCGAGCGCGTCCGCGGCCGCCGCGGCTGCCGCCACCATCGTGCCGAAGGCGAGGAGTGCGAGCCCGCTGCCGCCGGTCCTGCGGGTCTCGGCGCGGCCGAGCGGCAGTGCCTGCATCGTGCGTTGCACGGCGACGCCGGGCCCGCGCCCGCGCGGATAACGGACGGCCGTCGGTTGGTCGAGCGAACTGGCGGTGTAGAGCATCTGTCGGCACTCGTTCTCGTCCGCGGGCGCCATCACGACCATGTTCGGCACGCAACGCAGATACGAAAGGTCGAACACGCCCTGGTGCGTCGCCCCATCGCCGCCGACGAGACCCGCGCGGTCGATCGCGAACATGACCGGCAGGCGCTGCAACGCTACGTCGTGGATCAACTGGTCGTAGGCGCGCTGGAGAAAAGTGGAATAAATGGCGACCACCGGCCGCATGCCGTCGCAGGCGAGACCGGCCGCCAGCGTGACGGCGTGTTGTTCCGCGATTGCGACGTCGAAGTACCGATCCGGAAACCGCTTTTCGAATTCGACCATGCCGGATCCTTCGCGCATCGCCGGCGTGACGCCGACGAAGCGCGAATCCTGCGCGGCGATGTCGCAGAGCCACTCGCCGAACACCTGCGAGTAGGTCGGGCCCGCGGCCTGCTCCTTGAAGAGCGTTCCGCTCGCCGGATCGTAGGGGCCGGGGCCGTGCCACTTGATCGGGTCCGCCTCGGCCGGCGCGTAACCCTTGCCTTTCTGCGTCACGACGTGAAGGAACTGCGGGCCCGGGAGCGTCCGCATGTTGCCGAGCGTCGTGACGAGCGCGTCGATGTCGTGCCCGTCCACCGGACCGATGTAGTTGAATCCCATTTCCTCGAAAAGGGTTCCGGGCAACACCATGCCCTTGGCATGCACTTCCGAGCGCCGCGCAAGCTCCCAGGCGGAAGGCATCGACCGCAGGACCTTCTTCCCGCCTGCGCGCAGGTGCGCATACATGCGCCCCGAGAGCAGTCGCGCGAAATAATTGGACAGCGCGCCGACATTCTCCGAGATCGACATGTCGTTGTCGTTCAGCACGACGAGCAGGTCGACGTCCTCGCCGCCGGCATGGTTCAGCGCCTCCCAGGCGAGGCCGGCGCTCATCGCGCCGTCCCCGATCACGGCCACGATTCGCCGGTCGCTGCCGGTAATGCGATTCGCGATCGCCATGCCGAGGGCCGCGCTGATCGAGGTGCTCGAATGGCCGACGCCAAAGCTGTCGTAGACGCTTTCCGAGCGCGTCGGGAAAGGCGCGAGCCCGCCGCGCTGCTTGATGCTTCCGAGCCGCCGGCGGCGGCCGGTCAGCACCTTGTGCGGGTAGGCCTGGTGACCGACGTCCCAGATGAGACGGTCGTAGGGCGTGTCGAAAACATAGTGCAGCGCGACCGCGAGCTCGACCGTGCCGAGGCCCGCGGCGAGATGCCCGCCCATCTGGCCGACGGTCTGGATCAGGTACTGGCGGAGCTCGTTCGCCAGGACGCCGAGCTCGTTGCGCGGGAGCGCCCGTAGATCGGCCGGCGTTTCGATCGTCGCGAGCAAGCCGACCGGCATTCCGTCACTCATCGCGGCAGTTTACGTGAGCCGGGAGGGCCGGCATACGACGCAGCGCGCTCAACGGCCCCGCAGGACGAGATCGCCCGCGAACTCGCGCAGCAGCCCGGCTTCCGGGCCGAAGGCGCTGAGGGCCGCGATGCCGTCCTCGGCAAGCTCTGCGGCGCGCGCGCGCGCGGCGGCGACACCCGCGATCGCCGGATAAGTCGGTTTGCCGCGCAGCGCGTCGGAACCCGCGCCCTTGCCCGTGACCGCCGGATCGCCGAGCACGTCGAGCAGGTCGTCGACGATCTGGAACGACAATCCGATCGCGCGGCCATAGTGATCGAGCGCGTCGCGCGTTTCTGCCGGGAGCTGCGCGTTCGCGGCGCAGGCGATCAGCACGGCAGCGCGGATCAGGGCGCCGGTTTTCAGGGCATGCATCTCCTCGATCTGCCGCGGCTCGAGCCGGCGCCCGGTCGCTGCGAGATCCATTGCCTGGCCGCCCGCCATGCCCTGGGTGCCGCTCGCGCGCGAGAGGAGGCGGATCATCTCGACGCGGCCCGCGGCATCGACTGCCGGCATCGGCTCATTGGCCAGGATGTCGAATGCGAGCACCTGCAAGGCATCGCCGGCGAGTATCGCCGTCGCCTCGTCGAAGGCGCGATGGGTCGTCGGCCGGCCGCGGCGCAGGTCGTCGTCGTCCATCGCGGGCAGGTCGTCGTGCACGAGGGAATAGGCGTGAATCAGCTCGACCGCGGCCGCGGGCGCGTCGAGCGATTCCGGCGCCGCGCCGATGGCGGTGCCCGTTGCGTAGACGAGGAGCGGGCGAATCCGCTTGCCTTCGCCGAGCGCGGCATAACGCATGGCGCGGTGCAGCCGCGCGGGTTCGGAGCCTTCCGCCGGCAGGGTCCGCAGGAGAACCGCTTCGACGCGCTCGCGGTAAATCGTCTGCCAGTTTCCGGCAATGGGTTCGGCCCGCATCAGGAACGGTTCAGCTTGCGTCCTGTGGGTCGAAATCCTGCTCGATGACTTCGCCGTCGCCGCTCTTCGCGAGCACGCGGATCTTTTGCTCCGCCTGCCGCAAGGCCTTCTGGCAGCCGCGGGTCAGCACGACACCGCGCTCGAACTGGCGCAGCGACTCCTCGAGCGACAGCTTGCCCTGCTCGAGCCGGTGGACGATTTCCTCGAGTTCCGCGAGGGCGGCCTCGAAATCGGGAGTGGCCGGTTTCTGTCGGGTCACGCGTTCGGTCCAAGAGGGCGGGTTGGGGGCGGAAGTTTCACAGCCGGACCGGGTGCGGTCAACGAGCGGGCGGTGTTAGAATCTGTCTAAATGGCCGGCCGGCGTGGCCGGAACCGACGAGGAGAGCATCGTGAACCTGAAGGGCAGCAAGACGGAAGGCAATCTGAAGGCGGCCTTTGCCGGCGAGTCCCAGGCGAATCGCCGCTACCTTTATTTCGCGCAGAAGGCGGACGTCGAGGGCTACAACGACGTGTCGGCCGTATTTCGCTCGACGGCCGAAGGCGAGACCGGCCACGCACACGGCCATCTCGAATACCTCGAACAGGTCGGCGATCCGGTGACGGGTCTGCCGATCGGCGGCACTTCGGACAACCTGAAGGCGGCAATCGCGGGCGAGACGCACGAATACACGGACATGTACCCGGGCATGTCGAAGACCGCGCGTGCGGAGGGTTTCGCCGAGATTGCAGATTGGTTCGAGACGCTCGCGAAAGCCGAGCGGTCTCACGCCAACCGGTTCCAGAAGGCACTGGACCAGCTCTGAAACGCATGCCGCGCCTGGGGCGGCGCGCGTGAGCGAGCGCCCGGCAGGCAGCGCCCGCGAGGGCAGCCTCGAGGCGCCGACCCGGCACGCGCTCGACTGGAAGAATCCGGAATTCTGGGACCATTCCGCGCTCGAGCGCGAGCTCGAGCGCGTGTTCGACATCTGCCACGGCTGCCGTCGCTGCTTCAGCCTTTGCAACGCGTTTCCCGTCCTCTTCGAGCGGGTGGACGAGTCGCCGACCGGCGAGGTCGCCGCGCTGCCTGCGGCGGCGCGGTGGGAGGTGGTGGACCACTGCTACCTCTGCGACATGTGCTACATGAGCAAGTGCCCCTACGTTCCGCCGCATCCCTGGAACGTGGACTTTCCGCACCTGATGCTGCGCGCGAAGGCGTTGCGGCTCGAGGACCAGGGCGCGTCGTTTCGCGACCGGATGCTGTCATCGACGGATGTCGTAGGCCGCATCGCGGGCATTCCGGTGGTGCGCGAGATCGTCAATGCGGCGAACCGGAGCGCTGCCGCCCGGAGGTTGCTCGACGGCATGCTCGGCGTACATCCCGAGGCGCCGCTCCCCGAGTTCCAGGCCGACACCTTCCGCAAGCGCGAGCGGAGGCGCGCGAAGCCCGCGCTCGCGGCCGTTCCGGCTGGCGGCACGACTGGCCGCGTCGCCGTGTTCGCGACCTGCTACGGGAATCGCCACGAGCCGAATATCGTCGAAGACCTGGTGGCGGTTCTCGAGCACAACGGCATACCCATTGCACTCGCGGCGGAGGAGCGCTGCTGCGGCATGCCGAAGCTCGAGCTCGGCGATCTCGGCGCGATCGAGAAGCTCAAGGAGCGGAACATCCCGGCGCTCGCCGAAATGGTTGCGGCCGGCCATGACGTGATCGCCGCTGTCCCTTCCTGCGTCCTGATGTTCAAGCTCGAGCTGCCGCTTCTCTTCCCCGGGGACGAGGACGTGCAGGCGGTCGCGCGCCGCACTTTCGATCCCTTCGAGTACCTGATGCTGCGACACGCGGAAGGGAAGCTCCGGACGGATTTCCGGGCGCCGCTGGGAAAGGTCGCCTACCACGTGCCCTGTCATCTGCGCGTGCAGAAGATCGGGCAGAAGACGCGTGAATTGCTTTCGCTCGTGCCGGGCACGACGCTTGCGACGATTGAGCGCTGCTCCGGGCACGACGGCACTTACGCCGTGAAGCGGGAGTTCCGCGAGGTCTCCCTGAAGATCGCAAAGCCTGTCGTGGAGCGCGTCGCGGCCGGGGAACCTGCGCACTTCGCGAGCGACTGCCCGATGGCCGGGACGCAGATTGCCTCGGGCCTCGGCGGCGCGATAAAAGCCGAGCATCCCCTGCACCTGCTGCGCCTCGCCTATGGCATCTGAGGAGCCGCCGATGGAGCCCGGCGAGCGCGCCCTCACCGCGTCCGACTTGATGAGTCTCGAACGCTACGCGCTCGAGCGCGAGTCGTTTCGCGCGTCGGTGCTCGATCACAAGCGGTCGCGCACGGTGGCGATCGGGCCCCGCATGACCTGGGTATTCGAGGATCGCCTGACGATCCAGTACCAGGTGCAGGAGATGCTCCGCATCGAGCGCATCTTCGAGCCGGCGGGCATTCGCGACGAGCTCGATGCCTACAACCCGCTGATTCCCGACGGCGGCAACTGGAAGGCGACCATGATGATCGAGTACCCCGAGCCGAGCGAACGCGAGGTCGCGCTCGTCATGCTGCGGGGAATAGAGGATCAGTGCTTCGTGGAAGTGGAGGGATTCAAGCGCATCACCGCGATCGCGGATGAGGATCTCGAGCGCGAGAATGACGAGAAGACCTCCGCGGTCCACTGGCTGCGATTCGAGCTGCCGGTGGATGCGCGCGACGCGATCCGCCGCGGCGCGGCGGTGAGCACCGGCACGGATCATCCGCGCTATCGCCATGCGACGCGTCTCTCCGCGGCGACAGTCGAGTCGCTCCTGCGCGATCTGGCCTGACGCGACTGCGCCGGCCGACTCTCGGCTGCTAGAATCACCGCCCGCATGACCCAGTCGTATACCGCCTCGGACATCGAGGTCCTGAAAGGCCTCGAACCGGTTCGCCGCCGCCCGGGCATGTACACCGACACGCGAAATCCCAATCACCTCGTCCATGAGGTGGTGGACAACAGCGTGGACGAGGCGCTCTCGGGCCACTGCGAGAACATCGCCGTCACCGTGCACAAGGACGGATCGGTTTCGGTCGATGACGACGGCCGCGGCATGCCGGTCGACATTCACCCGAAGGAGAAGGTCAGCGGCGTCGAACTGATCCTGACCCGGCTGCACGCCGGCGGGAAATTCTCGGACAAGAGCTATGAGCACGCGGGCGGGCTGCACGGCGTCGGCGTTTCGGTCGTCAACGCGCTCTCGAAGCACCTCGAGTGTCACGTGCGCCGCGACGGCCGCGAATGGAACATCGGGTTCCGCGACGGCAAGGTCGTGTCCAAGCTCGAGGCCGTCGGCCAGGCCAAGCGCGGCCAGACCGGAACCTCGCTGCAATTCTGGCCCGACCCGGCGTTTTTCGACTCGCCGAACATCTCGGTGCCGCGGCTGAAGCACGTGCTGAAGGCCAAGGCAGTCCTGTGCCCGGGACTGCGCGTTTCGCTCAAAGTCGAGGCGAGCGGCGAGTCCGAGGAGTGGTATTTCACCGGCGACCTGGGCGCGTATCTCGTCGAGCAGCTGGGCGACGCGGAGCGCCTGCCGGACGAGCCGTACGCGGGCCACGTCAAGGGCGGAAACGAAACGGCGGACTGGGCGCTGTGCTGGGCGCCGGAGGCCGCGGCGCCGGTTGCCGAAAGCTACGTCAACCTGATTCCGACGCCGCAGGGCGGCACCCACGTCAATGGTCTTCGATCGGGCGTCACCGACGCGGTGCGCGAGTTCTGCGAGTTCCGGAACCTCGTGCCGCGCGGGTTGAAGCTCGCGCCCGACGACGTCTGGCAGGGCATCGCTTTCGTCCTTTCGGTGCGCATGCAGAATCCGCAGTTCGCCGGCCAGATCAAGGAGAAACTGTCCTCGCGCGAGTCCGCCGCCTTCGTCGGCGGCGTCGTGAAGGACGCATTCGCGCTCTGGCTCAACCAGCATCCGGAAGCGGGTGAAAGGATCGCGCAGTACGCGATCGGCAACGCGCAGGAGCGCACGAAGGCGGCTGCCCGGGTCACGCGCAAGCGCATCACGAGCGGTCCCGCGCTGCCCGGCAAGCTCGCCGACTGCACGCTGCAGGAGCCGGAGCGCTGCGAGCTCTTTCTGGTCGAGGGCGACTCGGCAGGAGGCTCTGCCAAGCAGGCACGCGACCGCTCGTTCCAGGCCGTCATGCCGCTCCGCGGCAAGATCCTGAACACCTGGGAAGTGGAGGCCGCAGACGTCCTCGCGTCGCAGGAAGTGCACGACATCACGACCGCATTGGGTGTCGACGCGGGATCCGCCGATCTCTCGGGGCTCCGCTATTACAAGATCTGCATCCTGGCGGACGCCGATTCGGACGGCGCGCACATCGCGACCCTGCTTTGCGCCCTGTTCCTGCGTCATTTCCGGCCGCTCGTGCTCGCCGGACACGTCTTCGTCGCGATGCCGCCGCTCTTTCGCATCGACGTCGGCAAGAACGTCTACTACGCGCTCGGAGAGCACGACAAGAATGGCACGCTCGACATGATCCAGGCCGAGGGAATCCGCGGCAAGCCGGTGATCACGCGCTTCAAGGGCCTCGGCGAGATGAGTCCCCTGCAGCTCCGCGAGACGACGATGGCGCCCGACACGCGCCGCCTCGTGCAGCTCACCGTGGACGCCAAAGACGGCGCCGACCAGGTGCTCGACATGCTGCTCGCGAAAAAGCGCGCAGCCGACCGGCGCGAATGGCTCGAGAGCAAGGGCAACCTGGCGGCGGTCTAGGGAATCTCATGAAAGCGCAGGTACTCGACTTCGAAGGCATCGAACGGCAGCCGCTGCGCGTGTTCACGGAGAAAGCGTACCTCGACTATTCGATGTACGTGATCCTCGACCGCGCGCTGCCGCAGCTCGCGGACGGACTGAAGCCCGTGCAGCGGCGGATCATCTACGCGATGAGCGAGCTCGGCCTGTCGGTGGGCGCAAAGCACAAGAAATCCGCGCGCACGGTCGGCGACGTCATCGGCAAGTACCATCCGCACGGCGACAGCGCCTGCTATGAGGCAATGGTGCTGATGGCGCAGGATTTCTCCTACCGCTATCCGATCGTGGACGGCCAGGGCAACTGGGGATCGACCGACGATCCCAAGTCCTTCGCCGCCATGCGCTACACGGAATCGCGGCTCAGGCCCTACGCGCAGGTGCTCCTGTCCGAGCTCGGCCAGGGCACGGCCGACTGGGCGCCGAACTTCGACGGGACGCTCGATGAGCCGAAACTCCTGCCCGCGCGCCTGCCGAACGTGCTCCTGAATGGAACGCAGGGCATCGCGGTCGGCATGGCGACCGACATCCCGCCGCACAACCTGCGCGAAGTCGCCGCGGCCTGCGTGCACCTGCTCGACGAGCCGGATGCGACCGCCGCCGAGCTCTGCAAACACGTGCAGGGACCGGATTTTCCGACCGGAGCCGAGATCGTCACGCCGAAGAGCGAGCTGCGCGCCATCTACAAGACGGGCAATGGCACGTTCCGCGCGCGGGCCGTGTACGAGATCGAGGACGGCGAAATCGTCGTGACGGCGTTGCCACACCAAGTGTCCGGAGCGCGTGTCCTCGAGCAGATCGCGGGTCAGATGCGCGCCAAGAAGTTGCCGATGGTCGAAGACCTCCGCGACGAGAGCGACCACGAGCACCCGACGCGTCTCGTGATCACGCCGCGCTCGAATCGCGTCGACGTCGAACAGCTCATGACCCACCTGTTCGCGACCACGGATCTCGAGCGCAGCTATCGCGTGAACATCAATGTCATCGCCCTCGATGGCCGGCCACGCGTATTCGGCCTCAAGGACCTCCTGACCGAGTGGCTCGGCTACCGGAAGGAAACGGTGAAGCGCCGGTTGCGCTACCGGCTCGACAAAGTCACGGCGCGCCTGCACATCCTGGACGGCCTGCTGATCGCCTTCCTCAATCTCGACGAGGTGATCCGCATCGTGCGGCGCGAGGACGAGCCGAAGCCTGTCCTCATGAAGCGCTTCAAGCTCACGGACGAGCAGGCCGAGGCAATCCTCGAGACGAAGCTCCGGCATCTCGCGAAACTCGAGGAGATGAAGATCCGCGGCGAGCAGGAGGAGCTCGCGGCCGAGCAGGAACTGCTCGAAAAGACATTGAAGAGTTCCGCGAAGCTCACGCGGCTCGTCCGCGACGAGCTCGTCGCCGACGCCGCCGAGTACGGCGATGCGCGCCGCACACGCATCGTCGAGCGCGCGGCGGCGCAGGCGATCGACGAAACCGAGCTCGTGACGGCGGAGCCGGTGACGGTCGTCCTCTCGACGCTCGGTTGGGTCCGCCAGGCCCGCGGCCACGATCTCGCGCCGGACCAGCTTTCGTACAAGACGGGTGACGCCTTCCAGGCCGCGGCGCGCGGGCGCAGCACGCAGCAGGCGGTATTCGTGGACTCGACCGGGCGGGCCTACTCGCTGCACGCTCACAGCCTGCCTTCGGCGCGCGGGCAGGGCGAGCCGTTGTCGGGCCGCCTCGATCCGCCGGAGGGCGCAACCTTCGCCGCGGTGCTGATCGGCGAGCCTGCGGACCGCTGGCTCCTCGCCTGCGACGCGGGCCACGGCTTCATTGCAAAACTCGAATCCCTCACTGGTCGCAACCGCGCCGGCAAGCTCGTCTTCCGGCTGCCGGAGAACGCGAAGGTGCTCGCTGCCGCGCCAGTGCCGGCGGAAGAGGGCGCGCTCGTCGCGTCCGTCAATAGCGACGGACGAATGCTCGCGTTTCCGGTGTCTGAGCTGCCGGAAATGGAAAAAGGTCGCGGCAATCTGATATTCGGCATTCCGGGTAAGAAAGCCCGCACCGGCGAAGAACTCATGATCGGCGCGATCGTCGTCGCGCCGAATCAATCCGTCGCCGTCCACTGCGGTGAACGGAAGATGACGCTGTCATGGAAGGACCTACCGCACTACCGCGGCTCCCGCGGCCAACGCGGCGCCGTTCTTCCTCGCGGCTGGAGAAAAGTGGATCGCCTCAGCGTCGAATAGCGCCAGCTCGGTTGAGCGGACCGGGCGGCGTTGCGAGCGAGTGAATAAAGATCGGCTGAACGAGCGAGCAATTGCCGGCCGGTCCGCTCGACACGACTGGCCCAATACGTCTTTTAGCCGAGCACGACTTCCTCCGGCGCGTTGACGAAATAGCCCTGAATGAACTCGACCCCGAGTTGCCACAGGACCGCCATCGTGTTGGCGTCCTGCACGCGCTCGCCGATGGTGACCGCCTTACACTTGCGGGCAAGCTCGACCAGCGCCTTCACCCGCGCCTGCTTGTCCTGATCCGCCGACAGGCCCTGCATGAGTGCGCCGTGAATCTTGACGAAGTCGGGCTTCAGGTGGCCGAGCAACCGTTCCGTGTCGCGGCCGAGACCGAAGCCTTCGAGGGCGAATCGGAAACCGCGCTGGCGGAGCACCGTGTGCAGCGCGACCGCATCCTTGACCTGCTGCGCCGCGACTTCCTCGCGGATCTGGAACACGATGCGCGCGGGCTCGATGCGCGTGGACTTGAGCTGGATTGCGAGCCAGCCCGGCCAGGAAGGATCCGAAAGAGTTTCCTGGGACAGGCGGACGAAGAGAGCGCCGGGCTTCCGGGCCGCGCAGAACGACATCGCCGCACCGACGACCCAGCGATCGACGTTCTTCATGAGATCGTTGCGCTCTGCCGCGGGCATGAATACCGACGGCAGTACTTCCTGGCCCTGCTCGTCGAGCATGCGCACGAGCACGTCGTACATCCCGAGATCCTCGCCGACCAGGCTCGCGATCGGCTGCTGCACGAGCCGGAACCGGTTCTCTATCAGCGCGGCCTTGATCTGCTTGACCCAGTTCCGGTCCTGGTCCTGCAGCCGGAGCATCGCGCCCGTGTGCTCGAGGAGCTGCACGCGGTTGCCCCCCACCGCCCGGCCCTGGCGGTGCGCCAGGTAGGCGTCGTTCGCGGGCCCTTCGGGCGTCCGCACCTCCGCGGGCACCGGGCCGAGGCCGACCGTGCAGGTCGTCGACAAGGACTTGGCGCCGGCCTGGAACACCTCGGTTGCCACCTTGTGCACGACGTGTTCGGACCAGGCCTCGACGTCCTGCATGTTGCCGCGCTCGAGCAGCAGCATGAAGCCGTGGCCGCCGAAGCGGCCCGCGAGATCGCCCGGCTGGACCTGCTCGCGCAGGAGCCGGGCGAAGTCGGAGAGGAAATCCTCGCCGTCCAGCACGCCGATTTCCTCGTGCACGGCCTCGTACTTGTCCGGCTCGATGTAGGCGAGGCAGCGCACGCCGGCCTTGACGGGTTCGGCAAGGCGCGCGCGGAGCTTCTCGATGAAGTAGCGGCGGTGCATGAATCCGGTCGCAGGATCGCTCTGCATCGCGTCCTCGAGCTTGCGCTCGTACTCGCCGGCATCCGCGACCCTCGCCGGCACGCAGATCTGGACGCAGGGCTCGCCGTCGAACTCGGCGCGGGCGAGCTGGAACTCGAGCGACGGCGTGTGGCCGCTCACGATGAGCGCGGATGCGTGCAGCGTGTGCCCGGACCATTTGCCCTGCATGCAGGCGACGAGCGCGCCTTTGATCGCCGCATGATCGTCGGGATCGAACGCGTCCATCAGCGGCGTGCCGACGACCTCCTCGGGATTCGAGTAGCCGAACAGCGCGAGCCACGCGGGATTGGCATCGACGATGATGCCTTCCTGGATTCCTGCGATCGCGTCGGTCGAACCTTCGACGATGTGCTGCAACTGTTTCTTGTACTCGCGCGCCGAAGCGAGCGTCGTCGACAGCGCGCGATCCAGGCGGTAGGTGCGAAGCTCGCGTCCGACGACGAGCTGGAGCCGGGGCACGTTGCCGAGCGTCACCGCATCCTGGGCACCGAGCGCGAGTGCCTTTGCGATCTCAGCCTCATCAAGCTTCTCGCGCACGATCAGCACCGGTACGTCCGGGGCGAAGCGCGCGCGGAAGTCCATGGCGCTCGCAAGATCCACGATGCCTTCGTCGGCGAACAGCATCAGCATTTCGGCGGAAGCCTGCGTCAGCGCGTCACCCAGGTCGCGCGCGTCGGGAAGCCAGGTGACGTGGACCGGGTGGCCCGCGTTCCTGAGCGCCTTGTTGATCGCCTCGACATTGTCCTGACTGCGCGTCAGCGCAATCATCGGAACGGCGGCGGGTGACTTCAAATCCGACTCCGGGGGCGTCCTGCCAGCGGTTGGAGGCCGGATACTATCACCCTGAAAAGCCTCAATTTCGCGACCGGCGTCATGCTCCGGCACGGAGTGGCCGGTCGACCGGGCAGCGGCTATGATACGCGGCCTTTTATGTGCACCGCCCGGCCCGCCCGGGCCGCGACGGCGAAATCCGATGTCCAGCTACAACACCAGCGAATTCCGTTCGGGTCTCAAAATCCTGCTCGACAACGATCCTTGTTCGATCGTCGAGAACGAGTTCGTGAAGCCCGGCAAGGGCCAGGCGTTCAACCGCGTCCGCATCCGGAACCTCAGGACGGGTCGCGTCATCGAGCGCACGTTCAAGTCGGGCGATTCCGTCGAGGCCGCGGACGTCGTCGACGTGGACATGCAGTTCCTGTATGCGGACGGCCAGTTCTGGCATTTCATGCAGCCGGAGTCGTTCGAGCAATTCGCAGCCGGCGAAACCGCGGTCGGCGACGCGGCGCAGTGGCTGAAGGACGGCACGGTCTGCATCGTGACCTTGTGGAATGGCCAGCCGCTCACCGTCACTCCGCCCGCGCACGTGGAACTCAAGATCGTCGAAACGGATCCCGGCATGCGCGGCGACACCGTGACCGGCGGCACCAAGACCGCAAAGCTGGAGACCGGCGCGGTCGTCAAGGTTCCGCTCTTCGTCAACCAGGGCGAAACGGTCCGCGTGGACACGCGCAGCGCCGCCTACATCGCGCGCGCGAGGTGACTCTAAAGGGGACGTTCACCTTTGCGGCAAAGGTGAACGTCCCCTTTAGAGTCAGAATCCGTCGATCCCCGCGAGCCGCCAGTCGCAGGCGGCGACGAGCCTCGCTGCAAGCGCCTCGAGGAGCGTGGCATCCGCCGCGCCGAAGCGCTCGAATCGCGGACTGTCGAGATCGAGCACGCCGATGAGACGTCCGCCGGCAACGAGCGGGACCACGATCTCGGCATTCGACGCCGCGTCGCAAGGAATGTGGCCCGGAAATGCGTGCACATCGGGAACGATTACGGTCTCGCGGCGAATTGCCGCCGTGCCGCAGACGCCGGAGCCGACCAGAATGCGCACGCAGGCCACGCGACCCTGGAATGGACCGACCACCAGCTCGCCGCCGCGCAGGAAATAGAAGCCTGCCCAGTTGAGTTCGGGAAGCGTCTCGAAGACGAGCGCCGCGGCATTCGCCGCGTTGGCCCAGGGATCGCGTTCACCGGCGAAGACGCCGGCGGCGAGCTGCAGCAGATCCGTGCGGTCGCTTTTCTCCAGTTGCATGCGCTTGCCTCAGGCACGATCGGCCGGAAAGGCCATCGCCGCCTCGATCGACGGCAGGCGAAAAGCGGCCATCACCAGGCGGTCGAATCCGAGCGCGACACCCGAGCAGTCCGGCAGGCCATGGACCAGGGCCGCCAGCAAGCGCTCGTCCAGCGGATTCACCGGCTGGCCGCGCCGCCGCCTGGACTCGAGATCCTGCTCGAAGCGGCGGCGTTGTTCCAGAGCATCGCCGAGCTCGCGGAAACCATTCGCGAGTTCGAGGCCGTCCACGTAGAGCTCGAAGCGCTCCGCGACGCACGTGCCGTCGGGTTCCTGCCGAAGGCGCGCAAGCGACGCCTGCGTCGCCGGATAGTCCCGCACGAACACCGGCGCGTCGTGCCCGAGTGCCGGTCCCACGAGCGCGCCCATCAGGAGATCGAGCCAGGCGTCGCGATCCCAGTCCGCGGCCAGCGCAGGCTCGATACCGTGAGCGGCGAGCGCGGCCCGAATTTCCGTCACCTCCGCCTGGCGGCAATCGACGCCGCAGGCGCCCGCGATCGCCTCCCGATAGGTCACCGAGCGAGATGGCCCAAATGCGCGGAGCTCGCCGCAGGCTACGCGAATGAGCCGGTCGACATCCTGCTGAATCTCGGCGACGCCGAAATCGAGCCGGTACCACTCGATCATTGTGAACTCGGGGTTGTGCAGCCGCCCGGTCTCGCCGTCCCGGAACACCGGGCAGAACTGGTAACAGTCCCCAAGACCCGCGGCGAGAAGGCGCTTCATCGGGTATTCCGGCGAAGTTTGAAGGAACAGCGCCCCGCCGCGGGCCGGTCGCGCGCTGATCGATTCGATCTGCGGATCGCTGGCCGCCGCCGCCGAAAGCACGGGCGTCTGGACCTCGAGCACTTGCTGCGTGGCGAAGTACGCGCGGACGCGCGCGAGCATCGCGGCGCGCCCGCGAATGACGTCCTCGCTCGCGGCAGGCCGCCAATCGGCGTCGCTCATGGCAGGAGCGCGAGGCGCTCGCCGAGCCGAACCACGCGGCCCGGGACAAGCCCGCCGACGAGCGCGGGGCCGCCTGCCGGGAACATCACCACGACAGTCGAGCCCATGTTGAACCAGCCGAGCTCGGCGCCGCGGTCGAGCGCGATGAAGGGGTCCTGCACCGGCAGGTCGCGCGGCCGCTGCCTGCTCGGCGGGCGGATCTCTCCGGCCCAGGCGAGGCTCATGCTCCCGACGAACAGCGCGCCGATTAGCACGACCGCCATCGGTCCCGCCGTCGTGTCGAATACGCAGGCGATGCGCTCGTTGCGCGTGAAGAGTGCGGGCACGTCCGCGGCGGTTGCGGCATTCACGCTGAACAGGTCGCCCGGAACGAATCGCGCGATGCGCAGCGTCCCCGCGAGCGGCATGTGGACCCGATGGTAGTCGTGGGGCGCGAGATACAGAGTCGCGAATGCGCCGCCCGCGAACTCCGCGGCGAGCGCGGCATCCCCGCCGAGCAGCGCGGCCGCCGAGTAATCCATGCCCTTGGCCTGGAGCAGCGTGTCGCCCGCGATCGCGCCCGCCTGGCTGACGATTCCGTCCACCGGGCATAGCGCCGCGCGCGGCTCCGCATCGAAGCGCCGCGCGCCCGGGCGAAGCCGCCGCGTGAAGAAATCGTTGAAGCTCGCGTAGTCCTCGGGGTCGGGCCGCGCCGCTTCCGCGAGGTCGACCGGGTAGCGACGGAGGAACGCGCGGATCAGCGCCGTCCGCACGAAGCCGATGCGGCACCTCGCCAGCATCCCGACGAGGCGCGAGAGGAAATGTTGCGGCAACAGGTACTGGAGCCCGATGAAGGCGCGCTCGCCCAAGTTCCTGCCGCTCACGCGGGCTCTAGCCCGGCCGCGCCGCGACGATGCGCCGATAATCTCGCGCGATCGCGGCCGACTCGTGCGGCGTCCCGAACACCGCGGTGAGCCTGGCCTCGGGATCGATCAGGAATATCGCCGCGGAATGGTCGACGGTGTAGCTGCCGTCCGCGGCCGCCGGCCCGACGATCACCGCGACGCCCAGGTCGCGCGTGAGGGCCTCGATCGATTCCGCGCTGCCCGTGATGCCCGTGAACGAAGGGTCGAAGTGCCCCACGTAGCGCGCGAGCACCTCGGGCCGGTCGCGCGCCGGATCGACGCTCGCCAGCACCACATCAGGCCGCTCGCCTGGCGGCAGATCCATGACGCTGCGGCGCGCGTCGGCCAGCGTCGCCAGCGTCGTCGGACAGACGTCAGGGCAATTCACGAAACCGAAAAAGAGGAATGTCCAGCGGCCGCGCAGGCGTTCCCGCTCATAGGCTTCGCCCGCGTGATCGACGAGCGCGAACGCGGGGAGCGGCCGCGGCGTCTCGAAGAGCGTCGCCCGCTCGAGCGCGGGCGGCGTGTCCCGCGCGCGCGTGAAGACGAATCCCGCGGCGGC
The DNA here is from genome assembly GCA_040878925.1 of Steroidobacteraceae bacterium. Classification (GTDB taxonomy): domain Bacteria; phylum Pseudomonadota; class Gammaproteobacteria; order Steroidobacterales; family Steroidobacteraceae; genus SCUD01. The sequence continues at coordinate 97,731 of JBBDLI010000015.1, read as the reverse complement.
GCCGGCGAGAATGCCCGCGAGCACGATAACGACGAGGACCGTGCGGTTCATCGCCGCGAATTATCCCACATCGCTTCGCGCGGCCCGGGCGCGGGCGGTTAGACTGCGGCCAATGGCGCGCAAAGTCAGCGAGGCCGGCGCCGGAACGGTCGGCGAGCTTCTCGACTGGGCGAGCCGGCGCCTGAAGAAAGCGCGTCTTCATTACGGCCACGGCACCGGCAATCCGCGCGACGAGGCCGCGGCGCTCGTGTTCCACGCGCTCGGGCTTGCACACGACTCCGCGCCCGCAAGTTATCGACTCCCGGTTTCCGCGCAGGGCGCCGCGCGCGCCCGCGCGCTCGTCGAGCGGCGAATCGCAAAACGCATTCCTTCGGCGTACTTGACGGGCGTGAGCTGGTTCGCCGGACACGAGATCCGCGTGACCCCGGATGTGCTCGTGCCGCGCTCAGCCGTAGCGGAGCTCTGCGCGCGGGGCTTCGCGCCCTGGGTCGAGCCGCGCCACGTGCGAAGCGTACTCGACATCGGAACCGGATCCGGCTGCATCGCGATCGCGGCGGCGCATGCATTGCCGCAGGCGCGTGTCGATGCGACGGACCTTTCGGCGAAGGCGCTCGCGGTCGCGCGCCGCAATGTGCGCCGGCACCGCCTCGGCCGGCGCGTGCGGCTCAAGCGGGCTGATGTATATGTGGGCCTCGGCGCCCGGCGCTACGATATCGTCGTGAGCAATCCGCCCTATGTCTCCGCGGCCGAAATGCGCCGGCTGCCCCGCGAGTACCGGGCCGAGCCGGCGATGGGCCTGCGCGCTGCGCGCGGGGGTCTTGCCATCATCGAGCGCATCGTCGCCGGCGCGCGCCGCCACCTGACGCCGGAGGGGATCCTGGTGGTCGAGGCGGGCGGCTCGGCGGCCGCCGTGCGCAGCCGCTATCCCGATCTGCCGTTTACCTGGCTTGAGTTCGAGCAGGGCGGCGACGGCGTATTTCTGCTCCGCGCCGCCGGGCTCCCGGACCCAGGGGACCTCTGATTTACCCCGGCATGGGCGCGACCGTGTGCGATTTTCGTCCCTGGCAAGGCGCGAGGCGCGATGCGTATCAAGGGATACGTGAGCGTCAAGCAACGAAGTCAGGGACGAAAATCGCCCGGTCCCTGCGGGTTGCGCGCGGGCCGTGGCGGGACTTCGTCGCTCGCCTCGCCCATAGTTACGACTAAGTGGCTTCGGCTCGCGACTTGTCCCGCCACGGCGCGCGCGTAACGCGCTCCATGCCGGGGTAAATCAGAGGTCCCCCAGCGATGTCCGGCAACACCCTCGGCCGCTCGTTCTGCGTCACGACCTTTGGCGAGAGCCATGGCCCGGCGCTCGGCGCCATTGTGGACGGCTGTCCGCCGGGGCTCGAATTGTCGGAGCAGGACCTGCAACAGGACCTGGCGCTCCGGCGCACCGGGACATCGCGGCATACGAGCCAGCGCCAGGAACCGGACCGGGTGCGAATCCTCTCGGGAGTGTTCGAGGGGCGCACGACGGGAACGTCGATCGGGCTCGTCATCGACAGCGTGGATGCGCGCTCGCGCGACTACGACAAGATCAAGGATCGTTTTCGTCCGGGCCACGCGGACTACGCCTACCAGCAGAAGTACGGAATTCGCGATCACCGCGGGGGAGGGCGGGCGTCGGCGCGCATCACCGTCGCAACCGTCGCGGCGGGCGCCATCGCCCGCAAGTACCTGCGCGAAAAACTTGGTCTCGAGGTGGCCGGTTACCTGTCGCAGGTCGGTCCGCACCGGCTCGGGTGCGTGGACCTGGCAGCGGCCCGCGGCAATCCGTTCTTCTGCGCGGATCCTTCGATGCTGCCGTTGCTCGAGGATTACCTTCGCCAGCTTCGCAGAGATGGAGATTCCGCCGGCGCCCGCGTGACGGTCTGCGCGCGCGGTGTGCCGCCGGGACTGGGTGAACCGATGTTCGACCGGCTCGACGCCGACATCGCGTTCGCCATGATGGGAATCAACGCGGCGAAAGCGGTCGAGATCGGGGACGGTGTCCTGGTCGCCGGCCAGCGCGGCTCGGAGCATCGCGACGAACTGCTGCCGGACGGTTTCGCCTCGAACCACTCGGGCGGAACGCTGGGCGGCATCAGCTCGGGCCAGGAGGTCATCGTGCACGTTTCCTTCAAGCCGACGTCGAGCATCCAGGTGCCCGGCCGCACGGTGGACACGGACGGTGCGCCGGCGGAGATCGTGACCACCGGCCGGCACGACCCCTGCGTCGGATTGCGGGCGGTGCCGATCGTCGAAGCGATGCTCCTGCTGGTGCTGATGGATCACTTTTTGCGGCACCGGGGCCAGTGCGCCGACGTGGTCTCCCGCACCCCGGTCATCACGCGTTGAATGCCAGCGAATCAACGCATTGCGGCGGCCGGCGGGAGTGGCTTCGCCTGGCCGTCATTGCGTGACGCGGGGCAAGATTTTGGTAAATACGGCGTGTAAGCTATAGTCCCAAAGGATCAGGGACTTGTGATCGGTTTCACACCCATTTCGCAAGCTCGCGGCCAATGTTTTGCCTGCCGCGGCCTTGGGGAGTCACGATGAGCGGGAAATTGCGCGTCCTCATTTCGGCGATTTTGCTGACGCCGACGGTGGCCTTGGGCCTCGGTCTCGGCGAAATCCGCCTGGGTTCGGCGCTCAATGAGCCGCTTTCTGCCGAGATCGACCTGGTTGCGGTGACGCCGGAAGAACTGGGTACCCTCGAGGCGCAACTCGCGTCCACGGAAATTTTCCAGCGCTACGGCCTCGATCGCCCGGCGTACCTGAACTCGCTCGAATTCACCGTCGGCCGCGGACAGGACGGGCGCGGTGTCCTTCTCGTGCGATCGCGCGAGGCCATCAGCGAGCCCTTCCTCTCCTTCCTCGTCGACGTCAACTGGCCGCGCGGCCGGCTGCTGCGCGAGTACACGGTGCTGCTCGATCCGCCGGTCCTGATGGCCGCCCAAGACAGCCCCGCGGCCGCGCCCGTTGCCGCGCCGACGACCGCGCCCTCGGCCGTGCAGACTCCGACATTCACGCCGGCCCCGACGCCCGCCGCCACGCCGGAACCCGCAGGCGTTGCGGCTGACCAGTCGACCTACGAGGTCGCGCGCGGCGACACGCTCTATGGCATCGCCGGCTCGCTGTCCGGCGGCGACCACCAGGCGATCCAGCGGACGATGATCGGGCTCTACCGCGCGAATCCCGAAGCCTTCATTGGCAACATCAATCTGTTGCGTGCCGGCGCGATTCTGCGGGTGCCGCCTTCCGAGGAGATCGCCAGCATCGCAGCGGCGGAAGCGGCGAGCGAGGTCAGAGAACAGCACGCCGCCTGGCGCGCGGCCGGCGGCGGGCAGGAGAGCGGGCGGCTCCGCCTGGTCACGCCGCCGGAAGGCGAGGCCGCGGCCGAGGCCGCGACACCCGATGCGACCGGCCGGGTCGAATCCCAGATCGAGTCGCTCGAGAAAGACATCGCGGAGCAGCGCCGGCTGCTCGAATTGCGGAACCAGGAACTGGCGGCGCTGCAGGAGAGACTCGCCCAGGCCCGGGCCGAGGAAGCGGCCGCAGCCGCGAAGGCCGCGGCGGACCAGGCGGCGGCAGAAGCGCCTCCGCCGGAACTACCCGTCGACGAAACGGCGGTTGCGCCGGAAGACGACATCGCACAGCCGGAAGCGCCGCCCGCTGCGGTCGAGCCCGAGCGCGAGGTAGCGCCGCCTGAACGGGCGCCGGTGGCCGAGCCGTCGTTCCTTCAGAAACTGACTGACAATTGGATGATCCTGCTGGGCGGAGTGGCCCTGCTGCTCGTCGGCCTGCTCGGTTATGGCTATTACCGTCGACGCCGCGAGGAGGACGTGGGCGCCGCACTCAAGGGATTCGATCTGCCGGCGACCGCGCCGGTGCCTTCCGAGACGATGCGGCTCCGCGCCCTCGGGACTGGCGACAAGACGGCGGAAATGGTGCGGCCGCTCGTATTCGACGACACGGATGACGACGACGACATTGTCGTCGAGGAGCGGCCGGTCGCGCGCCCGAAGACGGAAGCGCCGCGGCCAAGCGCGGGCCACGAGGAGACGATCAGCGCGGAGGCTGCGCTCGACCTCGACCAGGCGGACCCGCTCGCGGAAGCCGATTTCCACATGGCCTACGGCCTCTACGACCAGGCGGTGGACCTGGTGCGGATGGCCTTGCAGAAATCGCCCAATCGCACCGACCTCAAGCTGAAGCTCGCGGAGATCCATTTCGTCGCCGGCGACACGACGCAGTTCCTGTCCGTGGCGCGCGATCTGCGCAGGTCGCTCGGCGGGGGTGGCGACTGGGACCGCATCGTCATCATGGGCCGCCAGCTCGCACCGGACGAACCGATATTCGCGGGCAGCGTAAAGCAGGCGGGCGTCGATCTCTCCCTCGAAGGCGGCGACAATCTCGTGGATCTCGACTTGCTGTCGGCCCCGGACGGCGACGAGGGCCTCGACCTCGATCTCGGCAAGGTGGCCGCCTCGACTGACAGCAGCGAGGAGACCGGCGAGAACACGGCCCTGGAATTCAATCTGGACGAGGGGCCGACATCGTTCACCACGACCCAGGAAATCACCGGACGCGGAATTCCGGGCACGGTCGAAATGCCGACGCTCGAGCTTCCTTCGACCGAAACGCCGACCGTCGAAACGCCGACCCTCAAGATGGGGACCCAGGCGGCGCGCGATCGCGCAACCGGCGTATCGACGGATTCGACGGCGGAAATGTCGATCGTCGATCTCGGCCTCGATCTCGGTGATCTCGACAATCTGCCTGACCTCGACGACGCCACCGCCATTGCGACCGGCGTCCACGAGGAGGCGACCCAGATCGCCCACCGCGGCGACACCACCCAGGTCATGACGCGCAAAGCGGACGATGACGACGACGGCACGGCGCTGATGCCAGGCGGCACCGGCGCGACGGCCGTACTTCCCAAGATCGATTTCGGCGAGATCGACCTCGATCTCGGCGCGGCCCCGGACGAGGGTGATTCATCGCCGACGGCGCGCGACCGCATGGCCACCGAGCAGATGCCGCAGCTCTCGCCGCTCGAGCCGGTGACGATGAGCGAAGTCGGCACCAAGCTCGATCTCGCGCGCGCCTACATGGACATGGGCGACCCTGACGGCGCCCGCAACATCCTGCAGGAAGTGCTGGCCGAAGGCAGCGCCTCGCAGAAGCAGGAAGCGCGCCGGCTGATCGATACCCTGCCGGGAGCGTGAGCAGCCCGACGCGACGACTGGCCGTCGGTATCGAGTACGACGGCACGCGCTTCGCCGGCTGGCAGAACCAACCCGGCCTGCTGACCGTCCAGGACTGCGTTCAGAAAGCCCTATCCGCGGTTGCGGATCACCCGGTCGTGGTCGTGGCCGCCGGCCGCACGGATGCCGGCGTTCACGCCTGCGCGCAGGTCGCGCACTTCGAGACCCGCGCCGAGCGGCCGGTTCGCGGCTGGGTGCTCGGCGCGAACAGCCACCTGCCTCCCGACATCGCCCTGAACTGGGCCCGGGAAGTCGAGTCCTCGTTTCATGCCCGCCACACGGCGCAGGGCCGCAGTTATCGCTACTGCATGCTGAGGCGCGCCACTAGGCCGGCGCTCCTGCGCGACCGCGTCTGCTGGACCCCCGCGACCTTGCACGTCGAGGCGATGCACGATGCGGCGCAGGCGCTCGTCGGCGAGCACGATTTCACTTCGTTTCGCGCGGTCGAATGCCAGTCCACGACGGCCTTGCGTCACGTCGACGCGATCTCGGTCAAGGGCGAGGGGCCGCTCGTCTTCCTGGAGATCAGCGCCAACTCCTATCTGCAGCACATGGTGCGCAACATCGCCGGCACGCTGATGCAGGTGGGAGCCGGCGAGCGGCCGCCCGCATGGGTTGCGGAGACCCTGGCGGCCCGAGACCGCACGCGCGCCGGCATCACCGCGCCGGCCTGCGGCCTCTACCTGTGGCGGGTGCGCTATCCGCCGTCGCTCCAGATCCCCGAACCGGTCGCGAACCGACCTTGGGCTATGATCGCCGGGCTGACCGGACAGTAAAGAACATGACCTGGTTCGAAAAGATCATTCCGTCGCGGATCAAGACGGAGCGGCGCACGCGCTCGGTCCCCGAAGGCCTGTGGATGAAGTGCCCGGCCTGCGATTCGGTCCTGTACCGGCCGGAAGTCGAGCGCAATCTCCAGGTCTGTCCGAAGTGTGCGCATCACATGCGCATCGGCGCGCGCGAGCGCCTGACTCAGTTCCTCGATCCGGACGGCGGGGTCGAAATTGGGGCCGAAGTTGCGCCAGAGGATCCGCTGCGGTTTCGCGACACGAAGCGCTATCGCGACCGGCTGGCCGCCGCGCAGAAGGCTGTCAGCGAGCGCGACGCGCTCGTCGTGATGAGCGGGACGCTCGACGGCATCGAAGTCGTCGCGGGCGCGTTCGAATTCTCGTTCATGGGCGGATCGATGGGTTCGGTCGTGGGCGAGCGCTTCGTGCGCGGCGTCGAACATGCGATCGCGCACCGCACGCCGCTCGTCTGCTTCTCCGCAAGCGGCGGCGCGCGGATGCAGGAGGGGCTTTTGTCGCTGATGCAGATGGCGAAGACGAGCGCCGCGCTCGCGGAGCTCGCCGCCGAGCGCTTGCCGTTCATCTCGGTGCTGACCGACCCGACGACCGGCGGCGTCTCGGCCAGTCTCGCGATGCTCGGCGACGTCAACATCGCCGAGCCCAAGGCGCTGATCGGCTTCGCCGGTCCGCGCGTGATCCAGCAGACGGTGCGCGAGACGCTGCCGGAGGGCTTCCAGCGCAGCGAGTTCCTGCTCGATCGCGGCGCCATCGACATGATCCTCGATCGCCGCGACCTGCGCGAACGCATCGCAACGCTCTTGCGCCTGCTGCTGCGCCGGCCGGCCGCCTCCAGCTAGCCAGGCTTTCTCATGCGCTTCGCGACCGTCGCGGCCTGGCTTGCCTGGCAACAGGTCGCGCACCCGGTCGAAGTGGATCCCGGGCTCGAAAGGGTCGGCGCGGTCTGGCGCAAGTTGCGGGTCCCATTTGCGGCCACGGTGCTGACCGTCGGCGGAACGAACGGCAAGGGCTCGGTCGCGGCTACGCTCGACGCGATCCTGCGGGCGGCCGGCTACGAAACCGGCCTGTTCACGTCTCCGCATCTTCAGCGCTACAACGAGCGGATCCGACTCTCCGGTCGCGAGGTGTCGGACGAGGCGCTGCTCGCAGCCTTTGCCGAGATCGATTCGGCGCGCGGCGACGTTTCGCTCACGTTCTTCGAATGGAACACGCTCGCGGCGCTCATCGCGTTCGCGCGCGCGCGCGTGGACATCGCCGTGCTCGAGGTCGGCATGGGCGGGCGGCTCGATGCGGTCAACCTGCTCGATGCGGATGTCGCGGCCGTGGTCTCAATCGGCCTCGACCATCGCGAGTGGCTCGGCGACACGGTCGAGGCGATCGGCGCCGAGAAGGCGGGCATCTTCCGGCCGGGCCGGCGCGCGATCTTCGGCGCGCGCCAGGTGCCGCGGAGCGTTCTCGCGCACGCAGCCGGTATCGGCGCAGGCCTGCGCCGCATCGGCGTCGATTTCGATTTCGTCGAGCGCGCCGACGGCTGGGATTACGTCGGATTCGGGTCACGGCGGCGCGAAATGCCGCTGCCCGCACTCGCCGGGTCGAGCCAGCTCGGCAACGCGACGGTCACGCTCGCCATGCTCGAGGCGGCGGAGCCCGCAATCCTCGTGCCGGACGATGCGATTCGCGCCGGCCTTCGCGCCGTGCGCCTGTCGGGCCGGTTCCAGATCGTGCCGGGCGATCCGGAATGGATCCTCGACGTCGCGCACAATGCGGATGCCGCGCAATCGCTCTCCGCAAGTCTCGCAGCGCGGCCGCCCCGCGGCCGCACCCTCGCCGTGTGCGGCATTCTCGGGGACAAGGACATACCGGCCATCGTCGCGGCGCTCGCATCGCGAGTCAGCCGGTGGATCGCGGTCGGCCTCGAAAGTCCCCGCGCGCTCGACGCCGCGACTCTCGCGCGGCGCATCGTGCAAACGAGCGGCGGGCCGGTCGTGGCGGCGGGGAACGTCGATGCCGGCATGGAACAGGCGCGCACCGAATGCAGGCCGGGCGACCGGGTGCTCGTATTCGGCTCGTTCCTGACCGTCGGACCCGCGCTCGCCTGGCTCGGCCTCGCCGCCTAGTCGCGCCACAGACGCTACAATCGATCGCAATGGAAGTGCGGGTGCGCGAACGGCTGATTGGAGCGCTGGTGCTGGTCGCCATCGTGGTGCTGATCGTGCCCGCAGTGCTCAGGGGCCGCGATCCGCCGCCCCCGAGCAGTCCCGCGCAGCAGACGCGCAGGGCAATTCTGCCGGCCGGCAATGAGGAGCCGGTTCCCCAGGAGGAAATCCTGGTCCCGGAGCCCGACCTTCCCGATGCGCCGGCGCCCGTCAAGGAAGTTCCGGAACAGAAAACCGCGACTGCCGCTGCCCGACCTTCTGAAACGCCCGCTGCGAATGCTGAAGCGGCCAGGCCGCCCGCCGAGGAAGCCGTCCCCGTCGTGCCTCGGGAAATGCCGGCCTGGGCCGTGCAGCTCGGCGCCTTCTCGAACCGCGAGAAGGCCGATGGGCTCGTCTCGGAGCTGCGCAAGCGCGGCTACGCGGCATTCGTGCTCGAATACCGCGCCGCGGGGAAAGTGCTCTATCGCGTCCGCGTGGGACCGGAACAGGATCGCGCGCGCGCGGATGAGATTGCGGCAAGGCTCGGGAAGGACGGATTCCAGCCGGTCGTCGCGCGACATCCCTGATCGGCTAGAATGCCGCACCTTTCGACGGGGACACGATGGGCGGCGCCGATCACCTGTTCGCAATCATCCTGCTCGTATCGGGCGCGCTCGGATACTTCCGCGGCTTCATCCGCGAATCCATCTCGCTTTTTTCGTGGCTCGTGGGCCTCTGGCTTGCCTGGCACTTTGCCTATCTCGTGAATCCCTGGCTCGGCGGCGCGCTCGCCGAGCCGGGTGTCCGCGAATGGGCGGGCCGCGCGATCGTGCTCTTCATTGTGCTGCTCGTCGGTTCCGGGGTCGGCGCGGTGGTCGGGTATTTCGCGCGCCGCGCCGCGGGTCTCGCCATGCTGGACCGCCTGCTCGGGGCGCTCTTCGGGCTGATGCGCGGCGCAATCGTGATCGGGCTTCTCGTCATTGCCGGCCGGGCGGTCAATCTCGATCGCGAGCCCTGGTGGGACAATACGCGGTCGATGCCAGCCGCCGTCGCGATCGCGAACTGGCTCGAGCGCTATGCGCAGCCGGCCGCGATGGAGCTCTACGAAAAAGCTCAAGAGAAGCCGGGGACCTAGGCCATGTGCGGCATCGTCGGCATCGTCGGCACGGGACCGGTCAACCAGCGCATCTACGACGCGCTGACGGTGCTTCAGCACCGCGGGCAGGATGCCGCCGGCATCATGACGATGGACGAGCACGCGCTGTTCGTGCGGAAGGACGCCGGACTCGTGCGCGACGTGTTCCGCGAGCGCGACATGCGGCAGCTCTCGGGCAACGCAGGCATCGGGCACGTGCGCTACCCCACGGCCGGCTGCGATGGGGCAGACGAAGCCCAGCCGTTCTACGTTAACGCGCCGTTCGGCATCGGCATCGCCCATAACGGCAACCTGACCAACGCCCTGGAGCTCTCGCGCACGATGGTCGACGAGGACCGCCGCCACCTCAACACGCGGTCCGATTCGGAAGTGCTGCTGAACGTCATGGCGAGCGAGCTGCAGCGCTCGGCCGCTTCGCGGCCGGCGCCGGCGGATGTGTTCCGCGCGCTCGAGGCCGTGTTCCGGCGCTGCCATGGGGGATTCGCGGTAGTCGCCATGATCGTCGGCCACGGAGTCGTCGGATTCCGCGATCCGCACGGGATCCGCCCGCTGGTGCTCGGCAGGCGCGATGCGCCCCGCGGACCCGAATGGATGCTGGCGTCCGAGAGTGTCGCCCTCGACATGGCGGGATTCACGCTCGTGCGCGACGTCGGCCCGGGGGAGGCGATTTACATCGACATGCACGGCCGCATGCACGCGGCGCAGTGCGCGGAGGCGGGCAAGCACACGCCCTGCATCTTCGAGTACGTGTACTTCGCGCGGCCGGACTCGATCATCGACAATATTTCGGTGCACAAGGCGCGCATGCGCATGGGCGAGAAGCTCGCGGAGAAAATCGAGCGCCTGCGCCCGGATCACGACATCGACGTCGTGATCCCGATCCCGGACACGAGCCGCACGAGCGCACTCCAGCTCGCGCTCGCACTCGGCGTGAAATACCGCGAGGGCTTCGTCAAGAACCGCTACATCGGCCGCACATTCATCATGCCCGGGCAGGACATGCGCCAGAAATCCGTGCGCGGCAAGCTGAATGCGATCGATCTCGAGTTCCGCGGCCGGAACGTACTCCTGGTGGACGATTCCATCGTGCGCGGCACGACCTCCGCGCAGATCATCGAGCTTGCGCGCGAGGCCGGCGCGCGCAAGGTGTACTTTGCATCGGCCGCGCCTCCGGTTCGTTACCCCAACGTCTACGGCATCGACATGGCGGTCGCGGCGGAGCTCGTCGCGAACGGCCGGAGCGAAGACGACGTCGGCGCATTCATCGGCGCGGACTGGCTGGTCTACCAGGACCTCGACGACCTCGTGGCCGCCTGCCGCCACGACAATGCGCGGATCGCCGAATTCGACACGTCCTGCTTCTCGGGCCGATACGTGACGGGGGATGTGACCGAGCAATTCCTCGCGCGTCTCGAGCGCGACCGGTCCGACGGCGTGCGCGCCCAGCGCCTCCTGGATCTCCAGGGGGGACGCACCGCCCGCGCGATCTGAGCCGCGCCCCGCCATGGCCGGTTCGCTGGCCGATCCGCGACGCGCGATGCTGCTGGATTTCTATCATGCGGCCCTCGCGGCCGTGGACGGTCGCCGCCGCATGCGCGCGGCGCTCGCGGCCGATCGTCACCCGGGTCCGGTCAGCGCCTTCGCGGTGGGCAAGGCCGCCGCGAGCATGATGTTGGGCGCGGCCGATGCGCTCGGCGCGCGCTTGCAGCGCGGTCTTGTCGTGGCGCCTGAGGGCGCGGTCCCGGGCGAACTCGCCGGACGTCCCGGCATGCGCTGCCTGGAGGCGGGCCATCCGCGCCCGGACGAGCGGAGCCTGGCGGCCGGGCGGGCCCTGATCGAGTTTGCCGATTCGACGCCACCCGGCAGCCGCGTCCTGCTACTCGTGTCCGGCGGCGCGTCGGCGCTCCTCGAAGTGCCGGCGCCTGGCGTCAGCCTCTCCGATCTGCGCGCGCTTTACGATCATGCGCTGGCGGAACGACTCGACATCGAGAGCCTCAATGCAAAGCGCGCCGCGCTGTCGCTGGTGAAAGGTGGCCGCCTGCCGGGCCTCTTTCGCGGCGCCGAAATCGAGGCATTCATGATTTCGGACGTTCCGCGCGACGATCCCGCGGTGCTCGGCTCGGGGCTGCTCGCAGCGCCCGGCCAGAAGCCAGTGCTCGTCGGTTCGCTCGACGATGCGCTGGATGCCGTGCTCCGCGCGGCGCGCGCGCAGGGGCTGCGCGCTGCCCGTGGCGGGGAAAGGCTCCGCGGCGACGCAGAAGCCGCGGCGCGCGCCGTCTGTCACGAACTTGCGGTTGGAGAATCCGATCTGCTGGCCTTCGGTGGCGAGACGGTCGTTCGCCTTCCCGCGCGCCCGGGACGCGGCGGGCGATGCCAGCACTTCGCCGTGGCCGCCGCCCGCTGCATCGCCGGACACCCGGAGTACCTGTTGCTCGCGGCGGGCACCGATGGGCGCGATGGTGCGAGCGAGGATGCCGGGGCCATCGTCGACGGCGAAACGGTGCAGCGCGCCGCCGACTCTGGGCTCGACACGGCGGCCTCACTGGCCGCGGCGGACGCGGGACGCCTGCTCGAAGCGACCGGTGATCTCATCTACACCGGCGACACCGGCACGAATGTCGGCGACATCGTCCTGGCAATTCGCCTGCAACCGGCGGTTTCGTCGCCCATGTAGAATGCTCCAATGACTGTCCGGGTTCTGATCATCGACGACCAGAACGATGTCCGGCGTCTGCTGGCACGGCACATCATCACGGGTTTCGATTCGCCGTCGGTCGCCGAGTACGACCCGGCGGCGCGCGGACGCCTGCCCCCGGATTTTTCCGGAAGCGCCTACGACGCGGTGCTCCTCGGCGACACGCCCGGGACCGACGAGGGCCGCGAATGGCTGAGGGACCTGAGCCAGCGGAACGGCTTTCCGCCCGTCATCTACCTGACTTCGCGGCCGTCAGCGGAAGCGAAAGAGGCGGCGATCGCCGCGGGCGCTCACGACTGCCTCTCGAAGCGAAAGGTCGATCATGAGGCGCTGGTCGGAGCGCTCAGGGCCGCACAGGCGAGACGCGGGCAATTCTCGCGTCCCGCCGCTCGTCGCGACGAGGCTTCGCGCGCGAGCCGTTTCGGCGACGCGTCGATTCGCGGCTACCGTTACGTCAGCCAGATTGCCGACAACCCGGTGTCCAGCGTGTACCTCGCCGAAAGCGAGCGCACCGGCCAGCAGATCGCGCTGAAAGTGCTGCACCAGCCGCCCGAAGGCGGCTCAGGCGTAAAAACCTTCGACCGGTTCCTGCGCGAATACCAGATCGCAGCCGCCATCGAGCATCCGAACGTCGCGCGCGTTCACGATTTCGGCGTCGCGGACGATCACGCCTTCATCGTCATGGAGTATTTCCCCCTGGGTGATCTCCGGGCCCGCATCAAGACGGGCATTCACCCGCTGCGCGCGCTCACGTTCCTGCGGCAGATGGCCGAGGCGCTCCAGGTGCTGCACCGTGCGGGAGTCCTGCACCGTGACCTGAAGCCGGGCAACGTGATGCTGCGGGACGAGCTCTCCGTGGCGCTCATCGACTACGGGCTCTCGAAACACGTCGACGTCGACGCCACGCTCACGAACAGCGGCGAGATATTCGGCACGCCGTATTACATGAGCCCGGAGCAGGGACACGGCAAGGACACCGATGCGCGAAGCGACATTTACAGTCTCGGCATCATCTATTACGAGATGCTGATGCGGCGGAAACCCTATGTCGCCGGCACGCCGATGCAGGTCATCTACAAGCACGCGCATTCCTCGCTGCCGGAGCTCAGGGCCGAGCTGAAGCGTTTCGAGGAACTGCTTTACAATTGCATTGCGAAGGACCCGAAGCGGCGCTATGGCAGCGCCGAACTGCTTCTCGACGCGGCACGCGAACTCGAGCGCGACGAGCTCGAACGCTGACAGCGGTTGCGCGCGCTTGCCTGGCCGGGCGGGGTCCCTCGCTCGCTCACCAGAACGGACATTCGCTCCCTCGGGACCCCGCCCGTCCGGCACGCGCGCGCAGCGGCGCCGAAGCGATTCGGGCGCGGCGCGGGCGGCGGGCGGGTGGCGAGCAAGCGAATAAAGTTCCGGCTGAGCGAGCGAGCCAACCCGCCCGCCGCCTGAAGCCGCGCCTGCTGCCGCTTCAGGCGGGGCAGGGCGCGAGTTGCCAGCCGGAAGAGTCCCAGCGGAGTACGTTCGCCTCGTCGTGCCAGGCGCCGAGCACGATTCGGGTCCGCGCGCTGCCGTCCGATTCGAATCGATGGACGGCCGGGCGATGCGTGTGGCCGTGGACGAGCAGGTTGATGTCCGCGTCCCGCAGGAGCGCTTCGACGGCGGACTGGTTGACGTCGGTGATGTATTTCCCGGCGTTCGCAAGATGCTCGCGGCTGCCCGCGCGCGCCTCCGCCGCGAGCCGCCGGCGCGCCTCGAGCGGCAGTCGCGCGAATCCTCGGCGGACGCCCTCGTCGCGCACCAGGGCGCGCAGGCGTTGGTAGGCGCGATCGTCCACGCACAATCCGTCGCCGTGCGACAGGAGCACCCGCTCGCCCCGGATGGTGACGATGGCGGGATCCTTGAGGAGGATGGCGCCCGATTCCGCGCAGAAGCGTTCGCCGATCAGGAAGTCGCGATTGCCGCGCATGACGTAGACGAGCGTGCCGGTTGCTGCGACGGCGGCGATCGCCGCGATCACTTCGCGGTGCGCAGGTTCCGGATCGTCGTCGCCGATCCAGGCCTCGAACAGGTCGCCGAGCAGAAACAGGGAGCGCGCGCCGCGGGTTGGCCCGGCGAGGAATCGCTGGAAGCGGGCGGAGATTTCCGGGGTGGATGGATCGAGGTGAAGATCGGACGCGAACCAGCTCGTCATTCGATCACGAAAGCGCGCCGGACGACCGGCCGCTCAACCGGCACATCCGCGCCGACTGCGGCGACGGTCTCGGTCGGCAGGTGACCGATCCGGTCGACGACGTCCATGCCCTCGATGACGCGGCCGAAGACCGCATAGCCCCAGCGGCTCGGCAACGGATCGAGACCCTGGTTGTCGATCAGGTTCACGTAGAACTGCGACGAGCCGGAGTGCGGGGTTTCCTCGCGCGCAAGACCGACTGTTCCGCGCCGGTTGGAGAGGCCATTGCCGCTCTCATTCGGGACCGCCGCGCGCGCGGGGCGTGGCGCGAGCCGCTCGTCGTAGCCGCCCCCCTGGATCACGAAGTTCGCGATCACGCGATGAAAGACGGTGCCGTCGTAAGCGCCGTCCCGCACGTAGCGCAGGAAGTTCTCCGCCGTGAGCGGCGCGCGCACGGTATCGAGCTCGAGCACGAAATCGCCGAGCGACGTCTCGAAGCGGACGCGCGGCGCGAGCGACGTCGGCGTTTCCGCGGCGGCCGCACAGGACAGCAGCAAGGCGAGCAGCCAGGGAAGGGAGCGCGGCATGGATTGCACCTTGGCGCGAATTCTAGCGCACCGGGCGCGTGAGGCGGCGGTGCCGATACTTTAGACTGTGGCCGCGATGGAACCAGGAATCGTCACGCGATTTGCGCCGAGCCCGACGGGGGCATTGCATCCGGGCAATGCGCGGACGGCGCTCTTCAGTTTCCTGCTGGCGCGCAGCGCCGGCGGGCGCTTCATCCTGCGCGTCGAGGACACGGACCGCGCGCGCGGCCGCGACGACTTCATCGCCGCGCAGCAGGCCGATCTCGCCTGGCTCGGCATCGCCTGGGACGCGGGGCCGGATCGCAACGATGGCCGCGGTCCCTACCGCCAGTCGGAACGCGGCGCGGTCTACGAGGGCCTGTATGAGCGGCTCGAGCGCGAGGGGCATGCCTATCCCTGCTATTGCACGCCGGCCGAGCTCGACATGGCCCGCAGGAGCCAGCTCGCGGCCGGCGAGCCGCCGCGCTACCCGGGAACCTGCCGCAAGCTCGACGCCGCCGCGCGCGCGGAGCGCGTCGCCGCCGGCCGGCGGCCGGGGCTCCGATTCGCGATTCCAGGTCCGGAGATCGTGCGTTTCGACGACCTGGTGCGGGGACCGCAGGCCGTCGACGCGTCGACGCTCGGCGATTTCCTGGTGCGCCGCGCCGATGGCGGCGCCGTATTCTTCTTCTGCAACGCCGTGGACGATGCGCTGATGGGCGTGTCGCAGGTGCTCCGCGGCGACGATCACCTGAGCAACACGCCGCGCCAGCTTCTGCTCCTGCGCGCGCTCGGCTTGCGCGCGCCGCGATACGGCCACTTGCCGCTCCTGCTCGATGCCAGCGGAGCGCCGCAGTCCAAGCGGCGCGGCAGCGTCACGATCGCCGAATTGCGGGAGCAGGGTTACCTCGCTTCGGCCGTCTCGAACTACCTGTTGCGTCTCGGCCATCACGGCGCGCCGGACGAGTGGGTCGAGCCTGCGGAGTTCGCGAAGCATTTTCACGCGGACAAGCTCGGACGCGCGCCGGCGCACTTCGATCCCGTGCAGCTCGCCCATTGGCAGCGCGAGGCGGTGCGCCGCCTCGACGGCGACGCGGCCGCCGCCTGGCTCGCGCCGGTGTTTCCCGGGAACTGGCCGGCGAACCGCCGCGCGGATGCCGCGCGGCTGCTGCTCGGAAACGTCCTCCTGCCGCGAGACGCGCGCGAGTGGCTCGCGGTGCTTGACGGCGAGCTCGGGCCGCTCGCGGCCGACGCGCGTAGCGCGATCGTGGAAGCGGGCCCGGAATTCTTCAGCGCCGCGCTCGTCTCGTTTGCCGAAGCCGGCGCGGATCTCAAGGCGCTCGCCGCGGGGCTCGGAAAGCGCACCGGACGCAAGGGCGCGGCGCTCTATCGGCCGCTTCGCTTCGCCCTGACCGGGCGTCACGACGGGCCTGAGCTCGCCGCGCTCCTCGCTGCGATACCGCAGCCGCTCGTCCGCGAGCGCCTCGCGGGTGCGGCACGCTTGGGCGGAAACTGAACGGCGTGCTGCAGATCCACAACTCGTTGACGGGCCGCAAGGAACTCTTCGTGCCGCTCGAGCGCGGCCACGTCAGGATGTACGTCTGCGGCATCACGGTCTACGACTACATTCACGTGGGGCACGCGCGCTCGCAGATCGCCTTCGACGTGGTGCGCCGCTGGCTTCGCGCGAGCGGCAACCGGGTGACCTACGTGCGGAATATCACAGACATCGACGACAAGATCATCGATCGCGCGCGCGAGCGCGGCGAGCCTTACGAGGCGCTGACCGTGCGGTTCATCGCGGCGATGGAAGAGGATTTCGCCGCGCTCGGCATCGAGAAGCCCGAGCACGAGCCGCGCGCGACGGCCTACCTCCGCGAAATCATCGAGATGATCGGCCTGCTGCTGAAGCGCGGATTTGCCTATGCCGGCGCGAACGGGGACGTCTACTATTCGGTCGCGAAGTTCGGGGAATACGGCAAGCTCTCCGGCAAGAAGCTGGCCGACCTGCGCGCGGGCGCGCGCGTCGAGGTGGACGAAGCGAAGCGCGACCCGCTCGACTTCGTGCTGTGGAAACGGGCGAAGCCGGGCGAGCCGGCCTGGGATTCACCCTGGGGCAAGGGGCGGCCGGGCTGGCACATCGAGTGTTCCGCGATGGCGGTCGCGATCCTGGGCCCACACTTTGACATCCACGGCGGCGGCATGGATCTCAAGTTTCCGCACCACGAGAATGAGATCGCGCAGACCTGCGCGGCCTGCGACGCGCCCTTCGCCAGGGTCTGGATGCACAACGGCTTCGTCCGCGTGGACGATGAGAAGATGTCGAAGTCCCTCGGGAATTTCTTCACGGTGCGCGAGGTGCTGCCGCGGCTCCGGCCCGAGGTGCTGCGCGCTTTCCTGCTGTCGAGTCATTACCGCGCTCCGGTCAATTACAGCGACGACAACCTGCGCCAGGCGGATGCCGCGCTGCAGCGCCTCTATCTCGCCTTGCGCGACGTCGAAATTGGGGACGCTTCCCATTTTCACAGTGGAAAATCGGAAGCGTCCCCATTTTCACGGCAGTTCGGCGAGGCGATGGACGACGACTTCAACACGCCGGGCGCCTTCGCCGCGATGCAGTCGCTCGCGCGCCGGCTGAATGTCGCAAGGACCGCGGGAGAGAATCTGAAGGCGGCGGCGCTCGCAGCAGAGCTCCGCTATCTCGGCAGCCTGCTCGGGGTCCTCGAGGATGCGCCGGACGCGTGGCTCGCGACCGGCTCGGCACTCGCGGGCAGCGGAAGTACGTTGGATGCCATCGACGTCGCTGCGATCGACCGGCTGATCGCCGCGCGCCTTGAGGCACGGCGGATTCGCAACTGGACCGAATCCGACCGGATACGCGACGAGCTGTCGGCGCAGGGGATCCTGCTCGAAGACGGCCCATCGGGCACGACCTGGCGCCGGAAATAGAATCGAGCCCGTCAGCCGGCGGGCAAGCGCCGGAGCGCGGCGTCGAGCGTGTTCTTCATCAACGCCGCAATCGTCATCGGCCCGACGCCGCCGGGCACCGGCGTGATGTGACCGGCACGAGCGAGCGCTCCCTTGAATTCCACGTCACCGACGAGGCGGCCGTCCTCGAGCCGGTTGATGCCGACGTCGATGACGACCGCGCCCGGCCTGATCCAGGCGCCGGGAATGAATCCCGGCTTGCCGACCGATGCGACGAGGATCTCGGCGGCGCCGACGTGAGCCGCTAAGTCGCGCGTGGCACTGTGGCAGACCGTGACCGTCGCATTTTTCATCAAGAGCTCGAGTGCCATCGGCTTGCCGACGATGTTGCTTCGCCCGACGATGACCGCGTTGCGGCCCCGAAACTCGATGCCGGCACGCTCCATCAACAGCATGATTCCGTAGGGCGTGCAGGGCCGTACCACGGGATTCTGTTGCAGCAGCCGGCCGACGTTGTATGGATGAAAGCCGTCGACGTCCTTGGCCGGATCGATGCGCTCGAGCACGGCGACCGACGCGATATGCTTTGGCAGAGGCATCTGGACGAGGATGCCGTCGATCGCCGGATCCACTTTCAGGCGTTCGATCAATGCGAGGAGTTCTGCATCCGTCGTCGATGCGGGCAAATCGTGTGCGACGGAAACGATGCCCGTTTCTTGGCAGGCGCGGCGCTTGTTCCGCACGTATAAGGCGGAAGCGGGATCCGTGCCGACCAGCACGACGGCGAGCCCCGGCCGGCGCAGGCCGCGATGCTCGAGCGCGTCGGTCGCCGCGCGGACTTCGCGCTTGTATTCGATGGCGTAGGCCTTGCCGTCGAGAATTCTGGCGGACATGTTGGTCATTCTCCCAGAAGAAAGTCCCCCTGCGGGGGGCTCTCGAGCGGCGCGCAGTCGCGCGGCTCGGCGATTAGCTCTCGAACGGAGCGCGCATGTTCCAGAACGGAATTGCGATCTGATACGCCGTACCGTCGAGGGCAGGTGCGTATTCGCCGTCGAGATGGCAACTAGCCGCGATGCTGTCAGTCACCAGACTACTGACGGCTCCCGAGCGCTGACGAGTATCCGCGTGGCCCACTTACGCCAGACACCCTGCCACGCATACGAGCTCAGATTACGTGTCTTGAATGCATGATCCGCCCCCTGCAGCGGGAGAGGATGGGCGCGGCGGCCCCGGGGTCACCCCGGGGCCGCTCATCTGCGCTCCCGCGATTCAGAGCCGTTCGAAGGCGTAGGTCGCGCGAATGTAGCCGTATATTCCCGGCACATCGTGGGTGGTCGCGTCGAAGCCGTTCAGCGCACAGCTGAAGCAGGACGGCGGGTCCTCGTCGAACAGGTTGCGGATTCCAAGCTGCAAGCGCAGGCCGTCGTACTGCGACGGCGTCCAGCTGACCTGAACGTCGTTGTAAATCGTCGCGTCGAGCTTGTTGGTCGACAAGCTGTCGTCGGCCGCGTTCGGATTCGAGCAGAGACCTGGGAAGGCCTGCAGACCGGTGCACGACTCTGTGATCTCGTCGATGTAGCGCAATGTCCAGGAGGCATTCCAATCGCCGCTGAACCAGTCAAGGATCAGCGTCGACTTGAACTCCGGAAAGGCCTGCTCCGGATCGCCGATCTCGGTGCCTTCGCGGGTAACATTCTGGAAACCGGTCGCCGTCGGAATAATCTCGGTGAACTCCTCGAGGAAGCTGTTCAGCCAAGTGACCTGGAACTGACCGACGCCGGTCTCAGGGCCAGCATAGATGATGTTGACATCGAAGCCGCTGGTTTCGATTCCGCCGATGTTGGTCAACTGATTGGAGAAGGAATTGATCGTCCCGCCAGCCGTTCGACTGATGTCGCCGCACAGAACCGGGTCGAGCGTCGTAATGCAGGTATCGAGTTGCACTTGCGCTGGAATCGCTTGGATCGCCGCATTGAGCTCGATCTCGTAGTAGTTCACCTCAAAGCTGAGATCCTCGACCCAGCCGAGGCTTTTGGCCCAGCCCGGGCTATATACGATGCCGTACGTGACGCTGTCCGCCGTCTCGGGACGGAGATCGGGGTTGCCGCCGGTTGTGACGGAGATCTGCTGATTGATCTGCTCGTAGGTCGCCGGCACGCCGAGCGCTTGGCAGTTCGCCTGGATCTCAGCCGGTGCGGGGGGACCTCCGAGCGCACCGGTGTAGTCGGAGCACTGATCTTGCAGCGTCTGGTCGAACCGCGCCTGCGAGCCGAACAATTCGCCGATGCCCGGCGCGCGGAAGCCCTCAGCGAATGTGCCCCGCAGCAGCAAGTTCGGGTGCGGCCGCCAACGCAGGCCGTACTTGGTCGTTGTCTCGCTGCCGAAAGTCGAGTAGTCGGAAGTTCGAGCGGCCAGCGAAACTTCGAGAAGGTCCGCGCCAGGCGCATCTGCGAGGATCGGCACCTGCAATTCGCCATAGAATTCGTCGATTTCGAAGCCACCAGACGTCGGCGACGACGGCACACCGGCGCTCTCGCCGTCGATGTAAATCTGGTCGGGCTGGTAGAAGCCGTCCTGCTCGCGATGTTCAAAGCCGACAGCAAATGCCAAGGGACCAGCTGGTAATTCTACGATGGAGCCGGTCACGTTGGCCGTCCAGTCGACCAGCTCCTGCTCGCTTGTGTTGTTCGGATTCGCCAGGATGAAACCGAGCATCTCCTGGGTAATCGTCCCGCTGCCGTCGCCTTGACCGCCAAATACGTTGAGCGGCACGCAGCCGGCGATGACGTTGCCGGGTGTGCCGCATAGGAACGTTCCTGGACTATTCGGATCTTCGAACGCCGGACCGAGGGCCTCTAAGATGTGCTGCGAGTTATAGGTTCCGCGGTCGCTCTGTTCACCTCGGTTTCGCGACCAGGCACCGCCGACGTCCCAGAAGAACTCGCGGCCGGCGGCCTCGAATTCTCCGCGGACGCCGCCGCCCAAGTACCAGGTGTCGACGTTCTGTGAGAAAATCCGCGGCCCTCCCTCAAGCGGCCGGCGGCCGATAAAATACGAATTGGCCGGCGCTTCCAGTGTGAAGCCGAACGGATTGAAGGGATTCGTGGCATCGACCGAGATGGTGTCGAGCAGGTTTCCGTTGCCGGCCTCGGTCCCGATAAACAGCGGCTCGGGTGCCGCTTGATTGACCGAGCGGCGGTTGTTGTAAAGGCCCTTGAGGTAGAAGTCCACGCCCGGTGTCAACTCGAAGGTGCCTTGGCCATAGACGCCAACGCGCTCCGAAGGGGTCTGCACCAGATTGAATTCGGCGAAGTTGAATCGGTCCGCCGTCGTGAACTCGTGGAAGTCGTCGGTGCGCGGCTGGCCCGGCGCAATCGACGGATCGTAAAACGGGATGCCGGTAACGCCATCGTTGACGGTCAGATCGTGAGCGAAGCCGGTGTTCGGATCAGTGAAGAGGATTCGCGCCTGCGGCGTGCCGGAGCTGCAAAACGGTGTACATGCGCCGATGTCCGGTGTCGGAAACTGCGAGATGTCACGATTTCGCGAAGCGATCCTGCGCTGATCGACATAATTCAGGCTGAAGAAGACACTGGAGCGATCGTCGGCCTTGCCGAGCGAGACACTGTATTCCTGGGTGCTGCCGTCACCCTCGTCGAAACCACCCGCATAACCCGAGAACTCCAGACCGTCGAAATCCTTTTTTGTAATGATGTTGATCACGCCCGCGATGGCGTCCGACCCGTAAATGGCCGACGCGCCGTCCTGCAGCACCTCGATGCGCTCGATGATCGACGTCGGAATTGTATTGAGGTCGGTCGCCGATGAGACGCCGCTCGCCGATGACTCGTTGACCCAGCGGACGCCGTCAACCAGCACCAGCACGCGGTTTGAACCGAGGTAGCGCAGATCCGCAGTAGTGGCGCCGGCGCCGACTCCGCCGCCGCTCGGCGGGAAGCCGAAGTTGCCGCTGGAATTGAACTTGCTGTTTATCGAACCGCCGGAAACCGGCAGCCGCTGCAGGAAGTCGCCCACGGAGTTCAGGCCCGCCCGCTGCATATCCTCACTGGTGACCGTGAGCACCGGTGCATCCCGTTCAAGCGGGTCTTGCCGGATTCTCGAACCGGTAATTACGACTTCTTGCAGCGATTCCGCTTCCTGGGACAGGCCGACAGGCGACGTGAAGGCAGCCGTGAGACCGGCTGCCCCGCCGATCGCGAGACGGACAGCGCGAGCCAGGTGCAAATTGATATTCACGATGGATCCCCCGTTTGCGCAAATACGACAATCGCTGAGCGATTGTGACGCTGGGAATCTACACCCTTCGATAAGCGGATTGCCACTGTGGCGGAAAAAGAACAAGTCGGTCTGCACACCCGGCCGGCTTTTTCGGGTTGCATCGCAACAAATTGACGGGTCGGACGGCCGCTCGTAGGATGCCGGCCCGGCGGGGCATGGCGCAGTCTGGTAGCGCATCTGCTTTGGGAGCAGAGGGTCGGGGGTTCAAATCCCTCTGCCCCGACCAACAACCTTCGGTCCGTTCCGGCGCGCCTCGGTCCGCAGTGCCAGCCTGTGCTGACACAGTTTGGGTAATTCCTCCGATGTTCTTTTCTTTCGCTGGCGCTCAGGGTGCGTGGATCGGCGCTTGCGCCGCTATCTCTCTCAATCAGCAAAAGGAATTGCAGGCCATGCATGTCAGCAAAGTGATGACGCAAAAGGTTTTCTGGGTCGGGCCGGATACGACCATGCCAGAAATCGCCGGCCGCATGCGAAGCGAAGACATCGGTTCGGTGCCCGTCGCGGAGAACGACCGGCTGATCGGGATGGTGACCGACCGCGACATCGTCGTGCGGGTGGTCGCCGAGGGCGGCGACCTCGATTCCACCACCGCGCGCCAAGTGATGTCACCCCGCATTCTTTATTGCTTCGACGACGAGACGGTCGCCGCCGTGTTGAAGAACATGGGCGACAACCAGGTGCGGCGCCTGCCCGTCGTCAGTCGCGACAAGCGCCTCGTGGGTGTCATTTCGCTCGGCGACCTGAGTCGCGCGGCGGAGAAGCAGGCGGGCGGAGCCCTGAAGGAGATCTCCGAACCGGCTACGGCACAGGGCTCGACGGATGCGCCGGGATCGAGCGCACGCCAACATTCGCGCGAGGAACGGTCGCACGCCTGATCGGCTGCGCGCCCGGCGGGCCTGTAATACACTCGGCGCGCTTTGCGCCAGGCACGACCGTGCGCCCGTAGCTCAGCCGGATAGAGCAGCGGATTTCTAATCCGCCGGTCGGGGGTTCGAGTCCCTCCGGGCGCGCCATGGCGTATAATTTTGCGGCTCGATGGCGGGCGTAGCTCAGCTGGTAGAGCCCCGGATTGTGATTCCGGCCGTCGCGGGTTCGAATCCCGTCGCTCGCCCCATTACTCCGGGCCATTAGCTCAATTGGTAGAGCTGCGGACTCTTAATCCGTCGGTTGTAGGTTCGAGTCCTACATGGCCCACCAGCTCCCGAGGCTGCGATGCCTGAGCCGCGCCGTCTGATCCCGGATCCTACCTATCACTGGCCAGGCGGACCCACGGCCGACGACGACCCGACGCCGCTCGAGTCGGCGCTCGCGGCGCTCAAGATCGGCGCCATCCTGGCCGCAGCCGTCACCATCGCTCTCTTTTACTTCGCGACCTATGGGCGCGCCGTGGCCGGACGCGGCGGCGCGAGCCTTGCGGTGGTCGCCGCATTCGTCCTGCCGAGCGTCATCGCGTTCCTGCGCACTCTCTGGTCCCGCCGCCGGCGCCCGCCGGGGAGCCCGGCACCTTGAGCTATACTTGCCGGCTGTAAACGACGCGGGCGCCGCGTTTTCAGGCCGGTTCCAGATGCGAAAGTGGCGGAATTGGCAGACGCGCCGGATTTAGGTTCCGGTGGGGAAACCCTTGAGAGTTCGAGTCTCTCCTTTCGCACCACGAGGTTGATCGATCGATGATGGTTTCAGTCGAGACGCTATCGGGGCTCGAGCGCCGCCTCCAGGTTTCGGTGCCCGCGACACGCGTGCGCCAGCAGGTGGATGCGCGCCTGCTCAAGGTGAGCCGCACGGCGCGCATCAAGGGCTTCCGCCCGGGCAAGGCGCCGATCCATGTCGTGCGCAAGCATTACGGCCCGCAGGTGCGCGACGAGGTCGTGTCCGATCTCATTCGTGAGACCCTGGCCGAAGCGCTGCGCCAGGAAAAGCTGCAGCCGGCGGGCGGACCGCGGATCGAGCCCCAGAAAACCGAGCAGCAGGACGATCTCCGCTACACGGCGACATTCGAGGTCTATCCGCAGTTCGAACTGAAGGGCGCGGGCAGCATCCGCCTGACGCGGCCGGCGGCCGTGGTGGCGGAAGCGGATCTCGACGCGATGATCGAGAGCCTTCGCCAGCAACGCCCGGTCTGGAGCGAAGCTGAACGCGGTTGCCGGGACGGCGACCGGATCACGATCGATTTCGAGGGCCGGATCGGCGGCGAGCCATTCGACGGCGGGAAAAGCGAGAACCTCGTGATCGTGCTCGGGTCCGGCCGTCTGCTGCCGGATTTCGAGCAAGGCGTGCGGGGCGCCGCGGCCGGCGAGAAGCGTGCATTTGACCTGCGCTTTCCGGACGAATACCAGGTGAAGCCGCTCGCCGGGAAGACTGCCCGCTTCCAGGCCATCGTGCGCAAGGTCGAGGAGAGCCACCTGCCGGAAGTCGATGCGGCGTTCTGCGAAGCCTTCGGCGTCACCGACGGCGGCATCGAGGCGCTCCGCGCGGAAGTGCGCGAGAACATGGAGCGCGAGCTTGCCCAGGCGGTGCATGCGCGCCTCAAGACCCAGGTCATGGACCAGTTGCTTGCGGGCAATCCGATCGCCGTGCCGAGAGCGCTCGTCGAGGCCGAGATTCGCGACATGCAGATGGAGTTCCTCCGCCGCGCCGCGACGCGTGAGGCGCGCGAGCTGCCGCCGCGGCAGACTTTCGAGCAGGCGGCGAGACGCCGCGTGGCGCTCGGCCTGATCCTGAACGAAGTGATCCGCCAGGCCGGTATTCAGCCGGACGCGACGCAGGTCCAGGCGCGGCTCGACGAAATCGTGTCGGGCTTCTCAGACCCGGACGCGGCGCGCCGCCAGTATCTGCAGAACGAGGCGGCGACGCGCCAGTTGCAGATGTCGGTGCTGGAAGACCAGGCGGTCGCCTGGGTCATCGGCCAGGCGCAGGTCACGGACCAGCCGAGCAGTTTCAAGGACATCATGAACTTCGGCGCCGACCCGGCGTCCCAAGCATAGGGGTGGCAGCCGTGGGTGGATCGATCGAAACGAAAGCCTTGAATCTGGTTCCCATGGTGGTCGAGCAGACCGCGCGCGGGGAACGCGCCTACGACATCTATTCCCGGCTCCTGAAGGAGCGGGTCGTGTTCATCGTCGGCGAGGTCGAAGACCAGATGGCGAACCTGGTCGTCGCTCAGCTGCTCTTTCTCGAGTCCGAGAACCCCGACAAGGATATCCACCTCTATATCAATTCGCCCGGCGGTGCCGTCACCGCGGGACTCGCGATCTACGACACGATGCAGTTCATCAAGCCGGACATCAGCACGATCTGCGTCGGCCAGGCAGCCAGCATGGGCGCGGTGCTCCTCGCGGCGGGCGCCAAGGGCAAGCGCTTCGCCTTGCCGCATTCGCGCATCATGGTTCACCAGCCGCTCGGCGGTTTTCACGGCCAGGCGACGGACGTCGAGATCCACGCCCGCGAGATCCTGGACGCGCGCCTGCGGCTGAACCAGATCCTGTCGCTCCACACCGGCCAGTCCTTCGAGAAGATCGCGAAGGACACGGACCGCGACAATTTCATGAGCGGGGAGGGTGCCCGCGATTATGGAATTGTGGACGGGGTCCTCGAAAGGCGCGGCCAATTGCCGCAACTTGGCAAGGACTGAATGAGACTTCGCTCCAGATAGCAGTGGCAACTGGTTGAGATAAAAAGGATTTTACCGGTAGAAACCGGCATGCTATAAGACGGCTGCCGGCCTCACGGCGAACGAGGAACACGGCATGGTTGATGACACGCGGGGCAAGCACGACGACGGCAAGCTGCTGTATTGCTCCTTCTGTGGCAAGAGCCAGCACGAGGTCCGCAAGCTGATCGCGGGCCCTTCCGTGTTCGTCTGCGACGAATGCGTCGAGCTCTGCAACGACATCATCCGTGAGGAACTCGAGGAGAAGCAGGAGCGGTCGCGGGACCGGCTGCCGAAGCCGCACGAGATCCGGAAGGTCCTCGACGAGTACGTGATCGGCCAGGACCGCGCGAAGAAGATCCTCGCGGTCGCCGTCTACAACCACTACAAGCGCCTGCAGACGAAGCCGGGCGACAAGCGCCACCGCAACGACCGCGACGAGGTCGAGCTTTCCAAGAGCAACATCCTGCTGATTGGGCCGACCGGCTGCGGCAAGACCCTGCTCGCCGAGACCCTCGCGCGGCTCCTGAACGTGCCGTTCACGATCGCCGATGCGACGACGCTTACCGAGGCGGGCTATGTCGGCGAGGACGTCGAGAACATCATCCAGAAGCTCCTGCAAAAGTGCGACTACGACGTCGAGAAGGCGCAGACCGGCATTGTCTACATTGACGAGATCGACAAGATCTCGCGCAAATCCGACAACCCGTCGATCACCCGCGACGTGTCGGGCGAGGGCGTGCAGCAGGCGCTCCTGAAGCTGATCGAGGGCACGATTGCCTCGGTGCCACCGCAGGGCGGCCGCAAGCATCCGCAGCAGGAATTCCTGCAGGTCGACACCAGTAACATCCTCTTCATCTGCGGCGGCGCGTTCGCCGGCCTCGAGAAGATCATCGAAAAGCGCAGCAGCCGCGGCGGCATCGGCTTCGCCGCCGAAGTGCGCGCGCCTTCGGAGCGCCCGCAGGGCGCGGACCTGTTCAAGGACGTGGAGCCCGAGGACCTCATCAAGTTCGGCCTGATCCCCGAGTTCGTCGGCCGGCTGCCGGTGGTGGCGACCCTCGAGGAACTCGACGAGGAGGCGCTGGTCACCATCCTGACGCAACCGCGGAATGCCCTGTCAAAGCAGTACGCGCGCCTGTTCGAAATGGAGACGGTCGACCTGGAGCTCCGCGAGGACGGGCTCCGCGCCGTTGCCCGCAAGGCCATGGGTCGCAAGACCGGGGCGAGGGGGCTGCGCACGATCCTCGAGAACGTCCTGCTCGACATCATGTACGACCTGCCCTCGCTCAAGAACGTGGCGAAGGTCGTCGTCGACGAAACGGTGATCCTGGGCGACAGCAAGCCTTATCTCGTCTACCGCAGCGACGAGTCCCAGGTGGCTGCCCCCGAGATCCGGCGCGCCGCGGGCTCCGACTCACACTGAGTCGTTTCCGCCGTTTGTGACCGGGTCCCCCGGCCCGCGGATTTGGGCTCCTGGGAATGCGACTTGTGCAGTACACCCTCCGCCCCCATGACGTATCCTTCCTGACGTGAGAGCGGCGCCCCCCGCGCCGGAGGAACCGACAGTGTCCGAAGAGAAAAGCAAGGCCGAGAGCGTTCCCCAGGCCACCCGCGTGCCGGTGCTGCCGCTCCGCGACGTCGTGGTTTATCCGCACATGGTGATCCCGCTCTTCGTCGGCCGCGACAAGTCGATCCTCGCCCTCGACGAGGCCATGCGCCGCGACAAGCAGATCCTGCTGGTGGCGCAGAAGCAGGCCGACGTCGACGACCCGAAGGCACGGGACCTCTACACCGTGGGCACGATCGCGACGATCCTCCAGCTCCTGAAGCTCCCGGACGGCACCGTCAAGGTGCTGGTCGAGGGCGTCGCGCGCGCGATGGTCGAGAACATGGACGTCGACGGCTATTTCACCGCCGACATGACCCCGCTCCCGGACGTCGAGCAGTACGAGGAGCGCGAGATGGACGTGCTGACGCGCTCGGTCGTGGCGCACTTCGAGCAGTACGTGAAGCTGAACAAGAAGGTGCCGCCCGAGATCCTCACTTCGCTCGCGGGCATCGAGCAGCCGGGCCGGCTCGCGGACACGGTCGCCGCGCACATGGCGCTCAAGCTTTCCGAGAAGCAGAAGGTGCTGGAGTCGCAGGACGTGCGTGCCCGGCTCGAGCAGGTCATGTCGATGATCGAGGGCGAGATGGAGGTCCTCCAGATCGAGAAGAAGATCCGCGGCCGGGTCAAGTCGCAGATGGAGAAGAGCCAGCGCGAGTACTACCTGAACGAGCAGATGAAGGCGATCCAGAAAGAGCTTGGCGACCTCGAGGACGCCCCGAACGAGCTCGGCGATCTCGAGAAGCGCATCGCCAAGGCCGGAATGCCGAAGGAAGCGCGGGAGAAAGCCGTCGGCGAGCTGAACAAGCTCAAGCTGATGTCGCCGATGTCGGCCGAAGCGACCGTCGTCCGGAATTACGTCGACTGGCTGGTGAAAGTGCCGTGGAAGAAGCGCACCCAGGTGCACCACGACATCGCAGCGGCCCAGAAAGTCCTCGACGAGGACCACTATGGGCTCGAGAAGGTCAAGGAGCGCATCGTCGAGTACCTCGCGGTCACCCAGCGCGTCAAGCGGCTGAAGGGCCCGATCCTCTGCCTCGTCGGGCCTCCCGGCGTCGGCAAGACCTCGCTCGGCCAGTCGATCGCGCGGGCGACGAACCGCAAGTTCGTGCGCATGAGCCTGGGCGGCGTGCGAGATGAGGCCGAGATCCGCGGCCACCGCCGCACCTACATCGGCTCGCTGCCGGGCAAGGTGCTCCAGAACATGGCGCGCACGGGCGTGCGCAATCCGCTTTTCCTGTTCGACGAAGTCGACAAGATGTCGATGGATTTTCGCGGCGACCCGTCGTCGGCACTGCTCGAAGTGCTCGACCCCGAGCAGAATGCGTCCTTCTCCGACCACTATCTCGAGGTCGACTTCGACCTCTCCGAGGTCATGTTCGTCTGCACGGCGAACACGCTCAATATCCCGCCGCCGCTCCTTGACCGCATGGAAGTGATCCGGCTGCCCGGGTACACCGAGGACGAGAAGCAGAACATCGCGCGCCGCTTCCTGCTGCCCAAGCAGGTCCGGCAGAACGGGCTGAGGGAGGGCGAACTCTCGATCGACGATCCCGCGGTGCTCGACATCATCCAGCATTACACGCGCGAATCGGGAGTGCGCAATCTCGAGCGCGAGATCGCGAAGATCTGCCGCAAGGCGGTCAAGCGACTCCTGCTCAAGCCCGAGGACAAGCAGATCGCGGTGACTGCCGAGAATCTCGGCGAACTCCTCGGCGTGCGGCGTTTCCGTTACGGCAAGGCGGAATCGGCGAATCGCGTCGGCCTGGTCACGGGCCTCGCCTGGACCGAAGTCGGCGGCGAACTGCTGACCATCGAGGCGGCCGTGGTGCCGGGGAAAGGCA
This sequence comes from Steroidobacteraceae bacterium, assembly GCA_040878925.1. Lineage (GTDB taxonomy): Bacteria > Pseudomonadota > Gammaproteobacteria > Steroidobacterales > Steroidobacteraceae > SCUD01. The sequence goes on along the minus strand of JBBDLI010000015.1, from coordinate 68,592 downwards.
AGCTCCTCTACACCGGCCAGCTCGGCGAAGTCATGCAGGAGTCCATCCAGGCCGCGATGACCGTGGTGCGAAGCCGCGCCGACCTGCTCGGACTCGAGACCGACTATCACCAGAAGATGGACGTGCACGTGCACGTGCCCGAAGGCGCGACGCCGAAGGACGGCCCGAGCGCCGGCACCGGCATGTGCACTGCGCTCGTTTCCGCGTTGACGAAAATTCCGGTGCGCGCGAGCGTCGCGATGACGGGTGAGATCACCTTGCGTGGCGAAGTGCTGCCGATCGGCGGGCTGAAGGAAAAACTGCTGGCCGCGCAGCGCGGCGGCATCGAGACGATCCTGATCCCGAGCGAGAACGAGAAGGACCTCGTCGAGATCTCGGAAAACATCAAGGACAAGCTCGACATCCGCCCGGTCAAGTGGATCGAAGAAGTGCTGGAAATCGCGCTCGAGCGCAGTCCGCAGATCGCGGTGAAGATCGCCGCCGCGCCGACTTCGGTCGAGGCGCCAAAGGAACTGGAACGCCGCACCGCGCGCCGCACGATCAAGCCGTCGCAGCCGCATTAAAGGCAGTTTTCGCGGCTTGGCACCGTAGGGTCGATGCCGTATAGTTCCGCGCCTCCCAGGGGGCCGGATTTCGGTCCACCGGGGTGCTTAGCTCAGCTGGTAGAGCGTCGCCCTTACAAGGCGAAGGTCGCAGGTTCGAGACCTGCAGCACCCACCAGTGACCTGGAGCGGTAGTTCAGTTGGTTAGAATACCGGCCTGTCACGCCGGGGGTCGCGGGTTCGAGTCCCGTCCGCTCCGCCAATCATTCTCGTGAAGGGTCGTTACCCGAAAGTAACGACCCTTTTTCGTTGCTGTCCGCAGCTAGTCCCGCCGACCCGAGCGAGGCGCAATCGCTCGCGGGCTCAGCCGGAACCTTATTCGCCAGCTCGCGACGACGCCTCACTCGGGTCGGCGGGGCTGGCGGTGGGCGGCGACGCGGCAGCATCGTGCTTGGCGAACCAGGCGAGGATGTAGGCGACGCGCGCGATGAGCTGGCTGGGCCGCTGGTCGAGGGCGTGCGGAGCGCCCGGCACCCGAACAAGCAGGGTGTCGACGCCGCGCAGGCGCAGTGCCTGGTAGTACTGTTCAGATTCCGACATCGGAGTCCGAAAATCTTCTTCCCCGGTGACGACCATCGTCGGCGTCTTGACATTGCCGACGCGCGACAACGGCGAGCGCTGCCAGTAGGCGTTGTAGTCTTCCCACGGCGGCGTCTCGAACCAGTACTTGTAGAAGATATTCGGCAAGTCGGCCGTCAGCACGAAGCTCGCCCAGTTGATCACGGGCTTCTGCACCGCGGCCGCGCGGAAACGGTCCGTCGTGCCGACGATCCACGCGGTCAGTACGCCGCCGCCGCTGCCGCCCGTCACGAACAGGCGGTTCTCGTCGATCCCGCCCTTCGCGATCGCGGCGTCCACGGCCGACATCAAGTCGTCGTAGTCGCGTCCGGGGTAGGCGTGATGGATCAGGTTGCCGAATTCCTCGCCGTAGCTCGTGCTGCCGCGCGGATTCGAGAAGAGCACGACATGGCCCGCTGACGCGTAGAGCTGCAGCTCCGCGGCGAAGCGCGGCCCGTAGTTCGCGAAAGGCCCGCCGTGGATCTCGAGGATCATCGGGTACTTCTTCGACGGATCGTAGCCCGGCGGGTAGATCAGCCAGCTCTGGATGCGCCGGCCGTCCGCCGCGGAAGTTGTCCAGATTTCCTCGACGCGGCCGAGTTCCCGTTCCCCGAGCAGGTGGGCATTGAGGCTCGTCAGCCGCCGCGACTTGCCGCCGTCGAACAAGCCGACTTCGGCCGGGGCCAGCGCGTCATTCGCGCTGTACGCGATCGTGCCGTCGCGCGCGACGGAAAACGAGCCGCCACTATAAGGCCGTGACCAGCTTTCGCCGCCAAGATCGTCCACGAGATTCGTGACGCGGCCGGCCAGATCGACCTCCGCGATCCGCGAGGCGCCTTGGTCGTCGAAGCTGAAATAGATGCGGCGCCCATCGCGGCTCCACACGGGATCTTCGGCGTCGCGGTCGAGCTCCGCCGCGAGCTCGCGGAACTCTCCGCTGTCGCGGCGCAGCACATAGAGGCGGGCGCGCTGGTATCCCTGGAACTCGTCGTCGAAGCCCGTGTAGGCGACGTGCTTGCCGTCCGGCGAGACGGCGGGCGAGGCGTCCGGTCCGAAACGCTTGGTCAGGGTGTGAATCCCGCCGGTCGCGACGTCGATGGCGTGGATCTCGGTGTCAGCGGGCATCAGGTCCGCGTCGGGCCGGCGATTGGCCGACACCAGCAATTCCTTGCCGTCGGGGGTCCAGGCGAGGTCTTCGTGCTCCCACGGGCCGTCCGAGAGCTGTCGCGCCGAGCCACCGTCTGCAGGCACCACAAAGACCTGGCTGAAGGCGTCCGGCAGGAAGCCTTCGCCGTCGGCGCGATAGACCATGCGATCGATCGCCTTGAGGGGCTCGGCCCAGGACGCGCCCTTGGGCGCTTCCGGCAGCTTGACCTTGAGCGGCTCGTGCTTGGCAGCGACGCGCATCACGAAGGCGAGCTGGCGTCCGTCCGGCGACCACGCGAGGCGCGACGGCACTTCGATCAGGTTCGTGACGCGCGAGGTGACGCCCTCTGCGAGCCAGCGCACGTGGATCTGCGCGCCGTCGGCATCGCTTGCGACAAAGGCCAGGCGCGAGCCGTCCGGCGACCAGCGCGGGCTCGATTCGTTGGCCGCGCTACCCGCGAGCGGCCGGTGATTCGTGCCGTCCTTGTCGACGAGCCAGATCGCCCTGCGGCGCTTGTCGGTCTTGATGTCGAACGACTGGCGCACGTAGGCGACCTGCGAGCCGTCCGGCGCGATCTTCGGGTCGCTCGCCCATTCGAGCGCGAACACGTCCGTTGGCGCGAACACCGGTTTCGCCGGGGCGGCGGCTGCCTGCATCGACACGGACAATGCAATGAGAGGAAGACAAACGGCTCGGGTCGGCATCGCGCGCTCCTGGCTACGGGGCAGGGCGATCATGCTAACCTAGCGCCCCGTTTTTTTGGATGGTGCCGGGTCGAACATTCGAACATTTGCCAATCAGAGCTTTACCGCAAATGTTCGAATGTTCGACCCGGCACCACATAAAACATGCTGCAGACGATTCACGACAACCTGAAGGGAATCTTCGCAATCGTAATCCTGGTCGCGCTCGGCGTCGTATTCGTGTTCTGGGGTGTGGACGTCAGTGTCGGGGGCTTCACCAAGGCACGCGGCATCGAGGTCAACGGACGTGAAGTCTCCGTCGAAGACGTCCTGCAAACCTACAACGACCAGATGTCTCGCTACCAGGTGGCCTTCGGCGCCGCCGGCGTCCCTGAGGAAATGCAGACGGCGATGCAGCAGCAGGTGCTGGAGCAGGCGATACGCGCCGAGCTGATCCGCCAGCGGACGCAGAAACTCGATTTCGAGGCGACCAACGCGGAGGTCCTGGAATCGATCCGCGAGGTTCCCGCATTCCAGGTCGGCGGCGAGTTCTCGCCCGACGCGTATCGCGCCGCGCTCTCCTCGCTCAACATGTCGCCGACGCAGTTCGAGGGCGAGCAGCGCGAGTTCGTGCTCGCGCGACAGCTCGACCAGGGCCTTTACAGCTCCGCCTTCGTGCTGCCCGCCGAGCTCGAGCGCCAGGTCGCGCTCCGGAGTCAGGTGCGCACGCTCGGCTTCGCGATCGTGCCGGCGACGGAATTCGCGGCCGCCGTGACGCTCGACGACGCGGCGATCCAGGCCCACTACGAGGCGAACAAGTCGCAGTACATGACGGAAGAACAGGCGACCGTCGATTTCATCGAGCTCGACATCGACGCATTCGCGGCCGATGCCGCGATCGACGAGGAAGAGCTCCGCCAGTTTTACGAGGAAAACAAGGCCCGCTACACGCAGGCCGGCAGGCGCCACGCGCGACACATCCTGATCGAAGTCGGCGAGGACGAGGCGGCCGCCGAAGCGAAGGCGAAGCGTGCATACGAGCGGGCGCGCGCCGAGGAGGACTTCGCCGCCCTGGCGCGCGAGCTGTCGGACGACACCGGCTCCCGGGAAGCGGGCGGCGATCTCGGCTTCGCCGAGCGCGGCGACTACGTCGCAGCCTTCGGCGACGCGTTGTGGAGCATGAGCCCGGGCGAAATCCGCGGGCCCGTCGAGAGCGAATTCGGATGGCACGTGATCAAGCTCGAGGCCGTCGACGAGGAATCGGTCCGGAGCTTCGACGAAGTGCGGGCGGAACTCGAGCCGGAACTGCGCCGCGCAAAGGTCGAGAAAGCCTTCGGCGACGCGCAGGAGGAGCTCGACATGCTCGCCTTCGAGGCTTCGGGCGATCTCGCGGCAGTCGCCGCGAAGATGAAGCTGCCACTCAAGCGCGTCGAGCGTTTCACGCGTTCGGGTAGCACCGAGCTCGGCGCGACGCCTGCGGTCGTCGAGGCGGTGTTTTCGCCGGAGGTGCTCGCCGGCCGCGAGCTTCGGACGGTCGAGCTCGCGCCGGGACGGGTGGTTGCGCTCGGCGTCGTCGCGCACGAGCCGGCACGCGCGCGACCGCTCGAGGAAGTGCGCGTGCAGGTCGCTGAGTCCGCCCGGCTCGCCGAGGCAGGCAAGCTGGCGGCCGCGCGGGCCGCTGAAATCGTCGCGGAATTGAATGAGGGCGGCTCCTGGGAAGCGGCGACCGCGAAGTGGCGGGGCGAGACTGCGACGCCTGTGCCGAAACCGGTGCGCCGTGACGATACCGCGGTACCGGCCGAAGTCAGGGACGCCGCGTTTCGCGCGGCGCCGCCCGCGGATCAGCCGCGCTACGGCGTTGCCGCGCTCGCAAGCGGCGACAGCGCGATCTGGACGGTCACCGCAGTCACGCCCGGAATGCTTGCCGTGCTGTCACCGGAAGAACGCCAGCAGGAACTCGATGCCGCACGTGACCGGATTGCGATGTCCGATGCGAATGTTTACGTCACGTCAATGCGTGCCAACGCAGACGTGGACGTGAATCCACAGGTATTCGAATAGGGCGGCCGGCCGTTGGCCCGGCCGGACAGACTCTCGCGCGCTCACCAGATCAGACATTCGCGCGCTCGGGTGTCCGGCCGGCCCAACGGCCGGCCGCCGTAGTCGATTCCCGCGGATTCGCTTCGCATGAGCCGCCGGAACGAGGCGACCGCGTGCCGCGCGTGCGGGTCCGACCGGGGCCCGAATGAGCGAATAAAATTCCGGGTGAGCGAACGAGGGCCCCCGGTCGGGCCCGCTCAGCGCGGCTCCTTGTCGCCTGACTCCGGGAAGCTCATGCCCACGTGGGAATACCCCGCATCGACGTATACGGTCTCGCCCGTGATGCCCGCCGCCAGATCTGAACAGAGAAACGCTGCCGCGTTTCCGACGTCGTCGATGGTCACGTTGCGCTTAAGCGGCGCCACCTGCGCGACGTGATGCAGCATCTTGCGGAAGCCCGGGATGCCGGCCGCCGCGAGCGTCTTGATTGGGCCCGCGGAGATCGCGTTCACGCGAATGCCTTTCGCGCCGAGATCCGCAGCGAGGAAACGCACATTCGCCTCGAGGCTCGCCTTCGCGAGGCCCATGACGTTGTAGGCGGGAATCGATCGCACCGCGCCCAGATACGTGAGCGTCAGCATCGCGCCCGCGCGGCCTTCCATCAGCGGCAGTCCGGCCTTCGCCAGTGCCGTCAGGCTGTAGCTCGATACGTCGTGGGCAATCGCGAAGTTCGCGCGCGTCGTCGCCTCGACGAAGCCGCCGGTCAGCGCCTCGCGCGGCGCAAAGGCGACGGAATGGACGATGATGTCGAGCGTTTTCCACTCGTCCTTGAGCCGCGCGAACGCCGCGTCGATCTCGGCGTCGATGCCAACATCCATCGGCATTACCAGGCGCGACCCGAGTGTGCCCGCGAGCTCGACCACGCGGTCCTTCAGGCGGTTGTTCTGGTAGCTGAAGGCGAGTTCGGCGCCTTCGCGCCGCATCGCCTGCGATATGCCCCAGGCGATCGAACGATCGGTCGCCAGCCCCACGACAAGGGCCTTCTTGCCTGCCAGGAACCCCATGTTTTCCCTCCAACCGGACTCAGCCGCCGACGCGCGATTCGCCCCCGACGTGAATGGTTAGGAATTGCCCGGCGCGCAGGGCCGTGCTGCGGCCCATGTTATTCCATGCCTGCAACTGGTGGACGGTGACCGTGAACCGGCGCGCGATGCCGGAGAGCGTGTCGCCGCGCCGCACCTTGTAATTGACCTTGCCGGCCGCGGCGATCTGCTGCGTCGGCGCGGTTTCGGCCTGTCCGCCGGAACCGGCAATCTGCAGGCGCTGGCCCGGCTGGAGGACCGCCTTGGCAGAAAGGTGGTTCATGCGCGCGAGCTGCGGCACCGTCATCCCGTAGCGACGCGAGATCGACCAGAGGGACTCGCCACTCCGTACCCGATGGACGCGCCGCTCCATGTCCGAGCCGAGGCCGGCGCGGAGCTGGGACACGTCGCCGGCGGGCACCCAGAGCAGGTCGCCCGGCCGGAGATCCGCGCGCTTGCCGGCATTGATGCCCTCGATGAAGGTCTCCGGCACCTTGTAGTGGCCGGCGATCGAGGCCAGCGACTCGCCGGCGGCGACGGTGTGGACGCCGAGCCGCGCGCGCGTGGTGGCGTCGAGTGCGGCGAGTTTCGTCGTAAAGCCGCCGGCGACGACTTCGGGAATCAGCACGCGGTGAGGACCCTCGGGATCGGTGATCCACCGGTTCCAGGACGGATTGAGGGCGTGAAGCTCCTCGGTGTCGACGCCCGCGAGCTCTGCCATCAGGCGCAGATCCGCCGGGCCGTCGGTCGGCACGATGCGGAAGTAAGGCGCGTCCGGGATCGGCGGCAGATAGAACCCGTAGGTTTCCGGCTCGCGGATCATCTTCGCGAGTGCGACCAGCTTCGGCACATAGGCACGCGTCTCCGCGGGGAGCGACAGCGAAAAGAAATCCGTCTTGCGGCGGAGCGCGAGGTTCCGATTGATGGCGCGCTGGATGTTGGTCGGACCGTAGTTGTACGCGGCGATCGCAAGGAACCAGTCGCCGTCGAACCGGTCGCGCAGGTGACTCAGGAACTCGAGTGCTGCGCCGGTGGACTCGATGACGTCGCGCCGTTGGTCCTGCCAGTAGTTTCGCCGCAGCCCGTAGCGTTCGCCGGTCGGCGCGATGAACTGCCAGAGACCCGAGGCGTGGCTTCGTGAATACGCGAAGGGGTTGAACGCGCTCTCGACGACCGGCAGCAGCGCCAGGTCGCCGGGCAGTCCGCGCGCCTCCACCTCGTTGACCACGTGGTGCAGGTAACGCTGGGCGCGGCCGAACACGCGCGCGACGTAATCGGGATTGCGCTGCAGCCATTCGATTTCGCGATCGATCCGCTGGTGCTCGGCCTGGGGGAGCGAGAGCTGGCCGCGGATCCGCACGAGCACGTCGCCATACACGACCGCGGGCGCGAGCGGCTGATGCTCCGAGGGTGCCACGAAAACCGGCGGCGGCAGCTCCGGCGCATCGGCCTCGTCTGGAAACGCGATCTCCGCGGGATCGTTGACGATCTGCTCTTCCGGCGGCGTGTTCGGCGCGGGCTGCGGAGTGGATGCGCATCCTACTGCGCCCGCGGCGGCGAGGGCGGCGATGACCAGAGGGCGCAAGATCCGGATTCGCGTGTCAGTCATCGAAACGTATCCTTCCAGCTGCGAACCGTGGCGAACACCGCGACCGGCGTCGGCAGCATCCTGCCTGCGCGGCGTTCGGCCGATAATTTGACATCTTCATGCCGGGTTCGCAGAAATGGATTGACGCGTTTCTCAAGCCCGATGGTTGATGGCAGCGTGGGGCGGCCATCCGCCCGAAGTGCCGCCGCCCTTTTGACATAGTCCATTATGTCCGGGTTGCCTGGTTCGACGGCCGTCGCAAATCGAAGGTTTGCCAGAGTGTATTCGTGCCCGCAATAGACCAGTGTCTCGTCCGGCAGACCGGCAAAGGCGTCGAGCGAGGCGAGCATCTGCTCCGGGGTCCCCTCGAAGAGCCTCCCGCAGCCGGCGCTGAACAGCGTGTCCCCGCAGAAGAGCGCGCCGTGGCCGACATAGGCGATGTGCCCCGCAGTATGGCCGGGCACGTCCTGCACCTCGAACTCGAGATCGAGACCCGCGAGGCGGGCGCGATCCCCGGCCGCGAGTCGTGTCACTTCGACGGGCATGCGCTCGCGGCCCGGGCCGAAGACCGCGGCCCCGGTCGTCGCGACGAGTCTCGCGACGCCGCCCACGTGATCCACGTGATGGTGCGTCGCGAGAATCGCTTCGAGCCGCAAGCTGTCCTTTGCGAGCGCGTGGAGCACGGGTTCCGCGTCGCCCGGATCGACGACTGCGACCGAGCGTGGATCGCTCGCGCCGCGAATCATCCAGATGTAATTGTCCTGGAAGGCCGGAATCGGCCTGACGTCGAGCATGCGTGAGTTTGCGGCAATCGCGACCCCGCGGCCAACTGGCCGCGGCGGCGGGGCGGCGGTTATGCTTTCGCCATGGCCGCGCACGCCCCCGACCTCGACGCCTGGCTCGCCGGTCCGCTCGGCGCCATGCTCCTCGAACAGGAGCAGGCCGTCGTGGCGGATTCGCTCGAATGCGCCTTCGGGCTGCATTGCCTGCAAGTCGGCGCCTGGGGCGAGCCGGACCGGTTTCTCGCGCTCGCGCGCACGCGTCGCACGGCGCTCGTCGCGGGCCATGCGGCGGCGGGTGCCGCCCTCGTCGCCGAACCGGAGGCGCTTCCGCTGCAATCCGACAGCGTGGACGTGATGCTTCTGCCGCACACGCTCGAATTCGCACCGGATCCGCACGAAGTGCTGTGCGAGGCAGGGCGCGTGCTGACCGGTGAAGGCGAGCTGGTCGTGCTCGGATTCGAGCCGCTCGGCAGCTGGTCGTTCCGGCACGACTTTACGCACGGCGGTTTTCCGCCGGGGCTGTGCCGCACCATATCCGCGCAACGACTGACGGAATGGCTGAAGCTCGTCGGTTTCGAGGTCGGCGCGGCCGAGCGCTATCTCTACGTGCCGCCGCTCGCGGGCTTGCGCACCAGCAAGGCGCGCGGGATGCTCGAGCGCATCGGGCGCCGCGCCTGGCCGCGATTCTCGGGAGCTTACCTGCTGCACGCGCGCAAGCGCGTTCACTCGATGACGCCGGTGCGCCTGCGCAAGCGCCTGCGCACCGCCGTCATCGGCGGACTCGTCGAGCCCGCGGCGCGGCGCGTTTCTTGAACCGCGTCGAGATCTACACCGACGGCGCCTGCCGCGGAAATCCCGGCGCCGGCGGCTGGGGCGCGGTGATGCGGTTTCGGGGACGCATGCGCGAGCTGTACGGCGGCGAAGCGGCGACGACCAACAACCGCATGGAACTCACGGCCGCGATTCGCGCCCTCGAGGCGCTCACGCGCCGCTGCAAGGTCTCGCTCTACACCGATTCGAAGTACCTCCGCGAAGGCATTACGACCTGGCTTCCCGACTGGAAGCGCCGCGACTGGAAAACCGCCGATCGCAAGCCGGTGAAGAACCAGGATCTGTGGCAGCGGCTGGACACGCTTGCGGCCGCGCACGACATCGAATGGCATTGGGTGCGCGGCCACGCCGGCCATCCCGAAAACGAGCGCGCGGATCAGCTCGCGAACCGCGGCATCGACGAACTGAGGAACCTGTGATTCACCCGCACATGGGCGCGGGTGAATCACAGGTTCCCTAACTGGTATCCTTTCGCATCATGCGCCAAGTCGTCCTTGACACCGAAACGACCGGACTCGAGCTCGCCGACGGCCACCGCATCATCGAGATCGGCTGCATCGAGCTGGTGCACCGGCGCCTGAGCGGACGGACCTGGCAGCGCTATCTCCGGCCGGAACGCGAAGTCGACGCGGGCGCACTGGCGGTGCACGGGATAACGAACGAATTCCTCGCCGGTCAGCCGACCTTCGCGGAAGTGGCGCAGGAGTTCCTGGCTTTCATCGATGGGACCGAGTTGATCATCCATAACGCCGAATTCGACCTCGGTTTCCTCGACATGGAACTGAAACGGGCAGGGCTGCCAGGGGCGGTCGGCAAGATCTGCCGCATCTGCGACAGCCTCGGCATGGCGCGCCGGATGCACCCTGGCCAGCGCAACAGCCTCGACGCGCTCTGCAAGCGCTATGGCGTCGACAATTCGAATCGCGACCTGCACGGCGCGCTGCTCGATGCGCGCATCCTCGCCGACGTGTATCTCGCCATGAGCGGCGGCCAGGCGGCCCTCGGGCTCGACGCGGGAACTGCGGAGGGCGTCATGGCCGCGGCCGGCCAGGCTGAGCGGGGAGCCGTCCACATCCCCGTCATTCAGCCGAATGCGGCGGAGCTCGCCGCGCACGAGCAGTCGCTCGAGGCCATCGAGCGGGCATGCGCCGGCCGCGCGATATTTCGCGCCGTGGGGCAGAGAGCCGGGGACAACTGATGCCCGGAGCGCTCGGCGCGGCCTCCTGGCGCAATTTCCTGGGCCAGGCGCCCGACTGGTACAAGTGGCTGATCGTCGCATTCCTGGCGGTGAATGCCCCGTTGCTGGCGTTCGCCGGACCGCTGGTCGCGAGCTGGGCCATTCTCTTCGAATTCATCGTCACGCTGATGATGGCGTTGCGTTGCTATCCGTTACAGCCCGGCGGGCTGCTCGCGATCCAGGCCGTGCTGCTCGGCCTCGTCACGCCCGCGGGCATTCAGCAGGAGATCGAGACCGGCTTGCCGGTGATCCTGCTGCTGATGTTCATGGTCGCCGGAATCTACTTCCTCCGCGAAATGCTGGTCTACACGTTCACGAAGCTGCTGCTTCGCGTGCGTTCCGACACGCTGCTCGCATTCCTGTTCGTCGCGATCGGCGGGCTGCTCTCGGCGTTTCTCGACGCGTTGACCGTGCTAGCCGTGATGATTACGGTCGCTGTCGGCTTTTACGGTGTGTACCACCGCGTCGCGTCGGGCAAGCCGCATCATGCAGAAGCGCATGACTCGAGTGCGGACGGCGGAATCGTTGAAGGCTCCCGGTCGGACCTCGAGCGGTTCCGGGCCTATCTGCGCGGACTCATGATGCACGGTGCCATCGGCACGACCATCGGCGGCGTCTGCACGCTGGTCGGCGAGCCGCAGAATCTGCTCATCGGCAAGGTAGCGGGCTGGGAATTCATGCGCTTTGCGGCCGAGATGGCGCCGGTGACCGTGCCCGCGGTGATCGCCGGCCTCGCGACCTGCCTGGTGGTCCAGCGGTTCGCGTGGTTCGGCTACGGGACGCCGATGCCGGCGGCGGTGCGACAGGTATTGCTCGAATTCGAGCGTCACGAATCCGCGCAGATGACGCCGCGCCACAAGCAGGTGATCGTCGCGCAGGCGGTAGTCGCCATTCTGCTGGTGCTCGCGCTCGGGTTTCATGTCGCCGAGATCGGCGTCATCGGGCTTGCAATCATCGTGCTCGCGACCGCCTTCACGGGCGTCGTGGAGGAGGGACGGCTCGGCAAGGCATTCGAAGCGGCGCTGCCGTTCACGGCGCTGCTCGTCGTGTTCTTTGCGATCGTCGGCGTGATTCATCAGCAGCATCTGTTCCGGCCGTTCCTCGACTGGGTGCTGCAACTCGAGCTGGGCAGCCAGCCCATCGCGCTGTTCGGCGCCTCGGGGTTCCTCTCGATCGTCAGCGACAACGTGTTCGTCGCGACGATCTACATCACCCAGATCAAGGAGGCGCTGCTGGCAGGTGCGGTTTCGAGGGAGCAGTTCGAGGCGATGGCGGTCGCAATCAATACGGGGACCAACATTCCGAGCATCGCGACGCCGAACGGCCAGGCGGCCTTCCTGTTCCTGCTGACATCGGCGCTGGCGCCTCTGATCCGCCTGTCCTATTTCCGCATGGTGTGGATGGCGCTGCCTTATCTCGTCACAATGACGGCTGCCGCCGCGTTCGGCGTGCTCTGCCTGCTCTGAGGTCGCCGAATGGGTCGTAACCAGCTGCCACCGCTCAGCCTCCGCAATTGCCGCATCGGCGTGATCGGCCTTGGCTACGTCGGACTGCCGCTCGCGGTCGAGTTCGGCAAGCACTACGAGACGACCGGCTTCGACGTGAATCCCGAGCGAATAGCGGATCTGCGCCGTGGCAAGGATCGGACGCTCGAGGTCGAGCCCCGCGAGCTGCGATCGGCGAAGCGCCTGCGATTCACCTCTGAGCCGAAGGATCTGAAGTCCTGCCGCGTATTCGTCGTCACCGTGCCGACGCCCATCGACGAGGACAAGCGGCCCGATCTCACGCCGCTCGAGCGCGCGAGCGAATCGGTCGGCAAGGCGCTGAAGCGCGGCGACATCGTCATTTACGAGTCGACCGTCTATCCCGGGTGCACCGAGGAAATCTGCGTGCCGATCCTCGAGCGCCAGTCCGGACTCAAGTTCAACCGCGACTTCCACGCGGGCTACAGTCCGGAGCGAATCAATCCCGGCGATCGCGAGCATCGCCTGCCGACGATCCGGAAGGTGACCGCCGGCTCGACGCCGGAGGCGGCCGCCTTCGTCGACAAGCTGTATTCGTCGATCATCACCGCGGGCACGCATCCGGCCTCGAGCATCCGGGTCGCCGAGGCCGCCAAGGTGATCGAGAACACCCAGCGCGACGTCAATATCGCCCTCATCAACGAGCTTGCGATGATCTTCAACCGGCTCGACATCGACACGCAGGAAGTGCTCGACGCCGCGGGCAGCAAGTGGAATTTCCTGCCGTTCCGGCCGGGCCTCGTCGGCGGGCACTGCATCGGGGTCGACCCCTACTACCTGACGCACAAGGCGCAGCAGATCGGCTACCACCCGGAGATGATCCTCGCGGGCCGGCGCATCAACGACAACATGGCGCTGTATGTCGCCGGCGAAGTGGTGCGGCTCATGACGGCGAAGCGGATCCACGTGAAATCGTCGCGCGTTCTGGTCATGGGACTCGCATTCAAGGAGAACACGCCGGACCTCAGGAACTCCAAGGTGGCCGACGTCGTCGCCGAGCTGAAGGCAAGCGGCGCGAAGGTCGACGTCTGGGACCCCTGGGTCAGCGCCAAGGAGGCGCGCGCCGAATACGGAATCAGGCTCGTACGCAAGCCCGCTCACGGCGCCTATGACGCCATCGTCATCGCGGTGTGCCACCGGCAATTCCAGGCGATGAAGCCGGCGGAGATCCGTCGGCTCGCGAAGCGCAAGCACGTGATCTACGACATCAAGTACCTGTTCGATCGCGACGAGACCGACGGCCGTCTCTGATGCGCGTGCTGGTCACCGGGGCGGCGGGGTTCATCGGCTACCACGTGGCCGAGCGCCTGCTCGCGCGTGGCGACGACGTGATCGGCCTGGACAACCTGAACCCGTACTACGACCCATCCCTGAAAGAGGCACGGCTGGCGCGCCTGCGCGAAAGAATGGATTTCCGCTTCGAGAAGCTCGATCTTGTCGATCGTGCCGGCATGGAAGACCTGTTCGCGAGGGCCGGCATCGCCCGCGTCGTCCATCTCGCCGCGCAAGCGGGTGTGCGCTACTCGGTCGAGAATCCGCACGCGTACGCGGACAGCAACCTCATCGGCACGCTGAACGTGCTCGAAGGCTGCCGCCGTAATCGCGTGGAGCACCTGGTGTTCGCCTCGACCAGCTCCGTCTACGGCGCCAACACGAAAATGCCGTTCTCCGTGCATGACAACGTCGACCATCCGCTTTCCTTCTATGCGGCGACGAAGAAGGCGAACGAGCTGATGGCGCACACCTATGCCTCGCTCTACGGGCTGCCGGTGACAGGCCTGCGCTTCTTTACGGTGTACGGTCCCTGGGGCAGGCCGGACATGGCGCTGTTCCAGTTCACCCGCAACATTCTCGCGGGCAAGCCGATCGACGTGTTCAATTACGGCGATCACCGGCGCGACTTCACCTACGTCGACGACATCGCGGGCGGCGTCACGGCGGCGCTCGATCACGTCGCGACGGCGAACCCCGACTGGGACGGAAACCATCCGGATCCAGCGACGAGCCGCGCCCCCTACCGGCTCTACAACATCGGCAACAATCGCCCGGTCGAGCTGATGCACTACATCGCGGTGCTGGAGAGCTGCCTCGGGCGCAAGGCGGAGAAGAACCTGTTGCCGCTCCAGATCGGCGACGTGCCGGACACCTGGGCGGATGCCGAGGACCTCGTGCGCGAGGTCGGCTATCGTCCCGCGACGCCGGTCGAGACGGGTATCGCGCGCTTCGTCGAGTGGTATCTCGACTATTACAAGGATGGCGGGCCGGCGGAGCCGCGGGTCACTAATCTCGGGTAACATGGCTAGACTGGCCATATCGATCTGGCTATAATGCCCAGATGGAGCGCGTCAGCATTTCGGAGCTCAAGGACCAGTTAAGCGCCTACCTGAAAAAGGTCAGGGAGGGGCAGACTGTGGTCGTGACCGATCGAAACAAGCCGGTCGCGCAATTGACGCCGATTACCAGCTTCCAGAGCCAGTCGGAGCGCATCGCGAGGCTCGTAGCCCTGGGCATCATCGCGCGACCGAAGGCGCCGCCGCTCAGCATCGAAGAGATCCGACGCATGCGTCCGGTCGTGCCTGGAGCGCGGCTGCTGGAGGCCTTGCTCGAGGAACGCGAGTCCGGCTGGTGAAATTCTGGGACGCTTCGGCACTGGTGCCTCTGATTGCGCAGGACCAGGTCAACGACGCGCTCGAGAGCCTCTACGGTGATGGCAGCGACATCTGGGTCTGGTGGGTCACACCGGTTGAGATCGCGTCATCCGTCGCGCGGCGCGAACGCCAAGGTGAACTGACAGCGACCGCGGCCTCTGCCGGCTTTACGATCCTCGCAAGCATGGCTTCGACTTGGCATGAAGTCCTGCCCGGCCAAACGCTACGCCAGGCGGCGCAGCGGCTGTTGCGAGTGCATCCATTGCGGGCCGCCGACAGCTTGCAGTTGGCTGCCGCCCTGACGGCGGCGGGCGATGAGCCTGGTTCACTAGAGTTCATTTGCCGCGACGCGCGCCTGGCCGAAGCGGCATCGCGCGAAGGGCTTTCGGTGATCACGGCGTGAATCTGAACGGACTGAGGCCCAACGCCGAGCGCCTGGCCGGCGTGTCCGTCGCGCATCTCTTCACTTCGGAGCGTGATCGCTTCGCACGCTTTTCTCGCGAGTTCGAGGGCCTCCTGCTCGACTTCAGCCGCCAGCGTCTGGACGCCGAGGCGCTTGCGGCGCTCTGCGCAATTGCAGACGATGCCGGACTGCGTGCCCGCATCGAGGCCATGTTCGACGGCGCCGTCGTCAATGACAGCGAGCAGCGCCAGGCGTTACACACGCTGTTGCGCACACCGGCAGGCGCAAGCTTGACGCCGGCGCTCGCGCCGCTGCACGCCGAAGTGCTCAAAGTGCGCGCGCAATGCGCAGCATTCGCCGGCGATGTGCATGAGGGCCGCCGCGGCGGCGTGGGCGGTGCGCGGTTTACGGATGTCGTCAACTTCGGCATCGGCGGCAGCGATCTGGGACCGGCAATGGCGGTTGCCGCCCTCAGGCCATTCCACACTGGTCATCTGCGTTGCCACTTCGTTTCCAATGTGGACGGCACGCAGTTTGCCGATCTCGCGCCGGCCCTCGATCCGGCGCGCACGCTCGTCATCATCTGTTCCAAGACGTTCACTACCCAGGAAACACTCGCCAATGCGCGGCGGGTCCGCAGCTGGCTCGCGGGGAAACTCGGCGAGGCCGCCGTCCCGCGGCATTTCGCCGCGGTTTCGACGAATGCCGCGGCGATGGACGAATTCGGCGTCGGGCGCGACGCGCGCTTCGCGATGTGGGACTGGGTCGGGGGTCGTTACTCGCTGTGGTCCGCCGTCGGCCTCGCAATCGAGCTTGCCATCGGCACGCAGAACTTCGAAGCGCTGCTTGCGGGCGCCCATCGGATGGACGAGCATTTCCGCCGCGCCGCGTGGCGCGACAACCTGCCGGTGCTGCTCGGCCTGCTCGCAGTCTGGAATCGCAATGCGCTCGGCTTCGAGACCCATGCCGTGCTGCCGTACAGCCAGCGACTCGCGCGGCTGCCGGCGTATTTGCAGCAACTCGAAATGGAGAGTCTCGGCAAGTGCACGACGCGGAAGGGCCTGCCGGTGGCAGGGGAGACGGGCGCGGTGATCTGGGGCGAGCCGGGCTCGAACGCGCAGCATTCCTTCTTCCAGCTCCTCCACCAGGGTACGGCAGAGGTCAGCCTGGATTTCCTGCTGCCGCTCGCGGGGGCGGCCGATGCCGCGGCGGATGAGCTCGTGATCGCCAACTGTCTCGCCCAGGCGCAGGCGCTGATGCGCGGTCACGACGCGAAAGAGCCGCATCGATTCCATCCGGGCAGCCGGCCGCTCTCGCTCCTCGTTTTCCCCCGGCTCGATCCGAGGACCCTCGGCTCGATCGTCGCGCTCTACGAGCACAAGGTCTTCGTCGAATCGGTGTTGTGGGACATCAATCCCTTCGACCAATGGGGCGTGGAGCTCGGCAAGCAGCTCTGCAACTCGCTGCTGCCGCTGCGCGAGTCGCGGCCGCCGGCCGAGCTCGAGGGAATCGCGGGCTGGATCGCGCGTCACCGCTGAAACCGATATTCTGTTGCATCGCCATGAAATCCGCGCCGATCCTGCTTGCTTGGCTTGCCCCGGCGCTGTTCGTCGCCGCGCCGGCGCGCGCCGATCCGTGGATCGCCCCCGGCGACGTGCGATTGCGTCATGACCTCGAGCTCCTGGCCGATGCGGGCATCGTGCGCGCGCCGCTCACGGCCTGGCCCGTGTCCTGGGCCGAGGTCGCGCGCGACGTCGGCGGTGTCTCACTTGATGCGGGCAAACCGGACTGGCTTCGGGCCGCGCTCGACCGAGTGCAGGCGAGCGCGCGCGTCGCCACGCGCACCGGTGTCTTCGAGGCCAATGCGCGCATCGCCGGCTCGGAGTTGCTGATGGCGCTCCGCCGCTTCGGCGACGTGCCGCGCGAGGAAGGCGAGTTGTCCGCCGGCGCGCAGTACACCGGGCATCGCTTCGCGTATCGGCTTCAGGCGACGGCGGTTGCGGATGCTTCGGATGGAAGGGAATTCCGCGCCGACGGCAGCTACGCGGCGGTCGTGCTCGGCAACTGGATGCTGCACGCGGGCTACATCGATCGCTGGTGGGGGCCGGGTTGGGAGGGCAGCCTCATCGTCGGCAGCAATGCGCGGCCGATTCCATCCGTCACGATCGAGCGCAATTACTCGGATCCGGTCGAGCATCCGTGGCTCGAATGGATCGGGCGCTGGCGCTTCGCGGTGACGATGGGCCAGCTCGAAGGCAGCCGCGACGACGCGCCGAACGCGAATTTCTTCGGCGCCCGCGTCACATGGAAACCGCACCAGCGCGTCGAGATCGGCATCTCGCGGAGCGCCCAATGGTGTGGTGACGGCCGTCCCTGCGACGCCGGCACATTCTGGGATCTCATCGCGGGCAACGACAACGAGCAGGTGCCCGACGAGCAGCCCGGCAACCAGTTGGGAGGATTCGACCTGCGCTGGTCGCTGCCGTGGGCGCCGGTCGCCGTGTATGCGCAGGCGATCGGCGAGGACGAGGCCGGCCTGTTTCCGAGCAAGTACCTCGGGCTGGCGGGACTCGAGGTCTGGGGCGGCTTCGGCGACCGGTCCTGGCGCGCGCACGTCGAGTACGCGGACACGGCCTGTGATTTCTCCGGCACTGAGCCGGAGTTTGGATGCGCGTATCGTCATTCGATCTACACGGATGGCTATCAATACCGCGACCGCTCCATCGGCCATGCGCTTGACGGCGACAGCGAGCAGGTCGCAGTGGGCCTGATGCTCGTGAACGGCGACGGCAGCCGCTGGGAGCTGGCGGGGCAGAGCGCGAAAGTCAATCGCGCGAGCGCCAATCCCGTCCATTCCGTCGAACTGCAGGCGACTAGAATCCGCTCGGCCGACCTGTATCATCGGCGGGCGCTGCTGGGCGGGGAACTCAGCGTTGCCATCGGCTACGAGCAGCGCGAGGCGGCGGCGATCGCGCTCGACGAAGGCGACGTGCGCGGGTTCCTGGAGTGGCGAAAGGACTTTCGATGAACCGGATGAAGCGTTCGGCATGGGTTCTTGCGGCGGGCTGTCTTGCCGCCGCGGCGCTCGCCGGTCCCGCCGCGCGGGCGCAGTCTCCGGAATCGATGCTCACGAGCGAACAGCTCGAGATTCTGCGCAGCCTTCCGCCCGATCAGCGCGACGCCCTGATCGATCAACTCCTGGGCTCGGGTCAGGATGGATTGGCGAGGCGCGATCGTCAGCTTCAGTTTCCGGAAACCGTCATCCCGCGCGATCCCGATGCCGCCGCGCTCGAACAGGAAGGCCTGTTCGGGGAACCGCGCTTCAAGGCGGACGACACACTTTTACTGCTCCTCGAGATTCGCGAGTTCGAGGGGCCGGATCCGGTCCTGCCCGCGCCACCGGCAACGGCGGCGCCAGGCGAGCAGGCGGCGCCGCCGGTCCAGCCGCCGCCGCCGCAGCGGGAGCGAATCATCCGTACTCCGGATGAATTGGCCGAACTCAAGGAGTTGCGCGAGCGTATTCAAGGCCGCAATCCGTATCGGCTCGACCGGCTGGGCCGGCTCGAAATTCCGGAGCTCGGTCAGATTGCGCTGGCCGGGCTCACGGAAGCGCAGGCCAAGCAGCGCCTGTCGGTCGTGACCGAGCTTGCCGGTTTCACGATTGAAGTGATCCGGCTCCCGCTCGAGCGCACCGGCGAAGAAGCGCTCAAGCCCTTCGGCTACGACCTCTTTGCGGGCATCCCGACGACGTTTGCGCCGGCGACGGACATTCCCGTTCCCGCGGACTACGTCATCGGCCCGGGAGATCAGATCCGCGTCCAACTCTACGGCGACGTCAACCAGAGTTACGTGCTGACGGTGGGTCGCGACGGGCTGGTCAATTTCCCGGAGCTCGGACCAATCGACGTCTCGGGGCAGACCTTTTCGCAGCTGCGCGCGGATCTCGAGCAGCGCGTCGCGAGACAGATGATCGGCACCCAGGCGAGCATCACCGTCGGCGAGACGCGCTCGATTCGCGTGTTCGTGCTCGGCGAAGCTTACCGGCCGGGCTCGTACACCGTGAGCGGCCTCTCCACGATCACGAATGCGCTCTTCGTGAGCGGCGGCGTGACCGAGATCGGATCGCTGCGCAATATCCAGTTGAAGCGCAGAGGCACGCTGGTCAGCCGGCTCGACCTCTATGACCTGCTGCTGCACGGCGACACCAGCGACGACTCACGGCTGCTCCCCGGCGACGTGATCTTCATTCCGCCGGTCGGCAGGACCGTCGCGGTCACGGGCGAAGTTCGCCGGCCGGCCATCTATGAGGTCGCGGGCGAAACCACTGCGCGTCAATTGATCGAGCTTGCGGGCGGCCTCGCGCCCGAAGCGGATCCTTCGCTCGTGCGGCTCGAGCGCATCAACGACCAGCGCCAGCGCGTGACGCTCGACGTGGACCTGTCGCGTGAGGGCGCGCCGGCGACGGCGCTCGTCTCGGGCGACGTGCTGCGCGTGATGTCGATCCGGACCGGGCTCGAGAACTCCGTCCTGCTGCAAGGTCATGTCCACCGGCCAGGCGCCTTGCAGTACCGGCCCGGGATGCGCCTCTCCGACGCGATCCCGTCGCTCGACGAGCTGAAGCCGCGCGCGGACATGCATTACGTCCTCGTGCGCCGCGAGCTTCCGCCCGACCGGCTCGTGACTGCGCACTCGGCGGATCTCGCGCGCGCGCTCGCGTCGCGCGGTTCCGAGGCCGACATCCTGTTGCAGGCGCGCGATCGCATCGTCGTATTCGACAGCGAAACCGGGCGCGAGCGGATCCTCGCGCCGCTGTTCGACGAGCTGCGGCTGCAATCGCGGCTCGATCGTCCGATGCAGATCGTGGGCGTCGGCGGAAGAGTGAAGGCGCCCGGGCGCTATCCGCTCGAGCCGGGCATGCGGGTGAGCGACCTGATACGCGCCGGCGCCAGCCTGCAAGAGGCGGCCTACGGCGGCGAGGCGGAACTGACGCGGCACCGGATCGTGGACGGCGAGTACCGGCAGATCGACCTGGTGCTCGTGGACCTCGGGGCCGTGCTGCGTGGGGACACCGCGGCCGACATCGTGCTCGAGTCGTACGACTACCTGAATGTCAAGGAAATGCCGCAGTGGAGCCGGGCGGAGTCGGTCGAGATCGTCGGCGAAGTGCGATTTCCGGGCACCTATCCGGTGAAGCGCGGCGAGACGCTGCACTCCGTCATGCAGCGCGCCGGCGGCATCACGGACCTCGCGTTCCCGGAGGGCAGCATCTACCTGCGCGAGGACCTGCGCCAGAAGGAGCGGGATAGGATCGAGCAGTTGGCGGTGCGCCTGCAAAGCGACATTGCGGTGCTCGCGCTGCAGGCAAGCCAGGAGAATACGCGAGCCACGCAGGCTTTGACCGTCGGGCAGTCGCTGCTGAGCGATCTGCAGAATGCCAAGCCGGTCGGCCGGCTCGTATTCGACCTGAAACAGGTGATGGCGAGCGATGCCGGCTCGGCCTGGGACGTCGTCATGAAGGACGGCGATCGCATCATGGTCCCGCGGCGCGCGCAGGAAGTCACCGTGCTCGGTGAGGTGCAGACCACCACGTCACACCTGTACCGTCCGGATCTCTCGCGCGACGACTACATCTCCCTGAGCGGCGGCACGACGCAGAAGGCGGACGAGAGGCGCACCTATGTCGTGCGCGCGGACGGCAGCGTCGTGACATCCGGCAGCCAGTGGTTCGGCCGCTCGGTTGCCGAGATCCGGCCGGGGGATTCGATCGTCGTGCCGCTCGATGCGGAGCGCATGCGGCCGCTGCCGTTGTGGATCGCGGTGACCCAGATCATCTACCAGATGGCCATCGCCGCCGCGGCTGTGAACTCGTTCTAGTTTTCGCGGTCGCGGGCCCGATCCGGGCTGCAGGCAAATTGACAAGCCAGGGACGGCTCCCTAGACTCAGTGCGTTCATCGATTGAACGCAGGCCGGCGAGGAGCCCATGCTGCGCTGGTATCTGGTGCGCACCAAGCCGAACGCGGAAGCGACCGCGCGGGTGAACCTCGATCGCCAGGGTTACGAGGTCTACTTTCCACGGCTCGCGCAATCGCTCCCCAGCCGCGGGCGCTGGCTCGAGCGCGTCGTTCCGCTGTTCCCCGGCTATCTGTTCCTGCGGCTCGACGAGGGGCGTCAGCCGCTCGCGCCGGTGCGATCGACGCTTGGCGTCTCCTGCGCCGTACGTTTCGGCCCGTGCTACGCGATCGTGCCCGACGACGTGATCCGCGAGCTTCGGGCGCGCGCCAATCCCGAGACGGGCATGCATCGGCTCAAGCTGCCCGCGCGGCTCGCGCCGGGCGCACGCGTCCGCATTCTCGCGGGTCCGTTCGACGGGCTCGAAGGAATATTTCAGCGCGAGTCCGGATCGGATCGCGCGATCGTGCTGCTCACCGTCCTCGGCCAGACCGCGAGCGTCGGCGTTCCCGTCGGCAACGTCGTGCCGCGTCACGCCGCCTAGGGAAGCCGCGTGGCCGCCGGCGACGAATCGCACTACAAGCTGATGCGCCTGATCGAGGCGAACCCCGGCATGAGCCAGCGGGATATCGCCCGCGAGCTCGGCATGAGCCTCGGCAAGGTCAACTACTGCCTGCGCGCCGTCGCGCGCAAAGGCTGGATCAAGGCGACCAACTTCAAGAACAGCCACAACAAGGCGGCGTACATCTACTGGCTGACGCCGCGCGGAATCGAGATGAAAGCGCGCATGACCGTGCGATTCCTGTCGATCAAGATGCAGGAGTACGAGTCGCTGCGCACGGAGATCGAGCAGATGCGGCGCGAAGCGGAGCAGAACCCTCCGGGTTGAGCCCGCGACGCGCGGCTGCGGAAGTCGAGATGCGGGAACCGGTTCGGTTCCTGCAGGGCGGTAGCGTGCCTGTATACTCGCGTGAACAATGAAATCAACTGAACCGGTTCCGGCTGACGCCGACGACACGATCGATGTCATCGCGCTGTGGCGGCTGCTGTGGGGGCAGAAAGTCCTGATCGCGATCGTCGCCGGCGTTTTCGGCGTCGCCGCCGTCGTGCTCGCGCTCATTGCCACGCCGATCTACCGGGCCGAGGCGGTCGTCACGCCGGTTGCGGACTCCGGGCTCGGCAACGCGGCCTCGAGACTCGCGGGGCAATTCGGCGGGCTCGCCAGCCTCGCCGGAATCGACCTGGGCTCGAGCGGCGTCGCGGGCCAGGAAGCGCAGGCGGTCCTGGCATCCCGTCGCCTGCTCGAGGAGTTCATCCGGCGCAACGGCCTCGTCGGCGAACTGTTGCCGCCGGGCAGCGAGCAGTCCACCCTTTGGCACGCCGTGCAGAAGTTTCGCGACACGGTGGTCTCGATCCACATTGACGACGTCGACGGCACGACGACCGTGTCGGTCGAATGGAAAGATCCCGCGGTCGCGGCAAAGTGGGCGAACGGGCTCGTCGCGCTCGCCAACGAGCTGATGCGGACGAAGGCGCTCGCCGATTCGAAGAGAAACATCGAGTACCTCAACAAGCAGATCGAGGCGACAAACGTCGTCGAGATGCAGCGCGTGATGTACGGCCTGATCGAAAACGAGACCAAGACGCTGATGCTCGCCAACGCGCGCGCGGATTACGCGTTCACGGTCGTCGATCCGGCGGTCGTGCCCGAAGCGCGCGTCAGGCCAAAACGAAAGTTGATGGTCCTGACCGGCATCGCGATCGGGCTGATACTTGGCGCCCTGTTCGTGTTCGGGCGCGACACCGTCAGGCGGCACCTGGCTCGCGAGGCCGCGGGAGCGATCCGAGGCCCGTGACCGCGAGCAACTTGCCAGCCATGCGCCCGACTGCGGGGCTGGCTGCGCTGCTCGCGCGGCTCTGGCAACACCTCGGCCGGCGCCGGCGGCGCCAGTTCGTTCTTCTGATGGGACTCGTGCTCCTGAGCGCGGTGGCTGAAATCGCGAGCCTTGGCGCGGTGCTGCCGTTTCTCACAGTGCTCGCGGCGCCGCAGGTTGCATTCGAACACCCAGCAGGCGCGGAGGTTGCGCGATGGTTCGGCATCACCTCGCCGGAAGGACTGGTGCTGCCGCTCACGGTCGCCTTTGCCGCGGCGGCGCTGATCTCCGGGGCGATCCGCCTGCTGCTACTTCGCGCGAGCATGCGATTTGCCTTCGGCACCGGCTCGGAGCTCAGCATTGAGGTGTATCGGCGCACCCTGTACCAGCCTTACAGCGTGCACGTGGCGCGGAGCAGCAGCCAGGTGATCAGCGGCATCACTCAAAAGGTGGGCGGGACGATGCTCGGCGTCCTGCTCCCGGGCTTGACGCTCATCAGCTCGGGCGCGGCAATCCTGGCGATCATGCTCGCGCTCCTCGCCATCAATCCGGCCGTCGCGCTCGTCGCGACTGCCTGTTTCGGCGCGAGTTACGCATTGATCACCTGGCGGTCCCGCCGGCGCCTGCACAGCAACAGTCTTCTCATCGCACGCGAGCAGACCGAGCTCGTCAAGGCGCTACAGGAAGGGCTGGGAGGGATACGCGACGTGCTGCTCGACGGCACCCAGGCGGTCTATTGCGAAGCGTATGGCCGTGCCGACCGGCAATTGCGACGCGCACAAGGCGCCAACGTCTTCATTGGCCAAAGCCCGCGCTACAGCATCGAGGCGCTCGGCATGGTCCTGATCGCAGCTCTCGCCTACGGCTTGAGCCGCCAGCCAGGCGGGCTCACGACGGCGCTGCCGGTGCTGGGCGCGCTCGCAATCGGGGCGCAGCGCCTGCTGCCGGCCTTGCAGCAAAGTTACGCCGCCTGGGCAAGTATCGCCGGCAACCAGGGTTCGCTCCGTGACACGATCGAGCTGCTCGATCAGCCCGTGGCGGACGAGCTCGTGCAGCCGGCGCCGGCGCCGCTGCCATTCAGGCATTCGATCCGCCTCGAGCGCGTGCGCTTCCGTTACTCAGCGGGCGGACCCTGGGTGCTGGACGGCGTCAGTCTCGGCATTCCGAAAGGCGCGCGGATCGGCTTCGTCGGCAGCACCGGCAGTGGCAAGAGCACGATGCTCGACCTGCTGATGGGATTGCTGGCGCCGACCGAGGGGGAGCTGCTCGTCGATGGCGAGCCGGTACGCGGCGCGCGGGTGCGTGCCTGGCAGCGGACGATCGCGCACGTGCCCCAAAGCATATATCTCTCGGATGCGACGCTCGCCGAGAACATCGCCTTCGGCGTGCCGCCGGGCTCGATCGACCACGCGTGCGTGCAACAGGCCGCGCGCCGCGCGCAGATTGCGGAATTCATCGAGAGCCGGCCGGAAGGCTACGACGCCGTCGTCGGCGAGCGCGGCATACGGCTTTCCGGAGGACAGCGCCAGCGCATCGGCATCGCGCGCGCCCTCTACAAGCAGGCGAGCGTGCTCGTGCTGGACGAGGCCACGAGCGCGCTCGACAACCTCACCGAGCAGTCGGTGCTGGGCGCGATCGAAGGGCTCGACCGCGAGTTGACAGTCCTCCTGATCGCCCATCGGCTGACGACGGTGCGGCGCTGCGACACGATCGTGGAGCTCGAACACGGCGCGGTCGTGGCGCAGGGCTCGTACCAGGAATTGTTCGAGACGAGCCGCAGCTTCCGGCACATGGTCGAGGCAACGAGAGTCGAGTGAACGGCGGAACCACAAACATGTTTGACGGCAAATCCATCCTGATCACCGGCGGCACCGGCTCCTTCGGCCGCCAGTACGTCAAGACGATACTCGAGCGCTTTCGGCCCAAGAAAGTCATCGTCTATTCGCGCGACGAGCTCAAGCAGTTCGAAATGGAGCACGACTTTCACCAGGATTGCATGCGCTACTTCATCGGCGATGTCCGCGACCGCGATCGCCTCGTGCAGGCCATGAACGGCGTCGATTACGTCATTCATGCTGCCGCGCTCAAGCAGGTTCCCGCGGCCGAATACAACCCGATGGAGTGCATCAAGACGAATATTCACGGCGCCGAGAACGTGATCCACGCCGCGCTCGCGAACGAAGTGGAAAAGGTCATCGCGCTTTCCACCGACAAGGCGGCCAACCCGATCAACCTCTACGGCGCGACGAAGCTCGTGTCGGACAAGCTATTCGTCGCGGCGAACAATCTGGCGGGTGGGCACAAGACGCGGTTCTCGGTCGTGCGCTACGGAAACGTCGTCGGTTCGCGCGGCTCCGTCATCCCATTATTCAAGCGCCAGATTGCGAGCGGTTGCGATCAACTGCCAATTACAGATACGAAGATGACCCGCTTCTGGATCACGCTCCAGCAAGGCGTGGATTTCGTGCTGAAGAATTTCGAGCGCATGCACGGCGGCGAAATTTTCGTGCCGAAGATTCCATCGGTGAGGATCGTGGATCTCGCTTCGGCCATGGCGCCCAGCCTTCCACACAAGATCATCGGGATCCGCCCCGGTGAGAAGCTTCACGAGGTGATGTGCCCGGGCGACGACTCCCACCTGACGCTGGATTTCGACGACCACTTCGTGATCAAGCCGGCCATCCTGTTTTCCGGCCTCGTCGATTTCTCCGTCAACAGGCTCGGCGAGAAGGGAAGGCCGGTCGAACAGGGCTTTGAATTCCATTCCGGCAAGAATCCGCGCTTCCTTGCCGTGGAAGAGATCGCCGCACTGAGCGATATCTCCGGGATTCCATGATTCCGTACGGACGCCAGGAAATCTTGCAAGCCGACGTCGATGCGGTCGCGAACGTGCTGCGCTCGGACTTCCTGACGCAAGGGCCCGTGGTCCCACGCTTCGAGCAGGCAGTTGCATCGCGGGTCGGCGCCCGTCACGCCGTTGCGGTCAATAGCGCGACTTCAGCCCTGCACATCGCCTGCCTCGCGCTGGGCCTGAAGCCCGGCGACCTGCTCTGGACCGTTCCGAATACGTTCGTGGCATCGGCAAATTGCGGGCGCTACTGCGGCGCGGAAGTCGATTTTGTGGACATCGATCCGGTTACCTGGAACCTGAGCGTACCCGCCCTGGAGAAGAAGCTCGTTCTGGCCGAGCGGAACCGGCGCCTGCCTAAGGTCGTGGTGCCGGTGCACTTCGGCGGTCAGCCGACGGAGCAGGAGTCGATTTGGGAACTCGCCCAGCGCTACGACTTCAAGGTCCTGGAAGATGCGTCTCACTCCATAGGCGCGTCACGAGGCGGCGAGTCCGTCGGAAGCTGCCGCTGGTCGGACGTGGCCGTATTCAGCTTTCACCCGGTCAAGATCATCACGACGGGTGAAGGCGGCATGGCGCTCACGAACGACGGGCGACTTGCCGAGGAAATGGCGATGCTGCGCAGCCATGGCATCACGCGCGATCCGGCGCGCTTCAGCGATCGCGATCGATCAGGCAGCGTGAGCGCTCCGTGCCATGGCGCCTGGTACTACGAGCAACACCGGCTCGGATTCAACTACCGGATGACGGACATCCAAGCCGCGCTCGGCGCGAGTCAACTGGAGCGTCTCGCAAGCAATGTCGAACGCCGCAACGCGCTCGCCCGCCGTTATGACCGTTCATTTCGGAAATTGCCCCTGCAACTGCCGACGGTGACGCCGCCAAACAAGTGCGCGTTTCACCTGTACGTAATCCGACTCCGGCGCCGGGCGGCACGGCTGTCACACCGCGAAGTTTTCGACGGCCTGCGTGAAAAAGGCATTCGCGTGAATCTGCACTACCTGCCGGTGCACCTGCAGCCTTATTACCGCGCGCTCGGATTCGGGTCCGGGCAATTTCCGGAGGCCGAGGCGCATGGCGAAGAAGCGATCACCCTGCCGCTCTTCGCGAGCCTTTCCGATGAGGAGCAGGATCGCGTCATCGCGGCGGTCGGCGAGCTCCTGGGGACATGACCCGGGAAGTCGAGCTGGCCCTGGGGACCGCGCAGTTCGGCATGGCTTACGGGGTTTCCGGACGCGTCGGCCCGGTGCCGCTACGCGAGGTACGCGAGATTCTGGAATGCGCTTGGAATTGCGGCATACGCATGCTCGACACGGCGCCGGCGTACGGCGACATCGAGGCACACCTGTGCGGCGCTGCCGGACAACGCGCGTTCTCGATCGTCTCGAAGATTCCGGCATTGCCGGAGCTGCCGGGGCCGCTCGCCGTTGAGAAATTCGTCAGGGAGTCGATCCGCATAACCCGCGCCAGGCTCGGATCGCGGCTGAATACACTCCTGTTCCATCGCGGCGTGGATCTCCTCGACACGCACGGCGCGGCGGCCTGGGAGTCGGCAACCGACGCAGCCGCCCAGGCGAATATTCGTCTCGGCATTTCGTGTTACTCGCCCGAGGAAGCCATCGCGGTAATCGCGAAATTCCCGATTGAGGTCGCGCAATTGCCCGGAAACGCATTCGATCAGCGACTTTCTCTGAACGGCGTCCTCGATGGGCTGGGAAGCGTCGAGATTCACTTGAGGTCCGTGTTTCTCCAGGGCCTCTTGTTGCTGCCAGCGGCAGCGGCGGCGGCCCGCGTGCCAGAGGCGGCGGGGCCGCTGGCCGCGTGGACGCAGTGGCGCAACGAGCGCCGCATCGATCCCGTGCGCGCGGCGCTTGGTGTTGCGAAGTCGCTTCCACGAGTGCGCTACTGCGTGGTCGGCGTCGACCGGCAGTCGCAGCTCGAAGAAATTGCCGCGGCATGGGCAAGCACGGGAGCCCTGGCGGCCGAATCCCTCGCGACGACCGATCCAGGCGTGATCGACCCGCGGCGCTGGGCCGGCAGGCAATGAGCAGGACGGTCGCCCTCATCCAGGCGCGCATGTCGAGCAGCCGGTATCCCGGCAAGGTGCTCGAGCTCCTGGGGAACCTGCCTATGATCGTGTTCATGGTCCGCCGCGTGCGTCGCGCGAGAACGCTGCAGGACGTGATCGTCGTCACCAGCGTCGACAAGTCGGACGATGCGCTGGCTGCCCTGCTGATGACTCACGACATCCACTGTTTCCGTGGTGAACTGCACGACGTGCTTGCGCGGTATTCAGTTGCCGCCGCATCGAGTGGCGCCACCGAGATCGTGCGCCTGACGGGGGACTGTCCGCTCACCGATCCGGCGGTAATCGATCAGGTCGTGCGAGCGCGCCGCGACGCCAATGCCGACTATGCGAGCAATGTCGATCCGCGAACGTTCGCCGACGGGCTGGACGTCGAGTGTTTCACGCGCGCAGTGCTCGATCGGGCCACGAGCGAAGCCAGCGAGCCGGCGCAGCGCGAGCATGTCACGCTGTGGATGCGTGAAGCTGCTGCCGGATTGCGCCGGACGAACGTGCGCGCCGTGGCGGACAGCTCGCCCTTGCGCCTGACCGTGGACTATCCGGCGGATCTGACCGCAATCCGGCGACTGGTCGAGCTCATCGGTCGCCTGCCGGACGAGTTCGACATGTTCGACATGCTGCGCTGCATTGCGGCTCACCCGGAGATCACGGCGATGAACGCGGCGATGAACGCGGCAATGAATCGGTTGGAGACAACATGAAACGATGCACCAGGTGCGGACTCCCGGAAACCCACGAAACGATTTCATTCGATTCAAACAGCGTGTGCAACATCTGCCGCCAACACGACTTCAAGGGAGATCGGATCGACTGGGCTGCGAACAAGAAAGTGCTGGATGCTCTCATCGACGAATATCGCGGCAAATACGATTACGATTGCATCGTTCCCTTCAGCGGTGGCAAGGACAGCACCTGGACGCTCTACTATCTGGTAAAGGAATACGGCATCAAGCCCCTGGTCGTGCGCTTCGACCACGGTTTCCTGCGCCCGAACCTCGACGAGAACGTCAAGCGGACGATCCGGCGGCTCGGTATCGACGTGCTGAACTTCACTCCGAACTGGAAGGTCGTGCAGCGGCTCATGCTGCAGAGCTTTCTCGAGAAGGGCGACTTCTGCTGGCATTGCCACAGCGGCATATTTTCGTATCCGATGTGGATCGCCATCGAAAAGAAGGTGCCGCTGATCATCTGGGGCGAACCGTCGGCGGAGTACACCGCGTATTTCACCTATGACCAGGCCGAAGAGGTGGACGAGAAGAGATTCAATCGATTCATCAATCTCGGAATCAGCGCCGATGACATGTTCGTTCGCCTCGGTGGCGCCGTCGATCGCCGCGACCTGAAGCCGTATTCGTACCCGCCGCTGAAGGAGTTGCGCTCCATCAACTATCGCTCAGTGTGCCTGGGGTCATACATACCCTGGGATGCGAAACGGCACTCGGAGATCATCCAGCGGGAGCTTGGCTGGAAGGGCGATCGTGTCGAGAACGTGCCAGCCGAGTACCAGTACGAGAAGATCGAATGCTACATGCAGGGAGTGCGGGACTACATCAAGTACATCAAGCGCGGCTACTCGCGCCCGTCACACCTGATTGCGTTGGACGTGCGAAATGGCCGCATGACGAAGGAAGAGGGCGAACATCTCATCGCCGAATACGAGGGGCGACGCCCGCCCAGCCTGGATCTCTTTCTCGAGTTCGTCGGTCTGAGCGAACAGGAGTTCCTGGAGGTGGCAATGGCACACCAGGTGAGTCCGTATGTGCACGACCCGGCCAAGACCAGTCCGGGGGCAATGACGGAGGACTTCTCACGCTGGAATCGAGAGGGCGCCATGGCTCGCGTCGACGCCGCGCAAGTTCTTTCGCATTGGCAGGCCCGCAAGGCGCGGGAGGATGCACCTCGATGACACCGATCGGCCGCGGCCGAACCGTCGGCATCGTGAACTACCAGGCCGGCAACATCCAGTCCATCGAGAACGCGTTCGTGTACCTTGGCGCGCAGACCTGCCGGGTCCGGGCAGAGGCGGACTTCGCCGAGTGCACGCACGTGATACTGCCGGGCGTGGGCGCCTTCGGATTCTGTTCTGAGCGGCTCCAGGCAAGCGGACTTGTCGACAGCCTGAGGCGGTGGGCTTTCGACGATGAAAGGCCGATGCTCGGCATCTGCGTTGGAATGCAGCTTCTCGCGGATCGGAGCGAGGAATCGCCGCAGGCCCGGGGCCTCGGCTGGATCGGGGGGGTCGTGCAACACATCCCGGCGGGAGGCGGCATTCGAGTGCCGCACGTCGGGTGGAACACAGTCGACTTCAATCGTGCCTATGGAGAATTTCCGGGGGGCAGCGCAGCGGACTTCTACTTCGATCATTCGTTTGCCTACCACGATCCCCGTCACGGGGAATCGGTTGGAAGCTGCACCCACGGCGCGCAATTCACCGCGATCGTCCAACGCGACAACATCACGGCTGTCCAGTTTCATCCCGAGAAGAGTCAATCCGCGGGAATGCGTTTCCTCGCCGGCTTCCTGCGCCATTGACTTCGACTCGGCTGAAGAAGCGGCTGATTCCGAAGTTGCTCGTCAAGCATCGACGCGTCGGTTCGGATGTGCGGCCAGTCCTCGTCACGACCAGGCAGTTTCGGGAGGTACTCGACGTCGGCGACCCGGTATCGCAGGCAAAGATCTATGAAGCGCAGCTCGCGGATGAACTCGCAGTCCTCAACATCGACGGTACGCCAATCGGCAAGGATGAGCTGTTGCTCGGATTGATCGAGCGACTGGCGACCGAGACATTCATGCCGCTCACGGTCGGCGGCGGCGTACGCGAGGTAGACGACTTCGCCCTGTTGCTGGAGCGCGGCGCGGACAAGGTCTGCATCAATCAACTGGCATTTCAACGGCCGGAACTCATCAGCGAGGCGGCGGCCCGGTTCGGCGCGCAGTGTGTCGTCGTATCGATCGATTTCCGGACCGACGCGGCGGGGCACGCCCTAGTCCATACCGGCCATGCCGGCGTGCGGGAGAACGTGGATGTCGTTGAGTCGGCCGTGCGGGCCGCCGAAGCCGGCGCTGGCGAGATCCTGCTTACGGACGCCGACCGTGACGGCATGGGGTCGGGGCTGAACTGCCGCTGCGCCAGCGCGGTAGCCGCCGCAGTGTCGGTTCCCGTCATTCTCTCGGGCGGATGCGGGCTTGCAGAGCACTTTGTCGAAGGCTTTCGGGAAGGCTGCGCCGAAGCTGTTGCGGCCGGTACCTTCTTCTGCTTCCGCGATCAGAATCCCATGCAAACCCGGGCCCACATCCGGAATGCGGGTATTCCGATCCGGATCGAGACGTGAATGAATCTTGCGCCGGCATTCCCCTGGCGGACGGAACGAGTCGAGTTGTTCCTGCTGGAGCCCGGGCATGTCACGGATGAGTATGTCGCCTGGCTTCAGGATCCGGAAGTCAACCGGTTTCTGGAGAGTCGCTTCGCCTCTCACAACATCGCTTCGACAATTGCGTTCGTCGCGAAAATGCGCACGGATGCGAACACCCTGATGCTCGGCATCCGAAGCATCGAACTCAACCGGCACGTAGGCAACATCAAGCTCGGGCCGATCGCTCGCGATCACGGATTGGGAGAGATCGGCCTGATGATCGGTGACCGAAGCGCCTGGAGGCGCGGGATTGCTTCGGATGCGATCGCCGTCTTGTGCGAGATTGCCGCAAGGCAGCTCGGCCTGCGCAAGCTGACAGCCGGATGCTATGCATCAAACGTCGGGAGCGCACGGGCATTCGAGAAGGCCGGATTTCAGGTCGAAGCGATTCGAAAGGATCATTTTCTGCTCGATGGCCGCACCGAGGACTTGCTGCTCATGGCGAGGCACTGCAACGGACATGAGCTGACGAAGGATCGCGCGTGAAGAAATTCAGTGCATCGGAAGACTACCTGGCGCGCGCCGAACGGACGATTCCACTTGGGAGCCAGACCTTCAGCAAGAGCAGGACGCAATTTCCATTCGGCGTTTCTCCCTATTTCGTCACTCACGGGCGCGGGTCGCGCGTGTGGGATGTCGACGGAAACGAGTACATCGACTTCGTCAATGGATTGGCCGCGATCACGCTTGGCTACAACGACGAGGAGGTCAATGAGGCCGTGCGCCGCCAGCTCGAACTGGGCGTGATCTTTTCGCTGCCCCATCCCCTGGAAGCCGAGGTGGCGGAACTCATCTGCGACATGGTCCCATGCGCCGAGATGGTGCGTTTTGGGAAGAACGGATCCGACGCCACGTCGGGTGCCATCAGGCTCGCGCGCGCTCATACGAATCGCGACCGCGTGGCCGTCTGCGGCTATCACGGCTGGCAAGACTGGTATATCGGTTCCACCAGCCGGAACCGCGGTGTTCCCCAGGCGACCCGCGACCTGACCCACACGTTTGCGTACAACGAACCCGAGCCGCTGCGCGAGCTGCTCGAACGGCACCAGGGCGAATTCGCGGCGGTGATTCTCGAGCCGATGAACGCCATCGAACCCAAACCCGGTTTTCTAGAACGAGTCAAGGAGCTGGCACATGCACATGGCGCATTGCTGGTGTTCGACGAGACGATCACGGGGTTTCGGTATTCGAACGCAGGCGCGCAGGGATTTTTCGGGGTTACGCCGGATCTCGCGACCTTCGGCAAGGGACTTGCTAACGGTTTCCCGATCTCGGCCGTCGCAGGTCCCCGGCAACTAATGCGGCTGATGGAAGAAATATTTTTCTCGTTCACGTTCGGGGGCGAGACGCTGTCGCTCGCCGCCGCGAAGGCGACTTTGCTCAAGCTGCGGCGCGAGCCGGTCACTCAGCGCATCGCCGCCAAGGGAAGCCG
The DNA here is from genome assembly GCA_040878925.1 of Steroidobacteraceae bacterium. Lineage (GTDB taxonomy): Bacteria > Pseudomonadota > Gammaproteobacteria > Steroidobacterales > Steroidobacteraceae > SCUD01. The sequence continues at coordinate 35,865 of JBBDLI010000015.1, read as the reverse complement.
GTGCCGCGGCGCGATCGATGACCAGATTCGATCCTACGGTCTGACGGAGACTTTCTCGGTTTCAGGCCATCCGAGCTGGCTCTTCTTCAACATCCGCGATTCGCACGGACGCTCTTCGCTGGAGATCAAGACGCTGTACCTCCAGGAGATGTTTGCACAGGGAATTCTCACGATCGGAACGTTCAATCTCAGCGATGCGCATACGGACGAGGATATCGACGCGCTGGTCGCCGCGCACGACCGATTCCTCCGCATCGTTGCGGACGCGCTGAGGAGCGGCACGCTCGACGGGGTTCTGCGCTGCGCGCCCCTTCAACCGCTGTTCAAGGTGCGCTGATTCGACCTGCCGGCTTACCGACAACTCGTGCGGTATGTTGAAGGCGCTCGTTCGAGTTGATGCTTCAAGCGCGATCGGGTCCGGTCACCTCATCCGGTGCACGGCCCTGGCCGACGTACTACGGGCTCGCGGCGGCCAAGTCACGTTTGCATGCAGCCTTCTCCCTCGCGAAGCGGAGCGACTGTTGCGTGACCATGGGCACGAAGTTGTCCAACTTGGCTCCTGCGAACCAGGATCGGAGGATGACGCCGCTCGCACTGCGGCCGCAATGGATCGCCTGCGGGCAGGGTCGCGTACAGTCGTCGACTGGCTGATCGTCGACCACTATCGTATTGCGGCGCCTTGGGAAATCAGGATGCGGCCTCATGCGACTCGCATGATGGTAGTCGACGACCTGGCCAACAGGCCCCACGACTGCGATGTGCTGCTGGATCAGAACTATCAAGATGACGCTCAAAGTCGATATGACGGTCTCATACCGCCTCGCAGTTTCCGGGCGCTTGGTCCGTCCTATGCGCTCCTGCGCAAAGAGTTTCTCGAGGCCAGTCAGTTTGTGCGTGAGAAGGTTGGCGAGGTCGGTCGAATCCTCGTGAGCTTTGGCGGTGCCGATCAGGGAAACGAGACATCCAAGGCGGTCGAAGCGCTTTCGGCGACGGGTCTGGCCACCGTGCAGGTCGACGTAGCGATCGGCAGCCTGAATCCCCATCGCCGCGATTTATGGAATCGCTTTGCAGGCCGCGAAAACGTTCGACTGCTCGACGGAGTTGGGAACATGGCGGACCTGATGAAGGTCGCTGATCTGTCGGTGGGGGCGGGTGGCAGCACCCATTGGGAGCGGTGCGTGACGAAACTACCGTCGGTGGTCATCGCCACGGCGGAGAATCAGCTGCGGACCTGCGAGGCGCTGCAGCGCGCTGGCGCCATCGTTTACCTCGGATGGCACGAGAACGTAAGGCCTGATCATATTGGCGCTGCGGTCAGACGGCTAGTGTACGACGCAGCCGCCCGGGATGAACTGAGTCGGCGGGCTTACGAATTGATGGGCCTGAATCGCCGGAACAAGACGGGGCTGCGGATTCTGCCGATCCTGCTTGCGCCATCCGCCGAGGGCGCCGCGTGAAGATCTCGGTGCTTTGCTCCGATCCACAGCATCCGGTCATGGAATGGCTGAAAGCTTGGATTCGGAAGACGACGCTACGTGGCCATGAAGTATGGCTTGGGAATCGGAAGTCCGAGCTCCCAGGTGGAGACGTCCTTTTTCTGGTCTCGTGTTGCGAGATCATCGAACCCGGTGTGCGCGCGCGGTATCGCGCCTCGCTGGTGCTGCATGCGAGCGACCTGCCTGTGGGGCGAGGATGGTCACCGCATGTATGGGGCGTGCTGGCCGGTGCGAACGAGATCACAGTCTGCCTCGTCGAGGCCGGCGATCCAGTTGACAGCGGCCGAATCTGGCTGCGAAAGCGCGTTGTGCTTGAGGGACATGAGCTTTTCGACGAGATCAATTCGGCGCTTTTTTCGGCTGAGCTGGCCCTGATGACTCAGGTAGTCGAAGAGTTCACTTCGATCAAGCCGGAGCCTCAGCGACCTGGTGGTTCATGGTGTCGCCGGCGGACGCCGGAGGACAGTCGGCTCGATCCTGCCAAGTCGCTCGCGGAGCAGTTCAACTTGTTGCGCGTTGCGGATTCGCGACGTTTCCCGGCCTTCATGGACTGGCGTGGGAGACGATACATCGTCAGGATCGAGAAGGTCGAGGATGATGAGCAGAAATAGCTCGATTGCAATTGGTTCGCGCCGCATTGGGCGCGACTACCCACCGTTCGTGATCGCCGAAATGTCGGGAAATCACAATGGTTCGCTCCAGCGTGCGCTTGAAATCGTGGATGCGGCGGCCGATTCCGGCGCGCACGCGGTCAAGTTGCAAACGTATACGGCGGATACGATTACGCTGGACATTCCGGATGGAGATTTTGTCATTCGCGAGGCGAGCAGTCTCTGGAAAGGCGCAAGTCTCTACGAACTGTATCAGCAGGCTCATACGCCGTGGGAATGGCACGGCCCAATCATGGATCAGGCGCGAAAGCGCGGCATCATCTGCTTCAGCAGCCCGTTCGACGAGTCGGCCGTGCGGTTGCTCGAAGATTTGCGGGTGCCGGCCTACAAAATCGCTTCGTTTGAGATAGTTCATTTGCCGCTCATTCGTGCGGCCGCGGCGACGGGAAAGCCGCTCATTATTTCCACCGGTATGGCAACCCTCGAGGAGATCGGGGAGGCAGTTACTGCCGCGCGAACCGCAGGCTGCCGGGAACTTGTCCTGCTCAAGTGTACGAGCGCATACCCGGCCTCGCCCGAGAATTCCAACGTACTCACGATCCCGTACCTTCGAACGCTTTTCGGCTGCGAGTCGGGATTGTCAGACCACACGCCGGGAGTGGGAGCAGCGGTGGCGGCCATTGCTCACGGCGCCTCGGTAGTGGAAAAGCACTTTACGCTCAGCCGCGCGGAAGGCGGGGTGGACAGCGCATTCTCGCTCGAGCCCGCGGAGTTCGCGATGCTGAGGACGGAAACCGAACGGGCATGGCAGTCGCTTGGTTCAGTGAAGTTCGGTCCAACCCAGGCCGAACGCGATTCGCTGATTTTCCGCCGTTCGCTCTACGTCGCCGAGGATGTCAAGGCGGGCGAAGTGTTTACGCCGCGAAATCTCCGCATAGTCCGGCCGGGCAAAGGACTTCATCCGCGGTACTACGAACAGGCTCTGGGCAGGCGCGCAAGTCGGGATGCGAAGAAGGGCACGCCGGTTGACTGGAGTCTACTCGCGTGAGCGCTCTTCATGTCCTGACGGTGGGATGGGATCAAGTCCTTGTCGACGGATTGTGCACGCCGATCGCCGCGAAGAGTCGGCACCGCTTCTCGCATATCCTGCACCCCAGGCATTCGGCACTTGAGTTTCGGGGTCGTCCAGACCAGGGTCTGCATTTTTTCCGTGAGAGTCCGCGGGATGCGATCCCGGAGGCCGACTACGAGTTGCTGCGGTCGCTAGAGGCGGAAGGAGTTCCGACCGTACACAACATGGTTCTGGGCGACCGCGTGGTTTCGGCCCTCGAATATCGCGAAGCCCTGGGCTACGCGACATTTCTTGCGCGGCGGCTGGCAGAATTATTCGACGAACTCAAGCCGTCCGTGGTCATCAGCGGGTTCGACGGCATTCATGCGGGCATTGCACTCGCCGTCGCGAAGCAGATGGGCGTTCCTTGGTTTGCGTTGAACTTCAGCGTCATCCCGCCGGGGCTCGCCTGTCTCTGCGATGGAATGTCTCCTGCAGCGAGGGTTCAGCTTCCCGCCGCTGGGGATGCCGGCGAATTGCGGGCCTTTGCAGAGGCGTCTCTTCTGCGCTTTGAAAGCGGAACCTTGCATGCTCCGGCGTATGTCGACTCTCATTCCTCGTCGATTGCAGGGAAGCTCGGGAGAATTCCCGGTCGAATGACCGCTCTGGTCCGTACGATACGCAACTCGCAGCAACGCGACATCTTGCGGTTCACCGACACACCGGGTCGGGTCAGCGTATCCGCTGCCGTGCGAAGCATACGTCGCGCGGCCGCGGCTCGAAAGGCGGTTTCAACCTCAGTTGCCCTGGCAACACCACCGTCGAGCCGATACATTCTCTTCGGATTGCACATGCAGCCCGAGTCGTCAATCGACGTCTGGGCTCCATTCTTCAGCAATCAAATGTGGGTCATTGAATTACTGTCCCGCTCCATCCCTCCATCTCACCAGTTGCTGGTGAAAATCCACAAGAGCGACTTGACGAACTACTCCGGCGACCAATACGAACAGATGCAGGCATTGCCTGGCGTCAAACTCGTTCGCCCTTTCGTCGACAGTCGCACGTTCATCGATCGAGCGGATCTGGTCGTGTCCATCCAGGGCACAATGGGATTGGAGGCGGCGCTGCTAGGCAAGCCGGTCATCATGCTGGGGGATTCACCCGTCACAAAGTTTCCCAGCGCATCAAGTATCAGGGAAATCCAGGACCTGCCAGAGTTGATCCGGAGAAAATTCTCGGAGCCACCACCAACCCGGGAGCAAATCGTGCAGGCATACGCTTCATACCTGGCACCATTTGCACCGGCAAGTCACAACGATTGGAGGTTGAAAATTGGCGAGCGGGAAATTGAAGGGTATGTCCGGCTTTTTGATCGGCTCCAGTCCTACTTGGCAGCCGATTTCGCACACCTGGATGCGTGAAATGAAAGATTTTCTGATTAGAGCGATCAATCTGTCTTTGAGCCCCCTCGGTTTCAGCCTCGTCCCGCGCCAGAATCTGCTACTGACGTATCAGCACGATTACGGAGCGGAGGGATTTGAAAGCTACAGGAAATTCCAGATCTTTCACAATAAGCGGAAGATCAACGAAATCTGGGCTGACGAGGAAACGCTCGGTGTCATTGCTGCCTATATCAAGGAACATGTCCCCGTAGTTCGCTCCGGCATTTGTCACGGTACGAGGCGGGGATTCGAGCAGGCTGAGTTCTCAAGATTGCTCGGATGCCCGGTGATTGGGACGGAAATATCCGACTCCGCCAGGCAATTCGAGAATACGGTGCAATGGGATTTTCACGAACCGAAGGAAGAGTGGCTGAAGTCGTTTTCATTTGTTTACAGCAACTCGATCGATCAGGCGTTCGATCCAAGGAAGGCGCTATCGACTTGGGTAGCCCAGCTGGAGGATTCGGGCTTGCTGTTCCTGGACCATACGATGCTGCACTCGGCGGCAGGGGCTTCGGAGATGGATCCATTCGGTGCTCATCCGATGGTGATGCCGTACCTCCTGTTCAAATGGGGTTCGAACGATTATCGGCTGGTCGATATCCTGGAGATTGATCACAAGCAGAAGCATCGCGTCTGGATCTTCGTGATCCGCCGCGGGCGGATGCCGTGATCGGAGCTGGCGCACACCTCGCACGTCTGGGGTCATTCGGCCTGGCGGCGGCCGCCGCGCTTGCGCTCACAGTTAACGCGTTCACCGTATCGTTTCACGCAGCCCGACTGGGCCTCGTGTTGTCTGCGCTCCTGGTCATGCATCTGGTCCGGATTGCGCGCGTCGTGTTTCCGCGCGAGGCGCTTATCTATGGAGGCTTCCTTGCCTACATGCTCCTGGAGCTGCTGTGGACTGACGACAAGCAGCTCGCGCTCAACACGATCGTACCGGCAGCGACTTTCGTCATTATCCTGGTACTGTTCGCGTCGCTTGCCGTGTACCACGACCTCAAGGCGGTCATCACCGGCGCAATTACTGGCTTTCTCGTCGGCGCGGCTCTGTATGCACGAGACTCAGGATTCCCGTTTCAGTACCCCGCCGAGTTCTCCTACAACTCGATCGCCGGCATGTACCTCTTCGGCCTGATCGTTACTCTGCTGCTGGCATCGATTGCGCGGCGGAAGGCTTTTTTATTCGTTCTTGCCGCAGCGATCGGCATACACATCGTGGCGACGACCTCGATCAAGACGAACGTCGGAATCCTGCTCGGCGGGCTGGCTGCCGGAGCGATCCATTTCGGCTACGTCTCGCGCCTGCTTTGGCGAAATGCGCTTGTCGTCCTGGCGGCGGCCGCTGTGCTTGCGTTCGCTATTGTGTCGAACGAGGCCGCCGTCGCAACGATCGAGCGCGGCACGGATCGAGTGGCGCTCGGAATCGAAATACTCCTGGCGCGCGAAGATCTGCCGGGCTACACGGCGTTCGAGAAACGCGCGAACTGGCAGCGCGAGGGATTTCGGGGGTGGTCGGAAAATCCGGTCTTCGGACACGGTGTCGAGGCTTTCCGTTCGAAATACGGAATCACTTCGCATGCGAGCCACGTGGATATCGCCTACAACTCGGGACTGATCGGCCTCGCGCTTTTCTACAGCCTGTTTGCGTCGATGTTCCTTCGACTCTACCGTGCGCGCAGCAGCGATATGAGGAACACGCGACTAATTATTCTCGGCGGGACGGCCTGCTATATGTTCATGACGTTTGCCGGGACGATTCACTACAACGCTTTCCTAGCGGCCTTTATGGCGCTCGGCATTGGAGTCCTGAAACGCGCATGAGGCAGGTCGTCTACACGCCGGCGGCGGACCGGCTGGTCTATCTGGACGAAAAGGCGACGCCGGAGTTCTGGGACGCTCGCTGGCGGGCGGAAGGCCGGGCCGGCACCTCGCGCCAGGACAATGAAATCGTGCGCGTCACGGCGAAACACCTGCCTGCGGCATCGCGCGTTCTCGAAGGCGGGTGCGGACGTGCCAACAAGGTCAAGGCCCTGTCCGATTCCGGGTTCCGGGCGATCGGGATCGATTTCGCTGCGGAATCGGTGCGGCAGGCCCGGCTTGAGTATCCGGATCTCGACATCCGTGAGGGCGATGTCCGCTCACTACCGTTTCCCTCGGAATACTTCGACGGCTACTGGTCAATCGGAGTAATTGAACATTTCTGGACCGGCTACGACGCAATCCTTGCCGAAGCGCACCGCGTCCTCCGGCCTGGCCGCCTGCTTTTCCTGACCGCTCCGTGGTACTCCCCGTACCGGAGGATGAAAGCGCGGAATGGCGGCTACCCACGCTGCGAGTTCGAAAGCGAGCCCGAAGCCTTCTATCAGTTCGCCCTAAGCCGGCACGAGGTGTCGGCACAGTTGTCGAAGCACGGCTTCGACCTGCTCCGCTGGCGCGGTGTCGCGCCAGAAGTCTCGATGCTGGAAGACATGGCAGTTTTGCGCCGGCCGATCCAGTGGCTCCTCGGTTCACGTGGATCATCTCCGAAACGCGCGATTCGCCATGTGATCACCAGCGCGCTTGCGAACTTCTGCGGCCACTCATTCATGGCGATTGCCCGACGCAATGGGTGATCGCATTCTCAACCGCGCCGGGAAATGATGACAAGCCGGTCGACTTCGCGGCACACGTTGAGCGCGGACCAGAGATTGACAAAGCCCCAGAGAATCTGCTGGCTGGCTTTCAACATGCTGAACAACGCGCTTCCAAGGTACAACCTCGACCGGAAGATCAGGGAACGCAAGTTCCAGCTTTCGGAACAACGGCTGGACGAACTGTGGAACAGCATTCCGCAAGGCGCATCGCCCAGCCGGAGACTCTCCGAACTATTCTGGTTATCCCTGCCCTGGAGCGCGATCTTGAGGCAAGTGGGGCGAATCAATGCTCTCGAAATTGGCTGCGGCAGCGGTGCCTATGGTCGATTGCTTGAACGAGTGCTCGGGACGGGCCTTGAGCGATACCTGGGCGTCGACATCGAAGCGCATGACCAATGGACTGCAAATGTCGATCGACGCCTCTCTTTCAAGGTGGGCCGGGCGGGCGATGCTCATCGGTATCTGCAAGGCATCAACTTGATCCTGACGCAGTCAGCGCTTGAACACTTCGAAGAGGATTTACTTTACTTCAGCCAGGTCTCCGACTTCGTCAAGGCGAACAAGCATCCGATTCTTCAAATCCACCTGATTCCAACCGCAAGCTGCATTACAACCTTTCCATGGCATGGCATTCGTGAATACACGCCCAGGACAATCTCAAGAATTACCGGGTTGTTCTGCCCGGAGACACTCGTTTATCTGTTCAGCCTGGGCGGATCTCGCTGCAACAGGACACACAGAAAATACATTACGTGGCCACACCTGTGGAACGGATCGGACCTGCGGCGATCGCGAATGGACGATTATCGAACCAGCGTACGCTCGGCGATCCTCTCCGATTTCCAGGGCAGGGCCGCCAGCTCCGCATTCTATGCACTGGTCCTGAACTCAAACTGCGAATCGGACCCGTTCGCACAAGGGCTGGGTGCATGAGATTCGCCAGGCCGCAACTCCTGCTTGTGACGGGGTCCCTTGAGTGCGGCGGGTCCGAGCGGCAGATCGCGGACATGGCCAATTACTGGGTCGCGCATGGCCTGGATGTGACGGTCGCGACCTGGAGCAGTCCGCGGACCGCGGATTTCTACGGGCTCGATCGCGGAGTGCGGCGTGTGCATCTCGATGTACCCGTCACGGGACGAATCCGCGGAAACCTCCAGCGCGTGAGGAAACTCCGCCAATTCATCGACGAATTGCAGCCGGATGCCGTCTTGAGTTTTCTGACGCGCAGTAATGTGCCGACGATCCTTGCCGGCCTCGGCCGGAGTTTTCGGATCGTCGTATCGGAGCGCGTGCAACCCGCATGGGAGACTGATCTGCCGCTCGGATGGCACCTGCTACGCCGTCTCGTGTATGGCCGGGCAACCGCGATCGTGAGCCAGACCCGTGCGACGGCAGAGTGGATCCGAGTGAACTGGGGGCATAAGGCGCTAGTCATTCCCAATGCCCTGAGGACCCTGCCGTCGGTAATGGATCGCAGGGAAACATTGATCGTGAGCATTGGGCGGCTCGTGCCCCAGAAAGGCTTCGACTTGCTTCTGCCGGCATTCGCCGCAATCGCCGGGCGGTTCCCGGACTGGCGCATTGCAATCCTGGGAGAAGGTCCTGAGCGCGATAATCTGCTGCGGTTGCGCGACAAGCTCGGGCTTGTCGGCCGCGTGGAGTTTTTCGGGCGCGTCAAGGCAATCGAAGACTGGATGGCGCGCGCGGGCATCGTTGTGCAGCCCTCCCGATTCGAAGGGTTTCCGAACGCGGTGCTCGAGAGCATGGGAATGGGGGCGGCGGTCGTGAGCGCAGATTGTCCTGCCGGTCCCGCGGACCTGATCGAAGACGGCGTCAATGGCCGACTGGTGCCGGTCGAGGATGTCGCAACGCTTTCCCGCATCATGGCCGAGTTGATGGCAGAGCCCGCCTTGAGGGAGGGTCTCGGCCGCGAAGCACTGAAAGTGCGTGAGCGATTCCGCCAGGAAACGATCATGGCGCAATGGGAGGCGCTTCTGTTCCCGCAATGAATGCGGACGACGGAATGGCTGTGGGCGAGCGACGCATGTCATGTGCGGAGTGACGGGTTTCTTCCGGCCTGCCGGCGGGCTCGCACCGGATGCGCGCGAACAGCTCGCAAAGATGACGGCCTGCCTCGCGCACCGCGGCCCCGACGCTTCCGGAGATTGGCTGGATCCCGAAGCCGGCGTCGCGCTCGGGCACCGACGGCTTTCGATCCTCGATCTGTCGGCAGCAGGCAGCCAGCCGATGGCTTCGCATTCGGGCCGCTACTTGCTCGTGACGAACGGCGAAATCTACAACCACCTGGAAATCCGCGCGGCGCTTGCCGAGAGTGGCGGCGAGACGGCCTGGCGCGGCCATTCCGACACCGAGTCGCTCCTCGCCGCAGTCGATCGCTGGGGTGCTGAGGCTGCGCTCAAGAAAACGGTCGGCATGTTTGCACTCGCGCTTTGGGACCGCCAGGAACAGGTTCTCACACTTGCGCGCGACCGGCTCGGAGAGAAACCGTTGTACTACGGCGTGCAGGGGGATGTCCTGCTCTTCGGCTCGGAGCTGAAATCGCTCCGTGCCCACCCGGCGTTTCGCGCGGAGGTCGATCGGGATCAGCTCGCGATCTACCTGCGCCGCGGCTACGTGCCAGCACCGTCGTCGATATATGGCGGAATCCGCAAATTGCCGCCCGGCTGCCTCGTGCAGTTTGGCCGGAATCCAGCGCCCGGACGGCTTCCGGCCCCGCAGCCTTTTTGGTCGCTCGCCGAGAGCGCGGCAAAAGGCCTTCAAAACCCATTCATCGGCAACGATGCAGAAGCAATCGATCGACTGGAGGAAGTGCTTTCGCGCGCCGTCGCATCGCAGAGTGTGGCCGACGTGCCGCTCGGCGCCTTCCTGTCGGGTGGCATCGACTCGTCGACGGTCGTCGCGCTCATGCAGGCGCAGTCGTCGCGCCCGGTGCGGACATTCGCGATCGGATTCCACGAAACCGCATTCAACGAGGCACCCTATGCGCGGGCCGTGGCTGCGCATCTCGGCACGGAACACACCGAGATGATCGTGACGCCACAGGACGCAATGAATATCATCCCGCGCCTGCCCAGGCTCTACGACGAGCCGTTCGGTGACAGTTCCGCGATCCCGACCTTCCTGGTTGCGGAGCTCGCGCGGCGGCATGTCACGGTCTCGCTGTCGGGTGATGGCGGCGACGAATTGTTCGGCGGTTACACGCGTTATGGTCGGGGTGACCGCCTATGGCGCGTGTTGCGGCGAGTTCCACGACCCCTGCGTGCGGCGCTCGCGCCTGCCTGCGGACGGTATTTCAAGCGCTTCGTCCCGGCCCGCTCGGCCCGCGAGCTGTATGACTCGGTGATGCTCGACCCGGCGGCCCGCGGAATCGTGCGCGGCACCGAAGGCGAACCGCCCGGCGCGTCCATCGGGTTAAATTCAGAACGCGCAGGCAGCGATTTCTACCAGGCGATGATGCTTGCCGACGGCACGACTTACCTTCCCGATGACATTCTGGTGAAAGTCGATCGCGCGTCGATGGGCGTCAGCCTCGAATCACGAGTGCCCATGCTGGACCACCGCGTCGTGGAGTTTGCCTGGCAGTTGCCGCTCCAATTCAAATTGCGAGACGGCGAGGGCAAGTGGCTATTGAGGCAATTGCTCCACAAGTACGTACCTGCCGGACTGCACGATCGGCCAAAAACGGGATTCGGGATTCCCGTCGGCGAGTGGATCCGCGGCGGCATGCGCGGGTGGGCGGAGTCACTGCTCGCGGAGCAGCGCCTGCAGCAGGCAGGATTTCTGGATGCGCGGCGCGTGCGCAAGCACTGGTCGCAGCATCTCGAAGGAACGACACGATCGGGAGAAGGCATCTGGCGGGTGCTGATGTTCCAGGCGTGGCTTGCCGAGACGAGCGGGGCGTGATCGCTCGATCGGCCCGCTCTGCGCCGGACGTCGTATTGTTCCTGTCTTCGCTCGTCGGGGGCGGCGCGGAACGCGTGTTCGTTGACCTCGCGAATGAGTTTTCGGCGCGAGGATTGCACGTCGATATCGTTCTGGCTTCCGCCGAAGGGCCGTACCTGCAGTACGTTTCATCCGCCGTGCGCGTCGTCGATCTCAAGGCCTCGCGGATCCTCCGCGCGCTACTGCCACTCGTGCGATACCTTCGTGCGGAACGGCCGGCGGCAATGCTCTCGGCCCTCGACCATGCGAATGTCGTCGCCGTGCTGGCGCGGCGTCTTGCCGGGGGCACGACACGATGCGTAATCTCCATGCGTTCCGTCCCGACCGAGGTCTATCGAAGGGCCGACTCGGGCGGAAGCCGCCTCTTGTTGCGATTCATGAAGGTCGTGTATCACTTCGCGGACGCGATCGTCGCGAATTCGCATGCGGTCGCACTCGATCTTTCACGCCTGCTCGGGATTTCAGTCGACGAAATCCATGTAATCCATAACCCGTTGAATCTCGCCCGCATCGAGGAGGAGAGCCGCGCACCGCTCGAGCACGAATGGTTCGGGGACGGAGCGCCGCCCGTCGTCCTCGGAGTCGGGAGCCTGGCGCCGCTCAAGGACTTTGAGACGCTGATCCGCGCCTTCGCGATCGTCCGTCAGCGCCATGCCTGCCGTCTCGTGATCCTGGGCGAAGGCCCCGACCGGAAGAAACTTGAGGCCGTTGGACGCGGGATCGGGGTGGCAAATCACATCCTCATGCCGGGGTTCGTCCCGAATCCCTTCGCCTGGATGCGCCGCGCCCGGGTTTTTGTCAGCTCTTCGCTGACGGAGGGCTTTCCCAACGCACTGATGCAGGCGCTCGCGCTTGGCCTGCCGGTGGTCAGCACGAATTCGGTGGGCGGCTCGGCTGAGTTGCTGGAAAACGGCCGGTGGGGAACGCTCGTACCTGTCGGCAGACCGGGCGCGATGGCGGCCGCAATCGGCGATTGCCTCGATGCCGGACCGAACCCGGACTTGCGCCGGCGCGCCGCGGATTTTTCGCACGAGCGCATCGCGAGTCGCTATCTCGAAGTCTTGCTGCCCTGGGAGAATCCTGCTTGACATCCGCCGCCATCGCGCAGTTTCCTGCGTTGGTCTGTCCTCTCGATCATCAGGCACTGATAGCGGATGTTGCCGGGCGCTCGCTGGCCTGTCCCGCCGGGCACGCGTTTTCCGTGCGCGAGAACATCCCACGCCTGTTGCCTTCGGGCCAGAACTACGCCGATGCTTTCGGCGAGCAATGGCACCAGTACCGGAGGACACAGCTCGATTCCTGCACAGGGACGACTTACTCGAGAGACCGGCTCCGGCGCTGCTTCGGCGAAGTATTGTGGCAGCGGCTACAGCAGCCCGTTCCGCTCCAGATTCTGGAAGCTGGTTGTGGAGCCGGGCGCTTCACGGAAGTGCTGCTCGGAACTCCGGCCGCCGCGGTCACATCGACGGATCTCAGCGCGGCGGTCGAGCCCAATCAGCTCAATTGCCCGCAATCGCCGCGGCACCGGATTGCGCAATGCGACATCAACCAGCTGCCGTTCCTCCCCGGCCAGTTTGACGTCGTCATGTGCCTTGGCGTGATCCAGCACACGCGGGACCCGGAGCGCACGATCGCCGATCTGTATCGGCAGGTGAAGCCGGGCGGCTGGCTCGTGATCGATCATTACCGCCATGCCGTATCCACGTACACGAAGATTACCGTTGCACTGATGCGGCCGATCCTGAAGCGCCTGCCGCCGAAGCAGGGCATTGCCGCCACGAAGACGCTGACGCAATGGTTTTTTCCGCTGCATCGCGCCGTGCGCCGGCACAAGGCGCTACAGGTGATTCTGTCCAGAGTTTCTCCGATCATTACGTACTTTCACGTGCTCCCGAAGCTCTCCGATGCGCTTCAGTACGAGTGGTCCGAACTGGACACACACGACGCGCTCACCGACTGGTACAAGCGACTGCGATCTCGCCGCTCGATCCGGCGCACGCTCGAGAAACTTGGCGTCGTCGAACTCTGGGTGGAGCGGGGCGGTAATGGCATCGAGGCCCGGGGCCGCAAGCCGGTTGCCTGAATCATGATCCTCAAGGCGAAGGCCTTGCTTGCGGGACTCGCAACCTGGATTCCCGGCTACGACTACAACCGTACGACGGGTGGCACGAATTCCGCCCGCTACTGCTATTCCGTGTGGCTGCGTCATCTGATCCTCGCGCAGGAGAGCGGGCGCCTGCCGGCCGGGGTGCCGCGGGTCGTGGCCGAACTCGGTCCGGGCGACTCGATCGGAATCGGCGTCGCGGCGCTCCTGTCCGGCGCGGAAAAGTATTTCGCGCTCGACCTCGTGCCCTACAGCGACCTTCGCCGCACCCGGGAGTTGTTCGACGAGCTCGTGCAACTCTTCGAGGAGCGTCATCCCGTGCCAGGCGGCGGTGAATTCCCGGCGCTCAAGCCGGCGCTCGAGAGCGATGAGTTTCCCCGTCACATCCTGGACGATGCCACGCTTCGTGCCGCGCTTGACCTCGCCCGCGTGGCGCAAATCCGCGCCGCCATCGAACATGCCGCCGATGCGCCGACCATGATCGTCTATCAGGCGCCCTGGAACGATCCGGCCGTCATCCAGCCGGGTTCGGTCGATTTCATCTTTTCGCAGGCCGTGCTCGAGCACATAGACGATCTCGACGGTGTCTATGCCGCGATGCGCCGCTGGTTGAGACCCGCGGGCCTGATGTCCCACCAGATCGACTTCCAGTGCCATCGCAAAGCCGATACCTGGAATGGCCACTGGACTTACTCGGATTTCGCCTGGAAGGTCGTGGTCGGACGCCGTGCGTATCTGCTGAACCGCGCGCCGCACTCCCGCCACCTTGCCATGCTGGCGAAGAACGGTTTTGAAGTCGTGATCGACCGGCCCGTCCGCACCACGTCGGTCTTGAAGAGACGCCAGCTGGCGGCGCGATTCCGCGAGCTGTCGGATGAGGACCTGACGACGAGCGGTGCCTATCTCGTCGCGGCGCCGGCGGCGGAAAAACGGGCGAGCGCGCCATGACACGGATTCCTTAGAATGACGCCATGACTGACGTCGAAGCACGCAAGCGCGAAGAGGCCAGGTTCCACGACCAGCGAGAGCTCGACCGCAATCGCCTGACTCCGGAAGAATTCCTCCGCAAGTACCCGAACAACAGCTTTTACGCAATCGACCGCGAGTCCAAGCAATTCATGTACGACTGGCTGGCCGAGCGCTGCCCAGGCAGGCGCGCGCTCGACTATTGCTGCGGTAACGGGCAGATCGCGATTCGCCTGGCGCAGCTCGGCGCCGAAGCGCATGGCATCGACATTTCCGCCGAAGAGATCGAGACGGCGAGAACGAACGCAGCTACGGCAGGCGTGGCATCCGGCGCGCAGTTTGCGGTCATGGACGCGGAAGCGATGGAGTTTCCCGACGATTACTTCGACGTCATCATTTGTTCGGGCGTGCTGCACCACCTCGATGTTGACAAGGCCTTTCCGGAGCTCGCGCGCGTTCTCAAACCGACTGGCGAGATCATCTGCGCCGAGGCCCTCGGCTACAATCCCATCATCGCCCTGTATCGCCGCTGCACGCCGCACCTGCGGACCGCGTGGGAGGCCGACCACATCCTGACGATGAAAGAGGTCCGCAAGGGCCTCAAGCATTTTTCGCGTGTCGACGTCCGGTACTTCCACCTATTCACGATTCTCGCAATTCCCTTTCGCAACTCCCGGCTCTTCGAGGGACTGCTTGCGGCATTGCAGGCGATCGACCGCCTCGTGTTGAGGATCCCTGGCATCCGCCTGATGGCCTGGCAGATGTACATGATCTACTCGCGTTGACCCGGCTGCTTCTGATCGGGCCGCTGCCACCCCCAATGGGGGGCGACACACGTCATTTCGCGACGCTCGCGGACGACCTCCGGACTCACGCGCGCTTCCAGATCACGCTCGTCGACACATCACGCGGGCAACAGCATTCGAGCCTCGTTCGGAACCTTGGGACCGCGCTCAAGGCGCTGCGGGCCGTCGCGGCCAACCGCCATCGCGTCGACGTCATTTCATTTCACGCCAGCGACCGCGGCATGTTCCTTTTTGGTCCGCTCCTCGTCATGGCCGCGAAGCTGTTTCGCCTGCCAGTGGTGCTTCGCGTTTTCGGCGGATCGTTCGGCGATTTCTATCAGGCCGGCAATGTGCTGACCAAGGCAATCGTGCGCAACGCGATCCTGTCGGCCGACGCAGTGCTGTTGCAGACTCAACGGGCCATCCGCCAGTTGCAGCAGCTTTCGTCGGGCAAATTGATCTGGTTCTCCACTTACATCAGGCGTGTGACGCCACCGCCCGGTGGCGCTCGCAGCACGTCCGGCGATTGCCGTCGCTTTGTCTTTCTTGGCCATCTATGGCGTTCGAAGGGCGTCGAGACAATGCTGGAGGCGGCCCCGCAGCTGCCGCAGGGATGTGAAATCGACCTGTACGGGCCGCTCGATGAATACACCGCGGAAGCTCTCGGGCAGCGCGGACATGGGCGGATCCACTATCGCGGTTGCCTGAGTCACGAACAGGTCGACGCCGCGCTGTGGAACTACGATTGCCTCGTGCTTCCGACCCATCATCCAGGCGAAGGCTATCCGGGCGTGATTGCAGAAGCATTCGCGCACGGCCTGCCGGTCGTGACGACGAAATGGCTCGCAATTCCCGAGATTGTCGACGACACCTGCGGGATCCTGATCGAACCCGGTGACACCGCGGCATTCGTTACAGCCCTGACCGCGCTCCATCGCGACGATGGACACTGGCGCCGGCTCAAGGAAGGCGCGCGCAGACGGGCGGAACAATTCGATCACGCCGTGTGGTCACGAAAATTCGAAGAGATCTGCGAAAGCCTGGTGCAAAGCTGATGTGCGGCATCTTTGGCGTTCTCCAGCCAAGCGCGCTCCGACTCGATCCCGAGGTCTTGCAGGCGGCACACCGTGTTCAGGCGCATCGCGGCCCGGACGGTCGCGGCCTGCAGACCTATGCGTTAGGCGTCAATAGTCTGGTACTCGGGCACCAGCGACTCGCGATCATCGATCTAAGCGATGCCGGACTTCAGCCGATGGAGCATGGCAATGACGGCAGCCTGATCTTCAATGGGGAGCTCTACAACTACCTCGAATTGCGCGCAGAGCTCGTGAGCGCGGGGCTGAGCTTCGCCACCCGCACGGATTCCGAGGTACTCCTGGCGGCGTTACATCACTGGGGGCCGGCGTACGCGCTCGGAAAGTTCAATTGGATGGGCGCATTCGCGTGGCTCGACCGGCGTGGCGCGCGGCTCGTGCTTGCCACGGACGCGGGCACGGAGAAGCCCATTTACCATTGCAATGATGGGCCGCGATTCATTTTTGCTTCAGAAGTCAAGACAGTGCTCACCCTGGCCGGTCGCAAATTTCCGCTCGATCGCGATGTCGTCGGGCAGTTTGTGTTTCAGGGGCTGAGCGACGCTTCCACGCGCACATTTTTCGACGGCATTCGGCGGATCGAGCCCGGTAGCTACGTCGAACTCGACCTGGCTCGCGAGCGGCCGGAACTCCGCGTAACCCGGTTCCACTCACCTGCCTACGCAGGCGATCCCGGGCAGATGTCCTTGGATCAATTCATCGAGGAGCTACGCCACACGTTCATCGACTCCGTTCGCATTCGGTTGCGGAGCGATGTTCTCGTTGGAATCCTTCTCTCGGGGGGCGTCGACTCATCCGCCATCGCCTCGGTCTCGCGCTCGCTGGCCGGCCACGAGTCTCCGCCGCGCCTGCTTTCCGCAGTGAGTGACGATCCGGATGTGGATGAGTCGCCCCACATCGCGACCATGGAGCGACACCTGGGTCAACCTGTCAGCAAGATCAATCTGCGGATGGCGCCGGACACCCTCTTGACCGAATTGGCCGAGGCCAATTGGTACAACGATGCCCCCGTCGCAGGATTGTCCGCGCTCGCGCACCGGAAACTGATGCGGCGGGCGAAGGAGCTGGGCCTTACGGTGGTCCTGAGCGGGCAGGGGGCCGATGAGATCCTGCTCGGCTATCGCAAGTACCTGGGGTTCTATCTTCAGTCGCTGTTGCGGCAGGGCAGCGTATTGAAGGCCGCTGCAGTGCTGTCGGGTTTTCTCGCCAATCGAACCATCGTGACCGACTTCAAAGTCGGGGATGCCAAGAGATACGTCCCGCTTCTGCGCAAGCTGGGCAGGGCGACTGCAAGCGTGGATTCCGGGTCCGGGATGCAGGGTGCGTGGCTGCGCGGGTGGCAGCCCTGCGCGCTGGGCCTAGGGCCTGGAACGCTGGTCGAGCGCCAGTGGCTCGACCTGCGTCGCTATTCGGTCCCCTCGTTGTGTCACTACGAAGACCGGATGTCGATGTCCGCAAGTCGCGAAATCCGCTTGCCATTTCTCGATCCCCGGCTCATCGACTTGCTGATGCGTGCGCCGGATTCCTACAAACTGCGCCGCGGCTGGACGAAGTATGCATTTCGTCGCGCGATGCAGCCTTTGCTGCCACGTGAAATCTGCTGGCGCAAAGACAAGAAGGGATTCACCAATCCAGAGGGCGAATGGCTGAAGCATGAGCTGCGCGCCTCGGTCCGTGATGCGTTTTCACCAGATAGCCTCATCTGCCGCAACGAAATCATGAGCAGCCCGGCACTGCTGAAGACCTATGACCGCTATTGCGGACAGGCCGCACGCAGTGGAACGATCTGGTACCGGGAGATCTTCGCGCCGTTTTCGCTCGAGCATTGGATGCGTCGCTATGACGCGTGGATCGCATAAGTACCCGATGAATATCTGGCTGCTCAAGGACGGCGAAAACCTGCCCATTCAGCCCGATGCCCGACGGATGCGAACCTGGATGCTTGCCGAGGCGCTTGCGGCGCGCGGCCATGCGGTCACCTGGTGGGCGAGCACGCATTCCCACCAGCACAAGAAACTCTTCTTCGATGCGGATCGCGACGTCGACGTCACGCCGCGATTCCAGTTGAAGCTTCTGCACGCGGGATCGTATCGTGGGAACAAGTCGATCGGACGGCTCCTGCATCATGCACGCCTCGGCGCGAAGTTTCGCCGCCTCGCGCCGTCCCTGCCCGCGCCCGACGTCATCGTGAGCGCGTTTCCGACGATAGAACTCGCGTTTGAGGCCGTTGAGTTCGCGAAGCCCCGCGGCATACCGGCGATCGTCGACATCCGGGATCCGTGGCCCGACAGCCTCGTCGATCACGCTCCGAATGCATTGCGCGCCGCCGCGCGTATCGCGATCCATCCCCTGGAACACAAGACGAAGTCGGCCTTCAGGGGCGCGGACAGTCTCGTTGCCTGCTCGCAAGGCTTCCTCGAATGGGGATTGAACAAGATGGGTATGGTCCGCCGCTCGCACGATCGCGTTTTCTACATCGGCGGTGCCCGGCCTCCCGTGAAAGCTTCCGGGGATCCGGGGCGGATCGATCAACTGGCTGAACGCCTGGCCGGCAAGGTCATTTTCTGCTTCGTCGGTTCCTTCGGCCATGTCTATCGTCTCCGCCTGGTGTGCGAAGCCGCCGCTATCCTCGAACGGAAGGGATTGCGCGAAGCGCATTTCGTGCTCGCGGGCGACGGCCAGCAATACGATGCGGTCGCGGAAGCCGCGAAGGCGCTCGGCAACCTCACGGTGACAGGCTGGTTGAGCGCGACCGAAACCGATCGGCTGATGTCCTTCTCGCAGGTAGGTCTCGCGCCCATCCGGCAGATGCCCGGCTGCGTTCCGAACAAGATCTTCGAATACTCGGCGGCGGGTCTGCCAATCCTGTCCTCGCTCGAAGGCGAGACCGCGGAAATACTCACAAGGCATGGGGCAGGGCTCACCTATTCGCCGGATGACCGGGAGGCATTTCTGTCGCTCGTGTCCCGACTTGCGACGAACGAACGCCTGCGTCACGAAATGGCGCAGAATTCGGCCTCGATGTTCGAGCGGGAGTTTCAGGCGGTCCGGATCTACGATGAATACGTCCGTCATGTCGAATCCATCGCGCGCGCCCGGCCGCATTGACGTCGCTGCCAAGCGGCTCTTCGACGTCCTGTCGTCCGCGGTCGCGCTGATCGTGCTGTCGCCCTTGTTGCTATTCATCGCCGCCGGCGTGAAGCTCACTTCGCCGGGGCCGGTTTTCTATCGCGGCCTGCGCACCGGCCGACATGGCAGCCCCTTCCGGATCCTGAAGTTCCGCACGATGGTCGTGGATGCCGCGGCCATCGGCGGCCCGTCGACGGGCCAGGACGATCCCCGCGTAACCCGCTTTGGCGCATTCATCCGCCGTTTCAAGCTGGACGAACTACCGAATCTCGTCTGCGTGCTGTTCGGGCAGATGAGCATCGTCGGCCCGCGCCCCGAAGTTCCCCAGTACACGGGCCTTTACGAGGGCGATGAAAAGCTGATCCTGACCATGCGGCCCGGCATCACCGACCTCTCGTCCCTGCGCTTCATTGACCTCGCCTCCCACATCGGCGCCGAGAACGTCGATGCCAACTTCGAAAGCCGCGTCCTGCCGATCAAGAACCGCTTGCGCGTCCAGTACGTCCGGGAATGGAGCTTCCGGACCGACATGAAGATCATCGGCTGGACTCTCCTCAAGCTGTTCGGAAACTCCCGCTAGTGCAGTACGTGTCGCTCCCGCGCGCGGGCGCTTCCGTCTCGCGCATCGCCGTCGGCTGCGAGCAGCTCGGCGGCACCGACTGGGGCGAATACGACCGGCAGGAGACGATCCGCGCGGTGGCACGTGCGGCCGATCTCGGAATCAACGCATTCGACACGGCGGACGTCTACAGCCTCGGCGAATCGGAAAGATCGCTCGCGAAGGCGCTGGGGCCGCGGCGCCACGAGATGTTCATCGTGACGAAAGGCGGCGTGCGGTGGGAATTGCCGCCCGGCGAGAAGCGCGCGCGCACGTCCTTCGACCTCAGCCCGGCCTACCTTCGCCAGGCGCTCGAGGATTCGCTGCGGCGCCTCGACATCGACGCGATCCCGCTGTATCTGCTGCATGCGCCCGATCTCACCGTGCCGCTCGAACAATCGCTCGAAGCGGTCACGGCGCTCAAGCACGCGGGCAAGATACGCGCCATCGGCCTCTCGAATTTTTCGTTCGCCGACATCCGGCGCGCGGACGAGCTGGCCGAGATGGCAGCGATCGAGCTGCGCTACAACCTGCTCGAGCGCGGGCCGGAGAAGGAGTTGTTTCCGTGGTGCCGGGAGCGGGGCATCGGAGTGTTCGCTTACGGCCCGCTCGCAGAAGGTCTGCTCACCGGCCAGTATTCCGAGACAAGCCGATTCCACGCCAGCGACCGGCGGAGCCGCCTGCCGCATTTCCAGGACGACGCGCTCAGGAAAAACCTCGGCGTGGTCGCGCGCGTGAAGCGCGCCGCCGCCGAACATTCGAAAACGGCGGCGCAGATTGCGGTAAATTGGGTACTCTCGCGCGACGCGGTGACGTCGGCGGTCGTCGGCGTCAAGAACGTGAAGCAACTGGAAGAAGCGGCGGGGAGCGTCGGGTGGGCAATCGATCCGCGGGCATTCGATGACTGAGTTCAGGTCCGAGCTCGGCGGGCTCGCCGATCCGGCATTGCACCAGGCGCCCCTCGATGTCGCGGGCGCCGACCCCGCGACGCTCGCGAAATTCCTGGCGGACATGCTGACGATCCGGCTCGCGGAAGAGGCGATCGGCGCGCTCGTGGAGGAGGGGCTCGCGAAGACGCCCTGCCACCTCGCGATCGGCCAGGAAGCGATCGCCGTCGGCACTTCGGCCTCGCTTACCAGCCGCGATCGGATCTTCGGCGGCCATCGATCCCATTCGCATGTGCTCGCGATGGGCGGAGATCTCTTCGGCCTGATCGCCGAGATACTCGGCAGGGCGCCCGGCCTGTCGCGCGGCATGGGCGGATCGATGCACCTCTATGCGCCGTCGATCGGCTTTCACGGCTGCGTGCCGCTCGTCGGCGCGACGATTCCGATCGCGGTGGGCGCCGCGCTCGCGGCACGGATGGACGGCAAAGGCGCGATCGCGGTCAGCTACTTCGGCGATGGCGCCGCGGAAGAGGGCGTGTTCCACGAATCGCTCAACCTGGCGGCCACCCAACGCCTGCCGATCCTGTTCGTCTGCGAGAACAACCTGTTCTCGAGCCACCTGGACATCCTCCTGCGCCAGCCGAGCGACCGCATCGCGCGTTTCGCGGAGGCGAACGCGATCCGCTCACGCACGGTGGACGGAAACGACGTGCTCGCGGTCGCGGAGGCGGCGCGCTCGCTCGTCAGCCACGCGCGATCCGGCGCGGGTCCTGCATTCCTCGAAGCGGTCACCTACCGGCATCGGGGCCACGTCGGCCCGAAGGAGGACATCGACGTCGGCGTGCGCCGGACCATGGCCGAGCTCGACAAGTGGAAGCTCCGCGACCCGATCACCCGGCTCGTCGCCGGAATGAAGGCGCGGAAGCTCATCGATGAGCGCGATTTCGAGGCATTGCGGAATGAGATCCGCCGCAAAGTCGTAGACGCGAGAGCCAGGGCCGAGGCTGCTGATTATCCAGATTCAACCGCGCTCCTCGGCGCGGTCTTTCGGAGCACCGATGAGCGCGGCTGAGGGCACCAGCTACGGCGAAGCCATCTGCCGGGGATTCGAGCATCTGCTCGGAAATCATCCCGAAGTGTTTGCGATCGGCCAGGGCGTCTGGAGTCCCTGGTACGTCGGCAACTCGATGACGGGACTCGACGAGAAATTCGGCAAGCACCGGGTCATCGATACGCCGGTCTCGGAACTCGCCTGCACCGGCGCGGCGGTCGGGGCCGCCCTCTGCGGCTACCGCCCGATCGTGATCCATCCGCGCATGGATTTCATGCTGCTCGCGGTGGACCAGATCGTGAACCAGGCGGCGAAGTGGTCACACATGTTCGGCGGCCAGGCGGCGCCCGCGGTCACGATCCGGGCAATCATCAATCGCGGCGGCGAGCAGGGCGCGCAACACTCGCAGTCGCTGCATGCCTGGTTCGCGCACATTCCCGGGCTTCGCGTCGTGATGCCGTCGACCGCCGCGGATGCGCGCGATCTTCTCATCGCGAGCGTGCTCTGCGACGACCCGGTCATGTACATCGACGATCGTTGGCTGTACGCGAGAACATCGAATCTGAAGCCCGTCGAAGAACGACCGCTTGCGGGCGAGGGCCCCGCGATCCGCCGGAGCGGATCGGACGTGACGCTCGTCGGCGCGGGCTACTCGGCTTACCTCTGCGAGGAAGCCGCGCGGCAACTCGCGGCGGACGGCATCGATGCGGAAGTCGTGGATGTCCGCGTGCTCAATCCGTTCGACCCGACGAGGATCGCGGAGTCGGTGAAACGGACCGGCAGGCTCTGCGTCGTGGACGGCGGCTGGGGACCCGCGGGGTTCGCGGCCGAGGTGATCTCCTCGATCGTCGAATCGGCAAATCCTGCAGGTCTCAAGCGCGCTCCGCTCCGGATCACCCTGCCTTTTGCTCCTGCCCCGGCCAGCCGGGTGCTGGAATCCGCCTACTATCCGACTTCAGACACGGTCGTCGCCGCGGTTCGCAAGCTGCTCTGATGTCCGCCGAGACGGCCGTCATCAGGCGGAACTCCCCCCGCGAGACCCGGTCAACCCGGGTACTTGCCATGCGTTCAAGTTCGAACTGGCGTAAACTTCCCGCCGCAGGGGACTGAGGCCAATAAGAATGGATCGACCCAGAATCGAGCCCGCGGTCTTCTCGTCCCCGCGCAACCGGCTCGTGAGCCTGATGCTCGGCTGGCCGCGCCAGACCAAGCGTCTCCTGATGGTGCTCGCCGATCTCACGGTCGTTCCGGCGGCCCTCTGGGCCGCGTTCGCTCTCAAGTTCGATTCGCTCTCGGAGGGATTCGAGCGCAATCCGTTGTTCTACCTGGGTGTCGCTGCCACGAGCACGCTGATCTTCGCGGGCAGCGGCCTCTATCGCGCCGTCGTCCGCTTCATCGGCGTGCGCGTGCTGCTTTCGATCCTGGCGGGCGTCACCGGCTCCGCCATCGTGCTTTGGATTCTGAGCTCGGCGATTCCAGTCATCCAGCCGATTCCGCTCTCTGTCGCCGTGATCTTCTGGCTGCTCGCTCTAGTCTGGGTCACGGCGACCCGCCTGATCGCGCGCTGGCTCCTGACGCCGTTCGAGATCAACGGCACGCGCGTCGTGATCTACGGCGCGGGCGACGCGGGCGCGCAGCTCTCGATGGCGCTCGCTTCCGGCCGCCAGTTCGTGCTGCTCGCCTATGTGGACGAGAAGCGCGCGCTCCAGGGCAACCTGATGAACGGCGTACCCGTCATCTCTCCGGAGGACCTCGCGGAATTCGTCAGCCGCTACCGGGTCGAGCGCATCCTGCTCGCCGTTCCTTCGGCCTCGCGCCGGCGCAAGGCGGAGATCCTGAGGCGGCTCGAGTCGCTCAACATCCACGTCCAGTCCGTGCCGGCGTTCAGCGACGTCCTCACGGGCCGCGCGCGCGTCGACGAGTTGCGGGAGATCGACGTCGCGGACCTGCTCGGCCGCGATCCGATTCCGCCGAACATGGAGCTGCTCGACGCTTCCATCCGCGGAAAGTCCGTGATGGTCTCGGGCGCGGGCGGCTCGATCGGGTCGGAGCTCTGCCGGCAAATCGTGCTGCTGGCGCCGAAACAGATCGTCCTGTTCGAGAATTCCGAGATCGCTCTGTACAACATCGAGCGCGAGCTCCAGGCGATCGTCGATTCGCGCAAGTTCGACATGCAGATCTTCGCGCTCCTCGGCAACGCGCATCACAAGTACCGCGTCCGCGATGTGATGCAGTCATTCCGCGTGCAGACCGTCTACCACGCGGCCGCCTACAAGCACGTCCCGATCGTGGAGCAGAACCTGGTCGAGGGCGTGCACAACAACGTGTTCAGCACCTGGCATGCGGCGGAAGCGGCGCTCGAGGTCGGCGTCGAGACCTTCGTGCTCATCTCCACCGACAAGGCGGTCAACCCAACGAACGTCATGGGGGCGACCAAGCGGCTCGCGGAAGTCGTGCTGCAGTCGCTGCAGACGCAGACGACGCGCACGCGCTTCTGCATGGTGCGGTTCGGCAACGTGCTCGGCTCCTCGGGCTCGGTCGTGCCGCTGTTCCAGGAGCAGATCCGGCAGGGCGGTCCGGTGACGGTGACGCACCGCGACGTGCGCCGCTTCTTCATGACGATTCCGGAGGCCGCGCAGCTCGTGCTCCAGGCGGGCTCGATGGGCACCGGGGGCGACGTCTTCGTGCTCGACATGGGGCAGCCGGTCGAGATCGACGAGCTGGCGCGCCGCATGATCAAGCTGACGGGCCTCTCGGTGCGCGACGATTCGAATCCGGATGGCGACATCGAGATCGAGTATTCCGGGCTGCGGCCGGGCGAAAAACTCTTCGAGGAGCTCCTGATCGGCAGCAACGTCACGGGCACCGAGCACCCGATGATCATGCGCGCCATCGAACCGTCGCCTTCCTGGGAGGAAGCGCGTGAACTCCTCGTCGAGCTCGCGATCGCGGTCAATCGGATCGACTGCCGCCAGGTCATGGCGGTGCTCGAGAAAGCCGTCAGGGAATACCGCAGCTCGCCCGTCATTCACGATCTCGTGTTCGGGCAGCAGCCGGCGGAAGCCGCCCTGCCGCGGCCCGCGGACCCGAAGGTGGCCGTGCTGACAGCCCATCGCGCGCAAAAGCTGCCCACTTCCTCGAACTGAGCGACTGTCCAGGCCGGTTCACGCCAGCCGCAATGGCGCCACCCGCGCGATGGCTTCGTAATCCCGGTCGCGCGCCAGGATTGGCACGTTGAGCATCAGGCACTGCTGCGCCAGCAGACAATCGATCGTCGAGCTCGGCGTCATGCCGCGCGTGCGGCAGGACCGGTAGAGCGCGGCGGCCTTCCGGTAGTCGTCCGTGTCGAGTTCAGGCGGCGCAGGAAACGCCGTCATCAAGTCGCCGATGCGCGCCGCGTCTGCCTCGGTCCGCAGGCCCTGAAGCACCTCGCTCAGGACGAGCCCCGGCACCAGGACCGGGTCGCCTTCCTGGATGGCTTCCGCCAGGCGATCGGCGATGGCAGTGCGATTGCCATTCAGCAGGTCAATCCAAGCCGACGTATCGGCAATCATCCAGGCGGTAACCGGCTGGCGCGCAACTTCCTGAGATCGCCTTCCCACTTCACCTGGCCACGCAGTGCCAGCAACTCCTGGCGCTTGCGCAAGTTGACGTAAGCGGCCAGCGCGGCATTGACGGCGGCCCGCTTCGTCTCGTGCCGTCCACGCCGCATGGCCTCTTTCAGCAGCCGCTCGTCGAGATCGATATGGGTTTTCACGCTTCGCATCCCATTGATTGTATTCGGGAGTTTCGGCCCGAAGCGTAGCCAAAACGGACGCGATGTACAAGAAATGAGCGTTTCCTGTACATCATTTGCGACGCTCGTTCCAACAGGTTAGTCTGCGCGTCGTTTTTGCACGATGAATCAGGGAACTAGATGCGCATCACGATCTTCGGCTCCGGCTATGTCGGCCTCGTCACCGGCGCCTGCCTGGCGGATGCCGGCAACGAGGTGGTGTGCGTCGATATCGATGCCGCCAAGATCGCGCGCCTCAATGCGGGCGAGGTGCCGGTCCACGAGCCGGGCCTCGACGAGCTGATTGCGCGCAACCGCGAGAAAGGGCGCCTCAGCTTCAGCACGGACGCGAAGGCCGCCGTCGCGCACGGCCTCTTCCAGATCATCGCGGTCGGCACGCCGCCCGACGAGGACGGTTCAGCGGATCTCCGCCACGTGCTCGCCGTCGCGCGCACGATCGGCGAGCACATGGACGACTATAAGGTCGTCATGACGAAGTCCACGGTCCCGGTCGGCACTTCCGACACGGTCAAGGCGACGGTCGGCGCGACGCTCATCGCGCGCGGCGCGCAGGTCGATTTCGACGTCGTCTCGAACCCGGAATTCCTGAAGGAAGGCGCGGCGATCGCGGACTTCATGAAGCCCGACCGCGTCGTGGTCGGCACCGACAATCCGCGCACGGCCGAACTGCTGAAGGTTCTCTACGATCCGTTCACGCGCAATCACCAGCGCATGATCATCATGGACCTGCGTTCGGCGGAGCTGACGAAGTACGCGGCGAACGCCATGCTCGCGACCAAGATCAGCTTCATGAACGAGCTCGCGAACATCGCCGAGCGACTCGGCGCCGACATCGAGAAGATCCGCACCGGCATCGGCTCCGATCCACGCATCGGCTACTCCTTCATCTATCCGGGCGCCGGTTACGGCGGCTCCTGCTTCCCGAAGGACGTCAAGGCGCTCGGCCGCTCCGCGCGCGAAGCCGGCCACGAGGCCCACCTGCTCGCCGCGGTCGAGGCGGTCAACGACCGGCAGAAGCACGTCTTGTTCAGCAAGATCTCGCGTTTTCTCGGCGGCAAGCTCGCCGGGAGCACGATCGCGGTCTGGGGGCTCGCGTTCAAGCCCAACACCGACGATCTCCGCGAAGCGCCGAGCCGCGTGCTGATGGAGGAATTGTGGTCCGCGGGCGCCAGGGTGCGGGCGTATGACCCGGTGGCGATGCCCGAGGCACGGCGGATCTACGGGGCGCGGCCCGATTTCGCGCTCTGTGCGAGCGCGACGGAAGCCCTCGAGGGCGCCGACGTGCTCGCGATCTGCACCGAATGGCAGGAGTTCCGCAGCCCCGACTTCACGAAGTTCAAGACGGCGCTGAAGCAGCCGGTGGTGTTCGACGGGCGGAATCTCTACGAACCGTCGCTCATGGCGCGGCAGGGAATCCGCTATTTCGCGATCGGAAGGGGAGAACGCCTGCCGGATTGAAGAGGGGCAGCGCCGAATCAGGTCTGCAATTTCACCTTGGCTGAGCGCGCGGCGCGCGACAATTCCCGATCCAGCGTCGCCAACGGGGCGTCGAGCCGCATCGCAAGCTCAAGATAAGCGGCGTCGTAAGTCGTCAGCGCGAACTTCTCCGCCAGCGCCGGAATCTCGCTCCAGCCTTTGACGGTTGTCTCTAAGTCGATCGTGATCGGAAGGATACGAAGGCGTTCAACGATTTCGGCAGGCTCCCCCACCTTAAGGCGACGACGCCGCACGGCCATTCTCAGGCCATTTGTCACTTCGAGAATCCAATGGGCCGGCACGACCGCGCGTTCCACGGACATCCGGTCGAGAAGGTGTTCAGCATGATCCTGCTCATCGGCCAGCGCCCAGGCTAGAACGGCGGACGAGTCGACGACCAGCATCAGTACTTGCGTCCACCGTCGATGAGGTCTCTGATCTTCACGCCGCGAAGGGGATGCGTTTTCCGGAATTCCTTCAGCCACTCGATCGCCTCCCGCACGTTTGCCCGATCGACCGCATCGACGGGCACGAGTTTGGCGACCGGTCGGCCGTGCTTGGTGATCATGACTTCTTCGCCATTCTCCGCGGCATCCAGCAATTCACTCAGACGGTTTTTCGCCTCGAAAGCCCCGATTTTCTTCATGGCGCACTCGCTAATGAGTCTAGATGCATCTAGATTAAACGCAGTGGGCGGACGCCGCAATGCGAGGTTCGACGAGGTTGCGATTCCGGCATTCAAGTAGCTGTTTCTACGCCCCTTTTCCGGCACAATCCGCCATCCCTAATATGTTGCAACACATGACGCAGCTCGAGCGCCTCGAGGCGGAGAGCATCTTCATCATCCGCGAGGTGGCGGCCGAGTTCGACAACCCGGTCATGCTGTACTCGATCGGCAAGGACAGCTCCGTGCTCCTGCACCTCGCGCGCAAGGCCTTCCATCCGGGGCGCCTGCCGTTTCCGCTGATGCACATCGACACGACCTGGAAGTTCCGCGAGATGATCGAGTTTCGCGACCGCATGGCGCGCGAGCTCGGATTCGACCTGATCGTGCACATCAACGAAAAGGCCGCCAAGGCCGGCGTCTCGCCGTTCACCCACGGGTCGAAGTACACGGACATCATGAAGACCGAGGCGCTGAAGGCCGCACTGTCCGAGCACAAGTTCGACGCGGCCTTCGGCGGCGCGCGCCGGGACGAGGAGAAATCCCGCGCCAAGGAGCGCGTGTTCTCGTTCCGCGACAGCCAGCACCGCTGGGACCCGAAGAACCAGCGGCCCGAGTTCTGGAGCGTGTACAACGGGCGCATTCGCCAGGGCGAGAGCATTCGTGTATTCCCGCTCTCGAACTGGACCGAACTCGACGTCTGGCTCTACGTGCAGCTCGAGAAGATTCCCGTGGTGCCGCTTTACTTCGCGAAGCCGCGCCCGATCGTCGACCGCGACGGCATGCTGATCATGGTGGATGACGACCGGATGCCGCTGAAGGACGGCGAGAAGCCGCGCATGGAATCCGTCCGTTTCCGGAGTCTCGGCTGTTATCCGCTGTCGGGCGCGGTCAAATCGATCGCCGCCGACCTGACGACCGTGATCGAGGAAATGCTGGTCACGCGCACCTCGGAGCGCCAGAGCCGCGCGATCGACTTCGACCAGGCCGCGGCCATGGAAATGCGCAAGCGCGAGGGGTACTTCTGATGGCCCCGGTCAGACTGGCGGATTTCCTCCACCGGCACGATGCCAAGAGCCTGCTCAGGTTCATCACCTGCGGCAGCGTGGACGACGGGAAGAGCACGCTGATCGGGCGGATGCTGCACGACACGCAGCAGATCCTGGAGGACCAGCTCACCGCGGTCACCAATGACAGCCGCAAGTGGGGCACGACCGGCAACGACGTCGACCTCGCGCTGCTCGTCGACGGCCTTCAGGCCGAGCGCGAGCAGGGCATCACGATCGACGTCGCCTACCGGTACTTCGACACCGACCAGCGCAAGTACATCATCGCCGACTGTCCGGGGCACGAGCAGTACACGCGGAACATGGCGACCGGCGCCTCGACCGCGGATCTCGCGGTGATCCTCATCGACGCCTCGCGCGGCGTGCAGGTCCAGACGCGCCGCCATGCCTACATCGTGTCGCTGCTCGGCATCCGGCACATCATCGTCGCGGTCAACAAGATGGATCTCGTCGGCTACGACGAGCAGGTGTTCCGGAGAATCCACGACGCGTGCCTGACGATCCAGGGCATCCGCGGCGCCGACGCGCGCATCGTGCCGGTCTCGGCGCTGAAGGGCGACAACGTGGTCACCGCGGGCGCCGGCATGCCCTGGTACAAGGGACCGACGGTCATCGAAGTGCTCGACACGATCGACGTGAGCGGCGACCAGGCCCTTCAGGACCTGCGCCTGCCGGTGCAGTACGTGAACCGGCCGGATGCGTCGTTCCGAGGCTACTCGGGAACGATCGCCGCGGGCACGGTTGCGGTCGGCGACCCGATCATGGCCGTGCCGTCACGACGGCTCAGCAAGGTCCGCGAAATCATCCGGTTCGAAGGCAGCCTGGAGCAGGCAACGGCCGAAATGGCCGTTACCGTGACGCTCGAGGACGAGCTCGACATCAGCCGCGGTGACCTGATCGTGCATCCCGACCGCTCGCCGAGCGTCGGGCGCATTCTCGACGCACACCTGATCTGGATGAGCGATTCGCCCTTGCTCCCCGGCAAGCAGTACGAGTTCAAGCTGTCGCATCGTTACCTGCGCGGCACGGTCGAGAGCATCCAGCACCGCGTGGACGTCAACGATCTTTCGGAGCATCCGGCCGCCGAGTTGCGACTCAACGAGGTCGGCCTGTGCCGCATCGTGCTGGCCGAACAGGCGGCATTCGATACCTATGCGACCTGCCGCAGCACCGGCGCGCTGATCGTCGTGGACCGGCTCAGCCACGCGACGGCGGGGGCGGGCATGATCCTGCGCAGCGCGGCGCCGCAGGGCGCCCATCACGACGTCTCGGTCTTCTGGCAGCCGACACGCGTGCGGCATGAGCAGCGCGCCAACCAGAAAGCGCAGCAACCCTGCATCCTGTGGTTCACCGGCTTGTCAGGTGCCGGCAAGTCGACAATCGCGAATGCGGTCGAGCAGGCGCTGTTCCTGCGCGGACATCACAGCTACCTGCTGGACGGCGATAATATCCGCCATGGACTCAACAAGGATCTCGACTTCACCGACGCCGGCCGGGTCGAGAACATCCGCCGCATCGGCGAGCTTGCAAAGCTCTTCGTCGACGCCGGACTCATCGTGATAACGGCATTCATTTCCCCATTCCGCAGTGACCGGCGCCTGGTGCGCGACCTGGTGCAATCCGGCGAGTTCGTGGAAGTCTTCGTCAGCACACCACTTGATGTTTGCGAGGGGCGCGATCCGAAGGGCCTGTACGCCAAGGCGCGTGAGGGGACGATCAAGAACTTCACCGGCGTCACGTCGCCCTACGAGGCGCCTGAGGCCGCGGAGATCGAGATCGACAGCTCGAAGTTATCCATTGCCGAATGCGTGGACCGCGTGATCCGCTACCTTGAAGCGCAAGGAAGCTTGAAGAATTAGTCATATGCTGATTCCAGTCATCCTGTCGGGCGGCGCGGGAACGAGGCTGTGGCCATTGTCGCGGGAGCTCTATCCCAAGCAGTTCCTGCCGCTCGTCGGCGAGCGCACGATGATCCAGGAGACGGCGCTCCGGAGCGTCGGTCTGCCCGAGGCTTCCGGCCCGATCGTCGTCTGCAACGAGGCCCACCGCTTCCTGGTAGCCGAGCAGCTCCGCCAGATCCGCATCGAGCCGCGCGCGATCCTGCTCGAGCCTGCGGGCCGCAATACCGCGCCTGCGGTCGCCGTCGCGGCGCTGGCGGCGATCGCAGGCAATGCCAGCGCACGAGGCGCGAGCGAGCCGCTCCTGCTGGTCCTGCCCGCAGACCAAGTTCTGGGTGACATTGCGGCCTTTCGCCGCGCGGTCGCGACAGCCGTCCCGGCCGCGCGCGAGGGCCGCTTCGTGACCTTCGGCGTCGTGCCGACGCACCCTGAAACCGGCTACGGCTACATCCGCCAGGGCACCGGCGGGGACGCAGTGCGCCCGGTCGCCGAGTTTGTCGAAAAGCCGGACGCCGCGCGGGCGCAAGAGTTCCTCGCGAGCGGCGACTACTTCTGGAACAGCGGCATGTTCCTGCTGCCGGCGCAGGGCTACCTGGACGAGCTCGGCAAGCTCGATGCCGCGATGCTCGCGGCCTGCACGAAAGCCTTCGGCGACGCCGAGCGCGATCTCGATTTCGTGCGTCTCGATCGCCAGGCGTTCGAAGCCTGCCGCGCCGATTCGATCGACTATGCCGTCATGGAAAAGACCCGGCGCGCCGCCGTCGTGCCGCTCGCGGCGGGCTGGAGCGACGTCGGATCCTGGGCGTCGCTTCAGGACTCGCTGCCGGCCGATGCCGCGGGCAATGTGACGCGCGGGGACGTATTCACGGAAGACGCCCGGAATTGCCTGCTGTACTCGACCGAACGCCTGGTCGCCGCCGTCGGCCTCGAAAATCACGTCGTGATCGAGACCAAGGATGCGGTGCTGGTGGCGCCCAAGAGCCGCGTGCAGGACATCAAGCGCCTGGTCGAACGAATGAAGCAGGCCGGACGCGGTGAACCGAGCCTGCATCGCGAAGTGTTCCGGCCCTGGGGCAGCTATGACAGCGTGGATGCCGGCCCGCGCTTCCAGGTCAAGCGCCTGACGGTCAAGCCGGGCGCGACGCTCTCCTTGCAGAAGCACCAGCATCGTGCCGAACACTGGGTCGTCGTCAAGGGAACGGCGCGCATCACGCGCGGCGAGGATGTATTCCTGCTTTCCGAGAACGAATCGACATTCATTCCGGTGGGCACCGTCCATCGCATCGAGAATCCGGGCACGGAGCCGCTGCAAATCATCGAAGTGCAGTCCGGCGGCTACCTGGGCGAGGATGACATCGTGCGGCTGGAAGACAATTACGGCCGCAAGGGTCGCTCGGATTGATGCTGAACATCGATCTGATCGTCGCCGCGCGGCCGAATTTCATGAAGATCGCGCCGCTCTATCATGCGCTCGAACGCGAGAGCTGGTGCCGCACACGCATCGTGCACACCGGCCAGCACTACGATCCAAACATGTCGGATGCGTTCATCCGCGATCTGGGCTTGCCGGATCCGCATCTGCACCTCGGTGTCGGCAGCGGCCACCACGCCGAGCAGCTTGGAGGCGTGATGATCGCTTACGAGCGCGCGCTTGCCGCCGAACGGCCGAACTGGATTGTCGTGGTTGGCGACGTCAATTCCACGGCCGCCTGCTCGATGGTCGGTGCCAAGCTCTGGATTCCAGTCATTCACCTCGAAGCGGGCTTGCGCAGCCGCGATCGCCGCATGCCGGAGGAAATCAACCGTCTCGTGACGGATGCGATCGCTGACGTATTGTGGACTCCATCAGCGGATGCCGACGAAAATCTGCTGGCCGAAGGCGTGCCCGCCGAGAGGATCGACCGGGTCGGCAACATCATGATCGACTCATACGAAATGATGCGCGCTCGTATCGACGCGGCGGGCACGCGCGCGTCGTTGGGATTGAATGACGGCGGCTACGGCGTCGTGACACTGCATCGTCCGTCCAATGTCGACGATGCCAGCGCTCTGAGCAATCTGGTCGATGGCCTGGTCGACGTCGCCCGGCGCTTGCCGCTGGTGTTTCCGCTACATCCGCGCACCGGCAACCGACTCGCGGACTTCGGGCTGATGTCGCGATTCGAGGGAACTGCGGTACGCATCTGCGAACCGTTGCCCTATATTGAGTTCATGAACTTGGTAAGCGGCTCGGCGCTTGCGATCACGGACTCTGGCGGCGTGCAGGAGGAAACAACCTATCTAGGTATTCCATGCATTACGTTGCGCGACAATACCGAGCGCCCCATTACGCTGAGTGAGGGCACCAACCGACTCTCGACGGCCGCGCGTTTCGTCGCGGTCGCGGACGAAGCGTTGAACGGCCATTGGCCAACTGGCCGCAAGCCCGCGCTTTGGGACGGCCGCACCGCTCCGCGATGCGTCGCTGCGCTGCGGCGCCGTTGCGGAATCGGATAGGGACGGGACACATTGACTACTTCCATCAAGATCGCTGTACCGCTTCTCGACCTCAAGCCGCAGTACCAGGCGCTGAAGGCGGAGCTCGACCAGGCGCTCCTGAAGGTCGCCGCCTCGCAGATGTTCATCCTCGGGCCCGCGGTGAAGGAGCTCGAGGCCAGGGTGGCGGAATACTCCGGCGCAAAGCACGGCATCGGGCTTTCGTCCGGCACCGACGCCCTCCTGATCGCGCTGATGGCCTACGATCTCGGCCCCGGCGACGAAGTCGTGACGACCCCGTACACCTTTTTCGCAACCGGCGGCACCGTTGCGCGGGTGGGCGCGCGGCCCGTGTTCCTCGACATCGATCGGGTGACCTTCAATCTCCGCGTCGAGCTGGTGCAGAAGTTCCTCGAAGCCTGCGAGCGGCGGGCCGACGGGCTCTACAACCGGCAGACCGGCGGGCGCGTGCGCGCGCTCATGCCCGTGCACCTCTACGGCCAGCCGGCCGACATGGACGGCTTGATGCAGCTCGCGCGAGAGTTCGGCCTCGCGGTCATTGAAGACGCGGCCCAGGCGATCGGCGCCGAGCACGCGCCCGGCCAGCGCGCCGGCGGCATCGGCGACATCGGTTGCCTCTCGTTCTTCCCGACCAAGAATCTCGGCGCCTTCGGCGACGCCGGCATGTGCGTCACGAACGACGATGCGCTCGCGGCGAAGCTCCGCGTACTGCGAATTCACGGCGGCGAGCCCAAGTATTACCACGCGCTGATCGGCGGCAACTTCCGGATCGACGAGATCCAGGCCGCCGTGCTGCTGGTCAAATTCCGCCATCTCGAGGACTGGCACAAGGCGCGGCAGCGGAACGCGGCATATTATGACGCAGCGTTTCCCGCGGCCGGGATTGCCGCTCGTGTCGTCACACCGACCGCTCGTCCGGGATGCCGCCATATCTACAACCAGTATGTGATCCGAGTCCCGGATCGCGATCGGCTCCGTGCCTACCTTGGCGAATGCGGCATCGGCACCGAGATCTACTATCCAGTGCCCCTGCACATGCAGAAGTGCTTCGCCTACCTGGGGTACCGGCCGGAAGACTGCCCGGAGTCGGCGCGCGCAGCGAACGAGACACTTGCGCTGCCGATCTACCCGGAGCTGACCGAGCAGCAGCTTCAGCAGGTCGTGGACACGATCGCGGCTTTCTATCGCAAGCGATAAGGGACATGGATCTCTCGAACAGCTTCAAGGCCTACGACGTCCGCGGGCGCATACCGGATGAATTGAATCCGGATGCCGTCTACCGGATCGGGCGCGCCTATGCCGAGTGGCTGAAGCCCAAGCGCGTCGCGGTCGGCCGCGACATCCGCCTTTCGAGCGAAGAGCTCGCGAACGCGCTCATCCGCGGTCTCTCGGATTCGGGCGTCGACGTCGTGGACATCGGCCTCTGCGGCACGGAATGCGTATATTTCGCGACCTCGTCGCTCGGTCTCGACGGCGGCGTGATGGTCACGGCGAGCCACAACCCGCCGGACTACAACGGCCTCAAGTTCGTGCGCGAGCAATCGCGGCCGATCAGCGGCGACACCGGCTTGCAGGACATCCGCAAGCTGGCCGAGGCCGGCGAGTTCGTCGATGCCGTAAAGAAAGGCACGAGCGTTCCTTTCGACATCAAGCCGTCCTGGCGCGACCACGTCCTGTCCTATGTGGATTTGGAAAAACTGAGGCCGCTGTCCATCGTCTGCAACGCCGGCAACGGCGGCGCCGGCATCGTCCTCGACCTGCTCCAGGAGCAGCTGCCGTTCCGATTCACCAAGCTCCATCACGAGCCCGACGGCAACTTTCCGAACGGCGTGCCGAACCCGATGATCGCGGAAAACCGCGAGGTGACGGCGCGCTCCGTGCGGCTGTCGCGCGCGGATATGGGGATGGCCTTCGATGGCGACTTCGACCGCTGCTTCTTCTTCGACGAGGAGGGGCGCTTCATCGACGGCTACTACATCGTCGGCCTCCTGGCGTCCACCTTTCTCGAGCAGCATCGCGGCGCGCCAATCGTGCACGACCCGCGAGTCGTGTGGAACACGCAGCAGATCGTGCGCGCGCAGGGCGGCAGGCCCGTGCAGTGCAAGTCGGGCCATGCCTTCATGAAGCACTGCATGCGGGAGGCGGATGGGATCTATGGCGGCGAAATGAGCGGCCACCACTACTTCCGCAATTTCGCCTACTGCGACAGCGGCATGATCCCCTGGATCGTCTTGGCGCAGCATCTGTCGCGGACCGGGAAGCCCTTGTCCTCGCTCGTGGACGAGCGCATCAAGCAGTTCCCGTCGAGCGGCGAGATCAATCGCCGGATCGGCGATGTACAGGGTGCGATAGCAGCTGTTCGGACGCGTTATCAGCCGGGCTCGGTCAAGGTCGAGAACGTCGACGGGCTATCGGTCGAGCATCCGCGCTGGCGTTTCAACCTCAGAAGTTCGAACACCGAGCCGCTGCTGCGCCTCAACGTGGAGTCACGCGGTGACGCGCCGCTCATGAAAGAGCGTACGGAAGAAATTCTCGCGGTGCTTGGCGGCTACGCCTGAAAAGGGGGACGCTTCCCATTTTCTGTCGCGGAAAATGGGAAGCCTTCATCTCAACCGGTCAACGCAACGCTTTGGCGAGGGTTTCGGCTGGGTTGTT
>JBBDLI010000014.1:279218-321296 GCA_040878925.1 Steroidobacteraceae bacterium | reverse complement strand
TCCGCAGCACCGTCGCCGCACGCCACCGTCACTGTCCGTCCGCCCCGCGGCATCAACCCGTAGAATCAGCGAGGCTGTGAGAAATCCGGGCTAGAGACGTTCACGACAAGCGGAGTGGTGTGACGGCCTGGCACTCCTTCCTCCAGAGTGCCCTTAACTCTGATTTCCTTGCCAAGGAACTGTCGATACCTATTAATTTCCTTCGGCTTCAGAGAGAGCTGAATTTGGGTTAGGTATTTGTACTCTGAGAAGCAAGCTGGCCTTGGCAGCTGTAGGTACCAACGCGTCACTGGCTTGTCTCCGCTCGTAACGCTTTCGTAGTTCGGTGGTCCTGGAAAGATAAGGTTCACGAGATGGCCCGTAAACTCCCACTCTCGCCCAGTAAAGGCCGGGCACTCACCCGCGGCAGAATTAGAAGTCCAGATCAGCGGCAAGAGCATCGCGGCTGCAGTTCGCATCTTGGCCTTCTAACGTCCGCGTTGAGCGGGCCGCGGGAAGGCCGAACCAAGCGCTGCGGGCGCGACAATGTCTCCTGCGCCCGCGGCGCAACCCTGCCAAGCTGTCACGGCCCGCTCCAACGCATAGTTAAGTTGCATGGATTCGGACGGACTGAGTCATGCGCTCCAAGGATGGGGCCAAAACCGTGCCCGAGGTGGAGTAGCCGTACTGAATCAGCACGTGCGTGTTTCTCAAGCGGGCTGCCAGGCGCCGTTCATAGTATCCACTTGAGACGACGCGGCAATCATGCCAAGTCACCATATCTTCAGTGGTCTCCGTGACTTCAGTGCAATCCGACCAGTTGGATATATCTACACCATCTAGTGTCCTGTCCCGCTGATTCGTGAGGTAAGTCGTTCAAGCTTGGCCAGGATCGAATCGGCGGTGGCCGTCCAGATGAAAGGTCGGCAATTGCGATTGTAATGAGTAACGAAGTGATCGATCTTGCCGACCAGTTCTGCGACGCTGCGGAACGAGCCGCGCCGAATCGCCTTGGCGGTGATGAGCGCGAAGAACCGCTCCACCAGATTGAGCCACGAGCTGTAGGTGGGGATGAAGTGAAGGTGCCAGCGCGGCCGTTTGGCCAACCAGGCCTTGACCTTGGCGTGCTTGTGCGTGCTGTAGTTGTCCACGATCAGATGCACGTCCATATCGGCCGGCACCGCTGCCTCGATGCGGCGCAGGAAAGCGAGAAACTCCTGATGCCGGTGACGCGGCTTGCAATCGGTGAGCACGGTGCCGTTGAGCACATCGAGCGCCGCGAACAGCGTCGTCGTGCCATGACGCTTGTAGTCATGGGTGACCCCCTCAACGTAACCGAAGCCCATTGGCAGCATCGGCTGCGTGCGTTCGAGCGCCTGGCACTGGCTCTTCTCATCCACGCACAGCACCAGTGCATTTTCAGGCGGGTTCAGATACAGCCCCACCACATCGCGCAGCTTCTCGATGAAGAACGCATCGGTCGAGAGCTTGAAGCTCTCGGTGCGATGCGGCTTCAAGCCAAAGAGGTTCAAGTAGCGGTGCACGCTGCTCTTGGAGATACCGCTCTCGGCCGCTGCCGTTCGGGTGCTCCAGTGAGTGCTGCCATCCCTGGGCTTGCGCTTGAGCATCTTTCTGATCAGCGCGGCGATGCGTTCATCATCGATCGAACGTGGCCGCCCCGGTCTGATCTCGTCATACAGTCCGCGGATGCGATCCTTGAGAAACCGTCGACGCCACTTGCCCACCGTGGCATCGCTGATCTCAAAACGGCGCGCGACCGCGTTGTTGGCCTGCCCGCTCGCACAGGCGAGCACGATGCGCGCGCGCTGCGCCAGCGCCGCCGGCATCGAGCGCGAGCGCGCGATCGAGGACAACTGCGCCTGCTCAGCCTCGCTCAACGTCAGTTCCGCCTTCGGTCGACCCTTCGCCATGCGGAGTCTCCACGATCCAGGACCCCGCGAAGTATAGCATTACATATGCCATTTATTAATGGGACAGGACACTAGAACCTTAATGGTGAATTGCGCCTGCTCTCTGAGAAGAGTGGGCTGCACTCGCAACCGGCGGCCTTCTCGGTCAACGCCGACGAGTAAGTCAGGTTCGACTACTACCGAGAAAAATGGCGTCTCGATCTTCTGCCTGTCCTTAAGGTGACAAAACTGCGGATCGCCCACACCGCCGTCGAGCGGTGCCGCACAAAATTCCGCGGTCGCGAGGACCGCA
Organism: Steroidobacteraceae bacterium; assembly: GCA_040878925.1. GTDB lineage: Bacteria > Pseudomonadota > Gammaproteobacteria > Steroidobacterales > Steroidobacteraceae > SCUD01. The sequence goes on along the minus strand of JBBDLI010000014.1, from coordinate 319,094 downwards.
GTTATCAACAGGTGCGTCGCGAATGCCATGCGACCTAACGTCCGCGTTGAGCGGGCCGCGGTACAGCCGTACCAAGCGCCGCGGGCGCTAAACTTTCCTGTGCGCCCGCGGCGCCCACCGCCCAACATTTCACGGACCGCTCCAACGCATAGTTAGACATCGTCCTCCTCGACAAGCTCATCACTGCATAAGTCCTCGACCATGGAGTGCATTTCAACCTTGAACCATTGCTTGAACGTGGTGAGCGTGCGCTGCTTGGGCCACGCCATATCGTCGGTATGCCACGCGAAGAGCTCGCGTTCAAAGACCTCAGCAAAGACAAGCTTCAGTACCTGGGCAGCTTCCTCGTCATCCTCATAGCTGGGCACGAGATAGACGGTTTGTTCTTCGTCGGGGTTTGGCACGATGCCGCTGTCGTCGAGGCCGGCGGCCCAGTCCAGGAACGGTTGCGCGGGACGTACTATTAACACACCCCGATTCAGCATTGCTGATGCCTCCTTGGACGATGTCTAACGTCCGCGATCAGCGGCGGCGCGCAGTCGGCGCGCCGCTTGCGATGGTTGCAATTGGATTGCCGCTTGCATTCCCTGCAAGCGGCGTGACGACGCGTGCCGACCGCTGCATCGCATAGTTAGGTGTCTTGTTAAGCGGCGACTCGAGACACCCGCAGCTCCTTGCGCCGTTTTTCGGCGTGCCACAGGTCGTACTGCGTCTGCTGATTCATCCAGCTCTCGGAGCTGGTGCCGAAGGCAATCGACAGCCGCACCGCCATCTCAGGGCTGATTCCGGCACGGCCGTTGAGCAAAGCCGACAACGTCTTGCGGCTAATGCCCAGGGCGGCGGCCGCATCCGTGACCGAGAGATCCAGCGGTTCGAGACAGAGCTTGCGAATGATTTCGCCAGGGTGGGGAGGGTTGTGCATCCTCATGGGCTACCTCAGTGATAATCCTCGTAGTCGACGTCCACCGCATCCTTGCCTTCAAATCGAAACGTAACTCGCCAGTTGGCGCGAACCGTAACCGACCATGTGCCGCTGCGGCCGCCTTTCAATGGGTGAAGCTTCAAGCCCGGCAAAGCCATGTCTCCCGGGGCCGTCGCAGCATTCAAAGCCGCCAGAATTAGGCTCAGACGTTCGGCATGCGGGGCCTGAATTCCGGCCTTCGATCCGTTCGTGTAATACCGGGCAAGGCCTTTATGACGAAACGACCGGATCACGAATCGGAGTGTAACCCATAACGTTACGGGTTACAAGACACCTAACGTCCGCGATCAGCGGCGGCGCGCAGTCGGCGCGCCGCTTGCTGATCAAACCTCTCGAAAGCTGCTTGCAGATCCTGCAAGCGGCGTGACGACGCGCGACGACCGCTGCATCGCATAGTTAGGTGGCACTTAGAACTGGACTCGATAGGTTCGATCGTCATTCGTTCTGGCATCTCCAAATCCGTGACCGTCCAGTACGCCATAAGTGACGATTATCTCCATGACGAGCTTGGAACCAGGAGTTGTACTGGTAAGCAACGCGTAGGCCTTGCCTTGACTTCCGACCGTTCGCTGAGTGCCGGTACCGGAGCCACTGACATGAGAAATGTCACTCGTGTTCGTTACGGTTCCCTTGACTGTTGCGGAAGTGAATGTCACTTCGTCGGTCCCACGAATTGCGGAATACCGCCCACCGAGAATCTCCCCATTCGGCATTGTGACCTGGACTGTGCCACCCGTACCTTCATTGTCGGTGAATACGCCGTGTAAGATCTCTCCGGTCGAGAACTCCACAAGTGTGGCCGGACGCGTCACCGTGCAACCGGTTGCCACAGCTATCGTTGCTAGAGCCAGCAGAATTGCTTTCATCGCACCCCCCCTCAAAAATCGCAGTTTCCTTATGTGCCACCTAACGTCCGCGTTGAGCGGGCCGCGGGAAAACTGATCCATGCGCCGCGGGCGCGAAAATTGTCCCCGCGCCCGCGGCGCCCGCTGACGAACCTATCACGGACCGCTCCAACGCATAGTTAGGCGTCACCGTTGCCCGATCCAAATCGCTCGTCGAAACAGTCGCGCGCCTCGCCAATTAGAAGCATGAGCTCGCTTTCGGGAACCCGCACTACCTCAATGTTATGCCGCCTGGCCTCACGCGCCAGCACATCCGCAGTCTGCTCGTCAGCAATGACCAGGGTTTTCGGTAATTGCCGCTTGTGACTGCGACCCATTTCAAGCAGCCGGCGAGATTCCTGCAGATTTGGCTCAGCCCTGTCCGCAGCAATGACCTCGGACCCCAGAATGTAACAACTCGCTGCGTCCATGAGGGCAAGGCAATTGAGCGGCCCATCGCGCTCGGTCTGAAGCGGAACGCGGTTCAGCTGGAACGCGATCCAAGCTTCGTTAACCTCAAATTGGGTGGGGTGAAGCATGAGCGTGGTTGCCGGTGACGCCTAACGTCCGCGTTGAGCGGGCCGCGGGAAACTCGCACCAGGCGCCGCGGGCGCGAAAATGGTCCCCGCGCCCGCGGCGCACTGCTTCTGACCTGTCACGGGCCGCTCCAACGCATAGTTATACGGCATCTTTAAGAATAGTCCGCACCCTGCGAAAGGCATCGAGCGAGGTCGCTGGTCCGGATTGCTCTCGCATCTCATTCCATTCCGTGTGGGTGTGGGAGTCGGAAAAAGTCGCCGTAGACACCGTCAGGTAAGAGTCTCTGCCGTCCCAAATGAACCTGAAGCGCTTCTTCCGCTGACCAGCCTCAATCACCCAGCTCCCAAAAACCAGGTAGTGATATTGGTGTTCGTGAAGTTCGACTGATTCGTTTTGGAGGTCTTCCAGCAGCTCCTTCAGCGCTGCCACATGGCTCAGCGAGGAGGCGATCGCCTGATTCTTCATGCCGTATAACGTCCGCGATCAGCGGCGGCGCACAGTCGGCGCGCCGCTTGCACAAAGAACCGTTCCGACGCCGTTTGCAAGTCTTGCAAGCGGCGTGACGACAAGCGCCGAACGCTGCATCGCCTAGTTAGGTTGCCGGGCGTAACTTGACTGTATGTCATATTCGACATATAGTGTGAGCCGTGAGCTCGACCGATAAGCCGCTTGCCTGGCTGCATGGTGAGATCAAGACCCCACCTTTCGGCCCTGCGGCCCGGCTCGAGGCTGGGATGTTGCTGCGCAAGTTGCAACGCGGTGTATCGATCGGCATGCCGCACTCGCGGCCGCTGCCAGTGATCGGGCGTCGCTGCCACGAGCTCTGCATCAAGGATGAACAGGTGGAATGGCGGGTTGTGTACCGTACCGACCGGGATGCCATCGTAATTGGCGAGGTGTTTGCGAAGAAAACGCGGACCACGTCGAAGGATGTCATCGCGAATTGCAAATGGCGCTTCCGGGAGTATGACAATGCGTGCAAGTAAGAGAGCCAAACTCGTGAGCCGCGGCTGGAAAGTCGGCGACGCCAAGGAATTCCTGGATCTGTCACCGGAAGAGGTGGCGCTTATCGAACTGCGCCTGAAGCTGGCGGAGGGACTAAAGGCGCGACGGGTGCGTAAGCGCCTGACGCAGATCGAGCTGGCAGCGGCAGTGCAGTCGAGCCAGTCGCGCGTCGCCAAGATGGAATCCGGGGATCCAACGGTCTCCATCGACCTGTTGATGCGGTCGCTCATCGCTCTTGGCGCCTCAAGGCGTGATCTCGCCCGAATCATAGCGCCCAAGTAATCACGGCAACCTAACGTCCGCGTTGAGCGGCCGCGCGCCAGCGCATGCCAGGCGCCGCGGGCGCGACAATATTCCCCGCGCCCGCGGCGCGCCCCCGCCAAGATTTCACGGACCGCTCCAACGCATAGTTGGGCGTCACCAGTCTTGTCTGCGTGAAGCGAACGCCCAAGCGCACATGCTGCCGGCTAGGGCAACGGCGACCCAGGATACCCAGACAGGAATCTCCACACCGCCCACCTGAGCCGGCACTTGATTCACAGCGCGGAGCAACTGCGCCAAGGCAATGAAGCCGAAGATCACTCCGGAGACAACAACATATCTGCTACTCATAGTGCTGCTCCTTCGGTGACGCCCAACTTAAAGAGATGAACGGCAAGCGCGCAGCGCTTGTCCGTTCCATCGATAGTTCTATGGCAGCCCCGAAAGCCCAAGCAGATTCATGGAACGAAGCTGCGAGGCTAGGTTGAATCATGGCGTCGCGGGACCGATGGTGTGTTTCGTCACCGTCGGTCAGCGAAGCTGCTTCGCTTCAGATTCCAAGCTCGCTTGAATCGAAGCGAAGCGCTTCGCTGAGTACCATGAAAAATGCCGCGTCGCCACTGGTTCATTCCTTGCGTTGTTACAGGAATTCTCAATGGGGCCTCAGGGCTGTCCATAGAACTACAATTGGGTATGAAAGTGACGTCTTGTTTTACGTCATTTCCGTCCGGTTATCATCCCTCGCCACTGTAAGTCTTTGACAAGGCTGCGCTGAATCAAATCTAACATACTGCAGCGTAAGTCCAGGATTAGCTGAACCGAGACACCCGTTACAACAGGTCCGCGCTCGGATTTGCGGCTGATGCACCCGTGGCAACCTGCCCTCGTTGCAGGCATCCTACGCACGCCTTTTCACGTTCGGAGAACATTGAACATGCCATCGCCGAAGGCGGGCGCCTCGCTCAGCAACATCGAGATCGCCCAGCACGCGAAGATGAAGCCCATCGTGCCGCTCGCGCTGGAGCGACTGGGCATTCCCGAATCACATCTGCAGCCTTTCGGACACTACAAGGCCAAAATTTCCCTCGATTACTGCACGCACCTCGACAACCGCAAGAACGGCAAGCTAATCCTGATCACCGCAATCTCCCCTACTCCCGCAGGCGAAGGCAAGACGACGATGACGGTGGGCCTGGGCGATGCGCTCAATCGCATCGGCAAAAAGGCGATCATTTGTCTCCGCGAGCCGGCGCTCGGGCCGGTGTTCGGCATGAAAGGCGGCGCGGCCGGCGGCGGCTATGCGCAGGTCGTGCCGATGGAAGACATCAACCTGCATTTCACCGGCGATTTCTCAGCGATCGCGCTCGCCAACAACCTGCTTGCCTCGCTGATCGACAATCACATTTACCAGGGCAACCCCGCCGGCTTCGATGTCCGGCGGGTCACGTGGCGCCGCGTGCTGGACGTCAACGACCGGTCCTTGCGCGATATTACGATCGGCCTGGGCGGTCCGGGGAACGGCTATCCGCGCCAGGACGGTTTCGACATCGTCGCAGCTTCGGAAGTAATGGCGATCTTCTGTCTCGCGACGAGTCTCAAGGATCTGAAGGAGCGGCTCGGCAAGATCGTCGTGGGCTACACGCGCGAACACAAGCCGATCCTCGCGCGCGACATCAAGGCGCACGGCGCGATGGCGGCGTTGCTGAAGGACGCGCTGGCGCCGAATCTCGTGCAGACGCTCGAGAACAACCCGGCGTTCATCCACGGCGGGCCATTCGCGAACATCGCGCATGGCTGCAATTCCGTGATGGCGACGCGAACCGCGCTGAAGCTCGCGGACTACGTCGTGACGGAAGCAGGTTTCGGCGCGGATCTCGGCGCCGAGAAGTTCGTGGACATCAAGTGCCGAAAGTCGGGATTCAAGCCGGACGCCGCGGTGATCGTCGCGACCGTGCGCGCGATCAAGTATCACGGCGGGGTCAACGTGCCGGAGCTTGGCAAGGAAAACCTGAAAGCGCTCCAGGTGGGCATTTCGAACCTCGACCGGCATATCGACAACGTCCGCGACGTGTTCGGGCTGCCTTGCCTCGTCGCCATCAATCACCGGGCTGAAGACAGCGAGGCGGAGCTGCGCTGGCTGATGGACCGCGTCACGCATCATGGCGTCAAGTCGATCATCGCGCGCCACTACGCCGAGGGCGGCAAAGGCGCGGTTGAGGTCGCAAAAGAGGTGGTCGAGCTCTGCGAGCACGCCAATTACTTCAAGTACGCCTACGACGAGAGCGCGACGCTCTGGGACAAGATGAAGGCGGTCGCGACGCGGATCTACGGTGCCTCGGAAGTGACGGCCGACAGCAAGGTCCGCGCGCAAATCAGGCAGCTACAGGAATCGGGCTATGGCCACTACCCGATCTGCGTAGCGAAGACCCAGTTCTCCTTCTCGACGGACCCGAAGCTCCGGGGCGCGCCGCACGGCCATGTCGTGAACGTCCGTGAGGTTCGCCTGGCGGCGGGCGCGGAATTCGTGGTGATGATCTGCGGCGACATCATGACGATGCCGGGCCTGCCCGCCGCGCCGGCGGCGATGGCCATCGACGTCAGCGACGACGGAAGAATTACAGGCTTGTTCTAGGCGCGGGTCAGCTTGTCGATCCAGACTTCGCAGAGCGCGGCCGCTTCCGCGGGGCGGAAGTTCTGCGGATCGAGGCACCATTCGAGCCACAGACCGTCGAGCAATGCGGTCAACCCGATCGTCGCGAGGCGCACATCGAAGCGCAGGCGACCGGATTCCTTTGCCAGATCTTTCAGGAGCTTGCCGAGCAGGTCGCCATAGCCGCGGCCCTCCTCGTCATGGACCGCGCGCATTTCCGGTGAAACCTGCAACAACCCCCAAAACACGACCCAGGCCGTCAGCACCTGCGGATCGAGATTGGGGCGCGAGAACACGGCCTTGAAAAATGCGCGGAGCCGCGCGCGCGGGTCATGGCCTGCGGCCTCAACTGCCGCCTCGAAGCTGTCAGTCAGCCGGCGGCTGAAGGTCCGATAGCTTTCCGCAACCAGCGTGTCTTTGTTTGGGAAGTGGTGGTTGATCAAACCGATCGAGACGCCGGCCTCGGCCGCGATGCGCCGCACCGATAGCCCCTCGTGCCCGTGATGCTTGAGGCTTTCGATCGCCGCCTCGACGAGCGAATCGCGCCGGTCGCTCGCGGCCTGGCGTTCGTAGCGCGGTTTCTGCGCTCGCGCGCTCACCGCGGCTGCGGGCGGCGAGATGTGCTCCAGCCTCTGGCCGGCGGCTCGGGCTGCCGGCATTCCGGAAACAGCGCGCGCATGCGGCGGCCGAAGGCGCGCAGGCAGGCTTCGCCCTCGCCCAGCGGTCCGACGGTGTAGCTCGAGGAGGCCATGCCGGCCTGCACGCGCTCGATTAGCACCTTGTCTTCGAGATTCACGCGGCGGTTGATGCGCCAGTTGAGATAGCGCGCGGCGCGCATCTCGCGCCGGTCGTCCGGCAGCGCATAGGCGATCTCGCGGAGAATCGTCTCGGTCGGCGAGACCGGCACGAACTGCATGAAGTCGATCTGGTCCGGATAGATCTCGAAGGCAGTATTGGGCCAGAGCTTGTAGTAGTTCCACATGTGCGCCTCGCCACCGGCTGTCGGCGCGAGCTGTGTCATCAGCTTCTGGTACATGTGCTCGGACAGTCGCGGTGACGGCGAATTGACGAGCGTGCCGAACATCTTGTCGACCCATTCCTTCGCTTCGATGCCGTAGCTCTTGCCGAAGATTCGCGTGAGCCCCGGATGCGCGACCGGGATATGCAGGCCGTCCGAGTAGTTGTCGGCGACATTCTTCCAGTTCACTGCGCGTGAGCGGAGCCGCACCTTCCCGAGCGGCTTGATCTCGTCGAACCGGTAGGTCGCAAGCTCCTTTGCATAGGGCGCCATCTGGTCCTGCACGCTCGGCAGGCCCGGCACGAAACGCACGAAGACGAATCCGTGCCAGATTTCCTGCTCGAGCGGCGCGAGCCCATACTGCGCGGGTTCGAGCCCCGGATAGTTCGAGCGCATCGGCACCCCGACGAGCCGGCCATCGGTCGCATAGGTCCAGGCGTGATACGGGCAGACGATGCGCCGGCCACAATTGCCGTGCGTGCCGTCGACGAGCCGCGATGCGCGGTGGCGGCAGACGTTATGGAAGCTGCGGACGCGACCGTCGTCGCCGCGGATCGCGAGCACGGACTCGCCGAGGAAATCGAAGGTGTGGTAGTCGCCCGTCTTCGGGATGTCGCTCTCGTGGCAGACGAGCTGCCAGGCTTTCTTGAAGATCGACTGCTTCTCGAGCTGGAAGAACTCCGGATCCCAATAGATCCAGGCGGGCAGGCTGAAAGCCTCCTCGTCCCGGAGGGCAGGAGTAACGAGCTGCTGGGCATGAAGTTGCACGTTCATTGTTGAACGATCGTACAGGAAGCGGGAATATCCCGTCAATCGTCGCGGCGGATTTCGAAGCAATGGTGGGTCTTCGGGTCCCGGCTGAAGTCCTGCGGAATCGTGCGTTTCGTTATGTCTTCAATCGAGAGATCTCGCAGCGGCTCCGAGTCGAGCTTGAACTTGCGGAAATTGTTCGAGAACAGCAGCAGTCCGCCCGGCGCGAGTCGCTTGAGCGTCGCGCGGATCAGCGCGACATGGTCGCGCTGCACGTCGAACTCGCGTTCCATACGCTTGGAGTTCGAAAAGGTCGGCGGGTCGAGGAATATCAAGTCATAGTCCGCGCGCCCATCCTCCGCGAGCCAGGCCAGGCAGTCGGCCTGGACAAATCGATGCGCCTCGCCCTGAAGCTCGTTGACGGCCATGTTGCGCCGCGCCCAGTCGAGGTAGGTGCGGGACATGTCCACGCTGGTCGTCGCGACGGCGCCGCCCGCCGCAGCGTAAGCCGTTGCGGCGCCGGTGTAGCAGAAGAGATTGAGAAAGCGCTTGCCCTTCGCGAGCCCGTGAATCCGCGCGCGTGTCAGACGATGATCGAGAAAGAGACCGGTGTCGAGATAGTCGGTGAAATTGACGAGGAACCGGAGGCCGCCCTCCTCCACGACGACACGCTCGTCCTTCTCCGCGAGCGCCTCGTATTGCGAACGGCCTTTCTGCGGCCGGCGCGTGCGCCAATAGATTGCATCGACCGGGAGTTCCGTTGCTTCCGGCAGCACAGAGATCGCTTCCTCGCGTCGCGCGCGGGCCTTGGCGCGGTCGACGGTCACGGGCGGCGCATACTCCTGCACGTACAGCCAACGGCCGGTGCTTCCCTGCGGATCGGACTGGTACAGATCGATTGCGAATGCGTATTCGGGCATGTCCGCGTCGTACACGCGATAGCAGGAGATCTCCTCGCGCTTCGCCCAGGACGCCAGTTTGTCGATGTTCTTCCGCAGGCGATTCGCGAACATCTGCGCACCCGGGCGCGCGCGCGCGGATTCCGCGTCGATGACCGGCGGCCGGCCCGGTTCGCGCGCCTGGACGAATTCCGATGGCAGGATCTGGAGCCGCAACAGGCGGCATTCGATGGGCCCGTTCATCATCCGGTGCGTGCGGCGCGCATTGATGCCGAGCTCGCGGCCGAGCGCGGGATTGCCGGTGAAAACCGCGGCCTCCCAACCGCGGTAGCCGCTGCGCAGGCGTTCGCCCAATAGTGCATAGAGCGATCGCAGTTCCTCGGTCTCGCCGATGCGCTCGCCATACGGCGGATTGACCGCCACGAGTCCTTTCGCGGCCAATGCTGCCGGAAGCTCGGCGAGTCCTGAGCGCCGGAACTGAACGCGGCCGGCAAGACCCGCCCGCGCCGCGTTCGCCTCGGCATCGCGAATCGCGTGCGGATCGCGATCGAAGCCCGCGATTCGGTCGGGCGTCAGTGACGAGAGATCGCTTTGGGACTCCGCGGCCGCGCGGAGCGCGAGCCAGGCCTTCGCATCGTGCCGCTTCCAGCCTTCGAAACCGAAACGCTTGCGCAGGAGGCCGGGGGCGATATTGGCCGCGATCAGGGCCGCCTCGATCGGGAGCGTGCCCGAGCCGCACATGGGATCGAAGAAACTCCCGCCCGCGGCGGCGATCGCGGGCCAGCCGGCGCGCAAGAGAATGGCCGCCGCAAGATTCTCCTTGAGCGGCGCCGCACCCTGCCCGCCGCGGTAGCCGCGCCGGTGCAGGCTGTCGCCGGAGAGGTCAATCGCAATCGTCACTCCCCCACGCGCGGCGTGCACGTTGATTCGCAAATCGGGCGCGGCGCGATCGACCGATGGCCTCGCGCCGGTCTTCTCGCGGAACTGATCGACGATCGCATCCTTCACGCGCTGCGCGCCGAACTGCGTATGCGTGATGCCGGGCACGCTGCCGGAAAAATCGACGGCGAGCGTGTCGTCGGCATCCAGGTGCTCGCTCCAGTCGATTTCGCGCAAGCGGGTGTAGAGGTCATTCGCATCCGCGACGGGAAAGCGGGCGATCTGCCAGAGCACGCGCAAGCCGACGCGCGACCCGAGACAGGCGTTGTAGGCGCCGGCCAGTTCCGACTCGCAGGCGACGCCGCCCTGAACTTCCCGCGCGACGTCGATGCCGAGCGCCTGCAGTTCGCTGGCGAGAAGGTCGGCGGTGCCCGTCGCAGCCGTCACGAAAAACGACGAGTTCACTGCCTGTCCAGTGTCAGCAGCTCCGCTCCGGACACTGGCCGATCGAGGAATCCGGCGAGAATGCGGTAGAGATCCGGATCGAACTCCTCGCCTTCGTAGCACCAGCGATCGAAGTAAAGGGTTTCCTCCGCGCCGCGCCAGTCGCGCTCGCGAATGCCGATGCGCCCGGGAAATGGCCAATCGCGGCGCTTGAGGCCGGCGAGCGCGAGGCGCACCCGGACCGCGTGCAGCGCCGGCAGCTCCTTGCCGACGCAGACGCCGCGGCAGCGCCCCAGCTGAAATCCAATGCATGAACCTTCCGCATGCTCGAGCCCGAGCCATTGCGCGCAAAGTCCATGCCCTCGCACCAGGCCTTCGAGCGCGCGCTCGGCGTCGACGCGCCGGCGGAACATCCCGTAGGTTTCGCCCGGGTCGTCCACGGAATCGAGCATCGCGATCGACGCCATGGGCGCGCCCGCGTCTTCGCGAAGGCAGATCGCCCACAATTCCGACGACCCGCGCAGCCGGCGGTTGAAAACGGGTTTACGCGACTTGATGAGCCGGGCTTCCGTGACGAGTGCGCCGAACTCGCCCGCGGTCTCGATCCACTCGATGCGCCGCACGAGCCGCGTGAGCTGCTGCTCGAGCTTCGCATGCGGGTCGGCAAAGTGCGCGAGCACGCGGTTCGCAAGGCTCTTCGCCTTGCCGACGTACAAAAGCGCGTCGTCCTCGCCATAGAAAAGATACACACCGGAGCTATCAGGCAGTTCGTCCGCGAGCGTTGGGTCGAGCTGCGGCGGAAGACGCGACGTGCCGATTAGCCGCGTCACGATCGTCGTCAGTTCCTCCTCAGGCCAGCGTTCGCGCGCGATGCGCAGGAAATCCGCCAGCACCCGGGCATCGCCGAGCGCGCGGTGGCGCGCGTCGCAGGCGATGCCATGCCGCTCCATCACCGCATCGAGATTGTGTCCGCGCTCTCCCGGCGTGAGCGCGCGCGACAGGCGCACGGTACAGAGCACGGGCGCGCGGAAGCGCCGTCCGATGCGCCGGTATTCGCTGCGCAGGAATCCATAGTCGAAGCGCGCGTTGTGGGCCACGAAGAGGCTTCCCGCCAGACGCGACTCAAGGGCGTCCGCGACCGCTTCGAAAGGCGGCGCGTCCGCGACCATCGCCTCGGTGATGCCCGTGAACTGCTGGATGGCATACGGGATGCGGACCCCGGGATTGACGAGCGTCGAGTACTCTTCGACGACCTCTCCGTCCGCCAGCAGGACAATGCCCGCCTCGATAACCCGGTCGCGCGCAGCGTGGCCGCCCGTAGTCTCGAGATCCACGCAGGCGATCCTGCCTGCGAGCACCTGCTCAGTCGCGGACACCGTCCAGCTTCATGAGCGGCCCGTAGAGATCCGGCCGGCGGTCTCGGAACACGCCCCAGGAGTGGCGGTAGCGGCGAATCTCCTCGAGGTCGAAGCTCGCGGTGATGACCTGCTCGCTGTGGTCGTCGGCCTGCGCCACGATCTTGCCCGTGTGATCCGCGATGAACGAATGCCCGTAGAAAGTGATCTCGACCTTTTCGCCGCGCTCGGTGCCGATGCGGTTCGACGCGACGAGCGGCATCACGTTCGCGGCGGCGTGACCCTGCATCGTGCGCTGCCAGTGCCAGCGCGAGTCGAGCGTCGCGTCCTGCGGCTCCGAGCCGATGGCCGTCGGATAAAAGAGAATCTCCGCGCCCGCAAGCGCCATCGCGCGCGCGGCTTCCGGGAACCATTGGTCCCAGCACACCGCGACGCCGTGCGCGCCGAAACGAGTCGGCCAGACGCGGAATCCCGTGTCGCCCGGCGAGAAATAGAACTTTTCGTGATAGCCCGGACTTTCCGGGATGTGCGACTTGCGATAGACGCCGAGTATTTTCCCGTCGGAGTCCACCATGACGAGCGAATTGAAATACGCGTTCTGCGCCCGCTCGAAGACCGAGAGCGGCAGCACGACCTTCAACTCCTTCGCGACCTTCGAGAGCCGCTGGACGGCCGGATTCTCCGCGATGGGAAGCGCGAGCTCGAAGTGCTTTGCCAGGTGGTCCTTGCAGAAGTACGGCGACTCGAACAGTTCCTGGATCAGGACGATGTTCGCGCCGCGACCGGCCGCGTCCCTGATCAGCCGCTCGGCGTTCGCAATGTTCGCGTCGCGGTCCCAGCCGCAGGCCATCTGGGTCGCCGCGACCGTCACTTTCATGACAGGTCGATCCAGGTGGTCTTCAATTCCGTGTACTTGTCCATCGCGTGCAGCGACTTGTCCCGCCCATTGCCGGACTGCTTGAAGCCGCCAAAGGGCACGGTGATGTCGTCGGCGTCGTAGCAATTCACATAAACCGTGCCGGCACGCAAAGATTTCGCCACGCGGTGCGCGGTCGTGATGTCGCGGCTCCAGACCGCGGCCGTCAGGCCATAGCTCACGTCGTTCGCGATCCTGACCGCCTCGTCGACATCCTTGAACGTGATCGTCGAGAGCACCGGGCCGAAGATCTCCTCGCGCGCGATTTTCATCTGCGGATTCACGTTGGCGAATACCGTCGGCTCGACGAAGTACCCGCCGCTCTCCGGTCGCGCCCGGTTGCCCCCCAGTCGAACCTCGGCGCCTTCATTCTTGCCGGACTCGATGTAGCCCATGACCGTATTGAGCTGCACCTGGTCCACGATGGCGCCGAGGCGCGTCTTCGGATCGAGCGGATCGCCGGGCGCCAGGCTGCGGCCAATTTCGACGATCTTCTCCAGCATCGCGTCCCGGACCGATTCGTGCACGACGAGACGCGAGGCCGCCGAGCACATCTCGCCCTGGTTGAAGAAGATGCCGAAGGCGGCCGCGTTCGCGGCGCGCTCGATGTCGGCCACGTCACCCAGCACGACATTCGGCGCCTTTCCGCCGCATTCGAGCCAGACGCGTTTCATGTTGGACCGGCCAGAGTATTCGAGCATCATCTTGCCGACGCGGGTCGAGCCGGTGAACGCGACGCAATCGACGTCCATGTGCATCGCGAGCGCTTCGCCCGCCGTGTAGCCGAATCCCGGCACGACGTTCAGCACGCCCTCGGGCAAGCCGGCCTCCAGCGCGAGTTCCGCCACCCGGAGTGCCGTCAGCGGCGACTTCTCGGAAGGCTTCAGCACGACGGAGTTGCCGGTCGCGAGCGCGGGGCCGAGTTTCCAGGTTGCCATCAGCAGCGGGAAATTCCACGGCACGATCGCGCCGACGACGCCCGCGGGCTCGCGCGTGATAAGCGCGAGCGAATCGTGCGGGGTCGGCGCGACCTCGTCGTACACCTTGTCGATCGCCTCCGCGTACCAGGCGATGCAGTTCGCCGCCGCCGGGATGTCGATCTTGAGCGAATCCGTGATCGGCTTGCCCATGTCCATCGTTTCGGTGAGCGCAAGCTCCTCGCGGTGCTTGCGGATGAGCTCCGCGAACCGGAGCATCACTTTCTTGCGCGCGGCTGGCGCGCGGCGCGACCAGTGGCCGGCGTCGAAGGCGCGGCGCGCGCTCGCGACCGCGGCGTCCACGTCCGCCGCGTCGCAGGATGCGACCTGTGCAATCACCTGGCCGTTCGCCGGATTGACGCAGTCGAAGGTCGCGCCGGACAGCGCCGGCTGGTACTTGCCGTCGATGAAGGCGTTCGTGCGCGGCGCGAACGTGGCCGCCATCTCGCGCCAGTCGACCGCTTTCTGCTCCCGGTTCACGGACTGCTCCTCAGAGGGTCGGGGGGCTCGAAGCGCTGATGATCTCACAGCGCTCACGCCCGCGATTGCGGAACCGGTGGGGCACCGCGCTCGCAAAATAATAGGCGTCGCCGGGACCCAGCACCCGGGTCTGGCCGCCAATCGTCACTTCCACCTTGCCGCTCACAACGACCCCGCCCTCTTCGCCGGCATGCCGCAGCATGTCGGAGCCCATGTCCGCGCCCGGTTCGTAGGTTTCGCGCAGGATCGCCATGCGCCGGCCCGGTCGGCGCGCCGCGACCAGGCAGAGCGAAACCTCGCCTTCACCCAACTCCACGAGCTCGGCCTTGGTGTAGAAAACCTGGGCCGTGCCGGCCGGGTCCATGGTGAAGAACTCGGCAAGCGCCATCGGCAGTCCGTCGAGGACCTTCTTGAGCGAGGCGACCGAGGGGCTTACGCGCCCCTGCTCGATCAGCGAGATCATGCCGTTCGTAACGCCCGCGCGCTTCGCGAGTTCGCGCTGCGAGAGCCCGTGCATCTGGCGCACGGCCTTGAGCCGCGTGCTGACGTCATTGCCCATGGACACTCCGGATGTCTATGATATTAAACACGAACCCGCGTAATATCGCGTTTCCCCTCCGAAAGTGTCAATTATCATGAGCGCTGCGCGGAACGATCTCGACGCCTTCTGGATGCCGTTCACCGCGAACCGCCAGTTCAAGGCGGCGCCGCGCCTGCTCTCGCGCGCCGAGGGGATGTACTACTGGACGCCGGACGGCCGCCAGGTGCTGGACGCCGCAGCCGGACTCTGGTGCGTCAACGCAGGCCACTGCCGGCGCGAGATCACCGAGGCCGTCTCGAAGCAGATCGCGGTGATGGAATACGCGCCGCCCTTCCAGATGGGTCATCCGCTGGCCTTTGAGCTCGCCAACGCGCTCGTCGAGATCGCGCCGCCGGGAATCGACCGCGTGTTCTTCACGAACTCGGGCTCAGAATCGGTGGACACCGCGCTCAAGATCGCGGTCGCTTATCACCGCGTGCGGGGCGAAGGCGCGCGCACGCGGCTGATCGGGCGCGAGCGCGGCTATCACGGCGTCGGCTTCGGCGGCATCTCCGTCGGCGGCATGGTCAACAACCGCAAGTTCTTCGGTGCGCTCCTGCCCGGCGTCGATCACCTGCGCCACACGCACGACCCGGCGCGCAACCTCTATTCGCGCGGGCTGCCGGCGCACGGCGCCGAGTTCGCCGACGATCTCGAGCGCCTGGTCGCGCTGCACGACGCCTCGACCATCGCCGCGGTCATCGTCGAGCCGATTGCGGGATCGACCGGCGTGCTGCTGCCGCCGATAGGCTACCTGAAGCGGCTCCGCGAACTGTGCACGAAGCACGGGATCCTCCTGGTCTTCGACGAGGTCATCACGGGATTCGGCCGCACGGGGTCCGCCTTCGCCGCGCAGGAGTTCGACGTCGTGCCGGACATGATGACCTGCGCCAAGGGACTCACGAACGGCGCCATCCCGATGGGTGCGGTGCTCGTGCGGCGCGAGATCCACGACACGTTCATGGCGGGGCCGCCGGCCGCAATTGAGTTGTTTCACGGCTATACGTACTCCGCACATCCTGTCGCCTGCGCGGCCGGGCTCGCAACACAGAAACTCTATCGCACGGGCCTGTTCGACCGGGCGCGCGCGTTGGCGCCGTACTGGAGCGACGCCGTGCATTTGCTGAAAGGCCGGCGTCATGTCGTGGACCTGCGCGTTTATGGCCTGATCGCGGGCATCGAGCTCGAGCCGCGTGCCGGGGCGCCGGGCGCGCGCGGCTACGATGCGCTGGTCGCGGCCTTCAATGCGGGCCTCCTGATTCGCACGACCGGCGACACGATTGCGATGTCACCGCCGCTCATCATCGAGCGCGCGGAGGTGGACCGGATCTTCGAAACGCTGGCGGCAATCATCGACGAATTGGACTGAATCCACGCCGACCAGGCGGAGTGCTATCCTGTTCCGGGGGACTACGGTTTTGCCGTGGGGGAGTCAACATGATCAGCCTTAACAAGGCGGCGTGCCGCGTGGCACTGGCTGCCGCATTGTCGTGCCCGTTCACTTTGCAGGCGCAGGAAACCGAGGCGCCTGCCCCCGAGATCGTCGGGCTGGAAGAGGTGATCGTCACTTCGCAGAAACGCCAGCAGTCGCTCCAGGACGTGCCGCTTTCCGTGTCCGCCTTCTCCGGCGACATGCTGAAGGAAAGCCGCATGGCGGACATCCGCGGCATCGTGGATTTCACGCCGGGATTCAGCGGCAAGACGGAGGATGGATTCACCGATGCGCTGGCGATGCGTGGCATCGCCACGAACGACTTCGGCATCGGCGGCGATCCGTCGGTCGCGATGTTCGTCGATGGCATCTGGTCCGGCCGCACGGGCGGCGTGATGACGGCCCTGTTCGATATTGAGCGTGCGGAGGTTGTGAAGGGTCCGCAAGGAACCCTGTTCGGCCGCAATTCGATCGCGGGCGCGGTCAGCATTATCACCAGCAAGCCGCAGGACGCCTTCGAGGCAAGCGCGGAACTGACGGCCGCGGATTACAACCACATCGAGGCGACCGGCACGGTCAACCTCCCCCTCAGCGAGGGCTGGGCACTGCGAGCGAGCGGATACACGCTCTCCAACGACGGCTTTCTCGAGAATCTCCAAGGCGGCGACAAACTGGGATTCCATGAAGTCCGCGCGGGCCGGGTGGCGCTCCGCCGTTTGGGCGAGGTGATGGATGCGACGCTGACGTTCGCCTACGAGGACCGCGAGCAGGACCCCTCAGTCTACTGGGTGCCCGCGGATGGCCTGCCTTATGACCGGGTGGACATCGATCTCGGCGACGACGGCATCGACGAGTCGGATGTTTTCGAGGCACGGGCCAACATCGAATGGTCAATGCCGGGCGATTACGCGCTGACTTCGCTCACCGGCTACAAGAAGTTCGGTTTCCACTACCTGGAGGACTACGACGGTGGGCCGGGCCGGGTGAACGATTACCGGCAGGTCAACAACGTCGAATACTGGAGCCAGGAGTTGCGCCTCAACTCGCCCGACGAGGGCCGCCTGACCTGGTTCGCCGGCGCGAGCGTGTATGAGGAGAGCATCGACGGATACTTCGAGTTCATCTACGACGAGGACGACCTGTGCCGCGCCGTCGGCGTGAGCGACGCGCCCGATTTCTCCGGTCCGGTCGCGGGCTGCGACGATCCCAATTTCGAGGAGTATTGGGAGGACGACATCGACCCGGCCGACCTGCTCACGGGGAAGGCGGAGCAGAGCTACGTGAATGTCGACAGCCAGGGCTGGGCGGTGTACGGCGACTTCACCTGGGGTCTCACCGACCGGCTCGAGCTGACGGCGGGCGCGCGTTATACCTACGATGAGAAGGAAATCGCGAGCCGCGTGCTGGACAGCGGCGGTGCGCTCGGCAACAACTTCAACTACGAGTTCTTCACCGACGGAATCGTCACCAACCAGGCCGACTGGAGCGATTTCACGCCGCGGCTCGCGATCAGCTTCGACGTGAGCGAGGACGTCACGCTGTACGCGACGGCCTCGAAGGGCTACAAGGCCGGCGGCTTTGCGACCTTCGGCTTCGACCTGCATGGCGAGGACGTGACAGACGAAGGCGCCGCGCCGCCCGGCACGACGCCGGTCGTGTTCGACCCCGAGGAAGTCGACAGCTACGAGATCGGCGCCAAGACGCGCTTCCTCGGCAATACGCTGCAGCTCAATGCGTCGCTGTTCCGTTACGACTACGTCGATCTGCAGCTCGTCTATTTCGATACCGGCTCGTCGCTCGTCGCCAATGTGGGCGAGGCGCGCGGCCAGGGCCTCGAAGTCGACCTGCGATGGGCGCCGAGCGCGAGCTTTGACGCGATCGTCGGCCTGTCGCTGCTCGACACCGAGATCACGGACGCGACCGAGATCGAGGCGATCGGCGCCTGCGGCGACTGCGACGGCAATAACCTGCCATTCGCGCCCGAGGTCAGCGGCTCCGCCCTCCTCACCTACCGGAACCCGACGGCTTCGGGCGAGATGTTCTTCACGACCGAATATGTCTACCGCTCCGAAATGTTCGGCGGCCCGGACAATATCCCGGACGCGGCGGTCGATAGCTGGGACGAATTCAATTTCCGGCTCGGCTACCGCAGCAATTCCGCGTGGTGGGCGACGATCTGGCTGGAAAACGCCTTCGACGCCGAGTATTTCGAGCGGGGCTGGGAAAATGCGGACGCGAATAACCAATTCGGCTATGGCCTCTTCAACGAGCTGGTGTGGCCGGCGCGACCGCGGACGCTCGGCATCACGTTCGGAATGGACTGGGAGTAGCCGTCAGCCGGGCTTGGCGGCCTCGAATATCGCATAGCGCTTGCGCGCGGGCTCCACCGTCTCCCAGGTTCCGCTGAAGCCGGCGGGAATCACCCAGGCGTCGCCGGCGTTGAATTGCCAGCGCTTTCCCTCCTCCGACGTGATCACGACGCGGCCTTCGAGCAGATGACAGAATTCGTTCTCGGAATATGTGACTTTCCATTTGCCCACGCTGCTCGCCCAGGTACCGGCGAAAAACTGGCCGGACGCATCGCTGAAATAGTTTTTCACGATGGTCTTGGGCTCGCCCTTGACCACTTTGTCGGCGGCTGGCGCCGATTCCTCGCCTTTCATATTGCGCCGAAAGTCCACGATTGCCGGTGTCGTCATCGCCGTCTCCGTCCACTCGTTTTTTCGATTGTAAGCTCTGGCATGCGTCCGCAATCGGGCGTAGGATCAATTCATGGGCAATCGACTACCGCCCATCGTCGGAAACTGGTACAGCCACCGCGACAAGGGTGAGCTGTTCCAGGTGGTTGCGCTCGATGAAGTCGCAGGCACGATCGAAATCCAGGAATTCGACGGCGGCATCGACGAGCTCGACCTCGACGAATGGCGGACGCTCCTCGTCGATACGGCCGCGCAGCCGGAAGACTGGGGCGGACCGCTCGACGACCTGGAACCCGACGAGTTCGGCTATACCGACCTCGCGGAATCCGCGGATCCCGCGGATGCGCTCGAATCGGCGACCACGACCTGGGAGCAGATCGTCGAAGACGACGATATGGACGAGATCCAGATTCACTGACGGGAGACAGGCGTGGGAAGCAATGAATCGCTGGTCGCGAGGCGCCAGGCGGCGGTCGCGCGCGGCCTTTCGATGGTGCACCCGGTCTTCGTCGAGCGCGCCGAAAACGCCCTCCTGTGGGATGGCGACGGCCGCCGCTACCTCGACTTCGCTGGCGGAATCGGCGTGCTCAATACGGGCCATCGCCATCGGCGCGTGCTCGAGGCGGTGCGCGCGCAGCTCGACAAGGTCACGCACACCTGCTTCCAGATCACCCCGTACGAGCCCTATGTCGCGCTGTGCGAACGGCTGAATGACCTCGCGCCGGGCAAGGGACCGAACAAGTCGGTCCTGATGACGACCGGCGCGGAGGCGATCGAGAACGCGATCAAGATCGCGCGCGCGAGCACCGGCCGCTCGGCGGTGATCGCCTTCGCCGGCGGCTTTCACGGCCGGACGATCATGGCGCTCGCCCTGACCGGCAAGATCGAGCCGTACAAGGCGGGGTTCGGCCCCTACCCGCCCGAGGTCTATCACGCGGCGTTTCCCAACGCACTGCATGGCATATCGATCGATGATTCCCTCCGCTCACTCGAGACGATCTTCAAGTGCGACGTCGCACCGGACCGCGTCGCGGCGATCGTCTTCGAGCCCGTGCAGGGCGAAGGCGGCTTCTACATCGCGCCGCAGGACTTCGTGTCGCGGCTCCGCGAGCTTTGCGATCGCCACGGCATCCTCTTGATCGCGGACGAGATCCAGTCCGGCGCGGGCCGCACCGGCCGGATGTTCGCGATGGAGCACTACGGCGTCGCCGCCGACATCTACACGCTTGCAAAGTCGCTCGGCGGGGGATTTCCGCTGTCGGCTCTGGTCGGGCGCGCCGATGTCATGGACGCCTGCGGCCCCGGCGGCCTCGGCGGGACCTTCGCCGGCAATCCCGTCGCCTGCGCAGCCGCCCTCGCCGTGCTCGAGGTTTTCGAGCAGGAGCGCATTTTCGAGCGCGCGGACCGACTCGGCGAGAAACTCGGCAAGGCGCTCGACGCGCTCGCCGCGCGTCACGCCGAGATTGTCGACGTGCGCCGGCTCGGCGCGATGGTCGCCTTCGAGCTCGGCGAAGGCGGAGATCCGCGCCGCCCGGCATCCGAACTGACGAAAAAATTCACCGCCCGCGCGCGGGAGCTCGGGCTGATCCTGCTGTCCTGCGGGATCTACGGCAATGTGGTGCGCATTCTCGTGCCGATCACGGCCGAGGATGCGATCGTGGACGAGGGCCTCGCGATGCTCGCGCAGGCAGCGTCGGACCTCTTGTCCGACGCCAATGCGACGGTGCCGCGGCTCCGGCCGGCCCGCTAGAGCTCAGGCGGCCTTTTTCGCGGCGACGTAGTCGTCCACCAGCCCCTCGAGGACCGGCAGCGGCACCGCGCCGTTCTTCAGCACGACGTCGTGGAAGTCACGGAGGTCGAAGCGTTCGCCAAGCGCGGCCTTCGCCTTTTCGCGCAGCTCCAGGATCTTCAGCATGCCGATCTTGTATGACAGCGCCTGCCCGGGGTTGTCGATGTAGCGCTCGACTTCCTTGGTGGCGTCCTCGACGGTCATGGGATTGTTCGCGAGCATGTATTCGATCATCTGCTCGCGCGTCCATTTCTTCGCGTGCGCGCCGGTGTCGACGACGAGCCGCGCGGCGCGGAGCATCTCGTTCTGCAGCCGGCCGAAATCCTGCAAGGGATCGGCAAATCGCCCCTGCTCCTTGGCGAGGCGCTCCGCGTACAGCCCCCAGCCTTCGATGTAGGCGCCGAAGAAGGCGAACTTCTGGAAGGTCGGGACGCCCTCGAGCTCCTGCTGGATCGCGATCTGGAAATGATGCCCCGGGGCGCCTTCGTGATAGGCGACCGTTTCCATTTCGTGCTTCTGACGCGTCGTCATGTCGTGGAGATTGACGTAATAGATGCCGGGGCGGCTGCCGTCCGGCGTCGGCTGGTTGTAGAAGGCGATCGGCGCGGTTTCCTCGCGCCATTCCTCGACGCGCCGCACTTCGAGCGGCGCCTTCGGCAGCACGTTGAAGTAGTTGCCGACGTCGACGTAGATCGCGTCGATATAGGCCTTCGACTGGTCGAGATAGGCCTGCTTTCCCGCGTCCGTATTCGGGAAGAAGTTCGCGGGATCGGTGCGGAGGTGCTCGAAGAACGCCGGCAGGTCGCCCTTGAATCCGGCTTTTCGCATGATCGCTTCCATCTCGCCGCGGATGCGGGCGACTTCAGCGAGCCCGGTTTCGTGGATCTGCTCGGCCGTGAGCCCCGGGACCGTCGTCCAGAACTCGATCTGCGACTTGTAGTAATCGTCGCCGTCCGGCAGTTTCCAGACGCCGTGCGGCCCCGGCGACTTCGAGCGGAGCGCCTCGATGCTCGCGATGGTCGAGCTCAGCGCGGCTTTCATCGGGCCGCGCATGGCCGCGGTTCCCTCGTCGAGCAACCGCTTCTTCTCCGCGTCGGCGAGCTGGAGCTTTTCCACCTTGCCGCGGAAATCCGCAAGGATCGCGGAGTCCTTGCCGCTCTCGTCGAAGGGCGCGCCGGCGAGCACCGCGCGGCAGTCGGCCAGCACGGGATCGAAGGAGAAGGAGGTCGGAACGATGCCGCGCGCGGCGGCGATGTTCATCGTCTCGTTGAGCTGCCGGTACGCGAGTTCGGTGCCCTTCAGGCGCGAGATATAGGCCTCGGCGTCCGATACGTCGTCGACGCGATGGATGTTCTGCATGAAGGTCACGAGCGCGGTGACTGCATTATTCTGGGTCTGGAAGGCATAGCCGTGAAAGCGCCAGGGGAAGTTCTCCAGCGCCGTTTCCTGCTGCAGCTCGAAGATCCGGTAGCTGATCTTCATGCCGTCCGAAAGCGCGTCGTACTTGAATTTCGCGCGGAGCTGTTCGAGATCCTGCCGCGTCAGCTCGTTCTGCCGCTGTGCCTCGGCATCCGAGAAGTCGTTCCACTTGCCGTAGTCCGGGCCCTTCATGCCGAGCTGCGCCTGGAAGATAGGGCTGTCCTTGAGGTTGCGCTGGAACACTTCCTCGAAGAATGCGCCGAGACGCTCGTCCTCGGTCGCAGGCTTTGCGGCCGGCTCCTGCGCAGTGGCCGCTATCACGGCGAATCCCAGCATCAACGCGCCGCAGGTCATGGCGACAATCCTTCGGAGGAACCCGGTCATTCGAATCTCCTGGTCCAATGCAGCAGTCAAACTAGTGGCAAGCGCGGGAGCGCGCAGCGCCTTTGGTCGCAGCAATCCGGCCTCTCGTCTCAAATAAATGGTGGCTAGGGAGAGAATCGAACTCTCGACCCCGGGGTTATGAATCCCGTGCTCTAACCAGCTGAGCTACCTAGCCACGCGGTGGGAAGGTACCCTCGGGGAGGCGGGATTATATATTGAAGCGGAAGTGCATGACGTCGCCTTCCTGCACCACGTACTCCTTGCCTTCCAGCCGCAGCCGGCCGGCTTCGCGCGCGCCGTTCTCGCCCTTGAAGCCAACGTAATCCTCGTAGGCAATCGTCTCGGCCCGGATGAAGCCGCGCTCGAAATCGGTGTGAATCGCGCCCGCGACCTGCGGCGCCGTCGCGCCCGCGCGCACGGTCCAGGCGCACACTTCCTTCGGGCCCGCGGTAAAGAATGTCAGCAATCCCAGCAGGCGATAGCCGGCACGGATGATCCGATCGAGCCCCGCTTCCGCGAGCCCGAGATCGGCGAGGAACGCGGCGCGATCGCCCTCGTCGAGTTCCGAGATCTCCGCTTCGATCGCGGCGCAGACCGCGACGACTTCCGAGCCCTCGGCTGCGGCGAGGCGGCCGAGCGCCTCAAGACGCGGATTGCCGGTGAAGCCGCCTTCGTCAACGTTCACCACATACATGACGGGCTTGGCCGTCAGGAGTTGCAGCTCCCGCACGCGCTCGCGCTCGAACGAATCGAGCGCCATCGCGCGCACCGGCTCGCCCTGGTCGAGCCGCGCGCGGATGCGCTCGAGCGAATCGCGCCAGCGCATCGCGTCCTTGTCCATGGCTTTCGCCGCCTTGTCGGCGCGCGCGCGCGCCCGGTCCACGGTTTCGAGATCGGCAAGCGCGAGTTCCGTGTTGATGATCGCGACGTCGGCGGCCGGATCCACGCGGCCGGAGACATGCACGACGTCAGGGTCCTCGAAGCAGCGCACGACGTGCGCGATCGCGTCCACTTCGCGGATGTGCGACAGGAACTTGTTGCCGAGCCCTTCCCCCTGCGACGCGCCGGCGACGAGCCCCGCGATGTCCACGAACTCGACCGTGGTCGGAACGATCTTCTCGGGTTTTGCGATGGCCGCGAGCGCCGCGAGGCGCGGATCGGGCACCGGCACGATGCCGATGTTCGGATCGATGGTGCAGAACGGGTAATTGTCGGCAGCGATGCCGGCCCGTGTCAGCGCATTGAATAGCGTCGACTTGCCGACGTTCGGCAGCCCGACGATGCCGCAGCGGATTCCCATCAGGCGGAGGTGTCGGGCGGCGAGGTGTGCAGCCGGTTCATCATTTTCTCCGCGCCTTCCGTCAGCAGGCGCGGAAACTCGGCAATCGCGAGTTCGATCGCCTCGCGCATCAGGCGCTCGTCCACGGCGCTCGCGCGCCGGAGCACGTAGTCGATCACCTGGTCCCGGTGGCCCGGGTGGCCGATTCCGATGCGCAAGCGCCAGAACTCCTCGCCGAGGTGCGCGATGACGTCTTTCATGCCGTTGTGGCCGCCGGCACCGCCGCCCTGCTTCAGGCGGGCGATGCCGGCCGGCAGATCGAGCTCATCGTGCACGACGAGCACCTGCTCGGCCGGCAATTGCAGGTAGTCGCAGAACGCACGCACGGACTGACCGCTCTGGTTCATGAAACCCATCGGCTTCAGGAGCCAGAGCGGCACGCCCGCGATGGTGACGCGGCCGGCTTCGGCGTTGTAGCGGCGTTCCGGCTTCAGGCGCCCGTCGTGACGGTTCGCCAATTCGTCGACGAACCAGAAGCCCGCGTTGTGCCGCGTGTCCTCGTGCTCGGCGCCCGGATTGCCGAGCCCGACGACCAGTTGCAGTGGAAGGCCCGCCACACTTTACTTCTTGCCGTCGCCCTTCTTCGCGTCCTTGCCTTCCTTCCCGCCCTTCGCGGCTTTCGCGTCGACGGCAGGCGCGGCGCCAGGTGCCGCACCCGGTGCGGCGCCCGCGGGCGCGGCGCCAGGTGCCGCCGGCGCTGCAGGGGCGCCGGCCACGCCCGGTGCTCCCGGGGTTCCCGCAGCCACCGTCGCGGCAGCCGCCTCGTCGACAACCGGCGCTTCCTCTTCCTCGACGCGCGGCATGTGGATGGAGGCGACAGGCCCGTCGCGGCCGGCCAGCAGTTCCACGAGTTCCACGCCCGCGGGCAGCTCGAGGCCGGAAAGCTTGACGACCTGGTTGATCTCGAGCCCGGAGACGTCAACTTCGACGAACTCGGGCAGGTCTTTCGGCAGGCAAGTCACTTCGACGTCGTTCCGCACGTGCGAGAGCACGCCGCCCTGATCCTTGACGCCCTTGGCCTCGGCGCCGCCCTTGAAGTGCAGCGGAATCAGCATGCGGATCTTCTCGTCCTCCAGCACACGCTGGAAGTCGATGTGCATGATCTGGTTCTTGTACGGATGGCGCTGCACGTCCTTGAGCACCGCCGCCTGGCTCTGGTCGCCGACTTTGAGCGCGACGATGGTCGAGTAGAAACGCTCGTTGTCCATCAGCTGCGACAGCCGCGTGTGGTCGAGCAGCAGTGCGCGCGCATCGCGCCGCCCGCCGTAGAGGATTGCCGGGACTTTTCCGAAATGACGCAGGCGGCGGCTCGCACCCTTGCCCTGGTCTTCCCGGAACTCGGCGTCGAGTTCAAACGAAATCTTCATGTCAATGCTCCAGTATTAATCCACGTACAGCGAGCTGACGGATTCCTCGTCCCGGATCCGCCGCATCGTTTCCGCCAGCAGCTCCGCGACCGAGAGGACGCGGATGCGCTGGCAATTCCTCGCCGCCTCGCCGAGCGGAATCGTGTCCGTCACGACGAGCTCGTCGAGCGCCGAGGCGGAGACCTTCTCCACCGCATTGCCCGACAGCACCGGGTGCGTGATGTAGGCAATCACGCGCTCAGCGCCTTCGTTCTTCAGCGCCTGCGCCGCCTGGCAGAGCGTGCCCGCCGTGTCGACGAGGTCGTCCACCAGCACGCAGGACCTGCCGCGCACGTCGCCGATGATGTTCATCACTTGCGATTCGTTCGCGCGCAGCCGCCGCTTGTCGATGATCGCGAGGTCCGCGTTGTCGAGGCGCCGGGCGATCGCCCGGGCCCGCACCACGCCGCCGACGTCCGGCGACACCACGATCATTTTGTCGTACTTCTGCTTCCAGACCTCGCCGAGCAGCACCGGCGACGCGTACACGTTGTCGACCGGCACGCCGAAGAAGCCCTGGATCTGGTCCGCGTGCAGATCCACCGTCAGCACGCGATTCACGCCGGCGCAGCCGATCATGTCCGCGACGAGCTTCACCGTGATCGGCACGCGCATCGCGCGTTGCCGCCGGTCTTGCCGCGCATAACCGAGATACGGAATCACCGCGGTGATCCGCCCGGCCGAGGCGCGCTTGCAGGCGTCCGCCATGACCAGGAGTTCCATCAAGTGCTCGTTCGCCGGCGGACAGGTCGACTGCACCAGGTAGACGTCCTTGCCGCGGACGTTTTCCATGATCTCGACCTGGATCTCGCCGTCGCTGAACCGCCCGACCAGCGCGCGGCCCAGCGGCTGCATCAGGTGCCGCGCGATGTCCTGCGCGAGCACCGGATTCGCATTGCCCGTGAACACCGCCATCGTGGACTGGTCCACGCGACTCTCCCTAACTGGCTGGGGTGGAAGGATTCGAACCTTCGTATGACGGAATCAAAATCCGTTGCCTTACCACTTGGCGACACCCCAGTTTCAAATCTCCCCGCTTCCGCGGGATCGCTCCGCCGCCAGGCGTTCCTGTAGGGGCGAACGGTCGAGCCCCCGGGCCACGAATCTGCGCCACCCTGCCGGCAGACCCGCGAGCGCGGCCTCAGCCGCACCGCGATCGGCAAATGCCGCGAACACGCAACTGCCGGTGCCGGTCAGGCGCGCCGGGCCCCGCGCCGCGAGCCAGGCCAGCGCCATCGCCACCGCGGGACTGCGCCCGGTGACGACTGGCTCGCAATCGTTGTGTCCACCTGCCTTCAGGAAGCCGCGAATTGTCGTCTTGGGGGTTTTCCTTGTCAATTCAGATGCCTGAAACACCGAAGCGGTGCTGACCCCGACCCCCGGAAAGACGATGGCGTAGTACTGCTCCCCGAGTTCCAGGGGTGTCAGGCGCTCGCCCACCCCCTCGCCCCAGGCGCTATGGCCATGAATGAAAAGGGGAACGTCGGCGCCGAGTTCCAGGCCGATCGCGGC
This sequence comes from Steroidobacteraceae bacterium, assembly GCA_040878925.1. Classification (GTDB taxonomy): domain Bacteria; phylum Pseudomonadota; class Gammaproteobacteria; order Steroidobacterales; family Steroidobacteraceae; genus SCUD01. The sequence continues at coordinate 292,494 of JBBDLI010000014.1, read as the reverse complement.
GAGTTCGGCCGGGTCGAGGCGGAGGCCCCAGATTTCATTGAGTGCGACGAGCGTCGTCGCCGCATCGGAGCTGCCGCCGCCGAGACCGCCCTGGATGGGAATGCGCTTGTCGAGCCGGATGTCGGCGCCCTTCCCGATGCCACCTGCGGCTTGCAGCCGCTCGGCAGCGCGAAGGCAAAGATCCTGGGCTTCCGGCACCTCCGCAGGTCCTTCGATCCGGTGGATCCGACCATCGTCCCGCGGCGCGAACGAGAGGCGGTCTTCGAGATCGATCAATTGATAAACCGTCTGGATGTCGTGGTAGCCATCCGCGCGGCGGCCGACGACATGCAGGAACAGATTGAGCTTGGCCGGCGCCGGCCACGCCGCGCAGGTCATGGCTCGATGCGCCAATCCGCGACCGCGACGCGCAGGCGAAGTCCCTCAGTCGTGAGCTCGATGCGCTCGGGCAGCGCGAGATTGTCGACGGTCCCGTAACGATCGTAACGAACCTGCCATCCCGACTGGTGCAGCGCCGCGAGGCGCTGGTCCTCGCCGAGGGCCTCCTGGTGCGGCGAACCCGGCGCCGGCACGCCGACCAGCCAGAAACGCATCTCCGCGATCGGGAGCGGCGAGCCCGGGCCGAAGTTCTCCGCGACGAATCGCTGCGCGTCTTCCCCGCCATGGGTCGCGCCGCGCTCGTCCGTGACGGCGACCTCCCCGCCTTCGACGTGGATCAGGATCGCGGCCCCGCCCATCGGTCCGCGGAGCGTAATATCTGCCGCCTCGCCGCGCTGCTGCCAGTAGAGTCCGCCGGAGAATCCCTCGGAGCCGGCAGCGACCGCGATGCGGCCGCTCAGACTCCAGTCGTCGAGCAACTGCAGCGCGTCCCGGCGCGCGGGCCAGTCGCCCGGCAGGCCGGGCTCGGGGATGGTTGCGCAGCCGCTGGCAAGAAGCCCCACGGCGGCGGCGGCAAGACGGATATTCACTTCGGGTGGCGCTCGATCGCGCGCTTTAACGACGGGCTGTCGGGATTCGCGGCGAGCGCTTCGTCCCAGAGCCGGCGCGCTTCCGCCTCGCGCCCCATTCGCCACAGCGTCTCGCCGAGATGCGCGGCAACCTCGGGATCTTCGGAACGCTGCCAGGCGGTCTCCAGCCAGCCCTTGCCTTCTTCGAGCTTTCCCATCTGCACGAGGGCCCAGCCTTTCGAGTCCTGGATCGCGTAGCTGTCCGGCTTCGCGGCGAGCGCCCGGTCGATCAGCCGATAGCCCTCTTCCACGGAGCGGGTCCGATCGACGAGCGTATAGCCGAGCGCGTTCTGCGCCACCGGGTCGTTCGGCCGGCGTGCCGCCACCTTGCGCAAGTCGGCGATCGCCTCCGGCACGCGGTCGAGCCGCTCGTACAGGAAACCCCGGGCGAGCAGCAGGCCGTCGTCGGGCATGCGCGCGAAAGCCCGGTCGATGAGCGCGATCGCCTCATCGCCGCGGTCTTCCTCGACGAGGATCGCGGCGACACCCGCGACCACGTCGCCCGTTTCGGAGGGCGCGGATGCGAGAAATTCGTCGATGAGCACCTCCGCGAGCTCCCCGGCGCCGAGATCGCACAGCAGCCGGTACGCGCGAAGCTGCGCCGAGACGGCGCGGACGCCGGAATCGATGTCCTGGTACCGGCGCGCCGCATTCGCGGTATCGCCGCGTTCTTCCGCGACGCGTCCCAGGTGCCAGGCGAGGGTTTCGGCCTGCTGCGGATCGCGCGCCGCGTCGTCAAGGAGTTTCGCAGCGTCGTCGAGGCGGCGCTCGTCGATCGCGACCGCGGCGAGCGCAGCGAGCGCGTCGCCCGCGGCTGGCGAGCCTGCGCGGCGGAGTTCTTCGAACAAGGCGACGGCCTCGTCGCGGCGCTCCTGGCCGAGCAGCAGCCAGGCGTGGCTGATGCGCGAAAACGGATCGCCGCCGGCGGCGAACTCCGCCGAGCGTTCCAGCGCTTCCGCGTCCCGCCCAGAAGTCGCGAGCGCGCGCACACGCGCAAGCTCGGCCTGCGGCCAGTCGGCGCGCAGCGCCACAGCGCGCTCCGCGCCCGCAAGCGCCCGCGCACCGTCCTCCGCGCGCTGCCACAGCACGCTCGCGGCGTACTGCGCTTCGGGCAATCCGGAGTCCGAGGCGGCGAGCTGGTCCATGACGCGGGCAGCACCCGTGTCGTTGCCCTCCGCCGACAAAATCCCGAGCAGCACCAGGTAGCCGCGCGCGCGATCCGCATACGAAGTCTTCAGCAATTCGGCGAACTGCGCGGCGGCCGCGTCGTCGTCGTAGAGCCGCAGCAGGCCGGTCGCGAGATAGCGGCGCGCGACTTCGCTCGCAGGCGCAAGCTCGAGCCAGCGCCGCGCGGATTCCACCGCGCGTTCGAGCTGATGATTGTCGTATGCGACGCGCGTCGCGCGCTCGGCGACCTCGGGATCCTCGCTCTCCCGCGCCGCGCAACCATAGAGGAGCGCTGCCTCAGGCCATTCACCGCGCTCCAGCGCCCGCTCCGCGCCGACCACGAGATCCCAGTCGTCGCCTCGCGGGCAGCGGGCGTCGGCCGCCATCGCCGGCGCGACCGAGGCGGACAGCAGCGAAGCCGCAATGAAACGGAGCGAAACGCGCATCGCATCACTATATCCCAGCGCTTGTGCTGCCGTGACCGTTACCGGACAATCCGCCGGATTCCCGCAGCCGGCTCATCATGTCGCTCGTCGTTCTCGGACTGAATCACCGCACCGCGCCGATCGAGGTGCGCGAACGCATCGTGTTCGATGTCGAGCGCCTGCCGCAGGCGCTCGCCTCGCTGCGCGCGGTCTCCGGAATGCAAGAAGCCCTGATCGTCTCCACCTGCAATCGCACCGAGCTCTATTGCGTCGGCAACGACGGCGCGGAAGAGCTTGCCGGCTGGCTCGTCGCCGCATCGGGCGGCAACACGGCGCTCGCCGACTGCCTCTACCGCATCGACGGCCCTGACGCAGTGCGTCACGTGTTCTCGGTGGCCGCCGGCCTCGATTCGCTGATCCTCGGCGAACCGCAGATTCTCGGGCAGCTCAAGGACTCGTACCGCGCGGCGCAGAAGGCGGGCACCGCCGGCGCTCTCCTCAACCGGCTTTTTCAGACGACCTTCTCCGTCGCCAAAAGGGTGCGCAGCGAGACCGCGATCGGCGCGAGCGCCGTGTCGGTCGCCTCCGCCGGAATCCAGCTGGCGCGCCGCATCTTCGCGGGCTTCGAGCGCCATACCGCGCTCCTCGTCGGCGCCGGCGAGATGATCGAGCTCGCGGCGCGCCACCTGCACGCCCAGAAGATCGGGCGCATGATCATCGCCAACCGCAGCGCGGACCGCGCGCAGCGCATCGCCGAGGGGCTGCAGGCATCCGCGATCCAGCTCGACGCGCTCGCTGCGCACCTGCCGGCCGCGGACATCGTCGTCTCGTCGACCGCGCGGCCGGGTCACGTGATCCGCCTCGACGAGGTGCGGAAAGCGCTCGATGTGCGTCGCCATCGACCCATGTTCATGCTGGACCTCGCGGTGCCGCGCGACATCGACCCGCGCGTCGGCGCGCTCGAGGACGTATACCTGTACACGATCGACGATCTGCGGCAGGTGGTGGACGAGAATGTCAAGGCGCGGCAGGAGGAAGCGGCCGTCGCGCGGCGGATCATCGATGGCGACGTCGGGCATTTCATGGCCGGCCTCAAGATACTGGAGGCGGTGCCGATGATCCGCGAGCTGCGCGGCCAGGCCGAAGCCGCGCGCGACCAGGCGCTCGAGCAGGCGCGCCGCCTGCTGGCGGCCGGCCACGCGCCGGAGGAAGTGCTGGAGCAGCTCGCTGCGACGTTGACGAACCGCCTGCTGCACGCGCCCTCCGCCGCGCTTCGCGACGCCGCCGAGAGCGGCGACTCGACGCTCGCGGACGCGGCCGCCCGCCTGTTCCGCACCGGGCGCGACCCGCAATGAAGGATGCGATCCGCCGCCGCCTCGAGCGGGTTGCCGACCGCCATGCCGAGATCGAGCGGCTGCTCGCCGATCCGCAGGTGCTCGCGCGCTCCGACCGGTTCCGCGACCTCTCGATGGAGTTCGCGCGCATCGACCCGATCGCGCGCGGCCTCGCCCGGCTCGCGGACCGCGAGCGCGAACTCGCCGCGGCCCGCGCCGTCGCCGCGGATCCCGACGCGCGCATGCGAGAGCTCGCGCAGCAGGAGATCGAGGCGCTCGAAAACGCGGCCGCCGCGGACGAGGCGGCGCTGCAACAGTTGCTGGTGCCGCCGGATCCGCTCGACGACCACAACGTCTTCCTGGAGATCCGCGCGGCGGCCGGCGGGGACGAGGCCGCCATCTTCGCGGGAGACCTGCACCGCATGTACTTGCGCTATGCGGAGCGGCGCGGCTGGACGATCGAAGTCGTGTCGGAGAATCGCGGCGAGCACGGCGGCTACCGCGAAGTCATCAGCCGGATCGCGGGACGCGGAGTCTATGCGCGTCTGAAGTTCGAGTCCGGCACGCATCGCGTGCAGCGGGTACCGGCGACCGAGGCGCAGGGACGGATCCACACGTCGACCTGCACGGTCGCCGTGCTGCCCGAGCTCGCCGAGGTCGAGAGCGTCGACTTGAACCCGGCGGACCTGCGCATCGACACCTACCGCTCCTCCGGCGCGGGCGGGCAGCACGTCAACAAGACGGATTCCGCCGTGCGCGTCACGCACATTCCTTCCGGCATCGTCGTGGAATGCCAAGACGAGCGCTCGCAGCACAAGAACCGCGCCCGCGCGATGGCGCTCCTGCGCGCCAGGCTCCTCGCCGCCGAGCGCGAGCGCGCGACGGCGGAGACCGCGCGCAAACGCCGGCTCCAGGTCGGCAGCGGCGACCGCTCCGAGCGCATCCGCACCTACAATTTCCCGCAGGGCCGCCTGACCGATCACCGCATCGAGCTGACGCTCTACCGGCTCGACGCGATCATCGACGGCGACCTCGACGAAGTGATCGACACGCTCGCGCGGGAACACCAGGCCGAAGAGCTGGCATCGCTGGAATGAAGCGCTCTGCCGACGCGCTGGCGGCGCTGCGGCAACGGCTCGCTGCGGCTTCGCCGACCGCTCCGCTCGACGCCGAGATTCTTCTTGCCCACGTGCTCGGCGTGAGCCGCACGGCCCTCGCCGCGAAGCCGGGGCGGACGCTCACGCCCTCGCAAGCGGAGGCGCTCGAGGAACTTGCGCTCCGCCGCATCGGCGGTGAGCCGATTGCCCACCTGACCGGCCGGCGGGAGTTCTGGTCACTCGAGCTCGAAGTCACGCCGGACGTGCTGGTGCCGCGCCCGGAAACGGAACTGCTCGTCGAACTCGCCCTCGCGGCGCTTGCGCGCGTCTCCCGGCCGACGGTGCTCGATCTCGGCACGGGCAGCGGCGCGATCGCGCTCGCGCTCGCACGGGAGCGCGACGACGCGATCGTGACGGCTGTGGACGCGAGCCGCGCGGCGCTCGCCGTGGCCGAGCGTAATGCCAGGCGGCTTCGGATCGGCAACACGCGGTTCCTGCACGGTTCCTGGTACGGGCCGGTCGGAACCCGGCGCTTCGACGCGATCGTCTCGAATCCGCCCTACGTCGCGGAGAGCGATCCGGCGCTCGCCGCACTCGCACACGAGCCGTCCCTCGCGCTTGCCGCGGGCGAGGACGGCCTCCGCGCGATCGCGGAGATCTGCGCCGGCGCGGCCCTGCACTTGACGTCCGGCGGGTCCCTGCTCGTCGAGCACGGGGCGGCGCAAGGCGCCGCCGCGCGCGAGCTCATGGCCCGCGCAGGTCTCGTCGGAATCGAGACCCGCCGCGATCTCGCCTCCCTCGAGCGCGTCACGGGAGGCAGGGCGGCGCGGCAGGCATTAGAATCGGCATGAGTCATGGAGAGTCCGCGATGGTCCGATTCGAGACTTCGCACGGCGACCTCACGGTGGAACTCGACGATGAGTCGGCGCCGGTTTCCTGCAAGAACTTTCTGCGGTACGTTGACGAGGGCTACTTCGACGGCACGATTTTTCACCGCGTCATCCCGGGCTTCATGATCCAGGGCGGCGGATTCACGCCCGACATGCAGCACAAGTCCGGGCACGAGCCGATCACCAACGAAGCCGACAACGGCCTGCAGAATCTCCGCGGCTCGATCGCGATGGCGCGCACGAACGACCTGCACAGCGCGACCTCGCAGTTCTTCATCAACCTGGTGGACAACGCCTTTCTGGATCACCGGCCCGGCAGTTTCGGTTACGCCGTCTTCGGCCGCGTCGCGGGCGGCATGGATGTCATCGACAAGATAGCCAAGGTGAAAACCGGCCGCCGGCGGGGCCACGACGACGTTCCGGCGGAGCCCGTCGTTATCAAGCTCGCGCGGCGCGCGAGCGCCGCCTGAGGCGGCAACCGGGATGAAGCGGCGATCGGTGCCCGCGCGGCTGGCGCGGTGGGTCGCGATCGCGTTCCTGTTCGCGGCAGCGGCGAGCGTCGCCGTGGTCGCCGGACTCCGCTGGCTGCCGGTCCCAGTCACCGCGTTCATGATCCACGAGCAGATCAGGGCAGGCCGGAGCGGCGCCGCACTCTCGCAGCAGCACGTCTGGGTTCCCTGGCCGCGGATCGCGCGTCATGCGGCGCTCGCCGTGATCGCGGCCGAGGACCAGAAATTCTTCCTGCACGACGGATTCGATTTCGGGGCCATCGAAAAGGCCGTGACCGATGCGCAAAGCGGGCGGCGACTGCGGGGCGCGAGCACCATCAGCCAGCAAGCGGCGAAAAACCTGTTCCTGTGGCCCGGCCAGAGCTGGCTGCGGAAGGGCCTGGAGGCCTGGTTCACGATGTGGATCGAGCTCTTGTGGCCGAAGCAGCGCATTCTCGAGGTGTATCTCAACAGCGCCCAGTTCGGCGTCGGGATCTGGGGCGTTGAAGCCGCGAGCCGGCACTATTTCGGCAAGGACGCGTCGCGCCTCCGCCCGCAAGAGGCGGCCCTGCTCGCCGCCGTGCTGCCGAGTCCCAGCCGTTTTCGCGTCTCGAATCCCTCGGCCTACATTCAACAGCGGCAGGCGTGGATTCTCGGTCAGATGCAGCGGCTCGGGCGCACCGGCCTCGTCAACGAGCTGAAGTAACCCTGCGTCAGGCGCGCGTTAGCGCCGCGGCAAGCTGCGCGCGGATCGGCAGCTCGCGGATCCGGACTCCACAAGCCGCGTAGATCGCGTTTGCGAGCGCGGGCGCCGCGGTCGGAATCCCCATCTCGCCGCAGCCCGCGGGACTCTCGGCCGAGTCCACGATGATGACCTCGACGTCCTTCGGCATCTGCGCCATCGCCGCGAGAGGATAGCCGTCGAAGTTGCTTTGCTCGACCCGCCCGTCCCTGATCGTGATCTCGAGATTGAGCGCGGTGCTCAAGCCGTCGATCGTCCCGCCCTGCATCTGGGCGCTGATGCCGAGCGGATTGATCGGGCGGCCGCAATCGACGGCGCAGACGACGCGCTCGAATGCGAGCTCGCCTTCGGGGGACACGGCGACCTCGATGGCGTGCGCGGCATAGCCGCCGAACGTGAAATGCATGGCGAGCCCGATTCCCCGGCCGCGGGGCAACGACCGTCCCCAGCCGATCGCGTCGGCGACGCGCTCGAGCACGCCGCGCAATCGCGCCGTGCTGAACTTGGGCCCGCCGTGCTGGGCGTAGTCGAATACGCGGTCCGCGCCCAGCATCGCGAGGCGGAGCGCGAGCGGGTCCTGCCCGGTGGCATGCGCAATTTCGTCGATGAAGCTCTGGACGACGAAGGCATTCGCCGTGTGCGCCGGCGCGCGCCAGGATCCGCGCGCCACGCCGCTCGTCACGCTGTGCCACTCGAGACGGTAGTTCGGCACGAGCTGCGCTGGAAAATCATCGGGATAAAGCTCGGCCTCCCACAGGCCCTCGGGCTTCATGTTCGGTCGCCGGTAGTACTTGGAAGCGCTCGCGAGCCGGTGCGTCCAGCCGGTCACGCGATTCCCCGCGTCGAGCGCCGCGATCAGTTCGTGATGGCCGAAGGGCCGGTAGAAATCGTGCTGGAGATCGTCCGAGCGGGTCCAGACGAGCTTGATCGGCCAGCCGGTCCCTTTCGAGATGAGCGCCGCCTCGGCGACGTAATCCGAAGTGAGGCGCCGGCCGAATCCGCCGCCGACGCGCGTCATCTCGACGCTGATCGACGGTCGCGGGATCCCGGTGACCGCGTGGACGGCGCGCTGCGCTCCCGCCGGTTGCTGCACCGGCGCGATGACGCGCGCGCGATCCGCCATGACGTGCACGAAGGCGTTTTGCGGCTCGAGCGGCGCATGGCTCACGTAGGGCTGGCGGTAGCGCGCCTGGGTGACGCGCGCCGCGCTCTCGCGAGCGGCGCCGAAATCGCCGTCGTTTCGCACGACCTGGCCGGTCTTCGACAGGAGCTCCGCGCACTGGCGATCGAGCGCTGCGCTCGACTCCCCGGCAAACGGGCCGCGGTTCCACTCGACCTTCAGCGCCGCCCGTCCCTTGAGCGCCGACCAGGTGTCATCGGCGACGACCGCGACGCCGGTCGCGAGATTTGCCGTGATCGGCTCGCCAGGCTTCGGACCGGGCACGACGACGACCGCGCGCACGCCCGGCACAGTGCGCGCGGCGGAATCGTCGAGGCGCGCGATGTCGCCGTCGAAGTAGGGACAGCGCAGGATCACGGCCGTGCGCGCTTCGGGTTCGTACACGTCGATGCCGTAGCGTGCGCGGCCGGTGACCATGTCCATCGCGTCGACGACGCGTTGCGGCCGGCCCACGATGCGGTACTCGGAGGGCTCCTTGAGCGGCACCGGTTTTGCTGGCAGTGAAAGCGCCGCAGCCGCAGCGACGAGATCGCCATAGGGCAGCCGCTGGCCATCCGGATGAATAGCGTGGCCGTCGCGCGTTTTCACGACGTCCACTGCGATACCCCATCGATCGGCCGCCGCCCTTCGCATCAGCCAGCGGCCCTGCGCGCCGAACTGGCGGAGCTCCGCCCAGCCATCCGGAATGCTCGTGCTGCCGCCGGCGCCCTGCGACCCGAACCGCCAGCGCGGCTCGGCGCCGCTGAAATCGATGCTGAGCGGAAGCTGCTCGACCGTCACCAGCGACCAGTCGGCGTCCAGCTCGTCGGCGATGATCATCGGGAGCGAAGTCCGCACGCCCTGCCCGATCTCGGGGCTCGTCGCGCCGATAATGACGCGATTGTCCGGCTCGATGCGGATGATCAGTCCAAGGGGATTTTCGGGAGCCGCCGGTGCATCGGCCGCGGCCGCGAATCGCGTCCAGGCGGGCGCAAGCAGGAGCGCGCCCGAAGCCGTGAGCGAGGCCTGCAGGAATACGCGGCGGGAAACGGCGCTCGCGAGCGCGTTCACTTCAGCTCGCGCGCGGCGCGCGCGATGGCGCGGCGGATCCGCGCGTAAGTGCCGCAGCGGCAGAGATTCGTGATCGAGTCGACCACCGACGGAGTCGGGTCGGGGTTGCGCTCGAGCAGCGCGACGGCGGACAGGATCTGTCCGGCCTGGCAATAACCGCACTGCGCGACGTCTTCCTCGAGCCAGGCTTTCTGCACCGCGTGCAATCCGGACTTCGCGAGCCCCTCGATCGTCGTGATATGGCGGTTCCTCACTGCCTCGACCGGCAGCATGCAGGAGCGTTGCGCGGAACCGTCGACGAGCACGGTGCAGGCGCCGCAGAACCCGCGGCCGCAGCCGTATTTGGTGCCGGTGAGGCGCGCGTGATCGCGGAGATACCAGAGGAGCGGCATTTTACCGTCGCCACCGAAGTCACGATCGACGCCGTTGACGGTGAAGCGGATGCTCACGGTGCGCCGAGCATACTGAAGGACGGAGGCGGACCGGTAGCCTTCTGTCTCACGCGAGGCCCGGTTCGGCGCAAGTCAGGCGGCGTCGGCCTCGGCATCGCGTCCGAGATTCGGCCCCAGCCAGCGGCGCGCTTCGGTGATCGGGATGGCCTTGCGGCGGGCATAGTCTTCGAGCTGGTCGGCACCGATCGTGCCGACCGCAAAATAGCGGGCCTGCGGATGCGAGAAATACCAGCCGCTGACGGAGGCCGCCGGGTACATCGCGAATGATTCGGTCAGGCGGATGCCGCTTGCCGCTTCGGCGTCGAGCAGCGTCCAGAGGGCGCCTTTCTCCGTATGATCCGGGCACGCGGGATAGCCTGGCGCCGGACGGATGCCGCGGTACTCCTCGCGCACCAGTTGCTCGTTGGTCAGACTCTCCTCCGGCGCATAGCCCCAGAACTCGCGGCGCACGCGCAGATGCAGGGCCTCGGCCAGCGCCTCCGCGAGCCGGTCGGCGAGCGACTTCAGCAGGATCGCCGAATAATCGTCATGCGCGGCCTCGAATTCCGCGACCCGGGGCTCGATCCCGATGCCCGCGGTCACGGCAAACGCGCCGATGAAGTCGGCGATGCCCGACTCCTGCGGCGCGATGAAATCCGCGAGGCACAGTTGCGGCTGCCCGGCCGGCTTGACCTTCTGCTGGCGCAGATGATGCAAGGCCGCGGTCGTCCCCGTGCGCGCGGCGTCCGCAAACACCGCGATGTCGTCGCCGACCGCGACCGCCGGAAAGAATCCCAGCACCGCGCGCGCGGTCAGCCAGCGCTCGCGCACCAGCTTATCGAGCATGTGCTGCGCGTCCTTCCACAATGCGCTCGCGGCCGTGCCGCGCGCCGGATCCTGCAGGATGTCCGGAAACTTGCCGGAGAATTCCCAGGCATTGAAGAACGGCATCCAGTCGATGAACGGAACAAGATCCTTCAGCGGCACGGACGGAAGCGCGCGTGTACCGAGAAATCGCGGCACCGGCGGACGATAGGTCTTCCAGTTCGCCGCGAATTTCCGCGCGCGCGCGTCGGCGAGCGCGAGGCCCTCCGGACGCCGCTTGCGGCCGGCGTGCTGCTCGCGCCGGTTCGCGTGCTCGCTCCTGACGCGCTCGAAGAATGAATCGCGCGCCTCGGCCGAAACCAGCGTCTGGCAGACGCCCACCGAGCGCGACGCGTCCTTGACGTAGACGACGCCGTGCCGGTACTGCGGATCGATGCGAACCGAGGTGTGTGCGGGTGAGGTCGTGGCGCCGCCGATCAGGAGCGGAATCGTGAATCCCTGGCGCTGCATCTCGTGCGCCACGTGCACCATCTCGTCGAGCGACGGGGTGATCAGGCCCGAGAGGCCGATCATGTCGGCGGACTCCGTCCTTGCCGTCTCCAGGATGCGCTCGGCCGGCACCATCACGCCGAGGTCCACGACCTCGAAGTTGTTGCACTGGAGCACGACGCCGACGATGTTCTTGCCGATGTCGTGCACGTCGCCCTTGACCGTCGCGATGACGATCTTGCCGTTGCTCGCGCGCGCCCCGCCCTGCTCGCGCTCGATGAAGGGCACGAGGTGCGCGACCGCGCGCTTCATCACCCGGGCCGACTTGACCACCTGCGGCAGGAACATCTTCCCTGAGCCGAACAGGTCGCCCACCACGTTCATGCCATCCATCAGCGGCCCCTCGATCACGTCGAGCGGCCGCGCGGCCGCGCCGCGAGCCTCCTCCACGTCGGCGAGGATGAATTCGTCGATGCCCTTGACCAGCGCGTGCTCGAGCCGCTTGCCGACCGGCCATTCGCGCCAGGCGAGATCCTCCGCGCGGCGCGTCGAGCCGTCGCCCCGAAAGCGCTCGGCGATCTCGAGCAGGCGCTCAGTTGCATCCGGCCTGCGGTTCAGGATCACGTCCTCGCAGCGCTCGCGCAGCTCCGGCGCGATCTCCTCGTAGATGCCGAGCTGGCCGGCATTGACGATGCCCATATCGAGGCCCGCCCGGATCGCGTGGTACAGGAACACGGCGTGCATCGCCTCGCGCACGGTGTCATTGCCGCGGAACGCGAACGAGACATTGCTGACGCCGCCGCTCGTCTTCGCGCCGGGGCAGCGCTCCCTGATGCGCCGCACCGCCTCGATGAATGCGACGCCGTAGCCGGAGTGCTCCTCGATCCCGGTCGCAACCGCGAAGATGTTGGCGTCAAAGATGATGTCCTCCGGCTCGAAGCCGACCCGGTCGATCAGCAGGCGGTAGGCGCGCTCGCAGATTGCCACCTTGCGCTCGACACTGTCGGCCTGGCCCCGCTCGTCGAAGGCCATCACGACGGCCGCGGCGCCGTAGCGGCGGACCTTTCGCGCCTGCTCGAGAAACGGCCCCTCGCCTTCCTTCAGCGAAATCGAATTGACGACGCCCTTCCCCTGCTGGCAGCGCAGGCCCGCCTCGATCACCGACCATTTCGACGAGTCGATCATGATCGGCACGCGCGCGATGTCCGGCTCCGAGGCGACCAGGTTCAGGAACCGCACCATCGCGGCCTGCGAATCGAGCATGCCCTCGTCCATGTTGACGTCGATGAGCTGCGCGCCGTTCGCCACCTGGTCGCGCGCGATCGCGAGCGCCGCGATGTAATCGCCGGCCTCGATCAGCTTGCGGAACTTCGCCGAGCCGGTGACATTCGTGCGCTCACCGACGTTGACGAAGAGCATCTCGGGCTCGAGGTTGAGCGCCTCGAGTCCCGACAGCCGGCAGCGGCCCGGGATCTTCGCCGGCGCCCGCGGCGGCAGGCCGGCGACCGCGCGCGCAATGTGCGCGATGTGTTCGGGCGTCGTGCCGCAGCAGCCGCCGACGATGTTGACGAGACCGCTTCGCGCCCACTCGCCGAGATGCTCCGCGGTCTCGCCCGCCTGCTCGTCGTAGTCGCCGAATGCATTCGGCAACCCGGCATTCGGATAGGCGCTGACGAAGCAGTCCGCGATGCGCGCGAGCTCCTCGACATGCGGTCGCAGCTGTTTCGCCCCGAGGGCGCAGTTGAGGCCCACGGCGATCGGGCGCACATGCCGCACCGAATTCCAGAATGCCTCGACCGTCTGGCCGGAAAGCGTGCGGCCCGACGCGTCGGTGATCGTGCCGGAGACGATTACCGGCACTTCGACGCCGAGCTCCTCGAATACCTCGCTGATCGCATACAGCGCCGCCTTGGCATTCAGCGTGTCGAAGATCGTCTCGACGATCAGGAGATCGACGCCGCCCTCGATGAGCGCGCGCGCGGCCGTGCTGTAGGTTGCGCGCAGGGCATCGAAGCTCGTATTGCGAAAGCCGGGATCGTTGACGTCGGGAGAAAGCGAAGCCGTGCGGCTCGTCGGCCCAAGCGCACCGGCTATGAACCGCGGCCGGCCATCGGCCGCCGCCGCCTGGTCAGCGGCCGCGGGGGGGCCGGC
>JBBDLI010000014.1:0-279208 GCA_040878925.1 Steroidobacteraceae bacterium | reverse complement strand
CCTCGGATTGCGCGCCGCCGCATGAGCGACGCGAGGCAAGCGCGCATTGCCGCCTGGTCAGCGGCCGCGCGCGCGATGCGCGCCGACTCGAGGTTGATCTCGGCCACGTATTCCTCAAGGCCGTAGTCCGCGAGCGACGGCGCACTCGCATTGAACGTGTTGGTCTCGACGATGTCGGCGCCGGCAGCGAGGTATTCCTCGTGGATGGCGGCGATCAAGTCCGGCCGCGTCAGCGACAACAGGTCGTTCGCGCCCTTGAGATCGCGCGGCCAGCTCGCGAAGCGGCGGCCGCGGTAATCGGAGTCGTCGAGCCGGGCACGCTGGATCATCGTGCCCATGGCGCCGTCGAGCACGAGGATGCGCTCCGCGAGCGCGGCCCGCAGGGCGGCAATGCGCGCTTGCCTCGCGTCGCTCATGCGGCGGCGCGCAATCCGAGGGCGTGGCAGATCGCGTAGGTCAGCTCGGCGCGGTTGAGCGTGTAGAAGTGGAATTCCGTGACGCCCTCGCGCCGGAGGCGCGCGACCTGCTCGATGGCGACCGAGGCCGCAATCATCTTCCGCGTCTCGGGATCGTCGTCCAGCCCCTCGAAGCGCGCGACCAGCCAGTCCGGGACGGAGGCCCCGCAACGACCGGCGAACTTCAGGAGCTGCGGGACGCGCGTGATCGGCAGGATCCCGGGCACGATCACGGCGTCGATGCCGCGCCGCGCGCAGGCGTCGCGAAAGCGCAGGTAGCATTCCACATCGAAAAAGAACTGCGTAATCGCCCGCGCGGCGCCGGCTCCGAGCTTGCGCTTCAGATTCTCGAGATCCTGCTCCGGCCCTGCCGCCTCCGGATGCGTCTCCGGGTAGGCGGCGACCGAAACTTCAAAGTCCCCGACGCTCTTCAGTCCGGAGACCAGGTCCGACGCATAGGCGAAGCCGTCGCGGCGCGGCGCGTACGGCCCGCTGCCCGCGGGCGGATCGCCGCGGAGCGCGACGATGTGCCTGACGCCTTCGTCCCAATAGCGCCGCGCGATATCGAGGATCTCGCCGCGGCTCGCGCCGATGCAGGTCAGGTGTGGCGCGCCGGTCAGGCGGGTCTCGCTCAGGACCCGCGAGACGACGCGGTGCGTGCGGTCGCGCGTCGATCCGTCGGCGCCATAGGTGACCGACACGAAACGCGGGGCGAGCGGAGCGAGCCGCTCGATCGAAGCCCAGAGCGTGCGCTCCATGGCCTCGTCATTCGGCGGAAAGAACTCGAACGAGACCTGCACCGGAGGACGGAAGGACATCCGATCGAGTATACAATGCCGCGGATACTCCGCAGATTCAGGACCGGATCGCGTTCGCTTCGCAACGCAAGGCATGAGGAGAATCCGATGAATTCGACCCGTCGTGAAGTCCTGCGGACTGCGCTCAGCGTCGGCGGGCTGGCCGCCGTTCAGCCTTTCGGCGGCACCTGGGCGGCGACGTCCGCCCTGACGCTGACTCCGAGGCAGACGATGGGCCCGTTCTATCCGGTCACGAGGCCGCTCGATGCCGACGCCGATCTCACGGTCATCCGGGGACGGTCGGAGCGGGCGCAGGGAAAGATCATCCACGTAATGGGTCGGGTTCTCGACCGCAAGGGCAATCCGGTCCGCGGCGCGAGAATCGAGTTGTGGCAGGCCAACGCGCACGGCCGCTACGCGCATCCCGCCGACGTCAATCCCGCGCCGCTCGACCCGAACTTCCAGGGTTTCGGCGCGCAGACGACGGACGACGACGGGCAATACCGCTTCAAGACGATCAAGCCGGCCGCTTACCCAATCAACCCGATGAATCCAGGCACGGTGCGGCCGCCGCACATTCACTTCGACATCGCGGGAAAAGACAGCCGCCTGGTGACGCAGATGTATTTCCCGGACGAGAAATCCAACGAGTCCGACAGAATATTCGGCGAGTTGAGCGCCGAGGAAAAACGCGCGGCGACCGCGAGCCTCCTGCCCGCCACGGCAGACGTCGAGCCGGATTCGCTGATCGTGCGCTGGGATGTCGTCCTGAGCGGTGGCTAGGCAGCGCCCGAGCTAGTGGAGTCCACGCGGCGCCTGCTGGGGCGCGCCTGCCGAGAAGAGTCCCGCGACGTCCACCGCGTCGAAGCGCCAGGCCCGATTGCAGAATTCGCAGCGCACCTCGACGTCCCCGCGCTCGCGCAGGAGCGCGTGGACCTCGTCGCCGCCGAGCGCCTGGAGGATGCCGGCGACCCGCTCGCGCGAGCAGCTGCACTGAAAGTACACCGCCGATCCCTCGAAGAGGCGGATGTCGTCCTCGCGAAAAAGCCGCCTGAGCAATTCGCGGCAGGGCGTGTCGAGGAGTTCCCGCGGCGAAACCGTTCCTGCAAGCAGGCCGATGCGCCGCCACGCGTCGTCGGCGTCCGCGAGCTCGGTGGCGGAACTCGAGCGGTCGACGGCGACGCGCTGCAGCAGGAGTCCCGCCGCGCGATCCTGCGTCGCGGCGAGCATCATCCGCGAGGGCAGTTGCTCGGACCGCTCGAAATACTGCTCGAGGCAATACGACAGCTCCGCCGCGACGAGTGGCACGACGCCCTGGTAGCGATCGCCGCCCTCCTCCTGCTCGATCGTCACCGCGAGCTGGCCGCCGCCGAACAGTCCGTCGCCGCCCGGCAGACCTTCCGGCAGGTCGCCGTGCCGCGCGACGCCGCGGATCGCGTGGCGGTGCGTGCATTGCGCAAGCATCAGCCGCACCGGCCCCGGACCCTCGAACTGCAGGGACAGCCGGCCCTCGAACTTCAGCGCGCCCGCCATCAGCACGGACGCCGCCATGGCTTCGCCCAGCACGTTGCCGACGGCCTCCGGATATTCATGGTGCTCGATTGCCGCGCGCCAGCTCGCGTCGAGCCGCACCAGGTGGCCGCGCACCGGCAGGCGCTCGAACAGGAAGCGGTGCAGCAGGTCTCCGGCAGCCATTACTTCTCGGACAACAGCCGGCGCAGCAGTTCATTCACCTGCGCCGGATTCGCCTTGCCGCCGGTCGCTTTCATGACCTGGCCGACGAAATACCCGAAGAGCTTTTCCTTGCCCGCGCGGTAGTCCGCGAGCTGTGCCGGGCTCGCCGCCATGACTTCGGCGATGACTCGCTCGATCGCGGACGCGTCCGTGATCTGGCGCATGCCTCGCGCCGCGATGATCGAATCCGCCTCCGCATCCTCGCTCCACATCGCCTCGAACACGTCCTTCGCGATCTTTCCGGAGATCGTCCCGTCCGAGATCCGGCGGACGAGGCCCGCGAGCCGGTCCGCGCCGACGCGAGAGGCGCCGATCTCGAGGCCGTCGCGATTGAGGAAACCGGAGAGCTCTCCCATCACCCAGTTCGCCGCGAGCTTCGGCTCGCCGCCGGCGCCTGCCACGACGCGCTCATAGTAATCGGCCAGCTCGCGGCTCGCGGTGAGCACGCCCGCGTCGTAATCGGACAGGCCATGCTCGCGCGCGAAGCGCCGGGCCTTGGCGTCGGGCAGCTCGGGCAGGCGCTTGCGGGCCTCTTCGACGAAGGCATCGTCCAGCGCGAGCGGCAGCAGATCCGGATCCGGGAAGTAACGATAATCATTCGCTTCCTCCTTGCTGCGCATCGGGCGCGTCTCGTGTCGGTCCGCATCGTAAAGCCGCGTTTCCTGCACGACGCTGCCGCCGCCTTCGACGACCTCGATCTGGCGCGCAACCTCGAAGTTGATCGCCCGCTCCACGAAGCGGAAGGAATTGAGGTTCTTGATCTCGCAGCGCGTTCCGAACTCGTGCCGGCCCTTGCGGCGCACCGAGACGTTGGCATCGCAGCGGAATGAACCTTCCTGCATGTTACCGTCGCAGATCTCGAGATAACGCACGAGCGTGTGGATCTTCTTCATGTACGCGACCGCCTCGCGGGCGGACCGCATGTCGGGCTCGGAGACGATCTCGAGCAGCGGCGTGCCGGCGCGATTGAGGTCGATGCCGCTCGAACGGCCCAGCCCCTCGTGCAGCGACTTGCCGGCGTCCTCCTCGAGGTGCGCGCGCGTGACGCCCACGACCTTGCGTGTCCCGTCCTCGAGGACGATTTCGACCGTGCCGTCCTCGACGATCGGCTGCTCGTACTGGCTGATCTGGTAACCCTTCGGAAGGTCGGGATAGAAGTAGTTCTTGCGCGCGAAGATCGAGCGCCGCGCGATCGTGGCGCCGATCGCGAGGCCAAAACGCACCGCCATCCGGACCGCTTCGGCGTTCAGTACCGGCAGCACGCCGGGATAGCCAAGGTCCACGAGATTAGCCTGCGTGTTCGGAAGCCCGCCGTAGGCGGTCGACGATCCCGAGAAGATCTTGGAGCGCGTCGCGAGCTGCGCGTGGATCTCGAGGCCGATGACGGTTTCCCATTCGACGTTCATGGCGAACTCAGGCGAAGAGCGGCGGCAGCTTCTGGTGCCAGTCCGTTTCGCGCTGCCAGGCGTGTGCCGCGGCGAGCAACCGCTCCTCGGAGAAATGCGGGCCGATGATCTGGAGCCCGACCGGCAGGCCGTCGACCATCCCGCAGGGCACCGACACCGCCGGCAGGCCGGCGAGATTCGCCCCGATCGTGTAGATGTCGTTCAGGTACATCGTGATCGGGTCGTCCGTTTTCGCGCCGATCGCGAATGCGGGCGTCGGCGTCGTCGGCCCCATCAGTACGTCCACTTCCCCGAAGGCACGCTTGAAGTCCGCGTTGATGAGGCTCCGCACCTTCTGCGCCTTGAGGTAGTAGGCGTCGTAGTAACCGGCCGAGAGCACGTAGGTGCCGGTCATGATCCGGCGCTTGACCTCCGCACCGAAGCCCTCGCCGCGCGTGCGCTTGTAGAGATCGAGCAGGTCGCGCGGCTCCACGCAGCGATGGCCGAAACGCACGCCATCGTAGCGCGAGAGATTCGAGGAGCATTCCGCCGGTGCGACGACGTAATACGTCGGCACGGAAAGCGGCAGGTTCGGCAGGCTCACCTCGGCGACCGAAGCGCCCTGCCCGCGAAACGCCTCGATCGCGGCTCGTACCGCGCGGCCAGTGCCCGCTTCCAGTCCTTCGCCGAAGAATTCGCGGATGATTCCGATGCGCAGCCCCTTCACCGGGCGATCGAGCCCCGCCGCGTAGTCGGGGACGGGGGCATCGACGCTCGTCGAATCGCGCGGATCGTGGCCCGCCATCGCGCCGAGCACGAGCGCCGCGTCCTCGGCGGATTGCGCGAGCACGCCCGCCTGGTCGAGGCTCGAGGCGAAGGCGATCATGCCGTAGCGCGACACGCGCCCGTACGTCGGCTTGAATCCGGTCAGGCCAGTGAGCGCCGCCGGCTGACGAATCGAACCGCCGGTATCCGTGCCGGTCGCAACCGGCGCGAGCCGCGCCGCGACGGATGCCGCCGAGCCGCCGGACGATCCGCCTGGCACCTTGCTCCCGTCCCAGGGATTGCGCACCGGCCCAAAGAAACTCGTTTCGTTCGACGAGCCCATGGCGAACTCGTCCATGTTCGTCTTGCCGAGCATGACCATGCCCGCGGCGGAAAGCCGCTCGACCACCGTCGCGTCGTAAGGCGAGACGAAGTTCGCGAGCATGCGCGATCCGCAGGTCGTCAGGACACCCTTGGTGCAGAAGATGTCCTTGTGCGCGAGCGGCACGCCGGTGAGCGGTCCGCCCTCGCCGCGCGCGATGCGGAGATCGGCGCGGCGCGCGTCCTCCATCGCCCGCTCGGGCGTCACGGTCAGGAACGCGTTCAGCGACTTGTTCGCGCGGTCGATGCGCTCGAGGAAGTGCCGCGTGATCTCGATGCTCGAGAATTCGCGCGCGCGCAGGCCGCGGCCGATTTCGGCGGCGGTTTTTTGATGCGCGTTCATTCGATGACCTTGGGCACGAGGTACAGGCCCGCCTCGACGGCGGCGGCGTTGGCCTGGTACGCGTCGCGATGGTCCGATTCCGTGACGGCGTCCTCACGCAGCGGTTGAACCTGGCCCTCCAGGGGATGGGCCATCGGCGCCACGCCTTCGGTCGCGGCATTCGAGAGCTGTTCCACGAATTCGAGAATCGCGGAGAGACTTCCGACGTAGACCGGCATCTCCGCCTCGGTGATCTCGAGGCGGGCCAGGTGCGCGATGTTTTCGACGTCGCGGCGGGTCAGCGTCACGAGTGCACCACAGCGGAAAATATGGGAAAAACTTGACGGAAATCATACACGTCGGCTTGTGGAAAGTCGCGCCCGCGGCTACACTCCCGGCCCTCATTCGCACGCCGTTCCGGTCTGCAGGCAATCATGTTCAAGAGCCTCCGGGGTTATTTTTCGAGCGACATTGCGATCGACCTCGGCACGGCGAACACGCTCATCTATGTGCGCGGCCAGGGGATCGTGCTGAACGAGCCCTCGGTCGTCGCGGTGCAGGACGAGCCGGGCCGCGGCACCAAAACGATCATCGCGGTCGGTGCGGAAGCCAAGAGCATGTTGGGGCGCACGCCGGGCCACATCACCGCCGTGCGTCCGATGAAGGACGGCGTCATCGCCGACTTCACTTACACCGAGCGCATGCTCCAGTACTTCATCAGCAAGGTCCACGGCAACCGCTGGCTGCGTCCCTCGCCGCGCGTGCTGGTCTGCGTGCCCTTCGGATCGACGCAAGTCGAGCGCCGCGCAATCCAGGAATCGGCGGAAGGCGCCGGTGCGCGCCGCGTGGACGTCATCCCGGAACCGATGGCGGCCGCGGTCGGTGCCGGCCTGCCGGTCAACGAGGCGCGCGGCTCGATGGTGCTCGACGTCGGCGGCGGCACCTCCGAAGTCGCCGTGATCTCCCTGAACGGCATCGTCTACGCCGAATCGGTGCGCGTCGGCGGCGATCGCATGGACGAGGCGATCACGAACTACGTGCGGCGCAACTACGGCATCCTGATCGGCGAAGCCACGGCGGAGCGGATCAAGATCGAGATCGGGTCGGCCTATCCGGGCCAGCAGGTGCGCGAGCTCTCGGTGAAGGGGCGCAACCTCTCCGAAGGCGTGCCGCGCAGCTTCACTCTCAATTCCAATGAAATCCTCGAGGCGATGCAGGAGCCGTTGCAGGGCATCGTCCAGGCCGTGAAGAAAGCGCTCGAGCAGACGCCTCCCGAGCTCGGCGCCGACGTCGCCGACCGCGGCATCGTGCTGACGGGCGGCGGCGCGCTCCTGAAAGACATCGACAAGCTCCTGATGGAAGAAACCGGATTGCCGGTGATCATCGCCGAGGATCCGCTGACCTGCGTCGCGCGCGGCGGCGGCCGCATCCTCGAGTTATCCGAGGAGCATCCGGGGCTGTTCGGCCTCGGCTAGAGGCCACGTTGGCCACACACGAGCCGGATCCTCGGCCCCTCCTGCTCGGCGGTCCCGCGCTGGGACTGCGCCTCATCGTGCTGGCCCTCATGGCCGCGGGTCTCATGGTCGCGGACCATCGCCAGCATCATCTCGCCGCGATCCGCGACTGGATTGCGACCGCCGCGTATCCGTTTCAGTGGGCGGTGCAGTCGCCGGTCGCGGCGTGGACCGCGGCGCGCGAGTCATTCGCCACGCGCACGCGCGTCGAGGCGCAAAATGTCAAGCTCGCCGCCGACAACCTGGTGCTGCGCCTGAAGCTGATGCGCTTCGAGTCGCTCGAGCAGGAGAACCAGCGCCTGCGGGCCGTGCGCGAGAGCTCGGCCCGCGTCGTGCAACGCTCGCTGGTCGCGGAGATCGTGCGCGTAGACCTGGATCCCTTCCGCCAGCGCGTGCTCGTCAACAAGGGAAACAAGGACGGCGTATTCCGCGGGCAGGCGGCGCTCGACGCGAACGGCATCTTCGGCCAGGTGACGCGTGCCGGTCTGATCTCGGCCGAGGTCATCCTGATTTCGGATCCCGAGCACGCGATCCCGGTGCAGGTCAATCGCACCGGCACACGGAGCATCGCGCTCGGCACGGGGCGATCCGGATTGCTTTCGTTGCCCTACCTGCCACAGAAGACGGACGTCATTGTCGGCGATCTGCTGGTGAGCTCCGGTCTCGGCGGCGTCTATCCGCCCGGCTATCCGGTCGGCAAGGTCTCGGCGGTCGTGCGTGACCCGGCCCAGCCGCTGCTCGCGGTCGAAGCCGAGCCGCTCGCGGCGCTCGATCGCGATCCCGAAGTGCTGCTCGTCTGGTTCGACAGCGCGGTCGTCGAGCCCGAAACGGAGCCCGAGCCCGCAGTACCGGCGGCACCGGCCGCGGTCAAGAAGCCTGCGCCCCAGACGCAGACTCCGGCGCCGCAGGCAGAGGCATCGGCGACGCCAGCGCCCGCGCCGCAAGCGCCGTCACCGATGCCACAAGCTGAAACGACGGCGCCGCAAGCGGAGACGACGGCGCCGCAAGTGCAGCCGCCGGCGCCCGAGGCGGAGCTGCCTCCGCCGCATGCAGAGCCTGTAGCGCCGGAAAGCGGGACGCCTCCGCCGGAGGCGGAAGCCGTCCCGCCGGGGACCGGCCGATGATGCGCGGAAGCCGCTCGAACTTCGGCTGGCTGCGGATCGTCGGGCTGACGCTCGCGGCGCTCGCTGCGACCGTGGCGCCACTGCCGGAATCGCTCGAGCTGATGCGGCCGGACTTCGTCGCGCTAACGGTGCTGTGGTTCAGCCTGCTTGCGCCGCGGCTCCTGGGCCTTTCCTATGCGTGGTGCGCCGGGCTCGCACTCGACGGCTTCCGCGGCGTGCTGCTCGGACAGCACGCGCTCACGCTGATCGTGATCGCCTACGTCGCCTCGAAGCTGCGCCTCCAGATCCGCGCCTTTCCGCCGCTGCAGCAGTCGGCGGTCATCCTCGCGCTCCTGTTCCTGAACGAGTTCCTGCTCTTCTGGATCGACGGTGTCGCGGGCCATCCGATCACCGACTGGCGGCGCTGGCTCGCGGTGCCGGTCGGCGCCGCCTGCTGGCCGCTCCTGACGGGAATCTACGCGCGCGTCGCGGCGCGTCGCTGAGCCATGAAGCGCGTGCGCATCAAGGACGAGGCCCTCGAGCGGCGCATGTTCCTGGAGCGCACGTTGTTCGCGGCCGGGACCGTCGCTATCCTTGCGCTCCTGCTTTCGGGCCGCGCCTTCTGGCTGCAGGTGGCCCAGCACGCGCATTACCTCGAGTTGTCGCAAAGCAACCGCGCGCGCATCGAGCCGCTGCCCGCCAATCGCGGCGTCATCTACGACCGCGCTGGGCGGGTAATCGCGGAGAACACGCCCGCCTACCAGCTCGAGCTCGTGCGCGAGGAGGCGGGCGACCTGGACGTCACCCTCGCCCGCCTCGCGCGCTTCGGACTGCTGGAGCCGGACGACATCGGGCGCGTGCGCCAGCTCGTGTTGTCGCGACGATCGTTCGAGGCCGTGCCCATACTGCT
Source organism: Steroidobacteraceae bacterium (assembly GCA_040878925.1). GTDB lineage: Bacteria > Pseudomonadota > Gammaproteobacteria > Steroidobacterales > Steroidobacteraceae > SCUD01. Next base: position 269,842 of record JBBDLI010000014.1, on the reverse strand, counting down.
CCAGCTCGACGACGAGGAAGTCGCGCGGTACGCCGTGCACCGGCACGAGTTGCCGGGCGTGTTCCTCGAGACGCGCATGGCGCGCCACTATCCCTACGGCACCGTCGGAGCGCACGCGCTCGGCTACGTCGGCACGATCAGCGAGGAAGATCTCTCGCGCATCGACCGCGAGCGCTACTTCGGCACCGGCGTAATCGGCAAGACCGGCGTCGAGCGCGCCTACGAGCAGGAGCTCCTGGGCGTCGGCGGATACCGCGAGGTGCTCGTGAACGCCGAAGGCCGGCCAGTGAATCTCCTCGACGACGACGCAGCGCAGTTGCGGAGCCGCGACCCGCAGGCGGGGCGCGAATTGCGCCTGACGATCGACATCGAGCTGCAGCGTGTCGCGGAGGAAGCGATGGCCGGACGCCGCGGCGCCGTGGTTGCGATCGATCCCTCTTCCGGCGACGTACTCGTGTTTGCGAGCCTACCGAGCTTCGATCCGAACGGATTCGCGCGCGGCATTTCGCGGAGCGAATACGTCGCGCTGACTGACAACCCGGACCAGCCTCTCTTCAATCGCGTGCTGCGCGGCACCTACCCGCCCGGTTCCACGATCAAGCCGCTCATGGCGCTTGCCGGCCTCGAATACGAGGTCGTGCAGCCGGGCGACACGGTGTATTGCCGCGGCCACTACTCGCTGCCCGGCTCGCGCCACCGGTTCCGGGACTGGAAGCGCGAGGGCCACGGCACCGTCGACATGAAACGCGCCGTCATGCAGTCCTGCGATGTCTATTTCTACCGGCTCGCCAATGCGCTCGGCATCGAGCGCATCCACGATGCGATGAGCCGCATCGGGTTCGGCGAACCGACTGGCATCGACATCGCCGGCGAGCGCGGCGGCATCATGCCCTCACCGCAGTGGAAGAAATCCGCGTTTGCGGGCCGCGAGCAGCAGGTCTGGTTCCCGGGCGAGACGGTGATCATCGGCATCGGCCAGGGTTTCTGGACGGCGACCATTCTCCAGCTCGCGAAGGCGACTGCGCTCCTCGCCACGCGCGGCCGGCATTTCCGGCCCCGGCTGGTGCGCGCGCTGGTCGATCCGGCAACCGGCGCGGTCGAGGAACGCCCCCCGCAGCCACTGCCGCCGGTCGAGCTGAACAACCGCGAGAACTGGGAGACCATCGTCGAGGCGATGGTCGCCGTCACGAGCGGCGGCACTGCCACACGCGCCGCGCGCGGCGCCGCCTATTCCATCGCCGGCAAGACCGGCACAGCACAGGTCTATTCCGTCGGCCAGACCGAGAGCTACGACGCGAAAACCGTCGCCGAGCGCCTGCGCGACCATGCGCTCTTCATCGCCTTCGCGCCCGCCGATAAGCCTGCGCTCGCGATCGCCGTGCTGGTCGAGAATGGCGGCGCCGGCAGCGCAGTGGCCGCGCCCATCGCGCGCGCGGTCTTCGATGCCTACCTCGTGAAGGCTCCGCCATGATGTACGGAGAGCTGGGCGCATCCCCGACGAAGCGCACGGTCACCGCGACCGCACGCTTCCTTCGCGCGCTGCGCCTCGACGGCATGCTGCTCTCGGCGCTCGTCGGCGTCACTCTCTTCGGCCTGTTCGTGCTCTACAGCGCGGCCGGCGACAATACGGCACTCTGGTTCAGCCAGCTCGCGCGGGTCGGCATCGGCTTCGTGCTGCTGATCGCGCTCTCGCAGGTGCCTGATCATTTTCTCCGCATGCTGTCGCCCGCCGTCTACGTGCTCGGGCTGGTGCTCCTGATCCTGGTCGCGGTCGCGGGCGACATCGGCAAGGGCGCGCAACGCTGGCTCGATCTCGGCGTGGTGCGCTTCCAGCCGTCCGAGATCATGAAGCTGGCCGTGCCCATGATGTGCGCCTGGTACCTGCACCAGCGGCCGCTGCCGCCATCCTTGCGCGACGTCGCGGTCATCCTCGTCGTGGTGATCCTGCCGGTCGCGCTGATCGCGGAGCAGCCGGACCTCGGCACCGCGCTCCTCGTCACGACAGCCGGGCTGATCGTGCTCGTGATGGGCGGCCTCTCGCCGGTCTATCTGCTGGGCGGTGTGGTCATTGCCGGGGCGGCCGTGCCGGTCGTATGGCACTTTTTGCACGACTACCAGCGCCAGCGCGTGCTGACGCTGCTCGATCCGCAGAGCGACGCGCTCGGCGCCGGTTATCACATCATCCAGTCGCAGATCGCCATCGGCTCCGGCGGCGTGTTCGGCAAGGGCTGGACGAATGGCAGCCAAGCGCAGCTCGAATTCCTGCCCGAGCGCTCGACCGACTTCATCTTCGCCGTGATCGGCGAGGAACTGGGACTCCTCGGGCTGTTCGCGCTCCTGGCCGGCTACCTGCTCATCGTCGGGCGCGGGCTGTACATGGCGATGCAGTGCCGCGATGCGTTCGCGCGCCTGCTCGCAGGCAGCATTGCGCTCACCTTCTTCGTCTACATATTCGTGAACGCCGGCATGGTCATGGGGCTACTGCCGGTCGTCGGCGTGCCCTTGCCGCTCGTGAGCTATGGCGGCACATCCTTCGTGACCCTGATGGCGGGCTTCGGTATCCTGATGTCGCTGCATTCCAGCCGAAAGCTTGTGGGTTGACGATGACAGACGCGACAAGGACGCTGCGGGCGCCATTCCTTGCCTTGCTGCTCACCGTGGCGGCGCTGCCCGCGTGGGCGCTCGATGGGACGCGCGAGGATGTGCGCGCCTTCGCCGAGGAGATGCAGAGCAAGCACGGCTTCGACGCCGCGTGGCTCGACGGCATCCTCGCCGGGGCCGAGAGCCAGCCGCGCATCATCGAGCTGATGAGCCGGCCGGCCGAAGCGTTCATGCCTTGGCACCAATACCGCGATCATTTCCTGACCGCCGAGCGCATCGACGCCGGCGTCGCGTTCTGGACCGAGCATCGGGACAAGATCGCCGCGATCAAGCAGTCGACCGGCGTCGCCTCGCACGTGATCGTCGGCATCCTCGGCGCGGAAACCTTTTTCGGCCGCATCACGGGCCGTTTCCGGGTCGTCGACGCGCTTGCGACGCTTGCCTTTGACTATCCGCCGCGCAGCAGCTACTTCCGCGCGGAGCTCGAGCAGTTTCTCCTGCTGGCGCGCGAGGAGGAACTCGACGCAGGCACGGTGCTCGGCTCCTACGCCGGCGCCATGGGTTCGGCGCAATTCATGCCGCGGAGCTACCGCGCCTACGCGGTGGACGGCGACGGGGACGAGAAGAAGGATCTCTGGGGAAGCTGGTGCGACGTGCTGGCGAGCGTCGCGAACTACCTCGCGGAGCACGGCTGGCGCGACGGCGAGCCCGTGGTCGCGCCCGCGAGCCTCTGGTTTCCCGCTGCCTCCGGGCTTGATCCTGGGGCACTCGCGCCGGACACGACGGTCAAGGCGCTTCGCGACCGCGGGCTCCGCTTTAACACGACGCTCGGGGACGAAGCCCCCGCGCTCTTCATTCGCGTCGACGGGGATTCCGGGCCGGAGCTCCGCGCCGGATTCCGCAACTTCGGCGTCATCACCCGCTACAACCGCAGCATCCTCTATGCGCTCGTCGTGAACGATCTCGGCCGGCGCATCGAGTCGCGGCTTCCGCCGCCGTGATGCACGCAAGGAATGCGGCGCTCGTCCTCGTCCTGCTCGCCATCGCGGGCTGCGCAAGCCAGCGAGAACGGCCGACGCTACCGCCCGCCGACGTGCCGGTTCCCACGCCGGCTCCCATGCCGACGCCCGTGCCTGGTGCCGATGACGTGCCGCGCGACGAGCCGCGCGCAAAGAGCGGCAACCCGCCTTTCTACGCAGTCGGTGGCCGCCGCTACGTCGTGCTACCGACGGCGGCGGGCCATGTCCAGCAGGGCATCGCCTCCTGGTACGGTCCGGATTTTCACGGCGGCCGCACGGCGACCGGCGAGACCTACGACATGAACGCAATGACCGGCGCGCATCCGACGCTGCCGTTGCCCGCCTGGGTGCGCGTGACCAATCTCGACAATGGACGGAGCGTCGTCATCCGACTCAACGACCGGGGACCCTTCAGCAAGAACCGCATCATCGACGTGTCGCACGCCGCCGCCGAGCGTCTCGACATGATCCGCACCGGCACCGCGAGGGTCGAGGTGAGAAGCCTCGCCACAGGTAACGCGGCGCCGCCGGCGCCGCAGGCCGCGGCTTACTACGCGCAGGCAGGAGCATTCGGCAGCCGCGACAATGCCGAAGCCCTCGCCGGCCGCCTGCGCGCTGCGGGAATAGTAGGTATCACGGTCAGCGAGACCCGGATCGACGGCCAGCGGATGTTCCGCGTCCGCGCCGGGCCGGTCGCTAGCGTCGCCGAGTTCGACGCGCTGATGGAGCGCCTGCGCGCCGCCGGCGCAGATGCGTCGCGGCTCGCGCTCCAGTAATGCCTTTGCTTTTCACATCGCCGAGGTCTCCATTGAGAAACCTGATCGCCGTACTGCTTTTCTCAGTCTCAAGCCTTGCCGCAGGCGCGGCCGCCCCGGTGCCGCCCGCGCCCACGCTCGCGGCGCGCGCCTGGGTCCTCGTCGACCAGGCAAGCGGCCGTACGCTTGCCGGTTACGACGTCGACAAGCGCATCGAGCCCGCGAGCATCACGAAGCTCATGACCGCCTATGCGGTGTTCCACGCGCTGCGCGAAGGCAAGTTCATGCTGGACACCGGCGTGCCAATCAGCGAGCGCGCCTGGCGCTCCGAGGGCTCGCGCAGTTTCGTGGACGTCGGCACGCTGGTGCCGATCGAGGTGCTGGTCCAGGGCATGATCGTGCAAAGCGGCAATGACGCGACGATCGCGCTCGCCGAGGCCGTGGGCGGCACGGAGGAAACGTTCGCCGCGCTCATGAACCAGTACGCCGAGCGGCTCGGGATGAACGACAGCCACTTCGAGAATTCGACCGGCCTGCCCGGCCCGACCCACCAGATGTCGGTCGCCGACATCGCGCGCCTGACGCGCGCGATCATCCGCGAATTCCCGGATTACTACCGCTGGTACTCGCAGCGCGACTTCACCTGGAACGGCATCAAGCAGCCCAATCGCAACGGCCTGTTATACCGCGACCCGAGCGTCGACGGCGTCAAGACCGGGATGACGGAAGCGGCCGGCTATTGCCTTGTCTCCTCCGCCAAGCGCGACGACATGCGGCTCGTCGCCGTCGTCGTGGGAGCGAAGGACACGAAGGCACGCGAGGACGCGAGTCTCGCGCTGCTGAACTACGGGTTCAGCTTCTTCGAGACGCGCGTGCTCCAGAAGGCGCGCACCGAGATGGCCGTGCACCGCGTCTACAAGGCGCGCGGAGGGCGCGCGCCGGTCGGCATCGCCGAGGACCTGGTGGTGACGCTGCCGCGCGGCGTGGCGGATCGCGTCGAGTTCAAGCTCGAGCTGGCACCGCGGGTGTTCGCGCCGCTTTCGAAGTCGGACCGCGTCGGCGTGGTGCGCGCGATGGTGGACGGCAAGGTCGTGGCCGAGGCGTCGCTGCAGCCGGTCGCCGACGTTCCGCGCGGCAACATCTTCCGCAGGATCTGGGACACGATCCTGTCCTGGTTCGCTTGAGGAATCTCTGATGCCGCTGCCGCTCGTCTGGCTCGACGGCCGCCTGCTGCCGCTCGCCGAGGCGCGCATCTCCCCGCTCGACCGCGGCTTCCTGTTCGGCGACGGCGTGTACGAAGTGCTGCCGGTCTACGGTGGGCGCGCCTACCGCTTCGACGAGCACATCGAGCGGCTCGACCGGAGCCTGCGCGAAATCCGCATGAAACCCGCGCTCGATCGCGCGGGCTGGCTTGCCGTGTGCGGCGCGGTCGTGCACGGCAACGGCGGGGGCGATCTCCTGCTCTACCTCCAGGTCACGCGCGGAGTCGAGCCGGAGCGCAACCACGTGCCGCAGCCCGGCGTGCGCCCGACGATCTTTGCCTGCGTGCAGCCCCTGCCCGTCGTCACGGCGGCGGCCATCGAGAATGGCGTGGTGGCCATCACGACGGACGACATGCGCTGGGCGCGCTGCGACATCAAGTCGACTTCGCTCCTCGGCAACGTCCTGCATCGATGGATGGCGGCCGACGCCGGCGCGGCGGAGACCGTCCTGCTGCGAAATGGCAAGCTCACGGAGGGCAGCACCAGCAGTGCGCACGTCGTGAAGGACGGCCGGATCGCGACACCGCCGCAGACGAATGCGATTCTCCCCGGCACGACCCGTGGCGTGCTTTTCGAGCTCGCAGAACGCGCGGGCATTGCCTCGGAACGCCGTCCCGTGAGCGAAGCGGAGCTCCGCGCCGCCGACGAGATCCTCATCGCCTCGGCGGGTGGCGGCATCCGGGCCGTCACGACGCTCGACGGCCGGCCCCTGGGAGCCAGGACGCCCGGCCCGGTGTTTCGCAAGATCTACGTCGGCTTCATCGCGACCCGGCGGGAGTTCTCGACCGAGTTGCCGGCATGAGCACGCCCGAGGAGCTCTTCAATTTCCCCTGCGAATTTCCGATCAAGGTGATGGGGCGCGACTCGGAGTCGTTCCGCACCCTCACGCTCGCGATCGTAGAGCGCCACGCGGGCGCGCTCGCCGCGGACCGCATCAGCGAGCGCATGAGCAGCAAGGGGCGCTTCCTCGCGCTTACCTACACGATCCACGCGGAAAGCCGCGCGCAGCTCGACCGGATCTACCAGGACCTGACAGACAGCGGGGTGGTGCTGGTCGCGCTCTGAGGCCAGCTCTCGTTCCATTCGAGACCGAGCGCATCGCAGGCGAGCGGCGCGAGTTCCTGCGCCGCGCCTTGCACGCCGATCGCCACGCCTTCGTCCGCGAGCTGGGTCATGGCGAGTCCCGCCATGCCGCAGGGATTGATGCGCTGGAACGGCTCGAGATCCATGTCCACGTTGAGCGCGAGCCCGTGGTAGCTGCACCCGCGCCGGACGCGGAGCCCGATGCTCGCGAGCTTCCGTCCGCGCACATAGACTCCGGGCGCATCGCGCCGCCCCAAAGCCTTAATACCGTGTCGCGCCGCGAGAGCGATCACTGCGTTTTCGAGCGCCATGACGAGCTCGCGCACGCCGATGCCACGGCGGCGCAGGTCGACGAGCGCGTACATCACGAGCTGGCCCGGCCCGTGGTAGGTCACCTGGCCGCCGCGGTCGATGCCGACGACCGGAATATCCCCGGTGGCGAGCAGGTGTTCCGGTTTGCCGTTCAGCCCCTGGGTGTACACCGGCGCATGCTCGAGGAACCAAAGCTCGTCCGGCGTGTCCGCGTCGCGCGCATCCGTGAACGCCTGCATCGCGCGCCAGGTCGGTGCATAGTCCACCCGGCCGAAGTGCCGGACGATCGCCTTCACGTGGATTCGACGACCTCGCACTCGAGATGGCGCTCCGCCGTCAGGGAATTCGAGACCGGGCAGCCCTGCTCCGCCTTCTCGAGGAGCTTGCGCGCCCGCCCGGCATCCGCGCCCGCCGGCACGACGAGCCGCACGCGCGTCTCGATCCGCGTGAAGCGGCTGTTCCCGTCGATGCGCTCGAGAAGTCCATCCACGTTCGCCGATAGCTCGCGCCACTCGAAGCGCGAGGCCTTCGCGATCGCGCGGAATGTCAGCATCATGCAGTCGCCGACCGCGGCGAGCAGCAGCGTCTCCGGCGACCAGTAGCCGCCCGGGCCGCCGAACTGGGGCGGCGGCAGCGAGGCGATTTCGGTGAGGCCTTCGGCATTCAACTGCAGCGCACCCTCGGGCGTCGCGCCGACCGTGACCTGGTAGCGATGCGGAAACGGATGCATCAGCCGGCCGGAATGCCGCAGTTGTTGCCGGCGAGCGCGCGCTCGGCCCGATAACTCGAACGGACCATCGGCCCGGCAACGCATTCGAGGAATCCGCGCTCGAGGGCCGCTTCGCGGAGCTCCAGGAATTTCTCCGGTGTCACGAAGCACGCGACCGGGAGGTGGTTCGCGGTCGGCCGCAGGTACTGTCCGAGCGTCAGGAGGTCGCAGCCGATTGCGCGCAGGTCATCCATCGTCTGCAGCAGCTCGTCCTCGGTTTCCCCGAGTCCGAGCATCAAGCTCGTCTTGGTGAGCACCGACGGGCGATACCGCTTGGCGTGGGCGAGCACGTCGAGCGTCTGCCGGTAACCCGCGCGCGGGTCGCGCACCGGATGGGTCAGGCGCGCGACCGTCTCGACGTTCTGCGCGAACACCTCGACGCCCGAATCGACCACGGTCTCGACATCCGCCTGCACGCCCTGGAAGTCCGGCGTCAGCGCCTCGACCGCCGTCCGCGGGCTCGCGGCCTTGATCGCGCGCACGCAGGCGGCGAAATGCCCGGCGCCGCCGTCCGGCAGGTCGTCGCGATCGACGGAGGTCAGAACGACATAGCCAAGATTCATCAAGGCGACGGTCCGCGCGGCGTTTGCGGGCTCCTCTGCGTCGAGCCAGCCGCGCGGATTGCCGGTATCGACCGCGCAGAATCGACAGGCGCGCGTGCAGACCGAGCCCATCAACAGCAAGGTGGCCGTGCCGGCGTTCCAGCACTCACCGATGTTCGGACAATGCGCTTCCTCGCAGACCGTGCTCAGGCGATGCTCGCGCACGGTGTGACGCAGCGCTTCGTAGCGCGCACCGGTCGCGAGCGGTGCCCGCAGCCATTTCGGTTTCGCACCCGGCGTGAAGCCGAGAGAGCTGGCGTTCCGCTTGATGCCATCGCGAATCGCGGTGAATCCCTGGGGCGTGACGAATTTCTCGCCGCTCTTCACGGGCCGCCGCTCAAGCTGAATTGGGATACCTTTCAGATCAGGCACTTATGAATCTTCCCGCGGCGTTCTCGGCGACATTTTAGCCGACTGGGGACGACAGGACCGGGTGCCTCGCCTTTCCGAGACGGAGTTCCGAGTCGAGTGCCGCGAGGCGCTCGGGCGTGCCGACATCGGTCCAGGCGCCGGCATGCCGTTGCCCGGTCAAACGGCCGGATTGCATTGCACGGTCCAGGAGCGGCCTGAGCGGAAACACGCCGTGTTCGCAACCCTCGAACAGGCGCGGGTGCAGCACCGAGATGCCGGAGTAGGTCAGCCGCTCCGGCCGCGGGTGAATCCGTCCTTCGGAATCGACGCCGAAATCGCCCTCCGGATGATGCCCCGGATTGGCCACCAGCACGAGGTGCGCGAACGAGTCCGGCGGCGGCTTCAGCGACTTCAGCGCGAAGTCGGACCAGATGTCGCCATTGACGACCAGGAAGGGTTCCGTGCCGAGCAGCGGCAGCGCCGCGAAGAGTCCGCCGCCGGTTCCAAGCGGTTCGGGGCCTTCCTCGCTGTAGCGGATGGCGAGGCCGTGCGCCTTGCCGTCGCCGAGCGCTTCACGGATGTGCCCGCCGAACCAGGAGAGATTGATGACGACCTCGCCGATGCCATGTTTCGCGAGCGCGGCAAGATGATACTCGATCAGCCGGTGACCGCCGGCCTCGAGGAGCGGCTTCGGCAACTTCTCGGTCAGCGGGCGCATGCGCTCGCCACGACCCGCAGCCAGGATCATCGCTTTCAACGCGGATGACCTGTGCGGCGGGAGACGGCAGCAAACGCCGGCACGACTTGCTTCCGCAGGTACGCGTCGAAGGCGGCGAGTTGCGGCAGCGCGGCCGTCGCCTCGAGCGTGTAGTCGAGCACGCGCGGCAAGTCGGCGAGATAGCCCGGCTTTCCGTCTCGATGCCACAGCCGCGAAAAGATGCCGAGTACCTTTAGATGGCGTTGCAGTCCCATATGGTCGAACCATTGCAGGAACACGTCGCGGCTTGCGCCGACGTCAAGCCCTGCCGCGGCGGCCCGCGTCCGGTAGCGATCGAGCCAGGCGAGCATCTGCTTTCGCGGCCAGACGACGTAGCAGTCCTTGAGCAACGACACGAGGTCGTAGCTGACCGGCCCGTGCACTGCGTCCTGGAAATCGACGATCCCCGGATTGCCCTCCGGGCGCACCAGGAGATTGCGCGAGTGGTAGTCGCGATGCACGAGCACCTTGGGTTGCGCGAGTGCCTCTTCGGAGAGCCAGTCGAAGGCGTCGGCCACCGCGCGCCGCTCCGTGGCGTCAGGCGACAGGCCGAGATGCCGCGCCGTGAACCATTCGCTGAACAGCTCGAGCTCGCGGTGGAGGAGCTCGTGGTCATAGGGCGGCAGCTCCGCAGCGGAGGCGGGATCGCCCGACTGCATGAGCACCAGCGCGTCGATCGCATCCGCGTAGAGCGGCTCAGGATCGGCGCCGTTGCCGAGTGCCTCGAGATAGTGCTGCCGTCCGAGGTCCCCGATCAGCACGAAGCCCTGTTCGGCATCCACCGCGATCACTGGCGGCACGTGAACGCCGGTCGCCGCGAGCATCCGCGCGACGCGGAGCCAGGCGTCGAGGTTCTCGCGCTCCGGAGGCGCATCCATCGCGATCTGCGTGCCGCCGCCGCGATGCACGCGGAAGTAGCGCCGGAAGCTCGCGTCCACCGACGCGGGCGCGATGCGCTCGATCGGCAGGCCAGGGAGTCCCGCGATCCAGCGTTCGAGTCGTTGCAGCCGCGGATCGGCGTTGTCGTTCGTTGTCATGCGCAGGCGACGACCGGGGGGCTCGCATTATAGACTTCCCGACTCCTGTGATTTCGCGACGCTTCATCGCATTGCTTGCAACGACCGGCATGCTGCCGCAGGCGGCGGCGGACGAATGCGTGTGGCCGGCGTACGACGATCCTGCGGTTGCTGCCGATTCGGCGCCCGACGGCGTCTCGGTCACCGGGCCGGACGAGCTGCCGGTGCAGGTCAAGAGCGGCGGCGCCGAGGTCACGCGCGAGGGCGATGCGAAGCTCACCGACGGCGTGACGATCAAGCAGGGCGCGCGCGAGCTGTCCGCGGAGTCGGCAACCTATGACGCGTCGGAACGCCGCTTCGAAGTCGAGGGCGACGTCGAGTACCGCTCGCCAGATCTGCGCCTGAAGGGCGGCACGGGCAATTGGGATGCGCGCGGCACCGGCGAGTTCACCGGTACCGAGTTCGAGCTGCCGGCGCGCCCGGCACGAGGATCCGCGGCCACCCTCAAGATGACTTCCGAGGGCGAGCTGAAGCTCCGCGAAGTGCGATTCACCACCTGCCCTGCCGGCAAGGAGGACTGGATGATTCGCGCCTCCGGTATCGATATCGACCAGAAGACGCAGCAGGGCCGGGGCCGCAATGTGCGCGTCGACCTGAAGGGCATTCCGATTCTCTACACGCCGGTGATCTCGTTTCCGGTCGGCGACGCCCGCAAATCGGGCTTCCTGTTTCCCTCCTTCGGCACTTCCGACAAGAGCGGATTCGAGCTCGGCGTGCCGTACTACTTCAACCTGGCGCCGAACTACGACCTGACACTGACGCCGTTCCTGCTGTCGCGGCGCGGATTCGGACTGGGCGCGGAATATCGTTACCTCACGGAGCGGAGCCGCGGCGACCTCGATACACGATTCCTGCCAGGCGACGACCTTGCCGGTCGTGACCGGTGGCTCGGCACGCTCATGCACCGGACCGATCTCGGCGAGCGGCTTCGCATCGACGCGAACCTCGCTGAAGTGAGCGACACCCGGTACTTCGAGGATTTCGGGCTGGGTCCAGACGGCACAAGCATCACGTTCCTCGACCGCTACATCCATCTCGCGTGGCTCAGCCAGGGCTGGCGCTTCGACGGACGTGTGCAGGATTTCCAGACGATCGATCTCACGGTGGATCCGCAGTCCCGGCCGTATTCGCGCCTCCCGCAGCTCGCGTTCACCGGCCTGTGGCCCGTCCGCAGTGGCCTCGAAGCCTCGCTGGATGCCGAGACGACCTGGTTCGAGCGCGACGCGGGCGTCACGGGGCTCCGCGCCGATGTCATGCCGCGAATTGCCTGGCCGGCGCGCGGTCCCGGTTATCACTTCGAGCCGAGCGCAGCGTGGCGCGCTACCGCATACGAGTTGTCGGATCTGGACCCGGCCGCCGACGACACGCCCGATCGCTCAGCACCGATTCTTGCGCTGGACGCCGGTCTCGTGTTCGAGCGCGAGGCGGGTTCGCGCGATCACCTGGTCCAGACACTCGAACCGCGCATGCGCTACACCTGGATTCCGTTCCGGGACCAGACCGATTTTCCGGTGTTCGACACGGCGCTGCCGGACCTCAATCTCGTGCAGCTCTTCCGCAGCAACCGCTATGTCGGCGCGGATCGGCTTGGCGACGCCAACGAGCTGGCCGCCGGCCTGACGACGCGGCTCTTGGGCGCGGAAAGCGGCCAGCAGTACCTGACGGCGACCATCGGCCAGCGTTTTTACTTCGAGAGCCCGCGGGTCGTGCTGCCGGGCGAAGTGCCCGAGACGCGGAACTCCTCGAACCTCGTGGGAGAAATCGATCTGACCGCATGGCGCGACTGGAGCGCGCGTTTTGCGATGGAATACGACGGCGAGGCGTCGAACACCCTGCGCGGCGAGGCGGGTATTCAATACCGGCCGCGCCCCGATACCGTCGTCAACCTGAGTTATCGCTACCGCGAGGCGCTGCTCGAGCAGTGGGACGCGGCCTTCGCCTGGCGGTTGTCGCCTTCCTGGCAAATTTACGCGCGTCAGGTCTATTCGACCAAGGAAAACAAGTCGATCGACCGCTTCGCGGGCTTCGAGTACACCGGCTGTTGCTGGCGGGTTCGCCTGCTCGGGCGGAACTACGTTTCCAATCGGACGGGCGAAAACGACACCTCGGTGATGCTGCAGGTGGAACTCAAGGGACTCTCGTCGGTCGGAACCCGCAACGATGCTTTCCTGGAACGCGGCATTCGGGGATACTCCCCCGCCTCCGCAGCCACCCTACCCTGACGCGGGCGAATCATGAGCCGAATCCTGACTGGTTTACTGTGCGCGGCATTGCTGTCCGGCGCGGCCTTCGCGCAGACACGCGAGCTCACCTCGAGCGGCGACCCGCTCGACCGCGTGGTGGCCGTCGTCAACGAAGGCATCGTGTTGCAGAGCCAGCTCGACTCCCAGACGCTGCTGATCACCGATCGCCTCCGCGGCCAGGGCACGCAGCTCCCGCCCCCGGACGTGATCCGCCAACAGGTGCTGGAACGCCTGGTGCTCCAGGAGATCCAGGTGCAGCGTGCGTCGCGCCTCGGCGTCCAGGTTCCGGACGAGATGCTGAACGAGTCCCTACGCGACGTCGCGAAGCGCAACAGCATCCCCTTCGAGCAGATGCCGCTCGCGCTCGAGGCGCAAGGAATCGATTACGCTGCATATCGTGACGAAATGCGGCGCGAAATCATGCTCTCGTTGCTGCGCCAGCGCGACGTGTTTCCACGCATCTACGTCTCGCCGCGCGAGCTGGACCAGGCGCTCGAGCGCGAGGCCGGCCAGAGCGACGCGAACACGGGATACGACGTTTCCCACATCCTGCTGTCGCTGCCGGAGTCCGCCACGTCCGACCAGATGGCGAAGGTGGAGGAACTTGCGCGGGACATCCACCGGCGCGCCGCGGGTGGAGAGAACTTCGGCCAGCTGGCGCTCGCCTACTCCCAGGCGCAGTCCGCGCTGGAGCGCGGCAAGCTCGGCTGGCGGCAGATGAGCCAGCTGCCACAGTTCATCGGGGAACTCGTCACCGGCATGAGCCCGGGCGACGTCAGCGAGCCGGTGCGCACGCCGACGGGATTCCATCTCATCCGGCTCGACGAGACGCGCGGCGGCGAAAGCGGGCCGGTGATGATCGAGCAGATCCACGCGCGCCACATCCTGATGCGGCCGAACGAGGTGCAGGACGACGCGACGACCCGCCAGCGGCTCACCGCATTGCGGGACCGCATCCTTGCCGGTGAGGATTTCGCCGCATTGGCGAGCGTCACGTCGGAGGATCCCGGCTCCGCGAGCCGCGGCGGAGATCTCGGCTGGAACTCGCCCGGCACCTTCGATCCCGAATTCGAGAATGCGCTCGCGACCCTCGGGCAGGACGAAATCAGCGAGCCATTTCGCAGCCAGTTCGGCTGGCATATCGTGCAGCTCCTGGGGCGGCGCACGCACGACCAGAGCGACGAGCTGCGCCGGCAGCGCGTGCTGACCGCGTTGCGTGAAAGCAAGGTCGACGAGGAAACCGAACTGTGGCTGCGACGACTCCGCGACGAGGCCTACGTCGAGATCCGGAACCCCTGAGCCAGAGGCGCCTCGTCGTCACGACCGGCGAGCCCGCCGGCATCGGACCCGACATTGCATTGGCGGCGGCCCTTGCAGACTGGCCGTGTGAGCTCGTCTTCGCGGGCGATCCGGCGCTCCTCGCCGCGCGCGCGGCGCTCCTCGGATTGTCGATCAACTTCCGCACATGGACCGGCCAGTCCCCGCCCGTTCCGCACCGGGCCGGCAGCATGCCGGTATTGGCCGCGACCCTCGGCCGCGAGGCGCAACCGGGCCGCCCTGATCCGGCGAATGCGCGCTACGTGCTCAGCACGATCGACGCCGCGGCCGAAGGCTGCATTGCCGGGCGCTTCGCGGCGATGGTAACGGCGCCGGTCCAGAAATCCTCGATCAATAACGCAGGCATCGCATTCCAGGGGCACACCGAATACCTCGCGGGCAAGGGCGGCGGCGCCCATCCCGTGATGCTCCTCGTGGCGGGCGGTCTCCGGATTGCGCTCGCGACGACGCACCTGCCGCTCGCGGAGGTGCCGCGTCACATTTCGCGCGAATCGCTCGAGCGGACCGTGACCGTCCTCGACGAGGGACTGCGAAACGCTTTCCGTCTCGAGGCGCCCCGCATCGTCGTCTGCGGCCTGAATCCGCACGCCGGAGAAGGCGGTCATCTCGGGCGCGAGGAAATCGAGGTGATCGGCCCGGCCGTCACCGCGCTTCGCGCGCGCGGGCTCGCGGTGAGCGGGCCGGTGCCCGCGGATACCGCGTTCACTCCGTCGGCACTCGAAGCCGCCGACGCGGTGCTCGCCATGTATCACGACCAGGGACTGCCCGTGATCAAGCACGCGGGCTTCGGCCGCACGGTCAACGTGACGCTCGGCCTTTCGTTTCACCGCACCTCGGTCGATCACGGCACCGCGCTCGACCTCGCCGGCACCGGCCGCGCGGATCCCGGCAGTCTCTTCGAGGCGATCGACCTCGCTTTGCGACTTGGATGATCCGTTCGCGCAAGCGCTTCGGCCAGCATTTTCTGCACGATCCCGGCGTCCTTGCCCGCATCGTCGCGGCGATCGACCCGCAGCCGGGGCAACGTCTCGTCGAGATCGGCCCGGGCCGCGGCGCGCTGACGCGGCCGTTGCTCAAGCGCTGCGGGCGCCTGGAGGCGATCGAGATCGATCGCGACCTGATTCCGGTGCTCCGCGAGCGCTCTGCGGGCTTCGGCGAGTTGATCGTGCACGAGGGCGATGCGCTCGAGACGGATTTCGAGGCTTTGCAGGGCAGCGGCGCCAAACTCCGCGTCTGCGGAAACCTGCCATACAACATCTCGACGCCGCTCCTTTTTCACCTGCTCGGAGCCCAGGCGGTCATCGCCGACATGCACTTCATGCTTCAGAAGGAGGTCGTCGACCGCATCGTCGCTCCACCCGGGTCCAAGACGTATGGCCGCCTGACCGTGATGCTCGCTGCGGCCTGCCGCGCTGAGGCCCTGTTCCGCGTCGGGCGCGGCGCGTTCCAGCCGCCGCCCGCCGTCGACTCCGCGATCGTGCGGCTCGTGCCGCATGCGGCCGATCCATTTCCACTGCCGGATCGGCCGCGATTTGCGCGACTCGTCGCCACCGCCTTCTCGATGCGCCGCAAGACACTCAGGAATTCCCTGCGAGGCCTGGTCGGGGCGGACCAGTTTGCCGCGGCCGGAATCGACGCGGACCGCCGCCCGGAAACACTTTCTCCGGCCGAGTTCGCAGCACTGGCGGCGCTATAATGGCCGCACGATGAGCATCTATCGCCGGATCCTGCTGGTCGTCGATCTCGGCGAACAAAGCGAGCAGATCGCCGCGCGCGCGCGGGATCTCGCCGGCTTGACCGGCGCGGAGCTCTCGGTCCTGCACGTCGTCGAGTACGTTCCCGTGGAGCCCATGGGTGAGACGCTGCTTCCGGCGGTGCAGATCGAGGAAGAACTGGTGCAGCGCGCGACGCAACGGCTCGCAGAGCTGACCGCGAAGCTCGGAATCGGCTCCGCCCGGCGCCAGGTGACCGCCGGCAACATCAAGGCGGAGATCGTGCGGGCGGCGCAAGAGCAGCAGGCGGATCTCATCATGCTCGGCAGCCGCGAGCGCCGCGGGCCCTCGATCCTCGTCAATTTCACCGAAGACACCGTGCTGCACGCCGCGCCCTGCGACGTGCTGGCGGTGCGCGTTCGCCAGGTGCGTTGATGGACGAATCCGACGAAAACCTGATCACGGTCGACGTCGACACGCGTTATCTCGAAGACCAGTCGGATCCCGAGGAGCGGCGATTCGTGTTCGCCTACACCATCACGATCCGCAATCGCGGAGCCTCACCGGCGAAGCTTCTGACCCGCCATTGGTTCATCACGGACGCCAACGGCAAGGTCCAGGAAGTCCGCGGTGAAGGCGTGGTCGGCGAGCAGCCGCACCTGATGCCCGGACAGGGTTTCCGGTATACGAGCGGCGCGGTGCTCGAGACGCCGGTCGGCTCGATGCACGGTTCCTACCAGATGGTGGCCGACAACGGCGTGCGCTTCGACGCGCAGATTCCGGCTTTCACGCTCGCGATTCCCGGCACGATTCACTAGGCATCTCGATGGCCCACTACGCCATCGGCGACCTGCAGGGCTGCCATGCGGAATTCATGGCGCTGCTCGCGCGGATCCGCTTCGATGCCGCGCGCGACCGGCTGTGGCTCACCGGCGATCTCGTCAATCGCGGGCCCGCCTCGCTCGCGGTGCTCCGCGAAGTGCGCGCGCTGGGTGACTGCGTGACCGTCGTGCTCGGCAACCACGACCTCCACCTGCTCGCGATGGCCTGGGCGCCGGCGACCGTGCGCAAGCGCGAACCTGAGCTCGAGGCGGTGCTCGACGCGCCGGACGCGGCCGAGCTGCTCGCGTGGCTCGCTGCGCGCCCCCTGCTGCATCGCGACAAGGCGCTCGGATGGACGCTCATCCACGCCGGGCTGCCGCCGCAATGGACGCTCGCGCAGGCCAGCAAATGTGCGCGCGAAGTCGAAGAAGCGCTGCGCCGCGATCCCGCCGTGCTGCTCTCCGGCATGTACGGGGATCGGCCGGACCGCTGGTCGCCGGAACTCGCCGGCATCGATCGCCTGCGCTTTGCGGTCAACTGCCTGACACGCCTGCGCTTCGTGGACGGCGACGGACGGCTGATGCTCGCGCTCAAGGGAACGATCGCCGAGGCGCCCGCCAAGGCCATACCCTGGTTCCGGCATCCCGAGCGCGCGACGCGCAAGGACGCCATCGTGTTCGGGCATTGGTCGGCGCTCGGCTACCTGTCGGAGCCGGGACTGCGTGGTCTCGACGCGGGCTGCGTCTGGGGCGGCGCGCTCTGCGCGCTCAGGCTGGACCGGGAAGAAGAGCCGGTGTTGCTGCGCTGTCAGTAAGTCTGGGCCCGGGCGGCATCCACCGACTGGATTCCCGTCAGCACCTCAAATCGCAGGTTGATGCGGTTGCCGACGAGCTGATGCGGGATGCAGTTGACGTCGCCCTCGACCGAGCGCGTGAGGAACTTCGGCAGCACGCGGTCGCGGAAGATTTCCACGAGCTCGCAATCGCCCATTTCCAGTCCCTTCGGAGAATTGCGCTTGATGACGACCGGCTTCCAGACGCCGAGCACCGGCTCGCCGACGTCGCGGGCGCCCTGCTCCGGAATCGCCGGCGCGTAGAAGGTGATCTTCAGCCGCGGAAAATCCGCCACGCGCTCGTAGCCGAACTCGCAGCCGCGCTCGAGGATCTTGACGTCGTCCCGCACGCCGAGATGTTTCAGGAGGAGCCTGACCTTGCTCCGCAATCCGCCGCAGGTGTAGCGGGTGGTGAATCCCATGTATTGCAAGTTGACTTCGTGCTTCGTCCAGGCGGCGGCTTCCTCGGTCGGCAGGGTCTCGTCCGCAAGGGCGGGTGTCGCGGCAAGCAAGGCGCACATCACGATTCCGGCGCGCGACGCCATGTCAAATGCTCCTGTCAGCGGTTCCGTACTTCAGACCGGAGGCGGCCTGTCCGGTTCCATCGGTGGCGCGCGATTATAATTGCACGATGACCGTCATGCGATTCGAGGCCGGGGGCCGGTGGCTCCGAGCCGACTTTGCGAAGCCCCTCTCGATCGCGGTTCCACTCGATTTTACGGGCCCGCAACCCTCCTTTTTCGATGCGCCGCCGGCAAGCGCCCGGCCATTCCGCGCGGGTGGCTTTGTGGGCGATACGCGCGCCGGCGGGAGCTGCAATTGCGAGCTCGTCACGCTCGCGCCGCATTGCAATGGCACGCATACCGAATGCGTCGGGCATCTCACGGATGAGCGCGTCGCCGTCACGGAAAGGCTGTCGGGCGGCGTCCTGTTCGCGCTCCTGGTTTCGATCGAGCCGGCGCTTGCCGTCGATTCGACGGAAGCCGGCGATCCGCCTCCCGCCGCGGGCGATCGATTGATCACGGCCGCGGCGCTCCGCGCCGCTTGCGCCCGGCATCCGGGTCCCGCGCCGAACGCCCTGGTCATTCGCACCGAGGGCGCAGGCAAAGGACCGATGCGCGCGTATGCCGGTCCAGCGCCCGCGCCGTATCTCTCCCGCCAGGCTGCCGCCTGGCTCGTCGAATCCGGGATCGAGCACCTGGTGCTGGACCTGCCGTCCGCGGATCGCGCCGACGACGGCGGCCGCCTCCTGGCGCACCGCATTTTCTTCGGGCTGCCCGCCGGGTCGCGGCGGGCGAGCGAAGCGAAACGGCCCCACGCGAGCATCACCGAGCTCGCCTGGATCGAACCGCGCATCGCGGACGGCTTCTACCTGCTCGATCTGCAGATCCCGGCATTCCTCACGGATGCGGCGCCGTCCCGGCCGCTCCTGTACGCGGTGCAGTTCGAATGAAGGCGGACCTGTCGCTCGATGCGGCGATTGCGCTCGATGCCGCCGACCCGGCGACGGCGCGCCGGATGGAATTCCATTTCCCGCGGACCCCCGACGGCAAGCCGGTCCTTTACCTCTGCGGCAACTCGCTCGGCCTCCAGCCGCGCCGCGCCGCGGAAGACGTCCAGAATTTCATGGCGGAGTGGCAGCGGCTCGGCGTGCTCGGCTACCACGATCCGGACGCGGACTGGCTGAACCTGCACGAGCGCCTCGCGCCGACCGCCGCCCTGCTCGCCGGCGCGAAGACCGCGGAAGTGATCGTTATGAACTCGCTGACGATCAACCTGCACCTCCTGATGGCGAGCTTTTACCGGCCCACGCGCGAGCGTCACGTCATTCTGATCGAGCAGGGCGCCTTTCCTTCCGATCGCTACGCGGTCGTGTCGCAGCTCGGATGGCATGGGCGCGATCCTGCGAGCTCATTCGCCCAGGTCGCGCCCCGGCCGGGCGAACACCTGCTGCGGCACGAGGATCTCGTTGCCGAGATCGAGCGCCAGGGCGCGCGGCTTGCGCTCGTGCTTTTGCCCGGCATCCAGTACCTGACCGGGCAGTGGCTCGACCTGGATGGGCTCGCCGAGACGGCCCATCGCGTGGGCGCCGTCGTGGGCTTCGATCTCGCCCACGCGATCGGCAACGTGCCGCTCGCGCTGCACGATTGGAATGCGGACTTCGCGGTGTGGTGCTCGTACAAATACCTGAACGGCGGCCCGGGGGCCACGGCCGGCGCTTTCGTGCACGAGCGGCACTTCGCTACCGGCGCGCCGCGCCTCGCGGGCTGGTGGGGAAACGACCTTCAATCACGATTCGAATTTGGGAACGAATTTCGGCCGTACCCTGGCGCTGCCGGTTGGCAGGTCAGCAATCATCCGTTGCTCGGTATGGTGCCGCTGCAGGCCGCGTTCGCCCAGTTCGCGGCCGCCGGCCCGGCGGCACTTCGCGCCCGCTCGATCGCCTTGACCGCGTGGCTCGAAAAACTGCTCGAGGAGCGCCTTGGCGATCGGATCGGGATCCTGACGCCGCGAGAGCCCGAAGGGCGCGGCGCCCAGCTTTCCGTGCGCCTGCGCGGAGCGCGCGGCAGCGGGCGCGTTGTGTTCGAGCGACTGCTTGCCCGGGGCCTCACCTGCGACTGGCGCGAGCCCGACGTCATACGCCTTGCGCCCGCGCCGCTCTACAACTCCTACGAAGACTGCTGGCGGGCGGTCGTGCTGATCGAGGGCGAGCTCAACGCCCTGGGAACCTCTGATTGACCTTCGCGTGGGGCGCGTAACGCGCCCCACGCGAAGGTCAATCAGAGGTTCCTCACGAGCGTCACGAAGCTGAACGGCCAGGCATGCCGCGCGTCCGTGGAGTGCTCTTCCCGGAAAATCTCCCGCCACTGCCGCCGATCGAAACCGGGTAAGCGCGTGTCGCCTTCGATCGCACCGTGAACCTCGGTCAGCTCGACGCGATGCATGAGCGGCCAGCAGGCCAAGAACACTTCCGCGCCGCCGATCACGAACAGGGTCGAGTCGCCCGCCGCCGCAAGCGCGGCGGCCGGTGTCGCGACCCTTTCGCAACCCGCGGCCTGCCATGCGGGGTTTCGCGTCAGCACCAGATTGCGCCGCCCGGGGAGAGCCCGCCCGATCGACTCGAAGCTGCGCCGGCCCATGAGCAGCGCGTGCCCCATCGTGAGCGACTTGAAGCGCCGCAGATCGTCGGGCAGGTGCCAGGGCAGGCGGTTGTCGCGGCCGATCACGCCGTTGTCCGCCATCGCAACGAGCGCGACGGGCGATTGCTTCATGCGCTTCGCTCAAACCGCGACAGGCGCGCGGATCGCGGCATGCGGCTCGTAGCCGAGGACCTGGAAATCCTCGTTCTTGTAATCAGCGACGTCCGCCGGCCGGCGCAGCAGCGCGAGCGTCGGCAAGGGCTGTGGCGCGCGCTCGAGCTGGATGTCCGCCTGGGCCAGGTGATTGAGATAGAGATGGCAATCGCCACCGGACCAGACGAGATCGCCGACCGAGAGATCCGCCTGTTGCGCAAGGATGTGGGTCAGGAGCGCGTACGAGGCGATGTTGAACGGTACGCCCAGGAAGATGTCGGCGCTGCGCTGATAGACCTGGCATGAGAGCCGGCCATCGGCCACGTAGAACTGGAAAAACGCATGGCAGGGCGCGAGCGACATTTTCTCGAGCTCGCCGACATTCCAGGCGCTGACGATGATGCGGCGCGAATCCGGCTCGTGCCGCAACTGGTGGATCACGCGCGCGATCTGGTCGATGCGCCGCCCGTCCGCCGCGGACCAGGCGCGCCACTGGCTGCCGTAAACGGGGCCGAGCTCGCCCTCCGCGTCCGCCCATTCGTCCCAGATAGTCACGCCCCGCTCCTGCAACGAGCGGACATTCGTTTCGCCGCGCAGGAACCACAGCAGCTCTTCGATCACGGATTTGACGTGCACGCGCTTGGTCGTCACGAGCGGAAAGCCCGCGGCCAGGTCGAAGCGAAGCTGATGGCCGAACACCGAGAGCGTGCCGGTGCCGGTGCGATCGGTCTTGCGCAATCCCCGCTCCCGCACCAGTCGCATCAAGTCGAGATAGGCACGCATCTCAGGCGAAATTCCCAGATGGCTCGCGGCGGGCCTGCGACCACGCGAGCATGGCGAGGCCGGTCGCGAGCACGGGCAGGGACAGCAACTGGCCCATCGTCAGCCAGTCGAAGGCCAGGTAGCCGATGTGAGAATCGGGAACACGCACGAATTCGACTGCCATGCGGAAGAGCGCATAGAGAGTCAGGAACAGGCCCGCGGGCGCGAGGCGCGGGCGCGGCTTCGACGTGAACCACCATAGGACGGCGAACAGCACGACGCCCTCGAGGATCGCTTCATAGAGTTGCGAAGGATGCAGTACCTTGCCGTCAACCTGCATGCCCCAAGGGGCAGCCGTCGGTTTGCCCCACAGCTCGCCGTTGATGAAGTTGCCGATCCGGCCCGCAAAAAGGCCGATTGCCGGCAAGGGGGCGGTGAAATCGAACACGTCCGCGACGTGCCGGCCGCGCCGCCGGGCGAAGAGCGCGACCGCGACCATGACGCCGACCAGCCCGCCGTGGAAGGACATGCCTCCTTCCCAGACGCGAATCAGCGACCAGGGATACTGGCGGATCGAGTCGAAGCCGTAAAGGAGAATCCAGCCGAGCCGCCCGCCCGCGATCACGCCGATGGCGGCGAAGAAAATCAGGTCATCCACGTCGACCGGCTTCCAGGTCGAGCCGGGTTGCGCCGCGCGCCGGCGCGCGAGCCACCAGCCGGCGATGAAGCCGACTACGTACATCAGGCCGTACCAGTGAATCTTCAACGGGCCGATCGCGAACGCAACCGGGTCAATGTCGGGATAGGTCAGCATGAGTCGGTGACCCGGAACAGGAAGGCCCGCAGATAACGCGTCTCGTCGATTGCGGGATGCACGGGATGGTCCGGCGCCTGCGCGCCGACGACGATGAGCTGCGCGAATCGCCCGAGATGCCGCGCCGCGCGCTGCACGGAATCGGTCAGCTCGCCGGGCCCGAGGTGATACGAGCAGGAGCAGGATAGGAGGAGCCCGTCGCGGTCGAGCGCCTGCATCGCGAGCTGGTTGATGCGGCGGTAGGCGGCGAGTCCCTTGGGATGGTCCTTCTTGCGCTTGATGAACGCCGGCGGATCGACCACGACCACGTCGAAGCGCCGGCGATCCGCAGTGAGCGCTTCCAGCGCGTCGAACGCGTCGCCCTGGAGCAGCTCGGCCTCGAGCCCGTTGGCGTCGGCCGTCGCCGCCGCCGCCTCGAGTGCGCCGGCCGAGGAATCGATGCAGGTGACTTCGGCGGCGCCCGCGCGCGCCGCCTGCAAGCCGAAGCTGCCCGCATAGCTGAAGACGTCCAGCACGCGCGCATTCCGCACGTGACGATTGAGCATCGCGCGATTGGCGGCCTGGTCGAAATACCAGCCGGTCTTCTGGCCCGCGGCGAGCGGGACGCGAAACGTGACGCCGCCTTCCGGCACTTCGACGAAATCCGGGACCTCGCCGAACGCCGTCTGAACATGGCGATCGAGCCCCTCGAGTTCCCGCATCGGGGATTCGTTCTTCCACAGGAGCGCCTTCGGCGCGACGACCCTGACGAGCGCTTCCTGGATTTCCGCCTTCATGGCGTCCATTCCCGCCGTGTTGACCTGCGCGACGAGCACGTCGCCATAGCGATCGACGACGAGCCCCGGCAGAAGATCCGCTTCCCCGTAGACGAGCCGATAAAACGGCACGTGATAAAGGCGCCTGCGCAGCGCGAGCGCGACCTTCAACCGGTGAACGAGCAAGGACGTGCCGGGCGGATAGTCGGGATCGCGACCGAGGATCCGCGCGCTGATCAACGTGCGCGGATTGACGTAGGCGTAGCCGAGGAAGCGGTCGCTGCTCGAGCGCACCTGCACGTGCGCGCCCGCCTCGAAGGACGTCAACGGCGTCGCGGCGACATTGACCTCGTTCGAGAAGACCCACAGGTGGCCGGCCTGGAGCCGGCGCTCCTCCTGCGGTTTCAGCACGAGCGGCGGCAACGCGCGCCCGGTGACTGCGGCGGTTTCGGCAATGCTCTGCATTCGCGGGAACGGAGCGCGGTGGCTATAGTGGCCGCAATTCTACCCGACCGCGGCGGCACCGCCATGCATGCCGAGCCAGCCAGAGGGCCGCAGAACCGGCTCGCGGACGAAACGAGCCCGTATCTCCTTCAGCACGCCGCGAATCCGGTCGACTGGTATCCGTGGGGGCCGGCGGCAATCGCGAAAGCGCGGGAGCTGGATCGCCCGATCCTACTGTCGATCGGATATTCGGCCTGCCATTGGTGCCACGTGATGGCGCACGAATCCTTCGAGGACGAGACGACTGCTGCCGTCATGAACCGGCTCTTCGTCAACGTGAAGGTGGATCGCGAGGAACGGCCGGATCTCGACAAGGTGTACCAGTTCGCGCACCAGTTCCTGACGCAACGCGGCGGCGGCTGGCCGCTCACGATGTTCCTGGCGCCGGAGGATCTCACGCCCTTCTTCGGCGGCACGTATTTCCCGAAGCAGGCGCGCTACGGCATGCCGGCGTTCACGGACCTGCTCGAGCGCGTCGCCGCCTTCTATCGCGACGAGCGCGACAGCGTGCGGACGCAGAATACGTCGCTCCGCGGCGTGTTCGACGATCTTCTGCGACCCACCGCGGGCGCCGGGCAGGCGATTACACGCGAGCCGATCGCGCAGGCGCGCCGGCATTTCGAGGCGGGGTTCGATGAGCGATTCGGCGGCTTTGGGCCCGCGCCAAAGTTTCCGCACGCCGCCAGCATCGAGCTGTTGCTGCGTGCCTGGCATGGCACGGCGTCCGGGCCGGAGCCTGACCTCAAGGCCCTGCACATGGCGGCGTTCTCGCTCGGGCGCATGGCAGAAGGCGGCATTTTCGACCAGCTCGGCGGCGGCTTCTGCCGTTACTCCGTCGATCCGTACTGGATGATTCCGCACTTCGAGAAAATGCTCTACGACAACGGTTCGCTGCTCGCCCTTTGTGCGCAGGCGGCGGTCGCGACCGGCGACGAGACGCTGCGTAGGGCCGCGAACATGACAGCGTCCTGGGCCATGCGGGAAATGCGCTCGCCGGAAGGCGGGTTCTTTGCGGCGCTCGATGCCGATTCCGAAGGACACGAGGGCCGTTTCTATGCCTGGCAACGCGACGAAGTCAAAGGGCTGTTGACCCCCGACGAATATCGGGTTTTCGCACGCCGTTACGGCCTCGACCGCGAGCCCAACTTCGAGGGCGCGTGGCATCTGCATGGTTTCGTCGAGCTTGGGCGCGTGGCAGAAGAACTCGCGCTGACGGTCCCCGACGCCACCGCCTTGCTTGACTTGGCACGCGCGAAATTGCTCGCCGCGCGCCAAGACCGAGTGAGACCCGGGCTCGACGACAAGATCCTGACAGGCTGGAATGGCCTCTCGATTCGCGGCTTCGCGATCAGCGGGCGCCTGCTCGGAGAGGAGTCGCACATCGATGCCGCCAGCCGCGCAGTGGATTTTCTCCGGGAAAACTGCTGGCGGGACGGCAGCCTGTTCGCAGCCTGGAAGGACGGCAAGGCGCGATTTCCGGCCTATCTCGACGACCACGCCTTCCTGCTCGATGCCTTGCTCGAGCTGATGCAGGCCAGCTTTCGTGTCGAGGATCTCCGCTTCGCCCGCGAACTGGCCGATGCGCTGCTCGCGAAGTTCGCTGACGCGCAGTACGGTGGCTTCTGGTTCACGGCCGCAGGACAGGATCCACCTCTGCACCGCCCAAAAAGTTATGCGGACGATGCAACGCCGGCCGGCAACGGCGTCGCTGCCCAGGCGCTCGCGCGCCTCGGCTGGCTGATCGGCGAGACACGCTACCTGGACGCGGCCGAGGCGGTGATTCGCGGCGGCTGGCCATCGCTAGCGCGCGCGCCGCATGCGCATGCCGCGATGCTGAATGCGCTCGGGGAGTACCTGGATCCGGTCGAGATCATCGTCATTCGCGGGCCGGCGACGGAAGCGGCGAAATGGTCGGCGGAGCTCGCGCGAAACTACGCGCCAAGTCGCATGGTTATCGCAATTTCCTCAGATGCGAGAAATCTTCCCGAGGCGCTCGCGAGCAAGCGCGCGCGCGATGGTACGGTCGCCTACGTCTGCCGCGGACCGCAGTGCTCGGAGCCGGTTGTCAGCCTGAAGGATTTGCATCCCTAGCTTCGCACGGCCTTGTACTTGGCGAGGCCCGGCTCCTCGCTCGTGTATCGCGGCAACTTGTCCCCCACCTCGATCCATTCGGCATGCTGGTCGTAGAACACATGGCACTGCGGCTCGCGGTCGATCGGACCTTGGATCGCCGGCCGGGCGACGTGGATTTCTCCGGGGCAGATCGTCGATGCGAATAAGAGCGTGGTGCCGCAGTTCGGGCAGAAACCGCGCCGGCTATGTTGCGACGACTGGTACCACTTCGGTTCCGTCGAGCCGGGCAGGTAGCGGAATCGCGCTTCGGCGGCGCCGACCCAGCTCACGAAGGCGGCACCGTGCGCGTCGCGGCAATAGTGGCAATGGCAGTGAGCGAAGAAGAGCGTGGGCGGCGTAACCGCAAACTTCACCGCGCCGCAGAGACAACGCCCCTCGAATTCACTCATGCGGCTGCGCCAAGCGCAATGCGCCTTGCATGCGGCGTAACATAGCATTCGATGAATGCGGAATACGAATCCCGCGCCCTGCCCGGCTTCGACGATGTCCTGGCCGCCGCCGAAAGGCTCACGGGCATCGCCCGGCGCACTCCGCTCCTCGCTTCGACGCCGCTCGACGAGTTGACGGGCGGCCGCTTGCTCGTGAAGCTCGAGTCGCTGCAACACACCGGCTCGTTCAAGTTCCGCGGCGCCTATAACCGGCTGGTGCAGCTTGACGACGACGAACGCCGCCGAGGCGTCGTCGCATTTTCCTCGGGCAATCACGCCCAGGGCGTCGCCGCGGCGGCAAAGATGCTCGGCATGCGAGCCACGATCGTCATGCCCTCGGATGCACCGCGCGCCAAGCTCGAGGGCACGCGCGCGCTGGGCGCGGAGATCGTGCCGTACGACCGCGATCGGGAGAGCCGCGAAGCGATCGCGGCCGGGCTTGCGGCGAAGCGTGGTGCCACGCTCGTCCCGGCCTTCGACGACCCGCACATCATCGCGGGCCAGGGCACGGTGGGACTCGAGCTGATGCAGCAGTCGAGCGAGCTAGGTCTCGCTCCGGACCAGGTGCTGATCGGTTGCAGCGGCGGCGGGCTCGCGAGCGGCTCGGCGCTCGCGATCCGGGCACTCTCCCCTACGACCGAAGTGCTTTGCGTCGAACCCGAAGGATTCGACGACACGCGCCGCTCGCTCGAGGCAGGCAACCGCCAGTCGAACGTGCCGGGCAAGCGAACCATCTGCGACGCGTTGATGTCCCCATCGCCGGGCGTGTTGAACTTCGCGCTCATGCGCGAATTACTGGCGGGTGGTGTCGCCGTCAGCGATGCCGAAGTGGAGTCCGCGATGGCCTGGGCATTCCGCCACCTGCGGCTCGTCATCGAGCCGGGCGGCGCGGTCGCACTCGCCGCAGTCCTCGCCGGCAAGCTGCCGCTGCACGGCCGCACGACGGCGATCGTCGTGAGCGGCGGCAATGTCGATCCCGCGACATTCGCTGCGGCGTTAACCCGTTAGCGATTCTTCCAGAAACTCGACCTTGCCGGTCTCGAGCGAATACCAGGCTCCGATGACGACGAGCCCTTCGGATTCGATCAGACCCTCGATGATCGTGGAGCCGTGGCGTAGCTGATCGACCGAGGCCGCGACGTTTGCCGTCATCGCCGCATGTTCCACCGCGAGCGCGCCTTCGTCTTCCTTGCTCGCCACCAGCTTTTCGACGCCCGGACGGATCCGGTCCACGATCGCCTTCTGGTTGGGCGACTGATTCACGGTCGGGCGGTGGAGCTCCTCGATCGTCGCGGCAATCGCGCCGCAGGAGGAATGGCCCAGCACGACGACCAGGCGGGTGCCGAAGCGATCCGCCGCGAACTCGACGCTGCCGACCAGCGACGGCGCGACGATGTTGCCGGCGACGCGTATGACGAACAGGTCCCCTGGGCCCTGGTTGAAGACGATCTCGACTGGCACACGCGAGTCCGAGCAGCCGAGCACGATCGCGAACGGCTCCTGCGCGGCGGTCAGCTTAGCGCGCCGCGCGGCCGTCAGGAGTGTGCCGGTGCCGCGCGCATGGGCGGCAAAGCGCGCATTGCCGTCGCAGAGCTTCTGCAGTGCCGCCGCCGCCGTAACTCCGCGACTCAAGGGCCGATCTCGGTCTTCAACTGCGCGATGAATGCCCGGACGAACGCGGTCCGGCGTTCGGCCTCCTGCCTGCCGGCTCCCGTCTGCATCGTGCCCGCGAGCCTCAGCAGCTTCGAATAGAAATGATCGACCGACGCGCCGTCGTCATCCGGCACGCGCGCGGAACAGAACGGATCCACGCGCTCATAGAGCGGCCGGCCGAGCGCGGCGCCGACGGCAATGCAGCGCGCGACGCCGATGGCGCCGAGTGCGTCGAGCCGGTCCGCATCCTGGACGACTTTCGCCTCCATCGTCCGCGGCTTGATTCCCGCCGAATAACTATGCGCTTCGATCGCATGCCGGATCTCCGGCAGGAATTGCTCGGGATAGCCGGCGCTCCGAAGAAATCCAGCGGCATGTTCCGCCGCAAGCTGCGAAGCACTGGCGCGCTCCGGCGAATCCTTGGCAACGTGCGCGCAATCGTGCAGCCAGGCGGCGGGCAGCACGATCTCGGATCGCGCGTTCTCCTCCGCCCCCAGGCGGAGCGCGGTCGCGACGACCCGCTCCAGGTGTACGAGGCCGTGGCCGGGGTCCGTGCCTGCCTGGCCCTCGATGAACTGCCTGAATCGCGGCTCCCACTCGCGACGCAGGCGCCCGAGCGCATCGACGGGGTTCGCGCTCAACGCCGCGGCTCCGGACGATGCCGCGACGGCGAACGGCGGCGTGCCGGCCTTCGCATTCGAGCGGCGAGCGCGACGGCCATCGCCTCGCGTGCCCATTGGGCGAGTTCCTCGCCGTCCTCCAGGACCTCGGCGGGAACTTGCCAATACGCCATCGGCTGCTCCGGCCGGTCCGGAAAGGGACAGAAAGGCTTGGATCCCGCACGTTCGCAGCGCGCCCGATTCGAATCGTCGGTCTTGAAATAGAGCGTGTCGTCGTCGATCAGCGCGAAGAACAAGCCGTCGAGATAGAGGCCGACTCCGCCGAACATCGGCCGCGATGCGACCCGGCCGGACGACCGCAGCTGCTCGAGCACGAACTCCCGGAACTCGTCGCTGACGGCCATCTGCACAGTGTAATGCAGGCCGTCATGCGCGCATTCCTAGAGGGTGCGCATGAAAGCCACCAGGTCCTTCTTTTCCTGCGCGCTCAGCCTGGTCCCGAGCACGAGGTTGAAGAACTCCACCGTGTCGTCGAGCGTCAACAGGCGGTCATCGTGCAGGTAGGGCGGGGAATCCTTGATGCCGCGCAAGGGAAATGTCTTGATCGGGCCGTCGGCGGAAGCCTTGCGGCCATTGATCATGACTTCCTTGAAGAACCGTTCGACCTGCAGGTTGTGCATCAGGTTGTCGGTGTAATAGGGCGGCACGTGGCAGCCCGAACACTGGCCCTTGCCGAAGAAGAGCTTCTTGCCGCGCAACTCCACGGGCGACGCCTTGGCCGGATCGAGCCTGCCGAGCACGTTGAGCTTCGGCGCCGGCGGGAAATCGAACAGCGATTGCATTTCGGCCATGAAGTGCACCTAGCTGCCGCGCTCCAGGATGTTGACTCCCTTCTTCTGCGCCTGCACCGGATCGCCGTCGAAGTAGGCCGCGCTGTTCGAACTCGGTGAAGTCCTCCACGCTCTTGAGCGCGCGCTGCGAGCCGAACAGGCGCTGGATGTTCACGCCACGCAATGATGGCGTGTCGATGCGGTGCCGATGCTCGTTGGGGCGGATGTCGCCCACGGTATGCGTGGCCGCATTGGTATGCCCGTTGGCGTGACAATCGAGACAGGCCACGCCCTGGAAAGCAGTCAGCGCGCGCCGGTCCTCGGTCGCGTTGAACTGCGCCTGTGGAAATGGCGTCACGAGCAACCTGAGGCCTTCCAGCTGCTTGGGATTCAGGATGTCCTTGAACAACTCGTGGAAATTGGCGAGCGTGACGAGCTGTCCCCTGGAGACATCGCCGAGATCGGGTCGCGTCGTCAGGTAAATCGGCGCCGGAAACTCCGGCAACAGGTGTTGCGGCAGGTCGTAATCGAGATCGAAACGCGTCAGTCGCGCCCGGTCTGCTGTTTCGTTTCATCGATGAGCGGTTGCGGAAAGATCATGCCGCCCGCTTTATGGTGCGGGTGCGGCAGAGGATGGAATCCCGCGGGCCAGAGGCCACGGTCCTTGATCTGTTGCGGTGTCAGGCTGGCCAATTGCTCCCAGGTCGCGCCTGCCGGCAGCTGCACGCGCACGCCCGCCTGGATCGGCTTGCCCTTGGACATCGTCGCACCCTCGACCGGGCGATCGGCCAGGTCGTATCGCTCCTTCAGCAGATCCTGCTGCCGTTTTGCGAAGGCGGGATTCTCGCGCTGTAAGCGCTTGACTAGCGAAGAGAAATCCTCAGCGGGAGACGCCTGGGTCTGGGGTGGCGGCGGCTCCTCGGCAAGGGCAAAGCTGGCGAGAAGAGTGAAGCACACGAGTGAAGCGGAGCGGCAGAGTGACATGGCTGAACCTCCCCTTCGTGCGCACGAAATCGTGCCTTAGATCCGATCTAAGACTAAGTCTAGCCTTGTCAGCGATTTCCGTAATTGACGTCATCAATAAGAGGAGCGCGCGCAGCCGCGGCTTGCGGGCGCAATCGCGGCTGAATCGCAGGATGTCATCCGCGGCAGTGACCGCGGTGCGCGCCAGGCGGAGCACTTCGCCACCTTCCGGCGTCAGGGCCACGTGCGAACGGTCGCGCTCGAAGAGCGTTATGCCGAGATAGTCCTCGAGTTTCCGGAGCTGGATGCTCAACGTCGATTGCGTGACGGCGCATCGCTCCGCTGCGCGGGAGAAATTCAGGCAGTCCGCCAGCGCGATCAGGTAGCGCAGTTCCCGTATGGTCATCTTGCCTCCGATTGAGCTCCCAAGGCCGCATGGATGCGGTCTTGCAGCTCGCGATGCTCATTGGAATCGAACACGGGCGCGGTGCTCCAGTCGTACGCCCAGGGCTGCGCGGTTGCGTACTCGGCGGGCTCGTGCTGATACCGCGGGATCACATGCGCATGCAATGCCGGATCCAGATTGCCGAAGATCGCATAGTTGATGCGCGCCGCGCGCGTCACCGCGAGCACCGCGTCGCCAAGCGCCACCATGTCCGCAAGGAATGCAGCGCGAGCGGCGCCTTTCAGCGCATTGAGCGCCGGCACGACGGGATCCGGGAGCAGCAGGCAGTAGCCCGGCAGCACCTGGCGCTCGCCAAGCACCGCCCAGCCCGATGCCAATCTTGCGACGAATGTCGGATCCTTCCCCGCGCGCAGGGCATCGACGCGCCGATGAATGGAAGTGCTCATTACCAGCTGCGCACGCGCCCGACGTCCAGGTGCACGAAGTCCGAGTCCGGATAATAGCCTACGCCACCCGCGCGCCTCGCGAGCGCGAGATCGCGCAGCGTCGCGAGCGGCAGTCCTTCCAGCCGGACGTCGATCGCCTTCCCCTCCATGTGGAGGCTCCGTGACGAAACGCCGTCGCTCTTCGCGGCGAGCATCGAATTGGTTGCAGGTGAGCGATAGCCGGAGACGATCTGGTAGCACGGCTCGAGCCCTGCCGTTGCCGCCAGATCGTGCAGGAGATCGAACAGCCGGGAGTCGATCGCCAGGACATCGGACGTGCGGTGATCACGGAAGACCCAA
This sequence comes from Steroidobacteraceae bacterium, assembly GCA_040878925.1. Taxonomy (GTDB): domain Bacteria; phylum Pseudomonadota; class Gammaproteobacteria; order Steroidobacterales; family Steroidobacteraceae; genus SCUD01. The sequence continues at coordinate 238,362 of JBBDLI010000014.1, read as the reverse complement.
TCGAGCCGGCCCAACTCGGCGGGCAGATAGCTGCCGTTCGCCCAGTAAATGGTGTCCAGCACTTCGCCGGTGTGCGTGTTGCTCAGCACGAGCCGGCGCGGGCCCGTCTCCGCCGCCAGCGCGGGCAGCGCAATGGCGCACGCGGCGAGCCCGCCCAGGATTCCCTGCAACAGCCGCCAGCGCAGCCTACGGCTCGACATTGACGGCAATCACCTTGGCCCGCGGGAAGAAATTGAAATCGGTCGACGTGGAGACCGTGTAAGCGCCGATCTGGCGCGCGATGAGCAGCTCGCCGATTTCGAGTTCCGGCATGGGCATGTCTTCGGCGATGACATCCAGGCTGTCGCAGGTCGGTCCTGAGATCACGCAGGGGTGGCGTGGCCGGTCGCGGCCGTGGACCGGTTCGACGGGAAACCGCATCTTGTCGTACTGCTGCCCGCTGAACGTGCCATAGATGCCGTCATCCAGGTAATACCACCAGCGGCCCTCGCGCCTGGCACGCCCCATGACCGTGGACAGGTCGATGGCCGCCGGGCCGCAGATGAACCGGCCCGGTTCTGCAATGACGCGAATGCCCTTCGGCAGGCGGCCGAGCGCCGACCGTATGGGCGCGCAAAAGACGTCGATCGCGGGCACCGGTTCGAGGTAATCGATCGCGAATCCGCCGCCGATATCCAGCTCCTCGAGCGGCGGCAGACCGCGCTGATGCACGTCCGCGATGATTGCTCCGCAGGTGTCAATCGCCTCGACGTACTTGTCGGGGCTCGCCACCTGCGACCCGACATGGAAAGAGAGGCCAGCGATGCGCAGGCCACCCCTGATCGCGTGCTCGATAAGCCCGATCGCGGCGCTCGCGTCGCAACCGAACTTGCGCGACAGGTCGATGATCGCCTGCGGGTTTCGGAACGAAACCCGAAGCAGCAGCCGCACGCGGTCGCGGTAAATCACGAACTTTGCGAGCTCGTCGGGATTGTCGACGACGAAGGTGGTGATGCCGTAGTCGAGCGCATGGCGGATGTCCGAATCGCGCTTGATAGGATGGGTATGGATGCAGCGTTCGGCACCGATGCCGGACTTCCGCACGAGGTCGACCTCGCCGTTGGTCGCGAGATCGAACCAGGAGCCCTCGCGCGCCAGCGCCTGCACGACGGTCGCGTCGGGTAACGGCTTCAGGGCGTAATGCAGGTCCACGCCCGGCAAGGCGGCCGCCAGCGAATGGTATTGCCGGCGCAGCGCGTCGCAATCGATCACGAACAAAGGCGATCCGAAGCACGCGACGAGCGCCTGGAGCGCGTCCGCGGCATAGGGTACCGCGAGCCGCACGTCGGTTTTCAATGCCGGTACCCCGTCATTCGAGCAGTGGATCGACCAACGTCAGCAGGCGATCGAGCGCGCCGCGGTTCGCGTCGAGCACCGCCTTGCCGGCCGCTCCCATGACCGTGCGCAGCTCCGCGGTGTCGAGCAGCCCCGAAATCGCATGCGCGAGCTGCTCCGTATCCGAAACGATGAATGCGGCGCCGGCGTCCATCAGCAACTGCGCGATTTCCTCGCTGTTGAAATTGTGCGGACCGGTCAGCACCGGGCGCCCGACGGAGGCGGGTTCCAGCAGGTTGTGGCCGCCGATCGGCACGAGACTGCCTGCCACGAAGGCGACGTCCGCGGCCGCGTAGAACATCATCAGCTCGCCCATCGTATCGCCGAGCATCACGCTCGTCCTGGGAGATATGGCGGTTCCGGATGAGCGATTGGCCGAGCGGTCGTTGCGTTTCGCGAGCAACTCGCGCACGGAGTCGAATCGCTGCGGATGGCGCGGCACGAGCACGAGCAGCGCGTTCGGAAACCGCTCCAGCACGCGGCGGTGCGCGTCGAGGACGATCGTCTCTTCGCCTTCATGGGTGCTGCCGGCCACCCAGATCGGCCGGCCCGGCGCATTCTGCTCGCGCCACCGCAGGCCCTGCGCCTCGATGCCTGCGGGCGGCTGGAAATCGAACTTGATGTTCCCCGTGACGTGCGTGCGATCGGGCGTGGCGCCGATCGAGCGGAATCTTTCGGCGTCGGTCTCGCTCTGCGCCGCAATGAGGATTCCGTGCGAGAGCGTCTTCCGGAAGAGCGGCACGAGCCTCCGGTACTTGCTCACCGAACGCGGCGACACGCGCGCGCTCGCGAGCACGAGCGGCACGCCGCGGCGCCCGCACTCGGCGTAGAGATTCGGCCACAGCTCGGTTTCGAGGATCATCGCAAGGCGCGGCTGCACGCGGTCGAAAAAGCGCTTGACCGAACCCGGCAGGTCGAAGGGCACATAGCGCAGCTCGACCTGGTCGCCGAACAGGAGCCGGGCGCGGGCCGCGCCGGTCGGCGTGACCGTCGTGAGCAGCAGCTTATAGCCCGGATGCCGCTTGCGAAGCTGCGCGACGAGTGGCTGCGCCGCCTGCACCTCGCCGACCGACACCGCGTGAATCCAGATCGTCGGGCCCGAAACCGGCGCGCCGAAACCGAAGCGCTCGTCGACCCGTTCGCGATAGCTGGGATCGCGCAGGCCGCGCCAGAGCTGAACCAGGATCGCGATCGGCGCCGCGAGATAGATCAGCACGTTGTAGATGTAGCTCATCGCGGCTCAGGAATCATGCGCGCGCCGAAGCAGCGCAAAACCGCTCCGCCACTCGCCTTGTCCATCGCTGATCTTCGCGAGACTGCGTGCCAATCTGTTCAGCGAGCGCTCCCGCCAGGAGCCCGGCTCACGCAGGCGCCCGCGATCGAAGTCGAGCAGCCAGACCTCCCCGTTCTCCCCCAGCATGATGTTGTGCGCGTTGAGGTCGGCGTGCTGCACGCCGGCGTCGTGAAAGCGACGCAGGCAGCGGCCGATCGCGGCCCAGCGCGCGTCGACCATGCCCCCCGCCGCCAGCGTTTCGGAGAGCGAGCGCACGCCGGGGAGCCTTTCGGTGATGAGCGCGGCGGTGTACGTGAGGAGCGCCCGCCAGTAGCAGGCCGCGACGGGTGCCGGCACCGGAAGCCCGCGCTGCCGGAGCGCCCCCAGCAGCCGAAGCTCGCGGAATGACCGCGTCTGATCTTCGCCGAGAAACAGATAGCGCTCGCGGGCGAAGATCGCCGCCATCCCGCCGCGCAGGTAGCGGCGCATGACCCAGCGATGTCCCTCGCCTTCAATGAAATCGATGGAGCCGCGCCCGCCCGCCTGCTCGGTCAGCGAGCCGCGGGCGCTCCAGTGCTCCCGCTCGAACAACTGCGCGCCGGGTGCGGCGACACGCTCGGCATCAAACAGGATCGCGCCGCGGTCGATTGCGAGCCGCTGGAACATCGGGTATCAGCGGGACAGCACGTACTCGGCGCTGCAATACGGGCATTTCGCCCAGCCCGTCGCCTCGATGGGCAGATAGACCCGTGGATGGCTGTTCCAGAGCGACATCGAGGGCATCGGGCAGGAAAGCGGCAGATCGGCCGCCGTCACTTCGTAACGTGCGCAGGCATTCGGCTGCAGCAGCTTGCTTTCCGAGGGCACGCCGCGATTATACGGGCGCCGGGTCGGTACCCGCGACCATGACCTGTTCCCAGATTGCCGCGACCTCCGCTCGCATCGGCGCATAAGCGGCGGCGTCGACGATCGCGGGCTGTTGTTCCAGCGACAGGTGATGCGCCGCCTCGCGATAAACCCGGTAGGCGTTCACCAGCCTGTCGATCACCCGGTGGTCGACCAGCGCAGCCGAGCCGACTGATTCGAGATGCCGGATCGTGTCGGCGAACTCGGCGAGCGGCGGGTGCTCGCGGACGTCGCGCAGCACCCAGAACTGGGCGAGAAACTCGATGTCCGCGATGCCGCCGCGGTCCTGCTTGAGATCGAAAAAACCGTCGCGTGTTTTGCCGTGGCCCGCGCGCATGCGCTCGCGCATCGCGACGATGTCGGTGCGCAGCGTCTCGCGCTTCACGGCTTCGATCAGGACCTGTGTTCGGACGCGCGCGAACGCCGCGCCGAGCGCGGGATCGCCCGCGACCCAGCGCGAATGCAGGAGCGCCTGGTGTTCCCAGGTCCAGGCTTCGCGTCGCTGGTACTCCTCGAACGCGTCGATCTGCGTGAAGGCGAGCCCGCCCTTGCCGGAGGGACGCAGCCGCACGTCGACCTCGTACAGCCGGCCGGCGGCCGTGTGGACAGTCAGGAGGTGCACGAGCCGCTGTGCGAGCCGCAGGAAAAACACCTCGTTGTCGACGACCTTCGGACCCGCGGTCTGTTGCCGCTCGCCCGTGGAGTCGTGGAGAAAGACGAGATCGAGGTCGGAGCCGTATCCGAGCTCCATGCCGCCGAGTTTGCCGTAGCCCGCTATGGCGACGCGCGCGCTGCGCGACACGCCGCCGCCGGCCTCGCAGCGCGGCTCGCCATACAGCGCAACCGTGTGCCGCCAGGCGAGCGCAAGCGCCTGCTCGAGGATGAGCTCCGCCACATCGGTCAGGCGATCGCTGACCTGCATCAGGGGCAGCCGGCCGGTCAGGTCGTGCATCGCCACGCGGAACATCGCCGCGCGGCGGAACTGGCGCAGGGCGTCCACGCTATGCTCTTCGTCCTTGCCCGCGTGCTCGAGCCGCGCGGCGAGTTCGTGCTCGAATTGCACGCGATCCGGCAGCGACTCGAAAACACGCGAGTCGAGCAGCTCGTCGAGGAGCAGCGGATGCGCGGCGACCTGGCGCGCAAGGTAGTCGCCCATGCCGCAGATCCGCACCAGCCGCGCCAGCGCCTCGGCGTTCTCGTTGAGGAGCGCGAGATAAGCGGTGCGCCCGCCGATCGCCTCGACGATCCGCAGGAGCCGGGTCAGGACCGCCTGGCCGCCGGTTTTCGTCCCTGCGGCCGTGCGGACGATCTCGGTCACGAGGCGCGGCAGCAGGGTCGCGAGGCGCCGCCGTCCGAATTCGTCGAGCCGCTGGTAGTACGCGGACTGGCGGAGCTCGAGCAGCACGCGCGCAGCGGCATCCGCATCCTCGAACCCGCATTGCTTCACGTCCTGCGCGATCCGCTCGAGCGCGGGTTCGTCGGCCCACAAAGCGGCCAGCAGGACGGCCGGCGCAGGTTCGCTCGGCCCGCCGCGGCCCAGCACGACATCCGCGAAATGCGCGGCGACCGTGCGGCGCGTCGTCTCGAGCCTGGCGGTGAATTCCTTCCAGGACCCGTAAGCCATTGCCGCGGCCAGCCGATCGCGGCCGTGCGCGTCGGCGGGCAGCGCATGGATCTGCTCGTCGCCGACCATCTGGAGCCGGTTCTCGACGCGGCGCAGGAACACGTAGGCTTCCTGAAGACCGGCGACAGTCGCGGCAGTCAGGAGTTTCGCGCCGGCGAGGCGCGGCAGCGCGGCCTGCAACGACGCGGTCTGGAGCCCCGGCTCGGCACCGCCGCGGATGAGTTGCTGGGCCTGCACGATGAATTCGATCTCGCGGATTCCGCCGGGCCCGAGCTTGATGTTGTCCTGGAGATCGCGGCGCGCGACTTCGCGCGCGATCATCGCCTTCATTTCCCGGAGGCTTTCGTACACGCCGAAATCCAGGTAGCGGCGATAGACGAACGGGCGCACGACGGCGTCGTAAAGCTCCCGGTAGCGGTCGGCACCGGTGATGGCGCGGGCCTTCACCCAGGCATAGCGCTCCCAGTCGCGGCCGTGCTTCTGGAGGTAGTCCTCGAACGCGCCGAAGTTCATGACGAGCGGCCCGGATTCTCCGAGCGGCCGGAGGCGCATGTCGACCCGGAACACGAAGCCTTCGGCGGTGCGGTTGTCGAGCAGGCGGATCAGCGACTGCCCCAGCCTCGTGAAATAGTCCTCGTTGGCGATCGCGCGCGGGCCGTCTGTTTCGCCCCCTTCCGGAAACAAGAATACGAGATCGATGTCCGACGAGAAATTCAGCTCGCCACCGCCGAGCTTGCCCATGCCGATCACGAGAAGTTCCTGCAGGTCGCCATTCGGCGATCGCGGCGTTCCGTAGCGTGTGCTGAGCGCGCGCGCCGCGTATGCAAGCGCCGCGGCAATGGCGGCGTCCGCGAGTGCCGTCAGCTCGCCGAGGACTGCCGGCAGGGGAGCCTGCCCGGCGAGATCGCGCCAGGCGATCCGCACGAGTTCACGCCGGCGCAGGCGGCGCAGTCCATCCATGAACGCCGCTTCGTCAACGTCTCCGGCGATCAGCGCCTCGGCCCGGCGGTCGATCTCGCCCGGACTTCGCGCCCGGGCGAGTTCGCCTGCTTCCGCCAGTTCCCCGATCAGAGCCGGTTCGCGAGTCGCGGCTTCGGCCACGAATTCGCTTGCCGCGAACACCTGCTCGACTTGCGCGGCGGCCGCCGGCGGCAGCCGCGATGCGTCGCCGCCGGCATCGCGCCAGCGGGCCAGCAGCGCCTGCGCGCGTTTCATGACGCGTGAAGCCTCTCGAGTTCCTTCAGTCGCGGACGGGCGAATTCGTCGATGGCGCCCCGTAAGGCGTCTGACGCCGCCGCCTGCTTCGCCGCCACGTCGCTCACGAACGTTGAATCCTTGCCGAAGGGGACCTTGGCATTCCTGGCCGCGGCTTGCGCCATTCTGTCCCGCTGCCGGCTGTCGATCGACAGGGAAAAGTGCGGAGCGACGACGTCCCAGGCCGCCGCCGGCAGCGACTCGTACGGCACGAGCCGGCCGCGCCGTGGATCAAGACGAGCCGCCGCCCGGCAGAAAGCGCCGTACAGCCGGGCGACATACTCTTCCCGCGAATTCGCGGCATCTTCCGGATCGATGAACGGCGAAAAATCCGCCGCGGGCCTTCCGGACTCCCAAATCCATCCGGCTGGCTGGCGGAGCAAGGATACGCCGACCTCGACCGGGTCGCGGAAGTTGAGGATCCACGGCGATTCCGGAAACGCCTCGGCCACGACGTCGCAGAAGAGCGTATTCCAGCTCGTGAACTTCAGGACATAGGGCTTGCGCGCATGGCGCGCGAACGCGGCGCCGAGCGACCTCAACGCGCCGATCAACTCCACGCGCGGCCACTTGTGCGGCGGCAGCAGGATTTCATTCACCGGCAGCGGCTCGGCATAGACGACGAGCCCGTCATGTTGCTTGAGCAGCTGCGAAATCAGCGTCGAGCCGCAGCGCGCGACATGGAATATGAGTCCCGCGGGCGCGGATCCCGCGACGCCCTTGCCGACGTCCCCCCGATCGATCTGGACGATCGTCTCGCGCGCGGGCAAGCGCGCGATCGTTTCCTGCATGAAAGCGTCCTGGAGTTCGGCGGGTTCGATTTCGCGGAGCGAGAAATACAGGCCGGCCGGGTGAAGGGCTGCGCGCGCGGGCAGCCAGTCCCCTTGCGTCTCATGCATCCAGACAGGTTTCCTCGACAGGACCGGATTGTCAATGCTAACGTCGCCGCGCCATGGAATTCGCCGATTTCATCGCGCCCTTCGATGCCGCGACGTTTCGCTCGCAGTACTTCGGCAAGCGTCCCGTCCACATGCAGAAGAAAGCCGATGGGCGCGGGAGCCTGCTGCCCTGGTCGCGCTTCAACGAAGTGCTCGCGCTCACGCCGTACTGGAACGAGGACTCGTTGAAGATCTTCTTCAAGAGCCGCCTGGCGCTCAGGGAGAACTACTGCGACACGGCCGACCTGCGCGCGGGGATGAGCGCGCCCGTGAATCCCGCGAAAGTCAAGGCGCTCATGGGGCTCGGCGCGAGCCTCGTCGCCAATCAACTGCACCGCGTCTGCCCCGAGGTGGCAGCAGTCGCCACGATGCTCGAGCGCGAGTTCGCCGCCCGTGCGTTTGCGAATGTCTACTGCTCCTTCAAGGGCGTGCAGGCGTTCCAGACCCACTACGACCTGCACGACGTATTCGCCGTCCAGGCGGAAGGCGAGAAGACCTGGCGCATCTACGAAGCGCGGGCGGATTCACCCGTCGTGCCGCTGCCGCCGGGCGACGAAGTCGAGAAGTGGCTGACGGAGTCCCGCGGGCGCCTGCTGTTCGAAGCGCAGATGAAGCCCGGTGACATTCTCTATCTTCCGCGCGGCCAGTATCACGACGCCTTGACCGGCGCGCAGGCGTCGCTGCATGTGAGCTTCGGTGTCGCGCCCGCGACCGGTCTCGCGGTCTTCAAGCTGCTCGAAAGCGCATTGACCCGAGAGAGCGAGTTCCGCGCCTTCCTGCCGGATGCGCGCTCGGAAACGGAACTGCGCGAGCGGCTGGTGAAACTCGCCGAGCGGATCAAGGTGGCGATGACTTCTCCGGCCTTCGCGATCGAGGTGCTCAATCACCAGCGCGACATGTCGCGCGCGCCCGCCGATTACGAGTTGCCGTCGCAACGGCCGCCGGCCTGGTATTCCGTCACCCGCCGCGCACAGGTCGTTCGCCGCGATCAGGGCTACGCCGTCGTATACGAGGGCGGCGAGATCCTGGTGGGCGCGACCTACCCGACCCTCGAATGGATCCTGAAGCAGCGCATGTTCTCGGTGGATGACGCGCTTGCGCGGCAGGCGGGCATCAATCGCGGAGCCTTGCAGGGAGATCTCGAGCGGCTCGAGAGGGCCGGCGTCATCGTCGAAACCGAGATGCGGTAAACACCGCGGCAAAGAAGAAAGGCCCGGGAGTCGCCTCCCGGGCCCTTGCTTGCGAAACGTAATGCCTTGCGGCTTTACATGTCCATGCCGCCCATGCCGCCCATGCCGCCACCCGGCATCGCATGCTCGTGCTCCTCTTTCGGAGCCTCGGCGACCATCACCTCGGTCGTCAGCAAGAGGCCGGCGACGGAGGCCGCATTCTGGAGCGCCAGACGCGTGACCTTGGTCGGGTCCAGGATGCCCATCTCGATCAGGTCGCCGTACTCGCCGGTCGCAGCGTTGTAGCCGAAGCTGCCCTTGCCCTCGCGGACCTTGGCCAGCACGACCGAGCCATCCTCACCGGCGTTCTGCACGATCAGGCGCAGCGGCTCCTCGATCGAGCGCGACAGGATGCGGATGCCGACGTTCTGGTCCTCGTTCGCGCCGGTGAGCTTGTCGAGCAACTTCTGCACCCGAACAAATGCGACACCACCGCCCGGGACCACGCCCTCTTCGACTGCGGCACGCGTTGCGTGCAATGCGTCCTCGAGGCGAGCCTTCTTCTCCTTCATCTCGATCTCGGTGGCCGCGCCGACTTTAATCACGGCGACGCCGCCGGAGAGCTTCGCAACGCGCTCCTGCAGCTTCTCCTTGTCGTAGTCGGAGGTGGCCTCCTCGATCTGGCGGCGGATCTGCTCGATCCGGCCCTTGATTTCGGACGACTTGCCGGCGCCGTCGATGAGGGTCGTGTTCTCCTTCTCGGCGACGACCTTCTTGGCCCGGCCGAGGTCGGTCAGCGTCGTCTTCTCCAGCGACAGGCCGACCTCGTCGGAAATCACGGTGCCGCCGGTCAGCACGCCGATGTCGGCGAGCATGGCCTTGCGGCGGTCGCCGAAGCCCGGCGCCTTGACCGCGCAGACCTTGACGATTCCGCGGATGGTGTTGACCACGAGCGTCGCGAGCGCCTCACCCTCGACATCCTCGGCGACGACCAGCAGGGGCTTGCCGGCCTTCGCGATGGTCTCGAGCAGCGGCAGCATTTCGCGGATGTTCGAGACCTTCTTGTCGTACAGCAGGATGTACGGGCTCTCGAGCTCGCAGGTCTGGTTCTGGCCGTTGTTGATGAAGTACGGCGACAGGTAGCCGCGGTCGAACTGCATGCCCTCGACGACCTCGAGTTCATTCTCGAGGCCCTGGCCCTCTTCGACCGTGATCACGCCTTCCTTGCCGACCTTCTCCATCGCATCCGCGATCTTTTTGCCGATCGACTCGTCGCAGTTCGCCGAGATCGTGCCGACCTGGGCAATCGCTTTCGAGTCCTTGCAGGGCTTGGAGAGCTTCTTCAGCTCCTCCACCGCGGCAGTTACCGCCAGGTCGATGCCGCGCTTGACGTCCATCGGGTTGATGCCCGAGGCGACGGCCTTCATGCCCTCGCGGATGATTGCCTGGGCCAGCACGGTCGCGGTGGTCGTGCCGTCACCGGCCTCGTCGGAGGTCGACGAGGCGACTTCCTTGACCATCTGCGCACCCATGTTCTCGAACTTGTCCTTGAGCTCGATTTCCTTCGCGACCGAGACGCCGTCCTTGGTGATGGTCGGGGCGCCGAAGCTCTTCTCGAGCACGGCATTACGGCCCTTGGGGCCCAGCGTCGCCTTGACGGCGTTCGCGAGCAGGTTGACGCCGCGGACCAAGCGGGTACGCGCGTCGTCGCTGAATCTGACTTCCTTAGCAGGCATGTGTACTTGTCCTCTTACTTTTCGATCACGGCCATGACGTCTTCCTCGCGCATCACGAGGAGCTCATCGCCGTCGACCTTGACTTCGGTTCCGCCGTACTTGCCGAACAGGATCTTGTCGCCGACCTTGAGGTCGAGCGGACGCACGTTCCCGTTCTCGAGAATCTTGCCCTTGCCTACCGCGACGATCTTTCCGCGGATCGGCTTTTCGGCAGCGGTATCGGGGATCACGATGCCGCCGGGTGACTTGCGCTCTTCATCTTCGCGCTTGACGATCACACGATCATGAAGCGGACGGATCTTCATGGTTCAACACTCCTTGGAAAGTCGCCTGTTAGTGCCTGGGAGGGGACCGTTTTTGCGGTTAGCACTCTCCCCGGTCGGGTGCTAATGATAGGGATCGCCATTGCAAATTCAAGCACTCTCTGGCACCGAGTGACAGAACGCTGTAACCGATTGAAAACTAATGCGTATCCGCAAATCGTCGCCCGTTCGAGACACGGCGGGTTCGTGAAACCGGGCAAGCCGTCGCGACAAGCAGGCAGGAGGCCGCTAACCTCCGCGCCATGACGGATTTCAGGTTGGTCCTTTTCTTGCTGGGTCTCGCGCTTTCCGGACCCGCCTCCGCGCAGGGCCTGCTCGGGCCATCGACCAACCAGGACCAGTTCCTGCCAGTCGACGAGGCATTCGTATTCACGGCAAGCGCCGACGGCGGCGAACAGGTGCTGCTCGACTGGCAGGTGGCGCCCGGCTATTACCTCTATCGGCACCGCGTGTCCGCAAGAACGGCGACGCCCAATTTCGCCCTCGGCGAGATCGCGATGCCGGCCGGCAAGAAGAAGACGGACGAGTTTTTCGGCGACGTCGAGGTCTATTACGACACGCTCACCGCTACGGTGCCGGTCACGCGGCCCGCCGACGCCTCTTCGTTCGAGATCGCGGTCAGCTACCAGGGCTGCGCCGACGCGGGTCTCTGCTATCCGCCCGTCACGAAGACCGTGGCGATCGAATTGCCTTCGCCCGGCACGCCGTCGCGCACCGAGTCGACGCCGATGATGTCGGAACAAGACCGGCTTTCGAACCTGATCGCGGACGGCAGCCTGTTGGCGATCATGGCCAGCTTTTTCGGATTCGGCCTGCTGCTGGCCTTCACGCCCTGCGTGCTGCCGATGATCCCGATCCTGTCCGGCATCATCGCGGGCCAAGGCGAGGCGGCGACCCCACGGCGCTCGTTGACACTGTCGGTCGTGTACGTCCTCGGCATGGCATTGACCTACACGCTCGCCGGCGCGGCCTTCGCCGCGGCGGGACAACAGGCGCAGGCGTTTTTTCAGAAGCCCTGGATCATCATTTCCTTTGCGGCGCTCTTCGTCGTGCTCGCGCTCGCGATGTTCGGGCTCTTCGATCTCAAGATACCCGCCGCCCTGGAGACGCGCCTCGCGGCTGTTTCAGGCCGGCAGAAGTCCGGCAGCCTCGTTGGCACGGCGATCATGGGCGCGCTCTCGGCGCTCGTCGTCACTGCCTGCGTCGCGCCGCCGATGGTTGCGGCGCTCGCCGTGATCGGGCAGACCGGGGATGTCCTGCGGGGGGCGCTCGCCCTCTTCGCGATGGCGATCGGCATGGGCGCTCCGCTGCTCCTGGTCGGCGTCGCGGGCGGGCGGTTCCTGCCGCACGCGGGACCCTGGATGACGACGGTCAAGACGCTTTTCGGCGTGCTTTTCCTGGCTGTCGCCGTGTGGATGCTCGAGCGCATCCTGCCCGGCTCCTTGACGCTCGCGCTGTGGGCGCTCCTCGTCATTGTCGGCGGCTACTATTTCGGCGGATTCGGCAGGACGCCTGCGAGCGCCGATGCCTGGCGGCTGGTCGCCCGGGGCACCGGCCTTGCCGCCATGGTCTGGGGCATCATCATGATGGTCGGCGCCGCGGCGGGAGGGCACGACCCGATGCAGCCCTTGCGCGGAGCCTCACTGCCCGGTTTCGCGGGCGAAGCGTCGGCGAGAAGTGCGGCGGAACTTCCCTTCAGGAAGATCGCCTCGATCGAGGATCTCGATCGGGAGCTCGCGGCGGCCAAGGCTGCCGGCCAACCGGCGATGCTCGACTTCTATGCGGACTGGTGCGTGTCCTGCAAGGAAATGGAGAAGTACACGTTCTCGGTGGCGGAAGTGCAGCAGGATCTTTCCGGCTACGTCCTGCTCAAGGCCGACGTGACCGCGAACAGCCACGCCGACCAGGCCCTGTTCCGCCGGTTCGGCGTCTACGGGCCGCCGACCACGGCGTTTTTCGGAACGCACGGCCGTGAGTGCCGCGCGTTCCGCCTCGTAGGCTTCGTGGCCGCGGATGATTTCCGGACGCATCTCGCCCGGTTCGCGCGCGAATGCTGACGACGAAGCGTCAGGGGCGCTGGGCCCTCGTCGCCCTGATCGCCCTGGCCGCTGGTGTCGCAGCCTTCTTCATCAGCCGCCAGGTCCTCGCTCCTGAAAAACCCGCGCTTCCGCAGATTCAGCCGGCGGTGATCCCAGAATATCGGCCCGACGTCACCCTCGCCGATCGCGAGGGCAATCCGCGCGCGCTCTCCGAATGGGACGGCAAGCCCCAGGTCATCAACTTCTGGGCCACCTGGTGCGCTCCCTGCCGGCGAGAGATCCCGATGCTGAACGCGCTCGCCCGCGACCCGGACTACCCGGAATTTGCGGTCATCGGCATCGCGATCGATTTCCGCGAGGACGTGCTCCGCTACCTGACGGAAACCCCGATCGACTACACCGTCCTGATCGGCGAGCAGGATGGCCTGGACGCGGCGCGCGCCTTCGGGATGGAATCCCTCGGCCTGCCATTCACGATCTTCACGGACAAAACGGGCCGGATCGCGACCATGCACGTGGGCGAGTTGCACCGGCCGCAGGCCGAGGTCATCCTGGCCGCCGTCCGGGCGGTCGATGCAGGCCAGATCAATATGAAGGCGGCACGGGAGCGGATCCGGGCCGAGATGCCGAAAATCGACTAGATTGGCGTTAGATCGACGCAGTTCGGCTCCTGATCGTGCATAATGCCGGCGGATGCGCCGGATTCTTCTCATCAACGGGCCGAACCTCAATCTACTGGGCCGCCGCGAACCCGGCTGGTACGGGGACGTGACGCTGGCCGCCATCGAGGAGCGCCTGAAGGCCCAGGCCGCGAGGCGCGACGCGACCCTGGAGAGTTTCCAGAGCAACGCCGAGCATGAGCTCGTCGAACGCGTCCAGGCGCTCGCGGCCAAGCCCGTCGACTTTGCGATCCTGAACCCGGGTGCGTTCACGCATACGAGCATCGCGCTCCGCGACGCGCTGCTCGCCGTCTCCGTGCCCTTCATCGAGGTGCATCTTTCCAACGTGCACGCGCGGGAACCGTTCCGCCGGCACTCCTATTTTTCCGACATCGCGGCAGGCAGCATCGTCGGCCTCGGTGCTCAGGGCTATCAGCTCGCGCTCACCGCGGCGCTCGACCGTCTCGACCGGCCTTCCGGAGGGGAATGATGGATATCCGCAAGATCAAGAAGCTCATCGAACTGCTCGAGAAATCCGGACTCGCCGAGATCGAGATCTCCGAGGGCGAGGAATCGGTGCGGATCGCGCGCTTCAGCCACGGCGCGGCGGTCGTGTCCCAGGGCGTTTCGACGCCCGCTCCCGCGGCGACTGCCGGCACGGCGCCGGCGGAGCCGGCGGCTCCTGCGTCGGCGGCCGCTCAAGCCCCTGCCGCGCGCGATGAGAATCTCGTGACCTCGCCCATGGTCGGCACCTTCTATGCCTCGCCCGCGCCTGGCGCGAAACCCTTCGTCGAAGTGGGCCAGGAAGTCCGCGTCGGCCAGGTGCTCTGCGTCATCGAGGCGATGAAGATGATGAACCAGATCGAAAGCGAGCGCGCCGGCAAGGTCGTCGCCGTGCTCGCGAAAAATGGCGAACCGGTCGAGTTCGGCCAGCCGCTTTTCGCGATCGAGTAAGGCGGATGCTGGATAAAATCGTCATCGCCAACCGGGGCGAGATCGCGCTTCGCATCCTGCGCGCCTGCCGGGAGCTCGGCATCAAGACGGTCGCCGTGCATTCGACGGCCGACCAGAACCTGAAGCACGTGCTGCTCGCCGACGAGACGGTCTGCATCGGGCCACCGTCATCGCGCGAGAGCTACCTGAACATGCCGGCGATCATCAGCGCGGCCGAAGTGACCGACGCGATCGGCATTCACCCGGGTTACGGCTTCCTGTCCGAGAACGCCGATTTCGCCGAGCGCGTGGAGAACAGCGGCTTCGTCTTCATCGGGCCGAAGAGCGAAACCATCCGGCAGATGGGCGACAAGGTCTCCGCGATCCGCGTGATGAAGGAGCACGGCGTGCCCTGCGTGCCCGGTTCCGACGGCCCCCTGCCGGAGGACCAGGACGAGTGCTTTCGCCTGGCCCGGGGCATCGGTTACCCCGTGATCATCAAGGCCTCGGGTGGCGGCGGTGGCCGCGGCATGCGCGTCGTTCACAGCGACGCGACGCTCGTGAATGCCATCAATGTCGCGAAGACCGAGGCGCTCGCGGCCTTCGGCAACGACACGGTCTACATGGAGAAATTCCTCGAGAAGCCGCGCCACATCGAATTTCAGGTGCTGGGAGACAGTTACGGTAGCGTGGTGTCGCTCGGCGAACGCGATTGCTCGCTGCAGCGCCGGCGCCAGAAGATCATCGAGGAGTCCCCCGCGCCCGGCATCACGGCGAAGCAGCGGACGGAAATGAGCGAGAAGCTGGTCGCGGCCTGCGCCGCGGTCGGCTACCGGAGCGCCGGCACCCTCGAGTTCCTGTACGAGGACGGCCACTTCTATTTCATCGAAATGAATACTCGTCTGCAGGTCGAGCACCCCGTGACCGAACTCGTCACCGGCGTCGACATCGTCAAGACGCAGCTGCGCATCGCGGCCGGCGAGCCACTGCCTTTCAAGCAGGAGGACATCGTGCTTCGCGGCTGGGCGATGGAGTGCCGCATCAACGCCGAGGATCCCAAGACCTTCGCTCCGTCGCCTGGCCCGGTCCGGCTCTGGCACGCGCCGGGCGGACCGGGCGTGCGCGTGGACAGCCATCTCTATTCCGGTTACGCCGTGCCTCCTTTCTACGATTCGTTGATCGCCAAGCTGATCTCCTACGGCGAGAACCGCGACACCGCCATCGCGCGCATGCGCAATGCCCTGTCGGAAATGGTCGTGGAGGGCATCAAGACCAATGCGCCGCTGCACCAGGAGATCTTCGGGCATTCGGCCTTCCGCCAGGGCGGCTTGGACATCCACTACCTCGAGCGTCGTCTCGGCTTGAAGTGAGCTGGCACCAGCTCGTGATGGAACTCGACCGCGCGGAGCTTCCAGGCGTGGAAGACGCCTGCACCGCGCTCGGCGCAATCGCGCTCGCGCTCGCCGATGCGGGCGACGAACCCCTGCTCGAGCCGGCGCCGGGCGCGACACCGCTCTGGCGCGATATCCGCCTGCGGGCCCTATTCGCCGAAACCGCGGAGCCTTCCCTGCTCGCCGCGACGCTCGTTGCGGTGCTCGGCCTGCCGGCAAGCGCGATCCGCATCGAGCATGTCGCCGATTGCGCTTGGGAGCGCGAATGGCTCAAGGATTTTCGCCCGATGCGATTCGGGCGCCGGTTGTGGGTCTGTCCCGCGGGCGAGCGCCCGGAGGTGGAGGCGCCGGTCGTGCTCGAACTCGATCCCGGCCTCGCCTTCGGCACGGGCACGCATGCCACGACCGCCCTCTGCCTCGAGTGGCTGGATGCGCGGGTGCTCGAAGGGTCGCGGGTGCTCGACTTTGGCTGCGGCTCCGGCATTCTGGCGCTCGCCGCGCTCAAGCTCGGCGCCGCCGCGGCGACCGCTTTCGACATCGATCCGCAGGCGCGGCTCGCAACGCGCGAGAACGCGCAGAAGAACGGCCTGTCCAAGCGGATCGCGGTCGCGCGCGACGCCGATGTCATCAAAGGCCCCTTCGATTGCGTGCTCGCCAACATCCTCGCGAGCCCCTTGATCGAGCTCGCGCCCCGCCTGGCGGCTTACGGCCGGCACGGCAGCGCGCTCGTGCTGGCAGGCATGCTCGGGGCGCAGGCATCGGAGGTGGCGGAGGCCTATCGGCCGTGGTTTGATATCGAAACGGCGGCGGAGCGCGAGGGTTGGACCCTGCTCGCGGGCTGCCGCCGCGCGGAGTAGGCGTGTACACCCAATGCCCTGACTGTGCGACGGTCTTTCGCGTCACTGCGGAGGCGCTCCGTGCCGCCCAAGGCGACGTCCGTTGCGGCGTCTGCTCGACGACCTTCAATGCGCTCGAAAACCTGAGCGAGCAGGCATTCAAGGCATCGGTGCCCGCCGAGGAGACTTCTCCGGACGACTCGATGACGGTCGAAGAGCAGCCGGGCAACGAAAACATCGAGTTGTCGTCGCCGGTCGAGCTCGCGGCGGATGCGCCGCCGTCCGAGGCAGACGAAGAACAGGCGATGGAGTTTCACGGCAACGCCGCCGATCTCGACCGCTTGTTCGTCGTCGAGGCTCCTGAGACCGTTCAATTCGACCCGGGGGTCGTGGCCGCGAGCCTCAGTGTGGCCGGGTCGCAGGAAGAGCCTGACCGCAGCGATCTCGACAGCACGGACGAGCACCCGATCCTCGTCCTCGACGAACAGGACGAGCCGATCGAAGTCGAGGAACAGGGAGAGTCCATCGTCCTCGAGACGCCAGCGCCCGCGCCAGCGCCGCCGCCGGCACCGGCTCCCGTGCCCGCGGTGAAAGTTCCCCCGCCCTTGAAGCCGTCAGGTTCGCACACCGCGCCCAGGATCCTGATTCCGGACGAGATACGGCGTCGCCTCGCCGAGCAAGCCGCGGCGCGCGCCGCAGCAGCCAAGGAATTCGAGCCGAAGGAAGAGTCCATCCCATTCTTGTCGAAGCGCTGGCCCTGGGTAGCCGGTATCGCCGCGCTCGCCCTGCTGTTCGTCTTGCAGGTCATCCACAGCCAGCGCGACGATCTGGTCAAGAGCCCGAGTCTCGGGCCGGCGATCGCCGGGACTTACGACTTCTTCGGCCTTTCACTGCTGTCGCCGACGGATCTCTCCGCCTACGAGCTTCGCCAGTGGGGCGCGGCCAGCGACCCGAACGAAGCCAACCGGCTGATGCTGCGCGCCAGCATCGTCAACCGCGCGACCTACGCCCAACCGCTGCCGCTGCTCCGCCTCGTCCTCCAGGACCGCTTCGGCGGCACGCTCGGCATGCGGGACATCGGGCCGGCGGACTACCTGCCGGGGGCTGGAGCCCCGGGCCTCTTGCAGCCCGGCCAGCGAGCGGATGCCCTGATCCGCATCGTCGACCCGGGGACCGAGGCCGTCGGCTTCGAGCTGGACATCTGCCTGCCGGCGAATGGCGGCGTGCGCTGCGCCAACCAGATCACGACCGCGCAGCAATGAAAATCGGCCCATTCACGCTTGCGGCGCCGCTTGCGCTCGCGCCGATGGCGGGCGTCACCGACCTGCCATTCCGCGGGCTGTGCCGCCGCATGGGCGCAGGCATCGCCGCTTCCGAGATGGTGACGTCCGACGTGCGCCTCTGGAATACGTCCAAGTCGCGACTGCGGCTCGATCATCGCGGCGAGCCCGAGCCGCGGATCGTGCAGATCGCCGGATACGACGCGGACATGATGGCCGAGGCCGCGCGCATGAACGTCGCCCTGGGTGCGCAGGTCATCGACATCAATTTCGGCTGTCCGGCGAAGAAAGTCTGCAATCGCGCCGCGGGTTCGGCGCTCATGCGCGACGAACCCCTCGTGCGGCAGATACTCGCCGCGGTCGTCGTCGCGGCCCAGGTGCCCGTCACGCTCAAGATGCGCACCGGCTGGGACCGCGGGAACCGCAACGCGGTCTCGATTGCGCGGATCGCGGAGCAGGAAGGCGTCGCCGCGCTCGCCGTGCACGGCCGCACGCGCGCGGATTTTTTCCAGGGCGAGGCCGAATACGAAACGATCGCGGCCGTCAAGCACGCCGTGCGCATTCCGGTATTCGTCAATGGCGACATCGATTGTGCGGGCAAGGCATTGAAGGCGCTGGAACAAAGCGGCGCGGACGGCGTGATGATCGGACGCGCGGCGCAAGGCCGGCCGTGGATCTTCCGCGAACTGCGCGGCGCATTCGTCGGAACGACTGCGTCGCCGCCTTTGCTCGACGAGGTCCGTGCTATCATGCTTTCGCACCTCGAGGCCCTTTACTCGTTCTACGGCGAGACCAAAGGTGTCCGCGTGGCGCGCAAGCATCTTGGTTGGTATTGCCGTCTTCATCCGGAGGTCGGACACTTGCCAGCCGGGCTGTTGACGACGGAATGCGCGAAGGAGCAGTTTTCGCTCACGAGCGGATTCCTGTCAGGCCTGATCGGCCGCGTGGCGTGTGCAGCCTGACCGACAACGACGACGACGGAAATCGGGGACACTAGGCAATGACCGCTAAGTCGAGGGCGCTGGCGCAGCGCCGCCCGCATCTATCCCGTCCCATCAATGGATACTCGCGCGACATACCGCTCCGCGATCACACCGAGCAGGCACTTTGCACGTATTTCGACAGCCTGAATGGCCACCGCCCCGGCCGGCTCTACGATCTCGTGATGCGCGAAGTGGAATTGCCGCTTTTCCAGGCGGTCATGGACTACGCGGACGGCAATCAGAGCCGCGCCGCGACGATTCTCGGCATCAATCGCGGCACCTTGCGCAAGAAATTGCGCGAGTACGGGCTCGCTTCCTGAGCCGATGACGCGGCCGAACGCCCGGCGGGCGTTGCTTTCCGTTTCCGACAAGACCGGCATCGTTGAATTCGCCCGCGAACTCCGGCAATTCGGGTTCGAACTGGTTTCGACGGGGGGCACGGCGCGCGCGCTCGCGGACGCGGGTCTCCCGGTGACTAAAGTGTCGGCCGTGACGGGATTTCCCGAAATCATGGATGGTCGCGTCAAAACCCTGCACCCCAAGGTGCACGGCGCACTCCTCGGCCGCGCCGGCATCGACGACGCGGTCATGCGCGAGCACGGCATCCGGCCGATCGAGGTCGTCGTCGTGAACCTCTATCCCTTCGCCGCAACGGTCGCGCGGCCCGGATGCAGCGATGCGGACGCCATCGAGAACATCGACGTGGGCGGCCCGGCCATGCTCCGCGCGGCGGCGAAGAATCACGAGCGTGTGACGGTGCTCGTGGATCCAGCGGATTATTCCGGGGTGCTCGACGAGCTTCGCAAGGGCGCCGTCTCGGAGACGACGCGCCGGCGGCTGGCGGAAAAAACGTACTCGCACACGGCCCAGTACGACGCGATGGTGGCTGGCTGGCTGCGAAGGCGGCAGGGAGAGGTTTCCTTTCCCGACGCGCTGGCGGTGGCGTTTCGCAAGAAACAGGACCTGCGCTATGGCGAGAATCCGCACCAGTCGGCAGCGTTCTACGCGGATCCGCTCGCGACGGGCGCCTCCGTTGCGACCGCTCGCCAGCTGCAAGGCAAGGAACTCTCCTACAACAACATCGCCGATGCGGACACCGCGATCGAATGTGTGCGGCAGTTCGATGCCCCGGCTTGCGTGATCGTAAAGCACGCGAATCCCTGCGGCGCCGCGGTTGCCGCGGGAACGCTCGATGCTTACCTCCGGGCGTATGAGCCGGATCCCACCTCGGCCTTCGGCGGCATCATCGCTTTCAATCGGCCGGTCGATGCGGAAACGGCGGCGGTGATCGTCGAACGGCAGTTCGTCGAGGTCATCGCCGCGCCCGCCTACGCGCCGGATGCGCTGGCCGCTCTTGCCGCCAAACAGAACGTGCGCCTGCTGCAGACCGGGTCGCTCGACAACAGCGCATCGGCCGCGGTCGAGCTCAAGTCGGTTGCAGGCGGCCTGCTCGCGCAGTTGCGGGACGACGGCGCCATCGACGCGCAGTCGCTCCGTCAGGTCACGCGGCGCGCGCCCGATTCCGCCGAGCTCGCGGACCTGCTTTTCGCCTGGCGGGTCTGCAAGTACGTCAAATCCAACGCCATCGTGTTCGCCCGCGGCGGCCGCACCGTCGGCATCGGCGCCGGTCAGACCAGCCGGGTGGTCTCGACGCGCATCGCCGCGATGAAGGCCGCGGACGCGAATCTCACGGTGGACGGCAGCGTCATGGCATCGGACGCCTTTCTCCCCTTTCGCGACGGCCTCGACGCTGCAGCGGAGCTCGGTATCCGCGCGGTGATCCAGCCCGGCGGCTCGCTCCGCGACGCGGAAGTCATCGCCGCCGCGGACGAGCGCGGCATCGCGATGGTCTTCACCGGCATGCGGCACTTCCGTCATTGAGCGCGCCGTGAAGGTGCTCGTCATCGGCGGCGGCGGCCGCGAACATGCGCTGGCCTGGAAACTCGCGCAATCGCTGCGCGTGTCCGAAGTGCTGGTCGCGCCGGGGAATGCCGGCACGGCGATCGAGCAGAAGTGCCGGAACGCGCCGGTCGCCGCGATGGATATCCCGGGTCTCGTCGCCCTCGCCCGCGCCGAAGGCGTCGGGCTCACGGTCGTGGGCCCCGAAGGCCCGCTGGTAGCGGGCGTCGTCGACGCATTCGAAGCCGCAGGCCTCGCCTGCTTCGGGCCGCGCCGGCTCGCGGCCAGGCTCGAGGGGAGCAAGCAGTTCACCAAGGAATTCCTGACGCGCCACGGAATCCCGACGGCGCGCTACGCGGCGTTCACGCAGGCGACGTTCGATCCTGCCGCAATCCGCGCGCAGCGGCCGCCGATCGTCGTCAAGGCGGACGGTCTCGCGGCGGGCAAGGGCGTCATCATCGCCGCGAGCGCGGACGAGGCGATCCGCGCTGCAGAGCAGATGTTCGCAGGCAGCTTCGGCGATGCGGGCCGGGTCGTCGTCGTCGAGGAATTCCTCGCCGGCGAGGAAGCGAGCTTCATCGTCATGGCGGATGGAGAGCACGTGCTGCCGCTCGCGACCTCGCAGGATTACAAGCGGCTGCTCGATGGCGATGCGGGGCCGAACACGGGCGGCATGGGCGCGTATTCTCCGGCGCCCGTCGTCACGCCGGCGCTGCACGACCGCATCATGCGCGAGGTGATCTCGCCGACGATGCGCGGCCTCGCCGCCGAAGGCATGCCGTACACCGGATTCCTCTACGCAGGCCTGATGATCGCGCCGGACGGCACGCCGAACGTCCTCGAGTTCAATTGCCGCTTCGGCGACCCGGAGACTCAGCCGATTCTGGCGCGGCTCGCGAGCGACCTGGTGTCGCTCTGCGAGGCGGCGCTCGCGGGGCGGCTCGATGAAGTCGATGCGAAATGGGATTCGCGCGTGGCACTGGGCGTCGTCGTCGCCGCCGCCGGCTATCCGGACGAACCGCGCGCCGGCGACGCGATCGCCGGTCTCGACGAGGCTGCGGCGTTGCCCGGCAAGGTTTTCCACGCCGGCACGCGGCAGGATGGCGGTCAGGTCGTGACCGCGGGCGGGCGCATTCTCTGCGCGGTCGGTCTCGGCGAGCGAGTGACGGAAGCGCAGCGCGCGGCTTACGCTCTCGTCGGCCGCCTGAAATGGAATGGCATGCAGTTTCGCCGCGATATAGGCTGGCGTGCCCTATGAGCAGGATTCATCTGCGCCGCGCCCACGATCTCACGACGAAAGCCGCGCGCCAGAAGGTCGACCGCATGGCCGACGCCCTCGGCAAGCGCTTCGACGCGGAATGCCGATGGAAGGGCGACGTGCTCTCGATCGAGCATCCGAGCGTCAGCGGCAAGGTCGTGGTGGGCAAGGACGAGATCGTGGTCGAAGCGAAGCTCGGCTTTCTGCTGGCGATGTTCCGCGACCGCGTCGACGAGGAACTGGTGCGGATCCTCGACGCGGAGTTCCCTGAGGCTAAAGCCTAGTCCGGCGGACGGACCAGGATCGGCCAGGACAGCGTCGATTCGACATTGACGCCATTCCGGCGCGCCGGCACGAAGACGAGCCGGCGCAGGATGCAGATTCCCGCCTCGTCGAGGACATCGTCGCCGCTCGAGCGCACGACCTCGGCCTTGCGCACGCGGCCACCGTCGGTGACCGTGATCCGGTAATTGACCTTGACCTGGTCATCGCGGGCCGCCGGATAGCACTTGCGATAGGCGTCGAGTATCTGGCCGTCGTCGGAGCGCACCGTGGGCGCCTCAAGCCGGACGCGCTCGTGCGGATTGCGCGAAAGATTGAAGTCGACCGTTACGGTGGTCCAGGATTCCACCGCCTCCAGGTGCAGCCGCGCCGGGAAGAACTGCAACCGCTCGGCGAGGCACTGCGCCGCCGCCTCCATCCACGGGAGCACGCCGTCCGGCAGCACGGTCTCGATCACGCTTCCGTCCTTGCCCACTTTCACGAGCAGATCGAGCTCGCCTTCGTAGGCGGCGTTCAATGTGACGAGCGGCTGGATCGCGGGCTGACAATACTCGATCGCGCGCCGCAAGTCCTGCCGGAGTTGTGGCGGCGAAGGAAATCCGATGTCGATCGTGAGTTTTCCCGCGACCGGCTTGCCGTCCTGCAACGCTGGCTCGAAACGCATCGTGACGGCGACGCATTCTGCGGCGGCCGCGAGCCGCTCCGCCGTGCCTGGAGCACTCGATGCGCCGGTGACGCGGCCCACGGCGTCGACCGACACGGTGACCTCGGCCTCGCCGGTCACCTGACCGGATCGGCTATGCATCCGATAGCAGTTGTCGACCGCATTGCTAACGTTGCCCAGTGCCCTCGGCGGCATGTTTTCCGTGCCGAATGCGGCGGCGGCTGACAGACATAGTGCAGCGCAGCAAAGAAAAATCCTGAGGACCATGCGCTTACATCATCAGACTTTACTGGTCGCTGCCACCGCGATCGCCATCACCGGCTGCGGTGGGGAAGCGCAATTATTGGTGGAAGACGGCACCGGGCCCGATGCAGATCTGCCGCCTCCGGAAAAGTCCCTGATACCGACAGTCAAGATCGCCCCCGCCGTCGGCTGGCAGAACGGCGGTCGCCCGATCCCTGCCGAAGGCACCCAGGTCGTCGCATTTGCGGAGGGTCTCGATCACCCGCGCTGGTTGTACGTGCTTCCGAATGGCGACGTGCTCGTAGCCGAAACGGCGGCGCCGGAACGGCCGGAACAAGGCAAGGGCATCAAGGCCTTCTTCAAGAAGAAGGCTATGAAGCGTGCGGGCGCCGCCGTGCCGAGCGCGAATCGCATCACCCTGCTCCGCGACCGCGACGATGACGGCGTCGCCGATCAGCGTTCGCCGTTACTGACGAAACTCAACTCGCCGTTCGGTATGGAACTCGTGGGCGATCAGCTCTATGTCGCGAATACCGACGCGCTCCTGCGCTTCCCCTACCGACCGGGAGACACGACCATTCAGGCGCAGGGTGCCAAGGTCGCGGATCTTCCCGGCGGAAAATTGAATCATCACTGGACCAAGAATGTCATCGCGAGCGCAGATGGTTCCAAGCTCTACGTTACGGTCGGCTCCAATAGCAACGTAGCCGAGAACGGCATGGACAAGGAGCAGGAGCGGGCGGCGATTCTCGAAATCGACCCGCAGACGGGCGCGCGGGAGATCTACGCATCGGGCCTGCGCAATCCCAATGGTCTCGCCTGGGAACCGGAGACCGGCATGCTCTGGACCGTCGTAAATGAGCGTGACGAGATCGGCAGCGATCTCGTGCCCGATTACCTGACGTCGGTACGCAAGGGCGGTTTCTACGGGTGGCCGTACAGCTACTTCGGGCAGATCGTCGATGAGCGCGTTAAGCCGCCCCGCCCAGACCTAGTCGCCAAGGCGATCAAGCCCGATTACGCACTCGGCCCTCATACCGCGTCGCTGGGCCTCGCGTTCTCTGCCGGTGCGACGCTCCCGGATCGATTCGCTAATGGCATGTTCATCGGACAGCATGGCTCCTGGAACCGGGATCCGCTTTCCGGTTACAAGGTCATCTTCGTGTCATTCCGAGACGGCAAGCCTTCCGGTTCTCCGATCGATGTGCTGACCGGGTTCGTCGATGACGACGGAAATGCGATGGGACGCCCGGTCGGCGTGGTCGTGGACAAGCAGGGCGGAGTCCTTGTCGCGGACGATGTCGGCAACGTCATCTGGCGCGTCAGCGCCGCCGGCACGGACGGTCGCACGGCGAACAACTAAGAAGGAGACGTGACATGTTCAACGTTGCGGTACTGCTAATCGCGATTGCGGCCGTCTTCGGCCTCTACATGGCCGTCCAGCACTTCAAGGGACGGACGCCGCCAAAGGCGGGAATCGCGATACTGCACGGATTGCTCGCCGTGTCCGGCGTCATCGTGCTGCTGCTCGGCGTGTGGGAAATCGGCTTCGGCACCGCGCACACCTGGGCGCTCGTGCTATTCGGCATCGCCGCGCTCGGCGGCCTCTATCTCGTGAGCCATCACATGCGCCAACGGCCGCTGCCGAACGGAGTAATCGTCATCCATGGCCTGGTCGCAGTGATTGCGTTCCTGGTGCTGCTGACGGCGGTTTACCTCGTGCCGTAGACGGTCGGGTATATTCATGCCCCGTTGGGAGGGGGCATGAAGAGATTTCTGAGAATCCTGGGCTGGTCGCTGGTCGCGCTCATCGGAGTCGCGCTCGTCGCCTATGGAATTCCGTGGCTCGTCGCGAGCAATCGTTACGATGAGCGCTGGGCGGCCCACGAGGCCGGTTTTCGAATTCCCTTTCCGCTGGGTGAAGCCGAATTGGCGGCGCTGCGCGAGGAAAGGATCGCTGCGGGCGCGCCTGCCGACGATCCGTTCGCTGGTTTGGACTTGCAGGCGATCGCGCTGGAGCGCGCCGTTTCCCGCGGGGAGCACCTCGTCGACAGTCGCGTCTCATGCAACGTCTGCCATGGCCGCGACTTCGGCGGCGGCGCCGTCATCGACGTACCCATCGTGGATCGTTGGATTGCACCGAATCTCACGGCAGGCAAGGGCAGCGTCACGCGCGACTACACCGCCTCCGATTAGGACCGCGCGGTGCGGCATGGCCTCCGTCGCGATGGCCGGACGTCGTCCATGCCCGCGATCGATTTCGTCAACCTCTCGGACCACGAGCTATCGGATGTCGTCGCCTACATCCAAAGCCAGCCGCCCGTCGACCGGGACCTCGGTCCGGTGAAGTTCGGCCCGGTCTTCACGTTCCTGGTCGCCACGGACTCCGGCGCCTTTTCCGCGTCGGACATCGACCATGAGAGTGCGCACGCGCTTGAACCACCGAAGTCCGCGCCGACGCCTCGATACGGCGAGCACCTCGTGCAGGTGTGCCGTGGATGCCACGGCGAGCGGCTGTCTGGCGGAAAACTCAAAGGCGATCCGCACATGCCGATCGTCGCGAATCTCACGCCGCATGAGACGGGGCTCGAGGACTGGACGGAAGCTGATTTCATCCGCGCCATGCCGGAAGGCAAGCGCAAGGACGGGACGGCAATCTCCGAGTACATGCCGTGGAAAGCGTATTCGCAGATGGGCGATACAGAGTTGCGCGCGATGTACGCGTACTTGCGGACGGTGCCGGCCGTGGAGAAGGGAAACCGCTAGCGGGACTCGCGATTGAGATCAACTGCGCGCCAGAGATACCACGACGCCGTGGTCCGGTACGGCGCCCAGCGCTCGCCGAACTTCGCGAGCGCCTTCGGCTTCGGCAGCTTGCGCTTGCCGTAAGCGATCCGGAATCCGTTGCAGATGCCGTAATCGTCGACGGGCAGCACATCCGGCCGGCCGAGCGTGAACATCAGGAACATCTCGACCGTCCAGCGGCCGACGCCGCGCGCATCAATGAGACGCTCGATGATCGCTTCGTCTTTCATGCGCGAGAGCAGGCGCCGCGCCGGGATCGTGCCGTCGAGCGTCTTCGCCGCTATGTCCTTGAGAGCGGCGGCTTTGGCGCGCGAAAAACCGACACCACGCAGTTGCTCGTCGGGCGTCGCGACCAGCAATGCGGGTTCCGGAATCGCGGTGCCACCGTAGAGCACGTAGAGCCGGCCGAGGATCGTGTTCGCGGCCTTGGCGGTGAGCTGCTGATGCGCGACCGCCTGCACCAGGGCCGCGTAGGGGCCGATGCCGCGCTCAGGTTTCGGTGCGTAAGGTCCTGCGCGGCGGATGAGCTGCGCCATCACCGGATCGACCCGGCGCAGGTGGCGCAGCGCGTCCGTCATCCGCGCTTCATGGAATCGAAGAAGTCCACGTTGGTCTTGGTGTCCTTCATCTTGTCGATCAGGAATTCGACCGCGGCCAGCTCGTCCATCGGATGCAGGAGCTTGCGGAGAATCCACATCTTGGCCAGTTCGTCCGGCGCCGTGATCAGCTCCTCGCGGCGCGTGCCGGAGCGGTTGATGTTGAATGCCGGGAACACGCGCTTCTCGGATATGCGCCGGTCAAGGTGGATTTCGCTGTTGCCCGTGCCCTTGAACTCCTCGTAGATCACGTCGTCCATGCGCGATCCGGTGTCAATGAGCGCGGTTGCGATGATGGTCAGCGACCCGCCCTCCTCGACGTTTCGCGCCGCGCCGAAGAACCGCTTCGGGCGTTGGAGGGCGTTCGCATCGACGCCGCCCGTCAGCACCTTGCCGGAGCTCGGCACGACGGTGTTGTAGGCGCGCGCGAGGCGCGTAATCGAGTCGAGCAGGATCACGACGTCGCGCTTGTGCTCGACCAGGCGCTTCGCCTTCTCGATCACCATTTCCGCCACCTGCACGTGACGGCTCGCCGGCTCGTCGAAGGTCGAAGCGACGACTTCGCCCTTCACCGTGCGCGACATCTCGGTCACTTCCTCGGGCCGCTCGTCGATCAGCAGCACGATGAGGTAGAGGTCGGGGTGATTCCAGGTGATGGAGGTCGCGATGTTCTGGAGGAGCATCGTCTTGCCGGCTTTCGGCGGCGAGATGATCAGGCCGCGCTGGCCCTTGCCGAGCGGCGCCATCAGGTCGATGACGCGTGCCGTCAGGTCCTCGGTCGAGCCATTGCCGCGTTCGAGCTTGAGGCGCTTGGTCGGGTGCAGCGGCGTCAGGTTCTCGAACAGGAGCTTGTGGCGCGCGCTCTCCGGCGTGTCGAAATTGATCTCGCCGACCTTGAGCAGCGCGAAATACCGCTCGCCGTCCTTTGGCGGGCGTATCAGACCCGAGATCGAGTCGCCGGTGCGGAGATTGAATCGGCGGATCTGGCTCGGGCTGACGTAGATGTCGTCGGGCCCGGCGAGATACGAACTGTCGGAGGAGCGCAGGAATCCGAAGCCGTCCTGGAGTATTTCGAGCACGCCGTCGCCGTAGATGTCCTCGCCGCCGCGCGCATGCGCCTTCAGGATCGAGAAGATGACGTCCTGCTTGCGCTGGCGCGCCATGTTCTCGAGTCCCATGGACTCGGCCATCGTGACGAGCTCGTGGACCGGCTTGGTCTTGAGCACCGTCAGGCTCATGGCGCTTCGGGAAGCAGCAAGCTCCTCCGGCGAAATGATGTCGCCTTCCGCCCCGTCCATCATGTGATCGTCCACCGGCAGGCCTTCCTGGCCGTGGCGCGGCCCGCCGCCGCGATTGCGATGTCCCTTTTGGCGATTGCGCGCCTGATTGCCGAGATAGCCCCTCATAAGTGCTGGTCCAGCAGGGCCGCAAGCTTCGACTTCCCGACCAGGCCGACCTGCTGCGCCTCGGGCGCGCCGTTCTTGAACAGGATCAGCGTCGGGATGCCGCGCACGCCGTACTTCACGGGCGTATGGCGGTTGTCATCGATATTGAGCTTCGCCACCTTCACTCGGCCCGCGTAGTCCTTCGCGATGTCGTCGAGGATCGGGGCTATGGCTTTGCAGGGGCCGCACCATTCAGCCCAGAAATCGAGCAGAACGGGGGTCTCGGATTTGAGGACGTCGGATTCGAACGTCGCGTCGGTCGTATGGACGATATTGCCGCTCACGCGGGCGATTCTCCTGGTCTTATGTTGATCGGTGACGGGCGAATGCCCGATACGGCACAATGTTTGGCGCGGTAGGGGCAGATACGTGCGGGAATCCGCACCGCTAGGGTGCTTTTGTAGCGCGTCGGAGGGCAATTATCAAGTGATGGGCGTCAAAGTAGTAAACCGGTGACACAACAGCAATTTTCGGACCTCTCCTTTACTGGCCTGCACCTGCCTGAATCAATCGCCCGCGGAGTCGCCGATGCGGGTTTCGAGCGTTGCACTCCGATCCAGGCCGAAGCGCTGCCGCGGGCGCTCGCCGGGCTCGACGTCGCGGGACAGGCGCAGACAGGCACCGGCAAGACCGCCGCATTCCTGGTCGCCCTCTTCTCCCATCTGCTGCGCTATCCCGCGTCCGCTGACCGGCCGGGCACGTCCCCGCGCGCGCTCATTCTCGCGCCGACGCGAGAGCTCGCGATCCAGATCCATCGCGACGCCGAGATCCTCGTGCAGTACACGGGCCTCTCACTCGGCCTCGCCTTCGGCGGCGTGGATTACGACAAGCAGCGGCGCACGCTCGCCGCGGGCGTTGACGTCCTGATCGGCACGCCTGGCCGGATCATCGATTTCTTCCGGCAACACGTCTTCGACCTGCGCCACGTGCAGGTCATGGTCCTCGACGAGGCCGACCGCATGTTCGATCTCGGTTTCATCAAGGACATCCGCTACGTGCTGCGGCGCCTGCCGGCGCCCGAATACCGTCTGAACATGCTGTTCTCGGCGACGCTCTCGCATCGCGTGCTGGAGCTCGCTTACGAGCACATGAACGACCCGGAGCTGATCCGCATCGAGCCCGAACGAATCACCGCGGAGCGCGTCCGGCAGGTGATCTATTACCCCGCGATGGAGGAAAAGGCGGCGCTCCTGGTTCACCTTCTTCGCACGGACGCGGCGACCAGGACGCTCGTCTTCGTCAATACCAAGCGTCTGGCCGAAAGGCTGGAGCGCCTGTTGCGGGCGAACGGCATCGTCGCCGCGGCGATGTCGGGCGACGTGCCGCAAAGAAAACGCATGCGGATGCTGCGCGAGTTCCACGACGGCAAGCTCGCCGCGCTCGTCGCGACCGACGTCGCGGCGCGGGGACTGCACATTCCCGACGTCAGTCACGTGTTCAATTACGACCTGCCCCAGGATCCGGAGGACTACGTGCATCGCATCGGCCGCACCGCGCGCGCGGGCGCCGCGGGCGACGCGGTCAGTTTCGGCTGCGAGCAGTTCGTCGAGTCGCTGCCGGACATCGAAGCCTTCATCGGCCACCGGATTCCGGTCGGAAGCTTCGACCCGGCGACCCTGCCGCCCTTGAAGCCTGCGCACTACGCGCCGCGTTCCTTCGGTGACGAAGAGGAGGACGGCCCGCCACCGAGTCAACTGCATCGGCCGGGCCGTTCGGCCGGTCGCAGCGGGAGGCCCGGCCACGACCACAAGCGGCGCCGTCAGCGTCCCGCGACTTGAGCCCTCGTCGCGAGCGGCGCCAGGCCAGTGCCCAGCTCGTGCACGGATTCGACGCCCGGAAACTCGATCGGCGCGCGCGCCGGCGCGCGCTGGACCGGCCGGCGCACCGCATAGAGCCAGCGAATCCCGTGCGCCTGCGCCGCGCGCAGGACCGGCGCGCTGTCGTCGGCGAAGTAGTGTGCGCGTAGCGTCGAAGGACTCGCGCCCTGCGAGGCGCGGCCAGAACGCCGCGCTCTCCTTGGGCGCGCCGAATTCGTGCGACGAGTACACCGCGTCGAACCGGCGCCGGATGCCGAGATGCGCATCCTTGATCGCGAGGATTTCCGGATCGGCGTTGGTGACGAGAACGGTCCGGCGACCGGCGGCGCGCAAGCGCGCAAGGAAAGCGCGCGATTGCGGCAGCCACTCGATCTGGTGACGAACGGCGCTCTTCAGGGTCACGATGTCGAGCGACAGCGCCTTGCTCCAGAAATCGACGCAATACCAGTCGAGCGTGCCCTGCGTCGACTCGAAGATGGGGCGCATCAGGCGCCGCGCCTCGTCGAGCGACACGTCCCGGCTCTCGGCGTAGCGCCGCGGCAGGAGCTGTTCCCAGAAATGCATGTCCCAGCCGAGATCAAGCAGCGTGCCGTCCATGTCGAGCAGGACGGTGTCGATCGATCGCCAGTCCGGGAGATGGGCGCTTCCTTGCACGCGCCTATGATATAACGCGCCACTTTCCGGAGCCGAGATGACATCCGACCTGAACCGGCTTTTGCTCGACGTGACGGCACTCGCGCGCGAGGCTGGCCGCGCGATCCTCGAGGTCTACGCGTCGTCGTTCAGCGTCGAGGAAAAAGAGGATCGGTCTCCGCTTACCGAGGCGGACTTGCGCTCCGAGCGCCTGATCCTGGCCGGATTGCGGCGCCTC
This sequence comes from Steroidobacteraceae bacterium, assembly GCA_040878925.1. Taxonomy (GTDB): domain Bacteria; phylum Pseudomonadota; class Gammaproteobacteria; order Steroidobacterales; family Steroidobacteraceae; genus SCUD01. The sequence continues at coordinate 207,764 of JBBDLI010000014.1, read as the reverse complement.
GCGCCGGAGATCCCGGTGCTTTCCGAAGAATCCGCGCAGGTCCCGTATGCGGCCCGCCGCCACTGGAGCAGGCTCTGGGTCGTCGATCCGCTCGACGGCACCAGGGAATTCGTGCAGCGGAACGGCGAATTCACGGTGAACATCGCATTGATCGACCATCACCGCCCGGTCCTCGGCATCGTGCACGCGCCGGTGCTCGAGCGCGACTACTTCGCCTGCGAAGGCATCGGCGCCTTCCGTTCGGACGCCGAAACGGCGGGCCGGCCGATCCGCGCCGCCAAGCGGGGCACGGGACCGGTGCGCGTGGTCGGCAGCCGCTCGCACCGCGGCAATTCGCTCGACGGGTTCCTCGCCCGCGTCGGCCCGCATGAATTCGTCGAAGTCGGCAGCTCGCTGAAGCTCTGTCTCGTCGCCGACGGCCAGGCCGACGTTTACCCGCGGCTCGGCCCCACGAGCGAGTGGGACACGGCCGCCGGGCAATGCGTGCTGGAACAGGCGGGCGGCGTCGTGCTGAAGCTCGACGGCGAGCCGCTTGCGTACAACGCGCGCGAGGAAGTGCTGAACCCGCACTTCGTCGGAATCGCCGATCCGGACGTCGACTGGCTCGCGATGATGCGATGACCTGGGAGCTCCTGCTCGCGGTGGCCGTGCTCGCGGTGATTGCGGGCTTCTGGCACTCGAGCCTCGCGGCGCGCGAGCTTGCGAATCGTGTCGCGATGGAGACCTGCGCGAGCGCCAACGTCCAGATGCTGGACGGGACGGTCGCGATCCATCGCCTGCGGATGGTGCGCTCGGGCGACGCGCCGCTGGCCTGGCATCGGACCTATGTATTCGACTACACCTCGGATGGCTTCAGCCGACAACGCGGCTTCGTGGTGCTGACGGGCGACACCGTGGACACCGTCGGTCTCGGTCCTCGCGCCGTATGAACGCGCATTCACCCGTCGACTTGCACCTGCACTCCACGGCTTCGGATGGAATGCTCGACCCGGCGGCGCTCGTCGCGCACGTGGCGGGCTGCGGCGTGCGCCTCATGGCGCTGACCGACCACGATACCGTCGCGGGTGTCGAGGCGGCCGCGGGCGCCGCGCGCGAGTGCGGCATCGGCTTCGTCGCGGGCGTGGAGCTCTCCGTATCCTGGCGCGGCAAGCCCTTGCACGTGCTCGGCCTCGTAATCGATCCTGCAGCACCGGCGCTCGCGCGCGGGCTCCGTGGCCAGCAGGCGCTTCGTGAGGCGCGCGCGATGGGCATCGCGGAAAAGCTGGAGGCGGCCGGCGCGCCCGGCCGCGACGCGCTCGCGCGCGTCCGCGCGAGCGGCAGCCTCCCCACCCGCATGCATTTCGCGCGCGCGCTCGTCGCATTTGGCGCCGCAAAGGACACGGGCGCGGCCTTCGACCGTTGGCTCGGGCGCGGCAAGCCCGGGCATGTCGCCTGCGCCTGGCCGACGCTCGCCGAAGCGACGGGCTGGATCATTGCGGCAGGCGGCAAGGCGGTGATCGCGCACCCCATGCGCTATCCGCTCTCGCCCGGCGCGCGACGCGAACTCTGTGCCGATTTCGCCGCCGCCGGCGGCCACGGAATCGAAGTCATCACCGGTGGCGGCGGCGCCCGCGATCGCGAGCAGGCAATCTCGCTTGCGGTGCGATGCCGGCTCGAAGGCTCGGTCGGCTCCGACTTCCACGACCCGGCGGTACCATGGAATCCTCCAGGTCGATTGGCTAAGCTGCCGGGGTCGGTCCGTCCCGTGTGGTCGGGCCCGCCGTTCCCCGTGTTCGAGACCGACGCCGAGCCGGCATGACGGACGAAGAAAAGGTCAACACCCAGCTGTTCGAGCGGATGCAGCGGCTGCGCGAATTGCGCATCGAGCACCGCGACCTGGACGACGTAATCTGTCGCCTGTCGCTCGACATCTATGTTGACGAGCTGCAGCTGCGGCGGCTGAAGAAGCGCAAGCTGCTGCTGAAGGACCAGATCATGCGGCTCGAAAGCGAACTGATCCCGGATCTCAACGCCTGATGGATCGACTGGACTCCCTGTTCGCCTGGCTGCAATCCATCGTCGGCAACGCGGAGTTCCCGGTCATTGCCATAACCGTCGCCGTGGTGGCCGGCGGCGTCCTCTGGGGCAAGCGCTGGTACGTCGACCGCTCGAACGGCGGCTATGTGCGCGGCATCCTGACGGACGCAGTGGCGGTCATCTTGCCTTACCTCGCGGGACTCGCGATCGTCGGCGCGGCGCTCCACTTCGCCGGCGGCGAACCAAGGCCGGCGCTCGACACTGCGTGGACCCTGCTCGCGCTCCTCGCGTTCATTCGAGTCTTGATGTTCCTGCTGCGCCTCTCGCTCGGCAAGAGCACGCGCATCAAGGCCTGGGAGCTGCGCGTCACGCTGATCGTGTGGGCGCTGATCGCGACGCAATTGCTCGGCTGGCTCGACCCGGTCGTCGCGCAGCTCGACTCGATCGGGCTGACGGAGGGCGCGGCGCGCATCACGATCTGGTCGGTCCTGAAGGCCCTTGCGACGGTGACGCTGTTCGTCGTCGTCAGCGTCTGGATCGCGCGCTGGATCGACCGGCGCATCAGCACCGTCCAGGAGCTCGCGCCGTCGACGCGCATCGGCATCGGCAAGTTCGCTTACGCGTTCTTGATCGCGTTCGGCATCCTGTTCGGCCTCCAGGCGTCGGGCGTGGATCTCACGGCGCTCACCGTGTTCTACGGAGCGTTCGGTCTCGGCCTCGGCTTCGGTCTGCAGGCGATCGCCGCGAATTTCGTCAGCGGGTTCGTGCTGCTCATCGACCGTTCGATCAAGCCCGGCGACGTCATCAGCTTCACCGGCACGACCGGCACCAGCACGACCGGCTTCGGGTGGGTCGAGGAGTTGCGCGGCCGGCATATCGTGATCCGCGATCGCGACGGCGTGGCGACGCTGGTGCCAAATCAGAATGTCATCACCAATCAGCTGATCAACTGGAGCTACGGCCATCCGCGCGTGCGGCTGCGCGTGCCGGTGCGTATTGCCTATCACGACGACGTGGAACTTGCGCTGAAGCTGTTGCTCGAGGCAGCCGAGCATCCGCGCATCCTGCGCGACCCGCCGGCGGTCACGCGCCTGCTCGAGTTCGCGGACTTCGGCATGGAGATCGAACTCCGTTTCTGGATCGGCGATCCGGCCGAGGGCGTCAACAACGTGCGCTCCGACGTCAATCGGAGGATCTGGGCGCTGTTTCGCGAGAATGGCCTGACGATTCCTCCCGCGCAGCGCGAAATCCGCATCCTCGAGGGCGGGAAATCCGCGTCCACGCTCGCACCACTGCCGACCAAGCCGATCACGCCGTCCGCCGACGGCCAGGATTGAGGGGATGGGCGGCGGCAAAGACCGCCTTGCCGTCCCCGCAAGCGATTACACGCTCGCCTTCGTCCGCAGCCCCGGCCCCGGCGGCCAGAATGTCAACAAGGTTTCGACCGCCTGCGAGCTCCGCTTCTTCGTCGGCGCGACGCAGATTCTCGATGAGGCCGGGAAAAAACGCCTGCGGGCGCTGGCCGGGCGACGCCTGACGCTCGACGACGAGATCGTGCTGGAGGCGCATCGGCACCGCTCGCGCGAAGCCAACCGCCGCGATGCGATCGGGCGGCTCGAGGAAATGATCCTCGAAGCGATGCGCGAGCCGAAAGTCCGCAAGGCGACGCGGCCGGGACGCGCCGCGAAAGCCAGGCGGCTCGAAGGGAAGCGGCTCCGCAAGAACGTCAAGCGTTTGCGGGCGCGGCCGGCGCTCGACTGACGGTCAAGGGTCAGGCGCTGCCGGCATCAGGCGGCAGCAGGCTTGCGTGGCAGCAGCCACGCCCCCAGCGCCGGCAGCAGCAGCATCGCCCCCAGCATGTTGACCAGGAACATGAAGGTCAGCATGAGGCCGACGTCGGCCTGGAACTTGAGCGGCGAGAATACCCAGGTCGCGACGCCGATCGCGAGCGTGACGCCCGTGAAGAAGATGGCCGCGCCGGTGACGCGCAGCGCGCCGAGATAGGACTCCTGCACGCTCTGGCCGCGGTTCAGGAATTCCTGCATGCGGCTGAACAGGTAGATGCCGTAGTCGACGCCGATGCCCGCGCCGAGCGCGACCATCGGCAGCGTATTGACTTTGAGCCCGATGCCGACGAAGGCCATGACCGCGTAGACCAGTATCGAAACGAGCGCGAGCGGGACGATCACCATGATGGTCCCGATCACGGAGCGGAAATTCACGAGGCACATGATCGTCACCGCCGCGAACACCCAGCCGAGTATCACGAACTCCTTGGCCTTCACCTCCTCGTTCTGCGCAGCCATCACGCCGACGTTGCCGGTCGCGAGCCGGTAGGTCACGCCCGGCGTCGGCTCGCTCTCGCGGTAGTCCTTGACCGCGCCGACGACTCGCTCGATCGTCTCGGCGCGGTGGTCCGAGAGAAAGAGTATCACCGGCATCACGCTGCAATCCCGGTTGAGGAGCCCCGTGCTCGTCTCGATGTAATTCTGCGCCTGCACGAGCTGACGCTCGTCGCGCGGGAGATTGCGCCATTTCAGGCTGCCCTCGCTCCATCCGGCGCTCACGACCTTCGACACGCCGGCTAGCGACATGACGTCGCGCACGCCGTCCACGTTCGCCATCTGCCAAGCGAAGCGGTCGATCGCATCGATGATGCGGAAGTCGATGCAGCCGTCGGGCTTGGTCTCGACGATCACATTCAGCATGTCGGTGCCGATCGAAAAGCGCCGACTGATCAGGTTGCTGTCCTGGTTGTAACGCGAATCCGCGCGCAGTTCCGGCACACCCGCCTGGGTATCGCCGATCGGCGTCTCGAGCCCCTTGATCGCGCCCGCCACGCCGAGCACGAGTGCGATGACGATGATCGCGGCGGCCGGTCCGCGATTCGTGATGCGCGCGAGCCGGTTCCATAACTTTTGCAGCGCCCGTTGCCGGCGCGCGACGCGCTCGCGGAAACGGGCGCTGATCGGAACGTAGGAAACCAGCACCGGCAAGAGGATCAGGTCCGTCAGGATGATCACGCCGATGCCGAGGCTTGCGGTGACCGCCATTTCGCGGATCACCTGGACGGGAATTAGGAGGATCGTGATGAATCCGACGAGGTTCGCGAGCAATGCGACGATCGCCGGCAGGAAGAGCAGCCGGAACGTGCGGCGCGCCGCCTCGTTGCTGTCGGCCCCGCTCAACGCGGCATCGCTCACGGCGCTGATCTTCTGCACGCCGTGGCTGGTGCCGATCGCGAAGATGATGAACGGCACCAGGATTCCGAGCGGATCGACACCATAGCCCAGGATCACGAGCAGGCCCAGCATCCAGACCATCGCGACCAACGAGGCGACGACCGGCACGAGCGCGATGCGGAGCGACTGGATGTAGATCCACACGAAGAGCAGGGTCAGCGCCACGGTGATGATCGCGAAGGTGACGACCGACAGTGCTCCATCCGCGACATCGCCGACGACCTTGGCGAAACCGATCATGTGCACGGACACCGGCGCCTCGACCGACACTTCGATCTTGTCGTGCTCGATCCGGGAGCGGACTTTCTCCTCGAGCTCTTCCGAAATCGCGATGTAATCGACGGGCGCCCCGGTCTCAGGATCGGCGTCGAGGAGCTGAGCGCTGATCATGGCGCCCGAGAAGTCGTTCGCGACGAGGCGGCCGACGATGCCGGCCTTGAGGATGTTCTCGCGGACGCGCGCGAGCCCCTCAGCGTCCGGCTGGAAGTCCGAAGGGATCACGTCGCCCGCTTCGATGCCGCCCTCGACGACTTCCGTGTAGCGGGTGTTCGGCGTCCACAGTGACTGCACGCGCGCACGGTCGACGCCTTCGATGAAGAACACTTCGTCCGTCGCGATCTTGAGCGCCTGGAAGAACTCCGGCGTGAACATGTTGCCGTCGCGCGCGATCACGGCGATCAGGAGCCGGTTCGCGCCGCCGAACTCCTCCTTGTGATCGAGATAGGTGCGGATGTACTCGTGCTCGAGCGGGAGCTGCTTGTTGAAATTGGTGTCGAGCCGGAGCCCCGTCGCCGCAATCCAGCCGAGCACGACCGTGACGAGGGCGAAGAGCGCGAGGATCAGCGTCCGGTGGCCGAACACATGCGGCTCGAGCCAGGCTGCAATCCGCGTGTCGCCGGAATCCTTCATGAGCCCGCGCTGCCCGGCACCGCGAGGCGCCGCACACCGCCCTCGCCCGCCACGATCAGCGCGCCGTCGCTGGAAGGCACGACGGCCGAGATCGCCTTGCGGTCAGCCTGCTGGGTCAGCGCGAATGTCCGGCCGCCGTCGCGGCTGACGAGCATCACGCCGGCCATGCCGACGATCACGACAGTGTCGTCATCGATGCGCGCGCCGGAATTGAGGAGTGCCGTCGTGCCGGTCTGGATGGCGGTCCAGGTCATGCCGCCGTCGTCCGAGCGAAAGAGATTGCCGCGCAGGCCAAAGGCGAGCAGCGCGTCGCCCTCGAGCGGCAGGATGCCGTGGAAGGAACCGTCATAGGGCGACGGCAGTTCGCGCCAACCTGCGCCGGCATCGTCGGAGCGGAACAACCGGCCCGCCTCGGCCCCCAGGTACACGCGCCGATCGGTGCCACCACCGAGGGCATTGAGGTGGAACTCGAATCCCAGATCGACGTCGGCCTCCATGTCTTCGGCCTCCGCCTCGATCTTCGCCGCGCCGGCGAGCGGTGCCGGCTCGAATGGCACCTGGCTCCAGACACTGCCGCCGTCGGAAGTCGAGTAGATCAAGCCATAGGCGCCGACGGCGATGCCGCGAAGCTCGCCGTCGAACCAGACGTCGAGCAGCGGCTGCGCATTTTCCGGCTCGAGGTGAGTGAGCTCCCAGGTGTCGCCGCCGTCGCGCGTGCGCAGGATCGTTTCCACGTGCCCGACGGCCCAGCCGTTCTTCGAGTCGGCGAAATAGACGGCGGTGAGATTCGCGCTGCCGGCCACCCGCGCCTGCGTCCAGGTCCGGCCCGCATCGCCGGAGTACAGCACATGGCCGCGTTCGCCGACCGCGAACACGCGCGGGCCGGCCCAGGCGAGATCGATCAGCAGGGACTTCGAGGCAAGCGGCGCGATGATCGCCGGCCTCGCAGCGGGATCGGTCGCAGCGGCATCCTGCGAAAGCGCCGGCGGCGCCACGGCGAGGGCGAACGCCGCAAGCGCGAATCGCACTTCAGCGCGTGCCGCGCCTGGCGATGGCGGCCGGCGTGAAGTCGGCGGCCGTCCGCTTCACGTCGAAGTTGACGGTGCGTGGTTCCTCGTTGTCGAGCCCGAGTGCGAGGTAGCGTCCGGCCTGCAGGTCATAGGTCAGCTCGAGTGTCGTCCAGAATGTCGGGATCTCGTAGTAATTGATCGAGTGCGCCTCCTGGATCCGCCACAACTGGTCGCGGTTGTCGTAGCAGTCTACGACCAGTATCTGCCAGGAATCCTCATCGACGTAGAACGTCCGCCGCTTGTAGATATGCCGCTGGCCGGGCTTCAGCACCGCATCCACTACCCAGACGCGATGCAATTCATAGCGCGCGTGTTCCTGGTTGATGTGCAGCGGCTTGATGATGTCGCCGTTCTTCAGCTTGTTGCTGTGCAGCGGGTAGGCATTGTACGGAACGATGATTTCCTGCTTGCCGACCAGTTTCCACTCATAGCGCTCCGGGCTGCCGTTGAAGATGTCGAACTGGTCCGACGTGCGCAGCCCGTCAGAGGCCGTACCCGGATTGTCGAAGGCGACATTGGGCGCGCGACGCACACGCCGCTGGCCGGGGTTGTACAGCCAGGCGCGGCGTTGTTCCTTGGTCTGGTCCAGCGTCTCGTGCACCAGCAGGATTTCGCCCGCGAGCCGCGCCGGCGAGATGGTCTCCTGGATGAAGTACAGCACGGTGTTGTCGAGGCCGGCCTCGGTCGCGCCGGGAAGGCTGTAGCCGACCATCGTCTCGTCGTGCAGCCTGACCAGGTTATAGCCGCCCGTGCGGCTCACGGCCGCCTGGCCAATGGTGCGTTCGGCGATCTCGACTCGAAAGCGGAGGATGTGGTTCCAGATGACTTCGAGCCCGGACGCCGGGATCGGGAACGGCACGCCGATGATTGCACCGGTCACGCCGTTGCCTGCACCCGTCAATTTCGCCGACGTGGCATTCGCCTTGGTCGCGTCATAAATGCGCTGCGGAAATGCCGCACTGCGATGCGACGGGTAGACATTCAGGAAGTAGCTGCCCTTGTACGCCGCGAGGAGCGCCTTGTGGCCTGCGCTGAGGTTCGCCGCGTAGCGCGACATGTTCGAGGCGTCGATCTTGTAGAGCGGCTTCTCGTTCGCATAGGGATCCGGATGATGGCCCCCGGACTTGAACCCTGGCGCTCCTGCCTGGGCCGCCGAGGTCAGCCCGCCGTTCCAGGCCGGAATCGTGCCGGCGGCATTTGCGGCTTTTTCTCCGCCCATCGGCGTGAGGTCGGCGCCGAGCTGCGCCGCCTGCTGCGCGGTGACGCCCGCCGCCGCCATGGCGACGACGCATGCGGCGGTCACGAGCCCGGGACCGAGGATGTGTTTGAGCTTCATCATTGCCTGCCTCCGGCCCGAATCAGAACGAGTACTTGACCGTTGCCGCCAGGAAATCCCGATCTCCCAGCTCGTTGTAGCGGCCCGCGCCGCCGAACACGGTGTAGCTGAGATCCACCTCGAATCGCGCCTGGTAGCTCCCGTTGATGCCGAATGTCGCGCCGTAGCGATCCTCGACGAAGTTCCCGCCCGGACCCGGCGTCGTGCCGGACACGTCGTGCGCCCACACGAAGCGTGGCGAGAAATTCCAGGCACCGATCAGGCCGAGATAGTCGAGCCTGAGCGCCGCGCGATAACCCCAGGAGTTCTCGTCCGCAAAGCGGTCCTGCGGCTCGACTTCACCGAAATGCCGGCTGGCCAGCTCAGGGTTACCGGAAACCGAGGTTCCCGGGCCGTTCAGGCGGAGTCCCCTACCGACCGGGCCGCCGGTCGTCTTGTCGGGCATGCCGTCCACCTTCGTCATGCCCGCCTCGACGACCGCGATGAGTTGCGATGCGCCGAGCATCGGCGGAAACGCTTTGGTCGCCGTGAGTTGGCCCTGCCAGACGTCGAAGCGACCCCAGCCCGGCACGGTCTGGTCGATGCCGAAGGCGCCGAGTTGTCCGCAGCGCGCGAGCGTCGTCAGCGGCGGCGCGCAGGTCGGCGGGATCGCGACCCCCTGCGCGGCGAGCGCCACCGCTTCGAACGGCGTGAGCGCGGCAAACAGAAGTTCGACGTCGTCGAACTGCAGCGGCACGTCGCGGCGGAACGAAACCTCGCCCTGCAAGGCGACGCCCGTGGTGCCAAGCTGCGAGTTGAACGAGACTCCGAGAAGCTGGATGTCTTCCGGATACTCGGTGAAGTAGCTGGCCGTCTGCGCGTATTCATGCGTCGCGAGGGCCGTCGCCTGGGACACGACACTGCCGCCGCCGAGCACCGTATTGCCGGCGATCGTCGCGTAGTCCGTCGCGGTTGCGACCGAAAGATTGCCGCCATTCGCCGCGGCCGTCGACGCGCCGGCATTCGCCGCAATCGCAACCGCCGTCGCGAGCGGCAGGCCGGACGCGAGCCCCTGCGCGGTCGCAATGGCGGCGGTCAGCGTGCCGAGCGAGTTGCCGATGCCCTGCTGCGTGCCTGTGCGGCCATTGATGAGCGGCAGCTTGCTGTGATAATTCACGAAGAAGAACCCGAGCTCCGTGCCCTGGCTGAAATCCGGCAGGAACCAGCGGAGCGACACGCCGTACTGGCCCGAGTCGCTGGCTTCGATCGTCGGTCCGCGCGATACGGCTTGGAAATCCTCGATGAACGGGCCGCCGAGCGGCGTGAAATCGACGCCCTGGTCGGAAAACGCGCCGAAGCCGAGGAAGACCTGCTCCCCGCCACGAGGCACGAAATCGTTGGTGGAAAAATAGGTGCCGACCGGCTCGGGTTCGGTCCGGTCCCAGTCGAAGATGCCGATGGCCTCCGCGGTCACGTTATCGGTGAGCGCGAACGAGACCTTCAAGATTTCCTGCGGCAGGTAGGCTTCGCGCAGCTCCGACCCCGGGACGCGGAGCGATGACACGTCGAAGTGGTTGATCGCGTTGTTGATGCCGCCCTGGATAAAGGTGCTTTCGCCCCAGTTGACCACCTGGCGCCCCGCGCGAACTTCGAGCTCGTGGCCCGTGAGATTCCAGCGGCCATAGACGAACGCGTCCAACAATCGCACGTATGCGCCGGCCAGGTTCTTGCCCGATTCGGAAATCGGGGTGCGGTCCGTTTCTGAATCCTCGACCAGGTCGTCATAGAGCGCCGAGCCGCGGACGAACAGGCCGTAGGTCTCGCGGTCGAGGGCGAACTCGCTGACGATCTTGTACGCGCTCGAGACGCGTCCTTTGCGGTAATTGAGGTTGCCGTCGTCGATGTTCGGCGAGCGGCCCGAGCCCCCATCGGCGGTCGCGATCAGCCGCGGATCGCGGGCTTCATTGCGCCACGTCTGGCCGAAAGTGATCGTCGTGTCGAAGCTGCCGTTCCAGCCTCCGGCGGCGAAATCAATCGCGTGGGCCGCGCCTGGCGCCGAGAACGCTGCGATCAGCATCAACCGTCGCATCGAGTTCGTGGTCATGTGGTTCCCCAGGGCCAGGACCGATCGGAATTTTGCGCAAGGATATATCAGCATCTCCGCTTTGCACTGCAAAACGGGGGCGGCGATCAACTGTGGGTCACCTGCAGGATGCTGTTCCGGATCTGCTCTGACAGCACGATGCGCGCGTCCTGGGCGACGGCGAGCAAGGCATCGTCGTAGGTCAGGCGGCCTTCCCCGTCCTGCCGGATGACTCCGCGCTCCCGCAGGAGATCGATGAAATCGCGGAACATGGCCCGATCGAAAAACTCCGGCGCCGCGACCCCGTACAGCATAGACATGCGTTGCGCCATCGCGACGCAGCGCTGCTCGAGCGCCTCCGGCGTCAGGGTCGATCGTCCCGAGCGCAGGAGCAGCGCGATCGCAAGGTAGTAGCGCTCGACCGTCTGGATCGTCGCTTGCGCCAATACCGACAATCGCACCGCCTCGGCACTTCCCGTCGTCGATCGCCGCCAAACGGCGCCGCCCGCGTCGCGCTCGAGCAGGCCCTGCTGTGCGAGTGCCGCGAGCACGCCGTCGACGACGCCCGGCAACTCGTCCTCGCGCCAACGGAGGTTGAGTTCCACATGAATGTACGGGTACACGCGCCAGACCAGGCGCTGGATGTCTTCGTGCCGCATGGCCGAGTTGTTGAGAAACGCGCAGGCGACGAGCGACGGCATCGCGAACAGGTGCAGCACGTTGTTGCGGTAATAGGTCGCAAGCACCGCGTTCTGCTCCCCCATCCGCAGCACGTCGCCAAGCGGGTGCGGGCGGCGCTCGAGCAGGCCCATCTGCTCGCCCGTCTTGATGATCGATGCGCCGTCGCTTGCGGCGACCGACACGTCCGGCGAATACGGAAACGCGCGCAGCAGGTCGATGTAGAGCTGGAGCTGCCGCTCGAGGTCGCTCTCGAGCATCGCCTGGCGCGGCGCCGCGAGCAGCGCGACCGAAAGCAGGTTGACCGGCGTCACCGCGGCCGCCGCATTGATGCGTCGCATGATCTCCGCGGCGACTGCGTCGACCGCATCGCCGAACCAGGCCGGCCGCGCGTCCTCGGCGCCTGCGTCTTCACGCCATTCCGGCTTGATCTGGTCGAGCGCGCCATCCAGCAGGAGCGGCTCGCCGAAGGCGACGTACACGCGGCCGAGCTGCTGCCGAAGCTGCGGCACCACGTGCAACAGTCCGCCGACAGTCTCTTTCTGCTTCGGCCGGCCCAGCAACTCGTCGATGTAGGTTTCGCCCTCGAGCAGCCGGTCATAGCCAAAGTAGACGGGCACGTAGGCGACCGGGCGGCGCGTGTCGCGGAGGAAACTGCGCACGGTCATGCCGAGCATGCCGGTCCGCGGGCGCAGCAGGCGGCCCGTGCGGCTGCGGCCACCCTCGATGAAGAACTCGATCGGGTGCCCGCGATTCATCATCACGTCGACGTACTTCATGAACACGATCGGATACAGGCCCGAACCGCGAAAGCTCCGGCGGATGAAGAACGCACCGCCCTTGCGCAGGAAGCGCCCGATCACCGGAAGGTTCAGGTTGACGCCTGCCGCGACGTAGGGCACGGCGTAGCCGCGCTGGTAGATGACGTAGGAAAGGAGCAGGTAGTCGACGTGGCTCCGGTGACAGGGCACGTAGACGATCTCGCAGGTCGGGGGCAGGCGATCCAGGTATTCCGCATTCCGGACCTCGATGCCGTCGTACACCCGGGTCAGGAAGCGGGTCAGGATGCGCTCCGCGATGCGGATGAACGTGTGCGAATAATTGGCGGCAATCTCGAGCGCATGCCGGCGAGCGATGCGCAGCCCGTCGCGCCGGGAACGCTTCGTGTCGCGGATTTCCTGCCGCACCGCCTGGCGCACCGCGCGCGTGTGCAGCACCTGCGCGATGATCGCGCGCCGGCGCGAGAGGTCCGGCCCGAGCGTGTCCGTGCGCATGTGCCGGAATTCCGCGCGCATGTCCTTCAGGAGCCTGCGCGCGCCGCGCGCGCCGTCGGAACCGGTCGCGGCATAGGACTTGAGCGGGCGCGGCTCGCCGAATCGGATCAGCGTGCTGCGGCCGTTGAAGACGATCGAAAGCAGGCGTCGGAATGGACCGACGAGCGCCCAGTTCTCGGAAATGATCAGCCTTAGCCAGGACTTCTCACGTTGCGGCGCGCGGCCCCAGTAGACGGCGACCGGTACGATGTCGAGCTCGAGCGCCGGATCGGCGCCCGATGCCGCGACCGCGCGCGCGAGCTCGGGCGGCATGCGGCGATCGGCGCGCCGCCGCAGCACACCGGCGCGGCGCTCGAGTGCCACCGCCGAATGCGGCAGGTCGAGGCCGCGCAGTTTCAGCCGCTTGCCGGGGCGGCGCAGCCCGCCTTCCATGCAGGCAATTTCGAGCGCCAGCAGGTCCGAAATGCTGCGTTCCTCCAGCACGTACAGGAGCGGTCGCGCGCGTCCATGCAGCCGCTGCAAGGCGTCCTCGGGCACGACGACTGCGCGCACGAATGGGCGCATGATTCCGCGCAACGCCCATAGCAGGGTGCGGTTCACGAGCTTGGCCGCTATTCCTCGGGCGGCGCGTCTTCGTCCGCGTCGATTCGCTTCTCGAGCGAGTCGCGGTGCACCTCAACCGCCTCATTCACGCGGTCACGCGCCTTGTCCTGCGTGCCGACCAGGTCGCCGAACACCGTGTCCTCCACCTTCATCGGCGGTTCCTCAGGCTCGGGCTCGCTGCTGCCGCAGCCCGCCATCGTCAACGCGACTGTCAACACTCCCAACGCCAGAATTGCGCGCATCGCGGCCTCCCTCTCCGCCAATCGTGCAAGTCTAGCGCGATACCGCAACGAGGCCGATGCCGGCGCGGCCATCTGCGCCAAGCGGGCTGGCTCGCGCGCTCACCCGGAACTTTATTCGCGCGCTCGCCACCCGCCCATCGCCGGGGCCGCGCCCGCCTCGCTTCGGCACGGCAGCGCGCAGATGTGCCGGATCGCCGGAGAGCGCCGGTCAACGACGCTTCGGGAGATCGAGCGCGACGAGAAAATACTCGAAGAGGTAATTGACGAGCGAGAGCTCGCTGTGCAGCCGATGATCCGAGTCGAGAATGTGCAGCGTCGCGGAATGCTCGCGCGCGAATCGCATGCTGTTCTCGACCGGCACGACATCGTCGCGCCACCCATGCACGATCGTTTTCGGGCATGGCGCCGGCTTCGCCGTGAGCTGCTCCGCCCCCGGCATGTAGAACGCAGGCGCCATCAGGAAGAGACCCCGCGCGTGCAGGAGCGCCGACGCCGAGGTCGCGACGTAGCCGCCGAGACTCGAACCGACGAGCACGAGATCGCCGCGGATGTCGCGGCAGAAGCTCAGGAGACGCGTGACTCGGTCGCGCGGATCGCTGACGCCGCGGTAGTCGACCGAGTCGACGTTCCAACCTTCGCTCTTCGCGACTTCGGCCATCGCGGAAATCTTGGTTCCCCACGGACCGCTCTCGAGGCCGTGCGAGAACACGACGTGACGACTCGCCATTGATCGCTCCGGTGCCGGACCGTCCGATGGTATCAGTCCCGGCGAGGCCGCCACAGCAGGGCGTCGAGATCCAGCTTGCCGCCGGCGTTCGTAAGATCGACCCGTCTATTGCGGAATACGACTCCCTCCTCCTCGAGTAGCCGCCGCTGCAGCTTGTGGGCGCGCGAACCGGCCGGCAGGCTGATCTTGCCTTGCGTATTGACCACGCGATGCCACGGCAGGCGAAGGCTTGCGGGCGCGACCTTGAGCGCATGACCGACGAGCCGCGCGCGCCGCGGCAGGCCCACGCACCGGGCGATGCCGCCGTAGCTCGCCACCTGCCCGCGTGGAATCGCGGCGACGGTTTTCCAGATGCGCTCCAGCAACTTGCGGTCCGTCACAGTCATGACCGGCGATTCTAGCCGCCGTTACCCTGCGTGATATCGTCCGGCTGCCGTGGACGCAGCAGAGGACGACCGGACCCAGATCGACCCGCGGGCCAATCCCTGGGCGATGCTTGCCGCTTTGCCGCTGTTCAACGGCCTTCCCAAGAGCATCGTCGACGCGGCCGTCACCGAACTCGAATGGATGTCGCTGCCCGGCGGGGGCGTGCTGTTCGAAGCGGGCGCGCCGGCCGATGCCGTCTACTTCGTCGTCAGCGGCTGCCTCGGCATTTATGGAAGCGGCGGCGAGCTTGTCGGGCGCATCGCGGCCGGCGAAACCGTCGGTGAGATGAGCCTGATCGTTTCACGGCCGCGCACCGCAACCGTGCGCGCGCTCCGGGATTCGGAATTGGCGACGCTCTCCGCGGGCACCTTCGAGCGCGTGCTGCTGGGACATCCCGAAGCGGTCCTGCGTCTCGCGCGCCTCACGGTTCAGAGGCTCGAGGAGGCGGGCGCGAGCCAAGAGCGGCAGATGACGCCGCGCACGCTCGCGATGATTCCGATGGATGCCGGCATCGATCTCACGGCGCATGCGCGGAGACTGGTCGTCTCGCTCTCGAGCTTCGGTCGCGTGGATCTCGTGGGCAGGCAGCGCGCCGGCAGCCACAGTCCACAATGGTTCCACGAGCGCGAGTCTCGTAACGACTTCGTCGTCTACGCAGCCGACGCCGACGATACCCCATGGACGCGCCTCTGCCTGCGTCAGGCCGACGTCGTGTTGCTGGCGGCGCGGGCGGGCGGCGAGCCCGGCGGCTGGACCGGACAGCAGTGGCAGGAAGGCACGATGCGCCGCGCGGAACTCCTGTTGCTGCACGAGGGCGCCTTCGTGAACGGCGCGGCGGCGCGATGGCGCGCCGCACTCCCCGGCATGCCGCATCACCACTTGCGCGGAGCCCCGGATTACGACCGGCTCGTCCGGCTGCTGACGGGGCGCGCCGTCGGGCTCGTGCTGTCGGGCGGCGGCGCGCGCGGCTTCGCGCATCTCGGCGTCGTGCGCGCCTTGCGCGAGCACGGCGTGCCGATCGACCTCGTGGGCGGCACGAGCATGGGGGGAATTCTCGCCGCCGGCGTGGCCGCGGACTGGACCGACTCGGAACTCGTCGAACGATTCCGGCGCAGTTTCGTCGACACCAATCCGCTATCGGACTATACCTTGCCACTGGTGTCGCTGGTTTCGGGCCGCAAGGTCGGCCTGCTATTGCGCCGCGAGCTCGGCGATATCGGCATCGAGGATCTGCCGCTTCCCTTCTTCTGCGTTTCCTCGAATCTGACCACCGGCCGCATCGCGGTTCATCAGGAAGGACCGTTGTGGCGCTGGCTGCGCGCGTCCGTCGCGATCCCCGGCGTGCTGCCGCCGGTGTTCCACGGCGGAGAGGTCTACGTCGACGGCGGCGCGATGAACAACCTGCCGGTGGACGTCATGCGGGCGAAGGGTCGCGGCCCCGTCATCGGCGTCGACGTCGGCACGGATCGCGCATTCACGACGAACGTCGAGGCGACCGAGGCGCCCTCCTTCTGGAACCTGTTTGGCGGCCGCAGCGGCCGCCGGCGTCCGAACATCCTGCAAATCCTCTTTCGCTGCGGCATGGTCAACAGCTCCACGGCGAAGCTGGAGCACCGGGCACGGAGCGACCTGCTGCTGACACCGGCGCTCGAAACCCTCGACCTGCTCGACTGGAAAGCGTTCGCGCGCGCAATCGACATCGGTTATCGCGACACCTGCGAGCGTCTCGCCGATGGCGCCTTGACGCGGCTCCAGCGGGCGTTTGCGGGGAACAAGCTATCCTGAGGGGATGAGCGCGGAACGCGGCTGGCAATTCTGGATCGACCGCGGCGGCACTTTCACTGACATCATCGGGCGCGCGCCCGACGGCCGGCTGATCGTCGAGAAAAAACTGTCCGATACGGCAGATGCCGCCCCCGACTCCGATGTCGCTGCAATCCTCGGCCTGCTCGAGCAACACGGCGGAACGGACCCATCGATAAACGTCATCCGGATCGGCACGACGGTGGCGACCAACGCGCTGCTCGAGCGCCGCGGTGTCCCGACCGCGCTCGTCACCACCCGCGGTTTTGGCGACGCGCTCGCGATCGGCTATCAGAACCGCCCGAAATTATTCAGTCTCAAAGTGGAGCTCCCCGCGCCGCTATACCAGTACGTTATCGAGGCCGACGAGCGCATCACGGCCGAAGGCGAGGTCCTGCAGCCGCTCGACGAGGAACGACTCGCCGCGGATCTGCGGCGCCTGCGCGCGGCCGGCATCGCGAGCGTCGCCATCGTTTTCATGCACGGCTTCCGCCATCGCGGACACGAAGCGCGCGCGGCGGCGATCGCGCGACGCGCCGGTTTCGACGAAGTCATCGCCTCGCACGAGGTCTCGCCTCTCATCCGCTTCGTGAGCCGCGGCGACACGACGGTCGTGGATGCCTATCTCACCCCCCTGCTCGCCCGATATGTCCGCGACTTCCGCGCGGGGCTCGGTGCGCGCCATCGCGAGACGCGCCTGGAGTTCATGCAGAGCAATGGCGGACTCGTCGCGCCCGAAGCCTTTCGCGCCTGCAACGCCGTGCTGTCCGGCCCGGCCGGAGGGCTCGTCGCCACGGCGCGCATCGCACAGAGTCTCGGCCGCCGCAGGCTGATTGCCTTCGATATGGGCGGCACGTCGACGGACGTCGCTCTTTTCGACGATGCGTTGCCGCAGCGCTTCGAGACGATGGTCGCGGGCGTGCGGCTCCAGGCGCCGATGATGAACATTCACACCGTCGCCGCGGGCGGCGGCTCGGTGCTCGCGTACGAAGGCGGGCGGCTACGCGTCGGCCCGCATTCGGCGGGCTCGCGGCCGGGTCCCGCCTGCTATCGAAATGGCGGGCCGCTGACGGTGACCGACGTGCAGGTGCTGCTCGGCCGGGTCCGCCCGGAGTACTTTCCGGCGATATTCGGTCCGCGCGGCGATCTGCCGCTCGATTCCGGCGTCGTGCGGGAGAAATGCGAAGCGCTCGCGGCGACCGTGTCCGCCGATTCCGCCGCAACCGGCGTGGAGCGGCTTGCGTCGGGTTTTCTCGACGTCGCGATCGAATCGATGGCGCGCGCCATCCGCCACGTCTCGGTCCGCGAAGGCCACGATCCCGCGGATTTCGCGCTCTGCTGCTACGGCGGTGCGGCGCCGCAGCACGCCTGCCGCGTGGCCGACTCCCTCGGCATCGCGGAGATCCTAATCCACCCGCTCGCCGGGGTCCTGTCGGCCTGGGGCATCGGCCTCGCGGATCGCCGCCTGGTGCGGCGCCGGAGCATCGAACGCCCGCTCGCGGCTTTCGGTTCCGCCGAGCTCGAAGGCGAATTCGAAGCGATGAGCGTCCCGCTCGTGGATGCGCTCGCCGCGCAGGGCGCCGCGGCCGCGGACGTGCGCGTGCGACGCGTGCTGGAGCTCCGCGCGCCGGGCACGGAGACGGCGCTCCAGATCGAGTCCGGTCCGCTGCCGGAAGTGGCGCGGAATTTCCGGGCCGAGTTCCAGCGGCGTTTCGGCTTCGCACCCGCGGCGGACGATCCGGTCGTCGCCACGCTCCAAGCCGAGGCGGTCGTCGCCGGCGAAAAGCATTCGATGCCACGAGCGCCACCGGCGCGATCCGGTACCACGAGTTCCGTTCGCGCCTGGTTCGACGGCTGGCGCGAAGTTCCGCTGCTCGATCGCGCTTCGCTCGCGAAAGGCCAGGCCGTCGCGGGCCCGGCCCTCGTCGTCGAGCCGAATTCGACGACCGTCGTCGAGCCCGGGTGGACCGCCGAGTGCCTCGATGACGGCAGTCTCCGGCTGGCCCGGCGCGAAGCCATGCCGCCGGAGCCGCAGTCCGCGCTGCGGCCGGATCCTGCGCAGCTCGAGCTCTTCAATCACCGCTTCATGCAGGTGGCCGAGCAGATGGGCGCCGTGCTCCAGGCGACGGCGGTCTCGGTGAATATCCGCGAGCGGCTCGACTTCTCCTGCGCGCTCTTCGATGCGGACGGGGCCCTGATCGCGAACGCTCCGCACATGCCGGTGCACCTGGGCTCGATGGGCGCGAGCGTTCGCGCCGTCATCGCGGCGAACGAAGGCAAGCTCCGCCGCGGCCGCGCCTGGATGCTGAACGCGCCCTACGCCGGCGGCACGCACCTGCCGGACATCACGGTCGTGAGCCCGGTATGCGTCGCGGAAGAGCGGAAGCCCGCGTTCTTCGTCGCCTCGCGCGCGCATCACGCGGATATCGGCGGCATCACGCCGGGCTCGATGCCGCCGGCCTCCCGCACGATCGGCGAGGAAGGCGTCCTGATCGACAACTTTCTGTTGCTCGACGATGGGCGGCTCCGCGAAGGCGAATTGCGGTCATTGCTGGCGGCTGGGCCCTGGCCCGCGCGCAATCCGGACCAGAATGTCGCCGACCTGAAGGCGCAGCTTGCCGCAAACGCGCGCGGCATTGCCGAGCTCGAGGCGCTGATCGCACGCTGCGGACGCGACACGGTCACGCGCCACATGGCGCACGTGCAGGACAACGCGGAGGCCTGCGTGCGCGAAGTCATCGGGCAGCTCCGCGACGGCCATCTCCGCTACGAGATGGACGACGGGAGCGCTATCGAGGTGACGGTGAAGGTCAATCGCATAGTGCGCAGCGCGGTCGTAGACTTCACCGGGACTTCGCCGCAGCAGGACGGCAATTTCAACGCGCCGCTTGCCGTCTGCACTGCCGCGGTGCTGTACGTATTCCGGACGCTCGTGGATGCGGACTTTCCGCTGAACGAAGGCTGCCTGCGGCCATTGACGATCCGGGTCGATCGCGGCTCGCTGCTGAACCCCGTGCCGCCCGCCGCGGTGGTCGCCGGCAATGTCGAGACCTCGCAGTGCGTCGTCGACGCGCTCTTCGGCGCGCTCGGGGTGCTCGCCGCCTCGCAGGGCACGATGAACAACCTGACATTCGGCGACGCCGCGCACCAATACTACGAGACGATCGCGGGGGGCGCCGGCGCCGGGCCCGGCTTCGACGGCGCCTCGGGCGTGCAGACGCACATGACCAACTCGCGCCTCACCGATCCGGAAGTCCTCGAGTCCCGGCACCCGGTGCTCGTGCGCGAATTCCGGTATCGCCGCGGCTCCGGCGGCGCCGGCCGGCATCGCGGCGGCGACGGGCTCGTGCGCCGCATCGCGTTTCGCGCGCCGATGACGGCGGCGATACTCTCGAATCACCGCCGCGTCGCCCCATTCGGCCTCGGGGGCGGCGCCGCCGGCGCGTGCGGCGTGAACCGGCTCGTGCGCGCGAGCGGCGAATCGATCGAGCTGCCCGCCTGCGCGAGTGTTGCGGTCGCGGCGGGTGACGAAATCGCGATCGAAACGCCGGGCGGCGGCGGATTTGGCTAAGGAACCTCCGATTTACCCCAGCATGGAGCGCGTTACGCGCGGGCCCTGGCGCGACAAGGCGCGAGCCGAGGTCCCATAGCAGGGCCTATGGACGAGGCAAGCAACGAAGTCGCGCCAGGGCCCGCGCGTAACCCTTCGGGACCGGGCGTTATTCGTTCCTGGCGGCGTCGCTCGTCGCTCATGTATCACGATACACATCGCTCCTCGCTTCTTGCCAGGAACGAATAGCGCACACGGTCGCGCCCATGCTGGGGTAAATCAGAGGTTCCCAATCTCCACGGCTGGGACGTCGAGTTCCGCGAGCACCTGCGTCAGGCCGGTGTCGGGCAGGCCCGTCAGGTTCGGGCTGACTCTCTGCACGCGGCTTCCGCCCGCGCGATGGCTGACGAGGTAGGCGTGAAAACCGCCGGGCCGGAGCGCCGGGAATCCGAACATGAGGTTGACGATGCCCTGCTCGCGATGACGCTCGCGGTTCACCCGCTCGTCGCAGAGCGCGAACCAGCGGTCCCCGGGTTCCCGGTGCGCGAATGCGCCGCGCTCCTCGAGCATCCTGAGGAAGGCCCGCACCTGTTCCGCGGCGCGCCGCCACGTCGGCGGTTCGTTCGGCTCGAATACCATCCAGCGCGTGCCGCGCTCGATGCTGTTGATGATCAGCAGCGACAGTCGGCGCGCAGCAAGCGACCGCCAGTCGGCTTCGACCGCGCCGGGACCCGCGAGCGTGCAGGCACGCGGCGATTCGCGCTCGGGACGCCGCACCGTTTGCACGGTGGTGACGCCCGCCGCGGCCAGGCGCGCGCGAAGCTCGTCGTCCACCGCGCAGGCGGGACGCAATCCCGGCCGCAACACGGTGTCCTCGCCACAGGCGCTCGTCCAGACCGGCCAGTGCTCCGAAGCGCGCGATAGAGTGCCGGCTACCGCGCCGGAGGGCGCGAATAACTCGTATTTCCCGCGCAGCTTGTCGTAGCCGAGGAGGCGCGGAAAGAACATGCACGCGGAATCGGAAGGCAGCGGCCAATGCCGCATCTCGGCGAGCGCCTTCGCCGCGCTGTCCCAGGCGAGCGGCGGGTCGACGAACATGAGCGCCCTGTGCTCGCGGCAATAGCGGTTCGCGACGAGGAGCGTGCTTGCCCCGATATCGAAGTTGCGCGAAAGCGGCGGAATGCAGAGCAGGTTGAATTCGGGGGCGGCATCGAGAGCGAACAGGCCCGTGCCCTGAGCCGCGGAACCGATGATGTCGTAGTCGGTGAGCGGCGCGCCGTCGTCGGCGTCCGATCCCGAGAAAACATAACCGGCGATGCCCCGCGGATCGTGCCGCGGCGTCGGATCGGGGCGCAGGTACGGCAGCTCGCCGAGAACACGCGCGAGCTCCGACTCGGCGAGCACCGTCGCGACGGAGCGTGCCACATCCGGCTGCACCGAGAGGCGACGATAGATCTCCTGGTCTTCGATGTGCTCCGATCCGGGCGTGCGCACCCGCTGGATCACCAGGTTGAAGCGATCTTCCTCGTTGTCGCCGATGCCGTCGTAATCCACCGCGGCGCGCAGGAACTCCCGCGTGCCCGGCGCCAGCGCCCGCAACACCAGCGCCTGGTTGCCGGCCGGCAGCTGGAGCGTGCAGCATCGCGCGCCGTTCGTGACGCGCGCGACGAGCGCCGTGCGCCCGCCGTTCTCGAAGAATTGCTCGACGGCGTAGGAAAGCGTGCTCGGCTGCCACAGCCCGCCGAAGATTCGCTGGAATTCGTTGAAACCGGAGATCCGGACCGGCCGATTGACGGGCCCACGCAGGCAGCGGCCGACGAAGGCCGTGATGGCCGTCGGCGATTCTGCAATCGATTGCCCCGAGCCGGCTTCTTCTTGAACCTGGATGCCGGCCAGTCGTTCCACCACGGCTGACTCCCCAAGTTGTGCCGCAGACTATCATGAATGGATATGCGAGGCGTTTCCGGAAATCTGCGGCTCGGATTCACGCTGTCGCTCTGCACCGCGGCGTTGTGGGGGGTGCTCCCCATCGCGCTGAAGATCGTGCTCGCGGGCATGGACGCGTACACGATCACCTGGTGGCGTTTCGCGGTCGCGATGGCGGGGCTGGGAGCGATTCTCGCGTGGCGCGGCCAATTGCCGCGGTTTTCCGGGTTCGGGCGAGGCGCGGTCGCGCTCCTCGGCCTGGCGCTCTTGACGCTCGTCGCGAACTACGTCCTCTATCTGGTCGCGCTCGATCATACGACCCCTTCCGTCGCGCAGGTCGTGATCCAGCTCGCGCCGCTCCTGCTCCTCGTCGGCGGCGTGTTCGTGTTCCGCGAGCGATTCGCGGCGCGCCAGTGGATCGGATTCGCCGTACTGGCCGCGGGGCTCCTGCTCTTCTTCAATCTGAGGCTGCCGGAGCTTGCGCAGCCGACGCAGGGACTCGGGCTCGGCGTGACACTCATGATCGGAGCGGCGATCGCGTGGGCCATTTACGGCCTCGCGCAAAAACAGTTGCTGAAGTACTTCACCGCGCAGCAGGTGCTCTGGCTCATCTATGTCGGCGCGACGGTGGTCATGCTGCCGGCGGCGGATCCGGGGGAGATACGCGGGCTCGATGCGATGCAGCTCGGCATGCTGGCATTCTGCTGCGCCAATACGCTCGCCGCGTACGGCGCATTCGGCGAGGCGCTGTACCACTGGGACCTGTCGCGCGTTGGCGCAGTGCTCGCGACGGCGCCGCTCTTCACCATTGGCGCGATGTGGCTGATCGAGCGATCAGGGCTCGCGCTCGTTGCCGCGGAGGATCTCAACGCGCTTTCGATCGTGGGTGCGCTCGCGGTCGTCGCCGGCTCGATGATCTGCGCGCTCTCGGCGCAGTCGCGACCTACGGAACCCTAGCCCGGATTTCTCACAGAGGGAGGATGCATCGGGCCGGTGAGTGAGTAAAACTTGTGTTGCGACGACAAGTTGCCGCTCACACACCGGAGGTCCCGATGCGCACACAGTGTAACGCCGAGCAGCTTCAGTTTTCATGCGTTGAGCGCCGTCGGGTGGTGGCGGCCTTCGATGGCGGGCAGGTGACTTCCGATGCCGGGGCGCTGCTGCTGCTGCGCACGGATCGGGCGATTCGGCTGATCGATCGGTTGGCGGGGTGTTTTGTTGATCGGCGCTCGCAGGTAACGGTCGAGCACGGTGTGCGCACGCTGCTGGCGCAGCGGGTGCTGGGGATCGCGGCCGGCTACGAGGACTTGAACGATCACGATGCGCTGCGGCGCGACCCGCTCTGGGGCGCCCTGATCGGCAAGCTCGAGGCGAAGCGCTCGGACTGCGCGCCGCTCGCCGGCAAGAGCACGCTCAACCGCCTGGAGCTGTCGGTCGCCGAGCGGCTCACCCGCTATCACCGGATCGGGCATGTGCCGGAGGCGCTCGAGCGGCTGTTCGTGGACCTGTTCCTGGAAGCGCACCGCAAGGCACCCCGGCAGATCGTGCTCGATCTCGACGCCACCGATGACCCGCTGCACGGCGAGCAGGAGGGGCGGTTCTTCCACGGCTACTACGACGGCTACTGCTACCTGCCGCTGTACATCTTCTGCGGGCGGCACCTGCTCGCGGCCAAACTCCGTCGCTCGAACCTCGACGCCTCAAGCGGCGCGGTCGAGGAAGTCGAGCGCCTGGTCGCCCAGATCCGGGCCCGCTGGCCCGCGGTGCGCATCCTCCTGCGGGCCGACTCCGGCTTTGCGCGCGAGGCGCTGATGGCCTGGTGCGAGCAACATGCCGTGGATTACGTGTTTGGCCTCGCCCGCAACAAACGCCTGGAGCGCATCCTCGGCCGCGCCCTGCACGAGGCCCGGCAGCAGGCGCGGCGCAGCGGTCGTCCGGCGCGGGTGTTCCGCGATTTTCGCTACCGGACCCGCAACAGCTGGAGCCGCCGGCGGCGGGTGATCGGCAAGGCCGAGCACCTGGGCGACAAGGCCAACCCACGCTACCTCGTCACTTCGCTGACTCGAGAGGAATGGCCGGCGCAACGCCTGTACGAGCGGTTGTACTGCGCCCGCGGCGAGATGGAGAACCGCATCAAGGAAGCCCCGCTCGAGCTGTTTGCCGATCGCACCTCCTCCCACACCTTCCGCGCCAATCAGCTGCGGCTGTGGCTGGCGTCCTTTGCCTACGTGCTGCTCGAGGCGCTGCGCCGGCTGGGCCTCGCCGCCACCGCCTTCGCCACCGCGACCGCCGGCACGATCCGGCTGAAGCTGCTCAAGATCGGCGCGCTCATCACCGTGAGCGTGCGGCGCGTGAAGCTCGCGATGAGCTCGGCGCACCCGCACCAGCGCGAGTTCCGCACCGCCTTCCATGCCCTCGGCGCCGCGGCGCGCTGAAGCCGCCCCACGAACCAGCACACCACAGCTCCCAATCACCGAACCGCACTCGCGCAGCGCGGCGAGTCCCTTTGCTCGCCAATCGACCCGCGAGGCCCCGCCAGCACGGTCACCGCGTGCCGCCGCCCGCATCCGTTCGCCCGCGGTCTCAGGACGTAAAATCAGCGGAGCTGTGAGAAGTCCGGGCTAGGGAGCGGTGCTGGCCTTGGCTTCGTCGCCACCGGAGGGCTTCGTGAATTGCGGATCGCCGGCGTACTGGTCCTCGACGCCGTCCCAGGTCGCGCCCGCCGGGATGGCGTTCCTCACCCGCCGAGCCTGCCCGACCGTCGCGGCGAGATCGCGGCCTGTGCCGGGGCCGACCGGGAAAGCGATGCCGCGCGGCTCGCCCGCGGCGCCGCGGACCATGTCCCAGTCAATCGATTCGTCGTGCTCCGCGACTTTCTTCCACAGCGGTGATTTCGGCTTCTTCGTCTTCTGCCGCAGGCTCGTTGGCACGTCGGACCAGTCGCGCTTGTCGTCCTCGAGCGGCTCGTAGGTCTGCACGAGGAGGCGATCGCCGCGCCAGCCGAGCAGATAGGGCTGATTGACGACGGTCACGCGCGTGCCGTCGGGTACCGACTCGAACAGCCTCGCGATGTCCTCCGGGTACAGCCGGATGCAGCCGTGGCTCGCGCGCATGCCGACGCCGGGCGGCTTGTTGGTGCCGTGAATCAGGTAGCTCGGCCAGCCGAGCCGCATCATGTGGCGGCCAAGCGGATTCTCCGGGCCCGGCGGCACCGTGGCCGGCAGGATGTCGCCGTCCTTCGCGTGCTCCTGCCGCACCGACACCGGCGGCGTCCAGACCGGGTCCTTCACGTGCGCAACGACCTTCGTGCTCCCTTCCGGCGTCGCCCAGCCGACCTTGCCGATGCCGATCGGATGGGTGATCACCTCGACCGGCGCGTCTTTCTCGCGCTCGGGATAGTAATAGATCCGCATCGCGGCGAGATTCAGCACCAGTCCTTCGCGTGGCGCGTCCGGCAACACGAACTCGGTCGGCAGGACGATCTGCGTGCCTTCGCCGGGAAGCCAGGGGTCGACGCCCGGATTGGCGCGCACGAGTTCCGCGTAGCCGACATTGAAGCGGCGCGCGATGTCGGCGAAGGTGTCCTCGTCCCGCGAGAGCGTCACCTGGAGGCGGCCGACCACGTCCTGGTCCGGCGCGACGATGAACCGGTGAGTCGCCTCGGCGAGCGGAAGCTGCGGCAACGCGGCGACGGGCTTGGCGGGTTTATCGACGGTCTTCGGTTTTTTCCAGAGCGACTCGAATGGCGCGCAGGCGGCGAACGTCGCCGCCAGCAACGGAACCGCACAACGCACGACTGGCCGCATCATGGCCCGGCATTATCCGCGGGCGCGCGCGCGATCACCAGATCTTCACGCGCTCCGCCGCGGGCCGCCACAGCTTGTCGCCCTCGCGAACCCCGAATGCGGCGTAGAACTCATCCATGTTGGACACGACGCCGTTCGCGCGGAACTCGCTCGGGGAATGCGGATCGGTCAGCACGACTTCACGCACCAATCCCTCGCGCCATTTCGTGCGCCAGGCCTGGGCGTAGCCCAGGAAGAACCGCTGCGGGCCGGTGTAGCCGTCGATCACCGGGGCTTCGGCACCCTTGAGCGACCCGATGTAGGCGCGGAATGCGACGGCCGCGCCCGAGAGATCGCCGATGTTCTCGCCGAGCGTCAACTCGCCATTGACATTGAGTCCCGGCAGCGCCTCGAACACGGAGTACTGCTTCGTGAGGCCGCCGGCGCGAGTCTTGAATTTCTCGTTGTCCGCAGGCTACCACCAGTCGCGCAGGTTGCCATCGCCGTCGTATTGCCGGCCGCGGTCGTCGAATCCATGGCTGATCTCGTGGCCGATCACCGAGCCGATCGCGCCGTAGTTCGCGGCGTCGTCCGCCTGCATGTTGAAGTAGGGAGGCTGGAGGAACGCGGCCGGGAACACGATCTCGTTGTTGGTCGGCAGGTAATAGGCGTTGACCGTCTGCGGCGTCATGAACCACTCGGTCGGGTCCTTGGGCTTGCCGGCGCGCTCCGCCTGCCAGTTCCACTCGAACTGGTTGGCGCGCATCACGTTGCCGGCCAGGTCGTCTGGCCGGATCTCGAGGCCCGAGTAATCGCGCCACTTGTCCGGATACGCGATCTTCACATTGATCTTCCGGAGCTTTGTGTGTGCTTCCGCTTTCGTCGCGGCGCTCATCCAGTCGAGCGAGTCGATGCCGCGATCGAATTCCGCGAGCAGGTTCCGCACCAGGACATCCATGCGCGCCTTCGCTTCCGGCGGGAAGTGCCGCGCCACGTATTCCTTGCCGATCGCCTCGCCCATCGCGTTGTCGGTTTCCTGCACCGCGCGCTTCCAGCGCGGGCGAAGCGTTTCGGTTCCGCGGAGCGTCCGTGAATTGAAATCGAACGAGGCTTCGACGAAAGCGGCGGGCAGCACGCGCGCGTAGGCGCCGATCGTGCGGACCTTCAGGTAGTCCTTCCAGACCGCGAGATCGCCGGCATGAACATGCCCACCGAGCGCGGTGGCATAGGTCGGCTGGCGCACGATGAAGTCGCCGGCCGGCAGGCCGCTCGCCACGAGGTACGACTTCCACTCGAACTTTGGCGCCAGGCCGTACGCGGATTCGACTCCGTGGCGGTTGTACGTCGCGATCGGGTCGCGATTCTGCACCGGCGTCCACTGGTCGGTCGCGATGCGCGTCTCGAGCTCGAGGATCTTCGCCGCGCGCGCCACGCCCTCCGGCTCCCCGGCAAGCGTGAAGAGCTTCGCCAGGTATTCGACGTACTTGCGACGGAACTCGACGTACTCTTTTTCCTGTCTCAAGTAGTAGTCGCGATTGGGCATGCCGAGGCCGTCCTGCGACAGGTAAGCAACGTTATGCGTCGAATTGCGCGCGTCGGGGTACACGTAGACGCCCATCGGCACGCTGATGCCGAGACCCTGGGCGCGACCGAAGAACCGCGCGAGTGCCGCGGGTCCGTCGATCGCGGCGATCTCCTCGAACAGCGGCTTGAGGGGCAGGGTGCCGCGCGACTCCACTTTCTTCTCGTCCATGAAGCTCGTGTACACGTCGCCGAGGCGGCGCATCTCCGGCGTCGCCTTGTCGCCGGCGGCCGCGGCCTCGAGCAGGATCGCCTGCACGTCCGCCTGCGCCTTCTCGAGCAGCATGATCCCGATGCCCGCGCTCGCGTATTCCGCCGGGAACGGCGTGTTCGCGAGCCAAGTGCCATTGACGTGGCGGAAGAGATCGTCCTGCGGCCTGACGCTCCGGTCCATCGCGGAGGCGTCGATCCCGGAAGCGAGCGGTGGGAGCGCGTCGTCGGCCGATGCCTCGCCGGCGAAAGACGCGAACAGAAGGACGGTCAGCAGTTGGCGCAGGGACATTCCGGAGTCTCCAGTCAGCGGGGGCGCGGAGTATAAGGCAGCGCCTTCGCAGCCGGGTTCCGGAGCGCGACCAGCCGTTTCTCAGGCGCGACCGGCCCTGATCGACAAGGGCCAGCGCACCAAACGGTTGCGACGGCCCCAGGCGGCGACCAGCGGTGCGGACAGGAGCGCTAGCGGATCGCGCCCGGTCCGCGCGCGATGCCGGCGTACCGCGGACCAGGTGTCGAGGTAACCGAGCATGGCGCCGGCATCCCAGTCCGCGCGCATCGCGAGCGCAGGTGCCTCGATCGGCGGAAATGGCAGCGTGAGATTGCGATAGCCCTCTTCGACGTGGCGCCGCTCGCGTGGCCAGTAGGGCCCGACCACATCGCGCGAGAAATCGTCGACCAGCCGGTCGATGTCCGCGGCGACTTCGCAACTCCCGTAGCACCAGATTGCGAGCACGCCGGCGGGACGCAGGATACGCGCCGCCTCGGCGGTGAAACGCGGCCAGTCGAACCAGTGGGCCGCCTGGGCCACGACGACGAGATCGGCCGATCCCGTCTCGACGGAAATCGCTTCGCTGGGCTCGCGCCGATACTCCACCCGCGGGTCGGCGCGCGCCCCCCGAAGCTGGGCGGCGGAGGGCTCAGTCGCGATGAGCTTGTCGAAATGACGGGCGAGCCCGATCGCTGCCTGGCCGTTGCCGGTCGCGACATCGACCGCAAGGCCGAGCGCGGGCGCCTGCGCTGCAATCCAGTCAAATAGCGCCGGCGGGTAATCCGGCCGATACCTTTGATAGGCATCCGCCTGGCCGGAAAAATGGTCCTTGAATGCGGGCGGCGCCGTCATCCGCCGATTGTAGCGAGGCAAAAAAAGCCCCGGGCACAAGGCCCGGGGCGGAAATGCGGACTTTCGGTGAAGGGAAGGAAGTCCGCTAGGGGATACTGACGTAGGCAGAAATAACGGCTAAGAGACTAGCGCCCTGCACACTGCGCTTACGTGAACCGCGCCACAGTTTGGGCCCTCGCCCGAGGTCCGGCAGGAAAGGCTTATTATTCAAATAGTTGAAAATGAAACGTCCCACTCGAATGGGTTCCAAGTACGCGACGCCTGAGGGCGCTCGGCGGCTGCGCGTCGAGCTCGACGAGCTCTGGCTGGTCGAGCGGCCCGCGGTCACCCGGGCGGTCGCCGAAGCGGCAGCCCAGGGCGATCGCTCGGAGAACGCCGAATACATCTACGGAAAGCGGCGGCTCCGGGAAATCGATCGCCGCGTGCGATTCCTGCGAGAGCGGCTCGATGGCCTGAAAGTCGTTTCGCAGGCGCCCGCCGAGAAGGGCCGCGTGTTCTTCGGCGCCTGGGTGACGATCGAAGAGGAAGGCGGCGCAAAGCGGCGCCATCGCATCGTCGGCCCCGACGAGTTCGACCGCGAGCCCGGCTACATCAGCATGGACTCGCCGCTCGGGCGCGCCCTCCTCGGCAAGCGCGTCGGTGACGCACTCGAGATCGCGTTGCCGGCCGGCGTGCTCCACGCCGAGCTCGTCGCGATCGACTACGAATAAAAAGGGGACTAGATGACGCGAATATTCTTGAACTGCCAGGGATCGCTTTCGTCGAGGTCTTCGGGGAAAAGCCGGCCGCGATCGAAGAGCGGCGTCCAGTCCGTGTACTTGCCGACGACCGGTCCGAGATAGGGCCGGCAGATCTCGAGATTCCGGCGGAAGTTGATCTCGTCCGGCTCGACGATGCCCATCGCCGGGTTCTCGATTGCCCAGATCATCCCGGAGAGCGCCGCGACCGTCACTTGCAGCGAAGTGGCGCTGTTGTGCGGCGTGAGCTTGCGCGCCTCCTCGATCGAGAGCTGCGACCCGTACCAGTAGGCGTTCTTCCGGTGTCCCGCCAACAGGACGCCGAGCTCGTCGATGCCCGCCGTGATGTCCTCCATCATGATGCGCTTCCGCTCCTGGAGCTGGAAATTGCGCCCGCAGAATTCATGCGCCGACAGGACCGCGTTGTCGGACGGGTGATACGCGTAATGCACGGTCGGGCGGTACAGCACACGGTCGTTCTGCCGGACAGTCAGGAAATCCGAAATCGAGATCGACTCGCCGTGCGTGATCAGGAAGCCGTGAAAGTGCAGGGCCTCGGGCGTCCAGGTGCGCACGCGCGTCGCGCAGCCGGGCTGCATCAGGTAGATCGCGCTCTTGCGGCCGAAGTCGTGCTGGCGGCCGTCGCGCGGGAAGTGGCGCTCGTGCGTGCCCCAGCCGAGCTCGGCCGGCTGGCTGCCCTCGCTGACGAAGCCGTCCACCGACCAGGTGTTGACGAACTCGCCCGGCATCTTGGGCTTGCTCGAGACCTGCGAGTCCCGCTCCGCGATGTGGATGACCTTGACGCCGAGCTCCTTCGCGAGATTCGCCCAGTCGTCGCGGCTCTTCGGATCGCCCGCGTCGCGCCCGGTGCCGGCCGCGACGTCGAGCAGCGCCTGCTTCACGAAATGGGAAACCAGACCGGGATTGGCGCCGTGGGTGATCACGGCGGTCGGGCCGTTGCTCCAGGTCTTGCGCAGCTCGAGCACTTCCTCGCGGAGCGCGTAATTCGTGCGCCGGCTCGCGGGAATGTTGGGGTCGGTGTAACCGCCGGGCCACGGCTCGATGCAGGTGTCGAGATAGAGCGCGCCCTTCTCGTGGCAGAGCTTGATGAGCGCGATGCTCGACACGTCGACCGACAGGTTCAGCAGGAAGTCGCCGCGCCCGACCAGTGGGTCGAGCACGTGACGGAAATTCTCACGTGTCAGCGGGTGATTGATGATCTTGATGTCGTACTCGGCGGCCTCCTCGCGACCCGCGTCGTCGGCGGTGACGATCGTGACCCGGTCCGCGGTCAATCCGCCGACATGCCGCATGATGAGCGGTAGGACTCCCTGCCCGATGCTGCCGAAGCCGATGAAGATCAGCCGGCCGGGGAAATACGTGTGGATCGCGTGCTCGCTCATTTTGTCGGCAATTCCGTTATCTTTGTAATCAAGGGCGCAGAATGTACCGCAAATCCACGCCGACGTGGCGCTATCCGCTCGTCCTCCTCGCGGTCTACGGCGTCGTCTGGCTCGCACTCGCGATCGATCCAGTTTTTCGCAAAGACTGGCTGCTCGAGAATGCGATCGTGCTCGTCGCCGTTCCGCTCTTGGTGGCGACGGCGCGGCGGCTGCGCTTCAGCAACTTCGCCTACACCGGCCTTTTCGTGTTCTCCGTGTTCCACGCGATCGGGGCGCACTACACCTATTCGCTCGTCCCCTACGACGATTGGTGGCGGGCGCTGACCGGCGTCACGCTCGAAGGGCGCAATCACTACGACCGCCTCGTGCATCTTCTCTACGGACTCGCGGTGACGCCGGCCGCCGTCGAGATCTTCGCGCACTATGGGCGCTATCCGCGGAGCTGGGCCTTCCTGTTTCCCTGGACGTTCATGGCCGCGCACGCGGTCATCTACGAACTCGTCGAGTTCGCCGCGGCGCTGACGTTCGGCGGCGATCTCGGTCAGGCCTATCTCGGGACGCAGGGCGACATCTGGGACGGACAGAAGGACATGGTGCTCGCGCTCGCCGGCACGACGATCATGCTCGTCATGCTCGCGGTCGCCGGACGCCTTCCGATCCGGCGCGAATAAGAAAGAGCCGGCGTCTGGTGAGTCAGGCTTCCTGGAACGGGAACGGCACCGGGCGTGCCCGGCCCTGGCGCGCGCGCTCGATCTCGACCGCGCGGCGCCAGAAGGCGCGTTCGTCGTTCGACAGCCGCGGCAGTTCGCGCCGCCCCGCGAATTCCGGCGGCGAGTCGCAGTGATCGGTTCCGTCGAAATGCGTGGTGTCGTCCATCGCAGGTAAGATGCGCGCGGCGGGAAAAAGGTTGCGTACTACCCTCATTTCGACCAGCGACCTCGCGATGCACCTGTCCGATCCGGACTGGCTGGTGGCCGACTGCCGGTTCGACCTGGCCGATCCGAATGCGGGCAACGCCGCCTGGCGCGCCGGACATATTCCGGGGGCAATCCACGTGGATCTCGAGCGGCACCTGTCGGTTGCGGTCACGCCGCAGTCGGGCCGTCATCCACTGCCTTCCATGAACGCGTTCGCCGCCACCCTGTCGCGCCTCGGCGTCGGCAACCGGACGCAGGTCGTCGCCTATGATGCCGGCAACGCCGCTTATGCGGCGAGACTCTGGTGGATGCTCCGCCATGCCGGCCACGACGCGGTCGCGGTGCTCGATGGCGGCTTTGCCGCCTGGGTCGCGGAAGGGCGGCCGGTGTCGACCGATCCGGCCGCGCGATCGCCCGCGCACTTCGTCGCGCGCCCGCGCCTGGAGATGCTCTGCGATGCCGCGGGTGTCAGCGAAGCCATCGCGCGCGGCGAGCTCGTGGTGGACGTGCGCGGGGCCGAGCGCTTCGCGGGCGAAGTCGAGCCGCTCGATACGGTCGCGGGTCATGTGCCGGGCGCGGTCAATCTTCCGTTTCTCCAGAATCTCGACGCGGGCGGCCGCTTCCGGACCTCCGATGAGCTTGCGACGCACTGGCGCGAGCGCGTCGGCGCCGTCCCGGGCCGCGCGGTCGTCTGCATGTGCGGCTCCGGTGTCACCGCGTGCCAGGGCCTGCTCGCGCTCGAGTCCGCCGGCGTGACAGGCGGCCGCCTTTACGCGGGCTCGTGGAGCGAATGGATCCGCGACCCGGCGCGACCGGTCGCGCGGGGCGCCGCATGAACTCGCAATTCTGGTATCTTCCGCTGCCCTGCCTCGGTCCAACGGGAACAACTAATTGGACAGCGTGACGCGTGGGACGGTGACGGCGCGGCCACCCTGGAGCGTCGAAGACTCGAACGAACTCTACGCGGCGAGTTCCTGGGGCGGCGGCTACTTCGGCATCAACGCCGCCGGTCACGTGGTGTGCCGGCCCGGCCGCGACGGCGAGCGCGAGATTGACCTCTACGAAGTCGTGCAGCAGCTCGGCGCGCGCGACCTGACAGCACCGATGGTGCTGCGGTTCTCGGACATCCTGCGCGACCGCCTGCGCTCGCTGCATGACGCGTTCGCAGCCGCGATCGCCGAGAACGATTACAAGAACCGCTACGCGGCGGTGTATCCGATCAAGGTCAATCAGCAGCGCCTGGTCGTCGAAGAAGTCTACCGCGGCAGCGCGGAGCTCGGCTTCGGGCTCGAATGCGGCTCGAAGCCCGAACTGCTCGCGGTGATGGCGATGACCGGCGACGCGCCGAAGCGCCTGATCATCTGCAATGGCTTCAAGGATGACAGCTACATCGAGGCCGTGATCCTCGCGACCAAGCTCGGGCGCTCCATCATCCCGGTGGTCGAGAACTTCTCGGAGCTCGGCTACATCCTGCGCCACGCCGAGAAATACCAGGTGCGGCCGCAGATCGGGGTGCGCGTGAAGCTCGCGGCCGAAGGCGCGGGCCGCTGGCGGGAATCCGCGGGTGATCGCTCGAAGTTCGGCCTGTTCACGACCGAGATCCTCGAAATGGTCGAGGTGCTCCGCTCGCACGGCATGCTCGACTGCCTGAAGCTCGTGCACTGCCATCCCGGCTCCCAGCTCCACGACATCCGCCGCGTGAAGGACGCGGTCAACGAGCTGGCCCAGGTCTACGTGGAGCTCGCGCGCCTCGGCGCGGGGCTCGAATACATCGACGTCGGCGGCGGTCTCGGCATCGACTACGACGGGTCGCGCACGAATTTCGAGTCGTCGACGAACTATTCGCTCCGCGAGTACGCGAGCGACGTCGTCTACCGCGTCGCGAGCGTCTGCAACGCCCGCGGCCTCGCGCACCCGATGATCATCAGCGAGTCCGGCCGGGCGATCACGGCGCATCACAGCGTGCTGGTGTTCAACGTGCTCGGCGCGGCGCGGCTCGACCTCTTCAGCGTGCCGGACCGCGCCGCGGCCGACGATGGCAGCCTGCCGCAGCCGGTGGCCGACCTGTTCGACGCCCACGCGACCGTGAGCGAGCGCCGCCTGGTCGAATGCTGGCACGACGCGCAGCAGGCGCGCGAGCAGGCACAGCAGATGTTCAGCCTCGGCTATCTCAGCATCGAAATGCGCAGCCTCGCGGAGCGGCTCTACTGGGCGACCTGCGCGAAGGTGCGCGACATGACCCGCAAGCTCGGGCGCATTCCCGAGGAGCTCGAGGACCTCGAGACGGTGCTGTCCGACATCTATTTCTGCAACATGTCGGTGTTTCAGTCGCTGCCGGACAGCTGGGCGATCGACCAGCTGTTCCCGATCATGCCGCTGCACCGGCTCGACGAGCGCCCGACGCGGAGCTGCGTGCTCGCCGACATCACCTGCGACTCCGACGGCAAGATCGACCGCTTTGTGTCGCCGCGCGACATCAAGCGCTCGCTCGAGGTGCACGAACTCGCATCCGGCGAGGATTATTTCCTCGGCGCGTTCCTGGTCGGCGCCTACCAGGAGACGCTCGGCGACCTGCACAACCTGTTCGGCGACACGCACGTCGCGCACATCCGCCTCGACGACGAGCACGGCTGGTGGATCGAGGAGATCGTGAAAGGCGACACCGCGAGCACGGTGCTCGGCTACATGCAGTATGACCCGGGCGAGCTGTACCCGCGGTTTGCGCGCGACTGCGAGCGCGCGATGCGCGACGGCAGCCTGTCGGTCGCCGAGGGCCAGGCGCTCAAGCGCTTCTATGAATCGGAACTTGCCGGCTATACCTATCTCGAACCGGATGGCGCCGCCTGACGGCGCACGCAAGGAGCACTTCATGAACACGATGCGCCTGTTTTCCCGCACCGCCCTCGCGGCGGTTGCCTGTATCGTCGCCTGGGGCAGCCTCGCGGCCGCGGCGGCGGAACCGCCCGTCACGGACGCGGCGACCCTCGCGACTCTCGACCGCGTGCTCGCCGGCGATCACCGGTCCGCGCAGAACCGCGCGCGCGACACCTGGCGTCATCCGAAAGAGACGCTCTCGTTCTTCGGACTCAAGCAGGACATGACGGTCATGGAAGTCTGGCCTGGCGGCGGCGGCTGGTACACCGAGGTGCTGGCGCCAGTGCTCCGCGATCACGGCCGCTACATCGCCGCGACCTGGGACCCGAAGTCGGACAGCAAGTACGTGCAGGACGGCATGAAAGCCTTCACGGCGAAACTCAAGTCCCGGCCGGAACTGTACGATCGCGCCACGGTCACGGCGCTGCAGCATCCGAACGAACTCAAGCCGGTGCCGGACGGCAGCGTGGACCTGGTCGTGACCTTCCGCAACCTGCACAACTGGATGGGGCGCGATGCCGCCGATGCGATGCTCGCCGCGATGTACCGCGTGCTGAAGCCGGGCGGCATCCTGGGAATCGTCGAACACCGCAGCGCCGCCGGCCAGCCGCAGGATCCGCTGGCCAAATCGGGTTATGTGCGCACGGACTATGCGATCGACTTCGCCGAGAAGGTCGGATTCAAGCTGATCGGGCAGAGCGAGATCAACGCCAATCCCAGGGACACGAAGGATCATCCGAACGGCGTCTGGTCGCTGCCGCCGTCGTTTCGCGGCGGAGACGCGGATCGCGAGAAGTTCGCGGCGATCGGCGAAAGCGACCGCTTCACGCTCCGGTTCCGCAAGCCCTGATCGCGCTGGCGCCGGCGCTCACCAGAGCTCGCGGAGCTTCGCGCCGACGTCGACGCGCACCGTCGTCGCAGTCTCCAGGAGCTCGGCCGATTCCGGTTCATCCGGCCATCCGGCCTGGTCGAGCGTCGCGAGCACCGGCCCGTCGAGGAACCGGCTGCGCGCGCCGTAGACATGACGATCGCCGCCCGGCGCCTGCTGCGTCACGTAGAAGCGCTGCGGCTCCATGAGATGCAGCTCGAAACGGGCGCGCGTTATCGCGACGTAGAGGAGCCGCCGCTCCTCGTCGATGCCGGCTGCCGTGCCGGTCGCAAACTCGTTCGGGAAATTGCCGTCGGTCACGTTCAGCACGTGCACGGCGTCCCATTCCTGGCCCTTCGCCGAGTGCACGGTGGAAAGCACGAGATAGTCCTCGTCGACGAGGGGCATGCCGGCGCGGTCGCCGGTCGCGGCCGGCGGGTCGAGCGCAAGCTCGGTCAGGAAACGCTCGCGCCGCGCGTACTGGCCCGCGAGCTGCTCGAGCATCTCGAGATCGGCGGCGCGCACGCCGGGCGATTGGTAGAGCCGCGGAAGTTCCGGCTCGTACCAGGCGCGGACCTCGGCGATCTGACCCGGCCAGGCCGCGCCGGGTGAAGCAAGCGTGGACAACAACGCCGCAAATGCCGGCCAGCGTTCCGCGGCCGGCGCGGGCGCGTCGAAGTCCGCGAGGCTCGACACGCGGAAGCCGCCCTCGGCAAATCGCCGCCAGCAACGGGCGGCATTGGCCGGGCCCATGCCCGGCAGCAATTGCGCAGCGCGGAATGCCGCGAGGCCGTTCTTCGGATTGTCGGCCCAGCGCAGGATCGACAGGAAATCCTTCACGTGTGCGGCTTCGAGGAACTTGAGCCCGCCGTACTTGACGTAAGGGATGTTCGCCCGCATCAGCGCGATCTCGAGCCAGTCGCTGTGGTCGGAACTCCGGAACAAGACGGCCTGACGCGCGAGCGGCGTGCCCTCCTCCCTTCGCCGGAGCACGGACTGCACCACGTAGTCGGCCTGCCGGCGGTCGTCCTGGACCGTGACGAGGCGCGGCCGCGCGCCGCCGCTGCGTGCCGCGACGAGCGACTTGCGGTAGCCGCGCGAAGCGCCCGCGATCAGCGCGTTCGCGGCGTCGAGCAGGGGCTGAGTCGACCGGTAATTGCATTCGAGCGCGATCACTTCCGCCGGCGGATCGCAGCGCGCGGGAAATTCGAGGATGTTGTCCACCGAGGCAGCGCGGAAGGAGTAAATGGCCTGCGCATCGTCGCCGACCACGGTGACCCCTGCGCCGCCCGGCTTCAGCGCCAGCACGATGTCGGCCTGCAGGCGATTGACGTCCTGGTACTCGTCGACGAGCACATGGTCGAATCGGCCGCCGACGACCGCGGCGAGCGGCGGCTCCTGCATCAGCGCGTGCCAGTAGAGCAGCAGGTCGTCGTAATCGAGGAGCGCCTGCTCCTGCTTGCGCTCCGCATAGGCCCGGAACAACCCCGCCAGTTCATGCGCCCACTCTTCGCACCAGGGAAAGGCTTCCTGCAGCACTTCATCGAGCGGCCGGCCGCCATTGACGCGGCGTGAATAGATCGCGAGGCAGGTGTCCTTGCGGGGAAAACGGCGGCGCGACGCCGCGAGGCCGCGGTCCTGGCGGATCAGGTCGATGAGATCTGCCGAATCGCCGCGGTCGATCACGCTGAAATCGGGCGCGAGACCCAGGTTCAGCGCGAACTCGCGCAGCAGCCGGTTCGCGATCGCATGAAAGGTGCCGGACCAGGGCAGCCGGAGCGTCGCCGGCGAGCGGGTGTCCCGGATGCGCAAGGCTTCGCCGACGATCCGCTCCGCGCGGCGCGTCATCTCGAGTGCGGCGCGGCGCGTGAAGGTCAGGAGCAGGATGCGGGCCGGATCGACGCCTGCCATGACGAGTGCGGCGACGCGGTGTGCGAGCGTCGCCGTCTTGCCGGTGCCGGCACCCGCGATGATGAGAAGCGCCGGCGTCGCCGCTTTCAGGTCCGTGCCGAAGCCCGCGGCAGCGCGCTGCGCATCGTTAAGTGTCTGCAAGACTGCCGCGGTCACGGCCGCATCCTAGCGGGCACCTGTATATTCATCCAGTCCCCCCGCTTCCTGCGGGCAGCCCCGTTATGTGAAGGCCTTCGCGGATTGCGCGCGCCGGCTCGGCTACCGTTTGCCAGGGCGGCAGCACGCATGGAATGCGGTAACCCGATGGGCGACAAAGATAAATCCAGGAAGATCTCCGACGACGCGAAGGAGATGTCGCATTACGCCGAGGAGCAGCGGCTCGGGCACGGCCGTATCGAATTCGACGAGCTCGGAAACGCCGTGTGGGTTCCGGTCTCCGGCGCGAGCAGCGACGATGTCATGCGCCGGCTGCTCGACGACCCCACGCTCGCATTCAGCAACGAATACTCGCCGGGCACACAGAAGCGCATCGAGCAGAACCAGCACGGAATGAAGAAAGGCTACGACCCTTACGACAGCGGCTTGCTGGTCAAGAAGGAATGGAAGAAGAAAAAGGATTTGCGCAAGCTCTCCGCCTGGATCAAGTCGCGCAAGCCCAAGGACGAATGATCGGTTGACCCACGGGGGCCGGGGCGTGCAGTCTCGGCCGCATGAGCACACTCACGCTGGTGGTCGGCAGCCGCAACTACAGTTCCTGGTCTTTGCGTCCCTGGCTGCTGCTGCGTCACCTCGGTCTCGAATTCGCGGAAAAGCAGTTCCAGTTCGGCACGCCGGAGTTCGATGCCGAGGTGCCGAAGATCTCGCCCACGCGGCTGGTGCCGGTCCTGATCCACGGCAACCGCCGGATCTGGGAATCGCTCGCGATCTGCGAATACGTATCTGAGCTGGCTGGCGGCCGTGGCTGGCCGGCGGATCCTGCGCTTCGGGCGACGGCCCGCTCGGTCGCGACCGAAATCCACGCCGGGTTCCACGCGCTTCGCGCTGCATGCCCCATGAATGCGCGCGCGACGGGCCGGCGCGTGCCGATGACGCCGCCCCTCGAGCGCGATCTTCGGCGCATTGACGCCATCTGGTCCGGTTGCCGGCGCGATCATGGCGATCTCGGCCCCTACCTGTTCGGACCCTTCAGCGCCGCCGACGCGATGTACGCGCCGGTGGTGCTGCGCGTGCGAAGCTACGGCCTGCCACTCAGCGAGCTCGCGACCCGCTACCTGGACACGATGCTCGCGGACGAGCATCTTTGCGACTGGATCGAGGCCTCGGGCCGGGAAACGATCGTGATTCCGCAAGAGGAAGCCGGTGCCGGCGCCTGAATCGCGAAATGCGATGTCCTGGGCCAGCGCGATCGGCCTCGGCGCGCGGCTCGAAGCCGCGGTGGCCGACGCGGGGGAACAGCTCGAGGATGAAGCGGGCGCAGCGCGGCCCGACATTGCGATTGCATTCGTTTCCGCGGCCTATGGCGCCGCCATCGATCGCCTGCCGCAGCTCGCGAGGCCGCTCATCGGCGACTGCCCGCTATTCGGCTGCAATGCCGGCGGGCTGATCGGCGGCGGCAGTGAGGAAGAAGAAGAGCCGGGCGTTGCGCTCCTCTGCGGCCGGCTGCCCGACGCCGCGCTCACCTGCCTGCATCTCGAGCAGGCGACCCTGCCGCCGCTCTCGGCATCGCGCGAGAACTGGTGGCGGCTGCTGGATCTCGGACCCGAATGCGGCGCGAGCTTCATGCTGCTCGCGGATCCGGGCACGCTCGACACCGAATCCTGCGCCCGCGGCCTCGATCGCGCATTTCCCGGCTCGACCGTGATCGGGGGGCTTGCGAGCGGCATGCTCGAGCCGGGAACGGCGCGCCTGCTGACGAACGGCGAGGTGCATCGCTCGGGCGGGATACTGCTCGCGCTCACGGGCAACGTCGTCATCGACTCCGTGCTGGCGCAGGGCTGCAAGCCGATCGGGGATCCGCTCTTCGTCACGGCCTGCGATGGCAACCTGATCAGCGAGCTCGACGGGCGGCGGCCGAAGGAATTGCTGACCGCCATATTCGCGACACTCGACGAGACGGACCGCGGCCGCTTTGGAGACGCGTTGTGCATCGGTCTCGCGCTGCCTGGCCCGCGGCAGGCGGTCGGCGCAGGCGATTTCCTGATGCGGAATGTGCTCGGCCTCGATCCGGACAGCGGCGCGCTCTGGATCGGTTCGCGCATCGCCAGGAACGCCGTCGTGCAATTCCACCTGCGCGACGGGAAATCCGCTTCCGACGAACTGCAAACGCGCCTCGCGGCGTCGCTGGAAGGACACCTTCCACCCCAGGCTGCGCTGCTGTTCGCCTGTGCCGGCCGCGGCCGCAACATGTTCGGGGTCAGCGGCCACGATTCGGGAACGCTGCGGCGCATGATCGACATCCCGGTCGCGGGCATGTTCAGCGCGGGCGAGATCGCCCCGATCCAGGGCGCGACGTTCGTGCATGGATACTCGAGCGTTTTCGGACTCATCAGGCCTCGGGCCGGCGCGGCCTCCTGCTAGAATCGGCCCGCGTTTTTCGGGGGGAAACTGCGATGCGACGCCTCTTCCTCGTCGCCGTGATGGCGGCTCACCCGATTTTCGCGCTGGCGGCTCCCCGCGGCATGACCGCGACCGATCTCGTGACGTTCGCGCGCGTGAGCGAGCCCGCGCTCTCGCCGGACGGCCGCCGGCTCGTCTATACGCTCCGGGAAACGGACCTCGCCGCGGATCGCGGGCGCACCGACCTTTGGCTGCAGGAACTGGACGGCAACGCGGCGCCGGTCCGCCTGACGAGCAACGAGGAGAATGACGGCGCGGCCGACTGGGCCGCCGACGGCAAAGGCGTCTTTTTCCTGTCGTCGCGCTCGGGATCCCCGCAAGTCTGGTACCTCCCGACCGGCGGCGGCGAACCGGTGCCGGTCACGCGCCTGCCGCTCGACGTCGCGGGTTTCCGCGCCTCGCCGCAGAGCGATCGCTTGGTCGTCGCGATCGAAGTATTTCCGGATTGCCGCGATCTCGACTGCACGAGGAAGCGGCTCGATGAGCGCAAGTCGGCGAAGCAGCACGGCCAGGCATACGACCGGCTTTTCGTCCGCCATTGGGACAAGTGGAAGGACGGGCGTGTGTCCACGCTCTTTTCGATCGCGCTCGACGCCAGGCGGCAGCCGAAGGGCGAGCCGGTTCCGCTGACGGCTGCGCTCGACGCCGACGTCCCCTCGAAGCCGATGGGCGGCCGCGCCGACTTCGCCTTCAGCCCGGATGGAGCGCAGGTCGTGTTCGCGGCCCGGGCCCGCGGCCGCGACGAGCCCCTGTCCACGAACTTCGACATCTGGCGCGTGCCCGCCGACGGCAGCGCGGCGGCCGTCAACATCACCGCCGACAATCCGGCCTGGGATGCGCAGCCGGCGTTCTCTCCCGACGGCCGGCTGCTCGTGCATCTCGCGATGGAGCGGCCGGGCTTCGAAGCAGACCGCTTCCGGCTCGTGGTGCGCGACGCCGCGACCGGCGCCATCCGCTTCACGACACGCGAATGGGACCGCTCGATCGCTGCATTCCGTTTTTCCACGGACGGCAAGGAGGTGTACGCGATCGCCGACGACTTCGGCCAGCGGCCCCTGTGGTCGATCGAACTCGCGAGCGGCGAGCGCCGCAGGCTGACGTCTTCCGGCAATGTGGCTGAGATCGAGGCGGCGGGAGATCGCGTCGTGTACGCAATGCAGAGTCTGTCGGCCCCCGCGGATCTCTATTCGATCGAAAGGCGCGCGGCGCCCCGGCGCCTCACCGAGATCAATGCCGCGCGGCTCGCCGGCGTGAGACTCGGCGAGGTGGAACAGTTCAGCTTCGCCGGCGCGGGTGGCGACAAGGTGTTCGGTTACGCCGTGAAACCGTGGAACTGGGAGCCGGGCGGGCGCTATCCCGTCGCCTTCATCGTGCACGGCGGGCCGCAGACGAGCTTTGCCAACACCTGGAATTATCGATGGAACCCGCAGGTTTACGCGGGCGCCGGATACGGGGTGGTGTTCATCGACTTTCACGGCTCGACCGGCTATGGCCAGGAATTCACGGACTCGATCAGCGGCGACTGGGGCGGCAAGCCCTTCGAAGACCTCCAGAAAGGCCTCGCGGCAGCGGTCGAGAAATATCCCTGGCTCGACGGCGATCGCGCCTGCGCGCTCGGCGCCTCCTACGGCGGCTACATGGTCAACTGGATCGCCGGCAACTGGCCCGAGCGCTTTCGCTGCCTCGTCAATCACGCAGGGTTATTCGATCACCGCATGATGTATTACACGACGGAGGAACTGTGGTTCGTGGAATGGGATCACGGCGGCGCTTATTTCGAGAATCCCGCGGCGCATGAAAAGTCGAATCCCGCGAACCACGTGAAGAGCTGGCAGACGCCCATGCTCGTGATCCACGGCGCGCTCGACTAC
This sequence comes from Steroidobacteraceae bacterium, assembly GCA_040878925.1. GTDB lineage: Bacteria > Pseudomonadota > Gammaproteobacteria > Steroidobacterales > Steroidobacteraceae > SCUD01. The sequence goes on along the minus strand of JBBDLI010000014.1, from coordinate 166,004 downwards.
CGTGTACCCTACTCCCAGGGCCTCGCGACCTTCACGGCCTTGCAGCGCCGCGGCATCGAAAGCCGCTTTGTCTTCTTCCCGGACGAGAATCACTGGATCGTGAAGCCCGCGAACAGCCAGCAGTGGCACGAGGAAGTGCTAGGCTGGCTCGACGAGCACCTGCGTTAGCGCCTCAGTCCTCCCTCCATTCGGCGCGGTACGACCTGCCGTGCGAGATCAGGCGCTGCAGGAGCCCGGGATAGGAAATGCCGTCGTGCAGCGCGGCGTCCGCGAAATCCTCTTCGCGCTCGAGGTTCGGATTGGCGTTGGCTTCGAGCACGAAGGGCGTGCCGTCGTCCCGCACGCGGAAATCGATGCGCGCATAACCGGTCATGTGCAGCGCGCGGTAGATCCGGCGCGTCAGGCGGTCGAGCCGCTCGGCGAGCCCCGGCGGCAGGTTCTCGGCCTTGCCGCTCGTGATCCCGTGCCGCGCCTGGTAGGCGCGGTCCCACTTCGCCTTGCGCGTCGCGATTGCCGCGCGCCCGGACTTCAGCTCGCCGAAGATGAATTCCCAGGGCGTCAGGGTGCGGATGCGGTCGTTGCCGAGAACACCGACGTAGAGTTCGCGCCCGTTGATGTATTCCTCGACGAGCGCATCCGATTTCGTGTGCTGGTGGATGAACTCGATGCGCTCGCGGAGCCTGGCGGCGTCCTCGACGATGGACGCCTGCGAGATCCCGAGCGAGGCATCCTCCGTCGCCGATTTGACGAACAGGGGGTACCGCAGCTCCTTCGGAATGCGGATCGCGCCGCCCTGCCGGAACACCGCGAAGTGCGGAGTCGGAATCCGGTGATAGGCGAGAATCTGCTTCGAGAGCACTTTGTCGCGCGACAACATCATGCCGCGCGGGTTGCAGCCGGTGTAGGACTGCCGCAACAACTCGAGATAGGCGACGACGTGCTGGTCGTAGGTCACGATGCCGCCGAATTCCTCGAGCAGGTTGAAGCAGACCTGCGGCTGCCAGTCGTGGATGACGGCGCGCAATTCCGTCAGGCTGTCGCCAATACCGATCGGCCGGACGTCGTGCCCCGATTCACGCAGGCAGCTCACCACGTCGAACTCGGTGCGGTACTCGGCGGCGGCCTGTTCCCCGACCCCTTCGAGCGAATCCGGCGGCACCAGTGTTTCGTGAACGAGGACGAGGATCCGGAATTTCTGCATCGGCGTCAGCCAGCCGGGGCCTGGCCGCTCGCGTCGAGCAGGCGGTCGGCGAGCGCCTCGATCTCGCCGGCGCGCGCGAGGCCCGCGCGCCACGCGTCCGGCAGCGACGCTGCGCCGTAATGCGCGCCCGCAAGTTGCCCGACCATCGCGGCGACCGTCTGCGCATCGCCCGGCCGCGACGCGGCGGCTTGCAGGCACTGCGTGAGATCGTTCCCGCTGTCGAACGCGGCGAGCGCCGACTCGAGCGCAGCGACCGCCAGGAACTTGCCGCGGAGCATCCGCCGCGGCCTGCGGCCGCGCCACGCGCCGCCCGTGATCTCGCTGATGGGCGGCCGGAGCGAGGCGGCGTCCCAGCTTCCCGGAACGGGCGTGAAGTTCGGCGCGAGCAGTTCGATCTTTTCCGCGCCCGCGAGCGCGCCCGCGAGCAGCGCCGCAAAGAAACGCACGGCATCGAGCGTCAATGGCGCCTGGTTCGTCACGCGGGCGCAATTGACGGCCGCGTCGATCGCCGCGCGCGGATCATCGAGGAACCAGACGACGGCCGGCCCGATGCGCCCGAGCGGCTCTGCGTCTGCATGCGCCGGGTCGTGCGAACCCGCGTAGGGATTCCCGGTCCATTGCGCGGTCGCGAGCGCGCGACTGGTGGCCGCGCTGATGCCGACGCAACTGCCCGTGCTCGACCAGCGGCCCGTGTGCTGCCAGGCCCGGTAGCGATCGACCTGGTCACTGGCATCGTGACCGCCCTGCGAAGCGAGACTGTCCGCGAGGCAAAGCGCCATGGCCGTGTTGTCCGACCAGGCGCCTGCGGGCAGGCCGTGCGCCGCATGCCCGAGCGCATCGCCGGCCGCGAGCCCGAGCAACAGGCCGCGCACCCGATCGCGCAAATCGAGCGCAACTCCCGGGGCCGTGACGCGAGCTGCCGGCCGCGCTCGAGGCGATCCCCAGCCTCGCACGAATTCGCCCTGCGCCTCGGTCTCGGGAACGTTCGGCCAGGTGCGCGATCGCGCATTCGCGCGCCATTTCCGGTTCAGGCGCTCGAGCGCCGCTTCGCCGCCGCCTCCCCGGCTCGCGATCCAGCATCCCGCGACGACATTGGTGCGCCCGATGCCCGCGCGGCAATGGAGATAGACGCAGCGCCCGTCCGCGAGCGCGCCATCGAGCGCGTCGAGGATTTCCTGCATCCTTGCGGCGGATTCGGGGACGCCGTGATCCGGGATCGGCTTCCGCAAATACACGACTTCCCTTCGCGCGGGCGGTACGGTCAGGAATCGCTCGTAGGATTCGAGTTCCCCGGGTTCGGTCAGGTCGATGAAGCAGTCGACGCCCGCGTCCAGGAGGCGGCGCACCCGCTCGAGCGTCGATTCCGCGCTTCCAGCCGACGGATGCTCGCCCGCCAGGATCCGGGCCGGCTCGATCCAGTAGCTGTTCGGCAGCGGCTGCGGCGAGCGCGCCACTTCAGCTTCCGTCGTCGCCCGGCGGCGCGCGCTCGAGTCCCGCGAAATCGAAGGCAGCCGGATCCGCGAGATGCGACGTCTCCACGTTGCAGAGCGCGTTGAAGATCGACTCGACCCGACCCGGGCTCGTGCGCTCCCAGTCGGCCAGCATGCGCGCGATCGCTTCGCGCTCCCGATTGGGCTGGGAGCCGCAAAGCGTGCAGGGAATGATCGGAAACCCGCGCGCGCGCGCATAACGCGCGATGTCGCGCTCCGGCACGTAGCAAAGCGGCCGGATCACGACGTTCCAGCCGTCGTCGGAGCGCAGTTTCGGCGGCATCGCCTTGAGCCGGCCGCCGTGGAAGAGATTCAGGAACAGCGTCTCGACGATGTCGTCGCGGTGATGGCCGAGTGCGATTCTCGTGTAGCCGTTCTCACGCGCGAAGCGATACAGGGCGCCGCGCCGCAGGCGGCTGCAGAGGCCGCACTGCGTCCGGCCTTCGGGAATGACGCGGCGCACGACGCTGTAGGTGTCCTGCTCGATGACGTGATACGGGACGCGCAGTGATTCGAGATAATCAGGCAGCACGCGGGGCGGAAAGCCCGGCTGCTTCTGGTCGAGATTGACAGCGCAGAGCTCGAAGGAAACCGGCGCCGCGCGCTGCAACGACAACAGCATGTCGAGCAGCGTGTACGAATCCTTGCCGCCGGAGAGGCAGACCATGACCCGGTCGCCCTCGCCGATCATGTTGAAGTCGGAGATCGCCTTGCCGACCTGGCCCCGGATCCGCGCCGCGAGGCGGCGGAAATTACCGGAGGTCTCGCTCTGCGCGGGAATCATGCCGCCATTCTAGTTTTCCGAGAGGTACTTGCGCTCCAGATAGCGCAGGAACGGCGTGGCCGAGAGCGGGCGCCCGGTCGCATGCCGCACGAGTTGCGGCACGCCCATGCTGGCGCCCATCGAGTGCACGCGTTCGCGGAGCCAGCCGAGGAGGCTCCCGAACTGTCCCGCCGCGATCTCAGCCTCGATCCCCGGCTGCTGTTCCCTGATCGTTTCCCAGAGCTGGCCGGCGATCACGGCGCCGACGCCATACGACGGGAAATGGCCGAAGGAACCGATCGCCCAGTGAATGTCCTGCAGGCAGCCCTCGAGGTCCGTCGCCGGCACCACTCCCAGCCGGTCGGCCGAAATCGAGTTCCACGCGTCGCGAAGCTCTTTCACCGCGAGCTCGCCCGACAGGAGCCGTCGTTCGAGTTCGTAGCGCATCCAGATATGCGTCTGGTAGGTGAGCTCGTCGGCATCCATGCGGTTCGTGCCGCGCGCGACACGGTTCAGGTGACGGTAAAGATTCTCCTCGGACCATTCGGGACTCGCCGCGCCGTAATGCTTCTCGAGCAGCGGCCGCAGGAAGGCGACGAACGCGCGGCTCCTGCCCACCATCATCTCGAGCAGGAGCGACTGGCTTTCCTCGAGCGCCATGCCGCGGTCCTGGCCGACCGGCTGGTCCACCCATTCCGTGGGGAGGCCGAGGTCGTAGAGCGCCTGGCCGGTCTCGTGCAGCGCGCCGAGCAGGCCCTGGAACGGATCCTTCAATTCGAATCGCGTCGTCACCCGGATGTCGCCGGAGACACCCTCGGTGAACGGGTGATCGCTCTCATCGAAACGCCCGCGGTCGAATGGGAATCCGAGCGCTTTCATGACGTCGGTGCAGAGGCCGCGCTGCCGGCTCGCGGAAAATCGCCCTTCGATGCGCGTCGCCGGCATCGCCGCCTGCAGTTCGATCGCTTCCGTCACGAGTCCCGGCAGGCGCTGCGTCAGGGGCGTGAAGATCGCCTCAATGTCGCGCGAAAGCAGTCCCGGCGTGAACTCGTCGGCTAGCGCGTCCCAGGGATCGAGCGAGAAGCGCTGCGCCAGCAGCTCGGCCTTGCTGCGGACGAGCTTGATCGTCTCCTCGAGCTGCGGGACGAGCACGTTGAAATCGTTCTGCTCGCGTGCCTCGCGCCAGCGCGCCTCGGCGCGGGCGAAGGCCTTCGCCATGCGCGCGATCAGGGACGGCGGCGTCGCGATCGCGTGATCGTGCAAGCGGCGCATCTCGCGCAGGTTCGCGGCCTGCCAGGTGGCGAGCGAACGGGCGCTGGCGTCGGCGCGATCGAGCAGGCGGGAGATCCGCGGCGAGACGAGGAGCGTGTGGACTTCGATCTGCAGCGCCGCGAGCTGGTCACCCCGGAGGTCCGCGGCTCCGCGCGGCATGGTGACGGCGGCGTCCCAGCGCAGGAGCGCAAGCACGCCCCGGAAGGCGTGAAGCCTCCGGAATTCCTGCTCAAGCTGCTGATACGGGGTCGCCGTCGCCACGCGTCGCTCCTGGGGGCGCCGGTTGCCACCGGAGACCGGCTTGCAAAGCTCCCGCTGATTGAACCCCGCAGGACCTGCGAGGCGTGTTTCAGGCAGGGCGATTCTATCAGCCGGGCGCTTGCCTGCCCTGGTGAGCAGCCGAAAAACGCTTATTGGTCAATTAGTTGGAGCAGGCCATCCGGCTTGACACCGGAGCGCGCGGCGCGGGCGGTCAGACGCGCCCGGTCGCTTCCGGCGTTTCCACTTCCAGTTTTTCCAGGCGCTTCGAAACTGCGTCGGGGGAACGGGTGTAGGGGGCCAACAAGGCATAAAAAGACGGCACGACGTAGAGGGAAAGCAGCGTCGAAAAGGCAACGCCGAAAATGACGACGACACCGATGGCCGAGCGGCTCGCCGAGCCCGGCCCGCCGGAGAGGACGAGCGGCAGCGCGCCCATGATGGTCGCGATCGAGGTCATCAGGATGGGCCGCAGCCTCACCGCCGCAGCGCCGGTGATGGCCTCGGGCACGGATCGGCCCTCGTCGCGCAACTTGTTGGCGAAATCCACGATCAGGATCCCGTTCTTGGCCGCGAGCCCCACGAGCATCACGATGCCGATCTGGCTGAAGAGATTGAGCGTGCCCCCGGAGATCCATAGCCCGAGCAGCGCGCCCGTCACGGCGAGCGGAACCGTCAGCATGATCACGAACGGGTGGATGAAGCTTTCGAATTGCGCGGCGAGCACCAGGTAGACGATCAGCAAGGCCATCGCGAACGTGAAGAGCACGGCACCGCCGGCCGCCTGATACTCGCGGGACTGGCCCTTGAAGTCGATCTGCGCGACCTCCGGCAGCTCCTCCGCGGCCGTCGCCTGCATCCAGTCGAGCGCCGCGCCGAGCGGATAATCCGAAGCGAGGCTGGCGGTTAGCGTGATTGCGCGCAGGCGGTTGAAGCGATTGAGGGTTCCTGCCTCGGCGACTTCGGTCAGCGTGACGAGGCTCGACAACGGAACGAGTTCGCCGCTCCGCTGCGACCGGACATAGAGATTCTCCAGATTGGCCGGCGCGGCGCGGTCGTCCGCCTGCGCCTGCAGCACCACGTCGTATTCTTCGCCGTCCTCGACGAAGGTCGTGACGCGGCGCGAGCCCATCATGGTTTCGAGTGTGCTGCCGATTTCCTCGGTCGAGACGCCGAGGTCGGCGGCGCGCTCGAAATTAATCACGACGCGAAGCTGCGGGCGCGTCTCCTTGTAATCGGAATCCGGATCCCGGAGCCCGGGATTCGCCGCCATCCGGACCAGCATGCGGTCGCGCCACGCCGCGAGCTCAGCGTAATCCGGCCCGCCGAGCACCACCTGCAGCGGCTGCCCGCCGCTTCGCACGAGACCGGTGCGCACCCGCGGCACTGCGCGTATCGTCGGGATGGAGCCGAGCTCCGCGCGCATCTGGTCGACGACTTCGTTGGTCGTCACGTCGCGCCGGTCCCAATCGTGCAGGAACACGATCGCCTGGCCGGTGTGCATTTCCTCGCTCGCCCCGAAGCCGCCCGGCACGCGCGTGTTGACGCGCTGGATCGGCTTGCCCTCGCCCACGTAGGGTGCCATCGCGCTCTCGACCTTGTGGATCTGCTCGACGGTGTAGTCGAAGCCGGCGCCTTCGGGTCCCTCGATCATGATGAAGAACACGCCGCGGTCCTCGTCCGGCGCCAGTTCCTTCGGCACGGCGAGGAAAAGGACGACGCTCAGGATCGCGCTGACGACCAGCACCCCGCCGAAGATCAACGGCTTGCCGATGGTGCGGCTGACCTGGCGCTGATAGCCGTCGGACAGCCTCGTGAATTGCCGGTGAATCCAGGCGTTCAGGCCGCGCGGCTCGGAATGCGGCCGCACGAGCTTGGAAGACATCATCGGCGTCAGCGTGAGGGCGACGAAACAGGAAATCGCAACCGCGCTCGCCATGGCGACCGAGAGCTCGCGGAACAGGCGACCCGTGTTGCCTTCCATGAATCCCACGGGCAGGAAGACGGCCACGAGCACGACGGTCGTCGCGATCACCGCGAAGGCGACCTGCGCGGTCCCGCGTTTCGCTGCGACGAGCGGCGGTTCCCCATGGTCCGCGCGACGCTGGATGTTCTCGACCACGACGATGGCATCGTCGACCACGAGCCCGATGCACAGGACGATCGCAAGCAGCGTCAGGAGATTGATCGTGAACCCGAACGCCCACAACGCGGCGAATGCGGTGACCAGGCACACGGGAATGGTGACGGCGGGAATGACCGCCGAGCGCACGCTGCCGAGAAACAGATAGATCACGGCGATCACCAGAAGGACCGACTCGAACAGCGTCAGGAAAACGCGGTCGACGGCCGCGCCGATGAAAATCGTGCTGTCGAACGCGACGAAAATGTTCGTGCCTTCGGGCAGGTTCGCCTGGATCTCCTCGGCCGTTGCGCGCGCGGCCCGCGCGACGTCGAGGCTGTTCGCGGTGGAGGTCTTGACGATGCCGAGCCCGACATTGGGCTCGCCGTTGCTGCGGTAATAGGCCCGCCGCTCCTCCGAGGCGCGCTCGACGCGGGCAACGTCGCCGAGGCGCACCAGGTAGCCGCCGTCGCCCTTGGCCAGCGTCATGCGGGCGAAATCCGCCGGTTCCCGGTAGCCGCGCTGCACGCGCAGCGTGAAGTCGCGGTCCGTGGATTCGAGCCGGCCGGCCGGCAGCTCGACATTTTCGCGCTGCAACGCCTCCTGCACTTCCGCGACCGTCAGGCCCCGCGCGGCGAGCGCATTGCTGTCGATCCACACCCGCATCGCGTAGCGCTGCTGCCCTCCCACCCGGATCTGGGCCACGCCGTCGAGCGCCGACAGGCGATCGACGACGTAACGGTGGGCGTAATCGGTGAGCTCGAGCGTGTTCATGCGCGTCGAGCTCATGTTGAGCCACAGCACGACTTCCGAGTCCGACTCGGCTTTCTCGATTTCCGGCGGGTCGGCTTCGGGCGGCAGGCGATCCTGCACGCGGCTGATCGCATCGCGGACATCGTTCGCGGCCGCCTCGATGTCGCGATCGAGCGAGAACTCGACGCTGATGCTGCCCTCGCCGTTGCGGCTCCGCGAGTCGATCGTTTCCACACCCTCGATGCCGGAGAGCGAGTCCTCGAGGATCTGGGTGATGCGCGTTTCAACCACGGCCGCCGAGGCGCCGGGATACGACACTTCGACCGAAACGACCGGCGGATCGATCGCGGGAAGCTCGCGGAGCGTCAGGCGCGTGTAGGCGATGACGCCCAGCACGACGAGCAGAAGACTCATCACCGTCGCGAAGACCGGCCGCTTGATCGAAATGTCCGACAAAACCATGCTATTTCCCTGCCCCGCTACCGCTCACGCGGACGCCGTCGCGCAGCTTGACCGCCCCTTCGGTGACGATGAGGTCGCCAGCCGACAGTCCGCCGGCGATTTCCACTTCGCCCTTGCGCCGGGCGCCGAGATCCACTTTCACGCGCTCGACCGTCTGGTCCTTCGCAACGCGGTAGACGAACGATTCCAGGCCGACCTGGAGCACCGCGATTTCCGGCACGACGAGAGTGTCACGCGGCGCCTGGAACAGCCTGACCGACATCAGCATGCCCGGACGCAGGAGCCGGTCCGGATTCGGGACTTCGGCCCGCACGGTGACCGATCGCGTCACTGGATCGACGCGCGAATCCACGCTCGTCACCGTTCCCTCGAATTCGCGCTCGGGATAGGTCTCGCTCCGCGCGACGACGTCCTGCCCGCGCGCGAGCAATGCGAGAAATCGCTCCGGCACCGAGAAATCGAGCTTGATGACGGAGATGTCGTCGAGCGTCGCGATCGGCGTTCCGGGTGTCACGAGGGAACCCGGGCTCACCTGTCGCAGTCCCAGCACGCCGTCGAACGGCGCAGTGATGACACGATCCGAGAGGGACGCGCGTACGACATTCATCCGAGCGAGCGCCGCGTCGCGAGCCGCGCGCTGCGTGTCGATCTGGCTGACCGCAACGAGCTGGCGGTCCGCCAGTTCCTGCTGCCGTTTCAGCTGTCGTTCCGCCTCCTGGTAGGCCGCGCGAACCTCTTCCAGCCCGGCGAGTTGGGCGCCGCTCGAGAGGTCGACGAGCACGTCGCCGGCCTCGACGACATCGCCGCTATCGAATGCGACCTTGCGGACGATCTCGCTGACCTTCGCCGTCATGGTCACCGATTCGTTCGCCCGCGCGGTGCCGAGCGCCTCGATCGTGTCGCGCCATTGCTGCGACGCGACGGTCGTCGTGACCACGGCGGTTGCCGGTGGAGCTTCGCTCGCGCCGGGCGCATCGCCGCCGCAACCCGCGACCAGGCATGCCAGCAGGACCAAGACCCGATCTCTCATGGCGTCGATGCTATCCCATGCCTTTGACCATCGCGTGTCAGCGCTTTTCCAGCCATTGGGCGATAGTCCGGGGCAGGAGTTCCTGCGCGCTCTTGCTGACGTAAATGCCGATATGGCCGCCGTCGAATTCGAACGCCGTGTAGTCGCGGCTGCCGGTCAATCCCGCGAGCGGCCGCGACGCCGAGGGCGGCACCAGGTGGTCCTGCGCCGCGTAGATGTTGAGGAGCGGACATTCGATGCGCCGCGGATCCACCGGCAGCCCCCCGATCGCGAGACCGCCCCGCACCAGCCGGTTTTCCTGGAAGAACCAGCGGATGAACTCGCGGAAGGCTGCGCCGGCCTGGTCCGGGCTGTCGTGTATCCATCGCTCCATGCGCAGGAAATTGGCGAGCGCCTCGCGATCGCCGGCGATGTCGGCGATACCGGCGTACTTGCGCGCCGTCAGCCGGAGCGGCATCAGCGACAGGAATGCCGCGTTCAGGAGCTCGCCGGGCACGTTGCCGAGCACTTGCACCATGCGGTCGACGTCGACCTTGCGCACCCATTTGGACAGCAGGTTGTCGTCGGTGTGAAAGTCGACCGGCGTGACCATGGCCACCAGGTTTCGAACCCGCTCGGGATGCAATGCCGCGTGACAGAGGGACATCGTGCCGCCCTGGCACACGCCGAGCAGGTTGACGGAAGCGACGGCATGCGCGAGGCGCACATGATCGATGCAGCCGCCGAGATAGCGATTGACGTAGTCGTCGAGCGCGAGATGTCGATCGCCGCCGTCCGGATAGCCCCAGTCGACCAGGTAAACGTCGAGCCCGCGCGCGAGCAGTCCGCGGATCAGCGAACGGTCCGGTTGGAGATCCATCATGTACGGGCGGTTGACCAGCGCGTAACAGATGACGAGCGGCGCAAGGCCCGCATCGGGCGCGCGGCGCTCGTAGCGCCAGAGCACCGTCTTGTCCTGCCGGAATACTTCGACCCGGGGCGAGCACCCCTCCGCGCGCACGTCGATCTCGGTGAATTGGCGCGCGGCCGCAGCCAGGTGCTGGCAGAATTCCGCCATCTCCGTCGCGGCGCGGATCGGATCGATCGCGAGGCGCGTCATCGCGTGGGCGGCGCCGGAGCGGCGCCCGCCTCCTGCACGCGGAGTTGTTCGAAACGGAGTTCGACGAGCGATGCGAGGAGCTCGGCCTGTGCGTCGGCGAACTCGTCGCCGTGGGCGTGAGCCGCGTAAGCCGCTTCTCCGCATTCGATCCACAGCTCGTGCAGCTGCCGCAGGCTCGTGACCGGAGATGCCGCCGGATCCTTTGTTGCGAGCGACGCGGACAGGCGTTCGAATGCGTCGATTGCGATCGCCGCCGCGTGCCGGCCGAAACGCTGCGAAGCCTGCTGGCAGCGAACGAAGGCCGCGCTGGACGCGAGCGGGTTCGCCGCTCCCGCGTGCGGCCCGATGACCGGCATGAAAAGCCGCTGGTAGCGTTCGACGAGACTTGCCCGCAATCCGCCGAGATCCGCTTCCCCGCCCTGGAGCTGCCGCCAGCAATCGGCCGCGATGCCGGCATAGTCATTGCCGAATTCGAGCAGGCGGCGCATGGCTTCGGCAGGCGGCTCGGCGCCTGCCTGAGCGTTCACATGCACGGCGCGCGGCCCCCACTCCGCCAATCGCGAAAGGTCGCGCTGGACTGCGAGCCAGGCATTCATCCAGGGCATCGGGGCAGCTTCGGCGGGCATGGCGGGTCAGCGTTTCGGGCTGCGGGTGCAGTGCAAAACGTCAGGCTTCCTTTCAGGGTTGACGATCCAGTCATTGTTCACATCTAACATATTGTTTTATAAGCTTACCTTACAGAGACGGCGCGGACCGGCCTGATGGGAAGTAAAACTTGTTGCACTGCAATAATCGCCCGATTACACTACGCCATCGCTGCTCGCCACCATTGCATTCAAGGATGCCAGAAATGACCAACCCGACCTTCGATTTCAACTCATTCATCGACGCCGGCAAGAAGGCTTTTGCCCCGGCCGTCAAGTTCAACGAGCTCTCGATGCAGGGCTTCGAGCGCATCGCGCGCCAGCAGTACGCGTTTGCCGGCGAATGGCTCGAGTTCTCGCTGCAGCAGCTCCAGCTCGCGAGCACCGTCCGCGACATCAACGACCTGACCACGCGTCAGATCGAGCTGTCGACGCAGTTCGCCGAGCGTGCGACCCAGCGTTCGCAGGACCTGATCAAGCTCTCTTCCGAGCACCAGGCCCAGCTGACGAAGTGGTTCGACCAGGCCGTTTCCGAGTCCGCGCGGACCGTTTCCGAAACCGCCAAGAGCGCGAAGAAAGCCGCCTGAACGGATTTGGACCCTCCCCCTCGGGACGGCGCGCCTTTCGGCCGCCGTCCTTTTTTTCGTCTTTTAACGCACTGCGGCACGATCCGGTAGACTTTGGCCATGACCAAGGAACGGCTGATCAAGAAGTACGCCAACCGGCGGCTTTACGACGCGTCGATCAGCAAGCACGTCACCCTCGAAGACATCCGCGACCTGATCGTCCGGGGCGAGAAGATCAAGGTGGTCGAGGACAAGACCGGCGCGGACATTACGCGCCTGATCATGCTCCAGGTCATCGCCGAGCAGGAACAATTCGGCAAGCCCATCCTGACGACCCAGCTGCTCGAATCGATCATCCGCTACTACGGCGGACCGATGCAGGACTTCATGGCGGGTTACTTGGAACAGAGCGTCGCCGCATTCATGCGGCAGCAGGAAAACGTCCAGCAGCAGATTTCCCAGATGCTGACGAGCGCGCCGCCGCCCATGAACGCGATGGCGGATCTGACACGCCAGAACATGGAAATGTGGAACCGCATGCAGGAAGGCATGCTCGCCATGCTGGTTCCGGCACGGAAACCACGCGCCGGCTCAGAGCCTGAGGGGCCCGCCGAATCGGACGAGACGACCGCCGCTTAAATAGGGACGCTTCCCATTTTACGGTCTCCGGTTTGCCGCTAAACCGCCGTAATTTTCCGGGAAAAATGGGAAGCGTCCCTATTTAAGCGCGCCGCGTGTTCCCAGGCGAGCATGGCGCGCTTGCGCGCCACTCCCCAGCGATAGCCGCCAAGTCCCCCGTCCCGACGCAGCACACGATGGCAGGGAATGAGCCAGGCCACGGGGTTCGCGCCGACCGCCTGCCCGACAGCCCGGCTTGCGCCGGGATTTCCGATCGCCGCGGCGAGCGCCGAATAGCTGGTCGGGCCGCGAGCGCCCAGCTCGAGCAATGCCTGCCAGACCTTGACCTGGAAGTTCGTTCCGGACGGCGCGAGCACGATGCGGCCGCCCCGCTCGGTGAAGACCTGCCTCGCGATCGCGGCGACTGCGGCATCTTCACGTTCGAACGCGGCCCGCGGCCAGCGGTGCCGGAGCTCGGCTAGCGCGGCATCGTCGCCGCCGTCCACGAAGGCGAGATAAGCGAGTCCGCGATCGGAGAGCGCCGCGTGAATGCGCCCGAAGGGCGATTGCGCGTAGCCGTGGCGGAGGCTCATGCCGGCGCCGCCCTGCTTGTATTCCCCGGGCGTAACGGCCTCGAACTGCACGAACAGGTCGTGCAGCCGGCCACCGCCCGAAAGCCCCGCCGCCCACGCGGCCGCGAGCACCGAGCCGCGCTCGTCGAGCTCGCGCTTGGCAACCGAGAGCGAGATCGTCCGCAGGTATCGGGTCGGAGAAAGCCCGGCCCAGCGCCGGAACTCACGTGAAAAGTGAAAGACGGAAAGCCCCGCGACGCGGGCGAGCTCACCGAGACCCGGCTGGCGATCGTGATGCCGGTCGATATGCGTGATGACCTTCTCGATGCGGCGGTAATTTGCGGATTCGTTCATGGCAGCAGATTGAGGCGACGCGGCGCGCGAGGCAACCCGGATCTTGCTGTCACGTCAATCGCCCCGGCGGCGTTTGCCGACCAGGTCCGAAACGGGCAGCGTTCCGGACTCCTCGAACGGAATCGTTCGCAGCATGCCGAGGCGCGTCGTGAGCTTGCCCTTGAGCCGGTAGCCGATTTCCTCGCGCGACTTGCGGTCCCCGCCGACGATTTTCAGAAGCGCAGTCGCAGCATTCGCCGTGACGATCATGTCGAATTCCGCTTCGCCCTGGGCCGGCACGACGAACTCGCGCGCCGAAACGCCGCGCGCGAATGGCTCGTCCGCCAGCTCGACGTCGACGTCGAGCCCGTTCACCGGCAATTCGATCGAGTTCGGATTCCGCACCCGCATGCGCACCTCGAGCCGCTGCTCGAACAAGCTCGCTTCCAGCGCGCGGATCCCGACGAACGAAACCTCGGGTGTCTCGAAATCCCTCGGGATGCCGGCGCAACCGGCCAGTCCCAGCGCCAAGGCAATCGATGGCAGGAGCTTCTTCATACGACTTCAGACCTTGCCTGATCGCCGGGGTTGAGGAGCGAGATTTTCTTGACTATTACTTACTAAGTAATACTATGCATCGCACAATGCTACGAAATAGGTAAGCATTCGTGGAGCCAGATACCGCACCAGATGACCGCCACAATCGCGCGGAGCAGGAGCGGCTGTCACAGAAATTCCAGCGCGAGCTCAATGCGGGCCTCATCGGGCTCGTCCTGCTCGCCGTGCTCGAACAGGCCGAAGAGGATCTTTACGGATACCAGATCGCCAAGCGTCTCCACGACCGCGCCGACGGCCATCCGCCGGTGAAACAGGGCGCGCTCTATCCGGTGCTACGCCAGTTATCGGCCAATGGCTTGCTGGCGAGCCGCATCGTGCCGTCATACGCTGGCCCGCCGCGCCGCTATTACCGGATCACCGGGGCGGGACGCCGCACGCTCGCCGAGTGGCGCGGGCTCTGGCGCAACACGCGTGATTTCGTCGACGGATTTACGGAATCGAACGGAGCTTCCCGATGAACGAAAAAACCGCCCCGCGCTCGATCGACCAGTATCTTGCGGCGCTCCGAGCCGCGCTGGCCGGCGAAGACCCGGCCCTCGTGCAGGATGCGCTCTACGACGCGGAGGAATATCTCCGCGCCGAGGTCGCGGCAAACCCCTCGCGCAGCGAGGCCGACACGCTCGAGCTGATTTCGAGCACTTACGGCGCGCCGGAGGAAGTCGCGGAGGCTTATCGCGCGACGGAGAAACAGGTGCGAACCGCCCTGGCGCCGCCGCCCCGCCAGGCACCCCGCACGGTGCTCGGCCGCTTCTTCGGCGTTTACGGCGACGCGCGCACCTGGACCGCCCTCTTCTTCATGCTGCTATCGCTGGTCACGGGAGTTTTTTACTTCACGGTGGTCGTGACGGGACTCTCGATGTCGGCAGGTCTCATCTTCCTGATCATCGGCATCCCCGTCTTCCTGCTGTTCGTCGGCTTCACGCGCGTGCTCGCGCTGGCGGAGGGCCGTCTCGTCGAAGGGCTGCTGGGTCAGCGCATGCCGCGCCGTCCGGTCTATCCCTCGAAAGGCATGCCGATCTTCGAGCGCATCAAGGAGATGCTGCTCGACCGTCGCACCTGGACGACGATGTTCTACTTCCTGCTGATGCTGCCGCTTGGCATCCTCTACTTTGTGATCGCAACCGTCGGCATCAGCGTCAGCATCGGCCTGGTCGGCGGCTCGATCGCGGGACTGCTGCTGGAAAGCGGCGTCGGCGCGGGCGGTATTTCGATGGACAATCACGAGATCTATTACGGTCCCTCGCCGCTCGCGGCGCCATTCATCTTCCTCGCCGGCATTGTCCTGCTGACTGCCGTGCTGCATCTGATACGCGGCATCGGCCGCGGCCACGGCACGCTCGCGAAACACCTGCTCGTCGCGCGCGCGGACACGGGCTGAGGAGATGAAACGCGCATGGGCCGCGGCGCTCTCCCTGCTGCTCGGGCAACAGTCCCTTGCCGCGGCGGCGGCCGCGCCCGCCGCGCGATGTCTTCCCGGCCAGGACGGTTTCCTGTCGATGCGCCTGCGCGGCAGTATCGAGGAGGAAGTCCGCTGGACCGAGCCGGCACTCGATTGCGCCGGCATGTCGCGGCCTGACGGCCGCGGATTGCGCGTCCGCTTCGCAGGCCCGCTCGCGACCGGCGGCGAACTCGCGATCGTGTTCGCCGCTCCTGCACTCGGCATGGGCGCGTCCGGGCGCGGCGTCCCGGTCAACGTGACATTGCTCGACGCCGCAGGCGAGCGGATCTTCGGCACACAGGGCGACAGCCGCTGCATTTTCGACGAGGTGGAACAACGGCCGATCGTCGACGCCTTATTTCCGTCGCGGAGTTATCGCGTCAGCGCGAGCGGTTTTTGCGTCGCGCCCGCGCGAGCGGTTGATGGCGACGGGTCGGTGCTGCTGACGCGATTCGATTTCGCGGGACTCGTGACATTCCGCAAGGACGAGGGTGCGAACACGCCCGCGCAAGATCCTTACTCGCATCTCGCCGGCCTCCCGCAATCCGAGTTGGAAGTCGTCACGCCGACGGGAGCGTATCGCTTCGATGTGTGGATCGCCGCGGATGACTGGAGCCGCGAGCAGGGATTGATGCATGTCCGTGCCCTGCCGTTCGACCGCGGCATGTTGTTTCTGTTTGAACGGCCGGAATTTGCGGCGTTCTGGATGAAGGACACCTACGTCTCGCTCGATCTCGTCTTCATCGGCCCCGATGGAGCCGTCGTCAATGTGGCCGAGAACACAAGGCCGCATTCCCTCGAGCCGATCGAATCGGACGGGCCGGTCAGCGCCGTGCTCGAACTCGTGGCCGGCACCGCGAAAAAGATCGGCCTGGCGCCCGGCAACCGGATCGCCCTTCCGACTTTGCGAACGACGGCCGCCCCTTCGGAGCGGGCCATCGCAAGCCCCGCCGGCCGCGCGCCGGACTGAGAATCCAGGGCCAGTTCCGGTCGCCTTTTCGTCGTCAAGTGGGTTTCCGGGACCAAACCGGACGACTCACGTCCTGCAAGTGGATAATTCAGGGCAAAAGACCGAGACACCCGTTGTCGCATAGAAACAACAGATGCGCCGGCGATACCGCTGAAGTTACGGTATCCGGTGCCTCAGAGTTGCCTCCAAGCTACCAAACCCGGTGAGCCATTTCCCCGCAGTTTCACTCGGTTGTGTTGCTACTTTGCCACGCTTGTTGCAGTCCAATCGAATGTTGCTATGATGCCGCCATCCAAGGTGGCGGGGAAACCGTATCTATTTCGCCACGGTGGCATTTGGGTTACTTGGTAGACATGGCAACTCATGAACCAATGAACGGCACTGCCGTTCGCGGGAGGACGTAAGCAATGGAACATAAATACCAGGTCGCGGCAGCGGTGCGTCGCGCGCTCGTGTTGAGCGCGGTGACGGCAGCCGGTGCTGCGGCACCTGCGCTGGCGCAGGATCAACTGGGTGAGATCGTCGTGACCGGTTCGCGCATTCGACAGGCGAACCTGGAATCGACCACCCCCGTGACGCAGGTCACCGCGGCGGATGTCGTGACGCAGGGCGTCACCCGCATCGAGGACCTCGTGAACCAGTTGCCGCAGGCCTTTGCGGCGCAGAACGTGACGGTCGCGAACGGCTCGGACGGCACCGCGACCCTGGACCTGCGCGCGCTCGGCTCGCCGCGCACCCTCGTGCTGGTCGACGGCCGGCGCATGCCGTACGGCAGCGTGTTCAACGCGGCGGCGAACATCAACATGATCCCGACGCAGATGGTCGAGCGCGTCGACGTGCTGACCGGCGGTGCCTCCGCGGTCTACGGCTCGGATGCCGTGGCCGGCGTCGTCAATTTCATCATGAAGAAGGACTTCGAGGGCGTCCAGGTCACCAGCCAGTACAACTTCTACTGGCACGAGAACGACTTCGGCGGCCCGGGCGACCCCAAGCTGCGTGACACCATTGCAGCCCGAAACCTGCTCAACCCGGCGGAGTTCAATCTGCCTAAAGACACCGTGACCGACGGCGAGGGCAAGGAGCTGTCGCTGATCGTCGGCATCAACAGTGGCGACGGCCGCGGCAACCTCACGGCCTTTGCCACGGTGTTCGACAGCAAGCAGGTGCTGCAGGGCAATCGCGACTACTCCCAATGCTCGCTCGCCGCAAACACCGTCGGCTTCTTCAGATGCGGCGGTTCCGCCACGAGCGCGGGTGGTCTGTTCACCGACTTCTCGAACTACTACCTGACGGTCAACGACGCGAACAGCTTCACGGACTTCAACTTCGCCACCGGCGTGTACAACTTCGGTCCGCTGAATCACTACCAGCGTCCGGAGCGCCGTTACAGCATCGGTGCGTTGGGTCACTACGAGTTCAATGAACATGCGGAGGTCTACACGAACCTCATGTTCACGGACTACGAGTCGATCGCGCAGATCGCCCCGGGCGGCGTCTTCTTCGAGACCAACACGGTCCCCTGCGACAACCCGCTGCTGCCGGTCGGCAGCCTGGCCGACATCGGCTGCGGTCCCGCGGAGGTCGCGAATGGCGACTTCGTCACGATGTATATCGGGCGGCGCAATGTCGAGGGCGGCGGACGGCAGTCGGTGTTCGCAACCAACGCGTACCGCATCGTGGCGGGGCTCCGCGGCGCCATCAATGACGCCTGGGGATACGACGTCTCGGCCCAGTTCTCGCAGGGGACGGGCTCTGACAAAACGCTCAACAACTTCCAGAAAGACCGCGTGTTTCGGGCGCTGGATGTAAACGACGTCGGCGGCGTGCCGACCTGCCAGTCGGTGATCGACGGCACCGATCCGAACTGCGTCCCCTGGAACCCATTCGTGCCGAACGGAATCACCCAGGAGCAGCTCGATTACCTGCAGGTCGTTGCCCTCGCGAGCGGCCGGATCAGCCAGGAAATCTACAACGGCGTCATCACCGGCGACCTCGGCACCTATGGCGTGAAGACGCCCTGGGCGTCCGATGGCGTGCAGGTGGTGTTCGGCACCGAGTACCGGCGCGACACGCTCGATCACGATGTCGATGCGTTGCAGGAGGCCTTCCAGATCACCGGTACCGGTGGCCCCACGATCGGCAAGAGCGGGGTAACCCAAGTCGAGGAGCTCTTCTTCGAGGGCAGGCTGCCGCTGGCGCAGGACCAGGCGTTTGCGGAGAGCCTGTCGTTCGACACCGCGTATCGGTATTCGGACTACGGCGACGGCGTGCAGACCGACACGTACAAGGCGGGCTTCGAATGGGCGCCGGTTGCGGACGTCCGCTTCCGGGCGAGCTACCAGCGTGCGGTGCGTGCGGCCAACATCGTCGAGCTGTTCACCGCGCAGGGCTTCAACCTGTTCGACGCGCCGGGCGATCCTTGCGGTGCTGACGCCCGTGACCCGAACGCGAGCGATGCGGAGTGCATCGCATCGGGCGTGCCTGCGGGACAGGTGGGTGCGGCATCGCTCGACAGCCCGGCGGGACAGTACAACTTCCTGCAGGGCGGCAATCTGGCGCTGGAGCCGGAAACGTCGGACACCCAGTCGTTCGGCGTCGTGCTGCAGCCGCGGTGGGTCCCGGGTCTTGCAGTCACGGTCGATTACTTCGACATCAAGATTGAAGACACGATCTCGGTTTTCGGTTCGACGAACACCTGGATCGCGTGCTACAGCCAGAACGACCCGGCGGCCTGCGATCGCATCAACCGCAATCCGGGCACGGGGCAGCTGTGGATTGGCGATGGCCACGTCGAGAACACGAACATCAACATCGGCTCCCTCAGGACGCACGGGGTTGACGTCAATATGTCCTACACCGGGTTGGAGATGGGCCGCTTCGGCAGCCTGGCTTTCAACCTGACGGGGACGTACCTGATTGACCTCATCACGCAGCCGGCTCCGGGCATCGACATCCATCCGGATCCGGACGTAGTCCGGGATTGGTTCGACTGCACGGGCTACTACTCGGTCGAATGCGGCACGCCGAAACCGCAGTGGCGTCACCGCTTCCGCACCAGCTGGCAGACCCCGTGGGATCTGGACCTGTCGGCCACCTGGCGCTACTACCACGAGGTCGAGGGCCTGACCCAGGTCAACAACCCGATGCCCTTCAATCGGCTCGACCATATCCTCTCCGCGGAGAACTATTTCGATCTCGCGGCGAACTGGGCGGTCACGGAGAAGGCCAACGTCACGCTCGGCATCAACAACGTCCTGGACGACAATCCGTCGCTCAGCGGCGCGGTTGGCACGACCGGCAACGGCAACACCTTCCCGCAGACTTACGACGCGATGGGTCGTTACGTCTTCCTGCGGGCCACGGTCGACTTCTAAGGCAAGTTCAAGCAATAACGATTCGAACACTCGCGGCGGTCCTCCGGGACCGCCGCTTTTTTTTGAGCACCGCGGGCGCTGACATCACTGCCCCCGCTCGTTTGGCTACCCAGGGGTGACCATCCGGTCCGTCCCGCATGGCGTCAATCTGTCTCCGCTTCGCGCTTTAGAACAATTTAGTAGTTTCTCCGCAACCCTTGTTGCGGGACAACTGCGTGTGGCTATCTTTTCCCATGCACTTTGGCGATTGGAGATTGTGGGTTTTGCCACTGTGGTGTCTGGATTTTTCGTCAATCTACTCAACGAGCCGAACGGCGATACGGCCGATCCTGCCTCCATCGACGACGCCTGTGCGGCGCAGCTCGCGTTGCCGCCTTTCGATATCGCCGCAGGCACGGACTGAAGCGGCGGTGCAGCTCAGCTCACGGGGCGATTCCGGACCCATTGCGACAGCAGCCACTTGGTGCCGCTCGAAGGCGGCAGGCCCGCGTGCACTGTCCGGTGGTCGGGCCGGCCGTTTTCGTCCGCATTGACGAAGTACAGGGCATCTCCGCGCCGGCCCCGGTAACGGAAACCCGCGCGCGGAAACTCCGTCTCGCCGCCTTCGTAGTCCTCGTTGAGATAGACGAGAAATGTCATCACCCGCTGCCCGCGCAGCTCGAGCTCGCGCGCGAGGGCGGGCGTCTCCGGTTCCTGGAAATCGGCGTGCAGGCTGAACCGCTGCCCGGGCTCGTAGCGCAGCAGCTTAGTCACTTCGAAGAACCGCGTCTCCGTGCGGATGCTCTCTGCAATCCGGTCACGGAAGAGGCTGAGCACGAGATCGGCGTTCCAGATCGTGAAATCGGATTCAGTATTGGTGCGTGATTCCGCCTCCGCGTGCCCGGGCGCATCCTTCCGGTAGACCATCGCGCGGCGCATGCCGTGCCGGCCGCGCTCGATCAGCCATTCGCATTCCGCGGCCGACGCGAATCCCTCGATCACGCAGATCCTTGGCGAATCCGACACGGTGCGCGGCGACGGGGCGCGGATCCAGCCCGCGGCGTCGAAATTCTGCCGGAGCGCGCGCCAGTCGGTCCCCGGATCGCGCGCGAGGAATTGCAGTTCGCGCTGCGACGGCGCCCAGCCAAGCTCCGCGGCCCGCTGCAGGCGATCGAGCGCGGCGGAAAGATTGCGCGGCTGCAGCACGCCCCATCCGGCGAATCGCGCAACCAGCGCGGTCGCCTCCGGGCCGCCGCGCTCGGCCGCCTCCCTGAGAAAGGAAACTCCTTCCGCGGGCGCCGCGGCCACGCCGTCGCCCGTGAGAAGGCGCTTGCCGAGCCCGGTCAGCGCCGCGACATCGCCGGCGCGAGCACGATCCCGGAGCGTCTGGATGTCGCCTGCCGCCACTCGATTCTTCCCGGCGTGCCAGCCACTATAGTGCACCATGTTCGGCGAGCAGCAGAACTCCGCGGCCAGGGAACTCCTCGCGCTCCTGCCAGCGTCACCCGATGCCTACCCGCAGAACGTCGATCTCGTTCGCGGTCTCGTGCTCGTCGTGCGTCTCGACGCGCGCGCGTACCGGGCGGCGAGCTTTCTCGACGACCGGATCCTCGGCCCCGCGACGCAAGGCGCCTGGCTGCCGGGACCGGCGGCCACCGAGGCCGCGCGGCAGGTCGCAAGCTCACGCCCACTGCATTTCATATTCCACACGGGCCACGTCGGCTCGACGCTCGTGAGCCGGCTGCTCGACGAAACGGGTTCGTTGCTGCCGCTCCGCGAGCCTCTGCCCTTGCGGACGATTGCGGACGCTCACGATGCGCTCGGGACGCCGGAATCGCTCCTGAGCACGCCGCAGTTCGAGGCCTTGCTCGACATGACGCTGCGGCTGTGGTGCCGTGGCTACGACTCAACGCGCGCAGTCGTCGTCAAGGCGACGAGCAGCGCCGGCCGCCTCGCCGGCCGGCTGCTTCTTGCCCGCCCGGAAGCGCGCGCCTTGTACCTGAACCTGCGGGCGGAACCGTATCTTGCGACGCTTCTCGGCGGAGCGAACTCGGCGTCCGACCTTCGCGGACATGGTCCCGGCCGGATGCGGCGCCTCCTCGCGCGCGGCGAACCGCCGGTTTCTCCCCTGCACACGCTATCGCCCGGCGAGCTTGCCGCGCTCGGCTGGCTCGTCGAGAGCCTCTCGCAGCGCGACGCCCTGAAGGATCATCCCGGCCGCGTCATGCCCCTCGACTTCGACGAGTTCATGGCGGATGTCGCAGGCGGCATGGAACGCGTGCTCGCGCATTTCAGTCTGCCGCGAGATGCGAATTTCCTGGCCGGTGTCTCGAGGAGTCGCGTGTTGCAGCAGTATTCGAAGGCGCCTGAATTGCCATTCCATCCGGAAGAGCGGATCCGGCGGATTGCGCAATCGAGGCGCGACAATCGCGAGGAGATTGCGAAGGGCATGGCCTGGCTCGACCGGATCGCGTGTGGGGATGCCGCAATGGCCGCAGTCCACTCGGGGGCGGCCGTATGAGCGCGCCCGCGGAACAGGTGCTCGAGCTTGCAGCGAGCCTGGAAAAGGGCGGCAGGCTGGCCGAGGCCGAGGCCAGCTACCGCAAGCTCACCCAGGAACAGCCGACCCACGCGGTAACGCATTTCAACCTCGCCTGTTTCCTGCGGCGGCACGGGCGGCTCGAGGAAGCGCTCCAGGAACACCAGGCGGCGCTCAACTTCCGGATCGAACAACCTGAAGAAGTGCTCTCCAACATGGCGGTCATCTATACGGAGCTTCGCCGCGACGACGACGCGAGAGCGCTCTTCGAGCGCGCGCTCACCGTCAATCCGGACTATATCCCGGCGATGTTCAACCTCGCCTTGCAGCACGAAGAGTTCGGCGACCGCAAGACCGCGCTCGCGCTATTCGGCAGGATCCTCGAGCTGAATCCCGCGTGGCACGATGCGCTCATCCGCATCGCGCATGCCGTGACGGTGCGCGATCCCGACGGTACCGTCGTCCGCAGGCTCCGGCGCGCATTGCGCCATTCGAATCTCGATCTGCTGACCCGCGAAAGCCTTCATTTCGCGCTCGGCAAGGCGCTCGACGATTGCGGGCGTTATGACGAGGCGTTCGCGCAGTACGAGCTCGGCAATCGCGCGAGCGAACCGCGGCTGGCGCGCTATGACCGCAAGCTCGTGGAGCGTGGGGTGTCGCGAATACTGGAGTCTTTCACGCCGGAGCGAATCGCCGCCGCGAAGCCGGTTTCGGACCGGCCGCTCGTCTTCATCACCGGCATGTTCCGCTCCGGCTCGACCTTGTTCGAGCAGGTGCTCGCGGCCCATCCGGAGGTCACGGCCGGCGGCGAAATCGATTACTTCATGCGAGTGCCGCTCTCGCTCGAGCCTACCGACTGGGAGGGCCTCGCGCGAGGCTACCTCGATTACCTCGACCGGACGTTTCGCGGCGCCGCAATCATCACGAACAAGCGCCCGGACGCCTTCGGGCTCCTCGGGATGCTGAAGGCGGTGTTTCCCAACGCCCGGTTCGTGAATACCGTGCGCGATCCGCGCGATACCTGCCTATCGATCTGGTTCCAGCAGTTCGACGGCCAACTCGGCTACGCGAGCGATCTCGGGAACATCGCGCGTCACTACGGGCAGTACCAGCGGCTGATGCAGCACTGGCGCGGGCTTTTCGACGCAAGCATCTTCGACGCGGACTACGACGAATTCGTCCGCGATCCGCAGCCGGTGGCGGAAAGCCTGCTTGGCTTCCTGGGCCTCGCGTGGCACGAGGGCTGCCTCGACTTCCACAAGAACCGCGTTCGAGTCAGGACGGCGAGTGTCACGCAGGTCAGGGAGCCGCTCTACCGGAAATCATCCGGCCGCTGGCGCAACTATGAAAAGCAGCTCGAGGGAATGCGGCGGCTCCTGGGCGCGGGCTAGGTCGACGACCACATCCTGAGCAGGTTCTGGCGCACCACGTCGAGCCGCACCCGGCTCTCGGGATTCATCCGCACGCCTTCGAGCGCGGCGATCTCGTTGAGCTCGTACACCTGCATCCGTTCGTGCTGATCGACGATGTGGCTTTCGATGAAAGTGATCGATACGAGCCTCTGCCCGGACCGCACCGGCACGACCTCGTGCAGGAGCGTCGACGGATAGACGATCGCCTCACCCGGCGATCCCTTGAAAGCGAGCGTCTGGTTGCCGACGACCATCGCGAGCTCGCCGCCTTCGTATGCCGAGGGGTCGCCGATGAAGACCGTGCACGACAGATCCGAGCGCAGCTTGACGTTCGCGAGCTGGATGATCGCCGCATCCGCGTGCGCGCCGTATTTCATCCCCGGTTCGTAACGGCACAACAGGGGCGGCGCGATGCGCTTCGGCAGCGCGAAGCTCGCGAACTCGCGCGAGCGCGCAAACGCGCTGCCGACGATCTGCACCGACTCGGCGTATTTCGGGTCGGCCGGGTCGGCCTGGAGATTCTGCTTGCTGACGTTGGCCGGGTTCGAGACGCGGCCGTCGACGAAATGGAGCGCGTCGGCGAGCGCCACGAGCCGCTCGCATTCTTCGCCGGTCAGCAGATTCTTGATCTTGAGCAGCACCCGCCGCGCACTATATATGAGCAGCCGGCACGGTGCCCCTGAAGGCATCCGTCGCGGCGATGACCGAGCGGATGGCCGCGCGCTCCTCGGGCGAGAGTTGCGGGTTCCAGACGTCGCAAATCAGGATGATCCGCGTCATGTCGCTGTCGTTCCAGGCCTCGTGCTCCATCGTGTCGTCGAACACCCAGGCTTCCCCCATGCGCCATTCCCGCGTTTCACCGCCGACGCGGAATCCGCAGCCCGGCGGCAGCACCAGCGGCAGATGCACCACCAGGCGGAAGTTCGCGACTCCGGTGTGCGGCGGTATCCGTGTCTTCGGCTGCAAGACCGAGTACATCGCCGTCGGCGACCGCAAGTCGACTTCCGCCTGCGGCAGTCGCTGGACGGCCGTCATCGTTTCCGGGGCGCGCGCGCAACGCTCGGGGATGGGCCGGCCCTGCTGGTAGAAATGGAATGCGCTCCAGCGCGGCGACTTGTTGAGCTCCCGCCACTGGTCGAGCGGCAGATGCTCGTCATACTGGATGTAGGGACTGAATCCCGCCTCGTCCTCGACGAGAATCCGGCCAAGCTCGCGGCCGATGGCATCCGTGGCCGCCTCGAATCCGGCCAGCCAGGGAAACTCCTCGCGTTCGTAGAACTCGATCGCCGGCAGACCCGGGTAATAGTAGTCGGTCGGCTCCTGCTGAAACCGCTTGCGTGTCCGCAAGGTCGTGTCGATGAAGGACTCGACCCGCCGGCGTTCCGTCAATGTGCAGCGGTCGCGAGCATCCGCCGCGCGCTCGCGAATGTAGCGGCCAAGCTCGCCGATGTGCTTCCCGTGCACTTCGCGCGCGCGCTCGACCGCCTGGCGCGTCGGGGCATCGAGCTCGGAGTCCGGCGGCGCCTGCACGAGGGCGATGCCATAGGCGGTCGCGGCCTCGATCGCGCGCCCCTGGCGATCGAGGAGTGCGGCCTGCATCAGGAGCGCCGGGAAATTGCGGCTGTCGAGCTTGAGAACTTCGCGCAAGGCTTCGAATGCGCCTTTGAGGTCCTGAAGCTGGCGCCGGACGATCGCGAGGTTGAGCCACAAACGGATATTCGCGCGATCCCGCGTCAGCGCCTCCAAGAGGACCGATTGCGCACCGCGCATGTCGCCTGCGGCCATGGCCTGCACGGCGGCTTTGTTCATGCGCGCGGCGTCTTCGATCATGCGGCTAGCCTAAGGCATAATGCCGCCCGACCGCATCATGGGAAATTCAGCCGTACCTGCAAGCGCATCCACTCTGCTCGAGCTTGCGCGTACTTGCCGTCAGAAGGGGGACGCCGCCGGACAGATTGCGGCGCTCGACCGGCTGCTCGCCGCCGAGCCGCGAAACATCGCAGCCCTAATCCAGCGCGCCGACTGCTTTGCGGCCGCGGGCGATGCGCGCTCGGCATCTGCGTTCTATCTCATGGCCCTCCGTTCCGCGCCGCAATCGGGGATTCCGCGCGAAGTCGCAGAGGAGCTCGCGCGCGCGCGGCAGATCTGCGACCGGTACGCAGCAGAATACAAGGACTACCTGCTCAGCCGACTCGCCGCGAAAGGATTCGACCCGATCGGATCCAGCCCGCGCTTTGCGCAATCGGTCGACATCGTGCTCGGCCAGAAGCAGATCTATCTTCAGCAGCCGAAATATTACTACTTCCCGGGCCTGCCGCAGATCCAGTTCTACGAGCGCAGCGCCTTCGCGTGGCTCGACGACGTCGAGGCCGCCACGAACGATATCCGGGCCGAGCTGGCGGAGATCCTGCGCGAGCCGGATGCGTTCGCACCCTACGTGCGGGGCCACTCCAACCGGCCGTACAAGGAACAAATGGGGATGCTCGACAATCCCGCCTGGAGCGCGTTCTATCTCTGGAAGAACAGCGAGGCCGTAGCGGAGAATGCGGCGCGCTGCCCTAAGACGCTGCACGCGCTCAGGAATGCGCCGCTCGCGCACGTTCCCAATCGCTCGCCTTCGATCCTGTTCTCGTTGCTTCGCCCCGGCGCGCACATTCCGCCGCACAACGGCCTGGTCAATACCCGGCTCGTCTGCCACCTGCCCGTGATCGTGCCCGGCCTATGCCGGTTCCGCGTCGGCAACGACACCCGCGAGTGGGTGGAGGGCAAAGCCTGGGCCTTCGATGACACGATCGAACACGAAGCCTGGAACGGCAGCGACAAAACCCGGGTCATACTGCTGTTCGACGTCTGGCGCCCGGAGCTTTCCGAAGAGGAACGCTCGCTCGTCGTATCCCTCTTCGAGGCGATCGACGCGCACAGCGGCAAGAAACCTGACTGGGAGATCTGACATGAGCGCGGTTCGGTTCCTCATTGCCTTCGCCGCTTTGACGATTGCCGTCGCAGAAGCCGAGACGGCGGAGGTTGCCGACGCCGGCCTCAAGGCCTGCCGGGCCGAAGCCGACGATGCGCGCCGCCTCGCCTGCTACGATCGCGAAATGGATCGTCATGCGCGCGAGCCGGAATCCGCGGGCGTGGCGCCTGCCGAGGCGGAAGTCGCGCCTCCGGTGCTGACCGCCGAAGAGCGCTTCGGCCGCGAAGGCGCGATGACCCGCGAGGAAGTCGATCGCAAGGAGGTGGAATCGCGCGAGCTCGGCAACCTCGAAGCGAAAGTCACCGAGATCTGGACGCGCAGCGATGGCTTGATGGTCTTCACGCTCGACAACGGCCAGGTGTGGAAACAGAACAGCCCGGACAGCCAATTCAGACTCAAGACTGGCGACCCGGTGCGGATTCAGCCGGCCGCCATGAACTCATTCCTCCTGTCGGGACCGTCGAAGCGATCCACGCGGGTGTCCCGGCTGGAATAAATGAGCGCCGCGCCGCTCGCTTGCTGGAAATGCGGCGCGTCGCTCGCCGAGCTCAGCCTGCCCTTCGGCCGCGCGGATTACTGCCGCGCCTGCCGCGCCGAAGTGCATGTCTGCCGGATGTGCCGGTTCTACGACGTCACGAAGGCAAAGCAGTGCGCCGAGCCGGTCGCGGACCCGGTCCGCGACAAGGAGCGGGCTAATTTCTGCGGCTATTTCGAGCCTGCCGCGGGGAGATACCGTCCTCCGGCTGCGGCTGCGGACGAGACCCGGGATGCGCTCAATGCACTATTTGCTCCAAAAAAGTGAACTTGCCCCGGATTCGGGGTATCCACAATGTATGGGTTCGGCCACAATGACCCCTTCCCCCCTGATTCTGGATTCCCGAGATGACTGCAACGGCCACTGAAGTTCGCGCGCCCGTGCTGTGGGCCAACGTGCTGATGTTTATCCTGACACTGGCCGGCGCGGTGATCGTCGTTCCCTGGTATGGCTTCACCCAGGGCTACAGCGTCGCGGCCTGGGTCTGGTTCGCCGTGTTGCTCTATGCGAACGGTCTTGCGATCACCGGCGGCTATCACCGGCTCTGGTCGCACCGGACCTACGACGCGCATTGGTCGCTCCGGCTCGTGTACATGCTCCTCGGCGCGATGGCGTTGCAGAACAGCGTGCTGGTCTGGGCATCCGGTCACCGGAATCATCACCAGTACGTCGACGACAACGATCGCGACCCCTATTCGGCGGGCCGCGGGCTCTGGTTCTCGCACATCGGCTGGATGCTGCGGCGTTATCCGAGTGGGCAAGCGGATTTCAGCAACGTGCGCGACTTGCAGCGTGATCCGCTGGTCGCGTTCCAGCACCGCTTCTACTACCCGCTCGCGATCGGACTCAATGTGCTGGTGCCGCTCGGCCTCGGCTGGCTGCATGGGGACCTGTGGGGCGTCTTCCTGCTGGCAGGCGTGCTGCGTCTCGTCGTCAGCCACCATTTCACGTTCATGATCAATTCCGTCGCGCACGCCTTCGGCCGGCAGCCGTACAGCGACGCAAACAGTGCGCGCGACAACGGCTGGCTCGCTTTCCTGACCTACGGCGAGGGCTACCACAACTTCCATCACCAGTTTGCCCACGACTACCGCAATGGCATCCGCTGGTGGCACTGGGACCCGAGCAAGTGGATCATCTGCTCGCTGTCCTGGGTCGGCCTCACGAAGAAGCTCCGCCGCACGCCCGCGGTCGCCATCCAGCGCGCTCGCCTGGCCATGCAGTTCCGCCGGGTGGAGGCCAGCCTGAAGGTCAGGAGCGCATCACTCCCGCACGTCGATCTCGAGCGCTTGCGGGCGACGATCGCCCGGGAGTCCGAGCAGTTCGTCGCGACCCTCGCCGAGTGGTCGAAACTGACGGACGTCTGGTACCAGAAGACCCGTGAACAGCTCGTGCACCGCTGGGAAGAGGCGAGCTTCCGGTTCCAGACCCGGGCCCTCCTCGCTGAACTGCGCATGCAGCACCGCCGCTTGAAGCTCCTGGGGGCCCAGCTCGCCTGACGGGCGCCGGCCCACCCCGGGCAGGCCTGTCGCATTGTGGCGACAGGGGCATTCCCTCTCCCAAACGGTACTGCGTGCTCGCCCGCGGGCGTCCAAGTGGCTACTCTTTACGTCCCCCACCGGAGGAACCCCCATGGCCATTTGGAAGGACATTGTTGCGAAGGATTCAACCCAGCCTGAGGCGGCGCCTGCGTCGGCGCCTGTGATTCGTCCGCGGCCCGAAGTCGTGCCGAGTGCGCCGTCCCCGCAGCCGGCATCCGGGAGCCGCAAGGAGATGAAGGAATCCATCATCGCCACCGGTCTCACCTTCGAAGGCAAGATCGAAGGATCCGGCCATGTGCGCATCTCCGGCCGTTTCAAGGGCGACGTGAACGTGGACGGCACATTGACAGTCGAAGCGGGCGCTCACCTAGCAGGTGCCGTGCGCGCGAGCGCGGTCGTCGTCGCGGGTGAAATTGAAGGCAACATCGAAGGCGCGCAGCGCGTCGAATTGCACCAGAGCGGAGTCGTTAATGGCGACGTCAGCGCGGGTTCGCTGACCGTTGCGGACGGTGCGCGCATGCGCGGCCGCGCCGAGTTCGGCTGGAGCGAAACCGGCAGCACGAAGAGCAGCGGGCGCCTCTGAGCCATGGCGCGAGTGGTTGACCGGCGCTCCACGGCGATCGGCAAAACACGATCTTGCCCGCATTGCCGCGCGACGATCCTCGAGAGCGCCGCGGTTTGTCCAGCCTGCCGCCACCATCTGCGCTTCGAGTCGCGCCGCGGAGAGCAGTTGGAGCCGGCGAGCCAGGTCGCGCTCAAGATTTCGGGACAGTTTGCGAGGGCGTCGGCGGACGGGCCGGGGGAATACGCCGTCGTCGTCGTGATCCGGGACGCGGGCGGCTCGGAGCTCGCGCGGAAAGTGATCGGTGTCGGCGGCCTGGCAGCGGGGGAAGAGCGCCGGGTCGACCTGACCGTCGAGATATTCGACCCTCAAGCAGGTACATGACGCTCAAGGTCGCGGAACTGCACCATCTCGCGGTGCGCATCGCTCCCGGTCCGGACGCCGCGGGTGCCGCGCTACGATTCTACGGGGAGATCCTGGGCCTCGAGTGCGACCATGTGCCCTGGGACCGCGCCGGCGAGAGCCAGCGTATCAACGCGGGCGCCTTCGCGCAGATCCACCTGATCGCCGGTGCACCGAAATCCACACTGGCCATGGGCGAGTTCGACCTGTCGGCGCCGCATCTCGCTTTCGCGGTAACCGCCATCGACGAAGCCCAGGCGGAACTCGACCGGCTCACCGTACCCTACCGGGTCATGCACGGCCGGCTCGGGCCCGATTCGCGCCGGCTGTTCCTGACGGATCCCGCCGGGAATCTGATCGAGCTGCACCAGCTCGGCACCTGCCGCTGCACTGCGCGCGCCCGCGATGGCGTCGGCCAGGCGCGGGTTTCCGGAACCGTGCTGTTTGCCGACATGCGCGGCTTCACTGCCGTGGCGGAGCGGCTCTCCCCCTCCGATGTCGTTCCGCTGCTGAACGAATATTTCTCGATGCTTTCAGCCGTGACCCGGGAACACGGAGGCACGGTCTTTCACATGGCCGGCGACGGGCTCATGGCGGGTTTCGGCCTGCCATTGCCTTCGGACGATGCCAGCGGTCGCGCAGTCTGCGCGGCCCGCGGAATGATCGACGGCTTCGGGCGCCTCGCGACCGAGTGGAAGGCACGGCTCGGGATCGAAACCGGCATCGGCATCGGCATCAACGCCGGCGACGTGATCGTCGGCGATGTCGGCGCGCCGGAGCGGCCAAGCTACACGCTGATCGGCGACACGGTCAACGTCGCCGCGCGCCTCGTACAACGCGCGCGCGCCGGCGAAGCCCTTTTTTCGCTGTCGGTCAAGCAGTCGCTCGATCCCGTGCCCGGGGGGATCGTCGAATTGCCGCCGCTCGTCCTGCGCGGACGGACGCGACCGGTCGAGATTTACTGCATGGCTTCCTCAACGCGCATCGACCTGCATCCAGTCGCAGCCTGAGCCGGGCATCGGCTTGGCGGGGTTATAATGCGGCCGCGTCCGCCGCGGGCGGGAGCCGGCGGAACTGTCGCGCAGCGCGGCCGTCTATCGGTCGCAGAAACATCAACTTAGACGGGATCTCGATCCAATGGCATTTGCAGCATCAGCCGCCGCCCGGGCGGTAACCGGAATTTGCGCCCTGGCGGGCCTCGCCTGGCTCGTGGCCTGCGAGGGAGCTTTAGGCACAAGTCCACCGCATGCCGCACCTTCGAATCCCTCCGCCGAGGGAGCAGACGGGCAGGTGGAGCTCTCCTGGAGTGCCGTGACCGACGCCAGCCGCTACGTGATCCGCTGGGACGACAGCAGCCCGGGTGCCAGTTTCAACAATGAAATCACGGGGATAGAGGAAACGAGCTACGTCCACACGGGGCTGACGAATCTGCGGGTCTACCGTTACAGAATCATCGCCGAAACGAGCGGCGGCCGCGGTCCCGAGAGCATTCCGGTGCATGCGACACCCGGGCCAGTGGCGGAGCCCGTGGAATGGGCCGCGGTGACGAGCCAGGACCCCGGTCACACGATCCATTTTGCGACCGCCGCCGGCGCCACGCATTACCGCGTGTATTTTGCCGCGATAGAGATCCAGCTCGCCGGTCGCCGTCCGGCCGCCGTATTCGAGGAAGCCGATGGACCGCCCCACGTAAGACCCACGGTTGCCGTCAACACGTCCCTTTTCTATCGCGTCATCGCGATGAACGACGCGCGTATCGGTGTCGGCGGTCCCGTCGCGATGGCCCCGGCGCACGTCCTGTCCGAGCACGACCTGCCTGTCGCAGGCGCAGCCTTCGGCGATCCCAATGACGACGGCTGCCTGGACCTGCCGACGGCGGGCGGCACGATCGAGGACGAGGAGTGCACGGGAAGCTTCGTCGCCCGCGTACTGCCGGACGCCGGGCTTGACGACCTGCTTGCGGCTGGCCGTACGACCGGCGACTCCCGCTTCGCCGACTTCACCGGAGACGGTTTTGACGACCTCTTCAGCAACACGCTTTCGCCCGCCGGCGATCCCGCCTCGATCGCGCTCCTGCACCTCAATCAGGGAAACGGCAATTACCAGACTTCCGCCGGGGTATCGGCGCTCGCAATCGGCGGCTTCGGCGGCACGCTCCTCGCCGCCGACTTTGACAACGACGGTGACATCGACTTGTTCGCGCCCAACGACCAAACGCGCGGCGACGGCGCCAGGAACTGGCTGCTCGTCAACGACGGCACCGGTGCCTTCGCCGACGTTGCGGTGGCCGCCGGTGTCGACTTGAATCCAGCCGGCGCCAATTTCGTCCCCCGTGGCGGCCAAGCCGTCGATTTCAACGAGGACGGCTTTGTCGACCTCCTGTTCGGCTCGCGCCTCTTGCTCAATGACGGCGACGGCACGTTCAGCGACGGCAGTGTGGCGGCGGGCATCCCGGTGCGTGGCGACCAGGGGCTGAAGCTGATCGATGTCGACCTGGACGGCGATCTCGACCTCATTCATCGCACGGGAAGCGTCACCCGCCTGCACCGGAATACCGGGGGCGTTTTCGACGCAGGAGAGATCCTCGATCCCGACCCCGTCGCCACCTTCGGATTCGGGCTGAACACCTGCGACATCAATGGCGACGGCTTCGAGGACGTGGTCATCGCGAACAACCTGATTTCGACCGGCCTGGGCGCTCCCAAATTCCTGGTCAATGTCGACGGCGCCCTGTTGCCGTCGGCGACCCAGCGCGGAACTACCGCGGACCCCGATAGCCTGGTCTCGCGCAACGACCAATTGGCCTGCGGCGACGTCGTTGCCAATGGAATCAGCGACATTCTGACGCGCTGGGGCAATACGTATCGCGTCCTGCGCAGCGCCAACACCCTGACGAACAGGATCCACCTGCGGATTGTGGGCGCCGGAGGCGAGCGCAATCAGCAGGGCCGGATCGTGCGCGTCGTGCCGCAGCAGTTTCCGAACCGGATCATGACCCGCGTGATCGAGTCGGGTTCCGGACTGCGCGCGCAGAACGAGTACGACCTGATGTTCGGCGCGCCCTGGCCGGGCACGTACGACATCACCGTGGGTTTCGCCGCGGGAGACGTGACGACGACCGCGGAGCCGGGCGACCGGCTCACGATCTTCGCGGACGGCCGGGTCGAAGACGAGCTGGAATAGCCTCCGGCCGAATTTACGTTTCGCAATCCAGAGAGTACTCTTCCGCCATTCCTGGCCAGCCCAACGGGGAGACGGCAATGGCTACGATTTCCTGCACCCTGCGCCGCGCGCCGCAGCTCTTCATTCTCTCCCTTGTCGTCGCCGCGTCGGCAGTCGCCGCGACGCCTGAGACGGGAGCCTACGAAGTCTGGATCATCGACCAGTCCGACACGCGCGGCCTGGATCATGGCGGCACGCTGCACATCTTCTCGCACAAGGAGCTGGCGGGCGGTCAAGTGCCCGCGCGCGACACCGACGAGACCGTCGACCTCGGCGGCGCAGCGGCTGTGCTGTGCCGCACGCGGACCGGTGCCAATCCGGTGCGCCCGCACATGTTGGTGTTCAATACCGAACACACGCACGCGGTCGTCGCGTTTGTCGCAAGC
This sequence comes from Steroidobacteraceae bacterium, assembly GCA_040878925.1. Taxonomy (GTDB): domain Bacteria; phylum Pseudomonadota; class Gammaproteobacteria; order Steroidobacterales; family Steroidobacteraceae; genus SCUD01. The sequence goes on along the minus strand of JBBDLI010000014.1, from coordinate 132,869 downwards.
GGGCATGTGCTGGTGCTCGATGCGGCCACGCGCGCGCCGCTCGAGTGCTTACGCACGAGCCAGTCGCCGACCGGGCGTCAGGCGCATGCGGCGTTTCCGGCGCCGGATGGTTCTTACATCCTCGTGGCCAACCAGAACGGCAAGCGCCTTGAGCGAATCGATTCGGACTTTGCGCGCAACCGCTATGTCGCCAACGCGGATGCAACGCTCGATCTCGCCACCTGCACCGCGCCGTCGGGCAAGCCTTGCCAGGTCGCCGAGCTGCGGCCGGACAACGCCCCGATCTGCCCGGTCATCAGCCAATCGGGCGACCGCGCATTCGTGACTCTGCGTGGCGGCGGCATGCTGGTCGTCGATCCGCGCCCGACACCGATGCGAATCGTAGCCGAATACGACATGGCCGCCGTCCACGGCAATGGCTGTGGCGGCGCGCAGGTTCGCGATCGGATGTACGTGAATTCCGGCGGACGGCCGGGCCCGATGGAGCATCTGCACCTTTACGGATTCGACGTCTACCGGTTTGCACTCGATGATTTTCGCGGCGACAAGCCGCAGATTCCCAACACGCCGGCACCGACCGTCGTTTATCAGGTGGACGGCCAGCACGATTCGCACGGCATGGTGCTGACCGGGCGGAAGGGCAAGTACCTTTGGGTCATGGACCGGCATGCCGATACTGTCGAGGTGTTTGCGACCGCAAACGACACCCGGGTCGGAACGATTGCCCTGAACGGGCCGCTGACCGACAACGCGGCGCCGGACCTGACCGACATCTCGCCAGCCGGAGATCTGGTCTTCGTCGCATTGCGCGGGCCCACGCCATTGAGCGGTGATCCACACAACGCGCGCGGCGCCACGCCGGGGCTCGGCATCCTTCAAGTTTCCGACGGCGGCCGCGGCGGAAAGCTCGTGGGCATCGTCCGATTCAGCAATGTCGGAGCCGACGGCGTCGAGCGCGCCGACCCGCACGGCCTGCGTGTGCGACGACGGAACTGACTGCGCGGTTCAGCCGAGCGCCGCCTCGAGATCCCCGATCAGGTCCGCGGCATCCTCGATGCCGATCGAGAGGCGCACCAGCGAATCGCTGATGCCGAGCTTCGCGCGCGCCTCGGGCGGCACGGAAGCGTGGGTCATGATCGCGGGATGATCCACGAGGCTTTCCACGCCGCCGAGGCTCTCGGCCAGCGTGAACACCTCGAGCCGCTCCAGGAAACGGCGCGCTTCCGGCAGCCCGCCCTTCAGGAAAAACGTCACGATCCCGCTGCCGCCATTCGGCATCTGGCGCTCGGCGAGCGCCCTTTGCGGATGCGACGGCAGCCGCGGATAGATCACGCGCTCGATGCGCGGATGGCGCTCGAGGCGCGTCGCGATCGCGAGCGCGGACTCACTCGACTGCCGCATCCTGAGCGGCAGCGTCTTGAGGCCCCGTAATGCCAGGAAACTGTCGAAGGGGCCGGCGATTGCGCCGATCGCATTCTGAAGAAAGGCGATGCGCTCGCCGAGCTCCGCGTCCTGCACGACCGCGATGCCCCCGATCATGTCCGAATGCCCGTTCAGGAACTTGGTGGCCGAATGCATGACGATGTCGGCGCCGTGTTCGAGCGGCCGCTGGATCCACGGCGTCGCGAAGGTATTGTCGACGGCGACGAGGATGCCGCGCCCGCGCGCCGCTTTCGCGACCGCGGCGATGTCCACGAGCTTGAGCAGCGGATTGCTGGGCGATTCGATCCAGATCAAGCGCGTCTTCGGGCTGATTGCGGCGACCGCTGACCTGGGATCGGACAGGTCGGCGAACGTGAAGTCGAGCGCGGCCGAGCGGCGCCGCACGCGCTCGAAGAGGCGGAAAGTCCCTCCGTAGAGATCGTCCATCGCAACGACGTGATCGCCGCTGTCGAGCAGCTCGAGCAACGTTGCCGTCGCCGCCATGCCGGAGGCGAAGGCGAAGCCGCGGCTGCCGCCCTCGAGATCCGCGATGCAGCGCTCCCAGGCCATGCGCGTGGGATTCTGTGTCCGCGAATACTCGTAGCCCTTGTGGACACCGGGACTTTCCTGCGCATAAGTCGACACCGCGTAGATGGGCGGCATCACCGCGCCGGTCGTCGGATCCGGCGACTGGCCGGCGTGAATGGCGCGGGTTGCGAAGCCGAGCGGTTTCTTGGGATCCTTCATCGCTGCCTCAGTGCACCGGTGCCGCAGTCATCTGGCGGCGCAGATAGTTGAGCACGTCGGCACGCGTGATCAGGCCATGGAACACGCCGTCGTCCATGACCGCGGCGTAGGGCTGGACGTCGAGCATCGCGACCAGGTTCCTGAGCGCGAGCGTCGGCTCGACGACGAGGAAGTTCGTGTGCATCGCCTTGCGCACGGGGTCGTTGAACCGCTCGGGCTTGCCGAATGCGTGGCGCATGATGTCATCCTCGTCGATGAACCCCACCAGCCGCTCAGCTTCCATGACGGGAAGCTGGCTGAATCCCGCATTCCGCAGCCGGTTGTGCGCCGTCGTCAGCACGTCGTCGGGCCCGACGGTAATCGTCGCGCGCTCGCCGTGCGGCCGGCCGACGAGGTCGCGCAGGTCGCCGTGCTGCTTGCGCTGGATAAAACCCTGGTCCTCCATCCAGAAATCGTTGAAAAGCTTCGAGAGATACTTGTTGCCGGTGTCGCAGGCGAATGTCACGACCCGCTTCGCCTTCTTCTGCTCGCGGCAGTAGCGCAGCGCAGCGCCAACCAGTGTGCCCGTCGACGAGCCGACGAGCAGGCCTTCCTTCAGCAGTATCGTGCGCGCCACCGCGAAGGATTCGCCGTCGGGAATGCTGTAGGCCTTGCGGCACATCGAAAGATCGCAGATCTCCGGGATGAAATCTTCACCGATGCCTTCCACGAGCCAGGATCCCGTCTTGCCGAGCGCGCCCTTGTTGACCTGGTCCGCCAGCACCGAGCCCTCCGGGTCGGCGAGCACGATTTCGACGGAAGGCAGCCGCTCGCGAAAACACTTCGTGAGGCCGGTGATCGTGCCACTCGATCCGATTCCGACGACGACGGCATCCACCCTTCCGTCCATCTGCTCGAGGATCTCCGGACCGGTCGTCGTCGCATGCGCCTTGGGATTGTCGGGATTGCCGAACTGGTTGATGTAGTAATAGCCCTTTTCGCGCGCGAGCCTGGCGCCGAGATCCTGGTAATACTCCGGATGGCCCTTTTCGACATCGGACCGCGTCAGCACGACTTCCGCGCCCATCGCCCGCAGGTTGAAGATCTTCTCCTGGCTCATCTTGTCCGGCAGCACGAGCACCACGCGGTATCCCTTCTGGGCGGCAACGAGCGCGAGACCGAGGCCCGTGTTGCCGGCCGTTGCCTCGACGATCGTTCCGCCGGGCTTCAGGTCGCCGCGGCGCTCCGCTTCCTCGATCATCGAGAGCCCGATGCGATCCTTGATCGAGCCCGCGGGATTCTGCAGCTCGAGCTTGAGGAAGAGCTTGCAGTTACCGGTGTCGAGCTGCCGCAATTCGAGCATCGGCGTCCTGCCGATCATCTCCAGCACGTTGCCGTAGACCTTCATGGGTGGTTGTCGCTCCGCCTGCAGGACGCTACTGTGACGCGATTGTAGCGGGAGACGCTCGGTGCATTGGCGAATGATCACGGCTTCCTTGCCAGTCGCCGCAGGCGTGGTCCTGTTGCTCGCGGCATCGCCCGCCTGCTCCGTACCCGTCCGATTGCCGGTCCGCGACGACGCCACAGTGCAGGCGGCAGTGGAAGATGCGCGCGCGCGCTTCCTGGCCGGCCAGCGTTTTGACCGCCTCGACGTGACCGTGCTCCTCGCCGCGCGGGACGGATCGTGGCTCCGGGGCAGCGTCGGGGGAGATCGTCGCTGGTATCCGGCGAGCTGCGTCAAGCTGGGATATGCCGTCGCTGCCGTGCATTGGTGCGAGTCGCAGGAACGCGCTGCCGACTGTCTCGACGAGTCCGTGCAGCCGATGCTGGCGGTCTCCGATAATGTCGCGACGGGCGTCGTCGTCGATGCGATCACGGGCGCCGTCAACGGACCGGCGGATGGCGCCGAATTCGACGCGTGGTTCGCGCGCAGGCGTTATACCGAAAACCTGCTCGAGCGTCATGGCCTGCTGAACGGCCAGCGTTTCATCAACAAGACCTATCCGACGAACTCGGGCGAGATGCCGGAAGGCCTCGAGGCAATGGCGCGCGAGCGGCACGGGCGGAATTCCATGCACGCGGACGGTTCCGCGCGCCTGATGCTCGCGCTCGTCAGCGGTGAATTCGGAGCGACGGCCGCGGATTACATCCGCTCGCGCCTGCGCCGGCCGCTTGTTTCAAAGCACAGCGGCATGGGCGGCGGCTTTCCGGAAGGCACGGTCTATGAAAGCAAGATCGGTGATGCCTACGACACGCTTGCGGAAATCGTGCATGCCGAACTGCCGGACGGCCGGAGGCTGATCATCGCCGCCTATTCGAATGGCCGGGACCCCGATGGGCCGGACGAGCAGGACCTGACGGCGCTCGCGGAATTTGCGAGGCTACTGCTCGAACGCCTCCCGGCGCCGGATGACTGAACGCTCAGACCGGTTGCGCGGCGTCTTCCTGATGATCGCGGCGGTTGGTGTCTTCGCCGTCATGGATGCGCTCATGAAGCATCTGACGGTGCGGTATCCGCCATTGCAGGTTGCCTGCCTGCGCGGCGCGAGTTCCCTGCCATTCGTATTCCTGACGTACCTCGCGACCGGAAGCCTGCGGCGGCTGCGACCGGTGCGATGGGGGCTGCACGCGATCCGCGCCGCCCTCGCCGTCCTCATGCTCTGGGGCTTCCTGTGGGCGCTCGCACGCGCGAGCATGGCCGACACCTATGCGATCTTCATGAGCGCGCCCTTGCTGGTCGTCCTGTGCGCCTACGCACTGCTCGGCGAAAAGGTGGATCGTCACCACTGGTTTGCGATCGTCGTGGGTCTGGCGGGGGTCTTCGTCATGCTGCGCCCGAGCGCATCGGGCTTCGTGAGCCTGGCCGGACTTGCCGCGCTCGGTTCGGCACTCGCGTACTCGCTCGTCGTGGTGATGGTCCGCATCCTGTCGGCCACCGAGACGACCGCCTCGATGGTGTTCTGGTACCTGTTGTTGCTCGCGATCGGCGCGGGCGCGCTCGCGGCGCCTGGCTGGATTTCAATCGCGGCCGCGGACTGGCCGTGGATCGTCGCCGTGGGCCTCGCCGGCTGGGCCGGCCAGCACCTGATCACGGACGCATTCCGGCTGGCGCCCGCGTCGGCAATCGCACCTTACGAATACACTGCCCTCGTCTGGGGCACCGGCATCGACTGGCTGGTATGGCAAACGCTCCCGGGAGCCAGGATGCTGGCCGGATCGGCGATCGTGGTCGCAGCCGGGCTGTATCTGCTGCACCGTGAGCGACAGGCCCGCCGAGTAGGCCCGTGCTAAGGTAAACGCCCGGAAATGAAAGGAGACACGACAATGAACAGGAACGTTCGGCGCAAGGCGAGCCTACTGGCAGGAAGCATCGCATCGATACTCGCCGCACACGGCGCCGGTGCGCAGGAGCCCGCGGATGAACTGCTCGAAGTCGTCGTCACTGGCACCCGCGTTGCGAATCGTTCGTCACTCGAAACGGCGGTTGCAGTCGACGTCGTCTCCGGGGAATCGCTGCAGAAGGGCGGCGTCACGGAACTGAATCAGGCGCTGTCCGTCGCGCTGCCCGCGTTCAATTTTCCGCGTCCGGGCCTCGCGGACGGCACGGACACGATCCGCCCGGCGACACTGCGCGGCCTCGCCCCGGACCAGACGCTGGTGCTGCTCAACTCGAAGCGCCGGCATGCCTCATCGCTGGTCAACGTCAATGGAACCATCGGCCGCGGCGCGGCGGCAGTCGATCTCAATACGATTCCGACGGCGATCGTGCGTTCGATCGAAGTGCTGCGCGACGGTGCGTCGGCGCAGTACGGCTCCGATGCGATCGCCGGTGTCATCAATGTCCGCCTGCGGGAGGATCGCAGCGGCGGCGGTTTGACCGGAACATTCGGGTCCAGGGAGTCCGATTACTCGACACCCACCGGCACACCGCCGGCGGGCGCCACCTGGTCTGCGCCTCCGATGCTCAGCAACGACGGGTCCGACGGCGAAACGATGACCATATCCGGCTGGAAAGGCCTGGGATTCGGTGACAACGGATTCGTGACGCTCGCGATGGAATACAAGGACCAGGAACGCACCGAGCGCGGTGGCTGGGACTTCCGCCAGCAGTATCCGCTGCTCGATCCGATGGTTCCCGGCTCTTTCGACCCGCGTGAGGCAACGTTCGACCGCTTCAATGCCTGGTACGGGGAACCGGAGCTCGAACAGATCAGCCTGTTTGCAAATGCGGGCTCCGAGCTGGCTAACGGGGTGAAAGTCTACGGTTGGGCGAGCTACCAGGACCGTGACGCCCGCTCGGCCGGCTTCTACCGTCGCGCGCTCGACGACCGCAACGTCATCGAGATCTATCCGGACGGTTTCCTGCCGATCATTGCGCCCGAGGTGACGGACCTCAGCGTGGCGGGAGGCTTTGCCTGGGCCTGGGGCGAATGGGACATGGACAGCTCCCTGGTCTACGGCAAGAACAAGATGGAGTTCACGATCGAAAACACGCTCAATCGTTCCCTCGGCCCAGCGAGCGCTACGGAGTTCGATTCGGGCGGATTCGATTACGACCAGCTCGTGTTCAACTTCACCGGTGTTCGCCAGGTGACGATCGGCAATCTGGCTTCGCCGCTCAATGTCGCGACCGGCATCGAAGCGAGGCTGGAGAGCTACTCCATCTTCGCCGGCGAGCCGGGCTCATACGTCAATGGCGGCGTATTGCTGCCGAACGGCTCCCCGACCGCGTCCGGGGCGCAGGTATTCCCCGGATTCCGTCCTGCCAATGAAGTCGACGAGGATCGCACCGCGGTCGGCGCCTACGTCGACCTCGAGGCGGACCTGACGGAGAAACTGCTCGGCTCCGTGGCGCTGCGCGTGGAGGACTATTCGGACTTCGGCAGCAACGTCTCCGGCAAGATCGCCATGCGTTACGATTTCACCGACGCGTTTGCGCTGCGCGGCTCGGTGCAGAACGGCTTCCGGGCACCTTCGTTGCCGCAGCAGTACTTCGCAACCACCTCGACCAATTTCATCAATGGCGTGCCGTTCGACATCACGACTTTCCCGGTCAGTGACCCGGTCGCGATTGCGCTCGGCGCACAGCCGCTCGATGCCGAGGAATCGGTCAACTATTCGATCGGTGCCGTGCTCCGGCTGGCAGAAGTGACGGTCACCATCGACGCCTACCGGATCGACATCGACGACCGCATCGTGCTTTCGGAAAACCTCACGCAGGACAATGTCCGCCAGTTTCTGGAGGACCAGGGCTTCATCGGCATCGGCGGCGGGCGGTTCTTCATCAATGGCGTCGATACCGAGACTGAAGGCGTCGATGTCGTGGTCAACTGGCCGCTCGAGACCGGTGCAGTGGGCCGGTTCGACTTCACTTTGGTTGCCAACTTCAATTCGACCGATGTCACGCGCGTGCCGGAGACGGCACCGCTGTCCGCGCTCGACCCGCCGCCCCCGCTGTTCGACCGGATCAATATCCTGACTTTTGAGGACGGCAATCCGCAGGACAAGTTCGCGGCGATCGTCGGATGGGAGCTCGGGCGGTTTGGGGCGACACTCCGCGCGACACGTTATGGCGAGGCGCTCGATCCCGGCACGTCAGAGGCTCTCGATTTCCGTTTCGATGCCGAGACACTGGTCGACCTGGAAGGCCGTTTCGACCTGACGGATCGCATCCGGCTCGCCGTCGGCGCGGAGAATCTGACCGACGAATACCCGGAGCCGTTCCCGGTTGCGCGCAATGCGACAGGCAACACGCCGTACTCGAATTATTCCCCGTTCGGGCGATCCGGACGATTCGTGTACGGGCGGCTGTCCGTCGATTTCTGAGGACGGCGGCAGCGCCTGCTAGCGCGCCAGATCCCGCAGCAGGCTCCGCCACTGGAGCACCGCGCCATCGATGGTCGCGACCGGCACCCGTTCATTGAGCCCGTGGGCGAAATTGTCCTTCGGGTGCATGAAGATTCCAGACACGCCGTAGCTCGGCACGCCGACGTTGCGGTAGAAAAGGCCGTCGGTCGCGCCCGCGGACATCGTCGGCACGATCGGCAGGCCCGGCGCGCGCAGGTCGATTGCCTTCCTGAGCGCCTTCATCACGTCGTCGCGCAGGGGCGATGCGTCGCTCGGGACCGGTTGGTCGACGACCGTCACCTGCGCTTTCGGATCGTCGATGACCGTGACGAGCGTCGATCTCACGCTTTCCACCGATTCGCCCGGGAACACGCGGCAATTGATGTTGACCATCGCGCTCTGCGGCAGCGCGTTCGGTGCATGACCCGCCTTCGCCGTCGTCGCGACACAGGTGGTGCCGAGCTGGCCGACGTACTCAGCGTGCGCGGCCAGGACCTCGTAGGCTTCCTTGTCCGCTGGGTTCTCGGCGTAACGAAGCATCGCGGCGCCTATGGGGCCAGCCGTCACGGCGCCGGCTGCCTCGAAATACGCCTTGGTCAGTTCGCTGCTGCGCGCCGGGAAACGGAACTCGGAAATGCGCATGATCGCGCGCGCAAGATCGTGGATCGCGTTCGACGCTCCGGGCCGGCTGCTGTGCCCGCCGGGATTCGAGAAGCTCACCTGGAAATCCATATAGGTCTTTTCGGCGGCTTGCAGCGCGTAGACAACCGGCTTTCCGTCGTCACCGAGGTATGCGCCACCCGCATCGCTGTTCAGCATCATTTCGGCATGCTTCAACTCTTCGGCGAGCATGGCCGCGTTGTCCTGGCTCGTTTCCTCGTCTCCGGTCAGCGCGAGCACGATGTCGCGCCGGGGCTTGAAGCCCTCCTCCTTTAGCCACAGGAGCGCCGCGACCATCGACACGATGCCGAGCTTGTTGTCGGCGGAGCCGCGGCCGAAGACATAGCCGTCCTCGACCACCGCGACGTATGGATCGCGCTCCCAGTCCTCGCGCAGCGCCGGCACGACGTCCATGTGCGCCGCAATGACGATCGGTTTCGCGGCAGGTTTCCTGCCGCGGTAATAAGCCACGAGTGTCGCGGTTTCCCCGTGCGACGTGATATCGATGTCTTCGGCGGCGAATCCGCCGGCCTTCAACTCGCCCGCAAGATACTCGGCATAGGCCGGCACCTGGCCCTCGCCGGCGGCCGTCTTGAATCCGATCGAGCGCTTCAGCATTTCGAGCGCCTGCCCGGAAATCTCGGGTGGAATGGCGGTTTCAGCCGCCGATGCCACCGGCAGCAAGGCTACACACAATAATATGGCGCCCAGGCGGCGCCCGGAGGGGAAGAAATGCATGTGACGGATCCCTTGGGGCAGGTGGGCCCATTCTGCGGTAGAGTACGCGCGATGCGCAAACGGCCACTTGCATGACCGTAGTCGTCCTGCTTGCCGCGCTCGCTGCCCTCGGCATCGCCTTCACGGTTGTTCTCATCAGAACGGCGAAGCGCCGCGGTGAACTGCGCCCGGACGCGGAATCCATTGGCCTCGGGGCGATTACCAATTTCTTCGATACGCTGGGCATCGGTTCGTTTGCGACAACGACTGCCTGGCTGAAATTCCGGAAGTTCGTTCCGGACAGCTTTATTCCGGCGACGCTCAATGTCGGACATGCGCTGCCGACGATCGCGCAATCGACGATATTCCTGGTGATCCTGGGTGTCCACGTGGATCCGACTCTGCTGGCATCCTGCATCGCTGCCGCCGTTCTTGGTTCGCTCATCGGTGCACCGCTCGTGGTCCGGGCCCCCGTGCAACTTGTTCAGGCAATTGTGGGAATAGCGCTCCTGATTGCGGCTGGCCTCTATGCGATAAGCAACCTGGACCTCATGCCCATAGGCGGCGAAGCCACGGCGCTTCCGGCCGCGGAAATGTATGTGGCAATTGCAGTTCACTTTGTCCTCGGCGCGCTGATGGCCTTCGGCATCGGCCTTTACGCACCATCGCTCATCATGCTGAGCATGCTGGGGCTCGATCCGCGCCTCGCGTTTCCGATCATGGCAAGCGCCTGCGCATTCCTGATGCCGACGACAGGTTTCAGTTTCATGAGGAGTGACCGCATCGACCTGAAAATCGTCCTGGGCATCGCTCTGGGCGGCATCCCGGCCGTGCTCGTTGCCGCATTCATCGTCAAGGAGATGCCGATCGTCTGGTTGCGTTGGGGCGTAGTGGTCGTCGTGCTCTATGCGTCGTTCCTGCTGCTCCGCTCGGCATTCAAGGGCCAAGCCGTGCCCGTTGGGGAGACCACATGAACCGTCGCCTTTTTGTCCGGTCCTCCGTCGCGGCCGCCGTCGCCTGCGCGCTGCCCTGGTCGCGGCTGTATGCGCTCGATGAAACCGCGACACAGGCCACGGGCGGCATTCCCGCCGTCAAGCTCGACGGTTCCGCCACTGTCATCGAGCAGGCGGCGCTGAAGGACCTGAAAGCGAGCCTGCGCGGTCCCTTGTTGCTCCCGGTCGACGCGGGTTACGACGACGCCCGGCGCGTGCTGAATCGGTCGATCGACAGGAAGCCGGCCTTGATCGTCCAGCCGACCGGCGTTGCCGACATTCAGAACGCGGTGAACTTCGCGCGCGAGCGCGAATTGCTCGTTGCCGTGAAATGCGGCGGGCACAGCTACGGCGGCAAGTCCACCTGCGACGGCGGCATCCAGATCGATCTGTCGCGCCTGCGCGGCGTGCGGGTCGATCCCGTGGCGCGGGTCGCCCACGTGGAGGGCGGCAGCCTGCTCGGCGAGATCGATCACGAGACGATGGCGCTCGGGCTCGCGACGACGACGGGCACCGTTTCGCACACGGGCGCAGGCGGGCTCACGCTCGGTGGCGGATTCGGCCGGCTCGCGCGGCGCTTCGGACTCGCAATCGACAACCTGCGCGCGGTGGATATCGTCACCGCCGACGGCCGCTACCTGCGCGCGGATGCCGGCGAGAATCCCGACCTTTACTGGGGCGTGCGCGGCGGCGGCGGGAATTTCGGCGTCGTCACCCGGTTCGAGTTCGGCCTGCACCCGATGCCGCGTCAGATCATCGGCGGCGACATCGTCTTCCCGATCGGGCGCGCCCGCGAGCTGCTCGCGTTCTACGCCGACTACAGCTCGGCTGCGCCTGCGGAACTCTATGTGGACGCCATCATGAGCGCGCCGCCCGGCGGAAAGCCCGTCGTATTCGCCCTGAGCGTCTGCTATACGGGTCCGGCCGACGACGCTGACCGCGCGCTCGCGCCGATCCGCAAGCTCGGCACGCCGATCGCCGATTCGATCCGGCCGATGGATTACGTCGCAATCCAGCGCATTCACGACCGCGCGGACCCCCGGAACGAAGGCACCTACCTCAAGTCCGGCTTCATCGGCGACTTCAAGGCGAGCCTGATCGAAGCGATCGTCTCCGGATTCCAGGGCCATCCCGAGCGCGGCTCGGCGCTTTTCTTCCAGCATGGCGGCGGCGCCATCGGCGACGTGCCCGCGGAAGCGACTGCCTTCCCGCACCGTTACGCGAAGCACAACATGCTCACGGCCGTCAACTGGCCGCTCGAGATCGACCGGACCCCGCACGTGAATTACCTGCGGGGCCTCTGGGCGACGCTCGAATCCCACGCGCGCGGCTATTACATGAACGAGGTCGCGGACGAGGCGCAGGCCGTGGTGGACGAGAATTACCAGGGCAACATCGGGCGGCTGCGCCAGATCAAGAAGAAGTACGATCCGATCAACCTGTTCCGCCTGAACGCGAACGTGCAGCCGGCCTGAGGTCAGTCGTCCTTCAATTGAAGCGCCGGGCTGTACGCCCAGCCGAGCTGGATGCCGATGTCCGGCGTGTTGTTCAGATTCTGGAGATTCTCCGTGAATGCGAATGACAGTACGCCGCGCCCGAATCGGCGGTAAATGCCGAGGCTCAATTGATACTTGGTCGCGAGCAGTTCGCTCAGGTCCGTTTCTGCGCGCGAAAAGATGCTGTCACTCACATAGCCCTGCAGGATCAGGTGCGTTTCCCGGCTCAGCCGGCGTTCATAGCCCACGACCAGCGTCGGAACGATCTGCGGCCCGGTCGGCGTGACGCTCGTCGTCCCGTCGTAATAGACGCCTGAGGCACTCACATACCACGCGTGATGATCCGAGAATCGCTGGAGCGTAGCCTGGACTCCGAAGTCCGTCTTGCCCGTCGAAAGGAATTCTTCGCGGCCCCGAAACGGGAGTTTTGCGGCGGCTTCGAGCACGAAATTCCATCCCTTGATCTCCGTGGCGCCGGAGTAACGAAGACCGATCGTGGGGTCGAGGAAGCCGCCGCGGGTCGGCGATTCGAGGAGTCCGAGCTGCGCGGACTTGAGATCGGCGATGATGTTCACGTCGTATCGACGCGCCGCGGATCTGCCGTTGTGGTCGAAGCTCAGCGCGTCGTGGAACTGTTCGATCGCGCCGTCCAGGAATCCGCCGCTGTAGGAAACGCCGCTCAGCACGAGATAGCCGCCCAGGTGATTCGTGAACTTGTGGTGAATGGTCAGGTCGAGCTCGGCGAGTTCGAGATCGACGAGGTAGTTCTCGCCGGGCAGTGCGCGGATGTCGGCGAGCTCCTCCTCCCCGAGCTGGCGGCGGCCCGGCAGCGATTCGAGGTAGTCCTCGGCCCCTTCGCTCAAGGCCCAGGTGTTCTGGTGGGCGAGCTCGACTTCGAATGCCCAGTTGCCCTTGGGAGCCACGACCGCATGCGCCGGGCGCATGTCGAGTCGCAGGAAGCCGAAGGGCGTCAGGTCCCGCGCCCGGAGCAGGCCGAGGTAATCGCTGTCCGCAGCCGGTGACGGCGGCGCAAACAGAAGAACCGCGAGCGCGGCGGCCACCAATGCGGCTCGTTTCGGGATACCCGGGCCCATCGGGCCCTATCGTAGCCGCCTCGCGCCCGTTTTTTCGATTGGGTAGGCGAATCCGACAGGCGGGCCCGGCCGGCCGGGCCCGCCTGGATCGTTCAGAACTCCTTGGTCACGCGGACCCCATACTCGCTCGCGTCGTTCGACATCATGATCAGCACGTAGTCGCCGGTATTGAGTCGGGCGTTGTCGTAGCGCTCGTCGGTGATGTTCTTGCCGTAGGCCGAAACCGACCAGTCGCCGTCGGTGGGACGATAGCCGATGTCGACGTTGACCAGGTCGCGACTGTCGATGAATGTAAACCGGCCCGGGTCGGAGCTCGGTTCGCCGAACATTTCATCGCGGAACGACCAGTCCGCTCGCAATGTGACTTCGCCGGCGGCGAACGGGAATGTGAATTCCGGGCTCACGGACGCGGTCAGTTCCGGCGTCAGCGGCGCGACCGCGGCCGGATTCGGATCTTTCACGTCGGCGTCAATGTAACCCAGCGTCGTGTGAAGCCGGAATGCATCTGTCACGAGCCAGGTGCCTTCCCATTCGACGCCCGTCGAAGTTTGATCGACGATGATGTTCACGGTGTTGAAGCCACCGCCACCGGCCGTGGTACTGACCTGGTATGGCAGGTCGGAGTAGTCCGTGTAGAACACGGCGATGCTCATCTGGAGATTGTCGAAAGGCTGGCCTTTGAGCCCGACTTCGAAGTTCAGGGCTGTCACGTTGTCGTTGGCCACGAAACAGTTCGGGCGGCTCACATTGCCGGGCTGCGTGAAGTCCAGGAAGCCGAACAGGCAGAACGGGCGCGGCGGGAATTGTCCTGACTGGTAGCCGTTCTGGACCGTGCCGTACACCGTCAGGCGGTCGTTGAGCTTGTAGTTTGCGGACAGGTCCCCGCTGACCTCGGACCAGTCGCGCTGCGCCGTCTCGACGATCAGGCTGGAATTGATGTTCGTGCCGGCCCGCTTGTCATCCTGCGTGTAGCGCAGGCCGCCTGAGACCCGGAGATCATCCGAAAAGTTGTAGCCGACGTTCGCATAGATCGCCTGGCTGTCGACCTTTTGCGTCAGCAGGAAATCACCCGGCCCGCCCAGGAAAATGGTCGGGTCCTGGATATTCGTGCCCTCTTCCTCGAACCAGTAGAGGCCGCCGACATAATCCCAGGCGCCGTACTTGCCGGTGACCTGCAGCTCCGCCGACTGCTGGTCGGCGAAGCCCCTTTCCGGAAAGCTCAGGAAATCGTCGAAGAAGCCGTCGTCGTCCAGACCTGCTTTGTAGTCGGATTCCCGGTCGCTCAGCAGGAGCTTGGCGGCTACGTCGTCGTTGACCTGGAAATCCACGGTCAAGGACACGCCCCTGGCTTCGTTCGTCACGGCGATCTGCGATTCCTGCCCCGAGTTGTTGTTGTACGGATTCGCGGCTGTGTCCGCATTGCGGTAACCGGCGGCAAAGACAGCCCCGTTCGGCAGCTCGTCGATCAGTGTGTCGTAGGGCCGGAGGCCGTTGTCGCCCTCGTTCTTGTCCGCGGCGAGCAGGAAGGATAGGCGATCATTCGGCGACCACTTGAGCGCAACTCGCGCCGCAACGTCCTCGACTTCGCCCACTTCCTTGCGCGGGTTCTCGAGCATCAGGAACTTGCCCAGCCCGTCGCGGTGCTGGAAGGAGCCCGTCAGCGACATCGCGAGCTGATCCGAGAAACTCATGTTCGTGTAAAAATCGGCATTCAGCCGGCCCCGCGAACCGGCGGTCAGCGACACGCGGCCGCCGTCCTCGTCGCCGGGCTGTCGGGTGATGATGTTGATGGCGCCGCCGATCGAGTTCCGCCCGTACAGGGTGCCCTGCGGTCCGCGGAGCACTTCGACGCGCTCGATGTTGGCAAGGCTCCAGTTCTGGCCCACCTGGCGGCCCAGGTAGACGCCGTCGACGTAGACGCCGACACCCGGATCCGTGGTGATCAGATGGTCTTGCAAGCCGATGCCGCGAATGAAGGGATTGGCCGAAGCCGTGTGGCCTGCCGAGAAACCCGTGACATTCAGATTCGGCACGAACTTGCCGATGTCCGTCAGGTCCGATATGCCCTGCTTTTCGATGGTCTCGGCCGAAAACGCGCTGATCGCCACCGGAACGTCGTAAATGCTCTGTTCGCGCTTCTGGGCCGTCACGATGACCGGCTCGAAGGACGTTTCCTGTGCGATGGCAGATTGTGCGGCCAGCAGGCCCCCGATCGGCATTGCGCTCACGATGAGCGCCAGGTTTTTCTTGTGCACTGCGAGATCCCCCTGTCCGGCGTTTAAGTGGTGACGATCATAGTTGCTGCCGCGAACAGTGGCTATTCCCGGCCGATGTCCTCGTTCCAGACGCCGGGATGGTCGCGAATGTAGCTGGCCAGCATGTCGACACATTCGGCGGAGCGCAGGTCGATGACGCACACCCCGTTTTCCCGCAGCCAGCCGATCCCGCCTGCGAAATTGACCGATTCGCCGACCACGACAGTCCCGATGCTGAACTGACGCACCAGGCCGCTGCAGTACCAGCAGGGTGCGAGCGTCGTGGCCATGACCTTGTCCTTGTAAGACGTCTGCCGGCCGGCCTTGCGAAAGGCGTCGGTTTCGCCGTGGACGGAGGGATCGCCCTCCTGGATCCGTCGATTCCGGCCGCGCCCCATCAATCGCCCGCCCGCATCGAATAGGGCCGCGCCGATCGGGATACCGCCTTCCGCGAGTCCGGTGCGCGCTTCCTCGATCGCGACCGCGAGCATCGCGGCGTAATCCGGGCTCATCCAGCCGGCCGGCGCATCGGATTGTTGGGATGCGCGGTCCAGTCCGATTGCCTGTTATCGATCGGACGGCCCGTGCGGGTGTCAACGCCCGCCGTCAACCGCTCCATCGTGATGCAGTCGACGACCGGGCAGACGCTCACGCAGAGATTGCATCCGACGCATTCCTCATCGATGACCTCGAAGCGCCGCTCGCCGTTCACCGTGTGGGTGATCGCCTGGTGGGCAGCGTCTTCGCAGACGATATGGCAGCGGCCGCACTGGATGCAGAGGTCCTGGTTGATCCGGGCCTTCACCACATAGTTCAGGTTGAGGTACTGCCAATCCGTCACTGAGGGGACGGCGCGGCCGACCAGTTCCGCGACGCTTTTCATGCCCTTGTCCCTCAGAAAATGGCTCAGGCCACTCCGCAGGTCGTCGATGATCTTGAAGCCATAGACCATGGCCGCCGTGCACACCTGGACATTGCTCGCCCCGAGCGCGAGGAAATCGACCGCGTCGCGCCAGTCGGTGATGCCGCCGATCCCGGAAATCGGAAGCCCTCGAGTCGCCGGATTGCGCGCGATCTCGGCGACCATGTGGAGCGCAATCGGCTTGACCGCCGGCCCGCAATAGCCGCCATGAGAACCCTTGCCATCCGTCGCCGGGTACATCGTCAGGGTGTCGTAGTCGACGCGCATGATCGAGTTCAGCGTGTTGATCAGCGAAACCGCGTCGGCCCCGCCGTCCTTCGCCGCCTTCGCGGGGCCCAGGATATTCGTGACGTTCGGCGTCAGCTTGATCACGACCGGCACGCGCGCCACGGCCTTGCACCATTCGGTCGCCTGCTGGATGTATTCGGGGACCTGCCCGACCGCGGAGCCCATGCCGCGCTCCGACATGCCGTGCGGGCAACCGAAGTTGAGCTCCAGAGCGTCGGCGCCCGTGTCCTCGATCATCGGCACGTACTTCGCCCAGGTCTCCGGCTTCATCGGCAGCATGACCGAGACGACGACAGCCCGGTCCGGCCAGTCGCGCTTGATCTGGCGGATCTCTTTCAGGTTTGTCTCGAGCGGCCGGTCGGTGATCAGCTCGACATTGTTGAACCCGATGACCCGGCGGTCATTCGAGTGGATCGCGCCATATCGCGGCCCGTTGACATTGACGATCGGAGGATCCTCGCCGAGCGTTTTCCAGACGACGCCACCCCAGCCCGCTTCGAAGGCGCGATTGACGTTGTAGGCCTTGTCGGTCGGCGGCGCCGAGGCGAGCCAGAACGGGTTCGGCGAACGGATGCCGAGGAATTCGGATGCCAAGTCGATCGCGCCGTTTCCATTTCCGGGTCTGTTCATGGCTCACCCGCCTGATTTCAGATACTCGTCGATCGCCTTCGCCGCGAGCTTTCCATCCTGCACCGCGGTCACCGTCAGGTCCTTGCCACCCGCAGCGCAGTCGCCTCCGGCCCAGACATTATCGAGCGACGTCTTTCGGTTCGCGTCCACTGCGATGCGCCCATCCGCTTCGCGAAGTATGGCGCTTGCAGCCCCCAGTTCGTTCCACGCGATCTCCTGGCCGATCGCCTTGAAAACGACGTCGGCGTTCATGGCGAAGGTCTCGCCCGTCCCTTCAAGCCGCCGATCCGCGCCTTCACGCGTGGTTTCGAATTCCACCCGCGTCACAAATCCCTTCCCGACCAGCCGCACCGGCCTCGCCCAGTCCTTGATGCGCACGCCGCCGCTCCGGGCCAGGTCCTGCTCGAACCGGCTGGCGCCCATCTGCTCCTTGCCGCGGCGATAGACGATCGTCACGTCGTCGGCGCCCAAGCGCTTGCACTGCACCGCGACGTCGATGGCCGTCATGCCGCCGCCGATGACGACGACGCGCCGGCCGACCGGCAACTGCGATTTGTCCGGGGCCTGGCGGAGTTCCGCAATGTAGCGGACGGCGTCGAGCACGCCCGGCAGGTCTTCCGATTCGAGGCCTAGCCGGTTGACCCCGGCGAGTCCGACGGCCAGGAATACCGCGTCGAACTCGCGGCACAATTTCGCGAGCGAGAGGTCCCGGCCGAGCGCGTTGCCTGCGCGCACTTCGATCCCGCCGATGCCCAGGATGTATGCGACTTCGCGCTGCGCAAAGTCGTCCACGGTTTTGTAGGCCGCGATGCCGTATTCGTTCAGGCCGCCGAGCTTGCCGTCGCGACTGAAAATCGTGATCTCGTGACCCAGCCAGGCCAGCCGGTGTGCGCAGGAGAGCGCCGCCGGCCCGCCGCCGACGACGGCGACGCGCTTGCCCGAAGACGCGGCACGCGGGAAGAGTTGCGTGCCTGCATCGATGATCGGATCGGTTGCGTGACGCTGCAGCAGACCGATGTCGACCGGCTTTTCCTCGTGGACATTCCGCACGCAGGCTTCTTCGCAGAGCACTTCCGTCGGGCAGACGCGCGCGCACATGCCGCCCATGATGTTCTCGGCAAGGATCGCGTACGCGGCGCCCTCGATGTCGCCGCTGCGTATCGACTGGATGAAACGCGGAATGTCGATTGCCGTCGGACAGGCGGCGGTGCATGGCGCCGCGAAGCAGAAATAGCAGCGATCCGCGGCGATCAGCGCCTCCGACTTCGACAGCGGCGGATGCAGGTCCGCAAAATTGCGCTCGATAGCGGCGGCGGTCAGCCGGCCCGGCGCGATGTCGGGAGCGCTGCCGGTCGGGACCACTGGGCGCGACATGGCTGCCGGTCACCGGCGCGGGCGCTTGACCGCATTCGGCCGCGCGAGTTCCGCCTGTTTCTTCACGGCTTCGTAGTACGGGGGATACGGAGGCCGGTCCACGTGCCTCCCCGCGCCGCGCTCGGCGCGCAGTTCCCCATCGGCGTAGACGACCTTGCCCGCGCTCACGGTGTGCGACGCGCGTCCCTCGACCGTCATGCCTTCGAAAATGTTGTAGTCGACGTTCTGGCGGTGCGTCTTCGCGGAGATCGTCTTGCTGCCTTTCGGATCCCAGACCACGAGGTCCGCGTCCGCGCCGACCGAGATGCTGCCCTTCCGCGGATAGATGTTGAATATCTGGGCGGCATTCGTCGAGGTCACGCGCACGAACTCGTTCTTCGTGAGCCGGCCCGTGCCGACGCCGTGGTGCCAGACGACTTCCATCCGGTTCTCGATGCCCGCCGTGCCATTCGGGATCTTGCGGAAATCGTCGCGGCCGGCCGCCTTCTGCGGCGCGCAGAAGCAGCAATGATCCGTCGCGGTCGTCTGCAGGTTGCCCGACTGCAGACCGCGCCAGAGAGCGGCCTGGTGCTCGGCGGACCGGAATGGCGGGCTCATCACGTGCGCCGCGGCCCGGGTGAAGTCCGGATCGCGATACACGGTGTCGTCGATCAACAGGTGTCCCGCGAGTGCCTCGCCGAATACGCGCTGTCCCTCGTTCCGCGCCCGCGTGATCGCCTCGAGCGCCTGGCGGCAGGACACGTGCACGACGTAGAGCGGAACGCGGAGCACCTCGGCGATCCGGATCGCGCGATTCGCGGCCTCCCCTTCCACTTCCGGCGGCCGGGAGAGCGGATGCCCTTCGGGACCGGTGATGCCCTGCCGGAATATGCGGTCCTGGAGCGTGTAGACGAGCTCGCCGTTCTCGGCATGGACGGTGACGATCGCGCCGAGCGTGATCGCCTTCGAGAAGCTGTTCACCAGCGTCTCGTCATCGGCCATGATCGCGCCCTTGTAGGCCATGAAGTGCTTGAAGCTGTTGACGCCGTGATCGCGCACGAGCGTTTCCATGTCTTTGCTTACCGACTCGTCCCACCAGGTGATCGCGACATGGAAGGAATAGTCGGCGCAGGCCTTCTCGGCCCACCCGCGCCATTGGCGGTACGCCTCCAGGACGTTCTGCTGCGGATTCGGAATGACGAAGTCGATGATCATCGTCGTGCCGCCGGCGAGGCCCGCCGCGGTGCCAGTATAGAAATCGTCGCTCGCGACCGTGCCCATGAAAGGAAGCTGCATGTGCGTGTGCGGGTCAATGCCGCCCGGCATCACGTACTGGGACCCTGCATCGATGATTTCAGTTTCGCGGGGCGCGTCGATCTTCGGGCCGATCTGGACGATGCGGCCGCCGTCACAGAGCACGTCGGCGCGAACGGTCTCGTCCGCCGTTACCACCGTGCCGCCTCGGATCAGAAGTGCCAAGCGAGCTACCTCTTCCTGCTCAGAAGATAATAGAGCAATCCGCCGAGCAGCGAGCCGGTGAACCAGCCGTAGTCGTAGAACCATCCCAGACGCCCGGTCGCGATCGCGACGACGGTCAGGGCGACCGGCGCCAGGAAGGCGACGAAACCCGGGAGGTTCCAGGTCGGATACGGGCCGTCATCCTTGTAAAGACCCGCGAGATCGAGCCTCTGGCGGCGAACGATGAAATAGTCCGTGATCATGATGCCCGCAATCGGGCCGAGCAGGCTCGAATAGCCGATCAGCCAGTTTGAGTAGAGGCTCTCGACGCTCACGTCGGACTCGAGCCATCCCATGTTCTTCAGGAGCTCCCAGCTCATCAGCAGGATGCCGATCGCGCCCGTGAGCAGCACGCCCTTCGTCTGGTTGATCAGCCGCGGCGCGGCATTCTGGAAGTCGTTCGTGGGCGAGACGACATTCGCCGCCGTATTAGTCGAGATGGTCGCGAGAATGATCACGAGCATTGAGACGACGGTCCAGACCGGATTGTCGATGAGACCGATGAGCGTGATCGGGTCCGAGACCGTCTGTCCGACGAGGCCGCCGGACGCCGCCGTCATCAGGACACCGAGTCCCGCAAACAGGAACATGGTGAGCGGCAGGCCGAGGATCTGGCCGACGATCTGGCTCTTCTGCGAATCGGCGAAGCGGCTGAAATCCGGGATGTTGAGCGAGAGCGTCGCCCAGAAGCCGACCATGGCCGTGAGTCCCGCGAAGAAGTAACCCGCGAGCGGCGCGTCGGCCGGGCGATTCGGCGGGCGTGCGATCAGCTCCGCGACGGAGGCCTGCGGCCAGGCCCAGAGGATGAGTCCGGCCCCGACCGCCATCAGCATCGGCGCTGCGAACACCTCCAGCCGCTTGATCGACTCCGAGCCGCGAATCACGACCCAGACGTTCGCAAGCCAGAAGATGAAGAAGCCGGCGACCTCGCCCTTGCCTCCGAGCGCGGCCCAGGAATCGGACAGCGCGGAAAAGAGGAGATGAACCGCAATTCCGCCGAACATCGTCTGGATGCCGAACCAGCCGCAGGCGATCAGCGCGCGAATCAGCGCCGGCACGTTGGAGCCGATGATGCCGAAGGACGATCGCAGCAGCACCGGAAACGGAATGCCGTACTTGGTGCCGGGAAACGCGTTCAGCGTGAGCGGGATCAGGATCACGACATTCGCGATCAGTATCGTCCAGAGCGCCTCGACGACGGAGAGCCCGAAATAGGCCGTCAGCACGCCGCCCAGCGTGTAGGTCGGCACGCAGATCGACATGCCGATCCAGAGCGCCGCGATGTGCCAGTGATTCCAAGTCCGCTGGCGGACGCGGGTCGGCGCGATGTCCGGGTTGTAGCGCGGGCTCGTCGTGACGTCGGTGCCAGGATCGAGTTCGATGAAACCGTTGACCGCGACGGCCTGGCTGACGGTTTTCAGCTCCGCCATGGACTCAGACCAGGGGCCCGTAGGTCTCCGGCCGGCGGTCGCGGAAGAACTGCCAGGTGTTCCTGACCTCTCGGATCATGTCGAGGTCGATCGTGTGCACCAGGAGCTCGTCCTTGTCGTAGCTCGCCTGCGCCTCGATTTTTCCGCGCGGGTTGACGATGTAGCTCGAGCCGTAGAACTCGCCCATCTTCGCGGCCCAGGGCTCTTCCTTGCCGATGCGGTTGATCGCGCCGATGAAGATGCCGTTGGCCGCAGCCGATGCCGGCTGTTCCAGCTCCCAGAGATACTTGCTGAGGCCCGCGACGGTCGCCGATGGATTGACGATGTACTCGGCCCCGTTGAGCGCGAGCGCGCGCCAGCCTTCCGGGAAGTGCCGGTCGTAGCAGATATAGACACCGAGCTTCACATAGGCCGTGTTGAACACGGGATAACCGAGATCGCCGGGCTTGAAGAAGAATTTCTCGTAAAAGCCCGGATCGACCTGCGGGATGTGCGTCTTGCGGTACTTGCCGAGGTACTGGCCGTCGGCGTCGATGACCGCCGCGGTGTTGTAGTAGACGCCGGGCATCGCTTCTTCATAGAGCGAGGCGACGATCACCATCCCGTGCTTCTGCGCTTCGTCCTGCATCAGCCGCGTCGTGTGGCCGTCCGGAATGCGTTCCGCGGCCGCGTACCATTTCCGGTCCTGGCCGGGGCAGAAATACGGCTGCGTGAACACTTCCTGGAAGCAGAGCACCTGCACGCCCTTCTTCCCGGCCTCTTCGATGAAAGGTAAATGCGCTTCGATCATCAGATCGCGGATGCGATCCGGCGCCATCGAGGTGTCGCCCTTCAGCCCCATCTGGATCAGGCCGCAGGTCAGCTTGGTCATGCCCGGCTCCCGGCAGTGCTTGCGCTCCGCCGAGTCTAAATCAACGTCTTCAGAACCGCATGATCACTGCGGCTCGAACCGCCAGCGGCGAGCCCGGCGTGATGTTGTTGTTGTTGTGGGCGTTGGGGCAATACGCCTCGTCGAACAGGTTCTCGACGTTGAGCTGCATGCGCAGGCGCTCGTTGGGCGTGAAAAAGACGGCGGCATCGACGCGCGTGAATTCCGGCAGCGTCACTGCATTGTCCGCGGCCGCGAACATCTCGGTCTGGTGGATCACGCCGAGGCCGACGCCCCAGGCGGGCGTCAGGTCATATTTGTTCCAGAGCGATGCGACGTGCTTCGGAAGCTGGGCCAGGCGGCTGCCGCCGAGCGCCTCCGTCAGCTCGCCGTCCTGCCAGGCGTAACCGCCGTGGATGCTCCAGGCGTCGCTGAGCTGGCCGCTCACCCCGAGCTCGAAGCCCTCGGTGCGCTGCCCGTCGACGAGTATCGAGACATTCGGGTCGTTGGGATCCGGAATGATCACGTTGCTCCGGTCGAGCTGGAAGAGCGCCGCGGTCAGTGCGAGACCGGGGCGAACGTCCCATTTGGCGCCGACTTCGATGTTCTCGAATTCCTCCGGATCGAGCGCCTGGTTCGTCACAGTGAGTGACGTCAATTGCGCGCCCGCCCGCGGGACATAGGCCATGCTGTAGCTCGCATACAGCGACATCGCTTCCACCGGCTTGTAGATCAGGCCGGCGCGCGGCGACAGCAGCTCGTCCGAGCTTTCAAACCTGTCTCCCGTGCGGTTGTTCGTGAAGTCCATTTCGAACTGGTCGAAGCGGAGCCCCAGCACGGCCTCCCAACGCGGCGACAACTCGATCTGGTCCTGCACGTAAAATGCAGCGATCGTCGCCCGGCCGCGATTGTCGGCGTCGGTCGCGCTCTGCCGGAAAGTCACGGGCACCGAGATCGTCGGGTCGTCGAGCGGCGCCTGAACCGACGTATCCACGTCGTTGAAGAAGCCGGTATTGCGGAAATTGTCGGTGACCTGTTCGCCGAGCTCGACTCCCGCGAGGAAGCCGTGGCGGATTGCGCCCGTGTCGAACGAGAACAGCAGGTCGGTCTGGTTGAACAGGTTTTCGCGCAGTTGCTGGCTGTTGTAGGCATTGATCTGGACGGTTTCCGTGGCGGCATCCACCGGCCCGGGAAACACGTTCTGGTAGAACTTGTCGTAGTCCGCGTACATCGTGCGATTGCGGATGCGCACGTTTTCGCTGAAGGCATGGTCGATGACGGCCGAAACCTGGTTGACGGTCGCGTTGGTCGGACTTAGCTCCGGATCGCCGAAGAAGGTTGATTCGTCGGTCGGCAACGGCCGACCGTCGAGCGAGGGAATGCCCCGGTCCGCGACACGGTCGTAGTTGAAGTATTCATATGAGAGGCGAAGCACCGTGGCGTCGCCAATTGCGAGCGCCGCGGTGGGATTGACGCCATAGCGTTCGAGCTCGAATCCGTCGCGATAGCTTTCCGAGTCTTCGTACACGCCCGTGATGCGCGCGGCGAACGAGTCGGTCAAACCATCTCCCAGGTCAAAGGTGGCGCGGCGGTTGTCCCAGGAGCCGCCCTGCAGCGACACCTCGCGCGCGGGGTTCCAGTTCGCCTGGCGGGTCACCCGGTTGACCACCCCACCCGCGCCGCCACGGCCAAAGATCATGGCGTTCGGGCCCTTGAGCACCTCGACCCGGTCGAGGTTGTACAGGTCGCGGAAATACTCGACGTCGTCGCGCACGCCGTCTACGAAGAAATCCGCCGTCGAGCTGTTGCCGCGCAGGATGATCGTGTCGCGATTGCCCTCGCCCTGCGCCATGCCGGCACCGGGCACGTAGCGCACGACATCCGCAAGGCCCTGCATCGCCTGGTCCTGAATCAGGTCGCGCGTGATTACGCTCACTGACTGCGGCACGTCCAGGAGCGGCGTGTCAGTCTTGGTGGCCGTACGGCTGCGATCTGCCAGATAGCCATCCGACTCGTGCTCGGCCGTCACTGTGACTTTCGGCAGGGGCGTCGGCACGGCAGCGGCATCATCCGCGCGGGCAGCGCTGAGAGTGGCGGTTCCCAGTGACAGTGCGATCGCAAATGTCAGGGCACGGGCCTGAGCCATGGGGGTTCCTTATGTGAATACGAATGAGAATGATTCGTATTAGCATACATCAGGAACTTTGCGATTGCCACGGGGCTCACAGCCCCGACGGGTGGAACCCGAAAATCGAGCCGGATCGGGCCTTAGCCCGTGGCCCTGGCGATCGCCTGGTATTGCGCCGCGATCCAGTAATCGGCGCGCTGATTGCACGGCTGGCGGGCCATCCCGCCCGCGGTGCGCGAACCGGAACAATGCAGTGTGCCATCGGCCTGCAAGTCGGAACTCCGCAGCAGCGGCAATGCGACGCCGTTCAGGTCGATGCTGCCGTCGCAGTCGCCATGGGGGCAGGCAAACTCGAAGTAAGCCTGAGCCGACGGATACAGCAAGTGAGTCTGCGCCGCAGGCACAGGCCCCTTCGTCGCGAAGAACCGCAACTGCACGCGGACCTGTTCGACCTGCGGGAATGCCTTCGAAAGCGTGCCAGCCGCCGCGCGCCTGCGCTGCGACTTCTCACGCTTCTGTTCAAGGAGCGATCGGGTAGTTCGAGACACGATGCGCATAGGTCAAACCTCGCGGATTTCAGGTTGGGCTAGCGCGCGCCCCTCTCGAGACGCCGCCTGAGCTGGGCGTTCTGCACCAGCAGTTCAGCCACTTCGGCCCGCGCGCCATACCAGCGCTTGCCGAGATAAAGCGCGACCGCCGACAGGCCGATAATGATTGCCACTGTCATTGGCATTCACCCCGGCCTGCCGCCGGTCGGGCGCAGGAATCAGTAACGATTCCCGCTGCTGCGGTTGCCGCCACCGCCGCCACTGCGCTCGCGCGCCTGGGCTTCGTTCACCTTGAGGTCACGGCCCTCGAAGTTCTTGCCGTTCAGTGCCTGCATGGCCTTGGCCGCATCGGCGCTCGGCATCTCGATGAAACCGAAACCGCGGGGGCGGCCGGTGTCACGATCATTGATCAGGGCGAGCGACTCGATGGTGCCATGCGCGGCAAACAATGCGCGCACAGACTCTTCGGTCGCGGAGAAGGGAAGATTTCCAACAAATAACTTGGTCACTATGAATTACTCACTTAAGAAAGATGGCAGCAAGGGGATTTCCACCTGCTGGTTCGGCGATGCTTCTGTGGTGGCTGAACCTGATTGGAAGGCGCGCCGAAGCGGCGCATCGAGCCAGGCAAGACAATACTCGGGAATCACCAGACCGGGGCATTCTACCTGATTTCGGCGGGTTCTGCCCGACTTTGATCTTCACCTCGGGCGCGCTGCCTGGGCAGGTGTGACGCGCCTCGCAACTTCGGCCATGTCGGCACAGACGTTGTCCGGACCAACCAGCGCCAGGATCTCGGCCCGCGCAAGCACGCGCGACAGGCGCTCCTGGACGCCGCACAGCAGCACGCGGATCCCGCGCCGCCGGAAACGCTCGATGATCTCGCTCAGCGTGTGCATGCCGGTCGCGTCCATGAAAGGAACGCGCTCAAGGCGAATCACGACGGTATTGACGTGCAGTTGTGCCCGCTCGACCGTGGTTTCGAGCTTTTCGGCGGCGCCGAAGAAAAACGGCCCGTCGATGCGATACACCAGCACGTTGGACGGCAGCGCGGTATCCGGCGCCGGCTCGGCGCCATCGGCACGAGCCTCCGGACCGCCGAACACTTCTTCCTGCACGCTGACGGTTTCGGCCATGCGCCGCATGAACAGGAGCGCCGCGATCACGACGCCGACATTGACCGCGACCACCAGGTCGACGAATACGGTCAATCCAAACGTGATCAAGAGCACCAGCCGGTCGGAACGCGGCGCGCGCGTCAGGAGGCGAGAGAAATGCCGCACGTCGCTCATGTTCCAGGCGACGAAGAACAGGATCGCGGCCAGCGCCGCGAGCGGAATATGCGAGGCCAATGGCGCGAACAGCACGATGACGAGGATCAGGAACGGAGTGCACGACGCCTGCTAGCGGACTGGTTGCGCCGTTTCGGATACTCGTCGCCGTGCGGGCGATGGCGCCCGTCGCGGCGAATCCGCCGAAGACCGGCGCCAGGATGTTCGCCGCCCCCTGCCCTATCAGCTCCTGATTGGGATTGTGCCGCGTGCCGGTCATGCCATCGGCGACGACCGCCGTCAGCAGCGATTCGATGGCGCCAAGGAGCGCGATCGTGAAAGCCGGACCGACGAGTTGGAGCACATCGGTGATCGTCAGCTCGGGCCATTGCAGCGCGGGTAAAGTACGCGGTATCCCTCCGAACGCACTGCCGATGGTCGCAACGTCCGGGAAGCGCCAGATCGCCTGAACGGCCGTCGCCGCGAGCATTGCAACCAGCGGAGCCGGCACGCGGCCGAGACCCGGTATCCGGTCAAGCAGGCGGTTGCCGGACACGACGATCACGAGCGCGAACAGCGCGATCCCGGTCGTCGGAAGGTCGAGGCTAGGCAATGCTTCGATCAGCGCCCAGACCTTCTCATGAAAATGCGTGCCCGCTGCCACCGGATGGAGGCCGAAGAAGTCCTTCCACTGACCCACGAAGATGATCACGGCGATGCCGGAGGTGAATCCGACGATCACGGGATTCGGAATGAAGCGAATCACGCCGCCGAGCTGCGCGAATCCCATCGCGAGCAGCATGCAGCCTGCCATCAGCGTCGCGACCTGCAGTCCAGAGATGCCGTACTGGGCTGTGACGCCCGCGAGCACCACGATGAATGCGCCGGTTGGGCCCGGAGATCTGCACTCGCGACCCGCCGAGCAGCGAAGTCGCGAGCCCGGCGACGATCGCCGTGTAGAGTCCCTGTTCCGGCTCCGCGCCGGAAGCGATCGCGAACGCCATTGCGAGCGGCAGTCCGACGACGCCGACGACCACGCCCGCGACGACGTTGCGCCAGATCTCGCCACGCCCGAACAGTCCGACGCGGTGGGCCTCGAGGAAAGCGATCATCGGCGGACGGCATTGTAAGACGCTCGGCGTCAGAATGCCGGGAGCTCACTTGGGGCGCGGATCGTCACTCACACGCGCTGCTGGCGATCGACCGGCCCGATACTCCTTGACCGCGGCGATCAGGAG
Source organism: Steroidobacteraceae bacterium (assembly GCA_040878925.1). GTDB lineage: Bacteria > Pseudomonadota > Gammaproteobacteria > Steroidobacterales > Steroidobacteraceae > SCUD01. The sequence continues at coordinate 105,466 of JBBDLI010000014.1, read as the reverse complement.
CTTGGCGGCGATCCGCACCTCTTGCTGCAGGGCCCTGTCTTCATCGAGCGCCAGATGACTCGTCGCGTATGGCTCGTAGTAGCCGATGTAGCGGTCGATCGTCGCGCCGTAACCGGCTTGCACGAGATGCATGTCGTGCAGCCAGTCAGTCAACGATCGGCGCAGTGTCTCCGCGCCGACGGTATCGCCGTGGACGACGATCGCAAAGCGCCGTCCGGCGAGATGACGCGGATAGTGCCAGCCGGCAAGTTCGAGCGCCTTGGCCTTACTCGCATCCTTGAGCGCGGTGGTCGTCGGGTCCGGATTCCCGCCGTCGGCGCAGACGAGACGGTCCATCATGAGCTTCAGCACGCTCGGTGCCTGGTACCAGTAGACCGGCGTCACGATCATCACGCCGTGTGCCGCGACCTAGCGCGGATAGATTTCATTCATCCAGTCGTTGACCTGGCCCATCGCGTGATTCGGGTAGCAGGAACAGGGCCAGTGGCAGAGCGGCATCGCCGTCGAGACGCAAGCCTTGCATGGCAGAATCTGACGGCCGTATTCCGCCGTCAGCAGGCTCAAGTCGAGCAGATCGCACTCGAATCCGCGCACCCGCTTGATCGCGCGGCGGGCGATCCCGGCGAGGCGGAAGGTCTTCGACATCTCGCCCGGACAGGTCTGGTCATGGCGTGCCGCGCCGCAGATCAGCAGGATCCGGCTTGTGCCTTTGCGGCTGCGTTGGCGCCGCTCGGCTGCAAGGATGGCGCGGCGCGTGTCCAGCCATTCGGCAGGCAACTGATAGTCCGGGTCCTTGAATCCGCGGCCGGCGCGTCGTCTGACCGGGCTCTTGCGATATTCGTCGTACGCCTCCCAGGCCACATCGACAACGCGATCAACCTCGGTCTCGACGTCACGGAAAGCGGGGTCGAAGAAACGCTCACGCAGCCGACGGCCAAATTCCTGGCGAGACAACCCGACGTCACCCTGGCCAACGCGGGGTTTTGGAGTTCGCTTCGCATGCTTGGGCATTGGGTAATCTATGCTGCTCCCGAGGGGTCGGAGAGTCCAGAATGAAATCACCGCCGTGATCGCTGAACTAGACAATGAACTGATGATTCTGGATGGCGGGCTTGCGACCGAACTGGAGCGGCGCGGTCACGATATCTCCGGCATGCTCTGGTCCGCACATGTGTTGCAGACCGCTCCCGAAGCCATCGAACAACTGCACTACGACTACTTCGCCGCCGGGGCGCGCTGCGCGATCTCGGCCAGCTACCAGACGAGCTACGAAGGTTTCGCGGCGCTCGGACTGGGCGCTGACGAAACCACCGCGCTGTTGCGCCGCTCCGTCGAGCTGGCCCAATCTGCTCGCGCCCGCTATCGCCGAGATCATCCATCAGACAGCCGGCAGTTGTATGTCGCCGCCTCAGTCGGGCCTTATGGCGCCATCTCACACGACGGCGCCGAGTACCGCGGCAACTACGGCCTCTCCGTCGATGAGCTCATCGCGTTTCACGCCCGTCGGTTTGGAGTGCTCGCCACCTCGGGTGCGGAATTCCTGGCGTGCGAGACCATACCGATATTGGACGAAGCCCGCGCGCTGGCCATGTTGCTTGCGCAACTTCCCGATGCGCGCTCCTGGATGAGCTTCACCTCCCCCGATGGCGTCCACACTTCGCATGGCGAGCTACTGACCGATTGCGCGCGCCTGCTGGATGGCGTTCCCAACGTGATTGCGATTGGAGTGAACTGCGTCAAACCTGGCGTAGTAAGCAAAGCCATTCGCGCACTCAAGGCCGGCTCAAGCAAGGCAATCGTCGTGTACCCAAATTCCGGCGAGCAGTGGGACGGGCAGACACACCACTGGCGCGGTTCACGCGATCACGGCAGTCTGGCTGTACTCGCCCCGCAGTGGGTCAGCGCGGGTGCGCGAATGGTGGGAGGCTGCTGCCGCATCGGACCGCAGGAAATTGCGGCACTTGATGACGCGCTGTCACACGTCAACGGCCGGCGCTAGAATCAACGTCGTGAAAACTCTCTACGCGTCAGTGCTGCTGATTCCTTGCCTGGCGGCGTGCAGCGGCGGCGAGGAGGCCAATACGCCCGCGCCGGAAGACCCTCAGCCGGAAGCTTCACTCGTCGAGCATGGACCCGGGCGCGATCTCACGGCGCTCAACGTCTGCGAACTGATTCCGCCGGAAATAGTCGCCGCGGCGGCCAAGGCGGAGACTGCCGGGTCGCCAGTGCCCACGGACCCGGGCTTCGATGGCAAGGGCTGCCGGTATCAATACCGATCGGGCGTCGGCGGCATCAGCAGCTACACGGAAGTCTCGCTGCATCCCCCGGATGATTATCGGTTCCAGCGGGACATGCAGACCTTCGAAAAAACCGATCTGCCGGGGCTCGGCGACGCCGCGTTCTGGGGAGAGCGCAGCGGCCAGACAGACCTGTACGTTCTCAAGCAAGGCGACGTGAGCGTGCACGTGCAGGTACGGTCGCAGGTACTCGAGGAGGCGCAGGCCATCGCTGCGGCGGTACTCGAACACCTTTAGCTTCAAGGGCGAATGTCCACGGGGCCAACAAGAAGTTCTCGCTCACGCTCCTGATGATTCTCGGCCTTGCCGCCCAGGACGCGGCCAACTCTCAGTCACCCCAAACGTGTGGCCCGCTTAGAATTTGGTGGCCAGGGGCGGAATCGAACCACCGGCACGCGGATTTTCAGTCCTTTCGGATACCTACCTGGGAATTTCGAGAATCATAGAAAATTGATTAAAAGGATGTCCCGCCGTAGCCCACCCTCAACTAGGGCGACTTGGCGAACGAGAGAACTTTGGACTCGACATCCTCGTCGGCTCCCGCGGCCGCTGGTTCTTCGCCCATCCGCACGAGCTTGCCGTCTACGGTGGCACCACAATCGAGCTTCAACGTGCGGTAGGTAATGTTGCCGGTAACGCGCGCGTTGATCTGCAGCTCGAGAAAATGCTCGACCTCAAGGTCTCCTTCGACGCGACCATTGATCACTGCATCGTGGACCTTGACCGTACCGGCAATGACCCCCTTTTCGCTCAGGACCAGGAGGCCACGATCGTCGGGCTTGCCCAGGACATTTCCTTCGACCCGCCCGTCGATCCGCAGCCCACCGGCGAACATCACGTCGCCTCGGACGCACGTGTCGTGAGCCAGAAGGCCCGCTAGCCGGCTGGCGTCGATGGCCATGGTGTTCTTCTTTCGAAACATGGATCTTTCCTCGGGTGTCGTGTGCGAATCTACTGCGTGCCCTTGCCGGCAGCTGCCCCGCGGGCCATCAGGAATTTCACATGGCCATTGAGTTCTGCGACCTGCGAATTCAATTCTGCCGCTTGCCGCTCGAGCTCAAGTCGCGTTGCACCCTCCACTGCCAGTTCCGTCTGCAGGCGCTCCACTTCGGCAGCGAGAAATTCCCGCTCCTTGCGCAGCGCAGCGAGATCACGTGCCGTTGCATATAGTTTGCCCCCGTAACCGTAGACTCCGGCGACGAACAGCAGCAATGCCACGCCTGCGGCAATCCGCCACCACCGGCTGCCTCGATGCGGTGCAGTGAGTACGAATTTCGCGCCTGTAAGCCAGTTCGTGTCTATGACGCGATCCTCAACAGCGGTCATCAGGATCCGTCGCTCGCGAGGTACATGTGCGGATGTACCGGCGTGCCGTCGCGCAGGATCTCGAAGTGGAGATGCGGGCCAGAGGATCGGCCGGTCGAGCCGACCGTCGCGATCGGCTGGCCGGGTAGCAATAGGTCGCCGACCCGTACGAGGATCCGGGATGCGTGGCTGTAGCGGGTGACCAGACCATCACCATGGTCAATCTCGACGGTCCTGCCGTATGCGCCGTACGGACCGGCGCGGCGAACTCGTCCGCCGGCGCTGGCCAAAATGGACGTACCGTATGGTGCGGTGTAGTCGATGCCGGCGTGCTGGGCGAGTTGACGAGTGAACGGGTCGATCCGGTGGCCGAATCCAGACGAAATCACGACGCCGGGAATCGGTGGCCGGCTGGGGAATGCCATCTGATCCAGGTCGCGCCGTGCGACCATCGAAGCCACCTTGTCGAGACTCGCTTCGACGTGGTCGAGACCTCGATTGAGCCGAAGAAGCGGCGTTCCGGCGCCCGACAGTGGCTCGAGTAGCGGCCCACCCGCCGGCTTTTCGGCGATGTGGGCCGGAGGCTCCGTCGCGTTTGCAGCTGCCGGCGGTGGCGCACCGATTCGTTCGGCCAGACGGCCAGCCGCGGCCTCGAGCCGAATCAAACGACCGGACAGGCTTCCCATCTCACGGATGAGGGCCTGCCTCCCGGGTTGCGTCAAATCCAGGTTTGCAAATTCCGGGCCCCAGCCATCGTCGGCCTGGGAGGAATTCCTGAGTTGAAGACCCAAGGCGAAGCCACCGAGTAATCCCACCATCGTCAGCGCGCCTGCCACGGTCGCAAGCCTGCGCATCGTCAAAGTACGCATCCTGGAGCTGGCCAGAGTGCCGGCTGAAACGATCACGATTGCCATTGTGCGGTCCTCGTGGCTGGCTAGGGCCACAGTCGGCAATGCCAGGCAACGCAGCTTCGATTCCGCCGGTTGTCGCGGTGCTAGCAACTGCTAACGGCAAGATGCTGTCAGGCCCAAGTGAAAGGATATGTGACAGACGCCACAATGCCGGGAGTACTGGTCAACAACATTCGCGATAGGGCCATCGATCTCGGCACGCAGATTATGTGGCGCAACAAACGTGACGGAACTCCCACTTCGCAAGCTGTCGTACGCGGATTCAATCTGCCCTTCCTGACTGATGGGTAACAGTTGATTCCGCCGGTATAAACCGTCAGGCGGTCTCAAGGGGTCAGCGAAACACCTCAGCTAATCTAGCTTAGGAGGTGTTCGGGATGAGCCCAGGACGTCACTCGTTAGTCACCCCGGCTGAACGCGAAGAGCTGTGGCGTCGATACAAGACCGGCGAGACGATGTTGGGGATCGCGCAAGCGCTCGGCCAGGGACGCAACAACCTCTACCGCGTGTTGGAAGCCACTGGAGGCATTGCCCCGCGCCGACGCCGTCGTGCCTCTAGAGTTCTGAGTTTTCGTGAGCGCGAGGAGATCTCCCGCGGCATTGCCGCAGGCGAGACATTCCGCGCCATTGCGAGGAGGCTTGGTCGAGCCGTCTCCACGATCAGTCAGGAAGTCGGGCGGCACGGTGGACGCCGAGGCTATCGGGCCGCCCAAGCGGATTCGACAGCGTGGCAATCGGCTCGTCGTCCCAAGCCCTGCCTACTTGCCAAGAATCGACGGCTGCAACGGATCGTAGCGCTTAAACTGAAGCAGGACTGGTCTCCGCAGCAAATCACGGGTTGGCTCAAAGATCGGCATCCCGAGAACCCGGAGATGTGGGTGTCACACGAGACGATCTACCGCAGCCTTTTTGTTCAGGCCCGCGGCGCCCTCAAGAAGGAGCTGCTTGGTCACCTGCGCTCGAGGCGGCGCCTCCGCCGCCCGCGCCATGCTGTTGACGGCCGGCAGGGCGATAGAATCGCCGATGCCGTCCCCATACGCGAAAGACCAGCGGAAGCTGAAGATCGAGCGGTACCAGGCCACTGGGAGGGCGATCTGGTGGAGGGCTCTCGTGGGACCTTCATCGCCACATTGGTCGAGCGACGATCGCGGTTCGTGATCCTGGTCAAGCTCTCCGAGAAGCGAACAGACGTCGTCGTCGATGCTTTGATCAAGGCGGTTCGTAAGCTCCCTACGGCGCTGCGCAAATCATTGACCTGGGATCGAGGCTCAGAGCTCACCAATCACGCCAAGTTCACTGTTGCAACCGACGTTAAGGTGTACTTCTGTGATCCGTATAGTCCATGGCAACGTGGAAGCAACGAGAACACCAATGGATTACTGCGACAGTACTATCCCAAGGGAATGAACCTCTCGGCTGTCAGTCAAGCGCAATTGGATGCGGTGGCGAAGAAGCTAAATACCCGCCCGCGGGAGACGTTAGGCTGGAAGACTCCAGCCCACGTTCTGGAAACAAGTGTTTCGACGATCCATTGAGGCCAAGTCACCCATGTGACCGGAATAGACCAGGAAGGGATGGTGGCCAGGGGCGGAATCAAACCACCGACACGCGGATTTTCAGCCACAAACTGATAACCGCAACGTCAACTGCATCGACCGGTTAGCCGGGGCGCCCGAAATCTTTACGTCAGAAACTGTATGCCGCAAAGATCATGCCGTACAGGAACGTATCGGTACGACCTGACGATTGCTCGGTGGCATCTCCTGGCTTCCGCGACTTCTGCTACGAAGCTGATGACCTCCCGCTATTTGATGGCGAAGTCCGCCTCGCCAAAAATCTGACGGATCTCAATCACGTCGCCTTCGTCGGCGGGGCACCGCAGCGCCCATTTCACAAGCTCTTCTTTTGAGTTAGCTTCCACCATCCAATAACCGCCCAGCACTTCTTTCGTTTCGATGAACGGCCCATCAGTCACCGTCGGCTTCCCTCTGCCGAACGAAACACGCGCGCCGGTGTTGAGCGGATGAAGGCCGTTCAGCGACAGGATTGTGACGGCCTTGCCCAACTCCTCATTGAAGCGGGTCATCTCTTCAATTTTCTTTGGGTCGGGCACAAAGCCCGCCTCCAACTTCTTGTTGCCACTGTAGACATGCGGGATCATCAGCATCATGAATTGCATAGGTTTTCTCCTCGGTTTGTGTTTCGGTCCTACACGCTTAGTCGATTGGCGGTACCCAAGTTCGACACACACAATTTCGTTTTTTTTCCCAGCCCCGGGGGCCGCTATTCTGAATACCGCCGCTCAGGAGAAGACGACGGTCTCGCCATCCTTGGCCTGTACCGCACCCTGGAAATCGGTCACCTTGCCCTTAGGCGCATCGTCGCCCCAGCCTTCGACCATCCGCTTCACGCCGAACTGCTTGAACAGCTGCACGGCCTCCGACGCCTGCTTACGGTACTTTTCCTTGTTGGCGGTCGGCACCGGCGTCACGAATCCTTGGACGTAGTTCATCGATGTTCTCCTCAGTTGGCGTTACACGGTTGACTGCGCATCCGGATTGCCTGGCCCCGCGCGAATGACGGTTCGCATCGTCGCGCGCCACAATGAGACTACAAAGCGTGCGGTCTGGCGGACACTGGGTATGCCGGTGAATTCCCGATTTTGTTGTAATACGACATGCCAACTACTAAAGGCGTCGAGGACCGGCTTCCTCGTGGTCAGCGGCAATGAGTGCGGGTCGAATGCGCCCCGCCCGAACTCACTCGAGGCTAAAGTGGTAGCCCCGTCTCCGGAATAAGTCGTTACCGATGTGACCGACGTAGACCGTTTTGAAATGGTGGCCAGGGGCGGAATCGAACCACCGACACGCGGATTTTCAGTCCGCTGCTCTACCAACTGAGCTACCTGGCCGTGTTCGGGGCTGCGTATTAGACAGGGCGCCCTGCGCGGGAGTCAACCGCCCGCCAGCACCGACTCGCATGCGGGTAGTCTTCGTGATCTGCACGCTCAGTCCCAGCAGAGCTGCAGCACACCGTCGGTCGCAGCGGTCACGCGCGTGCCGAAGCTGCGGCCCGCATGTGTCATCTTCTCGCACAGCCAGTCAGCATCGCCCAGCGGCGCGCGCATCAGGCTGAAGCGTCGCCTGCGCATGGGGACCAAAGCCAGCCGCTGCAACCGCCCGTTCGTATCGAGCTCAGGGAAGTACATCACCGCGAGATCGGACCGATAGCTTTCGTAGCCACCGATGCCTTCGTAGTCGTTGACGAAGTCGCCGCAGCCATAGAGAACGAGCTTGCCTTCGTGAACCTCGATTCCCTTCGCATGATGCGAGGAATGCCCATAGATGAGATCCACACCCGCCACATCGAGCAGTGCGTGCGCGAACTGCCGCTCCTCGCGCGAGACGTCATAACCCCAGTTCGGTCCCCAATGCAGGGAAACGATCACCAGGTCGCCGCTTCGCCCGTGCGCACGGATCAGTTCCGCGATGCGATCGAGCGCGTCCTGTGATAGCTCCGGGAGGAGATTGACCCCCGGGCGCTCAGCCGTGGCAGCCCAATCCGGCGGCACGCCGCTCGTTTCCGTGGCGAAAGCGAACACGAGGATTCGTTGACCTCCGCTCATCTCGATCTGCGCCGGCGTAGCGGCTTCCCCGGCGTCGCGGCCCGCACCGGTCGTGCGGATGCCGGCGGCCGCGAGCGCGCCAATGGTTTCCTCGAGGCCTTCCCGACTGAAATCCAGCACGTGATTGTTCGCGAGCACGCAGCAGTCGATCCTGGCAGCCGTGAGCGCGGGCACGTTGGCGGGATTCATCCGGTAGTGAATTCCCTTGGCAGGCCATGGATCGCCGCTCGCCGCCACCGCAGTCTCGAGATTCACGATGCGCGCGGCAGGTCGCCGGTGATCCAGTTCCTCGAGCGCATCACCCCAGATGTAGGCAAAGTCAACCGGGCAACTGATTGTTCCCGACACGTTCTCCGCGAGCCGGACGTATCCGAGCGCCGAGTGCACGTGCGACTCGAAGAGGCGCGGATCGCCCGGGTGCGGCAGAACTTGGTCGATCCCGCGACCGGTCATGATGTCGCCGCACAGGAATAGCTTCAGGATTTCCGCCGCAGCCCACCCGTCTCCAGATCCACACCCATCGATTCGAGCATTTGAACGAGCGGCGTCAGGCACGAAAGGTAAACCTGTGCGCGGGTTGATGGCTTCCCGGGCGGTCGCCTGACCTGCATCGTGCTGATCGTGCTGACGGGGCGCTCGTTCTTCCAGAACGTGCGGCAACCCTCTTCCCATTCGAGGCCGCAGGCGGCGAGCAACTCGGGAGCCGCGTCATCGAACCGACGCACGAAGTCCTCATACTGAATCATCGTGATGCGATGCCCCGCGATCCGCTCCCAGTGTGCCATCACGCGCGCATACTCGCCGTAATAATGTCCGATGTCCTCGAGCCGGTTCGTGAAGCGCACGAGCTTCGAGAACTCGTTGCGGTAGATCGAGAAACCGGTTTCGATGGCGCTGCGCCGGACATGGATGAGCCGCGCATCCGGAAACAGGCCCAAGATCAGGCCGAGCGCATCGAAATTCCAGGGATTCTTGTCGGTCACGGCGGCGGCGCCGTCGTGGCCGGGCAACTGCTGCCAATAGTACGCGCGCCATTGCGCCCAGATGCTTTCCGGAATCGCGGATGCCGATCCATCGCGCGCGTAGCGCAGATAATCCGGCAGGATCCAGCGGATGCCGCCGCTCTCGCCACCCGCGACCACGCGCGAATGCGCGGCGATCACGCTTTCGATGAGCGTCGTCCCGGACCTCGGCATGCCGAGAATGAAGATCGGCCGCGGACTCGGAACGGCCGCGTTCGGGACGAAGAGCGCATCGAAGAGGGATATCAGCTCTTCGGTCTGCTGCGTTCGCGCCGCGGGATCGTAGACGAGGCCCTCCGCCATCGCCCGTTCCTGCGCGAACCGGTTGGCGCGCTCGTAAGCGGCGAAGGCTTCGTCGATGCGATCGGCCGCGTCAAGGCAGTTGCCCAGCGCGAACAGCGCACTGATGTGGTCATGTATCCGCGTGTCGTCGCGCTCCGTCAGCGCACGCAGCGCCGCCATCTCTTCGTCCGGCAGGCGCCCGCTCAGCAGCTCCGTCAGCGTCTTGTAAGCCGTGGCGTCGCGGGGATTGACGCCGATCGCCCGCCGGCAATAGTCCTGCGCTTCGTCGTGGCGGCCTTGCCACATCCGCAAGGTGCCTTTTGCCGACAGCGCGGCGCTGTTCCCCGGATCGAGGGTTTCCGCTTCGTCGAGCGCCTTGGCGGCCGCCTCGAGATCGAGTGCGTGCAGGGCGAGCCTGCCGAACGTCGCGAGACTGCCCGCGTCGCGCCCAGCGAGCGTGAACGAGTGCTGAAAGTTCTGCATCGCGCGCCGCGGGTAGCCGCTCTCCCACTGCGCCTTCGCGAGCGCGCGCCAGGGCGCGGGATCGCGCGGCTGTAACGCCGTCCAGGCGTTCGCCGTCTTCTCCAGTGCCGCCCAGTTGCCACGCGATTCATACAGTTCGGCGTACAGCCGCAGGATGGCTGCGTTGCCAGGCGCAAGCCTTGCCGCGTCATCGAGAATATTTTCGGCTTCGTCGATCCGCCCGTCGTCGAAACTGGCGCGCGCCAGTTTGAACAGCAGCGAGGGATCCTGCGGCTTGATTTCCACCGCGCGCCGGAAATGCCCGGAGGCTTCGCCGAACTTCCGCTGCCGCGCCTTCAGCTCGCCGAGCCGTTCCCACGCCCACCAGTGTTGCGGTTCGTTCGTGACGATTCCCTTGACGACGCGGACCGCCTCGTCGAGTTCACCCTGGTGCGCGAGCCATTGCGCGAGGTTCATGCGAAGCGCCGCATGCGAAGGAGCGATTTCGACTGCCTTCCTGAGCGGCGCCTCGGCTTCGCCGGCGCGGCCGAGTTGCAGCAGCATCAGCCCGTAAACGCTGTTTGCCTCGGCACTCCCGGGTTCCTGCTCGAGCGCGGAACGATAATGGTCGAGCGCCTCGGCCGTGCGGCCGGCCCGGCGCGCGGCATGGCCCAGGAGCATGCGTTCATTTGGCGGGTTCAACATAGCCTACTGGCGCCTTTGAGCCCTCGCCGAAGAAGAATTTTTCCATCTCGCCGACCAGGAATTGCCGCGCCTTCGGCTCGAAGGGCACGAGCCGGTACTCGTTGATCAACATGGTCTGGTGGCCGAGCCACTTCTGCCACGCTTCCTTCGATACATTGTCGAAGATGCGCTGACCGAGCTCACCCGGATACGGCGCGCGCTCGAGTCCCTCCGCTTCGCGGCCGAGCTTGACGCACTGAACCATCCTGGCCATCCATGCACTCCTTCAGCAATCTTGCCACGGGCGCCGGCAGTCCGACCGCCTGCAATGCGGCAAGTTCGTGCCAGCGGGAATCGGCGTCGGCGACCCAGCCCCCTTCGCCGCGGATATCGACCACCCAGGGCTCGATGTCAAGATCGAAATGCGTGAAGACATGCCGCAACACCGGCAGCCGCCTCGACGTTACCTGGGACTCGCCGAAGCGCGAGACCGCCCAGGCTTCGGCTGAGGCGGCATCGGGAAATTCCGGCGGCGCCCACAGCCCGCCCCAGATGCCCCGCGGCGGACGCCGTTGCAGCAGGACGCGGCCGCGCTCGATCACGAATACCATGTGCGACCGGCGCAGCCGCCGGGGCGCGCGCGGGCGCCGCGCCGGGAGCGCCGCGACGCGCCCCGCCGCGAAAGCGGCGCAACCGGTGCTGAGCGGGCAGCGGCCGCAGGCAGGATTCGCGCGCGTGCAGATCGTGGCGCCGAGATCCATGATCGCCTGCGTGTATTCCGCGACCCGCGCGGCCGGTGTGCCGGCCTCCGCGAGTTCCCAGAGTTTCCGCGCTCCGCTTCCGTTTTGCGGCGCGTCCTCGACGAGAAACACGCGCGCGAGCACGCGCTTGGCATTCCCATCGAGAATCGGATGGCGCAATCCGTGCGCGAGCGCAAGGATCGCGCCCGCCGTCGAGCGCCCGATTCCGGGGAGCGCCATCAGCTCCTCGCGCGTTTCCGGAAGCCGGCCTTCGTGGCGCGCCACGATTTCCTGCGCCCCGCGATGCAGATTCCGCGCCCGCGCGTAATAACCCAGGCCCGACCAGAGCCGCAACACCTCGTCGAGCGGCGCTGCGGCGAGCGTTGCCGCATCCGGAAACCGCGCGCCGAAGCGATCGAAGTACGGCTTGACCGTCTCGACCTGGGTCTGCTGAAGCATGACCTCGGAAATCCAGACGCGATAAGGCGTCGGATCCTGCTGCCAGGGCAGATGCCGCCGTCCATGGGCTTCGAACCACGGCAGCAGCAGTTCCGCGAGCTCCTCGGGCCGCATGCTCATGGCGACTTGTCTCCGCCCCGTTCGACGCGGATGACGGAATCGCGGAGCTTCGCGCCGGCGACGCGGGCTTCCGCGATGCGAATCTCGGCATCGATGTCGAACTCGGCGAGCTGCGCGACAGCCGCCTCGAGCGTCGCTTTCTTTTTTCGGGCCGTTTTCACTTCCGGCGCCAGGTAGCGGTTCACGTCGATGCGATCGAGGTTTGCGCGAATCAGGCGCTTGCCCGGCACGACCCGCGCGTCGAAATTCGTATCGTCGAGCCGGCCGGTGACCGGATCGAGTTGCAGTTCGCCTCCCCGCATGCTGCCCCGGAGCGATAGCTGCAGCGTTTCGAATGCCTTCGGGTCCGCCGTCGCGGGGAGTGGACGGCCGAAGGCGATCGCCGGAGCACGCGGCGCAAACGGTCCGGTCGTCAACTGGAAATCGGCCTGCAGCTCCGGCTTGTCGAAATCAAGTGTGCCGCCGAACTCTCCGGGAATGCCCGCGAGTTGGAAGCTTCCGTCGTCGAGCGTCGCGACCCCTGTCGTGCCCTCGAAGGATGCGTGCTTCATCGCACCCGTGAGTTCGACGCCTGCGAGCGGCAGCGGATCGCCGCCGGCCCAGCCGCGGAAAGCGAGCCCGCTCGCCTCGTATCGTCCGGCGTCCAAGTCGAGCCTGCCCTGTCCCTTGAGCGCATAGTGAATGGTGTTCGCGCCGAAGACCCCACCGAGACGAAGCTCGAGCGGAAACGCAACGGCAGGCGCCACGTCTTCTGCCGCGACCGTGATCGCCGTCAGTTGCCACCGCGAGTCCGCCGCCTTGTCCTCGTATTCGATCGTGCCGCGCTCGAGATCGAGCTTGCCGAGCAACCAACCCGGACCGGCTTCTCCGCCCGCCGCCGCAGGCGCATCGAACAAGTGCGACCAGTTCGTCTCGCCGTCCGCGGTGATCCTGAGGCGCGCGAACGGTTCGGAGATCGAAAGCGCCTGGACGACGGTCTGACCGAAAATGCTTCCCCAGGGCATCGAGGCGCGGACCCGGCCGATCACGAGCAGGGGCTCCGGGCCGAATCCAGGCGGCTGCGCAATCGTGAGTCCGCCGATGTCGAGCGCCGGCAGCGGCAGCAGTGCGAGGCGGAGCGAATCGATCGTCGCCGGCAAGCCGGTCGTCTCGGTCACCCACCCGGCGACGACGCGACGCGCCATCGGCGTGCGGCTACCGATCCACAAGACGGCAACGGCCGCCACCGCGAGAATCGCGATGACAGCCGGAATGAGGATCAGTAGACGTTTCGGTTGCATGAACCCGGTGGTCGGCTCGGACCACCGGATTCTATATCAGCGGTCGCAGATGCTGATTTCGCCGGACAGCGTCCGTATCTCGACCCGCGCTCCGCCGCTGCCCTGGGTGAAATTGAGCTCGCTTCCCGGGGTGTATTTGCTCGTGTCGCGCGCCTTCTGGCCGAAGCAGTTCTCGATGTCGCCGCTGAACGATTCGATATCGAAGTCAGCGTTGACCGGCGGTTTCAGGATCAGCTCGATCACGCCGCTGATCGACTCCATCTCGACGTGCGCCATCGAGCCCAGGTCCGCGCGGACTTCGAGGTCGCCGGAGACCGATGCCACGCGCAGGCGCTCCGCAGCGGCGACGGCGGCGCTGATGTTGCCGCTCACGACTTCGCCCTCGTAGCTGCCGCGAATGCCGCTTACGGTCGTCAATCCGCTCACGTTCTCGGTCTTCACCAGCGCTTTTCCGCCGGTCCCCATGAGCGTCACATCGCCGGAAACCGAGGCGAGAGAGACCGGGGCGTCGAAGGCCTGTGTCTCGACGTCGCCGCTCACCGACTTGAGCCGCTGCTCGCCGCGCGAACCGCCTACCTTGATATCCGCGCTGACCGTCTTGATGATGAGGCGCGCGCCTTTCGGAACGCGAAGCGTCAGGATCGCATCCTCTTCCGAGCCGCTATACTTGCCTTTGGGCCGATCCACCTCGATCCGCACATGGCGCTCGGTCGCCTCGAATTCGAGTTCGTCCTTGTCGCTCTCGAGCTCTGCAACGAGCTCGACTTCGTTGCGGTCCCAGGCCGCGACGTCGACGCTGCCCTGTACGTTCGAGACCTCGACGGTCGCGTCGGGCACGACGCTCACGCGCTTCGTCAGCGCCTGCTCCGCAGCCGCGGGCGGGGCGATGACCGCAAGTGTCGCCGCGGCAAACAGGGCGTTTCGGATGCTCATCTCAGGTTCTCCTCGCGAAGCCGTCACCGGTGGTGACGACCATCGAATACAACTGCAATTCCTGCTTGTAGGCTGCGATCAGGAGCCCGTTCAACATGCCGCTCGCCGGGTCCTGCGCGAGCGCCGCATCGATCTCGTCGGCCGCAGTCTGGATGATCGCGAGATTCTTCAGGATCGCCTCGCGGGTCTGCGGCTGGAGCTGCCCGAATTTCTCGCGGAACCGGACGAGCAGCTCGTCGCGCGCGGCGAATTCCGCCGCCGTGAGTCCCGAATGCGTCCCGTAGTTGACCGGCACGATCGCAGTCTCAACCGCCTGCGGCCGGGCAATCTGTACCGCGGAATCGGGCTCCCGCATCAAGCCCCAGGTCAACAAGGCCGAGACCGAGGCGACCAGGAAGCCCGCCGCGAGCGCAGCCGGCCAGCCGAAGCTGCGGGACTTCGCCTGTTGCGGCCGTTCCGCGATCCGCGCGGCGATCGCCGGCCACAGGTCGCGCGGCGGCGCCACGTCCTTCGGCAACTCCGCGGCCCTGGCGAGCAGCGGATCGGGAGGCTCGTTCCGCGGGCCGAATGGAAGGGTGGTCATGTCGACATCTCCGTGCCCATTCGCGCGCGCATCAGGTGGCGCGCGCGATGCAACTGGGCCTTGCAGGTCCCCACCGCGACGCCCAACATGCCTGCGGCTTCCTCGTGGCTGTAACCGTAGATTCCGTGGAGCACGACGATGTCGCGCGCGCCCGGCGGCAGCGCCGCAATCGCCCGCTCGATGTCGATCGGTGTCGCCTCGTCCATCGGGTGTTCCGCCACGAAATCCATCTGCTCTCCTGTCTCGTCCGTCAGGCTGACTTCGTTCCGGCCTTGGGGGCTGCGCCTGCGCGCCAGCACTGCATTGACCGCGATACGGTGCAGCCAAGTTGAGAAACTGCTCCTGCCCTCATAGCCCGGCAGGCTTCGCCACGCGCTGACGAAAGTGTCCTGGGTCAGGTCTTCCGCCGACTCGGGCTGGCCCGTCATGCGCAGGCAAAGCCCATAGACGCGGCCGACGTGCTGCCGATACAGATCCTCGAAGGCGTTCGAGTCGCCTCTGCAGGCCCGCGCCACGAGTTCGCCGCTGCTCTCCGCCGCACTCGCCAGAATCGTCACCCGCAGCATCCAATCCGTTGTCCGTTCATGTACTTGGACGCTCCGGCCGCCCCAATGGTTGGAAGCCTTACAATCCGGACGGTATGGCAGCGCAGTTTGCGACGATCACCGGCTGGGGCAAATGCATGCCGCCCGCCATCCTGTCGAACGCCGATCTGGCGACCTTCCTCGATACCGACGACGAGTGGATCCGCTCGCGGACCGGCATCCACGAAAGGCGCGTCTCCCACGTCACGCTCGGCGAGCTGGGTTATGTCGCCGCCTGCCGTGCGCTGGCGGGCGCGGGCCTCGAGGCCGGCGACCTCGACCTCATCGTCTTCGGCACCTGCAGCATGGATGAACAGGTGCCGAACATGGCTTCCTGGGTCCAGAACAAGTTGGGCGCCCATGGCGCCGGCGCGATGGACGTCAACACCGCCTGCACCAGTTTTCTCTACGGCCTCACCACTGCAAGCTCGATGATCAAGACCGGCGTGGTGCGCAACGCGCTCGTGATCGGCGGCGAGCTGATCTCGTCGCTGATGGACTGGAGCAATCGTAATGTGTCGGTGCTCTTCGGCGACGGCTGCGCCGCGGTCGTGCTCCAGGCGACCGCGATAGAAGAAGGAGTGCTCGCCGACAAGCTCGGTTGTTACGGCGACGTGCGCGGGATTCTCCAGGTGCATGGGATGGGAACGCGCTACGCGAACCGCGGCTGGGTTCTCGGCGACACCGAATGGGTATTCGAAGGACAGGAGATCTTCAAGCGCGCGGTCGTCGGCATGAGCCGGGCCTGCGAGGCCGTCCTGTCGGCGCGCAGCCTCCACGCGGACGACGTGTACCTCGTCGTGCCGCACCAGGCGAATCTCCGCATCATCGAGGCCGTCGTGAAGCGCGCCGGCATCCCGATGGAGAAGTGCTACGTCAACATCGAGCGCTACGGCAACATGTCTTCCGCGACCGTGCCGGTCGCGCTCGTCGAGGCGCTCGAAGACGGCCGCGTCGCGCCCGGATGCAATCTCCTGCTGACAGGCTTCGGCGCCGGGCTTTCCTGGTCCGCGCACGTGTTGCGCTGGGGCGAGCGGATCACTCCGCTCGGCAAGAGCGACGCGGAGCTTCCCCCCTGCCCCAAGAGCGCGCTCGAAATCGTCCGCGGCTACATGGCGCTCAAGCAAGGTTCGCGCCTGACGCAAGCCGGCTGACGAGTTCTTCATACAGCTTCACGAACAGGTCAGCCGCGCCGGCCACATTCTCCCGCCAGTGCTCCGCCGCCCGGTCGTCGGCGCCGTCGCTCACATACTTTGCGCAGGCGAATCCCGCGCCGTCGATGCGGCAGGCCTTCGCGAGCGCGTAGGCTTCCATGTCCACGACGTCGCACGCGACCCGTTGCGCGCGCGTCGCGAACGAATCACCGGTGCCGCACAGGGCTTCCGGCAATCCGGTAAAACAGGGCGGGAACTCCAGCACGGGCGGCAACTCATCGAACGGCGTCACGCCCGGCGCAACACCCAGCGGCGAGACATCCATGTCGCGATCCACGAACCGGTGGCAGGCCACCAGCGTGCGCGGCGGCACGCTGACCCCGCCGGCCGTGCCGAAGTTGACGACGAACGGCGGTTCGCAGCCTTCACGGCGATGGCGCGCAAGCCGGCGCATCAGGGCGACAGCCGCATTCACTTTCCCGACACCGGTGTAGAGAACCTCGATCCCTTGCTTTTCGAATCGGCCGTCGCTTTCGGCCGGCAGCGCCATGGCGACGACGATGGCGGGCCCTTCACGCGCCATAGCGAATGACGGTGCGCGCGGCCTGGCCCTGGCAGCGAAAATCGCGGGCGATGCCGAGATCGATCAGCACGCCGACATGCAGGATCCGGAATCCGGCATCCGCGGCGAGCGCCGCCGCGGCGGCGAGCGTGCCACCGGTCGCAAGCACGTCGTCGATGAGGAGCAGTTTCCCTGCCCCGCGCTGCATCTCGAGCACCGCCGCGCCGTATTCCAGCTCGTAGCGGCGCTCGACGACCGGTGGGGGCAGTTTTCCTTTCTTGCGGATCGGCACGAAACCTTTGCGGCGCCTTTCGGCGAGCGCAGCGGCGAGTATGAAACCGCGCGATTCCACGCCGGCGACCGCGTCGGTTTCCGCCCACTCCGCTTCGGACCAGAGCCCGTCGAGGGCGTCGATCGCCTCATTGAAATGCGTGCGCAGCAAGGGCGTTATGTCACGGAACAATATGCCCGGCTGCGGAAAGTCGGGAACGTCGGCAATGAGGCGGGCAAGCGGATGCATGAAATCCTCGTCAACCCGGGCCGCATTCGGCCGTTCCTCTCAGTGAACGCCACAAATCGTGAGCGATTGGTGCGGGAGACTCAACATGTTCAGGAAACTCGCCCTTGCCGCCGTGCTGACGGCGATCACCGCGCCGGCCGTGGCAGGCACGCCCTGGCTCGATGCGCGCGAGCAAAACCAGCGCCAGCGCATCGCGAAGTCGGACGGCATCGTCACGCGCGCCGAACGCGTCCGGTTGCACCGGCACGCCGACCGCATGAGCACGCGCATTTACCGGCAGAAACACGACCCGCAGTCGCGTTGATGCCAGGTGGGCGCCGGCTCAGCCGGCGCCCATGGTGGCGGCCGACGTGTTATCACGGATGAAGTCGCCGATCTCGCCAATCGCGCGATCGCCCGCGGCGAGGCCGCGCAGCGCCGGGAATACGTGCGGCATTCCGTGCCAGACGCTCGTCTTCGCCCCGGCCACGCGCGCCGCGAACCTGAGGGTGTCGTCGAGCAGCAACTCCGAACTCCCGACCAGGAGCATCATCGGCGGAAGTCCGTTCAGGCGCCCGAACAGCGGCGACAATCGCGGATCGCGCAGGTCGAGACCCATGCCGTAGTAAGTCTGAATCGACCGCACGGTGGCGGCGCGGAACATCGGATCGATCCCGTCGTTCCGTTCCATCGACGCGCCGCTGAATGTCAGGTCGAGCAGCGGCGACATGAGGATGACCGCCGCCGGCTGCGGCATGCCCTCGTCGCGCGCGCGCATGGCGGTCACGACTGCGAGATTGCCGCCCGCCGAGTCGCCGGCGAACACGATGCGGCCCGGATCGATGCCGGACGACAGCAGATAGTTCCAGGCCGCGAAGCAGTCGTCCCTCGCGGCCGGAAACGGATGCTCCGGCGCCAGCCGATAATCCACCATGAAACCGCGCGCGCCGGATGCCCGACCGATCGCCGCGAGCAGCGGATCGTGAATCGCACGCGCTTCCGCGATGAAGCCGCCGCCGTGGAAGTACAGGATCACGCCGCCGGGCGGGACTCCGGCCGGCTGGATCCACCAGGCCCGCGCCTCTCCGACTGCGAACGGCTCCGAGGCCTCGAAAGATTCACGTCTCGCAATCAATGGCGCCGCGCGCGCGGTCAGAGCGCGGATGCGGGGCGGACTCGGATCGCGCGCGAGGACGGCCCGCGCCACGTTCAGCACGCGTTCGATCGCCCAGCGCTGCGCGGCTTCACGCATGGCGGCATACTGCCACATGGGCCGCATCTTCGAAGTCCGCAAGCACGCAATGTTCGCGCGCTGGAACCGCATGGCGAAGCAGTTCGCGCGGATCGGCAAGGACATCACCATCGCCGTCAAGTCCGGCGGCGCGGACCCTGCGAACAACCCGGCGTTGCGCCGCGTGATCCAGAACGCCCGCGCAATCAACATGCCGAAGGACAAGATCGAGGCGGCGATCCGGCGCGCGTCCGGACAGGGCGCGGCGGATTACCAGCAGGTGCTCTATGAAGGCTACGCGCCGCACGGAATCGCATTGCTCGTCGAAACGGCGACGGACAACCCGACGCGGACGGTCGCGAGCGTCCGCAACATCCTCAGCAAGCACGGCGGCAACCTCGCGAGCAATGGAAGCGTCAGCTTCCTGTTTCGGCGCATGGGCGTTTTCCGCCTCGACCCCGCCGGCATCGACCAGGACGAGCTTGAACTCGACCTGATCGACCTTGGGCTCGACGAAATGGGCGAAGGCACCGGCGAGAGCGGCGAAGCGCAGCTCGTCGTCCGCTGCGCCTTCGAGGATTTCGGGCAATTGCAGAAACGGCTCGAGGAAAGGCGGATCGCGCCTTTGTCAGCGGAGCAGGAATACATCTGCACGACGCCCGTCGAGTTGCCGGAAGCCTCGGCCAATGAGGCGCTCGAGGTCATCGACCGGCTGGAGCAGGACGACGACGTGCAGAAGGTCTACCACTCGCTGGCCTGAATCGGCATCGACGCCTTCCTATAGCAGCACAGGCCGGTTCGGCTGCTCGTCACGATCCCCGCCAGGCCCCGGAAAATGCCTGGCGAGCAGCCGCCCGATGCCGGCGATACCGGACTCCGCACCCTCGGCAAAGCGGCCGGCCCGGAAATGCGCCTCCATGTCCCGGCACAACGCGTCCCACTCGGACTGCGGCACGCGCGCAGCAATCGCGCGGTCCGCAACGATCTCGACGTCATGGTCGGCCATCAGCACATAGATGAGCACGCCGTTATTGCCGGCGGTGTCCCAGACTCCCAGTAGTCCGAAAACTTGCAGCGCGCGCTGTCGCGGCGTCACGTCGTACCAGAGTTCCGGCAGGTCGAATGCGGTCTCGATCGCGAACCGCAATTCACCGGCATGCTGCGCCTCGATCCGCTTCAGGGCCTCCTCGATGCGCGCCAGCACTTTCGCCGTGAACCGGCGCCGCGTGCCCCAGCGGGTCGCAAACAAATGCCGCAGTACGCGCGTGAGTTGCACGGGCTACCACCGCCCCGATGCGCCGCCGCCGCCGAAGCTGCCGCCGCCGCCGCCGAATCCCCCGCCGCCACGACTGATCCCGCCACCGAACCCCCCGCCGCCCCACCCGCCGGGTGACCAGCCGCCGTGGCCCGGACGGCTCGACCAACGGCCGCCGTTCTGAAAACCGAGCAACAACGAAGCGATGAGGGCGAAGACGCCGACTCCAATTGCGAAGCCGAGCGCCTGCGTCACCCACCAGACGAAAGAGCCAGTGGCGGCGCCGGTCGCAACGGAGCCCAGCGCGCGGCCGAACAGGGCTCGCAGCACGAGCGAACCGACAAAAATCAGACCCAGCACGAATGGCAACTGCCCGGCCAGCTTTTCCGGCCCGCGGATCCATTGCGGGTCCGGAGGAGGCAAGGGTTCGCCGTCGATCACGCGGATCATCTGCTCGATCCCCGCGCTGATTCCGCCCGCGAAGTCACCCTGCCGGAAGAGCGGCGCGATCGTGTCGGAGACGATCCGCTTGCTCACGAGATCCGTGAGCGCACCTTCGAGACCGCGGCCCACCTCGATGCGGAGGCTCCGGTCATCCTTCGCGATCAGGAGCAGCGCCCCGTCATCCGGCTGTGCACGTCCGAGCCTCCAGCCGTCGACGACGCGGATGGAGTACTGCTCGATCTCCTCCGGTTGCGTCGTTGGAACGATGAGGACGGCTATCTGCGCGCCTTTCTGCGACTCGAATTCGGCGAGCCGTGATTCGAGTCCGGCCTGCTCCGCGGGCGAGAGCGTGCCTGTCAGGTCGGTGACGCGGCTCTTGAGTGGCGGAATGGGCTGCAGCGCCGCAAGCAACAGCGGCGCCGCGACCAGCACGGCGAAGCGCAGCGCGGAATGCCGGATCATTCGCTGTCGAAATCGACCGCGGGCGGCTTCGAGAGCTCCGCCTCGTTTTCGACCGTGAAATTCGGCTTGACGTCGTAGTTGAACAGCATCGCCGTCAGATTGACCGGGAATCGCCGGATGGTTCCATTGAAGATCTGCACTGCTTCGATGTAGCGGTTGCGAGCGACCGTGATGCGGTTTTCGGTGCCCTCGAGCTGCGCCTGCAGATCACGAAAGTTCTGGTCCGACTTGAGGTCGGGGTAGTTCTCGCTGATGGCGATCAGGCTCTTCAGCGCATTCGTCAGTTCACCTTGCGCGGCCTGAAATTTCCTGAGCGTCTCCGGATCGTCGAGCATTTCGGGCGTGACCTGAATCGAAGTCGCGCGGGCGCGCGCCTCCGTGACGCCGATCAGCACCGCCTGCTCCTGGGCCGCAAAACCCTTGACGGTATTCACGAGATTCGGGATCAGGTCCGCGCGCCGCTGATACTGGTTGACGACTTCGGACCAGGCGGCTGTCACCGCCTCGTCCTCGGTCTGGATCTTGTTGTAACCGCAACCGGACAGGGCCAGGCAGCACGCCGCGAGCAGGCTCGTAACAAGAATGCGCATGGGACACCTCCCCTCCGTCTCGGTGCGCGGATCGTCGCACACGGGCCTGACTTCCTGTATAGTCCGCGCGCCTTTCCCTCCTCGGACCCCCAGAATCATCATGAATTTCAAGGATCTCGGGCTAGAACCCGGGCTGCTTTCTGCCATTGCCGCGCACGGCTACGCCACCCCGACGCCGATCCAGGCGGAAGCCATTCCGCCGGTGCTCGCCGGTCGCGACCTGCTGGCCGGCGCCCGGACGGGCACCGGCAAGACGGCGGCGTTCGTGCTGCCGCTGCTCCAGTTGCTGCACGCGGCCGCAGGCCGCGCGCCGCGCGCACTCGTTCTCGCGCCGACCCGCGAGCTCGCCGCCCAGATCCTGGAGAGCATCCGGGTCTATGGAGCGAACAAGCAGTTGCGCTCGCGCGTAATTTTTGGCGGTGTCGGCGAAAAGCCGCAGATCGACGGGTTGCGCTCGGGCTGCGACATCCTGGTCGCGACGCCCGGCCGCCTGCTCGACCTCGCGAATCGCGGTCTGGTCGATCTGTCGCAGGTCCGGCACCTCGTGCTCGACGAAGCGGACCGGATGCTCGACATGGGATTCATTCACGACATCCGGCGCGTCATCAAGCTGCTTCCGTCGAAGCGCCAGAACCTGATGTTCTCGGCGACCTACACACCCGACATCCGCGCGCTCGCCGCGCGGATTCTCGTGAATCCGGCGCAGGTCGAAGTCACGCCGCCGAACAGCACGGTCGATCGAGTCGTGCAGCGCGCATTTCGCGTCGCCAAGGACGACAAGCGGCATCTGCTGGTGCACCTCTTTGAGAACGGCGCCAATGGCGAGGGCCGTTGGCAACAAGCGCTCGTGTTCACGCGCACCAAGCACGGCGCGAACCGCCTGGCCGAACAGCTCGGGCGTGCCGGCATCCGCTCCGCCGCGATCCACGGCAACAAGAGCCAGGCGGCGCGAACCCGCGCGCTCGCCGACTTCAAAGCGGGCCGGCTGACAGCGCTCGTCGCAACCGAAGTCGCATCGCGGGGACTCGACATCCGCGAGCTGCCGCAGGTCGTCAATTACGACATGCCGCATGTGCCCGAGGACTATGTGCATCGCATCGGCCGGACGGCACGCGCCGGAAACGACGGGCATGCGGTTTCGCTCGTGTCCGCGGACGAGGCATCATTGCTCCGGGACATCGAGAGGACGATGCGGCAGGCCGTGCCGTTCTCACCCACGCCGCCGTTCGCGCGCGTCGAACATGCGCCGGTGCTTCGACGCGCCAAAGCACCCGCGCGGCGATTCCGGCCGCGTCGCGCCCGCTAGTCGATTCGCTCGATCAGCGGCCGCGCTTCCGGCCGCTGACCCCCGATCGAGTAGGCCCGGGAAACAGCCGCCGCTGCCGCTTCGGCGCCGGCGCCATCCGCCGCATGAATTCGCGCAATCGGCTGGCCCTTCTGGACCGTAGCGCCCCGCGCCGCGAGCCGGTCGAGACCGACCCCGGCATCGATCGACTGGTGCGGAGCCATGCGCCCACCGCCGAGAGCCACGACGACCAGACCGAGCGCGCGCGTATCGATCGCAGTCACGAACCCGCCCTGCGATGCCGGCACGTCGAGCGCGATCGGCGCTCTCGCCAGATGCGCATCGGGGCTTTCCATCAGGTCGGCGGGACCGCCGAGACTGGCGACCATGCGCGCGAAGCGCTCGGCCGCGGCGCCGCTCGCCAGTGAACGGGAAAGCGCGGCACGGGCCGTGTCGGCGTCGCCTGCGAGCCGGCCCAGGATCATGACCTCCGCGCCGAGCGCGAGCGTCACCTCGAGAAGGCGCGCGTCGCAGGCCTCTCCCCGCAGCATCGAGATCGCCTCGCGCACTTCCAGCGCATTCCCCGCCGACCGTGCGAGCGGCTCCGACATGTCGGTCAACAACGCCGACACTGGCAGGCCCGCCTTTGCGGCGGTCGAAATCATCGCGCGCGCGAGCTCGCGCCCGCGCTCAGGTTCGGGAAGTACGGCTCCGCCGCCCGTCTTGATGTCGAGCACGAGTGCGTGCAGTCCTGCGGCCAGCTTTTTCGAGAGGATCGAGGCGACGATCAGCGGCAGGCAATCGACCGTTGCCGTAACGTCGCGGATCGCGTAAAGCCTCCGGTCGCCCGGAGCGATGCGCTCGCCCGCGCCGATGATCGCGACACCCGCATCGCGGAGCGCGCGGCGCACGCGCTCGGGCGGAGGCCGCGACTGGTAGCCCGGAATCGATTCGAGCTTGTCGAGCGTCCCGCCGGTGTGCGCGAGCCCGCGCCCGACGATCATCGGCACCCAGGCGCCGCAGGCGGCGAGCATCGGCCCGAGTGCGAGCGAAACGAGATCGCCGACGCCACCGGTCGAATGCTTGTCGAGCACGGGGCCGGGCAGCGACTCCCTGGTCCAGTCGAAGACTTCGCCGGTGTCGCGCATCGCCATCGTGAAAGCCGCGCACTCGTCTGGCGTCATGCCACGACAATGGACGGCCATCGCAAACGCGCCGACCTGCGCGTCGCTCAGGCTGCCGTCGCCTATGCTCTCTGCAATTCTCCCGAGTTGTCCGGCATCGAGCGTGCCGCCATCGCGCTTGATCCGGATCGTTTCCTGCGGCAGCCAGGTCATCTGTCAAAGATAACCCGCGAGGGGGCGGTTTCGCGCCGATTGTCATAAGATGCATTAGATAATGCGTCCAAGTAGCCGAATGTAAAAAAGAATTCACCTGGCTGTCATGGATCATTAACGGTCGGCCGCGAAGCTGTCGGCCCATGAAGGTCCGCAGCGTTTTCATTTCGGACATTCACCTGGGGCATCGGGGCAGCCGCGCGAACGAACTACTCGCGTTCCTCGCGGAAGTTGACGCACGCAACATTTTCGTCATCGGCGACCTGGTCGATTTCTGGGCGCTCGGCCGCTCGGTCTGCTGGCCGCAGGCGCACCAGGATGTCCTCAGAACCCTCGTTGATCGTGCGCGCTCGGGAGTTCGCGTCGTCTACATGCCGGGAAATCACGATGAGGCCGCGAGGGAGTTCGCGGGCATGAGCATCTGCGGGATCGAAATCCGCCGTCAGCACATGCACCTGACAGCTGACGGCCGGCGGATTCTGCTTCTGCACGGCGACGAGTTCGACGCCGCCGTCCGCTGCGGCCGCTAGCGAGTCAGGCTGGGTTCCGTCTTCTACTCGATCGCGCTCAGGATCAATCACCTGATCTATCTGGCACGACGTGCCCTCGGACTGCGCGAGTGGTCGTTGACCGCCTGGCTCAAGCGGCGAGTCTCCGATGCGCGCGCCTACATCGCGCTGTTCGAGGAAGCCGCCGCCCGGGCCGCCGCGCGCGCCGGATGCGACGGCATCGTCTGCGGGCACATACACCACGCGGCCATCCGCGAGATCGACGGCGTGCTGTACTGCAATGACGGCGACTGGGTTGAAAACTGTTTGTCACTGATCGAGAACCTCAATGGAAAGATTACGCTCCACTACTGGTCCGAATTCCGCGCGAGGCTCCCGACAAGAAAGGAACTCGAGCCGATGCGGAATTTCCCGGGCGTCGCCCATCCGGTGCCGCAAATCCGCTCTGCCAGCTCGAGATAATCGCGCGCCTGCGCGAGTGTCCTGATTCCGCCCGATGCCTTGAATCCGCCGCGGCCGCGTTCGCGAAGGCATTCCAGGATCACCCGCGCAGCTTCAAGCGTCGCGCCGGTGCGGCTCCTGCCGGTCGAGGTCTTGACGAAGTCCGCCCCGGCGTCGATCGCCGCGAGGCACAGCTCGCGGATCAGGAGCGGATCTCGCAGTTCGCCAGTCTCGATGATTGCCTTCAGCAGTTTCCCGCCACAGGCTTCCTTGCATCGCCGCAGGATTGACGGGCCGCTTTCGCGGTCGCCGCCGACGTAGGCACGCCAGGCAAAGACCACGTCGATCTCGTCGGCCCCGGCCGCGAGCGCGCGCCGCGTCTCGCGCAGCGCCCGGCCCGGATCGCTGGCGCCGTCGGGAAAGTTCACGACAGTCGCGACTGCGACGTCCGGCGCGCCGGATTCGTCGAGCCCCGCGCGCGCGGTGACGATGTGCTCGGGAAAGACGCAGACGGCGGCGGGATGCGTCGCGCATGCGGCAGCTTTCACGCAAAGTGCTCGGACGTCGGCCGGCGTGTCGTCCTCGCCGAGACTCGTGAGATCGAGGGTCGCGAGCACGCGCGCGTCCGTCGCACGATCCGCCGGATTCATTTCTCGTGACGGGCGGCCGGCAGGAAGAAGGCGTATGGCAGCAACTCATCGATGCTCGCCGTGCGCACCTCGCCCCCCTGCCAGGGAAAGTGAACGCTCACGCGGCCGTCGACGGCGAGCTCGAGAATCCGTTGCCGGCATCCGCCACAGGGCGAGGCAGCGAGAAGCCGCCCGCCGCCATCCGTCGCCCAGACTGCGATCTCTGCGATCCGGAATTTCACGCCTTCGGCCTGCACGCCGGCCGCGATCGCGCTCGTCTCCGCGCAGTTCCCAAGCGGGTAAGCCGCGTTCTCGACATTGGTCCCGCAATACACGTTGCCGCTCGCGGAGCGCACCGCGGCCCCGACGTGAATTCCGGAGTACGGGGCATGCGACCGTTGGCAGCTCTCGCGCGCGGCGGCGACGAGCGCATCGCGGTTGGCGCTCATGCCGCGGCGATCCTGCCTGCGCAAAAGCTCCCCGCGAGCATTGCCGGCACGAACACCCAGGCGTCCGGCAGCCCGGCGGCGCCGTCGACCAGCACCGGCCCCGGGCAGAATCCAGCAAGACCCCAGCCAACGCCAAAGATCGCAGCGCCTGCAAGTAGCCGCATGTCCACGGCGTCCTTCGTCGGCAGCCGGAATCCGCCGCCGAGCGCCGGCGCGCGCATCCTCAGCACGAGCCGGAATCCGATTGCCGTGACGGTGACGGCGCCAAGCATGACGAATACGAGTGTCGGATCGAATGCGCCGGCGACGTCGAGGAATCCGAGGACGACGAAACGGTCCGTCATGCTCGAAATCGCGAGACCAGCGCCGAACAGCGCGCCGGATCCAAATGCGGCGAGGAGACCGGCCTTCATGACGCCGATCCCGGCAGGTGCCGCATCACGTACACGGTCGCCATGCCCGCCGCCATGAACGTGACGACCGCAGCCGCCGAGCGCCACGACAGCCGGCCGAGGCCGCAGACGCCGTGTCCGCTGGTGCAGCCGCTGCCCACGCGGGTCCCAAATCCGACCAGGAATCCGGCGGCAAGCAGCAACGGCGTCGCGCCGGTCTGGATGCGCGGCGGCGACGGCACGAACTGCATGGCCAGCGCCCCGACGATCATCATCCCGGCGAGGAACGCGGCGCGCCACGCGCGGTCGCCGCGCGGCGCACCCATGATCCCGTTGACGATGCCGCTGATCCCGGCAATTCGCCCGATCGACCAGAGCAGCAGCGTCGCCGCGAGGCCGATCAGGATGCCGCCGAGAAGTGCCTGAATTCCGGTGTTCATGAGGATGGAGCGGGTGATGGGAATCGAACCCACGTTAGCAGCTTGGGAAGCTGCAGTTCTGCCATTGAACTACACCCGCCTGCTGCGCTGGATTCTATGCGGTCGCGTGCTAAATTGCATGACGCACATGGATCACGCTACACCGCTCATTGCGACGATCGTCGGGGGCCTCGGGCTCGCATTCCTATTCGGCGCGATCGCGAATCGCCTGCGCGTATCGCCGATTGTCGGCTACCTGCTCGCGGGCGTCGCCGTCGGGCCATTCACACCCGGTTTCGTCGCGGACCAGGCGATCGCCAACGAGCTTGCGGAAATCGGCGTGATCCTCTTGATGTTCGGCGTCGGCATGCATTTCTCGTTCCGCGACCTGCTCGCCGTGCGGGCGATCGCATTGCCGGGCGCGATCGTTCAGATCGCCGTCGCAACGGCTTTGGGCGCCCTCCTCGGGCATCAGCTCGGCTGGAGTTGGGAAGCCGGCGTCATTTTCGGACTTGCCCTCTCGGTCGCGAGCACTGTAGTGCTTCTGCGCGCGCTCGAGGACCGCGGCCTCGTGACTTCGGAGCGAGGCCGCATCGCGGTCGGATGGCTGGTAGTCGAGGACATCGCCATGGTGTTCGCGCTGGTTCTCTTGCCGGCGCTCGGCGACTCGCTTGGATCAGCCGGGAACGACGTGTCAGCGCCACAAGCCGGCGGCCTAGCCATCGCGATCGCAATCGGCCTGACGATCGCGAAGATAGCCGGCTTCGTGGCGCTGATGCTCGTCGTCGGCCGGCGCGTGATCCCGCGCGTGCTGCACTCGGTCGCGCAGCAGCGTGAGCTCTTCCGCCTCGCCGTGCTCGCGATCGCGCTCTGCGTCGCCTTCGGCGCGGCCAAGCTGTTCGGCGTGTCGTTCGCTCTCGGCGCCTTCTTCGCCGGCATGGTGCTCGGAGAATCGGAACTCAGCCACCGCGCGGCCGAGGAAAGCCTTCCGCTTCGCGAGGCTTTCGCCGTACTGTTCTTTGTCGCAGTCGGGATGCTGTACGACCCGAGCATCGTGTTGCGCGAGCCGGTCGCGCTGCTTGGGACGCTTTTCATCGTGCTGATCGGCAAGTCGGTCGCCGCGTTCGTCATCGTGCTGCTCTTCCGCCACACGGTCGGCGTCGCCATGACGATTGTAGCGAGCCTTTCCCAGATCGGCGAGTTTTCCTTCATCCTGATCGGGCTCGGTCTCTCGATGGGAATCCTACCGGAGCAGGGCCGCGACCTGGTCCTCGCCGCCGCGATGATTTCGATCATCATCAATCCCTTCGCTTTCGGGCTGACCCGGCGGATCGAGCCTCTGATCGAGTTGCGCGTCCGGAAGTTCCGGGGCGGCGGCGGGGCCGCCGCGCCTCCCGGCAGCTCCCCGGCCGACCTGCGCGGCCACAGCGTGCTCGTCGGCTACGGGCGCGTGGGAAGCCTTGTCGCCTCGGCGCTCCAAAGGATGGGCGCTCGATTCGTCGTCGTTGAGAGCGACGCGGACCGGGTAGGCGAATTGCGCGAGCGCGGATACACGCTCATCGAGGGCAATGCGGCGAGTCGCGAGATCATCCGCGCTGCGGGACTCGAAACCGCAGAGCGGCTCGTGATCGCCATTCCGAACGCCTTCGAGGCCGGGCGAATCGCGAAGCATGCGCGCTCCGTCAACCCGGGCATTGTGATCGTCGCGCGGGCGCATTCCGACGCTGAAATCCGCCACCTCGAGGAACTCGGGGCGAACACCGTGATCATGGGCGAGCGCCAGATCGCGATCGAAATGATCGCGGAAATCGAGCGCCTGGGTGTCGCCGCTACTTCGCGACCAGGATCTTCTTGACCCAGCCGCCGCCCTTGGCGGATTCGATCTTCAGAAAGCCGTTCTGCTCCTCGCCCATGTAGATGAGCTCTTCGCCCTTGGCGAGCATCGCGACAGTCGCGCCCGCGTCGGCCGCGCTTCCCATGATCTTCACGCCCGCGATCTTGGGATAGAGCACGTCGCCCTCGTTGTAGACGGCGCCGGCCTTCGTCGTGCCGCCCGCCGCCGCTTCCTGAGCGAGCGAGCCGACGTCCCGCTGCAGGCTCGGATCGTTGCGTATCGCGCGGACCACGTTGTTGTAGTTGTCGGCGAAGCTCGCGGCGATGATCTTGCCCTCGTTCGTGTTGCCATAGCCGCCGATGCCGCCGCCCGCGCCGCCGCCGAAAACCGCCGCTCCCAGGCCGAGATCGGCTTTCTTGGAGCTTCCTTCCGCCGACGCGACCTGCACGCCGGACCGCGCGTCCGCGACCAGCATGCTCGTCTGCGCTTCCTTGAACTTGAGGCCGCCCACGACGGCCCCGATCACCCCAGCCTTCCCGCCAAGCAGCCCGCCGAGCGCCCCGCCCATGCCGCCCGCGTTGCTCTCGGAGAAAACGACGGACGGAGTCAGGATGAAATCGGCCGCGACCATCTGGCCGCCGCCGATGTTGGACCCGGAGCGCATCTCGCCGCCGCCCGCGAGCGCCCGCTCCTGCATCATGTTCTGCATGCCCTGGCCGCGCTCGACGACGATGAAGCAGTTCGACTGCTGGATCATCATTCGGATCAGGCCGACGGGCGATTGCAGGTTGTAGCGCGCGAGCGCACCCATCACGTAGTCCTGCGGCTCGACGACGGCGACCGCTCCCATCGCCTTGTCGCAACGCTCCAGATCGCCGGCCGCGCCTTGAGCACCCTGGGTACCCGCCGCACCCTGGACTTCCGAGCCGCCCTTTCCTTTCTTGGTGTCCAGCACACCCTGTGCCTGGGCACTCATCGCCAACGTCAAACCGGTCACGACCGCCGCAATCGGGCGAAGCACGCGCGCACAGGAGTTCATGTTCCCCCCTCCCCTGGATCGGATTACTCGCGGAATATACTCCGTCATGATCCCCGACCGCCATTCGGCCGACGTCGCGATCGCCGGCGCGGGAATCGCGGGAATCGTCACGGCGATCGAGGCCCTCTCCCGGGGCCGGCGGGTCGCCCTCGTCGATCGCGATCTCGAGGAAAACCTGGGCGGCCAGGCGAAGGACGCGTTCGGCGGCCTCTGGTTCGCCGGCACGCCTTTGCAACGCCGCCGCGGGATCCAGGACGGCGTCGAACTCGGATTGGCGGACTGGCTCGCCTTCGGCGAGCTTGGCCCGGAGCATGAATGGCCCCGGGCCTGGGCGCGCGCTTATGTCGAACGCTGCGTGCCGGACGTCTATGAATGGCTGTCCGCGAACGGCATCCGGTTCATGCCGATGCCGATGTGGGCCGAACGCGGACTCTATGCGCCCGGGAATTCCGTGCCTCGGTTTCATCTCGTCTGGGGCACGGGCCGCGCCCTGGCAGATGCGCTGATCGGCCGGCTCCTGGGCCACCCGCGCCGCGACCTGCTCGATCTGCGCTTCGGCCACCGGGTGGACGCGCTCGTCACGCGCGCGGGAATCGTCGGCGGGCTTCGCGGCACGGTCGAGCCCGACGGCCGGCCCTTCGAGATCGCGAGCGAAGCGGTCGTCGTCGCCACGGGCGGCATCAACGGCGACATCGAGCGCGTGCGCCGGCACTGGCATCCGGATTGGGGCGCGCCGCCGCCCGTGATACTGAATGGATCGCATCGTTTCGCGAATGGCGCGCTGCACGATGCTGCCGCGGCCGTGGGTGCAAACGTCACCCACCTCGACTGGCAATGGAATTACGCCGCGGGCATCCGGCACTGGCGTCCGCGCAAGCCCGGCCATGGCCTGTCGCTCGTGCCGCCGAAGTCCGCGCTCTGGCTCAATTCGCGCGGCGAGCGCATCGGGCCGATGCCGCTCGTGGCGGGATTCGACACGCATGATCTCGTCGCGCGCATCTGTCATGAGCCCGGCGGCTATAGCTGGCAGCTTCTCAACCGCCGCATCGCGCTTCGCGAGCTCGCGGTTTCCGGCGCCGAGTTCAATCCCGCGATACGCGACCGCAAGCGGCTCCGTGTCGCACTCGACCTCCTGTTCGGCAACCGCTGGCTCTACGATGAGCTGACCCGCAACAGCGAGGACATCGTGCTCGCCGACACGCTGCCGGAACTCGTCGAGCGGATGAATGCGCTGAATGGCGACGACGTCGTCGATCTCGCGAGCGTCGAGGCCGCGGTCGCGCGCTACGACGCGGCCATCCGGCGCGGCGAGCGCTTTCACGACGACGAGCAATTGAGGCGCATCGCCGCGGTGCGGAAGTGGCCGGGCGACCGGATGCGGACCTGCGCATTCCAGCCGATCCTGGATCGCGCGGCGATGCCCTTGATGGCGATCCGCGAATACGTGATCAGCCGCAAGAGCATGGGCGGGCTCCAGACGGACCTGGAATGCCGCGTCCTCGGCGCAAGCGGCCGGGCGATCGCCGGCTTGTTTGCCGTCGGCGAAGCCGCCGGATTCGGCGGCGGCGGAATGAACGGCAAGCGCGGCCTGGAGGGAACCTTCCTCGGTGGCTGCCTGTTCACAGGCCGTGTCGCCGGACGGACGGTCTAGGAGACGTTCGTGCGATTTCAGGATGCGATCAACATCGAGGACCTGCGCGCGATCGCGAGAAAGCGCCTGCCCCGTTTCGTCTTCACCTACGTGGATGGCGGCGCGGAAGACGAGATCACGCTCCGCGGCAATCGCGATGCCTTCCTGCGGCTGCGCTTCCGGCCACGCACACTGGTGAACGTGTCGAAGCGCGACCTGTCGACGCAAATGCTCGGCGCGCCATCCGCGCTTCCGATCGTCGTGGGGCCGACGGGCCTCAACGGGCTTTCCTGGCCTGACGGCGACATGGAACTCGCGCGCGCCGCTTCGGCGGCCGGCGTGCCGTTCGCGATGTCCACGGTCTCGATGAGCCTCGTCGAAGACGTCGCGCGCGAGGCACCGGGACGGCTATGGCTGCAAGCCTACGTCTTCTCCGAGCGGCGCATCACCGATGCGATCATGGCGCGGGCGCGCGACGCGGGCTTCGAGTGCGTGGTGCTGACGAGCGACTTTCCCGTCGCCGGCAAGCGCGAGCGGGACCTGCGCACCGGGCTCTTGCCGCACCAGCGTTTCACCCTTGCGACCAGGCTCGACATGCTCAAGCACCCGCGCTGGCTTGCGACGGTCGCGACGCGCCGCCCGCGCTTCGTCAACGTCGAGCGCGAACTGGAAGCCGGCCGCGACGTGAACTCCTTCGTCGGTCACGGCATGTTCGACCCGTCGTTCTCTTGGGACGACGTCAAGCGGTTCCGCGACCTCTGGCCGCGAAAGCTGCTATTGAAAGGCGTCCTTCGGGCGGAGGACGCGGAGCGCGCTATCGCTGCCGGCATCGACGGACTGGTGGTCTCCAATCACGGCGGCCGTCAGCTCGACGGTGCAATCAGCGCCATCGAGGCCCTGCCGGAGATCGCCCGCTCGGTCCGCGGGCGGGTTTCGATACTCGTGGATGGCGGCATTCGCCGCGGCAGCGACATCGCAAAGGCGTTGGCGCTCGGAGCGGAAGGCGTGATCCTCGGCCGCGCGCCGGTCTACGGCCTTGCGGCAGGCGGCCGCGCAGGCGTCGCGCGGGCGATTGCGATCCTCGCCGACGAGCTCGATCGGACGCTCGCCCTGACGGGCTCTCCAAACATCGCCGCGCTGACTGCCGACTTGATCGCGTGAACCGGCAACCCGTCAGAAGTTACGTGCTACGGGCCGGGCGCATCACGCGGGCGCAGCGGCGCGCGCTCGATGAGCTGCTGCCGCGCTGGGGCATTCCGTATGCCCCGACTCGCCTCGACCTCGACCAGGCGTTCGGCAGGCGCGCACCGCGAGTGCTGGAAATCGGCTACGGGAACGGCGACACGCTGATCGAGCTTGCGGCGGCGTCGCCGGGCACCGATTTCCTCGGCGTCGAGGTTCATGCGCCGGGCATCGGGCATTGCCTGCTCGCCATCGAGTCGCGCGGGCTGGCGAACGTGCGGCTGATCGCACACGACGCAGTCGAGGTCCTCGAGACGCAAGTACCGCCCGCCTCGTTCGACGAGATCCTGCTGTACTTTCCGGATCCATGGCCCAAGAAGCGCCACCGCAAGCGCCGCATCGTCCGGCCGGCCTTCGCCGCCCTCGTCGCGAACAGGCTCCGGCGTGGCGGCCGGTTCAAGTTGGCGACCGACTGGGAGCCCTATGCGGAATGGATGCTCGAGGTGCTGAATGCCGTGCCTGAATTCGCGAATGCCGCGCCGGGGAATGGCTGCATCGAGCGGCCGGATCGCGGCGCCACGCGCTTCGAAGACCGCGGCAGGCGGCTCGGCCACCGCGTATTCGATCTCGAATACGTCCGGCGCTAGCTGAAGGCGGTGCTCGCGCCGTCGATGATGAACTGCACCGCGAGCGCCGCGAGCACGACGCCGGAAAGCCGGTTGACGACATTCGCGCCCGTCACGCCCATGCCGCGCATCACGAGCGGGGTCAGCCGCATCAGCAGGTAGGTGATCGCGAGCACCAGCACGACGATTCCGAACAAGCCGACCGAAAGGGGCAGGTCCGCCCGCGACGCGCCGAAGGTCAGGAGTACGATTGCGAGCGCGCCGGGTCCCGCGATAAACGGGAAGGCGAGCGGAAAGACCGAGATATCCGCGCGCTTCATGCTCTCGTCGAGTTCCTTCGACGTCGTGCGCGTGCCGGATTCCCGCGCGAACACCATTTCGAGCGCGATCAGGAACAGCATGAGACCGCCCGCGATGCGAAACGCCTCCATGCTGATGTTCATGACGCGCAGGAACCAGGCGCCGCCCACGGCGAAAAGGAGCAGCACGAGACCGGCGACGATGACGGCCTTCAGCGCCATGCGGCGGCGGAACGCCTCGTCTGCGCCCTCAGTCATCGCCGCAAAGAGCGGCACGAGCGAGATGGGCTCGACCACCACGAAGAAGAGGACGAAGAATTTCAGCAGTTCGTCGATCATTCGCTGCTCCGCCCTGCCGTTCCGAGCGATCTGTCGATCATGCCTCTCTGCATCATGAACCAGAACAGCAGGATGCCTGGCAAGGCCAGCACGGTCGTCAGCACGTAGAAGTTCACGTAGCCCATGGCCTGAATCAGGCCGCCGGCGGTCGTGCCCGTCAGCACGCGCCCGAGGACGCTCGCTGCCGCGGAAATCAGCGCGTACTGTGCAGCCGTGAACTGCAAATTGCAGAGCGCCGAGAAATACGCCACCACGACGACGCCGCCATAGCCGCTCGCGAAGTTCTCGAATCCGATCGCGGCGGCGAGCCCGAGATTGCTGTGACCCGCCGCAGCCAGCAGCGCGAAGCTCAGGTTCGAGACGCACATGAGTATGAGCGCCAGGAGGACGGATCGCTTCAGGCCCATCTTCGTGTAGAGGATGCCGCCCACGAAGATGCCGGCGAGGAACGCCCAGAATCCGAAGGCGACGTCGTACGCCGCGATCTCGTCGTTGCTGTAGCCGAGATCGTTGAACAGCAGGCGCAGGGTGAGGTTCGCGAGTGTGTCTCCGATCTTGTGCACGAGGATGAATAGGAGCACGAGCCAGGCACCCGTGCGCCGCAGGAACTCCACGAAGGGGCCGATGATGGAGTTCCAGACGGCCGCAACGCCGCGCTTTCCGGCCGCGACGACGTGCCGCGCGGGCTCGCCCACGATCAGCCCAGTGAGCATCGCCGGCAGCACGAAGACCGCGCAAGCCAAATAGGCCACAGCCCAGCCCATGCGCTCCGCGACGACCAGGGCGAGCGCGCCCGCAGCCGCCGAACCGATGCGCCACCCGTACTGGGACATGCCGGAACCGACGCCGAGCTGATAGGGCTTCAACGTCTCGATGCGGTAGGCATCGATGACGATGTCGTAGGTGGCTCCGGCGACGCCGACGAGCACGGCCGCGACGATCGTGGCCTGAATGCTCGCGGTGGGATCGACGAGCGCGAGGTTCACCACTGCCGCGATCACAGCGACCCCGGCCAGCAGCAGCCAGGACACGCGCTGGCCGAGACGGCCGAGCAGCGGAATGCGCACGCCGTCGACGATCCACGCCCAGAAAACTTTGAGGTTGTAGACGAGGAAGGCGAGCGTAAACGCGGTGATGGTCCGCTTGTCGATGCCCTCCTGCGCGAGGCGGGTGGTCAGCGTGGCGCCGATCATCGCGTACGGGAAGCCCGAGGAGATCCCGACGAAGAACGCGGCCAGCGATTCCTTCTCGAAATACGGCTTGAGCGCAGCCCAGGGACCGCTCACAACTCGTAATCCATCGTGAGCGGCGCGTGATCGGAGAACCAGGCGTCGCGATAGATGGATGCCGCGCGCGCGCGGCCCGCGAGCGAGTTGCTCGCGATCTGGTAATCGATGCGCCAGCCGACGTTCTTCGCGCGCGCCTGGCCGCGGTTCGACCACCAGGTGTATTGCTCGGGGCGCTGGTCCACCTCGCGGAATGCGTCGACCCACTTGAGCTCGCCAAAGACGCGATCGAGCCAGGCGCGCTCGTCGGGCAGGAAACCGGAGTTCTTCTGGTTGGATTTCCAGTTCTTCAGGTCGATTTCGCGGTGCGCGATGTTGACGTCGCCGCAGAGCACGTAGTCGCGGTCGCGCCTGCCGATCTTCTTCAGGTACGGCAGGAAAGCGTCGAGGAAACGGTACTTCGAGGCCTGTCGCTCCGGGCCCGCCGAGCCCGATGGCAGGTAGAGCGAAACGACCGAGAGCCGCCCGAACTGGAACTCGAGATAGCGCCCTTCGCGATCGAACTCGGGCGCGCCGAATCCCGCGATCACGCGGTCGGGCTTGTGCTTCGAATAGAGCGCGACGCCGCTGTATCCCTTGCG
Source organism: Steroidobacteraceae bacterium (assembly GCA_040878925.1). Lineage (GTDB taxonomy): Bacteria > Pseudomonadota > Gammaproteobacteria > Steroidobacterales > Steroidobacteraceae > SCUD01. The sequence continues at coordinate 69,705 of JBBDLI010000014.1, read as the reverse complement.
CTCCGCGTCGTAGTAGCGGCAGTGGTAGCCGGCCGGCCGGAAGCACTCATCTCCGAGCTGGTGCTCCTGCGCCTTCGTCTCCTGAAGGCAGACGACGTCCGCGGCCTGCGCGGGGAGCCACTGGAACAGGCCCTTCCCGGCCGCGGAGCGGACACCGTTGCAGTTGAGGGTGAGGATGCGCATGCTGGATCCGCGGCCGTTTGGCAATGATACGCATTGGCGCAAGAGTCCTGCATGCGTTCGCACCAGAAAGAATTCATCGAGATGATCCTCGCGAAGCAGGTGCTTCGGTTCGGCGACTTCACACTGAAGTCCGGCCGCACCAGTCCTTATTTCTTCAATGCGGGGCTCATCAATGACGGCGGCTCGCTCGCGCGGCTCGGCGCCTGCTATGCCCAGGCGATAGTCGATGCCGGAACGTCCTTCGACATGCTGTTCGGGCCCGCGTACAAGGGCATACCGCTCGCGACGGCCACAGCGGTCGCCTTTGCCGAGCATCATCGCCGCAACGTGCCGCTCGCTTACAACCGCAAGGAGACGAAAGCGCATGGCGAAGGCGGAAATCTCGTCGGCGCTCCGCTCGAAGGCCGCGTCCTGATCGTGGATGACGTGATTACGGCAGGCACTGCCGCGCGCGAATCGGTCGCGATGATCCGCGCCGCGGGGGCGACGCCGGCCGGGGTCGTTCTCGCGCTTGACCGGCAGGAGCGCGGCCAGGGCCAGCTCTCCGCGGTCCAGGAAGTTCAGGCTGCGTTCAGCATCCCCGTGATCAGGATCATCACGCTCGATCACCTGATCGAGTACCTGGAGGCCGGGGAGCAGAGCGACGAACTCGCCTCGCTCAGGAACCACCGCACGAGCTTCTGTGTCGATAGCGAAGCGTGATGCAGTTACGGTCGACACCCGGTGCCGGAACCGAGAATAATGTCGACAGAGGTGCCCCGGATGAACCGCTGGTGGTCGAAGGCCCTGCTTCCAGTCGTGCTGCTCGCACTCATCGCGGGCGCCGCCGACGCGCAGTCTGACAAGCAGAAGAAGCTCTATCGCTGGGTCGACAAGAACGGCCAGGTGCACTACGGCGACAGCGTGCCGCCCGAATATGCCGAACAGGATCGCGAGGTACTGAACCGCCAGGGCGTTCCAGTCGGCAAGGAAGAAGGCACGATCACGCCCGAAGAGGCGGCGGCCAAGGCGGCGGCGGACAAGGCGGCTCGCGAAGAGCAGAAGCGCAAGCTCCGCGACCGCGTGCTGCTGCAGACCTATCAATCGGTCAAGGAGCTCGAGATCCTGCGCGACAACCGGATCGAGCTCGTGGATGCCCAGCTCACGATCCAGGAGCAATCGCTGTCGAATCTGCGCGCGCAGCGCGCGCAGATCGAGCGCATGGCCGCGCGCTATGCGCCGATCAACAAGAACGCTGATGCCCCGGCCCTTCCGGATGAAGTCGCGGCCGATCTCGAGCGGTCGTCGAGCGACATCGTGACGCAGGAAGCGAACCTCGTGAAGCGACGCGAGGAACGCGAAAGCATCCGCCTGAACTTCGAAGCGGACATCAAGCGCTACCAGGAATTGCGCGCGATCAAGCCGCGCTAACACGTACTTCCGAATCCGCCCGCCCCGCGGGCGCTCTCCTCGAATTCCGGCACGATCTCGAGTTCCACCTGCACGACGGGAACGACGATCATCTGCGCGATGCGCTCGCCCGGCGCGATCGTGAACGGGTGATCGCCGCGGTTCCAGACCGATACCATCACCTGGCCCTGGTAATCCGAGTCGATCAGTCCGACCAGGTTGCCGAGGACGATGCCGTGCCTGTGGCCGAGGCCGGAGCGCGGCAGCAACACGGCCGCAAGTCCCGGATCCTCGAGATGGATTGCGATGCCGGTCGGGACGAGGTGGGTCTGGCCGGGCTCAAGCACCATCGGCCCGTCGAGGCAGGCGCGGAGATCGAGCCCCGCCGATCCGGAAGTCGCCCTCGCCGGCAATGCGATTTCGCGGCCGACACGCGGGTCGAGTATGCGGACCCGGAGTTTCTTCATGCGCCGATTATCCCAGTACCGGCGCGATTTGCGACCTTCGCGCCGGCATCCGAATCCGCAAACTGCCTTCATGCACATCCGGGACTGGCCACCGGCCGAAAGGCCGCGGGAAAAATTGCTGGCGCTTGGGTCGGGCGCCTTGTCGGAAGCGGAACTGCTCGCAATCTGGCTGCGTCACGGCACGAGCGGCATGAATGCCCTCGACCTCGCGCGCTCGCTGCTCGCGCGTTTCGGTTCGCTCCGGGGCCTGCTCACGGCGGGACGTCACTCGCTGTGCGGGCAGTCGGGCGTCGGGCCCGCGCGATGGGCGGAATTGCAGGCTGCGCTCGAACTCGTGCGCCGGCACCACCTCGAGCGGCTCCAGGCCGGCCCCCTGCTCGCGAGCCCGCGCGCGGCGCGGGATTACCTGATCGCGCGGCTCCGCGATCTCGAGCACGAGGTGTTCTGCTGCCTGTTTCTCGACAGCCGCCATCGTCTCACGAGCTGCGAGGAGCTGTTCCGCGGAACCGTCGACGGGGCGAGCGTCCATCCGCGCGAGGTCGTCAAGCAGGCGCTCGCGCGGAACGCGACCGCCGTGATCCTTGCCCACAACCACCCCTCCGGAATCGCGGAGCCGAGTCAGGCCGACGAGATCATCACGACGCGGCTGCGGGATGCCCTGGCCCTGGTCGAAATCCGCCTGCTCGACCACCTGATCATCGGCGACGGCTGTTGCACTTCCCTGGCTGAAAAAGGCCTCATTTGAGGTACAACACGCTGATTTGACTGTGCAAAGGCCTGCTGGTCTAATACGCGGCCCCGCTCTGAGCCACGAACATGTCAAGAGTCTGTCAGATCACCGGCAAGCGCCCGCGAACCGGCAACAAGGTCTCCCATTCGAACATGAAGAAGCGCCGCCGCTTCCTGCCGAATCTGCATACGCAGCGTTTCTGGCTCGAAAGCGAGGGGCGCTGGGTAACGCTCCGCCTTTCGACCCGCGGACTGCGGACGCTCGAGAAGCGTGGGCTTGAAACCGTGGTCGCGGAGCTCCGCGCCTCCGGCACGCACGTCTGAGGAAACCGCCATGCGCGACAAGATCAAGCTCGTTTCGACGGCCGGCACCGGGCACTTCTACACGACGACCAAGAACAAGCGCCTGCATCCCGAGAAGATGGAGCTCAGCAAGTACGACCCGGTCGTGCGCAAGCACGTGACGTACAAGGAATCGAAGATCAAGTAGGCCCCGGGCGGCCGCTCGGCTAAACTCCTCCGCCTAGCACAGGGGGAGTCCAAGAATGCGTAACGCAAATCTCGCTGCCGCGATCGCCATGGCATTGCCGCTGCCTGCGGCCTGGGCACAGGCCCCGGCGACCGCCACGACGCTCGATGATGTGATCGTGACGGCGCAACGCCGCGAGGAGAACATCCAGGACGTGCCGGTCGCCGTCTCGACGCTTTCGGACGAAAAGCTCGACGTGCTTGGCTCAGGCGGCGACGATATCCGCTTTCTTTCCGGACGCCTGCCGAGCCTTCTGATCGAGTCGTCGTTCGGCCGCGCGTTTCCGCGCTTCTACATCCGCGGGCTCGGCAACACCGACTTTGACCTGAATGCTTCCCAGCCGGTGTCGCTCGTCTATGACGACGTCGTGCAGGAGAACCCGATCCTGAAAGGCTTTCCGGTGTTCGATCTCGAGATGGTCGAGATGTTTCGCGGGCCGCAGGGAACGCTCTTCGGCCGCAACACGCCGGCGGGCGTGGTGAAGTTCAACTCGGTGCGGCCGTCACGCGAGCTCGGCGGATACTTCCAGGCGAGCTACGCCACGCATAGCTCGATCAATGTCGAGGGCGCAGTCGGCGGGGCGCTCGGCGAGAACTGGGCCATGCGCTTTTCCGGTTTCTACCAGCACCGGGACGACTGGGTGGACAACGTCTTCACCGGCGACGGCGACGCGCTCGAGGGATTCGACGAGGTCGCGGGCCGCCTGCAGTTTCTGTACGAGCCGGGCGATGCCCTCAGCGCGCTCATCAGCGTGCACACGAGGAACCTCGAGGGCACCGCGCGCATGTTCCGCGCCAACATCATCCAGCCCGGGACCAATGACCTGGTTGCCGGATTCAAGCCCACCCAGGTATTCCTGGACGGTGCCAACGACCAGAGTCTCGACGCCGTCGGCGGCAATCTCCGGATCAGCTATGAGTACGGCCGCGTGACGCTGCACTCGATCACGGGATACGAAACGGTCGAGGTTCTGAGCCGGGGCGACATCGACGGCGGGTTCGGCGCGGTATTCCTCGGCCCGGGCAATTTCGGCCCGGGCTTCATCCCCTTCCCCGCGGAGTCGGCGGACGGCCTGCCCGACCACAGCCAGTTCACGCAGGAGCTCCGTTGGGAATCGAATGACTGGGGCAAGTTCGACTGGCAGGCGGGCGTCTACTACTTCGACGAAGACATCACGATCGACAGCTTCAATTTCGACACTTTGGCGAACGGGGTGCGAAACGGCGACGTCGAGCAGCAGCAGGACAACCAGGCCTGGGCGGTGTTCGGCTCCGCCGAATACGAGTTCGGCGATGCGTTCACGCTCCGGGCCGGGCTCCGCTATACCGAGGACGAAAAGGACTTCGTCGCCGAGCGCTTCCTGTCGCCGATCGGCGCAGGCCCGATCGGTCCCATCGCCGTCAATACGAATGAGGATAACCTGAGCTGGGACCTGAGCGGCACCTGGGCGATCAGTGAGGACACCAACCTCTACGCGCGCGTCGCCGAGGGATTCCGCGCGCCCTCGATCCAGGGCCGCCTCCTGTTCGGCAACACGGTCTCGGTCGCGGACTCGGAGGAAATTCTCTCATTCGAGGCAGGCATCAAGACGAGCCTCTTCAACGATCGAAGCCGGCTCAGCTTCACGGTCTACAAGTACACGATGGATAACCAGCAGCTGACGGCGGTCGGCGGCGCGGCAAACTTCAATACGCTGATCAACGCGGACCAGACAGACGGCCAGGGCGTCGAGCTCGATTTCGAGACGTACCTGACCGACAATTTCTTCATCACGTTCGGTGCGAGCTACAACGACACGGAGATCGACGACCCGGGTCTCGGAGTCCAGGTCTGCGGCGGCGGCTGCACGTTCCTCGACCCGGTGCTCGTGCCCGCAATTCCGCCCTTTGTGCCGGCGACCGTCAGCATCGACGGCAACCGCCTGCCGCAGTCACCGGAAGTGATCGCCAACCTGACCGCGCGCTGGGGCATGCCGGTCGGCGCGGGCGAATTTTTTGTCTACACCGACTGGGCGTACCGGAGCGAAGTCAACTTCTTCCTGTACGAATCGGTGGAGTTCGAAGGGAAGGAGCTGCTCGAGGGCGGGCTCCGCGTCGGCTACAACTGGAACGACGGCAACCAGGAGCTCGCCGTCTACGGCCGCAACATCACGGACGAGATCGAGGCGGTCGGCGGCATCGACTTCAACAACCTGACCGGGTTCATCAACGAGCCGCGGCGTTGGGGCGTCGAGTTCATGACCCGCTTCTGATGGCTGGCCGCATGGGATGCCGGAGCTACCCGAGGTAGAAACGACGCGCCGGGGCATCGAGCCCTGGCTCGTCGGCCGGCGCATCGAGCGGCTTGTCGTGCGCGAATGGCGCCTACGATGGCGCGTGCCCAGGAGCCTGCCCGAAAAAATCCGCGGCGCGGCGATCCGTGCCGTCAACCGGCGTGCGAAATACCTGCTGATCGCGACTGACGCCGGCACGCTCATCTGGCACCTCGGCATGTCGGGAAGCTTGCGCGTGCTCGACGCGACCTCGCCACCGCTCGCCCACGATCACGTCGATCTCGTGCTGGACTCAGGAAGGTGCCTGCGCTTCAACGATCCGCGGCGCTTCGGCTGCCTGCTCTTTACGACCGGCGTCCCCGAAAAACATCCGCTCCTCGCGCGCCTCGCAGTCGAGCCGCTGTCTGACGACTTCGCGGCGGAGGATCTCTGGCGCCGCGCGCGCCGCCGGCGCGCCTCGATCAAGTCATTCATCATGGATTCGCGAATCGTCGCCGGTGTCGGCAACATCTACGCGAGCGAAGCGCTCTTCCGCGCCGGCATCCGGCCGGGGCTCGCCGCCGGCCGCATGAGCAAAGCCCGAATGGCGGCGCTCGCAGGCGCGATCCGCGACGTGCTGAACGAGGCGATCGGCGCCGGTGGCACGACGCTTCGCGATTACTCCGACGCCTCGGGAATGCCCGGCTATTTCGGGCAGAAGCTATTCGTCTACGAGCGCGCTGGCCTGCCTTGCCGCCGATGCGGCACGCCGATCCGCCAGTACGCGCAGGGGCAGCGCAGCACCTACTGGTGCCCGCGTTGCCAACGGCGTTAGGACTTCCGCCGCCTGCGAAGCGCTTCGGCGACGACGGGGGGCACGAACTGCGAGACGTCGCCGCCCAAAAGCGCGATCTCGCGCACGAGCGTCGACGAGATGAACATGAACTGCTCCTGCGGCGTCAGGAAGACATAGTCGACGTCGCGCGCGAGGTGCCGGCTCATGTTGGCGAACTGGAACTCGAACTCGAAATCCGAAACCGCGCGGAGGCCCCGGATCACGATCCCGCATTCCTGTTCGCGCGCGAAATCGACCGTGAGCCCGGAATAGCCGATGACCGTGACGTTTGGAAGCTCCGCGAGCACCTGTCTCGCGAGATCGACCCGTTCTTCGAGCGTGAAGAACGGCGTCTTGCCCGGATTCGACGCAATGCCGATGACGACGCGATCGAAGATGCCCGCCGCACGTCGGATCAGGTCCTGGTGCCCATTCGTGATCGGATCGAACGTGCCGGGGTAAACCGCGCTCCGCTTGTGATTCAATTCGCTCCCCTTCCACCGTTTCCCCGGCGCGCAAGATGATAACCGACTGCCCCTGCGCGCCCGGACCGGTGGGCGCGCCAGCCCGCGGGCAGCACGGGCGGCCCGCTTGCCGCCGGCATCTCGATGTAGATGCTGGCCTCCGGCGCGAGCCAGCCCTGCGAGTCAAGCGCGCGCATCGATACGGCCAGGACATCCGAATCGAATGGCGGATCGAGAAAGACGATGTCATGAGGCGAAGGCGGGCCGGCGAGCCATGCAAGGGCATCGGCCTGCACTACGACGGCGCGATCCGGCGCGAGCTTTGCCGCGGTTTCGCGGAGACTTCGGGCAGCGTCGCGGTCGCGCTCCACGAAGGTGACAGCCAGGGCCCCGCGCGAAAGCGCCTCGAGGCCGAGGGCGCCGCTGCCGGCAAAGAGATCCAGGCAGCGGCTGCCGGGCACCGCCGCCGCAAGCCAGTTGAAGAGCGTCTCCCGCACCCGGTCGGGAGTCGGCCGGACTCCTCCGCTCCCCGGAAAGCGAATACGCCTGCCACGCCATTGGCCGCCGATGATGCGGAGCGTATTTGCCATTTTTTGCAGCGCAATCACCTCGACTTGCGCGATGATACGCGCCCGCGACCCGCAGATTGCCGGAGCCTCCGTCATGAGCATCCGTTTCGCCGCTGCCCTGCTGCTTGCTGGACTCCTGCTCGGGGGCTGCTCAGGCACGAGCTCCGACGGGATCGGCCCGACCAATCCGCAGTCCGGCAACGGCGATCCTGCGAACCCGCCGGGCGTCGGCGCCTTCCGGGCGAGTTTTGTTCCACTGTCCGGCGTGCTGCCCTTTCCGACGGACCTCTATTTCAACGGCAGCACCGACGGCACACTGAACATCCCGGCGACGCCCTTCCTGCCGAATGCCGCGGCACTCAATGCGCTCGACGGATATTCTACCGTCGCGCCGGCGACCGCACGGTTCTCTGCACCGATCGATCCCGCGACCATCTCCGGCGCGACCGTGATCATGCTCGAAGTCGACGTCAGCAATACGACCAAGGCGACCACCGGTTTCCGTGGCGCGCTCGTCTACGGCGCCGACTACACGGCGCGCGTTGCGACTACCATCGACTCGGGCGGCTCGACGCTCGAGATCGTGCCCTTAGGTCCGCTGACGCCCTCGACGGGTGGGACCAATATCGGATACCTGGTGATCCTCACGAACGGGCTCCAGGATCTTGACGGGAATGCCGCGACTCCGGATGCCGATTACGTCGCCATCAAGAACGCACAACCGACCTGCGCTGCGATTACCAATCCCTCGTTGAACGGCATCTGCCTGCTGACCGGCGCGCACCTCGCGATCGCGGGCGCGGTCGGCGTGCCGGCGGCGAATATCGTGCTGACCTTTTCCTACTCCACGCAGGCGACGGCCGACTCGGTCGGCATCGTCACGGCGCTCGCCCAACCGGGCGCCATCGGCGTGGTCGCCACGGGCCTCAATCTTTCGGCGCTGAATCCGGCGCTGCCGGCCATTGCCGATGTGTATGTCGGAACGCTCGCGATTCCTTACTATCATGACCCTGCGGCGCCGCTGACCGGATCCTGGCGCGGCGCGCCGTTCACGGCTGTTCCGGGTGCACCGACGACGACGCACCTGACGCGCTTCAATCCGATTCCGGTCGTCCAGGCGGACCTCGACATCCCGCTTTTCGTGACCGTGCCGAATGCGGGATCCGGCCAGGCGAAGCCGGTAGCGGGCTGGCCGGTCGTGATCTTCCAGCACGGCCTCACCGGCAATCGCTCGCAATCGGCGGCGATCGCCGCCGCGTACGCGGCCCAGGGTTTCGTGGTCGCCGCAATCGACATCCCGCTCCATGGCATCACGGACACGACCAATCCGTTGTACCAGGGTCCGGCCGAGCGCACGTTCAATCTCGATCTTGTGAACAACACGACCGGCGCTGCGGGCGCCGACGGCGTGATCGATCCCTCCGGCACGCACATCATCAACCTGACGAGCCTCCTGACGAGCCGCGACAACCTGCGCCAGGCGGCGGTCGACATCGTGCAGCTGGTTACCTCGCTCCCGGCGCTCGATCTCGACGGCGACACCGTGGCCGACATCGACGGCACGCGGATTCATTACTCGGGCCTCTCGCTCGGCGGCATCGTCGGCACCGTCGCGAACGCGCAGCCGATCGCGACCGTATCCGCCTATCTCAGCGTGCCGGGCGGAGGCGTGGCGAACCTGTTGCGCGAATCGGCGGCACTCTCGCCCAGGATCAACGCGGGACTCCAGGCTGCGGGGCTCGTGCAAGGCAGCACGCTGTACGAGCAGTTCTTCCGCGACGCGCAGGCGGCCGTCGATTCCGGCGACCCGATCAACTACGTGGCGGCGGCAGTCGCTGCCCGGCCGGTGCTCCTCACCCAGGTGGTCAACGACACGGTCGTGCCGAATTCGGCGACGCAGCGTCTCGTGAATGCGGCGACCTGGGTCAAGGCGAGTGCGGCGGGGCCGACGCCGGTCGCCGCCGGCACCGGGACCTGGGTGCATTTCCTGTCGGGTTCCCACGGCTCGCTGCTCGATCCCACGGCGAGCCTCGCGGTGACGACTGAAATGCAGACGCACGCCGCTTCGCTCGTCGCGAGCGGCGGCGCCGCGTTCGTCATCGCGAATCCGGTCCTGCTGGAACCTTGACGCCGGCAGAAGGCGGCTTCTACACGCGCCTGCGCGAGCGCGTCAATCGCGGCGCCTCCTGGGTCGCGGACCTGCTTCCGGGCCGGCAGATCGACGATGACCTCCTCGAGGAGCTCGAGACACGCCTGCTCGCGGCGGACGTAGGAGTCGAAGTCACGCAGACGCTGCTTTCCGATCTGCGCCGGAAAGTCGCGCGCGCCGAGCTTGGCGACGCGAGCGCACTCGTCGGTGCCCTCTCCGCTTCGATCTTCGAGATCCTGAAGCCGGTCGAACAGCCGCTCGCGATCGACAGGGCACGGAAGCCCTTCGTCATCCTCGTCGTGGGCGTCAACGGCTCCGGCAAGACCACGACGATCGGCAAACTCGCGAAGCGGCTCCAGGATGAAGGGTTTTCGATCATGCTCGCGGCCGGCGACACATTCCGCGCAGCCGCGGTCGAACAACTTTCCGTCTGGGCCGAACGGAACGGCGTCCCGCTCGTTTCGCAGCGCGCAGGCGCGGATCCCGCCGCGGTCGTCTTCGACGCGATGCAGTCGGCCAGGGCGCGGGGTGTCGACGTGCTGATCGCGGACACCGCGGGCCGGCTGCATACGCAGTCGCACCTGATGGACGAGCTCGCGAAAATCGCGCGCGTGATCAAGCGCATCGATCCGGAGGCTCCGCATGAAGTCCTGTTGGTGCTGGATGCAGGCCTCGGCCAGAACGCACTGCGCCAGGCCGAACAGTTCAGGAACGCCATCGGCGTCAGCGGCATCGTCGTGACCAAGCTCGACGGCACCGCGAAAGGCGGCATCGTGATCGCCATCGCGCGCCGCTTCGGATTGCCGATCCGCTTCGTCGGCGTTGGCGAACAGGCGGAGGATTTCGGTATCTTCGACGCCAGGGCCTATGTCGAGGGACTGCTGCGGCCCGCCGCAGCTAAATCGCCGTGATCCGATTCGATCGCGTATTCAAGCGTTACCCGAACGGGCGCGAGGCGCTGTCGGAGCTTTCCTTCGAGCTCGACGCCGGCGAGATGGCCTTCCTGACCGGCCATTCCGGCGCTGGCAAGAGCACCGTGCTCCGGCTCATCGCCCTCCTCGAGCGGCCGACGCGCGGACAGGTCGTCGTGAACGGGCGGCAGACCGCGACGCTGCGCCGCGGCGCAATCCCTGCTTTCCGCCGGCAGGTCGGCGTCGTGTTCCAGGACCACCGGCTCCTGGACGATCGGCCGGTGTATGACAATGTGGCGCTCCCTCTCGCAATCGCGGGGGTTCCGCGCCGCGAGATGGACAAGCGCGTGCGCGCAGCCCTCGACCAGGTCGGTCTCCTCGGCCGGGAGCGCTCGTTTCCGCTCGAACTGTCCGCGGGCGAACAGCAGCGGGTCGGCATCGCGCGCGCGGTCATCACCAAGCCGCCGGTGCTGATCGCCGACGAGCCGACCGGCAATCTGGATCCCGATCTCGCGCTCGAGGTCATGCACCTGTTCCAGCGATTCAATGCGGTCGGCGTCACCGTGCTGGTCGCGACCCATGACGTCCACTTGCTCGGGCGCTTTCGCGTGCGGCGCGTGCACATCGAGCAGGGCCGCCTGGCGGGTATTCCCCGTGGCGCTTCCTGACGCCGTGTTGATTCTCTTCGAACGCCATGCGCAGGCACTCCTGGGTTCGCTCGGGCGGCTCGCCCGCCAGCCATTCGCGACCTTTCTCACGATCGCCGTGATCGGCATCGCGCTCGCACTGCCTGCTGCGCTCTATCTCCTCGTTTCGAACATGCGCGTGGCGACGGCGGGCCTCGCCGATACGGTTCAGCTCTCCGTTTTCCTCCGCATGTCGACGACCGAGCCCGAGGCGAAAAACACTGCAAGCGCCATCGCGGCGCGAAGCGGAGTCGAGGAAGCCGTGCTCGTGAGCCCCGACGAGGGTCTCGCCGAGTTCCGCGCGCTGTCCGGCATCGGCGACGCTTTGCAGGCGCTGCCGGAGAATCCATTGCCGTGGCTCATCAAGGTGCGTCCGTCACGCACCGGCGACACTGCCGCGGCAGTCAAGGAACTCGCCGCCGAGTTGCGCAAGACCGAGCACGTCGACATGGTTGAGGCGGATACTGCCTGGGTGCAGCGCCTGCACGCGCTCCAGGACACGCTGCAGCAGCTCGTCCTGCTCGTGGCCATCGTGCTTGCGATCGGCGTGCTCGCGGTCGTCGGGAACACGATCCGCCTCGAGATCAACGGCCGGCGCGCGGAGATCGAAGTGACGAAGCTCGTCGGCGGCAGCAACGCCTTTGTGCGCCGTCCTTTCCTCTATTCGGGACTCTGGCAGGGACTCGGCGGCGGTCTGCTGGCGGCCGGCCTCGTCGCGGTCGGCCTCATGGCGCTCGAACCCTACGTCGCGCAGTTGGCGACCGCGTACGGCGCGGCCTTCCGCCTCCGGGGACTCACGATTCGCGAATGGCCGGTCATCGTCGCAGGCGGCGCGGCCCTCGGCTTTCTGGGCGCCTGGCTCGCCGCCGGTTACCATTTGCGGCGCATCGAGCCGCGCGCCTAAGTCTCTGTTTTAACAACGTTTATTGACCATTTTAGGCTGAACTTCCCGGGGCCTTAGCACTCTATTAGCACGAGTGCTAACATCTGCTCACGGAGGTACCCGAAGAAATGACTGGCAAGGCACTTGCGCTTCCCAATTCGTCACTCATTCTGTCCGGCCCGGTCGGAAGCCTCGAGGCTTACATCGAGCGCGTGTCGGCGATTCCGATGCTGAGCCGCGAGGAAGAGCTCGCGCTTGCGCGCCGTTTTCGTGAACACCAGGACCTCGACGCGGCGCGCGAACTCGTCGTGTCGCACCTGCGCTTCGTCGTGCACATCGCGCGCGGCTACCTGGGCTATGGCCTGCCGGTCGGCGACCTGATCCAGGAAGGCAATGTGGGCCTGATGAAGGCCGTCAAGCGCTTCGATCCCGGCATGGGCGTGCGGCTCGTCAGCTTCGCCGTGCACTGGATCCGCGCCGAAATCCACGAATTCGTGATCCGCAACTGGCGCCTGGTCCGCGTGGCCACGACCAAGGCCCAGAGAAAGCTCTTCTTCAACCTCCGCAGGATGAAGAAGAACCTGGCATGGCTGTCCGACGAGGAGACCCGGGCGGTCGCCGGCGAGCTCGGCGTCGAGCCCCAGGAAGTGCGGGAAATGGAGCGCCGGCTCTCGGCGCGCGACCTGTCCTTCGATCCCGCGCCGGATGCGGGCGATGACGATTCCATCGCCTCGCCCTCTCTCTATCTGCCTGCGCCGGAAGCGGATCCGGCCGCGATCATCGAACAGGATCAGTGGGAAGGGGCCGTGGCAAGCTCGCTCGCGACGGCGCTCGAGAGTCTCGATGAGCGGAGCCGCACCGTCATCAAGTCCCGCTGGCTCGCCGAGGATAAGAAGACCTTGCAGGACCTCGCAGACGAATACGGCGTTTCTGCTGAGCGCATCCGGCAGATCGAATCTGCGGCGATACAAAAACTCCGGAGCGCGATGAGCGCCTGACCCGGCACCATCACGCCGCAGCTTTTACCGCGGCGGCGACCGCCTTGTGCACCTCGAGATTCAGCGCGTCGGGAACCAGGTCATCTCCCTGCGCCAGTTCCGCGATCTTCTGTGCCGCGGCCTGAAGCATCGGATCCGTGAAACGGGTGGCGCGTGCCGCGAGCGCGCCTTTGAAGAGCCCCGGAAATCCGAGCACATTGTTGATGCCCTTGCCGTCCGCGGCTATCGCGGCACCATGCTGAAGCGCGACCGCCGGCTCGATTTCCGGGTCGGGATTGGACAGGGCCATTACGATCTGGCCTTTCCGCACGGTCTTGGGCTTGATCAGGCCGCGGACGCCCGTCGCTGCGATGACGATGTCGGATTTCCGCATGATCTCCTCGAGCGTCGCGGGCTCGCCGCCCATCGCGACGAGCCGGCGGCGCGCGCCTGCATCGAGATCCGTCCCGATCACGCGCGCGACGCCCGCTCGCATGAGGAGCCGCACGATGCCGATGCCCGCGGCGCCGAGCCCGATCTGGCCGATGACGCAGGAACCGAGTTCCTTCCCGGCCCGCCGCGTGGCGTTGATCGCCGCCGCCAGCACCACGACCGCAGTGCCGTGCTGGTCGTCGTGCAGGACCGGCCGGTTCAGGCGAGAGCGCAATCCTTCCTCGATCTCGAAGCAGGCCGGCGCCGCGAAATCCTCGAGTTGTATCGCCCCGAATCCCGATGCGATCGCGGCGACGTGATCGATGCAGCGTTGCGGATCCGTCTCGTCGATCAGGATGGGCACGGCGTTGATACCGACGAGCGTCGAAAAGAGCGCCGCCTTGCCCTCCATGACCGGAAGTCCCGCGAGCGCGCCCAGATTGCCGAGCCCGAGCACGGCGGTGCCGTTCGTCACGATCGCAACCGAGTTGCCGAGGCCCGTGTATTCCCAGGCCTGCGCGGGATCCTTGCGGATCGCGAGGCAGACCCGCGCGACGCCCGGGGTATAGATGTCGCGAAGCACCTGCTGGGTCGTGATTGCAATCGCCGATTGCGTGCGGATCTTGCCGCCGCGATGCCGGTCGAAGACGCGATCCGACTTCCCGACGAAACGCGCGATCGGCAGGGCGTCAATGCGACCGTACAGGCTGCGATCCGCCTCTTCGTCCATCTCCAGCGTGATTTCCCAGAGTGTCCGGCCCTGTTCGCGCCGGAGCGCCTGGAGGTGATCGATCGTCAGTCCCGCGTCCGCGATGACCTGCAGCACCTTCGCGAGGCTGCCCGGCTGATGCACGGTCTCGACCATCAGGATCTCGGGAATCTTCACGCGCGGCATCGTACCCGATCGGTGGTACGCTAAGCGGTCCGCATTCGTGGGGGTATCGCAATGATCAACGGATCGAAAGGTTTCGTGCCCGCGGCACTCGCCGTTGTGTTCCTCGGCCTCGCCGGCTGCGCCAGCCAGAAAGAGCCGGCCGAGCAGGCGCTCGCCGCGATCGAAAAGACGTTTGAGGAATCGGGCGCGGAAATACAGAAGTACCTGCCGGAACGGCATGCGGAGGTCAACGCCAGCATCGCGGCGCTCCGTGACTCCATGGCGAAGGAGAATTTCAGCGACGTGGTCGCGGAAGCGGGCGCCGTCCGGGATGCCCTGCGCCGCGCGGTCGCCGAGAGCAGGATCCGCCGCGCCCAGGTGCGCGTCGAGATGGAGTCCGAATGGGAAGAACTCGCCAAGAGCATGCCGGCCATGATCGACGCCGTGGACAAGAAGATATCGGCCCAGGGCAGCCGGCCGCCAAAAGGCATGGCGAAGGACGCCTGGAAATCGACGATCGAATCCTACGATGCCGCGCGCGATTCCTGGAGCAAGGCCGCGGCGGAAATAACGTCCGCGAATTTCGAGGCCTCCGTCCTCGCCGCCCGCGACGCGAAGACGAAGATCGCGGGCATCATGGATACTCTCGGACTGAAAGCCTCCTGAGGAGATCCCGTGCATAGCTGGAAACTCGTCGCCGCGCTCGCGGGCCTCCTGGCCCTGGCGGCCTGCTCGCAGAAGGATCCGGCGCAGGAAGCGATCACGGCCGCGGAAAACGCACTCAATGCCGTCCACGAGGACGCGCAGAGATACGTGCCCGAGCGCTATGCCGAAGTGAAGGCGGAACTCGACACGGCGCGCACGGCGTTCAACGAGGAGCGCTACGCTGACGCCATCGCCGCGGTCAGGGACCTGCCCGCGCATGCCGAGGAGCTCGCCAAGGAGGCCGCCGCGGCGAAGGAGCAGCGCGTCTCCGAGATAAACGCGGACTGGGCGCGGCTGTCGGGAAGCCTGCCCGAACGGCTGGCCGGCATCGGCAGCCGGCTCGACGAGCTCGGCAAGATGCGCCGTCTGCCTGAAGGCATGGACAAGCCGCTGCTCGAAGAGGCGAAGGCCGCTTTCGCGAGCGCGCAGACGGCCTGGGACGAGGCCGGCGCTGCCTACACGGCGGGCGATCTTGAAGTTGCAGTAGGGAAAGCTCGCGCGGTCGAGGGCATGGCGCAGGATCTCGTCGCACGTCTCGGAATGCAGGCCGGTTGAACCGCGAAGCGACCCGCGAAGCGCTTGACGCCCTCGATCTCTACGAGATCGGCGCATCTCTGAGCGACGAGGAGCGCATGGTGCGCGACTCGGTCGCACGCCTCGTCGACGACGCGGTGCTGCCCGTCATTCAAAAGCATTTCGAGGAGCACAGTTTTCCGCGCGAACTCGTGCCGGAGATCGCGTCGCTCGGCCTGCTCGGCAGTTCCCTCTCCGGTTATGGCTGCCCCGGAATGAACGCCGTCTCCTATGGGCTCATTTGCCAGGAGCTCGAGCGCGGCGATTCCGGGATACGCAGCTTCGTGTCGGTGCAATCGAGCCTGTGCATGTACCCGATCCATGCCTATGGCAGCGAGGCCCAGAAGGAGAAATACCTGCCGCGCATGGCGAAGGGCGAGCTGATCGGCTGCTTCGGCCTCACCGAGCCGCACGGCGGTTCGGATCCGTCGAACATGAAGACGCATGCGAAGCGGCGCGGCCGCGACTGGGTGCTGAACGGCGCGAAGATGTGGATCACGAACGCGCCGATCGCCGATCTCGCCGTCGTCTGGGCGAAGACCGAGGACGGAGTCCGCGGATTCCTCGTCGAGAAGGGCATGCGCGGATTCGCCGCGCCGGAAATCGAGCGGAAGTTTTCGCTCCGCGCCTCGTCCACGGGCGCCCTCTACTTCGAGGACGTCGTCGTCCCCGAGGAAAACTTGCTCCCGGGCAGCACGATCGGCCTGAAAGCTCCGCTTTCCTGCCTGACACAGGCCCGTTTCGGTATCACCTGGGGCGTGATCGGCGCGGCCCAGGCCTGCCTGGCGCAGGTCCTCGATTACACACAGTCGCGTGTGTTGTTCGGCCGGCCGCTCGCGGCGAACCAGGCGATCCAGATCCGTCTCGCGGCGATGGCGCGCGGAATCACCTGCGCGCAGCTTCTCTCGTTGCAGCTTGGCCGCCTCAAGGACGCCGGGCGCATGCACCCTTCCCAGGTATCGCTCGCGAAATGGAACAACTGCCGGATGGCGATTGACGTCGCGCGCGATGCCCGCGATATGCTGGGAGGCTCCGGGATCAGCGCCGAGTACGTGCCGATCCGCCACGCGCTCAACCTGGAGAGCGTGATCACCTACGAAGGGACCGAGACGATCCACCAGCTTACGATCGGACGCGAGCTCACGGGCATCAACGCGTTTTGAGGGTTGCTTCACGCAGGAGGGACGCCGTGAAACTGCATCGAAACTTCTTTGCCGCCGCGACGATGCTCGCTATTACCGCCTTGGCCTTCCCGTTGAGCGCAATCGCTGATCCGCCGCCACATGCGCCCGCGCATGGCTGGCGCAAGAAACATGATCCTTATTATGTCGGCTATACAGGCCGTCATTGGCGGGATGACTACGGTATCCGCGGAGGTCGCTGCGATCGCGATCGCGTCGGCACCGCGCTCGGCGCCGTCGTCGGTGGCGCAATCGGCGGAGCGATCAGCGACGGCGACGATCGCCTGATCGCAATATTGGCGGGCGCGACCATCGGCGCGATCATCGGCCGCGAGATCGGCGAAGAGATGGATGATAACGACCGCGCCTGCTTCGGCCATTCGCTGGAACTCCTGGACGACGGACGCTACGTGCTTTGGGACGGCACACGCCGCGGGATGCGCTACCGGCTGACGCCCGACGGGCGGTTCGAGCGTGACGGTCGCGTATGCCGGCATTTCACGCTGCTGCGCGAGTACGACGGACGCCAGATCCAGAAGCGCGGCAGCGCCTGCCGCTTCGGCGACGGTGACTGGCGCATGATCAGGAGTTGATCCGCCGAATAGGCTAGGCTGCGCTCCACGGGGAGGCAGCATGCACAGGTCAGCGGCGTGGCTGGCGCGCCACGCACTCGAACAGCTCGGCATCCGCTACACGTTCGGCATCCCCGGCGTGCACAACACCGAGCTGTACGACCAGATCGGCGCCTCCGATTCGATCACGCCCGTGCTGGTCGCCCACGAGGGCGGTGGCGCATTCATGGCGGACGCGGTCAGCCGCACCGGCGCGGGCGTCGGAGCGCTCCTGATCGTGCCGGCAGCGGGCGTCACGCATGCGGCGAGCGGCATCGGCGAAGCCTTTCTTGACGGCATCCCGATGATCGTGATCGCAGGCGGCATTCGCCGCGATCTCGGCCGCGCCTACCAGCTTCACGACATGGACCAGCACACGCTCCTCACGCCGATCACCAAGGGTCGATGGCGCGTCGACCGGCATGCGGACGTCGTGCCGATCATCCAGGAGGCCTATCGGCTCGCGACCACCGGCGAGCCCGGCCCCGTATTCGTCGAAATCCCTGTCAACCTGCAATTGATGCCGGGCGACGCGGGCGATGTTCCCGAGTACGCGCCGCCGCCCGCCGCCGGCCATCGCGCGAGCGCGGCGGACCTTGCGCGCGCGGCGGAACTGCTTCGCAGCGCGGAAAATCCGGGCATTTTCTGCGGCTGGGGCGCGGTGGACGCCGGCGACGAGCTCCGGCAGCTCGCCGAATTGCTCGCCGCGCCGGTCGCAACCACCTTGCAAGGCCTTTCGGCCTTCCCGGCGAATCACCCGCTGCACGCCGGGTTCGCGTTGGGGCCGGCCGCGGTGCCCGCCTCGGAGAACGCTTTTCGCAGCTGCGACTGCCTGCTTGCCATCGGCACGCGATTCGCGGAGATCCCGACCGGCAGCTACGGCTTCGAGCCGCCTCTGAATCTCATCCATGTGGACATCAATCCGCGCGTGTTCGGCGCGAACTACCCGGCCGCTGTCGCGCTCGAGGGCGATGCGCGCGCCGTCCTCGCGGCGCTCATCCCTCTGCTCGGATCCACGCCTGCCACCGCTCGCGCGTCCAGGGTGGGCGCGCAAATCGCGGCCGACAAGCGGCGCTATCGCGACGAGTGGCTCGCGCACGATTCGAAAGGCCGCGTGAATCCGCAGCGCTTCTTCGACGCGCTGCGCCGCCGCCTCCCGGACGACGGGATCGTCGTCGCCGACGACGGCAACCACACGTTCCTGGTCGCGGAGCTGATGCCGATCCACGCGCCACGGGCCTTCTTCTCTCCCTCCGATTTCAATTCGATGGGGTACTGCATTCCCGCGACCATCGGCGCCAAGCTCGCGCGGCCCGATCGCACGGTCGTCGGAATCGTGGGCGACGGCGCCGCGCGGATGACCGGGCTCGAGATGGCGACCGCGGTCGCGCAGAAGGCCGGCGTCGCCTGGTTCGTCTTCAATGACGGCGAGCTCGCGCAGATCGCCCAGGCCCAGGAAACGCCCTTCAACCGGAAGACCTGCACCGTCCTTCCGGAGCTCGATCTCGAGGGCCTGGCGCGGGCGAACCGCGTCGGCTTCCGGCTCATGCGCGACGACGCCGACATTGACCGCGTCATCGGCGATGCGCTGGCCGCCGCCGGTGCCGGCGAGCCGGTGCTCGTCGACGTGCGCATCGACTATTCGAAGCGCACGCGCTTCACCGAAGGCGTGATCCGCACGAACCTGAAGCGCTTCGGACTCGCCGACCAGGCGCGCCTGGTCGGCCGCGCGTTATGGCGGCGCCTGACCGGCTGAAGGTTCGGTGACCGGCACGCAGTCGACGCCGCGTCCCCTCAGCCTTTCGCATAGATCGCGCGCGGCGTCCTCCGCAAGTGGACTCGTGCGAATCCGCCACACATCGGTTTCGAGGTCGTGTGGCGCCAGGATCAGCAATTGCAGGCCGGTCAGCGCCCCGGCGTGCTCACTGGCCAGGCGTGCCTGATTCGCTCGCGCCGCAGGCTCGCTCGAATACGCGCCGAGCTGAACCGCGAATCCGCCCTCGCTCGCGGGCGAAGCCGACGCGGGTGGCGCGACCGGCGCAGATCTTGGAATGAACTCGACGAGCTGCCGGCGCGCGAGTGGCGCGTGGCGGCCCTTCGGCCAGTCTCCCAGGTAGCGCTGCCAGGCTTCGGGCGTCCGCAAGCGGTTGGCGCGCGCCCAGTCCTCTTCTTCCCGCAGCTCGAGGAGCTTCGCCTGTGCATCCGCAGCATGCAATCCGGCGGGAAACTCCTCGAGGTAATGCTGATAGGCGGCAATCGAATTCTCGCGCACCGCATCCTCCCAGCCGGCCTCCTGGCGGCTGCAGGCGGCCGCGGCACAGGCGGCGCAGATCCACAAGACTATAATTCCCCGCATGCTGCTTACGATCGTCGCACACCGTGGCGACGCGGAACACTTCCCCGAAAACAGCCTGCCGGCCATTGAAGCAGCGTGGCGACGCGGCCTTCGCGACGTGGAGTTCGACGTCCAGGTCTCGGCGGACGGCGTACCGTACGTGATCCACGACGCGAGTCTCGAGCGGACCACGCACGCGGCCGGCGACGTGCGGCTCCTGATGTCCGGCCAGCTCGACGGCGTCGATGCCGGCGAGCCCGCGCGCTTCGGCCGCTCGCATGCCGGCACCCCGCTCCCGCGTCTCGAAGCCGTCGTGGAACTGCTGGCCGAATACCCGAAGGCCAGGGCACTCGTCGAGGTCAAGCGTGCGAGCCTCGTGCATCACGGGCGCGCGCAATGCATCGAGAAGATTCTCGCGACGCTCGCGCCGGTCACGGAACGCTGCATCCTGATCTCCTTCGATGCCGAAGCCTGCCGGCTCGCGCGCGCGGCCGCCGGCCTGCCGATCGGCTGGGTGCTGGGCGACGATCCACGGGCGTTGCAGGCAGAACTCGAGTCCCTCCAGCCGGAATTCGTCTTCTGCGATCACCGCATGCTTCCCGACGGAGTAAGGCCACCCGCAGGCGACTGGGCCTGGGTCGCCTATGAAGTCGGCGACGCCGGTCTCGCGATCGAACTCCATGAGCGCGGTGTCGCGATGGTCGAATCGATGGCACCGTTTCGGCTCTCGGACGAGCTCGCCGCGCGCGCCTGTCTCCGCGCATGACCGGGGCGGTTTACGTCGCCATCGATCAGGGCGGACATGCGACGCGCGCGAGCGCCTACGACGGAACCGGTGCGCTCGAGGGTGCTGCCCTCGTCACAATCGCGACGCAGCGAAATGCGCTCGGTCACGTCGAGCACGACGCGGACGAGATCGTCGCGAGCGTCGGGACCGCGCTTGCGGAGCTCGCGCGCATCGTACCTGCGTCGCGCTGGGAAGCGGCCGGATTCGCAGTCCAGCGTTCGAGCCTCGTATGCTGGGATGCGAACGACGGACGCGCGCTGTCGCCGGTCATTTCCTGGCAGGACACGCGCAACGCCAAGTGGCTCAAGGGTCTGGCGCGCCGGGCCGAGGACGTGCAGCGCTTGACCGGCCTGCCGCTGTCGCCGCATTACGGCGCAAGCAAGCTGCGCTGGTGCCTCGATCATCTGCCGGAAGTTCGTGGCGCAGCGGCGCAGAGCCGGCTGCACGCGGGACCGCTCGCATGCTACCTGCTGCGCCGGCTGCTTCAGGAGCGGCCGTTCCTGGCGGACGCATCGACCGCGGCGCGGACGCTCCTGTGGTCGCCGTTCGAACGAGACTGGTCTGAGTTGCTCCTCGAGTTGTTCGGCATACCGCGCGCTGTATTGCCGCGCGCGACGGGCACCTCGGAAAATTTCGGCACGCTGCTCTGCGACGGCAAGGCAGTGCCGGTCGGCGTCTGCAACGGCGACCAGTCCGTCGTGCCCTTTGCGGCGGGGCCCCTCGACTTCGACGCCGCCTACGTCAATCTCGGGACCGGCGCATTCGTGCTGCGACCCACGACCGACGCCCTCCATGCCCCGCCCCTGCTGACGAGCGTCATCCGCGCAAATGCGCATCACTACGATTTCGTGCTCGAGGGTTCGGTCAATGGCGCCGGAGCCGCCCTCGACTGGCTCGAGCGGCACCTGGGCGCGGCCGCCGGCCGGTTGCTTGCGCTCCTCGACGAAGAGCCCCTCGCGGATGGCGCGGCGCCGTTTTTTCTGAATGGCGTCGCGGGCCTCGCTTCTCCTTTCTGGCGGCCCGACTTCGAGTCCACATTCGTCGGCGAGGGCACGGAACTTCAGCAGTGCCGCGCCGTGCTCGAAAGCGTGGCGTTCCTGATCAAGGCGAATCTCGACGAGATGGTCCGGCACCGGCCGCCGCCTGCGCGGCTCGTCGCGAGCGGCGGCCTCGCCGAAAACCGACTGCTCTGCCGGATGCTCGCCTGCCTCTCCGAGGCGCCGGTGGATCGCGGCAGCGATCGCGAGGCGACATCGCGGGGTCTCGCCTTCCTGGTCGCCGGTGAGCCGGCGGACTTCACGGGGCCCGCCGTCCTGCGCTTCGAGTCCGAGCCGGACCAGTGCCTGCTCGCGCGCTACCTGAAATGGCTCGAGTTGATGCGCGCTGCCGCCGGCGAGTGATCCTCAATAGCGTTCCAGCTCGGCGACGATCCGGCGGTCGATCCAGCTCGGTCCGGTGAAGCTGTCCACAAAACCGCAATGGCCGCCGTGCGGCGTGACCGTCAGGCGGAGCGAGCTCGAGCGCGCGAGCTGCTCGAGGTCGCGCGCAAGAATCATCGGATCGTCACTCGAGGCGACGATGTGCGCGGGCGCCTCGAGACTTTCGAGCACGTCGCCCGTGATCGCATATCCGCGGAGGTAGGTCGCGAGGTCGGGAAAGTCCGTGTACTGCAGGACCATCTTCTCCGTCATGCCCGTGAGCGACGGATCGCCGATCAGCTCGCCGAAGTCATACTCGTCCGGCCAGGCCGCCTGCTTGGATCGCAATGACCGTCGCCACTTGTGCATGAAGTATTGACGGTAGATCGCGGGTCCTCGCTCCAGGGCCGCGAGTGTCGTCGCAGGTTCGAGCACCGGACAGACCGCGACGATGCGCGCAATCCGGATTCCGGCCGCGCCGGCGCGCGCGCCCACGCGCAGGCAGAAATTGCCGCCGAGGGAGAATCCGGCGAGCGAGAGATCGTGATCCGGGTAGAGCGCCTGCAGCCGCGCGGCCGCGCCGACGACTTCCGCAAGTCGGCAGGAATGAAAGAGCTCCTTGTTGAGGGCATGAGTTCCGCCGTGATCCCGGAGGTTGAGCCGCAGCACGGTGAATCCGCGCTGGTGAAGGAGTTGCGCGCACGAGAGCACGTAAAGGGATTCGGAGCTGCCCTCCCAGCCGTGCAGCAGCACCGCGAGCCGCTGCTCGGCGTTTGCGGTCCCGGGCGGCGGATCGGCGACCCAGCCCATCAGCCGCGCGCCGTCGCCGCAGTCGAGCACCAGTTGCCGGCTCGCAGCGGTTACTGCCGCCGCGCGCCGCTCGATCGAGCGACGCCTGAGCGGCAGGCTCGGCCAGACCGATTGGAGGTGCCGATTGGAAAGCCAGGCCGGCGGCCGGAATCCGGAATTCACGTCATTCAAGTTGTATCTGCGATGCCCCGGGCAGCCTCGTGACGAAGTCGCTTCCCATCAGCCGCGCCGGCGTCGTGAAGCCGGCCGGGATTTCCGTGCCGAGCAGCCGGCGCGCGATCGCGACCGCGGCGTCCGTCGTTACCGTGTAGCCGTTCGGCACACGGAGCCGCGCGGTGACGGCATGGCCGGTTTCAGCCACTGCTTCTCCCCAGACATGGACTGGCGTCTTCCCGCGCTCCACGGCGTCCGGACCCGGCGTGCGCCTCGCGATGCGCGATTTCAGGAATGCCTGCACGGGACGGCGGCGCAGCAGCCAGCCGAGGCGGTCGAGTCGCCGCAGTTTCGCGAGCGCGGACTTCGATACCGGCACGTAGACTTCGATGTTGCCGATGCCGGTCGTTCGATAGGCCGTGCTGACGTCACCCCAGGGAATCGCGGTCGCGAGTTTCGGGCCCGCGCCGAAGTCGATCCGTCGGGCGCGCGATCCGAGCGGGATGCGCCGGATCTCGCCGTTCTCGCGCACTCGGCTGCCGTTGCCGAGGCCTTCGATGCTCGTCGCGGCCGTTCCGCGGCTCAAGCCGCTTCTGCTGTCGAATCCGAGCGCGAGACGCGTGGCCTGCGGCAGCGCCTTCGCGAGGGTCAGCGCGACGCAGTCCGTCGGCACGACGTCGAATCCGACGCCGGGACAGACGAGGATGCCGGCTTCACGGGACGCGGCGTCCTGCCGGAACGCGAGCTCGAAGACGTCGATCTCGCCGGTGATGTCCGTGTAATGCACGCGCGCGGCAAGGCAGGCGGCCATCATCGGCGCCGCGGTCACGGAAAACGGCCCCGCGCAATGGATCACGAGGCGACAACCCGCGAGACTTTCCGCCACTCTTGCCGGCTCGGCCAGGTCGAACACCCGATAGTCGCAACCGAGTTTCTTCGCGAGCGCGGCGACTGCCGGCTCGCTCCTCCCTGCCAGGACGGGTGAAAGCCCCTCCTGGGTCGCGGCGCGCGCGATCAGCTCGCCGGTGTAGCCGTTCGCGCCATAAATCAGCGGTCGCGGCGTCATCGCTCGACGATGCTGATCTCGATCCGGTTGTTGGATTGAGCCGCGGCGTTCCACTGCCCGGCGGTCGCCTGCTCGATGGGCGGATAGGAAACCGCGAGGCGCTCGCGCGATCCGGGCGTGAGCTCGAGCTCGATCGCACCGCCGGTGCGCTGGCGCACCGACGCCGCGAGATTCGCGTAGGCGAGCGGCTGGCGCGACGCGCTGCCGTGCGATTCATCGAACGGGTTCCCGACCTGCTCGCACTGCGCGGCCGGCGAGGCGGGCGCGGCGAGCATATAGCCGTCGTCGCCCGCGCTCGCAAGGCAGAAGCTGCCGGCGAAGGCTTCGATCCTGACGACGCCGCTGATCGCCGCGCGCTCGAGCTGCGCCACGAGGGTGCGTACCGATTCGAGTCTCGCGGGGCTGAGCGCCTGCTCCCCGAATGGGATGGCGAGTACCAGCGGCTTGAAGCCCTCCTGGCCCGCGGCTTCAGCAGAGGCGTCACCCGCTATTCGCCATTTCTCGATGGCCTGCGTCAACGTCTCGTTTGACGCCGTGACCGCCTCGAAGGCGCGCTCCGCCTGTTCCGTCGCGACTTTGGCCTGCCAGTAGAGGACCGCGAGGAGGATCAGCGCGGCGACGGCCGAGGCCGTCGCGGCAATCCACGGCCAGGGTTGCGCCGGCAGCGGTTTCGCGGCAGCGTCGGCGTCCACTGTCTCCTCCAGGGACTCTTTGGGCCGGAGCTCGGCGACAATCCGGTGGGTCCAGGTGTCGAGCGTCGAAACGATGAAACGGCGAAGCTCGAGACTCTGCTCCTTGAGCATGGCCTCAACCAGGCTGCGGATGTCCCGCTCGGCGGCGGGCGATGCGGCAACCGGCTGCGCGCCCTCGCCCACCGGTTCGCCGTCGACGATCTCGAGCGCGGATGGCAGGTTGTCGCGCCGGTCCGGCAGCATTTGAAGCTGAAATAGGGCCTTGGTCACGTCGATCGGGCGGATCGACTTCGGCAGCACGCCGATCGCGCCGGACGCGCGCGCCTGCCCGCCGTAGATCTCTCCCTCCTGCGAGGTGTACATCATGATGGGTATCGCGGAGAGCTCGGGCTTGGCCTTGATCTCCCGGACCGCCTGGAGGCCGTCCATGCCCGGCATCAGGTGATCCATAAAGATCACGTCCGGGCGGCGGTCCTTGAGGTATTCGAGCGCCGATTCGGCGGAATCCGCGGAATCCACCTCGATTCCATACCTCTCAAGCATCCGGGAGAGGACGACCCGCGCGGACTTGGAATCGTCGACGACCAGCGCTCGCCTGCCCGGCATCATCGGCTTCTCCGCCTTGCTCGCCGCAGTGTAACGCAGCCCGTTACCGGCGTGATGCCGACGGCGGACCAAAAAATGCGAACTGACGCCGCAAATCAGTACGCGCCTTCGCTTGAGTCTAGAATTGCGGAAAGAGCCTACATGAAGAACGAAACCAAGTTTCGGCTCGAGCTCGAGGACGGCACGGTCGCGCGCGGCACCGGTTTTGGCGCCATGCGTCCCGTGGCCGGCGAGGTCGTGTTCAACACCGGTATGGCCGGTTACGTCGAGTCGCTCACGGATCCATCGTATCGCGGACAGATTCTCGTCCTGACATATCCGCTGATCGGCAGCTATGGCGTGCCAGCGCCGCGACCGAGCGACAGTCTGGCCGGTCCGTTTGAATCCGGGCGGATTCAGGTGCAAGGCCTCGTGGTTCAGCACTACGTCGCGACGCCCAGTCATCACGCGTCGCGGCGATCGCTCGGCGAATGGCTCAACGACGAAGAGATCCCCGCGGTCTCTGGCATCGACACGCGCACGCTGACGCGCCGCCTGCGCGAATTCGGGACCATGCGCGGCTGGCTCGCTCCGGACGCGATGGCGGTCGCCGACGTTCGCGAGCTTGCCGATCAGCGCGACATGCGATCGGGAATCTTTTACGAGGTGGCTCCGGCAGAGGTACGCCGCTACGAAGGCGGATCGCTCGAAGTGCTGGTCGTCGACGCCGGCACCAAGGATAACATCGTGCGGTCACTGCTCGCGCGCGGCGCGAGCGTCACGCGCGCGCCGTGGCACTGCGATCTCGCGCCGCTCGCCGCGCGCGCCGACGGGATCGTCATCGGCAATGGACCAGGCGATCCGAAAGACCTCGGTCCGCTGATCGCGCAGATCCGCGCCCTTCTCGGCCGGCATCGGCGGCCGATATTCGGCGTTTGTCTTGGCAACCAGATCCTATGCTTGGCTGCTGGCGGCGACACATACAAGCTTCCCTACGGTCATCGCGGCGTCAATCAGCCGGTTCGCGACCTGCGGACCGGACGCTGTTATGTCACGAGCCAGAATCACGGCTACGCGGTGCGCGAGGAAGCGCTGCCCGCAGGCTGGCAGCCCTGGTTCGTCAATATCAACGATGGATCGAACGAGGGAATCCGCTCCGTCGACGATCCCTATTTCAGCGTGCAGTTTCACCCAGAGGCGTCGCCGGGGCCCCAGGACACTGCCTTCCTTTTCGACGATTTCCTGCGCCTTGCCGGCGAACTGAAAGCCTGACGCATGAACCCGAAAGGACGGCCTGCCAAGCCAGAGGGCACGCTCATCCTCGGTTCCGGGGCGCTCCAGATCGGTCAGGCGGGCGAGTTCGACTATTCGGGCTCACAGGCGATCAAGGCGTTGAAGGAAGACGGCATCTACACGGTGCTCCTGAATCCCAACATCGCGACAATCCAGACCAGCGACGGCATGGCGGACCGCCTGTATCTCCTCGCGGTCACGCCGGAAATCGCCTTGGACATTATCCGCAAGGAGCGCATCGATTCCATCTTGCTCTCATTTGGTGGTCAGACCGCGCTCAACTGCGGAATCGCGCTTCACGAATGCGGCCTGCTCAAAGAACTGGGCGTGCGCGTCCTCGGCACGCCGGTCACGGCGATCCTCGACACCGAGGATCGCCGCCGGTTCGTCGACCGGCTCAACGAGATCGACGTCCGCGTCGCCAGGAGCATCGCCTGCGGTTCCGCCGCCGAGGCAAGGAAGGCGATCGGGGAGATGGGCTTTCCGGTGATGCTGAGGGCCGGGTTCGCGCTTGGCGGGAAAGGCAGCGGCATCGTGCGGCGGGAGGCGGACCTCAGCGACGCCTTGCAGCGCGCGTTTTCCGGCGGTGCGCGACAGGTGTTGGTCGAGGAATACCTGGGCGGCTGGAAGGAGATCGAATACGAAGTGGTCCGGGATGCGAGCGACAACTGCATCGCGGTCTGCAACATGGAAAATCTCGATCCCATGGGCATCCACACCGGCGAGTCGATCGTCGTTGCGCCTTCCCAGACATTGAATGACGAGGAATACCAGCTGCTGCGGAGCATCGCGATCAGGACCGTGCGGCACCTCGGCATCGTCGGCGAGTGCAACATTCAATACGCACTGAATCCGGGTTCGACGGATTACCGCGTGATCGAGGTCAATGCCCGGCTTTCCCGCTCGAGCGCCCTGGCGAGCAAGGCGACGGGATATCCGCTCGCCTACGTCGCCGCGAAGATCGCCCTCGGCCATGACCTGCCGGAGATTCCCAATGGAATCACGCGCCGGACGACGGCCTTCTTCGAGCCAGCCCTCGACTATCTGGTGTGCAAGGTGCCGCGCTGGGATCTGACCAAGTTTCACGGCGCGATCAAGCAGATCGGCAGCGAAATGAAGAGTGTCGGCGAAGTCATGGCGATCGGCCGCACGTTTCCGGAAGTGATCCAGAAAGCGCTGCGCATGCTCGATATCGGCGTCGTTGGTCTCGACCCGGACGCCTTTGAGTTTGCGGATCTCGAACAGGAGCTGCGGAACGCGACGCCGCGCCGGATTTTCGGCGTGGCGCAGGCGCTCGCCAAGGGCATCAGCGTCGAAAGAATTCACGAGATTACCGCCATCGACCCGTGGTTCATCCGCGCCATGCAGCCGGTGGTGAGTACATTCGCGCGGCTGCGCGAAAGCAAAGGCGCGCCGCTCACGCCGGGCCTGTTGCGCGAGGCAAAGCTTCTCGGTTTCTCGGACAAGGCGATCGACAGCAGCCTGAATCTTCCGCCGGGCAGCGCGCGGACCCAACGCCAGCAACATGACATCCGTCCGCATTTTGCGCAGATCGACACGCTCGCGGCGGAGTTTCCTGCCGATACGAACTACCTTTACTCCACCTATCACGCCTCGGTGAGCGACGTCGAGCCGATGACTCGCCGCAAGGTCATGGTGCTCGGAGCGGGCGTCTATCGCATTGGTTCAAGCGTCGAGTTCGACTGGTGCTGTGTCAACGCGGTGCGGACGCTCGCCGAACTCGGCTACGAGACCATCATGGTCAACTACAATCCGGAGACGGTCAGCACCGACTACGACATCTGCGACCGCCTGATATTCGATGAAATCAGCCTAGAGTCGGTGCTGGACATCTACGAGCGGGAGCGGCCGGACGGAATCATCGTCAGCATGGGCGGCCAGATTCCGAACAATCTGGCGATGCGATTGCACCGCGCCGGAGCCCGGATTTTCGGCACCGATCCCACCGACATCGATCGCGCCGAGAACCGCCGGACATTCAGCGCCTTGCTCGATGAACTGGGCATCGACCAGCCGGCCTGGCGCCACGTGACCGACGCCTCATCGGCGGAAAGCATCGTCGAAGAGCTCGGCGGATTTCCGGTGCTGGTGCGGCCGAGCTACGTGCTGAGCGGCGCTGCGATGAGCATTGCCCACGAACCGAACGAATTGCGACAGATACTCACGCGTGCCAAGCGAGTCTCGCCCGATCATCCGGTCGTCGTCTCTAAGTTCGAGACCCGCGCGCGCGAAATCGAGATCGACGCGGTAGCGGACCGGGGCGAGATGGTGCTCTGGGCAATCAGCGAGCACATCGAGGACGCAGGCGTGCATAGCGGCGACGCCACGCTCGTGCTTCCGCCGCAAAGCCTTTACATCTCGACGATCCGGCGCGTGCGCCGGATCGCCTCGGATCTGGCCTCGGCGCTCGCGATCACCGGTCCCTTCAATGTCCAGTTCCTCGCCAAGCACAATCATGTCAAGGTGATCGAGTGCAACTTGCGGGCTTCCCGCAGCTTTCCGTTCGTGTCCAAGGTCGTCGGCGCCAATTTCGCCGCAGAGGCGACGCGTCGCATGCTGGGCGTCGCGGGCGCAGGCGCCGTCGGCAGCCTCGAGCTCGACTACGTGGGCGTCAAGGCGCCGATGTTCTCCTTTGGCCGTCTGGCCGGCGTCGATCCCATGCTCGGCGTCGAGATGGCGAGCACCGGCGAGGTGGGCTGTCTTGGTGACGATCTGCAGGAGGCGCTGCTGAGCGCGCTGCATGCCGCCGGTTTCTCCTATCCGACGAAGGGAGTCCTGCTGTCACTGGGCCCGGTCGAGGACAAGTACTGGTTCGCGGACGAGGCCCGGCTGATTCACGAAAAACTGAAGCTACCGATCTACGCGACCGGGGGCACTGCGGAAGCGCTCCAGGCCCTGGGCATACCCTGCACGGCAGTCGGAAAAAAACCCGGTGATGGAAAGAGCGCAATGGATTTGATCGACGCGGGCGAAATAGACTTGGTGGTGAACGTCCCGCGTGACTACGACGAGTACGGCCGTCCCGACGGCTACCTGATCCGCCGCCGGGCCGTCGAAACCGGCACGCCGCTTTTCACGGACCTGCAGCTTGCTCGCGCGTTGATTGAAGCGCTCTGGCTAAAGCGTGGCGAAGCGCGACGCGTGCGCGCGTGGCAGGAATACCTGGCTCCCGGACGCAATCGTGCGGGGTCGCTCTGACGCCGGGGCGACTCAGTTCTTCAGTCTGTATCCGGTGCGAAAGATCCACGCGATCGCCCCGAGGCACAAGAGCATGAACACGAGCGTCATCCCGAGGCTCACGTCCACGCCGACGTCTGACTTGCCGTAGAAGCTCCAACGAAACCCGCTGATCAGGTACACGACCGGATTGAACAGGGTGACGGTGCGCCAGGCCGGCGGCAGCATGTCGATGGAGTAGAAAGCCCCGCCGAGAAACGTCAGCGGCGTCACGATCAGCATGGGGATCAGCTGCATCTGTTCCCAGTTCTTCGCCCAGATCCCGACGATGAATCCGAACAGGCTGAAGGTGACCGCCGTCAGCACCATGAAGGTGATCATCCAGAACGGATGCAGGATGGTGATCGGCACTAAGAGCGAGGCCGTCGCCAGGATAATGAGGCCAAGAAGCACGGATTTCGTGGCGGCCGCGCCCACGTAACCGAGCACGATCTCGAAAGCCGCGACCGGGGCCGACAGGATCTCGAAGATCGTGCCGGTGAACTTCGGAAAATGGATGCCGAAGGAAGCATTCGAAATGCTCTCGGTGAAGAGCGACAGCATGATGAGGCCGGGCACGATGAAGGCGCCGTAGCTGACGCCATCCACTTCCGTCATCCGGGAGCCGATGGCCGCTCCGAACACGACGACGAAGAGCGCCGTCGTGATAACAGGCGTCAGCACGCTCTGGAGCAGCGTGCGGAGGAAGCGGGCCATCTCGAACCGGTAGATCGCCCAGACGCCGTGGCGGTTGAACCCCGACGGACTCACTGGCGCGCTCCCCGGCCGACCAGGCTCACGAAGATCTCCTCGAGCGAACTCTCGCGCGTGTTCAGGTCGCGGTAACAGATTCCGAGCTGCTCGAGGCGCCGCAGGAGCGCGGCGACTCCGGTCTGCTCGAGCGCCGCGTCGAAGGTGAACTGAAGCTCGTGGCCATCGGCATTGAGCGCGAGCTGCCAGTCGGCCAGTTCCGCAGGCACCGCCGCGAGCGGCTCCTGGAGCGTCAGCGTGAGCTGGCGCTTGCCGAGCTTCTTCATGAGGACCGCCTTGTCCTCGACCACGATCAGCTCGCCGTGGTTGACGACGCCGATGCGGTCGGCCATCTCCTCGGCCTCGTCGATGTAATGAGTCGTCAGGATGATCGTCACGCCCTGGTCGCGGAGCCGCCGCACGAGCGCCCACATGTCGCGCCGGAGCTCGACGTCGACGCCCGCCGTCGGCTCGTCCAGGAAGAGGATGCGGGGCTCGTGCGCCAGCGCCTTCGCGATCATCACGCGCCGTTTCATTCCGCCCGACAGGGTCATCGTCACGTCGTTCCGCCGGTCCCAGAGCGAAAGGTCGCGAAGCACCCGCTCGACGTGCGCGGCGTCCGGTGCGCGGCCGAAGAGGCCGCGGCTGAAGGCCGCCGTCGCGCGCACCGTCTCGAATGCCTCGATGGCGAGTTCCTGCGGCACCAGCCCGATCATCGCCCGGGCCGCGCGGTACTCGCGCTGGATGTCATGGCCCGCCACGCGGACAACGCCTGAAGTCGGGACGACGATGCCGCAGACGATGCTGATCAGCGTCGTCTTGCCGGCGCCATTCGGGCCGAGCAGCGCGAAGATCTCGCCGGCCCGGATCTCGAGCGACACGTTCTTGAGCGCGTGCTGGCCGGTCGCATAGGTCTTGGTCAGGTTCGAAATCGAGATGACGCCCGGCATCGGCGCATTCTACAGATTAGATCGCAGGCAACTCCGCGAGCCGCCGCTCCAGGAACCGGCGCGCCGCGCCCTGCCTGGTCAGCTCGAGGGCGCGCCGGTACGAGTCGCGCGCCTCCCGCGTCCGTCCCAGCCTGCGGCAAAGATCGGCGCGCGCGGCATGTGCCGGCTGGTATTCGGCAAGCTCGCCGCGCGCCAGGAGCGAATCGATGAGGACGAGACCGGCAGCCGCTCCGTCGCGCATGGCGATCGCCGCCGCGCGATTGAGCTCGATGACCGGCGAGGGCTCCACCTCGAGCAGAAGATTGTAAGTGCCGACGATGCGGTTCCAGTCGGTTGCTTCCGGCGTCGGGGCCTCCGCATGCGCGGCCGCAATCGCCGCCTGGAGCGTGTAGGGGCCGAAGCGCCGCGAGGCCAGTGCGCGCCGCGCGAGCGCGAGGCCTTCCGCGATCTGCTCCCGGTTCCATAGCGACCGGTCCTGCTCGTCGAGCAGGACGATATCGCCCTCCTCGGAGGTCCGCGCCGTCCGGCGCGAATCCTGCAGGAGCATCAGCGCAAGGAGTCCCGCGCCCTCCGGCTCGGGCAAGAGCTCCACGAGCAGGCGGCCGAGCCGGATTGCCTCGGCCGAGAGGTCGGCGCGCGTCAGGGCATCTCCGCTCGAGGCGGCATAGCCTTCGTTGAACACGAGATAGACGACGCGCAGCACGGCGTCGAGGCGCTCCGGCAGCTCGCCAGCAGCCGGAATCTCGTAGGGGATGCGCGCATCGCGGATCTTCGCTTTGGCGCGGACGATCCGCTGTGCGAGCGTCGATGGTGGAATCAGGAATGCGCTCGCGATCTCTTCCGTCGTCAGGCCGCAGACTTCGCGGAGCGTCATCGCGACCTGGGCGTCGGGAGCGAGCGCGGGGTGACAACAGGTGAATATGAGCCGCAAGCGGTCGTCCTCGACAGCATCGTCAGCGGCGCGCGCGGGATCGGACGATTCCTGTCCGGCGAGGTCCTCGACCGTGTCGTACGAACCGTCGATTCGCGAATGGCGCCGCATGGCGTCGATGCCCTTGAAGCGCCCGGCGGAAACGAGCCAGGCGCGCGGATTCGCAGGCACGCCGTCGCGCGGCCATTGCTCGACGGCGGCGGCGAATGCCTCGTGCATCGCCTCTTCCGCGCGGTCGAAATCGCCGAGCAGGCGGATCAGGGTGGCGAGCACGCGGCGGGATTCATTCCGATAGACGGCATCGACCGCCGCGCGTCCCGCATCGCGCTCGCTCAAGTTTCCGGCTGCACCGCGCGCACTTCGACTACGCCGCCGTGCGGCAGAGTCGGGATGCGCATCGCGAGCGCCACGGCTTCGTCGAGATCCCGGCATTCGACCAGATGGTAACCGCCGAATTGTTCCTTTGTCTCGGCGAACGGACCGTCGGTCGCCACAGTCCTGCCTTCTCGATGCCGGACTGTGCGCGCGGATGCCGTGGGCAAGAGCCTCGCACTCAGGCGATGCTGCCCCTTCTTCTCGATGTCCGCGACCCAGGAGCCGTAGTCCCGCATGATCGCTTCCCTGCTGGACTCGGGAAGCGCGGCCCAGCGCTTTTCTTCGATGCAGCACATCATCATGTATTGCATGTCACATCTCGACCAGGCCCTTGAATCCACCCCAGAACATGCGCTTGCCGTCGAACGGCATCTTCTTCGGGTCCATGTATTTGGCCATGCGCTTGTCCTTCATCACCTTCGCCAGGACGCGATCGCGCTGCTTGCGCGACTTGTAGACGATGTACGAGAAGACGACGACTTCTCCGCCCTTCAACTTGACGCTTTGCGGGAACGACGTGAGCTTTCCGGATTTCACGTCGTCGGCGACGCACTCCACGTATTCCAGGGCGCCGTGTTCGCGCCAGATCTTCCCGGCCACCTTTGCAATGCGGCGATACTCGCCCAGCTTTCTCCTGGGAACCGGCAATACGAAACCGTCCACGTAATGCATTTGTTTCTCCTACAGCGATTTCAGTACTGGATGTTCTGCCATGAATGCTTCATCGGCGGGCCTGACCTCGAAGCCGCCCATGCGGACGCCCGGATGACGGCTCATCACCCGGATCGCCTCGTCCTTGTCTTTCGCCTCGAGAATGAGGATGCCGCCGAGCAGTTCCTTGGTCTCGGCGAACGGGCCGTCCGTCAGCGACGCCTTGCCGTTCTTCCAGCGCAAAGTTGTCGCGGACTCCGCTCCCTGCAGCGCAACTCCACCGGCGAAATGACCCTCTTTCTGCAGGCTCAAGTCAAAGGCGGTGCACTCGGCAACCATCGCCTGCTGCTCGGCCTCGTTCAATGTCCCCCACCACTTCTCGTCGAAATAGCCCAGGCAGACGAATTTCATGTCCTGCGCTCCTCCACACCGCCGATGCCGATTTCGCGAAAACGGTCGATCGCGTCGCTCGGGCCGAAATCCTCCAGCTCGAACAGCTGTCGCACCTCGATCTCGCAATCGGAGCCGTCGATCGTCGGGTTCGGGAACCGGCGGGTCCACTCGACCGCTTCTTCGCGCGACTTCACCTGGATCAGCGTATAGCCCGCGATCAGTTCCTTGGTTTCGGCAAACGGCCCGTCGATCACGGCACGCTTCGCGCCCTGGTAGCGGACGCGCCAGCCCTTTTCGGTCCGTTGCAACCCGGACGCGTCCACCAGGACGCCCGCCTTCGCAAGCTCCTCGTGATAAGAGGCCATCTGGGCGATCCGTTCCTCGGGCGGCATCACGCCGGCTTCCGAGTCCTTCGTTGCCTTGACGATGATCATGTAGCGCATGTGTTACATCTCCACGACGGGGCGCACTTCGACGGCGCCAAAACGCGCACCGGGTATCTTCGAGGCGAGCTGGATCGCCTCATTCAGGTCCCGGGCCTGCAACAGGTAATAACCACCGAGCTGTTCCTTGGTCTCGGCGAAGGGTCCATCGGTGGCCGCGACCCGGCCTTGGCGCACCCGCACGGTGGTCGCCGTGCGCGAAGGCTCGAGCGCGTTGCCGCCGGCGTAGTTTCCGCTTCGCTTGACCGTCTCCGTGTACGTCGAGTATTCGCCGAGGATCTTTTCCAGTTGCGCCGGAGGCAATTTCTCCCACTCCTTCTCGTCCTCGTAGATCAGGCAAAGATACTGCATTGCAGCCTCCTCGATGGCGCGTCGCCGGGCTTGCGCCGCCGCCGATAGCACGGCGGCAACCATATATGCTGGGTTCATCACAACCAATAGTCGGTCGGACGACGCCGCAATCGACATGTCGCCGGCAAAAAAACGGAAGCGACTGAATCTGCTAGAAGAATCCGCGGCGCAGGTTGATGCCGTACTCGAGATGGGCCTTCAGGCAGCAGAGCATCTGCGTCCAGCCAAAGCAGTTGCCGTAGGAATTCTTGAGGCCTTTCGGATCCGCCTTCCAGGCGCCCTCCACGATGCGCACGAGCGTATGACCGCCATCGAGCGCCTCGAATGTCATGACGACCTGCGTCAGGTAGGTGTCCGCTTCGGCGTCCCAGGTGAATTCTATCCGTTCGTTCGGCACGAGCTTCGTGACCTGGACCGGGTACTCCCCCGGCGCATCCCCGAACTTCCAGAGCACCCTGGCGCCTTCCCGGAGCGGGCCGCTCGAACCGCCGGTCGTGAAATAGGCGGAAAGCTCCCCGGGATCGGTGACGGCTTCAAACACCGCTGCGACCGAGCGGGCGATTTTCGCGTAGACGTCGAACTTGAGTTCCATGGCGGGCCTCGCAATCGCCGGAATTAATGTTATAATCTTATAACATGATTCGCACACTCGACAAGCAGGACCGCATCTTCCGCGCCCTCGGGCACGCGACGCGACGCCGCATGCTCGATCTGCTGCGGCAGTCGCCCCGCACGACCGGAGAACTCTGCAAGCACTTCGCTGATCTCGACCGCTGCACGGTCATGCAGCACCTGGGAGTCCTCGAGCGCGCGGACCTGGTGGTTGCGAGGACCGAAGGCCGGACACGATGGAACGTGCTGAATGTCATGCCGATCAAGGAGATTCACGACCGCTGGATCGGACGTTATGCGGCGAATGCTGTCGACCTGCTGGCCCGGCTCAGCCGGGACCTCGAGCGTCCGGACGCCATGCAACGGCCTCGCCGGCGCGCCTAAATCTGCGTGCCGAAGCCGCTTTGTCGAACGGCGACACTGTGATGCGACTATCTGGTAGATGAACGAAATTCCGCAGGCAATCAACAGGGCGGGACGCCGCGAATGGATCGGCCTCGCGGTCATCGCGCTGCCCTGCGCGCTCTATTCCATGGACCTGACCGTGTTGAACCTGGCGGTCCCGTCGCTCTCCGCCGCGCTCCGGCCGAGCGGCGCGGAAATGCTGTGGATCGTCGACATCTACGGTTTCCTCGTCGCAGGCACGCTGATCACCATGGGCACGCTCGGCGACCGGATCGGCCGGCGGAAGCTCCTCCTGATCGGCGCGGCAGTGTTCGGACTCGCATCCGCGCTTGCAGCGTTCTCGACGACTTCCGCGATGCTGATTGCGACCCGGGCGCTGATGGGTGTCGCTGCCGCGACCCTGGCACCGTCCACGCTGTCGCTGATCCGGAACATGTTCCATGACCCCGGCGAGCGGACAGTCGCCATCAGCATCTGGATCATGAGCTATTCCGCGGGCGCGGCGATCGGGCCGATTGTCGGCGGGCTGCTGCTCGAGCATTACTGGTGGGGCTCGGTGTTCCTGATCAACGTGCCCGTCATGCTGCTCCTGCTCGCAATCGGGCCGGTGCTGCTGCCCGAGTACCGCGACACGAAGGCGGGCCGCCTCGACATCGCGAGTGCCGCCCAGTCGCTCGCCGCGGTGCTCTCGGTCATCTACGGGCTCAAGCGCGTCGCCGAGGGAGGATCTGCCGGCCTTGCGATCCTGTCCATCGCGGCCGGATTGGCGTTGGGCGCCCTGTTCCTGAGGCGGCAAGCGCGCCTGGCCGATCCCCTGATCGACATCCGGCTGTTCCGCATTCCCGCCTTCAGCGCCGCCCTGGCCGTGAACATGTTCGGATTCCTGACGGCGTTCGCGACTTTCCTGTTCATCGCCCAATACCTGCAGTCGGTGCTGGGATTGACGCCCATGCAAGCCGGGCTATGGGGATTGCCGTCGGTGCTCGCCTTCATCGCAGCCTCGATGGTGACTCCCGCCATCGTGCGGCGTTACGCGGCCGCGCAGGTGATTGCCGGAGGAATGCTGGTATCCGCCGCCGGGTTCGTCATCCTCTCGCAGGTCGGCGGAGCGTCCTCGCCACTCGCAGTGCTCGTCGCGGGTCAGATCGTTTTTTCCGTCGGTCTGACGCCCGTCGCCGTGCTGACGACCGACATCATCCTGGGCGCCGCGCCACCCGAACGGGCGGGTTCGGCCTCGGCGCTCTCCGAGACCAGCGCCGAATTCGGCGGCGCGCTCGGCATTGCCCTGATGGGCAGCATCGTCACGGCCCTGTATCGCGGCGGCATTGCCGGCCCGTCGGCCGACGCGATTCCGGGAGAGGCACTCGAAACGGCGCGCGGAACGATCGGCGCAGCCGTGAACGCGGCCGCCGAATTGCCCGGTGAATCCGGCAGCGCGCTCCTGGAAATGACGCGCCTGGCGTTCACCGATGCATTCGGCGCGGCTGCCTAGATCAGCGCGTTCATTGCGATCACGGTCGCCCTGCTCGCGATCAGGATGCTTCGGAACCCGTGAGCGGCTTTCCGCTCGACGCGCTGCCCGGGAACCGCTGGAACAGCTCGGTAACCACCGTGTCAATCGCAGCCTGCGGATTCTTCATGTCCTCGCGGGTGATGCGCCCCTCCGCAACGCCTTCCCAGATCATCTGCATGCGTTCCGCGTCGACGATGTCGATGTTCGCGGTGCCCACCTTGTAGTGCACCGTGTTGACGTCTTCCTGATACATCGGCCATGCGCCGTACAACCCATAGCGGTAGCCGTAGTAGCCGTAACCAGCCGAGAAACTCGGCGTCCGGCGCACATCGGTGACGTCGCGCACGTTCGCGTAAAAATTGACGAGCAGGTCGGGGTCCTTCTCGTCATAGGCGAAGCCGCGCTTCTGCATCTCGCGGTTGACCGCATTCTTGAAGTAGGTCGTGATCAGCGTCGAGTAACCCGCGCGATCCGTCCCGAGCTCTTCTGGGAATCCGTAGGTTCGAAATGACCCGAGATCGGCCGACCGGTCGTAGTCGATCGTGAAATCCGGGCCCGTGGTCGTCGCACAACCGGCCAGGAGCAAGAGTGCCGCAATCGAAGCTATGTACTTGGCCATTGGCGCTGGTCCGAAATCTGCCTGTCTGTCAGACAGCCGATGACCCCGATGCGTTCCCCGGCCCGATGGCGGCGCGAAGCGCCACGATCTGGTCCCGCAGCTCGAACTGGCGATTACTGAGCCATGCTCGCTCGAATTCGGCGTAAAGCCGGTCGCGCTGTTCGCGCGCCCGGCTCGCGAGCGCGAGCAGGCCCAGGCTTTCGTCGCGACGCCGTTCGCGCGCCCGCGAAGCAACGGCGCCGTCCACTGCCAGGCGATGCAGGCGCCGCGCCTTCTCGCTTGCGGCTTCTTCGATCCCCTGCGCAATTTCTTCCTCCAGAACCTGCATGTCGTGCAGTTCACCCAGAAGACCTTGCAAATGCTTCAGTGGCCGGACCAGGACGCGCGCCTCGGCAAGCTCCTGGCGCAGCGGCTCGACCAGGTAGCGCAGGCGCTTCACCTGGATTCTTGACTTGTGAATGTTCTCTTTCCCACGTAACACGGTCACGCCCGGCTCGAGGAGGTCGAGGAACGTCGCGCGAAATGGCCGCTGCTCGGGCTCGTCGGTGTCGTCAATGCGGTTGCCAATCAGTCGAACGACGCGCGCGAAATCGCGGCCGAGTTTCTTCCTCGCGGATGCGTATCCGCGCCGCCTGCGGCCCTGCACGCGGCGCAGCAACCAGGTGAAGCCCGACCGCTCATCCCGCGCAAGGAGGTCGCGCTGCGACAACAGCCAGTCGATCTCGACATCGGCATCGCGCGCGGTGTTGGTCGTGCGCGTCAGTTCCCGAAGGCGGCGCCGCAGCTTGCGGCCTGCAACCCGGGGGAGCCACGGACGATACCTGCGCAGCAGCGAGCGCAGCCGGCGGATCACAACGCGAAACGCGTGTAAGCCCTTGGGATCGGCCGGTTTTTCGAGGCGCGCCAGTCCGCGGGCAGCAGCTTTGAGGTAGTTCCCGATGATCCGCGCCAAGGCGTCGTGAGTGGGCAGGTCGAGCAGCGATTTTTGATTAGCGGGCATCACGACAGGTTAGCGCAAGGCGCCGCGCCTCGCGTACGCTGCGATCGAATCATGTCGCTGATTCGAATCCTTCTGCTGTTCGCGCTGGGTGTTTGCTCCGGTCCTGCGCTGGCCGCCGGCAAGGTGAGTTTCACCGCGGGACAGATCGAGTTCGCGGGACTCGTCATCACGGACCTGGGCCTCGACTGGACTCCGCAACCGGATGCGCCAGGCGCGATCGCGTTTCGTGCCGCCCGGATCCGCGGGATCGACGCGACCGGCCCGCTGTCCGCTTTCTCGCTCGACTGTCCGGCATTGCGGATCGAAGGCGACGAGCTCCGTTGCGAGCGGGGCCGCCTTTCCGGCTCGCTCGGCACGCTCGGCGTACAGGACACGCGCTTCAAGGCGCGCAGATTCGCCGATGGAAGCCTGCAACTCAACTTCGACAATTTCGCGATCGCGGAGGGCCGCGGCAGGCTCGACTTCTCGCTGCGGGGCTCGAGCTGGACGATGAATGCGGCGCTCGAGGGTCTCGACGTCGGCCGCCTGGCGATCGTCGCGAAGCCGTGGCTGCCGCTGCCGCCGGATTTCACCGTCGCGGGCAAGGCCGCGGGAGACGTTCGCGCGAGCGGCAAGGGCGAGCTGCTGCAAACCGCCGAGGCCCGCGTCGCGCTCGAGACGCTCGATTTTGCCGACGCGGCTGGCGCTCTCGCCGGCGAACGGCTTGCCGGAAATCTGGAGATCGACGCGACGGCGAAGAGCGCAGGCGGCTTCGCGACGACCGGCAAGCTCGCGCTGACGGCCGGTCAGGCGTACAGCGATCCGGTTTTCCTCGACTTCGGGGTCCATGGCGCGGTAATCGACTTTTCCGGAGAGCTCGACACGGAGTCGGCGCGGCTCAGCGCGGGCGCATTTTCGCTCGACCATTCGGGCGTCCTGCGGGCCAGCGGCTCGGCGACCCTCGATTTCGGCGGTAACACGCTGCTTCCGGAAGCGCGCGTGAAGATCTCGGCGCTCGACCTCGCAAATGCCCTGCCTGCTTACGCGCAGCCCTTCCTGATCGACAGCGCACTCAAGGATCTCGAAGGGGCCGGCAGCGTTCGCGGCGAGGTGGACATCGAGGGCGGGTTTCCGACTCGCGCCGCGCTCGAACTGGAGGCGGTGACTGTCGACAGTCCCACCGCGGCGGTCGCGCTCGAGGGCCTGCGCGGCCGCGTCAACTGGTTCGACGACGCCTCGCGAACCGCGCTCGCGGGACGGATCGACGACAGCCTGTTCCATTCGCAGCTTTCCTGGGACTCAGGCCGCCTGTGGGGCCTCGAACTCGGCCCGACCCAACTGCCATTCACGACCACGGGGCGGCATTTCCGCCTGCTCGAGCCGGTCAGGCTCCCGATTTTCGACGGCGGGCTCGCGATCGAGACGCTCCGCGTGCGTCACGCGGGAACGGACGAGATGTACGTGCGATTCGATGCCGCGATGCGCCCGATCGGCGTCGCGCAGTTGTCGCGCGCTTTCGGCTGGCCGGAATTCCAGGGAACGCTCGCCGGCAGCATCCCGGGCCTGCAGCTCCGCGAGGGGGTCGTGACGCTCGCGGGCAATCTCGAGGCGACGGTCTTCGACGGCCGCGTGGTCGTTCGCGACCTGAGCCTCAGCGATCCGCTCGGCAAGTTCCCGCGCCTGCACGCGAGCGTCGACATCGAAGATCTCGATCTTGCGCTCGTCACACGGACATTTTCGTTCGGCTCGATCACCGGGCGGTTGTCGGGCCGGATATCCGATCTCGAGACATTCGGCTGGATGCCGGAAGCCTTCGATGCCTTCCTCTACACGCCGCCGGACGACCGGTCGAAGCATCGAATCAGCCAGCGCGCCGTCACGAACCTGTCGAGCATCGGCGGCGGCAGCGGCGGCAGCGTCGCAGCCGCCTTGCAGGGCGGATTCCTGAAATTCTTCGACGATTTCGGGTACGACCGGCTGGGCTTGAGCTGCCGGCTCGCCAATGATGTCTGCATCATGGGCGGCGTCGAGAAAACCGCCGGCGGCTACTACATCGTCAAGGGCGCGGGCCTGCCGCGAATCGACGTGATCGGGAGCCAATCGCGGGTCGCGTGGACGACGCTCGTCCGCCAGCTGGGCGCCGTCATGGAATCGGAAATCGTCGTCGAGTGAGGCGGCGGCTAGGCTAGAATCGGTTCAGGAATCATTCAGCCGCCGGCCGCGAGGATGGTCCGCAACCGGCACGGGAGTCGAAGGAGGAATCTGCATGTTCCGCTGGATCACCGCTGGCATCGCAACTTTCTGCCTGGCGCTCGCCGCTTGCGTGACGATCAACGTGTACTTCCCTGCGGCCGCGGCGGAAAAGGCCGCCGACCGGATCATCGAGGACATCTGGGGGCCGGACAAGGCCGGCAAGCCCGCGGGCGACGAGCAGACGTCCACCGGGCGCGCCGCGGGCGAAGCGATGGTCGCGGCATTGCAGGGCGCGCTCGACTTCGTGATCTCCGCCGCGCACGCGCAGGCCGACATCGACATCTCGAGCCCGGCCATCCGCGCGCTCACCGCGTCGATGAAGAGCCGCGCCGGCGAACTCGAAGCCTTCTTCAGTTCGGGCGCGATCGGTCTCACGTCGGACGGCCTCATCGAAATCCGCGATGCCAATGCCGTGCCGCTCGCCGACCGCAACCGGCTCAAGAAACTCGTCAGCGACGACAACTCGGATCGCAATTCGCTCTACCGCGAGATCGCGACGGCAAACGGCCATCCGGAATGGGAGGCCGACATCCGCAACACGTTTGCGGAGCGCTGGATCGCGAATGCGCGCGGGGGCTGGTACTACAAGTCGAAGGCCGGCGCCTGGACTCAGAAGTGAGTTGAGGCGATCAGCTCCGGGCCCTGGTTCTTCGGGGCGTTGACCTGCCGGCTGACGGGCCAGGCCTCGAGCGCCTTCGGATCGAACGGGCGCAGCAATTCCTGGAGCTTGTCGGTTTCCGAGAAAGCCGTATCCAGCCAGCGGTCCCAGTCCGATTCCGCGAGCACCACCGGCATCCGCTCGTGGATCTTCTTGATCGACTGCGACGCGTCGGTCGTC
Organism: Steroidobacteraceae bacterium; assembly: GCA_040878925.1. Taxonomy (GTDB): domain Bacteria; phylum Pseudomonadota; class Gammaproteobacteria; order Steroidobacterales; family Steroidobacteraceae; genus SCUD01. The sequence continues at coordinate 27,868 of JBBDLI010000014.1, read as the reverse complement.
ACGATCGTGCAGGACTCGAGCATCACCCCGTCCGCCGGATCTTTCCAGCGCTCCCACAATCCGGCGAACGCGAACGGCCGCGCGTCCTTCATCCGGACGAACCACGGCTGCTTGCCGCCGGGGGCGACCTGCCATTCGTACCAGCCATCCGCGAGCACCAGGCAGCGCCGCTTGCGAAAGGCGTCCCGGAACGAGGGCTTCTCGGCGACGCTTTCCGCGCGCGCGTTGATCATGCGATTGCCGATCGCGCGTTCCTTCGCCCACCTGGGAACGAGCCCCCAGTGCAGCATCGCGAACGCGCGGGCTCCCTCCTCGCCCGCGCGCACGGCTGGAACGGACTGCGTCGGCGCGATGTTGTAGCGCGGCTCGAGCGCAGGCAACCCGTCGAGCGCGAAGATCCGCTTGACGGCCTCGGAGGGAGAAAAGAACGCGTAACGGCCGCACATGCGCTTGCCCGCCTATTCCCGGATGCCTGTCCCACGGTTCATCAGCACGACGACGATGGTGAACATCGCGAGCGCGAACGCTGCCATGATCAGGAATGCGAAACCGAGATCCACGTCGCTCGTCCCGAGAAAGCCGTGCCGGAACGCATTGACCATGTACAGGATCGGGTTCAGGTAGGAAAGCCGCTCCGCCCATTCCGGCAGCAGCGACACCGAATAGAACACGCCGCCGAGATAGATGAGCGGCGTCAGCACGAAGGTCGGGAACCAGGAAATCTGGTCGAAGTTCTTCGCGAAGATCGCATTGAAGAACCCGCCGAGCGAAAACACGACGGATGTCAGGAGCACCGAGCCCGCGACCAGGAACGGATGCTCGACGGGGATGCGCGTGAAGAAGAGCGTGACGCCGGTGACGACGGCTCCGACCAGCAACCCCCGCATCACGCCCCCCGAAACGTAGCCGAGCACGATCAGCCAGTTCGGGAGCGGCGCGACCAAGAGCTCCTCGATGTGCTTGCCGAATTTTGCGCCGAAGAAGCTCGAGACGACGTTGCCGTACGAGTTGCTGATCACGGCCATCATGATGAGCCCCGGCGCAATGTACTGCATGTAGTCGTAGCCGCCCATCTGCCCGATCCGGCTGCCGATCAGGCTGCCGAAGATCACGAAGTAGAGCGCCGCCGTGACCGCGGGCGGCACCAGCGTCTGGCCCCAGATGCGGATGATGCGGCCGTATTCCCGGCGCACGATCGTCTGCAGCCCGATGCGGCGGATGCGCGCGAGCGACTGCATCTCCATCTCAGCGCGCCTCCGCGCCCGCGGCGCCCTTGTTCTCGACCAGGCGCATGAAGAGCTCTTCGAGCCGGTTGACCTTGTTCCGCATGCTGACGACCTCGATCCCCTGCTGCGACAGGCGGGAGAAGATGTCGTTCAGGCTCTGCTCCTTCGTCACGTCGACCTCCAGCGTGTGATCGTCCGTCATGCGCGAAACGTAGCCGGGGAGCGAAGGCGCGGCCGCCGTCGCCGCCCGGAAGTTCAGCACGAAGGTTTCCTGGTTCAGCTTCCGGATGACGCCCGCCATCGTGCCGTTCTCGATGATGCGGCCGTCGTCGATGATCGCGATGTGCCGGCAGAGACTCTCCGCTTCCTCGAGGTAATGCGTCGTGAGGATGATCGTCGTGCCCTGCTCGTTGATCGTCCGCAGGAAGCTCCACATGCTGCGGCGGATCTCGATGTCCACACCCGCCGTCGGCTCGTCGAGGATCAGGAGCCTCGGCTCGTGCACGAGCGCGCGCGCGATCATCAGGCGGCGCTTCATGCCGCCCGACAGGGAGCGCGCGATGTGATCCCGCTTGTCCCAGAGCTGGAGCTGGCGCAGGTAGCGCTCGGACCGCTCGACCGCGAGCCCGCGCGGAATGCCGTAGAAGCCGGCCTGGTTCACGATGATCGTGAAGACCTTCTCGAACTGGTTGAAGTTGATTTCCTGCGGCACGAGGCCGATGCAGGATTTCGCGCGGTCGAGGTCACGGTCGATGTCGTGGCCGAAGACGGAAACCGTGCCGCCGCCCTTCTCGACGAGCGACATGATGATGCCGATGGCCGTCGTCTTGCCCGCGCCGTTCGGCCCGAGGAGCGCGAAGAAATCGCCGTCCAGGACGTCGAGATCGATGCCGCGGAGCGCCTGGACGCCGTTGGCGTAAGTCTTCGTCAGCCCCTGAATCGAGAGCGCCTGCATGAGGCGCGAAGCGTACCTCAGGCGGCCGCGTCCCGCCTGTGACGCCGCTGAAGCGCCTGCGCGCGCGCGCTTTCGGCGCCCTGAATTTGCAGGCCGAGCTGCCGCAGCAGACTCAACGCCTGGTCGTCCGGATGCACGGCGCAGCTCTCGAACTGCAGCCAGAATCTCGCGCGCGAGCTGAAGCGAGCAGTGAGCGCAGGCGAAACACGGCGCGCAATCCTTTCGGCGGCCGCAATCGGCATCGATGCCAGCGCCGCGATGGTCGCGGGCGCGGTGCCGAATACCAGGCGCGCGCCGGCGGCGCGGGTCTGCGCGAGATGCCAGGCGAGCATGATCGCCGCCCGAGTGAACGACACGATGCGATCGTCGGGGGCGGGCCCGGACTCCGCGTCCTGCACGCCGCCCGCCGCGGCAATCTCGCTCGCCCAGAATCCGCCGTCGCCGAAGCGGAAGTCGAAAAGCGCATACGGCAGGCGCTCGCAAAGCTTTTCTCCCGCATCCGGATCGATCAGCGAGTCGATCGCGCGCGCCGGCAGGCCGGAAATCAGCTTGAGCCGCCCTTCCTCGGCGAGATCCATGGCGAGATTCAGGAATGCGAGATTGATCGAGCCGAGCGCGCACCGCGTCCAGGCGTCGAGCAGCGAACGTTCGGCCCAGTCGGCATTGCCCGCGGGCGGCGCGAGCGCGAGAGGCTGCTGGTGGTTCATGGCATTTCTCCCCGATGACGTGCCATTACGCGATTGGCCAGCTCTTGGGCTGGCTTGGGATTGACTGGTATAAAACTACCAGTACCATTCCGGACCGTCAAGGCACCCACCATGCGCATCACCGACGACCGATACACGCGCGACCGGCTGCGGCTCGACCTGGCGCTGCGCTTGATACGCCACGAGGCGCGCACGCGCACGATCCGGAGCTGGACCGGGCTCACCGATGACCGGATCCGCAAGCTCTACCGCTCCTACGTCGCGGATGCAGGCCGGCGCGATGTCCGCCGCCACCGCGGCAAGAGCCCGCGGCAGAGTACTTACTTCATGCGTAATGCCTCCATACGCCGCGAGGCAGCCGGGCTCGCCACCCTCCTCTGCATCCTGGGATTGCTGCGGCGCGAATCGGCGGCGACCGCAGGCGCCGTCGAGCAGCTGCGCTGGGGCGAGAGTTTCTGCGAGGCCTACGAGACATTCGCGAGCCTCTTCGAGCATCCGCAGATCTCCTTCGAGCATGCCTGCCACCTGCTGCGATCGCTCGAGAAGCAGAACGAGATCTGCCTCGACGATTGCGAGGGTTGCGGAAGCCTGCTCGTCGTCATGCGCTATGCCGAAAGGCCGAAGGCCTGCGAGTTTTGCGCGTCGAGCCGGCCGCCCGCGCGCCCCGGGCTATCGGTGGGCGACTGCTAGAATGCGGAGTCTTTTCCTGAGGAACGGGTTCCGATGCGCCCCGAAGCGGCGCGGCCCAATGTATTCGCGGGGCCGCATGTCGATCGACTCAAGCTCGCAAACGCCGACCCCGAATCCGTCGCGCGCGCGATCGCGGAGGGATCGGCACGCCTCATACCGGTCTGGAAATCGCGCTGCCCCGTCGTCCGGCTCCCCTCGCCCGCCGCCTGCCTGCTGCCGCTTGAAAGCGGCCCGTTTGCCGGCATCGACGTCAATGAACTGATCCTGCTCGGCGACTATCGCGGGCTCGCGATCTTCACGACCGAGATCGAAGCCGACACTCCGCCCCCGCTCGCGGACGGCGCCGAATTCGCCGACCTGCGTCTCGCGGCCGCGCTCTTGCCGCACGACGAGGCCGGCCTCGTCGCCTACGCGCGCGCGATGATTTCCTTCCGGCATCGGCACCGCTTCTGCGGCAGCTGCGGCGCTCCGACGGAGCCGCAGAAAAACGGCCGCGTGATGGTCTGCACGCGCGAGGCTTGTGGCACCGAGTTTTTTCCGCGTGTCGATCCCGCCATCATCGTGCTCGTGACCGATGGCGACCGGGCCCTGCTGGGGCGGCAGGCCGACTGGCCCGCGGGGCGCTATTCGGCAATCGCCGGATTCGTCGAGCCGGGCGAAAGCCTCGAAGACGCCGTGCGGCGCGAAGTGCTCGAGGAAACCGGCATCGAGACGGGCACGATGAGCTACCAGTCCTCGCAACCCTGGCCATTCCCGCGCTCGCTGATGCTCGGATTCCGCGCGGAAGCGCGGACGACCGAGATCCGCCTCGGCGACTGCGAGCTCGAGGACGCGCGCTGGTTCCACCGCGACGAACTCGCCTCGGGATCGACGATGCCTTTCTCGCACTCGATCGCATACCGGCTGATCGAGGAGTGGCTCCAACCGTGAGCGTGGCGCTCTCGATCGCTACGGGCCTCGCGCTCGCGGCAGCCGCGGGCTTTCGCGCCTTCGTGCCGCTTCTCGCCGCGGGGCTCGCGATCCATTTCGGTTACGTTGAGGCGTCGCCCGGCTTTGCCTGGCTCGGCGAGCCCATCGTGCTCGTGGCGCTCGGCGTTGCGACGGCGACCGAGATCGCCGCCTATTACGTTCCGGGAGTCGATCATGTGCTCGACCTGATCGCGACGCCGGTCGCCGTCGCCACGGGTATCATCGCCGCGGCCGGCGTCATGGTGGGCCTGCCCGACTGGCTCCGCTGGCTCACCGCGATCGGCGCGGGCGGCGCGGTGACGACGGCCGGTCATGCATTGAGCGCCGTGGGCCGCGCAAAAACAGGCGTGGCGACCGGCGGTCTCGGCAATCCCGTCTACTCGACGGCAGAGCTCGCGGGCTCCGTGCTGCTCGCGATCTTCGCGTTTCTGCTGCCGCTCATCGCCCTCGTCGCGGCGATGGCGATCGGGCTCTTCCTGCTGCAACGCTGGCGCCGGCGCCGGGTCTGACATTGCATGCGGCTCTGCCTTCCCATCGTCGCTCTTTGCCTGGCGATGTTTGCCTGGCTGCCCGCGGCCGCTGCGGCTGACAAGCCGAGCGACGACCCCAAACTCGAGGTCGAATTCACCGGTGTCGAAGGCACGCTCCTCGAAAACGTGAGGGCGCTGTCGAGCCTCCACCGCCAGGCGAGCTCGGAAGAACTCGATGCCGAAATGATCGCCCGCCTGGCGCAGCGCGCCCCGGGCGAGGCGCGGACGGCGTTGCGGCCGTTCGGATACTACGCGCCGAAGGTCGAAACCGAGCTGAAGCAGGTCGACGGCTCGTGGAAGGTGAGGGTCGCGATCGATCCCGGCAGTCCCGTCATGCTGGTGGAGCAGCAAGTCGAGATCACCGGCAGCGGCCGCGACGAGAAATTCCTGCGCGCGGCGCTCTCCCGGGCGCAGCTTCGCACCGGCGAACGGCTGAGTCACGTCGCTTATGACCAGCTGAAGGGCGAACTGCTCCGCGCGGCGCTCGGCAACGGCTACCTGGATGCCGGGTTCACGCGCGCCGAGCTCCTCGTCGATCCGGCCGCGCGCACCGCCCGCGCCCACGTGACGCTCGAAACCGGCGAACGCTACCGCTTCGGCCCGACGACCATCGAGCAGGGCTCGTTGCGCGAAGGGCTCGTCAGGCGCTACCTCCGCTATCGCGAAGGGGACTGGTACAACGCGGAAGCCCTGCTGCGCACGCAATTCGCGCTCGACGATTCGCAATACTTCTCGCTGGTCGAGGTCCTGCCGGAGGAAAGGGACCGCAGGAATAAGATCGCCGCGGTCCGCATCACGTCGGAGCCCAATCGCCGGCACCTCTATACGATCGCCGCCGGCTATGGGACGGACACCGGCGCCCGCGGCACGCTCGGCTGGGAGGACCGGCGCTTCAATCGGGCCGGGCATCGCATACGCGCGCAGATCCGGGGCTCGGATATCGAAAGCTCCGTGGGCATCGCCTACATCATCCCCTGGACGGACCCTGCGCTCGAAAAACTGGCTTTTGAGCTGCGCGGATTCAGCGAACAGCGCGCGGACATCGAAACCACCGGCGGTACCTTCAAGGTCGGCCTGACCCAGGTTCGCGGAAACTGGCAACGCGTGTTGTCCGTCACGGTGGACGCGACCAAAGATGAAGTCACGACGGTTTCCGGCGAGTCGACGCTCGTGGACCGCAGTCGCAGCACATTGCTCGTGCCCGGCATCACCTACGCCCGGCTGCCACCGGATTTTCTCGGTGTCAATGCAGTACCGAAAGGCTTCCAGGTCGAGCTCTTCGCCTCGACCACGTCCTTCGGATCCGATACCAATTTCACGCGCATTGTCGTGAGCGACGAGCGGCGATTCCGGTTCAGGGACAAGTGGGCGCTTCAGCTTCGCGGCGAAATCGGCGCGAGCGCGGTCGGCGATTTCGAGGAACTGCCGGCGCAATACCGCTTCTTCGCCGGCGGCGACCAGAGTGTCCGCGGCTATGGCTATGAGGAGCTCTCGCCGGTCGACGCCGACGGCAACAAGATCGGCGGGCGCCACCTGATCACCGCAAGCGTCGAGCTTCAAAGAGACCTGCCGAAGAACCTCGTCGGAGCGGTTTTCATGGACGCCGGGAACGCGATCAACAAGTTCGGCGACCCCCTCGAATATTCCGTCGGCATCGGCCTGCGCTATCGCCTGCCGTTCCTGAGCATCGGGCTCGACGTGGCGCAGTCGATTTCCGAATCGGGTCGGAGCCCGCGCGTGCACATCAACTTCACGCCGGAATTCTGAGATGCGCTGGCCTGCCCGAAGGATGTTCCGCTGGCTGCTCGCATCGCTCGCGATTGCGCTCGTCGTCCTGGCGGCGGGCATCGCCTGGCTCGTAACGACGGAAGCGGGGCTCGCATCGACCATCGCTGCGCTCGAGTCGCTCGACGGGATCAAGATTCGCGTGGAAGCCGCGACTGGCCGGCTGATCGGGCCGCTCCGAGTGGCGAGTCTCGACATCGACCATCCGCGCGCGACGATCCGCATCACCGGATTCGAGGCCGATTACGAGCCGCTCGAGATTCTCGCGGGCAGGATTTCCGCCGAGGGAGTGCGCGTCGAGGAAGCGAGCCTGCGCCTTCTCCCGCGCACGGGCCCGACAAAGCCGCCGTCCTTCATGCCGCGCTGGCTGACGGTCGTCGTCGACGAGGCGGCGGTTGCGCGGCTTCTCGTCGTTTCGTCGGGCGGCGCCGAATTGCGAATGCAGAATATCCGCGGCTCCGCAAAGCTGACCAAGTCGGAAATCGAGTTTGAAGGCGTCCATGTCGATGCGCCGGGGTGGGCAGTCGCCGGCGCGAGCGGGAGCCTCCATGCGCGAAGCCCGCTCGCGATGAACGTAAACGCGGCGTGGTCGCTCACGGGTGATCGCTTCGTCGCCGGCATCGCCCACGCGGTCGGTGACCTGGATCGATTGCTCGTGGACGCCCGCGTCGCTGCGCCTGGCATCGCGCAGCTTGCCGTCGTCGCACGGGACCTCATCGGCAGCCTGCGCTGGAACGGCAAGGCCGAAGTCGAGTCGCTCGATCTCGCGCAGTGGATTGCCGATCCGCCGATCGGACCCCTGCGCGCCACGCTGACGCTCCAGGGCGACCGGGCGAATTACGCTGCCACGGGTGTCGTCCATGGTGACGGCCTTCCGGAATCCGGAGTTCGCGTGGACGGAACCGCGGGATACGCCGACCGTCTCGTGACGATTGCCGGACTGAAGCTCGAATCAGCCGCCATGGCAATCGACGCGCAAGGCACGATGGCGGTCGCCGCCGAGCCGCATTACGAGATGCGCGCTTCCTGGTCGGGCTTTCGCTGGCCGCTCACCGGGCGCCCCGTGATCCGCTCTCCGCGCGGCTCGCTCGAGGCCCGCGGCTGGCGTGAATTCGATTACCGCGTGAACGGCGATTTCGAACCTGCCGCGGGGCCGCCGTTCGCCGGCAACGCCGTCGGCCGCTTCACCACGGAACAGATCGTCGTCGAAGACTCCGCATGGCAGGCGCTCGGCGGCCGCGTCGCGATGCGTGGGACGCTTGCGCGCGATGCCGCGCGCGAATGGACGGTCTCCGGCCGCGCGAGGGACATCGACCCTTCGAAGTTTCGGAAGGAACTGCCCGGTCGGCTCGCTTTCGATTTCGCGGCAGCCGGTGCGGGATTCGAAAAGGACGCGCGCCTGCAGGCGTCGATCCGGAACCTGACCGGGCTATTTCGCGGGCAACCCGCAACCGGCGGAGGCGGCATCCGCCGCGACGCTCTGCGCTTCGAGTTCGAGGATGTCGCGCTTGCGCTCGGTCCGGCACGGCTCGCGCTCGACGGTACCTGGGGACGCGGCGCGCATCTCGACGGGCGACTCGTCGCGGACGACCTGTCGGCATTCCTGCCGGAGCTCGGCGGGAGCGTTGACGCGACGCTCCACGTGCGCGAACACACGTTCGCGGTCGCATTCACCGGCCACGACCTCGTCTGGGGATCGCATCGGGCAGTCATCCTGTCCGCCGATGCGCACATCGACCGCGCGGGGCGCGAGCATTCGTGGTTGCGCCTGCGCTCGAGCGGCCTGACCGTCGCGGGATTCGCGCTCACGGACACGCGCCTGTCACTCGACGGAGTGGCTCACGATCATGAGCTCGGGTTTCGCGTCGGCGCGGGCAAGGATGCCGTGGTGCTCCGCGGCCGCGGCGCCTGGGCGGACGAGCACTATACGATCTCGCTCGACAGCATTGACGCGAGCGGCCCCCGCATCATGCCCTGGCGGCTGGAATTCCGGACGCGCATTTCCGCGAGCGCCGACGAGGCCGGGCTCGAGCCCCTCTGCCTCGTCTATGACACCCGGCGCTTCTGTTTCGAGGGCCGCTGGCAGCGCGACGGCAGCTGGTCGGTCAAGGCGGGCACGGAGTCGTTTCCGCTCGACGTGCTCGGCTCGGATGCGCCTGGCAAGCCGCGCTATCGCGGCTACCTGGTCGTCGATGCCGAGGCACAGGGTCGTGCCGGCGCACCCTGGACCGCGGATGTGCGCGCGGAAATCCGGGACGCCGCACTCCTGTACAAATCCGCGAGTGGAGCCGACAGGACGGTCGTGCTCGGCCTCACGCGCCTGACGCTCCTGAGCGAGCCTGAGCAGCATCGGCTCAACATGCGCGTCAGCGATGCCGCGGATCTCGATCTCACGGTTGCGCTCGAGGCGACGCGCATTGCGGGGCGGCCGCTCGGGGAGCTGCCGGTCAGCGGCACCGTGAAAGGCTCGACGCGGCAGCTCGGCCTGCTGCCGCTCATCGTCGACGCCATCGACCATGCGTCGGGCGAAATCGCCCTCGACTTCACCGTCGCGGGCCGCGTCGGCGCGCCCGCGCTCGAGGGCGAGGCGCGCCTGACCCAGGGCTCGCTCGATTTCTACCAGGCAAACCTGCGCCTGCGCGATCTGCGCTCGACCATTCGATTGCAGGACACCTCGCTCTCGCTGAAGGCGGAAGGCAAGGCCGGAGACGGATCCCTGGACATCGACGGGCGGCTCGGCTGGCGAAACCGGCGGCTTGGCGGCGAGCTCAAGCTGACTGGAGACAGGCTGCTCGTCGCGGACGTACCCGAGGCACGCGTACTGGCTTCGCCTGACTTGCGGTTCGTGCTCGACGGCCGGCACATGAATGTCAGCGGCAGCGTGGAGATACCGGAGGCGCGAATCACGCCGGCCGACACCGCCGATGCCGTGCTCGTTTCGGCGGATGAACAGATCGTGCGGCCGGAGACGCAGCCCGGCACCGTCGAGCCATTTGAAGTGACGACCGACGTGCGCGTGTCCCTCGGCAAGAACGTGCGGATCAAGGCCTATGGCTTGAGCGGCACCGTCACCGGCGCCGTGCGCACGCGCACGGCCCCGCGCGAAGCGTCGGTCGCGAGCGGCGAGCTCGAGGTGGTCGACGGGGAATATCGCGCCTACGGGCGCGAGCTCGAAGTCGAGCGCGGCAAGTTGCTTTTCACGGGCGGCCCGGTCACGGATCCGGGCGTCGACCTTCGCGCCTCGCGCGAGCTGCCGGGGTACACGGTCGGCGTGATCGCGAGGGGGCCGCTCCGCCGGCCGCAGCTCAGGCTCTTCTCGGAGCCCAGCCTGCCGCAGGAGCAGATCGCTTCGATGCTGATCGTCGGGCGATCCAGCATCCAGGGCCAGGATGGGGAAGACGCCGATTCCACGGGCTGGGGCCAGCAAGGTGGAGCCATGCTCGCGGGCCAGCTCGGCAAGTATGTCGGGCTCGACGACGTCGGTCTCACGCAGGACTCCGACACCGGCTCCGAACTCGTCCTCGGCAAGTACCTTTCGCCGCGCCTGTACGTCAGCTACGGCGTCTCGCTCGTCGACGAGATCAACACGCTGAAGCTCCGTTACACGATCGGGGACCGCTGGGTCATCTCGGCCGAATCCGGCAACGAATCCGCCGCGGACATCGAGTACCGGATCGAGGACTGACGATACAATGCCGCGCACAGCCGCCATGATGAAATCGATCATCGTCGACAAGATATCCTCCGTGACGCAGGCGTGCGGTCTTTCCCACGAGCTTCGCATCTCGACCGACATTCCCTGCGAGGAAGGCGTCGTGCTCGCCGTCGAGATCCTGACCGACAAGGCGCAGTACAACACGCTCGAGCTGACGAGCGGGCGCATGGCGAAGCTCGCGCGCGGCAACGTCGTGGTCGGCGCGCTCGGCCACCGCAAGGCGCTCTTCGGATACTCCGGCCACCTGCCCGAGAAACTCGCGGCGGGCGACGTGATCCAGATGCTGAACATCGGCGGCGTGCTCGGCGTCTGCGACTCAGTGAACCCCGAGAAGGGCCGGCCGTTCGACTGCCGCGTCCTCGGCACGGTGCTGCATTTTCCGTATCTCGGCGAGCGCATCGGCGTGCCCGCGCGCGTCGGCATGCGCAAGCTCGACTTCGACACCGTCCTAGCGACCAGCGGTGTGCCGGTGGTCGCGCTCGCCGGCACCTGCATGGAAGCGGGAAAAACCGCGGCGGCCTGCGCGATGATCTCCCGCATGCGGCATCGCGGCCTCACCGTCGACGCCTTCAAGGCGACGGGCGTATCGCTCAGGCGCGACATACTCGCGATGGTGGACGCAGGCGCCAGGCGCTCGATGATCTTCACGGATTTCGGCATCGTCACGACGACGCCGAAGACGGGCCCCGCGCTCACGCGCACGATGCTGACCGAAATGGCCGCCGGCAAGCCCGACGTCATCGTGTTCGAGCTGGGCGACGGAATTCTCGGCGCCTACGGCGTCGAAGCCATTCTCGACACGCCGGACATCCGCGAGGCGCTCACGGCGGTCGTGCTTTCGGCCAACGATCCGGTCGCGGCCTGGGGCGGCGTCAAGATGCTGCGCGAGCGATTCCGGATCGAGCCCGCGGCCGTGACGGGACCGTCAACCGACAACTCCGTCGGCGTGGACATCATCCGCGAACAGCTCGGCGTGCCGGCGTTCAACGCGATCACGAACGGCGCCGCCCTCGGTGACCATGTCATCTCATGCGCCGGACTGGGGCAGGTGGCGCATTCCGGCGAGATTGAGGAATGACTGAACGCCTGCCGGCGATCATCCTGGGCGGCACCGGCTACGTCGCCGGCGAGCTGCTCCGGCTGACGCTCGGTCATCCGCGGCTCGAGCTCGCGGCGATCGCATCCGACAGCCAGCCCGGTCTGCCGGTCGCGAAGGCGTTTCCGCACCTCGCTGACGCCTGCGGCGACCTGCGCTACGTCTCGATCGATCAGTCCATCGAAACCGCCGCCTGCCTCCCACGCTCGGCGGTTCTTGCGGCCGCACCGCACGGCGTGTCGCACAAGCTGATCGACGGCCTGCTGGATCGTGCCGCGGCAATGGGCGGCAAGCCCACGGTCGTCGACATATCCGCGGATTTCCGCTACGCGGACGTCAAGGACTATGAACGCGTCTACAAGCACGCGCACGGCGCGCCGGCCCGCGTGAAGGAATTCACCTGCGCCGTGCCCGAGCATCTCGACCGCGCACCGACACCGCACGTCGCGCACCCGGGCTGCTTCTGCACGGCGACGCTGCTCGCCTCGGTGCCGCTGCTTTCGCTCGACCTCGCCGAACCGCCGATCTTCGTCTCTGCAGTCACCGGCAGCACCGGCGCCGGGCGCAGCCCGATCCCCGGCACTCATCACCCGCAGCGCCACAGCGATCTCTATACCTACAACGCGCTGACGCACCGCCATGCGGCGGAGATCGGGGTGCTCGCGCGCTCAGCGTCGGGCAGGGACGGCAAGTTCGCGTTCGTGCCGCATTCGGGGCCGTTCGCGCGCGGCATCCACGCGACCGTCCAGGCCGTCCTCAAGAAGCCGCTCGACACGGCGGCAGCGATCGCGGCGCTCCGCGGTTTCTACGCGGGCCGGCCATTCGTGCGGGTGCTGGACGAGCCGCCGCGCGTGAAGGACGTCGTCGCCAGCAACTATGCTCACCTTTCGGCGGCGGCGGACGGCAGGACGATCGTCGTGATGTCCGTGGTCGACAACCTGGTCAAGGGCGCCGCGGGCGGGGCGATGCAATGGATGAACCGCCTCCTCGGATTCGACGAGACCGACGGCCTGCTGGCGCCCGCGCCCGGCTGGACATGATAAGGAGCTTCGGCAGATGGTGACGCATCGCATCGACCAGGCCGCCGTGATCGCCGCGCTCCGCGGCGCAGCGCCCTACATCCGGCTCTACAAGGGCAAGATCTTCGTCATCAAGGCCGGCGGCGCCGTCTTCGGGGACCTCGCCGGAACGCGCGCGCTGATCGAGCAGATCGCTATTCTGCACCACCTCGGGATACGCGTCGTGCTCGTGCACGGCGGCGGGCCGCAACTCGACGAGATGCAGCGCTCGCTCGGCATCGAGCCGCGCTTGGTGCGCGGGCGGCGTGTCACCGACGATCGATCCATCGATGCGACCACGATGGTGCTGAGCGGGCTCATCAACACGCGCATCCTCGCGACCTGCCGGGCGGTCGGCATCGACGCCGTGGGGCTCTCGGGCGTGGATGCGGGTCTCGTGCGCGCCAATCGCCGCCCACCGGTTCACGTGGACGGCGAGTCCGTGGACTACGGCTTTGTCGGCGACATCGTGTCGATCGACACGATGGTGCTGCGCAAGCAGCTCGACGCGGGACTCATGCCGGTCATCAGCCCGCTCTCGTCGGACGACTCCGGCGTCGTGCTCAACATCAACGCCGACACGGTCGCCGCGTCGATCGGCGCCGCGCTCGGCGCCGAAAAGCTCATCCTTTGCACCGGCGCGCCGGGCATACTGGAACGCAAGGAGGACCCGCGCTCGCTCGTCTCGTTCACGGATCTCTCCGGGCTGAAGCGCCTCGAAAAATCGGGCAGTCTCGAGGACGGCATGCTGCCGAAGTCGTCGGCCATCGAGGCGGCGATCCGCGGCGGCGTCCGCCGCGTGCACGTCATTTCATACAATGCCCGTGACAGCGTCCTTGCCGAGGTTTTCACGAACGAAGGCACCGGCACCATGATCGTCGCCGACGTCAAGGCATTGACACCGGCAGAGCAACATCCAGAAGGAGCCAGCAAGCCATGAAGAACTGGGTCGTTCCCGCCGTGGGCATCGTGCTGATAGCGGCCGGCATCTTCGGCCTGAGCCGCGGCCAGTTCAGCTACACGGAGGAGACGCACGAGGCGAGCATTGCCGGCCTCGAGTTGTCGGTGAAAGACAAGGAAACCGTGGACATTCCGAAATGGCTCGCGGGCGGCGCGATCGCGGTGGGCGCCCTGCTCCTGCTGTTCGGGCGCAAGAAGTAGCGCCGGATGCCGGCTTTGCGGCCGCGCGCGCTCCACGTTGTCTGGTACGGCGGACTCGCGGCCGGCGCACTCGACATCCTCAATGCGACCGTTTTCTGGCGCCTGTACAACGGCGCTGACCCGACGGTAATACTTCAGGCGATCGCTGCGGGGCTGCTCGGCAAGGAAGCGTTTGCCGGCGGTGCCGGCACCGCGGCGCTCGGCCTCATGCTGCACTTCGGGATCGCTCTCGGAATGGCCGCGGTCTATTGGCTTGGCTGCCGGCGCTACCCGTCAATGCTCGCGCGACCCGTCATCTCCGGCGTCGCGTACGGTCTTTTGACCTGGCTTGCGATGAACTACGTCGTCGTGCCCCTGTCGCGGGCGACGCCGCCCCCGTTCATTCCCGCCTGGTTCATCGACGGCCTGCTTGCCCACATCCTGCTGGTCGGCTTGCTGCTGGCTTTCCTCGCCCGCTGGTCCGCCCGTCGCGCGTAGGCCGGAGACAGGATCGCTGGCCGGAAACGTGCCCGCGAGCGCCAGGTCCAGCAACTCGTCGAGATGAGCCTTGTCGGCGGGCCGGTTCATAAGTCCTGATCTTGAGCGTTTTTTGGCTTGTTGCCCATGGGGACGTATCCTTGGCCAGACCGCCCCCGCGCGAACCCAAGGGAGTCAGGGACATGAACGAGAGCACCGGCAAGCTGATCCTTCGCATCACGCTCGGATTTCTGATTGTGCTTCATGGCATCGGCAAGCTGACGAACGGCATCGACTGGCTCGATGGCGCGTTGACCGCGGCGGGGCTGCCGACATTCTTCAAGTACGGCGTGTATGTCGGCGAGATCGTCGCGCCCCTGCTCGTCATTGCCGGCTACTACTCGCGAATCGGCGCCTGGCTGATCGCCGTCAACATGCTGTTTGCAATCGGCCTCGCCCACTGGGCGGAAGTGTTCCTCCTCGATCAGAGCGGCGGCCTGGCGCTCGAAAAACAGTACATGTTCCTGTTCTCGGCGATCGCGCTCGCCCTGATCGGGCCGGGACGCTACGCCATCAACCAGAAATGAGAGAGCGACATGGCTTGCGTCGCATCAATTGGCTTCGGGCGGCGGTCCTAGGCGCGAACGACGGAATCGTCTCGACCTCGAGCCTCGTGATCGGCGTCGCGGCCGCCGGCGCTGATCGCGGGGCGGTTCTGATTGCCGGGCTCGCCGGCCTCGTGGCCGGCGCGATGTCCATGGCGACCGGCGAGTACGTTTCCGTCAGCTCGCAGGCCGATACGGAGCGTTCCGATCTCGCGCGCGAGCGACGCGAGCTCGAGGACGACGTCGACGCCGAACGCAGGGAACTGGCCGCAATCTATGTCGGACGGGGCCTGGAGCCCAGGCTGGCCGCCGAGGTTGCGACCCAGCTGATGGCAAAAGATGCGCTCGGCGCGCATGCCCGCGATGAGCTCGGCATTTCCGAGCCTCTGCGCGCGCGCCCCCTCCAGGCGGCGCTGGCATCGGGAGCCGCATTCGCGGCCGGCGCCTCCTTGCCGCTCGTGACCGCGATCCAGTCGCCAGCGGCACAGGTCGTGCCGCTCGTGGCCGCCCTGTCGCTCGGCTTCCTTGCCGTGCTCGGAGCGATCGCCGCGCGCGTAGGGCACGCCTCCATTCTGAAAGGCGCCCTGCGCGTGACATTCTGGGGGGCGATCGCGATGGCATTGACCGCTGCGATCGGCCGCATCTTCGGAGTCATCGGCTGAGGCGATGGCCGGTGACTTCGCATGCGCTCGATAATCCGGTCTGGCATTCGCTGACGACACAGCATGCCGGGCTCGCGATCACCGCCGACGGCGCCGCCAAGTATCCCGCCGCAGTCGCACCGTTCGCGGCGGTCGGCGATTCGCCGGGGCACGCGACAAACCAGTTGACGAGCCTGATCGAGGACGATGAAGCGGTCTATCTCGTCGGCGTGGCGCCTGCGGCTCCGCCCGGCTGGCAACTGGAGCCGAAGAAACCGGTCCTGCAGATGATCTGCAATGCCCGCACGCCCGCGATCGAGGGGCCTCCCGTCATCAACATGACGGCTGAGCAGTCCGACGACATGCTGGCGCTCACGGCCCTCGTCTTTCCCGGTTTCTTCCGGCCGCGAACGCTCGAAATGGGGCGCTATATCGGCATCTATGACGGCTCGCGGCTCGCAGCGATGGCCGGCGAGCGCATGCGCCTCGACGGATACCAGGAATTGAGCGCGGTCTGCACGCACCCGGACTACACCGGCCGCGGCTATGCGCAGCGCCTGCTCGCCATTCTCTGCAATTCCGCGTTCGACCGCGGCTTCACGCCGTTTCTCCATGTTTATGCGGACAATCCCCGCGCGATCGGCGTCTATCGCAAGCTTGCCTTCGTCGACCGGGCGATGCTCCCGCTCTGGGCGCTGCACCAGTGATCGCGCTCGCGACCAGACGCCTCGAGTTCCTGCAGTTCACCACCGATGACGCGGAATTCGTTCTCCGCGTGGTCAACGAACCGTCGTTTCTTCGTTTCATCGGCGACCGCGGCGTGCGATCGATCGACGACGCGCGGCGCTACATCGCGGACGGCCCGATCGCCGGCTACGCGCGCTACGGATACGGCCTGCTGCGCGTCGTGCGGAAAGCCGACGGCGCGTCGATCGGCATGTGCGGCGTGCTGAAGCGCGACACGCTGCCGGAGCCGGACCTCGGATTCTCGTTCCTTCCCGAGCACTGGTCGCAGGGGTACGCGCTCGAATCCGCGCGTGCCGTCATGACGCACGCCCGCGACGTGCTCCGGCTCGGCCGGATCCTTGCGATCACGACCGCGGACAACGAATCTTCCATCCGGCTGCTCGGCAAGCTCGGCTTTGGCTTCGACCGCATGATCACGATCGGGGACGATCCAACTGCGCTCCGGTTGTTCGCGTCCGAGCCATGAAACGCTGCGCCTGGGCGCGCACGCCGCTCGGGATCGAATATCACGATCGCGAATGGGGTGTGCCGGTCCATGACGACCGCGTGCTGTTCGAATTCATCACGCTCGAAGGCGCCCAGGCGGGTCTCAGCTGGGAAACGATCCTGAACAAGCGCGATGCCTACCGCGAAGCTTTCGCGGGCTTCGACCCGGCGAGAGTCGCCCGTTTTTCCGCCGCGCGCCGGGCCCGCCTGATGGGCAACGCCGGCATCGTCCGCAACCGCCTGAAGATCGACAGCACCGTCACGAACGCGGCCGCGTTTCTCGAGGTCCAGCGCGAGTTCGAAAGCTTCGATCGCTTTCTCTGGGGGTTCGTCGGCGGCGTCCCGCTGGTCAATCGCTTTCGGTCATTCCGGCAGGTCCCGGCGCGGACCGAGCTCTCCGATGCCCTGAGCAGGGAACTGAAGCGCCGCGGCTTCCGCTTCGTGGGCACCACGATCTGTTACGCTTTCATGCAGGCCGTCGGCATCGTCAACGATCACACCATCGACTGCTTCCGGTTCCATGCGGTCGGGACGCCGGAATGAATGTATTCGACTCGCAGGTTCTCGCTTTCGCCGTCGTCGCGGCCTTCATGACGATGCTGCCTGGCGCGGACACGCTCCTCGTCGTCCGTAATGCGCTGCGCGGCGGGCGCCGCGACGGTTTCCTGACGGTCGCGGGCATCTGCAGCGGTCTCTACGTGCACGCCCTCCTCTCCGCACTCGGCGTCTCGGCGATCCTTGCGCATTCCGCCAACGCATTCATGGTGCTCAAGATCGCCGGGGCCTGCTACCTCGCCTGGCTCGGCATCCAGTCCCTGCGTTCGGGCATGCGCGATGCGCCCGCGCACGCCGCCGGCCACGTGGCCGCCGCCCATGTCGCGGCGCTTCAAAGTTTCAGTGAAGGTTTCCTGACCAACCTCCTCAATCCAAAGGTCATCGTGTTCTACCTCGCCCTTCTGCCGCAGTTCATGGACGCGGATGACGCCGTGCTGGCGAAATCGCTGCTGCTCGCCGCGATCCATTTCGTCGAGGGAATCCTGTGGCTCGGCGGCGTCGCCTGGCTGGTCCATCGATCTCGCCGCTTTTTCCTGAAGCCGGCGCTGCGCCGTTGGCTCGATGCGGTGTGCGGCACATTCCTCATCGCGCTGGGAATCCGGCTCGCGCTCCAGCGACAATGACGCGGCAGATCTCGCAGGTCGCATTGCTCGTTCGCGACTACGATGAAGCGATCCGCTTCTTCACGCTGGCCCTCGCCTTCGAGCTGCTCGAGGACACCCCGCGGCCGGATGGAAAGCGCTGGGTGCTTGTCAGGCCGCGCGGCGGGCACGGCACGGCAATCCTCCTCGCGCGGGCCGCGACGCCCGAGCAGCAACGCGCTGTCGGCAACCAGACCGGCGGTCGTGTCTTCATGTTCCTCACCACCGACGATTTCGACCGCGATTACGCACACATGAAATCGCAGGGCGTTCGCTTCACCGAGGAGCCACGCCGCGAGGACTACGGCAAGGTCGTCGTTTTTCTCGATCTTTACGGCAACAAATGGGATCTCATCGGGCCGTCATCGCAGCCATGAACATGAAGATGCCCGTCCTGTTCGTCGGCCATGGCAATCCGATGAATGCGATCGAGTGCAGCGAGTTCCACGCCGCCTGGGCGGCGCTCGGGCGGCGCTTGCCGAAGCCGCAAAGCATCCTCTGCGTTTCCGCCCACTGGGAAACCCGAAATGCCTACGTCACAGCGACCGAGGCGCCGGAAACGATCCACGATTTCTATGGTTTTCCGAAGGTGCTTTACGACGTGCGCTATCCGGCGCCTGGCAACCCCGGCCTCGCTCGACGCGTGGTGGAACTCGTGACATCCGAGCGAGTCCGCCTCGATCCGGGCCGCGGCCTCGATCATGGCGCCTGGAGCGTGCTCATTGCGATGTACCCTGCGGCAGATGTTCCGGTCGTGCAGCTCAGCATGGACACGAGCCTGCCCGGACGGCATCACTACACGCTGGCGCGCCAGCTCGCGCCACTGCGTGATGAGAACGTGCTGGTGCTCTGCAGCGGAAATATCGTCCACAACCTGCCGCTCTTCAGCTTCCGCGATTCGAAGCCGCAGGCCTGGGCGCTGCAATGCGACGAGGAACTGCGCCAGCACATCGCCGCGGGCCGCCACGACGTGTTGATCGGCTACGCCGGCCGGGATGTCGAAGCGCGCCTGGCCGTGCCGACGCCGGAACACTATTTCCCGCTTCTCTATGCCGTCGCACTGCAAAATCCCGGTGAAACGGCCGAAATGTTCAATTCCCGGGTCATCAGCTCGATCTCGATGACCTCCGTGCTGATCGGCGGGCCCTCGCAGGGTTAAGATCTGCGCCCGGGGTGCGGGAACGGGCCATGAACGGCCGCTGTCTTTGCGGGTCGGTGAAGTTCTCAATCCGTGGTCCGCTGCGGCCGACCGCCGTGGCCTGCCATTGCTCGACTTGCCGCAAGTTCACGGGCGGACTCTGGGTAGGCACCTGTGCTCACCGGGATCACGTCGCCATCGAATCCGGCAGCACCCTGACCTGGTATCAGTCTTCGCCCGGCGCGAAACGCGGGTTTTGCGGCCGTTGCGGCTCGAGCCTATTCTGGGAAGGCGACGATGAGCCGCTGTGGTCCATCGCCGCGGGGTCGCTCGATGAGCCGACCGGGCTCAAACTTGCCGTTCACTCCTGGACGGCCGAGAGTGCGCATTACTGGACTTTCGATCAGCAAGGGGGATTCTCATGAACCAGAAGTTCTTCATCGCCTGGCTCGTCATGTTCATCGTCTACATGGCCGGCGGCTTCATCGTGCACGGGATGCTGCTGAAGGACGACTACATGGGCTTGCCGAACCTGTTCCGCAACGAAGAAGAATCGATGCCGTATCTTCACCTGATGATCATCGCCCACGTGCTGATGGCGGGCGCGTTCACCTGGATCTACGCGCGCGGCGTCGAGAACAAGCCCTGGCTCGGGCAGGGCCTGCGATTCGGGCTTGCGGTTGCGCTCCTCGCCGTGGTGCCGATCTACCTGATCTATTTCACCGTGCAACCGATGCCGGCGGTACTCGCGGTCAAGCAGATCGTGTACGACTCGATCGTGACGCTGATCCTCGGAGCAGTGGTCGCGTTCCTGTATCGCAGCCGGGCGTGACCGGCTACTCGGGCACCCCGCTCGCTGCCAAGCTCGGCATCAAGGCCGGGATGGCGGTGCGGATCGTGCACGCGCCGAAAAATTATCGCGAGCTCCTGGCGCCGCTGCCAGACGGCGCCAGGCTCTCGACGGCTGCCGGCGGCAAGACGGACTTCGTCCACCACTTTGCAAGCCGAAAGTCGGAGCTTGCAAGGGCCCTGCGCTCATATCGCAGGGAACTCGGCGCGAATACGCCGGTCTGGATCTCCTGGCCGAAGAAGACCTCTCAAGTGCCCACCGACATCACCGAGGATACGATCCGCGTGAAGCTCGTCGTCCGGAAGGAATTGCGGTGAACGATGAACAGTGGATCGACGTCGGCGCAAGCGCCGAGCTGTCGGCGAGCCCGGTGCAGGAAGTCCGTGTGGGCGCGAAGCGGATCGCGCTGACGTTCAGGGACGGGGACTTCGGCGCGATCTCCGGCGTCTGCAATCACGTCGGCGGCCCCCTCGGGCGGGGTCACCTCGAGGGCGATTACGTCGTCTGCCCCTGGCATTACTACAAGTTCCACTGGCAGACGGGCACAGGCGAGCCCGGTTACGAGGCGGATCGCGTGCCCTCACACGCGGTCAAGGTCGAGAACGGGCGCGTCCTGGTCTCTCAGGCGGCACGCACGAAGCGCGGGCGCCTTCCGCACGAGCCGCACCCGCTCGCGCGCGAACAGCGCCGCGAGCCGGGACCGATACGCATTCTCGGCATTTCGACCACCACGATGACGAAGGGGCAGCCGCGCTACAGCACTTCCGAGGATCTCTTGCAACATGCCCTCGCGAACGCGCGGGAGAGCAGTAACAGCGAATGCGACACTCGGCTGATCCGGGTCCGCGATTTGTCGTTCCGGGCCTGCGAAGGCTTCTATTCCAAGTCCGCGCACGCCTGCACCTGGCCCTGCTCGATTACGCAGATGGATTCGAAGGACCAGATGGACCAGGTTTATGAAGGTGTCGTTCATTGGGCCGACGTCATCATCGTCGCGACGCCCATTCGCTGGGGCAGCGCGAGCAGCCTGTATTACAAGATGATCGAGCGCATGAACTGCATCCAGAACCAGGAGACGATCGCGAACCGCCATCTGCTCCGCAACAAGGTCGTGGCACTGATCGTCACCGGCGGGCAGGACAACGTGCAGGCGGTCGCCGGGCAGATGCTGATGTTCTTCGCCGAGCTTGGCTGCCAGTTTCCCCAGTTCCCGTTCGTCGCGCACTCGCGCGGCTGGAGCGCCGAGGATATGGAGAACAACGAGCTATACGTCCGCGGCTCGAAGTTCCTGCATGACGGCGCCGTGGCACTCGTGCGCCGCTCCGCCGACATGGCCCGCGTCATGATCGAAAGTGAGCTCGGACAGGGCGCGCTGGTGCGCGGCGGACGCAAGGGACATCAACTGGATACCGAAAGGAGGCTCCCGTGACCACCATTGCAGCACTCTGGCTGCCCATCCTGATCGCGGCGGTGATCGTATTCATCGCCAGTTCGATCATCCACATGGCGCCGCTCTGGCACCGCAGCGAGTGTCCGCCGGTTCCCGACCAGGACCGGGTGATGGACGCCTTGCGGCCGTTCAATCTCAAGCCCGGCGAATACATGCTGCCGCGCGCGAAGAACATGAAGGACATGAAGGCGCCGGAATTCGTTGAGAAACTGAAGCGCGGGCCGGTGCTGATCATGACAGTCGTGCCGAACGGCGCAATCTCGATGACGAAGCCACTCGTCCAGTGGTTCATCTACACGCTCGTCGTCGGCGTGCTCGCCGCCTATGTGGCGAGTGCAACGCTTCCGGCCGGCGCCGCTTACCTGAGCGTATTCCGCGTCGCCGGCGCGACCGCGTTCATCGCATATGCCGTCGGGCTCTGGCAGCAATCGATCTGGTACAACCGTCCGTGGTCGACGACGCTCAAGCACACGCTCGACGGGCTGATTTACGGACTCCTGACCGGCGGTGTCTTCGGCTGGCTGTGGCCGACAGGATGACGATCGAGTTCGAACCGCGAACCTTGCCAGATCACGTGCGGCTCAAATGCACCGGCACGTTTTCGCTGGAGGCTGCGCTCAACCTCTATGAACAGGCGTTCGCGATCGCCGCCGGCGCCGGTCGCGACGCCGTGCTGGGCCACGAACCGATCATCCACCGCGAGCGATTCAGCGAAATCGTCGCCACCAACCGGGGCGCGGCGGCGCGCGTGTTCACGGACGAAAACGAGGCGCTCGAGTGGCTGCTCGCGTCCCATAAGTCGCGCTGATCGGCACAGGCTTCCCAAGCCCCGGGGGTTGTGCGAGACTCGAAAATCGCCGGGAGAAATCGATGAAATGCCTGTACTACGTCGCGCCCGAGCTCGAGAGCGCCTCGCGAGTCTCCGATGATCTGCGCGACGTGGGCATCGACGCTTTCTTCGTCCACGTGATCGCAAAGGACGAATCGGGCCTCAAGAAGCGGCAAATTCATTCCGGCAACTACCTCGAGACGCTCGATTTCATCCGCGAGGGATTTCTCGGCGCAGCGATCGGTCTCTTTGCGGGTGTCGTCGGCTGCGTCCTGCTCGACCAGTTCGGCCCGTTCGCCAACATTCCCTGGTTCGTTTATGTCTCATTGTGCGGCGTCGCCACGCTCTTCGGAGCCTGGGAAGGCGGCTTGATCGGCGTGGAGAAGGAAAACAAGAAGCTCGAGCGCTTCCACGACGACATCGAGGCCGGCAGGTACCTGATACTGATTTATGCGCGCAAGGACCAGGAGTCCGCGGTCCGCCACATGATGAGCCGGCGCCACCCGGAAGCGGAGTTCGCCGGCGTCGACAGTCATTTCGTCAATCCGTTCACGACCGTGCGGCGGCGGCGGAATTCGGGCGACAGGGTGCGCGCCTGACAAGGGGGCTGGACGATGGCGATCGCAGTTGTTCTGGTTCTCCTCGTCGTCGGCTCCATTATTTTCCATTTCATGAGTCCCTGGTGGTTCACGCCGATCGCGTCGAACTGGACCACCATGGACGACACCGTGATCCTGACTTTCTGGGTCACGGGCATCGTCTTCGTCGCGGTCAACCTGTTCCTCGCCTGGGTCGTGTGGCGCTATCGCCACCGCCAGCAGCAGAAGGCGACCTACGACCCGGAAAACAAGAAGCTCGAGTGGTGGCTCACGATCGTGACATCGATTGGAGTCGCCGCGATGCTTGCCCCAGGTCTCTTCGTCTGGGGCAAGTTCGTCATCGTCCCCGACGACGTGGCGATCGTCGAAGCGGTCGGCCAGCAGTGGCACTGGAGCTTCCGCTTCCCCGGTGACGACGGCGAGCTCGGCCACAGCGACAACTCGCTCGTCACGCCCCAGAATCCCTTCGGCATCGACCCGGAAGACCCGAAGGGCCGCGACGATGTCCTGGTCGCGCAGCCCGAGCTCCACTTGCCGGTGGACCAGCCGTTCAAGGTGCTGCTCCGCTCGAAGGACGTGCTGCACAACTTCACGGTGACGCAGTTCAGGGTCAAGATGGATCTCGTCCCGGGCATGGTCACCTACATGTGGCTCACGCCGACCGTGCCCGGCGAATACGAGATTCTTTGCGAGGAGCTTTGCGGCGTCGGGCATTTCGCCATGCGCGGGCGCGTCGTCGTGACGCCACGCGAGGAGTTCGACGCGTGGCTCGCCGCCATGCCGACCTTCAGCGAGACCCAAGCGCTCGCGGCCGCGGATCCGCTCGCGGGTGCCGCGCAATACGCCGTCTGCATGGCCTGCCATGGGCCGTCCGGCGAGGGCAACCCGGCGCTGAACGCGCCGCGGATCGCCGGCCAGAAAGGCTGGTACCTCAGGCGCCAGCTGCACGCGTTCCGAAATGGCCAGCGGGGAGCGCACGAGCGCGACACTTTCGGCGCGCAGATGCGCCCGTTCGCGTCGATGCTTCCGGACGATACGGCGATCCGCAACCTGGCGGCATACGTGGAGACGCTTCCGGGACACGCGCCGCAGGCCACGGTGACCGGCAACGCCAGGCGCGGACGCTCGCTATACGAGACCTGCGCCGCCTGCCATGGCCGCGAGGGCCAGGGAATCTGGGCGCTCAACGCGCCGCGTCTCGCGGACATGTCGGACTGGTATCTCGTGCGCCAGTTGCACAACTTCCAGCAAGGCATTCGGGGCGCGCACCGCCAGGACTACTACGGCTGGCAGATGGCGACGATGGCGGATTCGCTCAAGGATGAACGCTCGATCAACGACATCGTCGCCTACATCAACTCGATGGAACCGAGGACGAACTGATGGCTTACGTCGCAATCGCCGATCGCGATGCCCCGATTCACGATCCGCATACCTTCATCGAAAAGTACATCTGGAGCCAGGACCACAAGGTCATCGCCATCCAGTATGCGATCGTCGCGATCTTCGTCGGGCTCATCGCGCTCGTGCTGTCCGGCCTGATGCGGCTCCAGCTCGGTTTCCCCGACCAGTTCCACTTCGTCGACCCGAACATGTATTACCAGTTCATCACGATGCACGGAATGATCATGGTGATCTACCTGCTGACGGCGCTGTTCCTCGGCGGGTTCGGCAACTACCTGATCCCGCTCATGTGCGGCGCGCGGGACATGGTGTTCCCGTACATGAACATGGTGAGCTTCTGGGTGTACCTGCTCGCCGTGCTCGTGCTGCTCGCGAGCTTCTTCGTGCCCGGCGGACCGACCGGCGCCGGCTGGACCCTCTATCCGCCGCAGTCGGTATTGCCCGGCACGCCGGGCGCGGGGCTCGGCATCATTCTCATGCTCGTTTCGCTCGCGATATTCATCGTCGCCTTCACCATGGGCGGCCTGAATTACGTGACGACCGTGCTCCAGGCGCGCTGCAAGGGCATGACGATGATGCGCATGCCCCTCTCGGTCTGGGGCATCTTCATGGCGACGATCCTGGGCCTCCTCGCGTTTCCCGCGCTCCTCGTCTCGGCCGTGATGATGACGCTCGACGGCACGATCGGCACCAGCTTCTTCATGCCGGCCGTTCTCTCGATGGGCGAGCAGCTCGACCACCAGGGCGGCAGCCCGCTGCTGTTCCAGCACCTGTTCTGGTTCTTCGGTCATCCGGAGGTCTACATCGTCGCCCTGCCCGCCTTCGGCATCGTCTCCGACCTGCTCTCGACGCACGCGCGCAAGAACATCTTCGGTTACCGGATGATGGTCTGGGCGATCCTCGCGATCGGCGGGCTTTCCTTCGTCGTGTGGGCGCACCACATGTACGTCAGCGGCATGAACCCCTACTTCGGGTTCTTCTTCGCGACCACGACGCTCGTTATCGCGGTGCCGACAGCGATCAAGGTCTACAACTGGGTGCTGACGCTCTGGAAGGGAGACATTCACCTGACGGTCCCGATGCTGTTCGCGATCGGCTTCATCTTCACCTTTGTCCATGGCGGGCTCACCGGTCTCTTTCTCGGCAACGTGACGGTGGACCTGCCGCTCTCAGACACCTATTTCGTCGTCGGGCACTTCCACATGGTCATGGGTGTCTCGCCGATCCTCGTGGTGTTCGGGGCGATTTACCACTGGTACCCCAAGATCACGGGCCGCATGTACAACGAGAGGCTCGGCAAGGTTCACTTCTGGCTGACCTTCCTCGGCACTTACGCGATTTATTTACCAATGCACTACCTGGGAATTCTCGGCGTGCCGCGCCGCTACTACGCGCTCGGCGAAACCGAGTTCCTGCCGGACTCCGTACACACGGTCAACGCGGCGATCACGATCGCGGCGCTCATCGTCGCCGGCTCCGTCCTGATATTCCTCTACAACATGATCGTGAGCCTGAAGAAAGGCCCGAAGGCGCCGCCCAATCCATGGAAGGCGACGACGCTCGAATGGCAGACGCCCGACACGCCGCCGAAGCACGGGAACTGGGGTCCGAAGTTGCCCGTCGTGCACCGCTGGGCCTACGACTACAGCGTGCCCGGCGCGCCGGACGATTTCATTCCGCAGAACGAGCCGGTGGATCCGCACTTGACCACCGGGCGCGATCACGGGGTCCATCATTGAGCAACACCGCGATCGTCGTCGCGCTGCTCGTCGGCCTTGCCGTCTGGTTCGCCGTCGCGAGCCGCCTGACGGCGAAACCCTGGGAGAACCGCGAGCAGCCGGGCGACGTCGGCGCGATCCACGCGTCACCCGCGCGCATCGGATTGTGGATCTTCCTGGCCGTCGTGACTTCGCTGTTCAGCCTCTTCCTGTCGGCTTATTCCATGCGGATGCACCACAGCGTCGGCTGGTGCCACCTGACGATCCCCGGCATCCTATGGATCAACTCGCTCGTGCTGCTCGCGGCGAGCATCGCGATGCAGCTCGCCAGTTCCGCCGCCGGCCGCGGCAAGCGCCGGGTCGCACAGGTCGCGCTGATCGCGGGCGGCGCATTGACGATTGCCTTTCTCGTGGGGCAGTTACTGGCCTGGCAGGCAGTCGGACCGTCTCTCTATTTCATCCAGGGCAGCCCCGCGATCGCGTTCTTCTACGTGCTGACGACGGCGCACGGCCTGCACCTGATCGGCGGCCTGTATGTGCTCGGCCGCGCGACGATGCGCTTCGCCGGCGGCGCGGAATTGATCGACCTGCGGCAGAGCCTCTCGCTCTGCGCGATCTACTGGCATTTCCTGCTGCTGGTCTGGCTTGCCGTGTTCGGCGTGCTGCTGTTTCTGTGAGAGGAAGCCCTGCCAATGGCCCATGACGCGGAAGTCGCTGTCCCAGGCCCGTTCCAGCAGGTCGCCGGTGACTTCTCCGCCGACAAGCAGGCGTTCACGGTGCCTTGGGGCAAGGCGATGATGTGGATCTTCCTGCTCTCCGACACCTTCATCTTCACCTGCTTCCTGACGTCGTACATGAACGTCCGGATGTCCACGATGGACTCCTGGCCGAATCCGAGCGAGGTCTTCGCGCTCCACCTGTTCGGCCAGAACATCCCGCTGATCCTGATCGCGATCATGACTTTCGTGCTGATCACGTCGAGCGGCACAATGGCGCTCGCGGTGAACTACGGCTACCGCCGCGACAGGCGCCGTACCGTCATGTTGCTGGTCGCGACCGCCGTGCTCGGTGCGACCTTCGTCGGCATGCAGGCCTTCGAGTGGACCAAGCTGATCTCGGAAGACGTGCGTCCCTGGGGAAATCCGTGGGGCGCGCCGCAGTTCGGGTCCTCGTTCTTCATGATCACGGGCTTCCACGGATGTCACGTGACCGCCGGTGTGATCTACCTGCTGGTCACCGCGAAGCGCGTTGCGTCCGGCTTTTACGACAAGCGCGGCTCTTATGAGACTGTCGAGGTCGCGGGCCTGTACTGGCACTTCGTCGACCTCGTCTGGGTATTCATCTTTGCGCTCTTCTACCTGTGGTGAGGCAGCATGTCTGAAGCGAAAGAAGGCCAGCAACATCCGCTGACGATCTATCTCTGGATCTGGCTGCTGTTGTTCGTGCTCAGCACGTTCTCCTACCTCGTGGATTACTACAAACTGGAGGGCATGCTGCGCTGGTCGCTGATCATCCTCTTCATGCTGCTGAAGGCCGGCTTCATCGTCGCGATCTTCATGCACATGGCCTGGGAGCGGCTCGCGCTCAAACTCGCGATCCTCGTGCCGCCGCTCTGCCTGTTGATCCTGATCGGCTTCATGGCAGTCGAAGGTGGCTACACGTTCATCACCAGGGGAGCCGCATTCCTGCGGTGATTCGAGAAGCCGACTTCGTGAAGGGTGACTTTCACGAAACTGATCAAAAAACTGGTACTCAGTATATTCTAGTGTGACGCGCGCTTATCGCGGCAACGTTTCCTCAGAAACGTTTTTCGCGCATTCAGCGTTCCATAACAACCAGTCGATCGCCTGGCCGTAG
>JBBDLI010000013.1:97903-321428 GCA_040878925.1 Steroidobacteraceae bacterium | reverse complement strand
CCGGGGAGCCATCTTCTCAAGTATCAGCTGGTCCTCAAATCGCCAGGCAGGTCAGTCCCATGATCGCTTTGACCGGCGTTTCATCCCTTCAGCTTACAGGCGAATCGGTAAACTGATCATCCTTGGATCGCCTCAACCCATGGTCAGATCTGAGGAAGTAGCCCGGGATCGGCTCACCAACTCGGGGTTGCTCGTAGTTCGGTCGCGACGCGAGTAACTCGTTGAGCGACTTGGGCGTGTGCTTGCTCCACCATCTATAACAATAAGTTAGCGTTCCATGTGACGCAAACCGGGCCCTAAAAACTTTCTGTGTAGGCGGTATGTAGGAATAGAAAATTCTCGCTACACCAGCCTTGCGTGAGCGGGAAGGCCTAAGCGTGCGGAGGTCAAATGAGTAACGTTGCTGAGGTCGTGCTCGGGTTTGCCTTCACAGTAGTCGGGGCTGCAGCGTCGCCCCATTTCTTGCGAGGCTTC
Source organism: Steroidobacteraceae bacterium (assembly GCA_040878925.1). Classification (GTDB taxonomy): domain Bacteria; phylum Pseudomonadota; class Gammaproteobacteria; order Steroidobacterales; family Steroidobacteraceae; genus SCUD01. The sequence continues at coordinate 320,954 of JBBDLI010000013.1, read as the reverse complement.
GACGAAAAATTGACGTTCCAGCGATTTCCTCAGATAAGGAACTGGAAGCGGCTTGGAAAGAACTACGGAAGCACCCTGAACCAAGCGGCCCATGGGTGGGCATTTTCGAACGAATCTTGTTTTTTATTTTCCTCTATCTGGACAACTGGACAGCTGTCGTCACGTTCTAGTTTTAGTCGAAAAAGTGGCACCGCCGGTTCGGCGTAATAGTTTCTCGTAAGCGGATCTAGGCAATAAACATTGCCTGACGTTGAGGCCGTGGCAAACCGCGCCAAGTCCGTGCTAGGCTTGATCGTCGGACCACGAGACTCTTGAAGCATGTATACGCCAAAGTTGCGTCACCGTCAGCTTGGTTGTGCCATGACTGTGACTTGACCAGATTGATTTCGAGGACCGGCAAGCACTGCAAGTGGCTGATTAAGAAATAGACTATTCCCTCAGGATCGTTCTACGAACCAGGGGGTCGGGAGTTCGAATCTCTCCGGGCGCGCCAGCTACAACAAAGGCTTTCGCAACGCGTGAGCCTTTTGTTTTTCTAGCGTAGGGAAATCGTAGGGTTTTTTTCTACGATCTCCCAAGCCCGCTCGATTCTACCAGCTGAATGATGGTGGCTTTTGCCGGGACCCCGCTCGGCGAAGCCGCCACCACTCCAACCGCGCGAGGAAAGGCCCGGTCACGAGCACCGGGCCTAATAATTCGCAAGTCGGTTAAGGCTTGATGTAGTTACGGTCGGCGACGTCATAAATGCTATTGATTGCTCCCACGATTTTTCCGCCGTCATCTATCAGCGGAGCAATATTCACAATAGCGCTGACGCGAGAACCATCGGGCCGTTCGATATGCACCTCGGCGTCATGTACGCTCATGACCTTACCGCTAAGCACGTCGGCCATCGGGCATTGATCATGAGGCATGTAGCTACCGTCCGTACGGTACAGCTTGTGAGAACCGCAGAACCGCTCGTCGGTATCTCCAATTTCAGGACGACGGCCCCACAGTTGCACCGCCCGGTCGCTGCAGTACGTGATCACCCCCGAGGCATCGCAGGAATAGACGCCTACGGGGTCGAGCTCGACCTGGGTTCGGTCGCGCGCTTTGCCTTGCTGTTCCGCCTGATTTTTTGTCGCCCTCTGCATATCCGGCGCACCCTTACTGTGCCCGTCAAGCTGAATTGGCGAACTGTGCCCGTCAAGCTGATTTGGCGAGGCTTTCGCTTCCCCGATAACAGCGCGAACAGTCTGCTTGTCCATGCTGTAGCTCCTTCTGCGAGGTTTGCTGCACACATTTGACGGCCAATAAACTAGCTGCGACTGACGGTCCGCAATTTAGCGGCGACACAAAAAAAATCAAGGGGTCAAGTGCGAAAAAGTAACGGCTTGGTCGCGGGAGCGGGCCTGATTCCATGGATCCGAAATCACTACAAGGTGTAGGAATTTACCGACAAAACCTGGTGCAGGAACGCCGCAGGAGTGGCTGCGTCCGCCCTTTTTTCGCGCCGATGGTCCTGATCGGTATCGGGCCGGAACGTAGGGTGGAGCGTGTTCTCGGCGCCGCTTGGCGAGACTCGGCAAGAAGTTGGGAGAGGGCGGGCCATCCAAGTTATTGAAAAATAATGCCTACAAATTTTGTTAGCGACCCTACGAACCAGGGGGTCGGGAGTTCGAATCTCTCCGGGCGCGCCAGTTATTACAAAGGCCTGCACGACGCGTAGGCCTTTTGATCTTCTAGGGTAGCGTGTGCCAGTACCGCCGCAACCTGCCGGTTGAGCTTGTCGGCCGAGTGAGTATCCGCGGCTTAGCTTAGTCCGAGGCTAGACCTTTGGCGTTGTCGCGGGCATGAACTCGATCCCGTGCCGCCGGCCGATTGCAGGCACCTTGGACAAGTCGTCAGGAATGGTACGGACCTCCCGATTCACATCTTTGAAGAACGCGGAAGAATGAGCGGGCACGGCAAAAATGAGCACTCGCGCAGGAGACGGCGACCCCCCCCTTAAAGGCGTGCACAGTGTTGCGAGGCAAGTAAGCGAAATCGCCAGCTTCGATGCGCACCGATTTCCCGTCTATCTCGAAGTCGAGCGCACCCTCGATCACATAGTAGGCCTCGTCCCAGTCGTGCCGATGCGGCGGTGGGCCAAGACCGGCCGGAATTTCCTCCTCCATTAGCGACCAAGCTCCCGCACTGTCTTCTGCATCGCAGAGAAACCGAAGCGGCATGCCAAGGACGTTGAGTGTGTTGCCTTCGCCAGCCTTGAGGGTGACTCCAGCCATTGCAGGTCTCCTTTCAACCGCTCCACAAAGGTTGCGCCTCGAAGTGAACGGATTCAAGTTCAAGGGCCGAATGCGACCCGCAGCAGTCGTTTGGCGAATTCAACGGTGTGCGAAACCAAACTCGCGCCCGCGCTTTGAATCTGGGGTGAACTGAAGACCAATCACCAATTTGCTTTCTTACTCCCATCGTCCTTCGGCGATGCGCGCGACGTAATCGCACTGATTTCAGCGCTAGCCGGTTACAGTCAGGGTGTAGGTTACAGAACTGTCCAATTCAATGGCTGGCTGCGATTCGAGCCGTATCTCGTAGTCACCCGGCTCGAGCAGCGCGCCATCAAGTACAAGTACAACGTCGCCGTCGGATGAAGTTGGGATCACTCGATCAATCGCGGGTCCGGCGGCTCCGTCGATCACGCGTCGAACGGTTACGCGATATCTGGGTGTGGGTTCCGGACCGACGTCGAAACGCATCTCGAGCTGCGCGGGTGCGCCGGTGCGTTCCCACACGACATCGGCTTGCGGATCGCTGCCTCGAGTTTGCTCGAAACGCAAGGTCTCGCTAACGGAGGCGGGCGCAGACCGCTCCTGCTGCTGATAGAAGAGGAACGAGATCAGGCCGAGTGCGATCGCTGCCATGGAGGCAGCCACGGCACGGCGCGGGCGGTTCCACCATTCAGTATGCCGTGTGAGCAGGGGGGTTACTTCACCCCGGCTTTCCAGTTGGCGCAACCCGTCCCTCAGCATTGCGGTGAGTTCGACCTCGCTCCTGAAATCGGGGTCCTCGACAATCCGTGTCTCGACCATGAGTTCCTCTGCATCGGTCAGGCGCTTTGCCAGATACCGACCGATCAATTCGTGATCTTCCAGAGATATATCTGTCATGAGACGCTCGAAAGTCCCACCTAAAACCTAAGCAATGGCGAATCCACACAGATCTGAGACGCGATACCGTTTCTCCATCAGGGCCCGGAATCGCTCTCGTGCGCGGAAAACAACTCGTCGGTAGTGGCTCTCGTCAATGCCGAGCTCCCGGCAAACCTGCGCCTTGTCCTGGTCATGCAGGTAGACGCGAACCAGGATCTCCCGGTCGCGGATGCTAGGTATCTCCTCGAGCACCTTACGCACCGCTTTGGCGCAGTCGTCCACTTGCGTTGCCGCGCTGGGGTCCGCGTTAGGATCGTGGAATTCCTCGATCGCCTGCTGTTGTCCGGTATAGGTCTGACGACGTCGAACAACTCTGCGGTTGGTTCTTGCCAGGAATCGGGCAGTCTGGGCCAGGTACGGGGCCAGCTTGGCCGGATCCTCGAGCGGTTGCTGTCGCAACCGCTCGAGTACGATCCGAAATGCCTCGTTGCACAGTTCGTCGGCGAGGGCCTTGTCCCGCAGCTCGCGCCGCAACAGGACCAGAACGCCCTCGCGCAATCGTTGCAACTCGGCGGGTGAATGCAGGCTGAGCAGGGCGGAATCGGCTGCGGTCAATGCGGATACCTCACACCTCGACGCCGTGCGCCCCACCGTGCGACTGGGAAAGTGAAATGATGCGTGTCTTGCCCACGATCAGGTTGATCGCAAAGAAAAGCCTGCCGACCTTGCCGCCGAAGTCACCATACAACGTGCCGGGCAGCAATTCCCCGACATCGAAATAGCCGTGCTCCTCGTCGCTCTTCGTCAGCTTGCGTGGCTCGTCCATCGGCGCTTTCAACTGCGGGCTCGGCAGGTACCAGTAGATGCCGAAGGCGTCCTTTGTGATCTCGAAAGAGCCACCGAGAGGCAGACCTTCCTTCCACGGCTGGGGCTTCTCGGCCTTGTCGTAAATGATCATGACCCATTGCGCGACAAATTGATCTGCGTCCATCGTCACTCTCCACGTCATTCGACGTTGTTGTTGCCAGCTTCGAGTCGGGCATTCGAGATCAGTTGAAAGCCCGCCCAGAAATAGGGATCCGACCATCGGGGCTGTTCGCGAATGTGCTGCTGTGCGAGCTCGATTGCGGCGGACGGCGCGCGTCCGTAGACAAGCATTTGGCGGTAGAACTCCTCCATCAAACGTGAGGTAGACGTATCCGGCACCTGCCAGAGCGTCGCCAGGACCGAACTTGCGCCACTGCGGAGAAAAGCGTGCGCGAGCCCAAGCGGGCCCTCGCCCGCGATCTCCCGGCCAAGCGCGGTCTCGCAGGCGCTGAGGACGACGAGATCGGCATTCAGGTGAAGTTGCGCAATGTCGAAAGTTCGCATGTCGCCATCCAGAGGATTGCCTGACCGATCGAAGCGCGACAGCGCCAGCATTGCCAGTGCGGGGTCCTCGCTGTCGGCGAAGGCGTGGGTCGCAAAATGGACGATGCGATAGCGATCAAGGCCGGCGGCGGCGATGCTGCCGCGACTCGCGTCAGCGCCCACTAACGCGAGTGCCGAATCTCCGCCTCCAGCAAGCGAAGCGATTGCATTGGCCTCGACGGCGGTGGAGGGAAGCCGCTTCAATCGCGCGAAACTTTGCGCGCTTCTCGTCAGCATGGCATCGCTCAAGTCAGGCTGTATCAAGGCCACGGCTCCGCGAATCCGCGAATCATCGGGCGTATAGATGGGATCGGCGATAACGGCCAGCAGATGGTCAGTTTTCGAGGTCCCGCCCGCACGATGGTCGAGCATGGCGGCCATAGCCGTAGCGATCCGCACCGATCCCGGTCGCATACGAGTTAAGGTTTGCCGGGCGAGCACTGTCATCGGCACCAGATGTAGCGGGCCGTCCGGGATGACGTAGAGTGACTCGTCGCCGTCAAGCGGACCCAATTGGCCGAACAAGAGCGATGCCAGGCCCCGCATCGCATTCAATGGATGGGCAGACGACCTGGCGGAAGTACGCCAAGCGACGTGCAGCCCACGCGCAAGCTTTTCGATTTCTGCGCCCGTCCCGATGACGTGGACTTTGACCTCGTCCTTGCGAACTTCGAACAACCAGGCACGTGTGCGACCAATGAAGTACTCGGCAACGACGATACTTTCCGGCACGAGTGCGGCCAGATTCCGGGCTCCGCTGGATGATGCACGCACCTCAGTGACGCCCTGAATGCTCGCAACCCGCCTTTCGAGCAGGGAAACCTCGGTCCGCAAACGTGCAGTTTCCCTTTTCAGCTCGACGATGCGCTTCTCGTCCGGGATCGCCGCATTCAGCAGTCGATCCCGCTGTTCACGCTTCCCGGCAAGGAGCTCGTAGAGTTGTCTGCGGCGACTCAATACTTCGTCTGATACGGCGCCTGCGCCGACCGCTTCCGCATCGGCGAGCAACTGTGCCCGGCCGCGGTCGCTGATGACCAGTGCAGACTGAAGAACCTGCTGCGCATGAGATTCAAACCCGCCTGACCGAAGGGCCGCCGCGTCCTTCAGTAGTGCCGCGATTTGCAGTTCCACCGCATCGCGATAGCTTGCGCGGAATACAGCGCGACTCTCGGCCTGCAGCGATTGGAGCCCGATGGCCTCCAGTTGGGCGAGAGCAACCCTTGTATCCGCGATCGCGCCGGCGGAGTCGCCCATCCCTAATAGAGCTTCAGCGCGCCGCACCAGGGTCCGGGCATGCTCGAGATCCGACCCGTTGTCGCTCAGAATCTTGGTGGCGCGAGCGAAATACCTGCGCGAAGCGTCATTCCGCCCCGCCACCGACTCGAGAGCGCCCAGTTCAGCCAGAGCGAGCCCGACGTAACGATGGCTAGGAGCAAGATCGAGTCGCAGGACTTGTTCCAGTTCCCGTCGGGCCTGCGGCAGTCGATCGTCAGCGAGATAGGCTCGCGCAAGAACCAGCTTGGCCTGTGCGAGATCATGTGGTGCCGTGACGAGCGACTGCGCCACCTCGTGATGCGCTATGGCGGCGTCGATTTGTCCCGCTTCCCGTTCCAGTTCACCCAGTGCAAATAGCGAGAGCGCCTGTTCCCGCCTGGCGCCGGTTTCTCCCCGCAGACGGATCGCGGCTCCGAGGAGCTCCGCAGCACGTTGTGGCTCGCCGGCATACATCAGCGTGGTCCCGAGCCCGTGCAGCGCCCTCGCTTCACCATCCCGGTCGCCTCGTTTACGGAGAATCTCGGCCGCCTCATAAAACCGCGCCACGGCTTCCTCGAATCGCCCTACGACCCGGAGCGGCCACGCGCTGTTGTGCAGCGTATGGGCGTAATTTTCGGGGTCCTCGTCACGCGGAATGAGCGCAAGCGCCTCATCGAACTCGCGCGTGGCGTCGCTAAGTCGGCCGTCCTCATGGCTTTGCAGGGCAAGACTCTGCAGCGACAGTGCCTGCGCAGGCTGGTCGCCGGCCGACCGGAACAAGTCGAGCGCCTCCTGATAGTCGTCGCGCGCGCGCTCACGCTCGCCGGCTACGTGGAACGAAACGCCACGGTAATTCAGTGCGTAACCGGCTTCGTAGCTGTTTCCGAGCTCCTGAAAGCGTTCAAATGCCTCGGTTAGCCGCTCGCGTGCCCGCCTGAGATCCCGCTCGCGCGCCCTCGGCTCCACGCCGGTTGCATTGGCGCGCTGATCCAGCGCCGCGCCTTCGATGCGCTCGGCAATCGCCACGAGTTCTGGCGCGTCGGCAAGCGCGAGCGTTTCTGCCGCCTGCGATGCGAGCTCGGCAGCGCCCGCCCAGTCGGCAAGGCGCGTGTATCGCGCTCCAGCCGCGTGCAAGCGAGCGCGACCCTCAAGAAGTTGATCGGCATTTCTTGCATGCAACTGCGCGGCGGAATTGAACGCCTTCGCGCTGTCCTCGCCTTGCGAGACGTTTGGATATGCCAGGCAACCGGCCGCGTCCAACGTTGCGGCCTGGAGCCGCCGTCGATCGGACTTCGTCGTGAGCGGGAGCGCCACCGCCATCACATCGGCGTGCCCGCGGGCCTGCGAATGATCGTTGCGCTCGATCTTGATCTCGATGACGGGCTGATGCGGCGTTTGAATGAGCAGTGTCTCCACGCCCATCCGCCGATTCGGCGCGTCGGCGAAGAGTGCGGTGCGGGAGTCATCCGCCACGACCGCAGCCCTGACATCGACCGCGCGGCCGGAAACCGTGATGAGCACGGGCCGATCCGTTGGCGCCTCGATTGCCAGCTCCTGGGAGTCGGAATCGGCGATTGCGATCCGGGCCGATAGGAGCACCTGTTCGGGTGACAGCTCCGCGGAGCAGGCGGCAAGGCAGATCAGGACAGGAAACGTACCCGCCAGGCCGCACCGGGCCCACGACGGTCCAGGTCGAACGTCGGCCTGAGTTGCTGGCTCCATGTCGGTCAGATTGTTACAGGTGGCCGCGAGAAATCCTCGGCTACTTAGCACGGCGACCCGGAATTCGGCAATACGCGAGATTTCTTTTGCTCAAGGGTGAGACTTTCGGCTGGCCCACGACAGAGATACTAGTGGAGTAGTGCGCAAACTAAACGGTCCTGCGGCGGGGGATACTTGATGCGATTGGACGAAGCAAGGCATGTTCAAGGTTTACACGTTTGGTTGGGAAAGTCGGGCAAAGACTACCGCTACAGCATTTACATGTTCGGCACGGTATTCGGCCCGGGAGCAGCCAATTTCATCTTCGCCCAGGAGTTCAACCCGGGAAAGTTCGTCCCCATCTACATGGGGCATACGAGCGATCTGTCCGAGCCATTCTCTAACTACGTCGCCCTGCAATGCATCAAGCTGAGGCGCGTGACACACATTCACGTGCATTTCAACGAGACGACCGAGGAAATCCGGCGTGCCGAACGATCGGACCTCATCGCACAATGGAATCCGCCGTGTAACCAGATGCGCTAGATCGCGACGAAAACCGCACTATGGCAAGACATCGACCCACCGCGTGCGGCACTGCCGCATCGGCTCGCCGACGCCATGCCAGCAGGTCCGGAACGTATAGCGCACGTGCTCGTGCCCGGTATCCACGGTGAATCCCCAGAGCTTGTCGAAGCGGATGGACTCGCCCGCGCGCAGCAGGTTTCGGCCGGCCGGAAAGTTCCAGTAGTTCCGGACGTCCCCTAAGCCGCTGCGCGCGGCCGTTCCACTGCTGGTCAGCCGGACGCTTTCGATCTCGACCGGACGCCTGCTGGTATTCGTCATGGTGACGCGAAACTCGCTGTGATCGAACACCGTGACGCCGTCGCTCTTGAGCGTCGTATCGGGATGGAACTTCGGCTGCGCCGGGTCAAAACGCAATTCGACGGGATGCACGCGGCCAGCCGCATCGGCCGAAAGCGCCTTGATCTCCGCAATAACAATCGCCACCTCGTCCGCGGTGCCATGCCGCTCGGCGAGGCGTTTTCGCCAGTGCAGGGCGTACCAGTCGTAGGGGTTCTCTGCCAATGCGCGTTCGACCCACAGGCGTGCCATCTGAGCGTTGCCGTGATTGTTGTAGGCCTCGGCGAGCGACAATTCGACGCCGGGACCGACTTTCTCGAGCGCGGGAATCGCGAGCTCCGGGAAACCCAGGTAGAGCGCCCGGTCGGCGAGCGTCTGCAGCACGAGGGGATCATTGGGCGCCGCGCGAATCGCCTCCTGGTAGGCCGAGAGTGCTTGCGGGAACAGGAAGACGTTTCGCAGCCAGATCTCGGCGCGCCGCAGCGCCGATAAGGCATCCTGCCGGCCGTCGAGCCTGGCGAGCGCCTGTGCGATCGAGTCGTTCCCCAAGGGCAATGGCGCGATGTCGAAGTGGCGGCCGTCGCCGAACTGCTTGAGCCCGAAGGCATACGGCGTATTCGAGTTGCGCAGGAAATAGTTGCCGTCGTTGTCGAAGAACAGGTTCTTCCAGGTTTCGACCAGGTCGACGCGCCACAGACCCAGATCGCGGTGCAGCAGGATCGGCACGAAACCCGTGACGGGCCGCCGGCTGGTCGCCACCGCGTAGTCGCCTTTGACGACGTATTCGAGCGGCATGGAGGCATCGATGCGCTCGGCCCGCTTCAGCTCCTCGAAACGTGCCAGCGGGTAATGGGTGCGCATCAACCGGGAACCCTCGGTGAAGAGCGCGAGCGAGGGGTCGCCGGCGAGTTCGACCGTGGCCCGCAGGAACGCCGCAACGGATTCCTTGACGTTGGCAGAGGGCGCGTAGCGCGCGCGCCGGGCCTCCGGCACGGTGCGTTTGAGGTCCGCATCCATGGGCACGGCGGACAAAGCGGTCTTTGCGCCGCCGCCGCCAGAGACGAACCGCTCGTACTCAAGGTAGCCTTGCCGCCTGCGGAATTCCTCGCCGAGCTGCAGATTCCCGAGCGCGGCAGACAAATACAGCTGGTCGCGCAGGTAATGCAGCACGTCCATGATGGCCATGCCGGCGATCGCGTAAGACGCGTACGGTGCCAGCTGATCGCGCGCGATGCGGCCCATGTGCAGGTCCGTCAATCCCCCTTCGAGGGAATAGCCGACTTCGATGCGCGCTTTCTGAATCGCCGGATTCAGGATCACGAGCAGGCCGCCGGTCGGTGCTGTCACCCCGATCTTTCGTTCCCGGAAAGCCAGGTCGGCCTGCGATTCGATCGTTGAGTTGGCATCGTTCTGCGTGACGATGTGAACGTCGATGCCGAGATCCTTGTAGAAGTCATCCGCCATCCGGCCGAGCCGCACGCCGAATGGCGCCAGGATGCGCGCCTTGTCGTCCACGCGGGCATGGGATTCCTCGATGGGGCGCGATGAAGCGAAAGATTCGCGGACTTCTGCTTCGGTCGCTTTTTTGGCCGACCCGGCGTCATCGACGTTCCGCTCAGAGCGCACCCAGATCGCGACGGCCCCAATCATCAGGAGCACCCCGAGCAATACGGTCGTGCGCCGATTCAAGCCGGTTGCTGGTGCCATGGCCGTAATCTAGCTGCAACGGCCATCCGGGGATGCAACCGGGATCACAGGCTGTGGCGCTAGGGACGAAGCTTGTCCAGCAGTCGCATGCGCTCCGCGCGCAGTTCGCCAACGTCCGTGCCCGGCTCCTTCTGCGTCTCCTGGGCGAGCAGCCGAGCGAGGGCATCGTACATCTGAAGATCGGTCATCCCGGCGAGAGCGGTCGGCAGTTCAGCGCAGCGCTTGTCCTGTTTGAGTTTCAGGAGCGACACAAGCCGACGGTCCGCACCATTGAGGACCTTGTGTCCCTCTTCACCGAGCACAACCGGAGTGGGGCAGAGCAGGCAGGCGGCAGTCGCCGCGACTGTCGTTGCAATATCCGTCGTAGTACGGGCCGCGCGCTCCCCGGGCGACAGCAGGCGGGCGCCGTCCTCGCGCATCACCCAGCGCACAGCCTCCGACTTCAAAATCGCGTCATCGAGTCTCGCGCAGTCGAAGGCCGCTTCAACCGGGCCAGCCTCGGGCAGCTTGGGATATGAAATCGTCGGCTGATGCTGACAAGCGGTGAGATGTCCTGCGATGAGCAACACTGCTGTCAGCGTGGCAAAACGCATGGTTTGCGACTCAGGCTCAGGGTCCCGCCATGACGGGCATCGTTGCAAGCGCCATTCCCGCTGCGGTCAGTACGACGAGTACCGATCCCGCCGCCGTGCGCGCCGCGCTCAATCGCCGGACCTCCACCAGCGCGATGTCAGCATAGGGCACCACGACATCGCGGCCGGCCGGGAGGGTCTCATGCGCCGCGGGCTTGACGCTGACTCCGGCCAGCTCGGTCGGACGGATTTCCGTGATTTCCAGCGACATTCGCTCGCGCTGCTTGGTCACGATGCGTATCGAGTCGCCCGCGCGCAGGCGGAGTTCGGTGGGCTCGCCGCTGTCGACCGGCGATACGGCGCGCTGGGCCGTGCAAGCGCTGAGCGCAAGCACCACCAATATCACGCGCCATGTGCCCCGGTCCCCTGACATGCTGTCGCCGTTACGTGAGACTCGACAGGAACCCGGATCCTTATATCCCTTTCCCGCAGCACTGTCGAAGCAACGCTTACACCACAACCGAGTGTCGCGGCGACTGGTAAAGTCTGCGGCGGCCCAGATCGCGATGTCACTGCGGGAGTTGTCATGATCACCAGCCTGTCGCGCCGTTCTTTCATAGCCGGCAGCACGGCCGCCGCGATTGCGCTCGTGCTGCGTGAACCGGCATTCGCGGCCGTCAGTGATTTGTATCGGAACGCCATCGTGATCGATGGACTGGGCGGGCTCGGAAACTCGGCATCCCGGGGGCCCCTGACGGATGCCTACATCCAGGACGTCCGGGACTCAGGCATTACCTGCGTGAACATTACGCTGCGTCCGGTCGGAACGACGCCGCCGGATGCGGCCTTCACCGCGACCGTGCTCAATATCGGCGAGGTCGAGTGGGAAATCGATCGGCATCCTGACGTGCTTAGCCGGATCCGGTCCGTCGCCGACATCATTGCCGCCAAGAAGGCGGCCCGCACCGGCGTGATCTATGGACTTCAGGACGGCGTTTCCTTCGAAACGGACCTTTCGCGCCTGGACGAACTGTATCGCCTGGGCCTGCGCATCGTTCAGCCGACCTACAACCGCCGCAATCTTCTCGGCGATGGCTGTCTCGAACCGGCGAACGCCGGCCTGAGCCGCGCAGGGGTCGAAGCCGTCGAGCGGATGAACGAGCTGGGAATCCTGGTGGACCTCAGCCACTGCGGCCGCCAAACGGCGGCCGACGCGATCCGACTTTCGAAACGGCCGGTCGCCTTTACGCACACGGGTAGCGCCGCACTTGCGGATGTGCCTCGCAATCGCACCGACGAGGAGCTCCGCGCGGTCGCCGAGAAGGGCGGTGTTTCGGGTATCTACTTCATGCCGTTCCTGAACCCGGGGATACAACCGACTGCGGCCGATGTCATCCGCCACCTCGAGCACATGATCGAAGTGGCGGGTGAGGATCATGTCTCGATCGGCACCGACGGCGGCATTTCCGCCGAGGTCCTGGATCAGGCACACAAGGACCGGTTCGCCGGCTTCACCCGCGAACGGCAGGAAGCCGGCATTGCCGCGCCGGGTGAATCCGAAGAAGGCTACCTGTTCGCCGCGGACCTCAATACGCCGCGGCGCCTGGAGACGCTCGCGGACATGCTGTCAGCCCGCAAGCACAGCGACGCACGCATCGAGAAGACCCTCGGCAAGAACCTGCTCCGAGTAATCTCGGAAACCTGGAAGGCGTGACGGCGCGCCGATCAGTAGCTCGAGCCGCCGCCGCCGGCCGCACCGATGAGGATCGCGGCGAGCACCACGCCGCCCACGACCCACAGCACCGACCGCGATTTCGATTCGTCCTTGCGCGCGGCCTTCAGGTCGGAAATATCCGCGTACGCGATGCGCATGTCCTTTCCGACCAGCGCCTCATTCGTCACCTCAGTGACCTGAAAGCGGTGCACCTGCCCCGCACGCGTTGTCACTTCGACAGTATCGCCGACCTGGACCGCTGCCGGCCCGGACCCACTCTGCGGTACCTGCACGGTCTGCAATGACATGCAGCCCTGAAGGAACAGACAAACAGAACTCACTAGCGCGACCACTCGCCTCATAAGTCCCTCCTCGCACCCCCGGTGATTGGAATGATTCGCAGACAGGGGCTTACCGGTTTGATCAGCCAGATCGGAAATCGTTCCTAAGGCAGCAGCAGAGACGAGAGACGGACGGATGTCATTTCGCGTCATTCGATCTGAGTCGCTCCAGATACCGATCCCGCAGTTCGGTCTGGCGCGAACGCATTTCGACCGGGCGTCCGGCGATCCACACCTGCTCGGCCACCGTCGTGACTTCCAGGGGGTCGCCGCTCCAGAGCACGAGATCCGCCACCTTTCCTTTCTCGATGCGCCCGCGCTCGGTACCCAGTCCGAAAATCTCCGCGGGATGGGTGGTGATCGCGGCGAGTGCAGCCTCCTGAGGAAGACCATGCGCCGCGGCGTTGCCGGCCAGTTGGCGGTTTTTGCGCGCCTGATGACTTTCGTTATAGGTGAACGCGATGCGCACGCCGGCCTCATTCAAGAGTTTCGCATTGTCGAAGCGCGCCTCGAGACGGTCGAAGTCGTCCGGAAGGTTGTCGAGCGGATTGAGAATGACCGGCACGTCGGCGGTGGCCAATTCCTGCGCGACGAGCCAGGCCTCGGTGCCGCCTGCGATGACGGGCTTCATGCCGTGACGGCTCGCGTAGCGGAGCACCTGGCGGATGTCCGCGGCGCGGTCCACATGAAAAATCACGCGTCCGCCCGCGAGATACGATTTCAGCGCGGCGCGCCCTTCGGGAAGCAGGAGGGCGCCTTCACCCGCCGAGGCCGGCAGGCGCACCTCGCGGATCGCCTGGTCGAAGAGCATGTACTGCGCCGCGCGGCTGCCGCCGGACGCATCGTGGGCCGCGCTGCCCCAGTTGATGAATAGCGATTGGCTGCCGTCGAGCGCGGCATCGAAACGGCCATCGAGGGTGACCGCAGCGCCCTGGCCCGCGATCAGGCTGTGGTCGCCCGACGGAGCGAGCATCGCCCACGTTACGCCTTCGATGCGCGTGACGGGGAGGAGCGAGGAGCGCGGGTTGAACGCCGGTGTCACGTCGAACTCCGGGCGCCAGTGGTGCTGCCACGCGGGCGCCACCCATTCGATCTCCGAGTCGACCGTCGAGGGTTCGAGCGAAACCTCCTCGAGGCCGATCTGCGTGAGGCCACCGAAGAGCCCCGGCGTCAGGGCGCGCCCATTCGCTTCCATTACCGTAACGCCGGCGAGCGCCGCGAGGCCGGTCCCGACTTCGGCAATCCGGCCTCCCTGCACGAGCACGTCTGCATTCTCGAGCGTGCCGGCGGACGAAACCGTGTGCACGCGCGCGCCCTTGATCAGCAGATCCTGAGCGGAAGCCGAAGCAAGGTTCAGCCACATCGCTGCGGCCGCAGCGGCAATGCAGAAAACTTTCACAGCGAGAAATCCGACCAGGGCTTGGCCCCGGGCTTCGAACGATCGAAGCGCAACGAACCGTCGACGAACACCTGGTCTGCCAACGCGTACACGCTGAATGGATCGCGGTTCCAGATCACGACATCCGCCATCTTGCCGACCTCCAGCGTTCCGGTTTGATGGGCAATGCCGAGGGAACGCGCGGGATTGGAGGTGATCCAGCGAATGCCGCGCTCTCGCGGAATGTCGAGTCCCGCGCGAATGCCGCGCGTCATGGCCTTGGCCGCCTCCTGATTCAGCCGCTGTATGCCTTCCGAGGAGTCGGAGTGGACGATGGCGCAGCCGCCTTCCGGGTAGTCGACGAAGGCGAGGTTTTCCTGGATGCCGTCGTAGGCTTCCATCTTGAAGCCCCACCAATCCGCCCAGAGCGCGCCGCAGACGCCTTCCTCCGCGAGCCGGTCGGCGAGCTTGTAGGCCTCGGCGCCATGATGGAAGGCGGAAATCCTGAAGCCGAATTCCCTGGCGAGATCGAGCATGATCGCCATTTCGTCCGCGCGGTAGCAGTGGTTGTGCACGAGGACTTCGCCCTGCATCGCTGCTGCGAGTGTTTCCAGGCGAAGATCGCGCTTGGGCGGCACGGGACGGGTTTGGTCTTTTTTCTTCTTCGCCTCAAATAGTGAGAGTTTTGCGCGGTATTCGTTCCATTGCTCCAGGTAATCCTGGGCATCGGCGAACGCCTGCCGATATCCGGCGACATTCCCCATGCGCGTCGACGGCGTCTTGTCGCGTCGACCGTAAACGCGCTTCGGATTCTCGCCGCAGGCCATCTTCAACCCCTGCGGCGCGCCCGGAAACTTCATCGCCTGGTAGGTCGTGACGGGGACGTTTTTCACCGTGACGCCGCGCCCGCCGATGAGATTCGCGGAACCGGGCAGGATTTGGAGCGACGTGACTCCGCCCCGCAAGGCCGCCTCGAACCCCGGATCCTGCGGCCACACCCCGTGTTCGGCCCAGACGCCGGCCGTCACCGGATCGGTCGCCTCGTTGCCGTCGTCGTGGGCGAGGACACCAGGGCTCGCGTAGACACCGAGATGTGAATGCACGTCGATCAATCCTGGCGTGACCCAGCGTCGGCTCGCGTCGATGACTTGCGCACCGGACGGTGCCTCGAGCTGCTGCCCGACCGCTTCGATTCGACCATTTGCGATCAGGACGTCGCCGTCGTCGATGCGTGTGCCGGTTCCCGTGAGAACGGTAGCGTTGCGGATCAGTATCGGCGGACCGGGCTGGTCGACCCGGTACGTGGAGGAGTAGGGAGCTGGATCGGAGACGGGCGGTTCTGCGGTCGCCGTCGGCTGGGGCGGCACCTGGGATTGCGCGGCGCACGCTGTCATGAAGGCGGTACAGGCCGCCAGGAGAGTATTCCGCAGGGGCACGGGAGCGAAGGTGCGAAGCAGCATTAGAACCCGGAGATTAACCGCGGCGATGCGAACCGACAAGCCGCTGTTTCGTGCGGTAGACTGGCCCGAAACCATGTCCGCTGAGCAAATCATCTTCTTGCTGATCGTTTTCATCACGCTCACGCTGTTTATCAGTGAGCGTGTTCGCATTGACGTTGCGGCCATGCTCACGCTGCTCGCCCTCGCAGTAACGGGCATCCTGACGCCAGCGGAGGCGCTTTCGGGATTCTCCAGCGAGCCCGCGATCATAGTCGCCTCGGTCTTCGTTATTTCCGCTGCGCTGAATTCGACCGGCGTGACCGAGCGCATCGGCACGCTCATCGCGCGGGCCGGCGGTGCAAAGGAGTGGCGCGCCATCATCGTCGTGATGCCTGCCGTGGCCGCGCTTGCGGCCTTCTCGCATCACCTCATGATCACCGCCATGATGCTGCCGATCCTGATGCGATTCGCACGCACGCACAAGCTCTCACCGTCTCGCCTCCTGATGCCCATGTCGCTCGCCGCCTCGCTCGGCACGACGCTCACGATCTTCAGTGCCCCGGCCATCCTGCTGGCCAATCACCTGTTACGGACAAGCGAACAGCCGGTACTCGGCATTTTCGGCATCACGCCGATCGGTGCGGCGCTCGTCGGGCTCGCCATCATTTACATGTCGCTGGGTCGCTGGCTGCTGCCGCGACGCCTGGCGCGCGCCGATGAGGCCGACTACCTGCGCCTGGACCGGTACTACACCGAGCTTGTTGTCGAAGCGGACTCGCGCTGGATCGACCGCCCGATCGCCGAATTCAACATGCATTTCGAGGGACGCCTGGATGTCGTCGAATGGCTGCGGGGTGGAGTTCCGCAGCGGAACACCGGACGGGAATCGATAATGCGCGCGGGCGACCTGTTGTTCGTGCGTGCCTCACCGGATGAAATTGCATCGGTTGAAGGCGAGCCGGGCCTCGCATTGCATGCGGTGAGGAAGTACAGCGACACGCTGGAGTCGGGCCGCGGCAAGGATGTTGACACGCAGCAACTCGTGCAGGTTATCGTCGCGCCGCATTCCCCGTTTGTGGGGGAGACCATCGGCAGCATCGATTTTCGGCGGACCATGGGTGTCGTCGTAGTAGGCATGTGGCGCCGGCAAGGCTGGATAAGCGAGGAGCTGTCGCAGGTCCGACTGAGCGAAGGCGACCTTCTCGTGGTGCGCGGGACAGCGGACAGATTGAGTGAGCTTTCCGGCCATCACGGATTCTTGATGATGGTGCCATTCTCCGCGAACCCGCGCCGCCGGCAGCGAGCGGCCCGCGCGCTGCTCATCGTCGTCGCGGTCGTCGCCGCGGCGGCTTCCGGCGAAGTGCCCGCGCAAATGGCGTTTTTGGCGGGGGCCGTGGCGCTGGTGCTGACGGGATGCGTCAGTGTCGAGTCCGCCTACCGCGAAATCGACGTGCGTATCTTCGTGATGATTGCCGGCGTCATTCCACTCGGTCTCGCGATGGAGCAGACCGGCACGGCGGCATTTCTCGCCCAGCAGTTGCTGCAAGTGACCATGGGCTGGCATCCCCTTGCCGTGTTGCTGACGCTTTTCTGGGCCGCGGCGCTGGTCACTCAGATCCTTTCGGACGCGGCGACTGTGGTGCTGCTCGGCCCAATCTCATTGGCGCTTGCATTGGCGCTCGGCTTGCCGCCTCAGCCATTCATCGTCTGCACGGCGCTTGGTGCAGTCGCAGCCTTCCTGACGCCGATCGGCCATCACGGTAACCTGCTGATCCTCAATCCGGGCCAGTACACATTCGGCGACTTTTTGCGGGTGGGCGTTCCACTCACGATCTGCATCAGTCTGGTGAGTGTCTGGATGGCGCAGTGGTTGTGGCTCGATGGGCCTTTCATCCCTGATTGGGCGCTGATAGTGCAGGAGCTGAAACAGCGATTCTAACTGCCGCGCATGGAGTTCCTGCCGGAGGAGCTACAGGCACCGCCGCCTTCGCTCCAGGATGCGCTGAGCACATTCAATATCAGCCTGCCCGCCATGATGCACGTCAGGCCATTCGCGAAATCGAAACTCGGCGCGATCTCGACGATGTCCATGCCGACGATTCTGTTGCGTCGCGCAACGGTTCGCAGCAACGGGGCGAGCTGGCGGAAGTAGACGCCGCCTGGCGTCGGGGCCATCACCGCGGGCATTTCCGTGGGGTCGAGCCCATCGGCATCGATCGTGAGATAGACGGCGCAGCCTTCGGGGATGCTCGCGAGCACCGGCTCCATACCCTCGGTGTGTATCTGCTCGGCGCTGAAGAGCTGCGAGCCGTACGAACGCGCGGCTTCGATCTCTTGGCGGCGCGCACTGCCGATGGCCCGTAGCCCGATCTGCGTCATGCCGGACACGGCCGGATTCTTGCTCGCCCACCGCAATGGGCTGCTGTACCCGCGGCGCACACCGCCGACTTCCTCGCGCCAGTCGAGGTGGGCGTCGATGTGCAGGATATGAACCGGTTCGCCCAAGGCGTCGAGAGCGTCAACGACAGGAATGGTTACGCCGTGGTCTCCGCCAAGCACCACGAGTTGCGTACCTCGCTTCCAGAGATGGCGAACGCGATCGGTGATGCCGGCGGCGTAATCGCCATAGTCGCCTTCGGTCCAGCCCACATTGCCCATGTCGATATGGCGCGGCAGGTTGGACGCGAGATCCGTGCCGGTGTCGAAGTCCCAGTGCGCGGGGTTGTAGCAGAAGCTTTGCGACTTCGCGCGAATGGCGTCCGGTGCTCGCGCCTGGTCGTTCGGAAAGGAGTCGAGAGCGTAGGGCTCGCTGTGCTGGATGCCGAGCAGGGCGACATCGGCTTCCCAGCCTCCGGGATCGGTGACCACCGGCCAATCCAGGAATGGCCGGACGGGTTCGGTGGTCGGCTGCAAATGGGCCATTTACGCCTCCGCGGCCGCAGGAACGATCGGCCCCGGGCGGCCCGCATCGATGGTAAGCCACAGCAAGGCGGCCGCAAGCGCCGTGGCTGCGCCCGTCGCAAAGACCATGCCCCAGCCCTGTGCAGCCGACAACGCGGCAATGATCGGTGTCGCCACGACGCCGCCAAGGTTGCCGCCAGTGTTGAGGACCGCGGTCGCCGCCATGGTGTCCGACGGAGCGAGACGCATCGTCGCGCCCCAGAACGAGCCTTCCGTCACTTCCACGCAGGCGAATCCGAGGCAGAGCGCGGCAACACCCCAGTACGGATTCGCCGTCCACACCGTCAGGAACAGGAAGAGCGCCGCGCAGGGCAGGCCGATCAGGGGCAGGATGCGAAGCCCGATGCGATCGCCGTAACGCGCACTCAGCCCGTCCGCGAGCTTGCCGCCGGCGGCGGAGGCGGCGCCCGCGACGACGAACGGCAGGGCCGCGAGCCAGCCGCTTTCGAGCACGCTCAATTTCCGCTCCTGCACGAGGTAGAGGAAGCTCCAGAACATCACCAGGTAGAAAACGTAATTCATGATGAAGTACGACGCTGTGAGCTGCAGGACCTGCGGATCCGAGAGCACTCGAAATACTCGCCGCGCGGTCAATGGCGCGCCGGCGTTGTAAGGGGGATTGCCCCGGAGCTCTGCGAGCTCGGCGGGTGAAACCGTGGGATGCTCCTCAGGGCGATCGCGCGCGAAAACGTACCAGAGCACGACCAACACCAATGACGGCACGCTCGAGATCACGAGAGCCGCCTGCCAGCCGTAAGCCTGCATGAGCCAGGCGACGAGCGGTGTCGTCGTCGCGGCGCCGAGCCACAGCCCGGTGACGCTCAAGCCGATCATGGAGCACCAGGCCCCGACCGGAAACCAGAGGCGGACCGTCCCTGACACCACCGGGAAGAGCGCGGCCTGGGCAACACCCAGGAGGGAACGCGCCAGCAGGAGAGACACGAACATCACGCCAGCGGCCGCGACCAGCGGCGCGCCCGCGGTCAGAACGCTCGCGACTACCGTGGTGAGCCCGATCGCAGTCATCACGATGCGCGCGCCAAACTTCTGTCCCAGGAGCGCGCCCGGCAACTGAAACACCGCGTAGGTGAACAGAAAAGCGGTGAACAGCCAGCCGATCTGGACCTGGGTCAGGCCCAGTTCCGGCATCATCCGCTCGGCGGCGATTGAAACGCTCGTTCTCTGAACGTAGCCCGTGAACGCGAACGCGAACAGCATCGCGAACACGAGGGAGCGGACGCGAAACCTTTGCATCGCGCCATAGAGTACATGGCTACGAACCATGAGGTTCGAGCGGTAGAATCCCGCGATGCCGCTCGTCACCTCCGAGACACTGGGCGAATACGACGTCATCGTGGTCGGCTCAGGCGCGGCCGGCGGGCAGACGGCCTACACGCTCGCGATGGAAGGCGCGAGCGTCCTGATGCTCGAAGCCGGACGCAATTACGTGCCGGAGTCGGAAACGCCGATGTTCCAGCCACCCGGCCAGGCTCCGCTCCGCGCCACATCGACGCCAGACAAGCCGTTCGGTTTCTACGACGCCACCGTCGACGGCGGCTGGCAGGTGCCGGGCGAGCCGTACGTCAATACGTCGCAGGAAGACTCGGGACGATTCGACTGGTGGCGCGCGCGCATGCTGGGCGGGCGCACGAATCACTGGGGCCGTTACTCATTCCGCAACGGCCCCTACGATTTCAAGCCGAAGAGCCGCGATGGACTCGGATGCGACTGGCCGCTGACGTACGAGGAACTCGCTCCGTACTACGACAAGGTCGAAATGCTGATCGGTGTCTACGGCGCGAACGACGGATTGGAGAATACGCCGAATTCATCGCCGGGCTGCCTCCTGCCGCCGCCCAAACCGCGCGTGAGCGATCTGCTCATTGCCGAGCGCGCGAAGCGGCTTGGCATCCCGGTGGTCGCCGGACACCGCGCGGTGCTCACGCAGACGCTGGATTTCCGGAATTCGCCGGCGAAACTGCATCCCGGCAATGCGAACGCGCAGAAGATTCTCGCCGAGCACATGAGTCGTCGCGCGGCCTGCTTCTGGGCGACCCCTTGCGGCCGTGGCTGTTCGATCCGTGCCAACTATCAATCCACGACCGTGCACCTGCCGCCCGCACTGGCGACCGGCAAGCTCGACATCCTCGTGAACGCGATGGTGCGTGAAGTCACGCTTGGCAATGACGGCCGGGCCAACGGGGTCAGTTTTATCGACAAATCCACACGGAGAACCCGTCATGCGACGGCGCGCGTGATCTGCCTCGCCGCGAGCTCCTGTGAGACCGTGCGCATCCTGCTCAACTCGAGAAGCCCGCAGTACCCAGACGGACTCGCGAACTCGAGCAGCAAAGTGGGCCGCTATCTCATGGACACGGTGGGTAGCAGCGTGCAGGGTCAGGTCCCGCTCCTCGAGAATCTTCCGCCACACAATGAAGACGGCGCGAGTGGTGGGCACATGTACGCTCCCTGGTGGCTCTACCGGGAACAACTGGCAGGCAAGCTCGGATTCGCGCGCGGCTATCACATCGAGTTCCAGGGTGGCCGGACCATGCCTTCGCTGCGTACGCTGGCCGGTAACGAATGGCTCACCGGCGGCAGTTACGGGCGCAAGCTGAAGGAAGACGCGCGTCGCTACTATGGCTCATTCGTCAACTTCGACGGCCGCGGCGAGATGATTCCCAACGAGGAGTCATATTGCGAGATCGATCCAGCGGTCAAAGATAATTGGGGTATCCCGGTTCTGCGCTTTCACTGGAAGTGGTCCGAGCACGAGACGCGCCAGGCTGCGCATATGCAGAAGACCTTCGGGCAGATCATCGAAGCGATGGGCGGCCGCGTGAGGGGCGAGGTCAAGACGGACGGCGCCCGGGCGATCGCTGCCGGCGGCTCGATCATTCACGAAGTGGGGGGCGCGATCATGGGAGCAGACCCGAAGACCTCGGTCACCGACCGTTGGGGCCAGACCTGGGATGTGAAGAACCTTTTCATCACCGATGGAGCGGTGTTTCCCTCGAACGCGGACAAGAATCCCACGCTCACGATCATGGCGCTGGCCTGGCGAGCCGCCGATCACATGCTCGACCGAATGCGCCGCAAGGAGCTGTGAGATGAGCGAGCCGTTTCGAGTCGACCGCCGCACGACGATCAAGTGGGTCCTCGCGGCGTCTGCTGTGTTGCCTGCAACGCGGCAGCGCGGCTTCGGTGAAGCGACAGTACCCGCGGCCGCGCCGTCACTTACGGCCAAGGGTTATGGCACCGATCCGGATCTCACGAGAATTTATGAGCCGGGAAACCTCTGGCCGCTGACGCTGACGGCGGAGCGGCGGCGAACAACTGCGGCATTGTGTGACCTCATCATCCCGGCGGACGCCGAATCGCCGAGTGCCTCGGCGGTCGGCGTCGTGGACTTTCTCGACGAATGGATCAGCGCCCCGTATCAAGCGCAGTACGCGGATCGAGCGACTCTCCTCGACGGTCTCGAGTGGCTCGACGCGGAGTCGCTGCGGCGGTTCGTGCGCCGCTTTGCCGACATCGACGAGCCTGAGAAGGCGGCGATCTGCGATGAGATCTGTTACCTGCCGAAAGCGAACCTGCAGCTGAGCCATGCCGCCTTATTCTTCGCCCGGTTTCGTGATCTGACCGTCGGCGGGTTCTATACGACACCGGAAGGCATGCGGGACCTGAAATACGTTGGAAACGTGGCGCTCGCGCGCTTTGACGGACCGCCGCCGGAGGTCCTTCGGCGCGTGGGTCTCAGCGAGCAGCCGACGCGAGGTGAATCGTGAAAACGAGTGCCCGACGTCTTGGCGTAGGCTTTATCGGCAGCGGCTTCAATGCAGGCTTTCACTTGCAGGCCTTTCGCGCGGTTCGTGATGCCGACGTGCTGGGTGTGTGGAGCCCGACGTCCCAGAACGCCATGGCGGCGGCGGACCGTGCACGGCGACTGGAAATCGGCGAGGCCAAGCCGTACGCGAGCATTCGCGACCTGGTCGCGGATCCCGCGATCGACGCGCTCTGGCTCACGGGCCCGAACCACCGGCGCCTCGAAAACGTCGAGGAAATCGTCGATGCGATCGAGCGCGGCCACGGCACGTTGCGCGGCATCGCCTGCGAAAAACCGCTGGCGCGCACCGTCGCGGAAGCCGAGCGCATCGTGCAGCTCGTCGAGCGCACGGGACTCGTGAATGGCTATCTGGAAAATCAGTTGTTCGCGCCCCAGGTGGAGGTCGGCCACGCCCTGGCCTGGGCGCGCGGCGCCGCGGCGACGGGTCGGCCTTATCTCGCCCGCGCGGCGGAAGAGCACAGCGGCCCGCACGCACCGTGGTTCTGGCGCGGCGAGCTCCAGGGCGGCGGCGTGCTCAACGACATGATGTGTCACTCCGCGCTGCTCGTCCGGCATTTGCTGACAAAGCCAGGGGCGCCACGCTCATCGGTGCGCCCGGTGCGCCTCACGGCGCACATTGCGAGCCTCAAATGGACACGGCCACAGTACGCCCGGCATCTCCAGCGAACTTATGGCAGTGAGATTGACTACGCGCGTCGCCCATCAGAGGACTTCGCGAGTCTCATGATCGAGTTCGAAACCGACGATGGCCAAATGGTGATCGGCGAAGCGACGACGTCCTGGAGCTTTGTGGGTGCGGGATTGCGCCTGTCGGCCGAATTGCTTGGGCCCGAGTACTCGATGTCGTGGAACACGCTCGACAGCGGACTCAAGCTCTTCTTCTCCCGCGCGGTGCAAGTCCCAGCCGGCGAGGATTTCGTCGAGAAGCAGAATGCCGATACCGGCTTGATGCCTGTCGTGGCGAATGAAGCGGCCGCCTACGGCTACGAGAATGAGGATCGACATTTCGTGCGGGTCTTCCTCGGTAAGGAAGCCCCGCGGCTGACGTTCGACGATGGGCTGGAAGTCGTCAAACTGCTGATGGCGGCGTATCAGAGCGCCGAGGAGCGCAAGACGCTGGAGTTTCCGCCGCCGGGGCTTGCCGGATTCGTGCCCGCCGTGGCCCAAGGCACGTGGCGACCGTAGGGACTGCTTTGCACAGGAGACCCCGTGAAGACCCTTCCGATACTTGTGGCTGCATTGGCGATCGGTACAGCGTGCGCCCGATACGTCGCCAAAATGCCTGAATGGCGGTCGCTGCTCAGGGACGGCGCCCGCGAAATCTGGCGAGGCTGGAAGTCGGCCAGCTTTCCCGACGGCTGGCGGCTTGCTGGCGACACCCTGTCCAAGGAAGGCGAGGTCGAGGATCTCGTGACCCGCGAGACCTTCGGCGACTTCGAGCTGGAGCTGGAATGGAAGGTCAGCCAGGGCGGGAACGCCGGAATCTTCTACCGCGGAACGCGCGAGTACGATTACATCTTCTGGAGCGCGCCCGAGTATCAATTGCTCGACGACGCCAGGCACCCCGACGGACGAAATCGCCTGACTTCGGCCGCCGGCGCCTATGCGCTCTATGCGGCGCCGGCTGGCATCGTCAAGCCGGCGGGAGAGTGGAACAAGGCGCGCATCGTCGTCGACGGCGCGCACGTCGAGCACTGGTTGAACGGCCAGAAAGTCGTGACTTACGAGTTATGGAGTCCGGACTGGAAGGCGAAAGTCGCGGCCAGCAAGTTCGCGCCCTATCCGAACTACGGACTTGCCAAGGAAGGACTTATCGGGATCCAGGGCGATCACGGGGGGTCGCTGACGATACGTCGTATCCGGGTTCGGGCCAGACCAGTACAGTAAGCGCATACAGCCCCGCCGCCATCCACAGCACCGCGCTGAAACCCAGGTGCACCGCCAGCAGGGCGGCCAACAGCGCCGAAAGCACCGAGGCGCAGCCATTGATTCCCCAGGCCCAGGGAATGAATGCCGGCGCCTCGGCCGCGAGACGCGATAACCCGAGAGCAAACGGCATGCCCATCAGGAACGCCAGCGGCGCAATCAGGGCGAGCGTGAGAATCACGCGCCCGGCAACCGATTCGACGATCCCGGGAGACGGTGGCAACGCCAGCGTCTGCAGCAGCAGCACGACGATGCCGGCGACCGCCCACCGCAATGCCCGCGCCCGATTGCGCACGCGCGATGCGACGAAGCTGCCCGCCCCGGCGAACACCAGGAAACCCGCCAGGACCGCGACCGCGGCAAAAAGCGGCTGTCCGACGAACAGGCCGTAGCGCTGCATGCAGGCGATCTCGACGAACAGGAACGCAAGTCCCAGGCAGAGAAAATAGGTTCCCGAGCGAAGTCGCGCGTCATAGCGCTGCCGACGGCCGAGCGCCGCGAGCGGCGTCAGGATCAAGAGCAGGGACAGCGGCACGGCAATCGCCAACGCGCCGACCAGCACCAAATAACCCGTGTCCAGCAGCGTCAGCCCGCCCTGGCCGCGCAGCTTGATCAGTTCCGGCAACAACGGCCAGCGGAAGAAATGAAAAAAGTACGGGCGGTCGTCGGTCGCCGGTGCGATGTGGAATTTGTAATCGGCGAAGAATTGCTCCGCATCGTCGCCAAGCAAGGCGACTGCACCCTCGTGCAGCCAGGCCCGCGGCACGCGGTGGTGCCGGTTCACTTCATCGGGCTCGATGCCGGGAAACCAGGCGGGGTCGAAGCCGCGCAGCTCACAGAAAGCCCGCAGGCGATCGAGGTCGGCCGCAGTCAGCTCGCCCTTCTTGACCAGCAGTGTGCTCGTCTGCCAGCCGCGGATCAGCGCGAGATGCGTCTGCGGATTCACGCCCAGCGCACGCAAAGACTCGACTGCCGTCGCAAACAGCTTGAGACCTTCGCGCGGCGGTTGCTTCTCCCATCGCGTCAGGGCGAGAAAGCCGCCGGGCGTGAGCCGCGCATAGTAGTCAGTGAGCGCCTCGACGGTATAGAGAAAACTCTCCGCCATCGCTTGCACGCCGGCGCCCGAGCCCCCGTAGGAATCGAGTGGCGCCACCTGGATCAGGTCGTAAGCTTCACGGTCGGTGCGGATGAATCCGCGGGCTTCACCCCGATGCAGTTGCACGCGCGGCTCATCCAGTTGCGCGCGCAGCAGTCCGAGCATGGTCGGGTTCAGTTCGACCGCATGGATTTCCCGCGTGGCGTGATAAAGCGCCTGCAGCACTTCCGCACCGCCGCCCGCGCCCAGCACCAGCACGCGCGGACGCTCAATCAATTGGTAGGGCAAGGCCGATGTCGTTTCATCGAGCCAGCCGAGCGATTCGCGGCGCCCGTCCCACGCCGTCAGGGCGGTCATGGAATCGCCATCGGTGAACACGGCGAGCTGCCGGGGAGGCTCCGAAGTCGCGGCGAGACTGCGGCCGGGCGCGTGACGGAACGGGATCATGTCGTTGCGAACGATCGTCAGCAGTTCGTAAGGACTCGAATATTCGGCCTCGATTTCCGCTCCCATCACCTGGAGCGCTCGCGGGAGGCCTTTGAACTCGGTGATGCGCGGGGCGAGCCACGAACCCGGCAACATCGCCACTGAGGCCAGCGCGAGCGCCGGCAGCGCCAGGCGGGCGAGTCTCGGCGCCGGCAACAGGGCGGCAGCGACGGCACCCGCGGCGGCGGCGGCGCGCAGCGCATCGCCCGGCGGAAGCAGGAAAAGCAAACCGGTCGCGAGGCCGGCGCCGAGGCCGGCTCCCAACAGGTCCGCGGCGTACAGCGCGGCGATCCGCTCGCGCGCGTGCATGAATGCCAGCCCGAAACAGCAGGCCGCGAAGAAGAACGGCAGCGACAGAAGCAAGAAGAGGCCCGCTAGCCAGCCGAACTGCCCCGGATTCCAGACCAGCTCGAGGCCGTTGAACGGCAGCCGTTGCGCGACCGCCCAGCAGATCGGCACGACGACCGCGAACAGCGATGCACACGTCGCGTAGACGACGGGGAACCGCGGCAGCAGCCGGTGGCCGGTGAGCGCGAGCGCCGTGCCCGCTGCGCCATGGCCCAGGAGAGCCAGGCTGATGATCATCGCGGCGAATTGATGCCACTGAACGATGGCGAGCAGGCGGAACAGCAGCACCTGGTAGGCGAGCGCTGCGGCGGCCAGGAGCCCGATCGAAAGGGCGAGCAGCACCTGCTCGCGCCGCGCCATTAACGATCGCCGGTCAGCGGTACGAAGGCGACCGGCAGCACGGAAGTCGTCGTGACCTTGCCCTTCGCGTCCTTCCGCAGCAGGATCAGATCCTGTGTAAAAAACGGCGTGCCGACCGGTATGACCATGCGGCCACCGGGCTTCAGCTGCTTGATGAGTGGCGGCGGAATCGAAGTCGCGGCCGCGGTGACGAGGATGCCGTCGTAAGGCGCGTGCTCGGGCCAGCCGTAATAGCCATCACCTAGTTTCACCCGGATGTTGCGATAGCCGAGTTCCTTCAGGCGCTTGCCGGCGCTTGCGGCGAGCGGCGCGATGATTTCAATGGTATGGACGCGTGCGACGAGTTCCGCGAGCACTGCGGCCTGGTAGCCGGAGCCCGTGCCCACTTCGAGTATGACGTCATCGGGCTGCAGTTCCAGCAGCTCGGTCATCAACGCGACGATGTAGGGTTGGGAGATGGTCTGGCCGTGACCGATGGGCAACGGCCGGTTGGCATAGGCGCTGCCGGCATTGCGTGGCGGCACGAAACGGTGCCGTGGCACGGCATCCATCGCGGCCATCACGCGCGCGCTGAAGTGCGGCCGTCCGGTGGCGTCGGCGGTTGCGGCGGCGTCGCGCTGGATCTCGGCCAGGAGCGCCTTGCGCTCCGTGGCATAGCGGGCCTCGTCAGTGGCCGCCATAAACGGCGCGGCGCAGACTATCAGCAGGGCGTGCGCCAG
Organism: Steroidobacteraceae bacterium; assembly: GCA_040878925.1. Taxonomy (GTDB): domain Bacteria; phylum Pseudomonadota; class Gammaproteobacteria; order Steroidobacterales; family Steroidobacteraceae; genus SCUD01. The sequence continues at coordinate 293,700 of JBBDLI010000013.1, read as the reverse complement.
AAACCGCGGCATCGCACTCTCCGGCCCGAAGGTCAGGGAGCACTATAGTCAGGTTTACGCGACGCGTCGCGGCTTCACTGGCTCAGGCGTCGAATGCGCTGCGTGCGGGTGCCGTCGAATTGCTCGCTCGCCCGCTGCAGCAACAGCCGGGCCTCGCTGGCGGGCAGCGCCCGGCTCAGCAGAAATCCCTGCGCCTGGCCGCATTGGTGATCCTGCAGGAAGCGCAGTTGCGCGAACGATTCGACTCCCTCGGCCACGACGCCGACTTTGAGGGCATTGGCTACGGAGATGATCGCCGCTGCAATGGCGCCGTCATCGGCACTTTCGCTGAGATCCCGTACGAAGGATCGGTCCATCTTTAGCCGGTCGATTGCCAGGTTTTGCAGACGCTGGAAATTCGAGTAGCCGGTTCCAAAGTCGTCGATTGCGACCGACACGCCGATGGCGCGCAGCTCCGCGAGCAGCTTTTCCGACCGCTTCTCGTCTGACATCACCATGGATTCGGTAATCTCCAGCTCGAGCATTCCGTGCTCGAGTCCAGTCTCCGCGAGGATGCTGCTGACCAGCGCGACGAAGTTGGGCATCGCAAACTGCTGGCCCGCGATATTGACGGCGATTCGCTGCACGGCGAGGCCCTCGTCGTGCCATGTCTTGGCCTGCGCGCAGGCGGTGCGCAGCACCCACTCGCCGATCGGAATGATCAGCCCGCAGTCTTCGGCGATCGGAATGAAGTCCATCGGCGGCACGACGCCGAGCTCGTCGTTGGTCCAGCGCAGCAGCGCTTCCATTCCCGCGATCTTGCCCGTCGACATGTCGATCTGGGGCTGGTAGTGCAGGGACAACTCGCCGCGCTCGAGTGCACCGCGCAGCTTGCCCTCGATCGTGTAGCGCTGCAGCATGCCTTCGTTCATCGATGCGTCGAAGAACGCGTACGAGCCCGGCCAGCGGCGCTTCGCGAAGTACATCGCAAGGTCTCCATGACGCAGCAACGATGCCACGTCGGTGCCATCCGTCGGCGAAATCGCGATGCCAACGCTCGGCGTGATGATGACCGTGTTCGTCGACAGCTGCATTGGTTGCTGGATCGCGGCGATCAGGCGGTCGGCCACCGATCGGGCATCATCAGAACTCGCGATTTCCGGCAGGATGACCATGAATTCGTCGCCGCCGAGACGGCCGATGTCGCCCAGCCGCTCGATCATCAACGAATCGGATGCGCGGTCATCGCCGTGGCGCAGCGAGCTCCGGAGCCTTTCGGCGGCAACTTTCAGCACTTCATCCCCGATCGAGTGACCGAGCGTGTCATTGATGCGCTTGAAATTGTCGAGGTCGATGTACATCACCGCCAGCATTTTGCCGTGCTGCTGCGCGGCCTCGAGCGCCGAACGAAGGCGCGTGTGCGCCTGCTCCCGGTTGGGCAGTCCCGTCAGCGCATCGAAGTAAGCGAGACGCGTGATGTGTCGCTCCGCGCGCCACTTGCTCGCGAGGGCGATGGTCATCTGCCGGACCTCGTGCGGGTGAAACGGCTTCTGCAGGTACGATAGCTTGTCCTCGGGCGGTACACGCCCGCCGATGTCGCAGGGGTCGACATCCGAATAAGCCGTGCACACCGCGATCTCGATGGCGGGGTCGAGTTCACGAATGCGGGCTGCGGCCCAGGCGCCATCTGGCCCGGGCGGCATGCGCATGTCGAGGAAGACCACGGCGAATGGCTGTTTCACTTCGAGCGCCGCCCGCACGGCGGCGACGGCGGCCTCCGCACCGTCGCAGAACTCCGGGTCGAAGTTCAGCACCGCCTTCGGCTGGCGATCCGGCCGTTTGGACTCTTCGCGCCCAAAGAGCTTTGCGCCCAGCGACCGGCGCGCGGAATTCTGGGCGTCCTCCTCCGGCTTGCTGAAAATCTGGCGGTAGGCGTCCCGGACCGCTGGCTCGTCGTCAACGACGAGGACGCGAATTGGGGCACGAGTAGGTTCTGCCATGGTTGACCTCAGGTGGCCCGGGCGTTGACTTTGGTTGCCGGCGTGGGCACTGGAACGACCAGATGCAGGGTGGCGCCACGGTCATGGCCGTCGCTGGTCGCCCAGATTCGGCCGCCGAGAGCGTTGACAGTGGTTGCGCACCAGTGCAGCCCGATCCCCAAGTTGCCGTGCTCACGTTTCGTTGAGTAGCCTTTTTCGAAGATTCGCTCGAGATTCTCGCTGGCAATGCCGACGCCCGTGTCCGTGCAATCCAGCTGCAGTTTGTACTGGTCGTCGTCGCGGACAAGTGACGCCGAAAAGCGCACTACCCCCCGATCGCGACCGGCGGCGCGGACCGCCTCCGCGGCATTGATGATCAGGTTTTGCAGCACCAGCCTGAGCACGGTGCGCGCCAAGTAAACCGTGCCCACGGCTTGCACCGACGGGTCCAGCTCGATGCTGATTTGCTCGCGGCAGCGGTCCGGGATGATCTCGAGACTCTGTTCGATGACAGCCGGAAGCTCCGCCGCCTCGATCACGGTTGGCGCGCGCGAGGAGCGCGACTGTTCGGCCAAGGCGCTCTGCACGATTGCCGCCTGCCGGGTGATGATGTCGACGTCGCCGACCGCCTCATTGACGACACCTGCCAATTCGCCGCTCACGAGGCGCAAGAACTCGTCGAGATCCGCCTGGCGGAGCGACCCCTCGGACTCCAGGCCGCGCTCCGCGAGCGCCCGCTCCACGTCGCCCGACGGCGCTGCATGCAGGCGGTCGTGCAGCTTGGCCAGCCGCACGCTGAGCGGCGTCATCGCATTGCCGATGTTATGCAACACACCGCGGGAGATTTCTCCCATGCCGGCGTGGAAACTGTCGTCGATGTGCTGCCGCCGCGACTCCGCGACCTGCGCCACCATGCGATCGAACTCGACCGCCAGCACTCCGATCTCGTCGGTGCGATTGAGATTGAGCCGGGTCGTCAGGTCGTCGCCCGCGCCAATGTTGACCGCATGCCGAGTGACCTGCGCCAGTGGCGACAGCACGGTGCGGTCGAGCGAGACCAGGAGGATCAACAGCACCACGACGGCTGCGCCGACGGTAAACGCCAGCACGTAGGTAACCGTCGTGTGGGCACCCTCGCTGATCGTGCGCGGGACGTCGACGCGCAAACTCATGATCGGTTTTCCGTAAACGTCGAGGAAAACCCGAAAGACACTGGTCGCGCTGTCGTCGATCGTTATCTTTTCGCTCGCGACCGTTTCGCCGTCGAGCCGCAGGAGCTCCTGATCGTGGCCATTGACGCCGCGAACCGCCGCCAGCGCCACGCTGGTCTGAGCCCTCGCGCCGATCTCGGCGATCGCCCTGTCGGTCAGCAGCCGCCCCATCAGCACCATTCCGCGCGACGGGCCGTTTCCGAAGCCGTCGAGTATCGGTGTCACTGCGGCCAGCAGCACGCCACGATCGGTCGCGATCAGGCCCTGTCCCGCGACGCCGCTGCGCAGATTCTCCCGCCAGGCAAAATTGCTCGGCAGCGAGCCTTGGGGGAACAAGTCCAGGGGGATGAAAGCTCCCGTGACGGCATCCAGCGATCTCGACAGGGCGATATCGCCATTCAGGTCGACGAAAGCCAGTGCCGTCAGGCGCAGCTGCTGCATCGCGGACTGGCTCAGATTGTTCTGTTCGTACTGCGGGTCGCGGTCCAGCATATAGTCGTAGGTGTCTTTCCAGTTGCCCCAGTCGGTTGCCGATAATTGGATTTCGGACAGCACCTGGTTGACGCCGTAATCGATGCGCTTCATGGCGGTGCGCGCGTTTTCGAGTTCGATCTCCTCGAAGCGCGGCAATAGCAATGCCTGCCCGACGCCCCACTCGACGAAAGCGAGCGCGAGAAACACTGCTGCAAGCAGCGCAACGACTTTGGCGCGTATCTTCATGGCAACAGGCCAGAATATGACGCACGCTTCAGCGCCCGGAATGTGACGTAACCGATATGAGTCGAAACGGTCAGACGGTTGTGTATAAGGGGTGACGCAGGTCACAGAGAGGAGACGCCCATGCGCGTGACACGCCGCAATGCACTGATCGGGGCTGCCGCTCTCCTTGCCCCGTTCCCTGCAAGCCTTCTGGCCGCAGAACCGAGCGCCCCGGCAGACCCGCGAGGCCTGATCCGGCTCGACGGCAACGAGAATCCGTACGGTCCCTCTCCGGCGGCCCGTCAGGCGATTCTCGCGAGCGTTGGCAAGGCACCACGCTATGCGGACGAGACGATCACGACATTGACCAATCAACTCGCCGCGCACGAGGGCGTCGACGTTTCCCAGATCGTGATCGGCACGGGGTCCGGTGAGCTCCTCAGGATGGCAGGGCTCCTCGCCATCACGACGGGCTCCGGTGGCGAACTCGTCGCCGCGAGACCGACCTATGAAGAGTTGCCGGTGTTCGCCGAGAAACTCGGCATTAAGGTTCGCTGGGTCGCGTCGGACCGCGATCATCGCCACGATCTTTCGGCCATGCGCGGAGCGGTCACGGAGCGCACGCGCCTCGTCTACATCTGCAACCCGAACAACCCTACCGGAACCGCGGTGACGCGCGACGCGCTCGAGACCTTCGTCCGGTCGGTTCCCCCGGAGTGCACCGTGATCGTCGACGAGGCTTACATTGATTTCGTCGATCAACCGGCAGTCGCGACGGCAGCAAAGCTCGTGAAGGACGTCGGGAACGTGATCGTGTTGCGGACGTTCTCGAAGATTCACGGGCTCGCGGGACTTCGGATCGGTTACGCGATCACGCCCACGGCGCTCGGGCAACGCTTCGCGGCACTCTCACTCACCTGGCCGAACACGACGGGACTGTCGGCCGCGATCGCGAGCTTCAATGACCATGTGTTTCTGAAGACGACGCGTACCGCGCTCGTCGGTGACCGCACGCGCGTGCACGCGGCGCTCGACCAAATGGGGTTGCATCGAACCGATGCAAAGGGCAACTTCGTGTTCTTCGATACCGGAGCGCCCTTGAATCGGTTCCAGGATCGCATGCTCGCCGAGGGCATCAAGGTCGGTCGCCAGTTCGATGGATACGACACCTGGGCGCGCGTCACGATCGGAGTGCATTCCGAGGTCGACCGGTTCCTGGCTGCGCTGCCGCGAGCGCTCGCCGCCTGATCGCGCTTCGGGGTCAGGCCTCGATCAATTCGTCGGCCATCTCGGCGAATACCTGCGTATGCCGATCCACATCCTCGCCCGTCGTCGCTGGCGACATCAGCGCCATATTATGGAAAGGCGTCATCAGGATGCCCCGGTTTAGCAGATAGAGATGTATGTACGGATCGATCATCTCGTCCTGACTGGCCGCGGCCTCGGTGCCATTCCGGGCTGCGTCCTGGCGGAACAGGTATTCGACGCGGCAACCGAGCCGCACCGCGTGCCACGGCAGTCGCCGCGATTCGATGACGCCGCGCACACCCTGCTCGAAGCGCTCGCCGAGCACAATCATGCGGTCGAATGCAACATTGGTCATGACTTCGCCGAGCGTCGCGCGCATCGCGGCGAGTGAGAGTGCATTGCCGGCGAGCGTGCCGCCGATGCCGCCGACGTCGGTGTTCCTGGCGTCGGTGTGTTCGTAAACCAGGTCGCGAACACGTTCGGTCATGCCGTAGGCGCCGCTCGCGATGCCGGCGCCGAGCGTCTTGCCGATCGCGACGAAATCGGGGGCGAGGCCCCAGGCCTTGGTGCATCCGCCGGGACCGGCGCTGATCGTGTGCGTCTCGTCGATGATCAGCAGAGCGCCGTACTGCGAGCACAGCGCGCGCACCGCTTCATGGTAGCCGGGTTCGGGCAACACGATCCCGATGTTGGTCAGCGCGGGTTCGAACAGGCAGGCCGCGACGTCTCCGTGGGCGAGCGCCGCTTCGAGTCCTGCGAGATCGTTGAACTCCACGACACGCGTCGTCTGGTCGAGTGGCACGGGCTTGCCGATGTTGCCCGCGCGCGCGACCGTGCGGCCGTTCTCGAGCATGGCGATGCACTCGTCGACCGTTCCGTGGTAGCAGCCGTTGTGCACGACGATCTTCGGGCGTTGCGTGATCTCGCGCGCCCACCGGATCGCGCAGCGATTGGCATCCGTGGCGGAGAGCGTGAACTGCCAGTAGGGCATGCTGAAGCGCCGTGCCAGCTCGTTTCCGACCCAGGCGGCGTCGGCGGTCGGCAACATCAGGGTGATGCCCTTGCGCGCCTGATTTGCGATTGCTTCGACGGCGGCCCTGGGCGCGTGACCCGCCATGCCGCCCGTGTCGCCGAGGCAGAAATCGATGAACTCATTGCCATCGACGTCCCGGAAGCGCGCGCCTTCGGAGCGGTCGACGTAAACAGGATGGTCGCCCGGCCAGCGGGTCATCCAGTTCATGGGCACGCCGAAGAGCAGCGAGCGCTTGGCTTCCTCGGCCAGCTGACCACTGCGCGGGTGCCGCTGTCGAAACGTCGTGCGTTCGCGCTCCATCAGCGCCGCAACGCGAGAAAGAAAAGACGTGGACAAGGGCATTGGGCGGCGATAGTAGCAACTATTGCCGCCGAAACGCCCCCGTTTTGGTCAACGGCGCCCTGAGAAGCGCGACGCTAACTGCGCGGCCTGCCGCCGATCAGTGACGTGTCGATTCCCAGTAGCGCGGCGCCTTGTAGTAGTCGAAGGCCTTGTCGCGAAACACCTGGCCGTCGTTCCGGGTCAGCTCTTCGATCGAAGCCGCCGGGGCAGCCTGGAGCTGCTCTTTCGTGAAATCCACGACGTAGGCATCTTTCGACTTGTCATACTTGAGGGAAGACCACGGAATCGGGTGGTATTTCTCGGCAATTCCCAGAAATCCGCCGAAGGACACGATCGCGAACATGATGTTGTTCGAGAGCTTGTCGAGCATGACGTCCTCGATCTCGCCGATCTTCTTGCCAGAGTGATCCATGACGCTCGTTCCACTCACTTTCTTGGCGCGGATTGCGGCTGTGTGGCCGGTTGCTGTAGGCATGATTACCCCTCCTTGGGTTTTGTGACTGGTTGTCCGAGCATACAAGGTATCGATGCGCTGATTAGCCAGTCGATGACTCTTCCAGTTGTGGGACTGGCTCCGACAGCGCTTTAATCGCACCGTGAGCCGGGCATTCGTCAAGGATTCGGATGGCGCGGAGGGGCAGGAGCTGCCGGAGCTGCAGGTCAGTCCGCACCGCAATCTCGTGACGCCTGCCGGGATGCGCCAGATAGAGGCGACGGTTGAACGACTGCAGACGTCCTTGTCCGAAGCCCGCGCGGCGGACGATCGCGCTGCCATTGCGCGCTTTCAGCGGGACCTGCGTTATTGGACAACGCGGCAACGCACGGCCGAGGTCATTGCGACCTCAGCGGCATCCGGCACGGTGCGATTCGGGTCTACTGTCGTATTGGAAAAGGCGGACGGCGAGCGCGTCGAGTATCAGATCGTGGGCGAGGACGAAGCCGATCCGGCCCACGGCAGGATCTCTTACGTCTCGCCGATTGCGGGGTCGCTGATTGGCGCGAACGTCGGGGATGCGGCTGCGCTGGCTGACGGGGCAGCGAAGATCATCGAGATCAGATGAGAGACCGCTGACCTCTATTGGTAACCGCGCGCCTGCAACAGGAATAGATGAGCGTAGTGGCCGTTGGCCTGCATGAGCTCGGCGTGGCTGCCGCGCTCGACGATGCGGCCGTCCTGCAGTACGACGATCTGATCGGCCATCCGCACGGTGGAAAAGCGGTGCGAGATCAGGATGGCAATGCGCCCCTTGGTCAGCGCGCGAAAATGTTCATAGATGGCGGCTTCCGCGGCCGCGTCCATGGCGGCAGTCGGTTCGTCCAGCACCAGGATGTCGGCTTGCGAACGCATGAACGCGCGCGACAGGGCTATTTTTTGCCATTCGCCGCCGGATAGCTCGCGCCCCTGGTTGAACCACTTGCCAAGCGCGGTGCGATAGCCTTGTGGAAGGCTCTCGATCGTCGGCGCCGCCAGTCCTTTTTCGGCGGCTTCATGCCAGCGTCCCTCATCCTCGAAGTGCCGTACATCGCCGGCACCGATATTCTCTCCGACCATCAACTGGTAGCGGGCGAAGTCCTGAAAGATGACGCCGATCCGCTGCCGCAACGCGGTTTCGTCCCACTCGCGCAGGTCCTGTCCGTCGAGCGTGATCGTACCGGTGGTCGGTAGGTACAGGCGAGTCAGCAGCTTGATCAGCGTCGTCTTGCCGGAACCGTTGGCGCCGACGAGTGCGAGTGATTCCCCCGGCCTGATGTGCAGATTCACATCGACCAGCACGGATTGTTCGGCGCCCGGGTACGCGAAACTCACATTCGTAAAGCGAATTCCGTCCTGCGGATGCGTTCCGCGGACGACTTCACCCTTCATTTTCTCAACCGGGGTTTCCAGGTATTCGTACAACGTCGCCAGGTACAGGTTGTCTTCATACATTCCGCCGATTGCGGCGAGGCTGGCCGACACCGCGGCCTGTCCCTGGCGAAACAGCATGACGTACATCGTCATCTGGCCCAGGGTGATTCGCGCCGCGATGGTGGCCAGCGCCACCCAGGCGTAGGCGCCATATAGCGTTGCCGTCGCGATCAGGCCGAGCAGGAAGCCCCAGGTGTCGCGGCGGATCGAGAGATCGCGGTCCTCCTGGTACAGCTTGCGAAAGATCGCGCGATAGCGCTCTAGGAACAGCGCGCCCAGGCCGAACAGCTTGACCTCCTTGGCATGATCTTCCCGTGCCAGCACCGTCTCCAGGTACAGCTGCATGCGCGTTTCCGGCGAGCGCCACAGGAACAGCCGGAAGGCAGCGCCGGAGAACTTCGTTTCGGCCATGAAGGCGGGGAGGCCCGCGACGAACAGGACAACGACGGCCCAGGGCGAAAATTGCGCGAGCAGCGTGCCGTAACTGACGAGCGAAACGCCGTTCTGCGCCAGGCCGAAAGTACGCATGACCAGGGCAAGCGGCCTGCTGGAAGCTTCGCGTCGCGCTCGCGTGAGCTTGTCGTAGAACTCGGAATCCTCGAAATGAGACAACTCGAGCGTCAATGCCTTTTCGAGGATCATTGCATTCACGCGCTGGCCGAGTTGAGCGCGCAGCAGCGACTGGCACAAGGAGATGCCGCGCTGCACACCCGCGAGCGCGGCGACGAGCAGTCCTTCGACCCCCACCAGCAGCAAGGCATGCGTCGTCAGCGCCGTTCGATCGGCCCCAGTCGACTGGATCGCCGCCACGACGGCATCAACGATGAGCGCGCCGACGAAAGCGACGGCTGCCGGAAGCGCCCCGGCGATGAGTGTCAGGGTCGCAATCGCAATGCTCAGCCGCCGGCTGGTCGTCCAGACGAGCTGCAAGGCGCGCCGGCTGTAGCCGAAGACGCCGAAAAATCCGCGCGTCAGTTCAGGTGCCGCCGCCGGCGGCGGATTCCGCCTGGGCTTCAATCGCTACAGGGCCGGTCCGGCGTTTTCGCCCAGCATCATGCTGCGGAGCATCGGGACCGGCGGCCCGCCGAATGACAGGAAGCTGTCGTGGAATTCGCCCCAGGCGGCGCGGCCGCCGCGAGTCGCGGTCCAGTCGTCGCGGAGCTTCCGGATCATCAGCTTGCCCAGCGTGTAGTTCAGGTAGCCCGGATCGTAGGTGCCGCGCGCCGCCTGTTGGCGGGCATTGCCCGGATCCTGGAAGGCCTGCTCGCGGAACATCTTTTCACACTCGTCGACCTTCATGCCCTGCGTGTGCATGCCGATCGCGCATAGGTAGCGCACGTTGCGATACAGCGCCTTGTTGATCTGCCCGACCCGGAACTCGGCGCGGCCACCCGCGAGGCCGCCCGAGAGTCCGGCCTCCCACATCATCTCCTCGGCGTAGTGCGCCCAGCCTTCGGCAAAGGCATAACCGACGAACAGTTTTCCAATGAGACTCTTGGAGCGATTCGAATGCAGGAACTGGAGGAAGTGACCCGGCCACACCTCGTGAACCGACGTGGACATCAGGTCCGCCACACCCGGCACGTAGTCGAGCTGTTCCTGTTTTGGCCACGACGGATCCGGCGGCGCAATGTAGTAAGTGGAGGGCATCCCGACGTCATACGGCCCGGCCGTCATGATGTAAGCGAAATTCGTCGCCTGATAAGGCGGCGCCACATCGACTTTCACCGGGTCGTCCGCGGGAATGGTCGCCAGCTTTTTCTCGACCAGAAATGCGCGCAGCACGTCAAGCTGCCGGCGCGCGGCTTCCACGGGGCCGCCTGCCGGGCGATTCGCATTCATCTTGGCCATGCATCCCACGCGACCCTTGCCGGGCGCAAATTCCTTGCAGGCCTCGTCCAGGGCTGCGAGGTTGCGATCGAGATCGGTGCGACCGAGCGCCATGAGCCGGTCGAGCGGCACGTCGACGCGTTCCGTCAGCTTCAACATCTCGGCGAACAGGTCGGCTCCGATCGCATAGTCCTCCGTGGCCGTGGCGCGCTGAGACTCGAGCCAGGTGGAGAGTTTCTGCAACGCAATCAACGCCTGGGTGTTCGCCTCCGCGAAGGATTTCTGCAGCTCGGCGTCTTTGACTTCCGCGAAGACCTCCGGCGCATCGTCGCGCAGGAACTCCACCATGCCGCCGAACCGTGCCACTCCTTCGACAATCCAGGTGCGCGGCATTGGAGTGCGCAAGTTGCTCCGGATCTGATTTGCCGCCCGCGGCAGATTGCTGAGCCACTTCGTGAAATCGCGCATGCGCTGATCGAGCGGCGCATAAGGTTTCGTCAGGTACGGATCGGGCGAGAGGAAATCGAGGCTCCAGTCGAAATAGAAGGTCGGGTTGCGAAATGGCCACTCGGCCCGCTCGAGCCAGAACAAGTTTCGGTCGACGACCGAAAGTAGATAGACTCGCTCGAATCGCTGCGCTTCCGTCAGTTGCGCCGCATCGAACTTTTCAGCTTCCGCCTGCACCGCCTTCAGGCGCGCGATCTCGGCCGCGATGCCTTCGCGGCTCCAATCCGGAAACTGGCCTGCGTACTCCCGGCGGCCCGCGGAGAACGCCATCAGGGGATGCGCTTTCAGGAAATCCTCGGCGAACGTCCCGACGAATGACGGCCATTCCGGCTCCTTCGTGGCCGGTGCGGGCTCTTCTTTCCCGCAGCCGTTCAGGACGGCGGTCAGCAGGAGAATGGCGGTGACGGTGGCAAGTCGCATGGGTGGCTTCGGGATCGGTGGAATGGCGACGGTACCGATTTAGGTCGAAGCATTCAATGGAAGCGGTGAGAATCACCTGGTCGATCAAGCAGGCCCCGACCCGGAGCCGGAAACCGGCGTAGACCGGCGAAGCCGCGGCGGGCGCAGCATCAGTCAGGCACCGATAGCATCCTGCCGAGGCTCTGGATCAGCCGCTCCACTTCATCCTTCGCCGTGTAGTGCACGAACGATACGCGCACGGCCCCGTCGTCCGTGTCGATTCCGAGTGACTTGATCAGGCGATACGCGTAGAAATTCCCGACTCCTACGCCGAGCCTCGCCGCCGAGAGCTTGCCCGCGATCTCGACGGAGTTATACCCATTGACCGTGAACGCAACCGTCGGCGCGCGCTCAGCGGCGCGCAGCTTGCCGATCAGTCGGACTTTCGGGTGCCTGGAGAGATGGTCGAGCAGCGGCTGAAGCAACTGCGTCTCATGCGCGCGAAAGAGGTCGCGAACCGCCGCGGCACGCGTCTGTACCGGCTTGCCTTTCAAGCCATGCTTGTCCGCGACCGCATCCAGGTAATCCATCACGCCGTTCACTGCGGCTATCTGCGCGTGGTCGGGTCCGGCGGGTGTAAATCGGGCTCCCGCCTTCCCGTCGTTGAAGAAATGCCCCTGGTTCGGCAGCGCCGCATTGACTTCCCGCCGCAGGAACATCGCGCCGAGGTGCGGGCCATACACTTTATATAGGGAGAGGAAATAGGCGTCTGCGCCGAGCTCCTGGACATCCGGCATCCCGTGCGGGCAGAAGGCAACTCCGTCGACGAAGGCCCAGGCGCCGGCCCGGTGAATCAGATCCGCGAATTCGCGAACGGGGTTGATGCTTGCCACGACATTTGAGCAATGCGTGAACGCGACGACTTTCGTGCGCGGGTTGAGCAGCGATTGGAGATCCTTGCTGCCGAGCTCCGCGGTTTTCGGGTCCACCTTCCACTCGCGCACCGTGATTCCGTCGTCCGCCAGGCGATTCCAGGCGCCGACGTTCGCTTCGTGGTCCTGATTCGTCACGATGACTTCGTCGCCCGGCTTCAGATACCGCCGCAGCGCCTGCGCGATGACGAACGTGTTCTGCGAGGTCGATGGCCCGAAATGAAGCTCGTCCTTGCCGACATTGAGCCACGCGGCCATGCGCTCCTTGGCCGAATCCATCTGCTCGCCGGCCTTGGTGGACGGCGCAAATGCGTAATAAGGCTGCACCTTCGTCTGCCGGTAGTAGCGTTCGAGCCATCCGATCGTCTGGCGGCAGGCATAGGAACCGCCTGCATTCTCGAAATGCGCGAAACCTGCGAGGGAGGGCTCGTCGAAGGCTGGAAACTGCGAGCGGATGAACTCCAGGTCGAGGGCTGTCATGCCGCGCGGCTTTCCCGTAGCTTCGTGCCGACCCGCACGATCATGTTGATGACCGGTACCAGCTCGCGCCCGAGTTTGGACAGCGAATACTCCACCGAGGGCGGCGAGGAGGGCACCACTTCGCGTACCACGACACCTTTCTGCTCGAGCTCCCGCAGCCGCGTCGTCAACATCTTGGGCGAAATTCCGGGAATGTCACGCTGAAGCTCGCCGAATCGCCGCGGATCTCCCGACAGTTTCCAGATCAGGCTCGGCGTCCAGGCGCCGCCCAGCACCGACATGCAGGCCGCCATCGGGCAACCGGGCGGCGGCGGGGGCGCCTTGCTCTTGCGGACTTTCAATCCCATCCGTCGGCTCCAATGCAGTTACCGGCAGGATAGTGGAATTTTATGCTTACAGGAAGATATCTACTATACAAAGGAAAGCATGGCTGCTAGTTTCGCTTCACACCCACAAGGAGGCACGTGATGAAGCTGTATTACTCCCCCGGCGCCTGCTCGCTGTCGCCGCACATCGTCGCGACGGAAGCGGGCATACCGCTGGAACTCGTCAAAGTGGACACCAGGACCAAGACGATTCAGAAGGAAGGCGACTTCTGGGCCATCAACCCGAAGGGCTATGTTCCCGCGCTGGAGCTGGACAACGGCGAAGTCCTGACCGAAGGTCCGGCCATCGTGCAGTACCTGGCCGACCTGCGGCCGGCGGCAAGGCTCGCCCCGGAGAATGGCAGCTTCGAGCGCACCCGCCTCCAGGAGATGCTCAACTACATCACGTCCGAGCTCCACAAGACGTACTCGCCGCTGTTCAAGCCGGACATCCTCCCGGCGGTTCGCGAGGAGCGGCTCGAGTATCTGCGGAAGCGCTACGGCTTTCTGGAAAAGCGGCTCGAAGGGCGGAAGTTCCTGTTCGGCGAGCAGTTCACGATCGCCGACGCCTACCTCTTCGTCGTCACGAACTGGGCCCGGAGCGTGAAATTCGATCTGAGCGAGTTTCCCAATATCGAGGCCTTCCAGAAGCGCGTCGGCAGCCGCAAGTCCACTTTGCAGGCGATGCGCGCGGAGGGGCTGATTCCCGAGGACAAGGCCGCGTAAACTAGGCGTTGATCGAGACAACGGAAAACGGGGCCGCGCGGCCCCGTTTTTTGATGTGCTGCCAAGGAGAAAACGCATGTCGATCTTGTGGCACGGAAACACCGCGCAAGCGTTTGGACTCGGCCTGTTGATCTTCTGCGCGGGGGCCATTGCCCAGGCAGCCGCGCCGCCCGCGCAAGGCGAAATTCCCGCGATCTTCACGCCGAAGACCGACAGCTTCGACTACGTCAAGCGCGAAGAGATGATTCCGATGCGCGATGGCGTGAAGCTGAAGACGTTCATTCTGGTTCCAAAGGGCGCCGGGCAGGCGCCGATGTTGCTGACGCGAACGCCCTACAAGGCTTCCGGACGCGTAGCGCGTTTCAACAGCCCCAATCTCGCCGCGGCCGTACCGCAGATGCTCGACACGGCGGTCGCAGCCGGCTACATCATCGTGTACCAGGACGTGCGCGGAAAACACGGATCCGAAGGCGATTACGTGATGACGCGGCCGTTGCGGGGCCCGCTGAACGCGACGGACACCGATCACGCGACCGACAGTTTCGACACCATCGCATGGCTCGTGAAACACGTTCCCGAAAGCAACGGCCGTGTCGGAACCATCGGCGGCTCGTACGAGGGCTACACGACGGTGATGTCGACCGTGAACCCGCATCCGGCGCTCAAGGCTGCCGTGCCGTTCGCGCCGATGATCGACGGCTGGATGGGCGATGACTGGTTTCACAACGGCGCATTCCGCCAGGACGGCATGGCCGAATTCACCTATAACCAGGAAGCGACGCGCAAGGGCGAAGAAACCTGGTGGACCGGAATCTACGACACGTACGAGCTATTCCTCCGAGCGGGCTCTGCGGGCAACGTCGCCAAGTCGCGCGGCCTCGAGCAGCTCGGTTTCTGGCGCGCCGTATCCGAGCATCCGAGTTACGACTCGTACTGGCAGGAGCAGTCGGTGGACAAGCTGCTTGCGAAAAATCCGCTGACGGTGCCGATGATGATCGTCGGGGGACTATTCGATCAGGAAGACATCTACGGCGCGCCCGCCCTGTACCAGGCGCTCGCGCCCCAGGATCCCGGCGGAAAGTTGCTGCATCTCGTGCTGGGTCCCTGGAGTCACGGCCAGGGGCGGCGCGAGGGTCGCGGCATCGGCATGGTGCAGTTCGAGGGCGACACGGCCCGTTGGTTTCGGCGGAACGTCATGCAGCCGTTTCTCGACTACTACCTGAAGGACGCGCCGAAACCCGATACGCCGCGCGTGCTCGCCTATGAAACCGGCGCCGACCAGTGGCATCGCTATGACCATTGGCCGCGCTCCTGCGCGGAAGGCTGCGGCGAGAAGCCGCGGGACCTGTATCTGCTGGCGGACGGAAAGCTCGGCTTCGAGCGGCCGGCGGCATCGCGCGCGACCTACGACGAATACGTTTCCGATCCCGCGAAGCCGGTGCCGTATCGCCAGCGTCCCACACTCGGGTCCGGCGCCGAGGGGTCGACCTGGGGCGACTGGCTGATGGATGACCAGCGACACGCGGCCACGCGGACGGACGTGCTCGTGTACTCGACCGAGCCGTTGACGAGACCGGTTCGCGTCGCCGGCGAGCCCTACGCGAAGCTGTTCGCGTCGACGAGCGGCAGCGATTCCGACTGGGTCGTCAAGATCATCGACGTGTGGCCGGACGAGTATCCCGACAATCCCAAGATGGGCGGCTACCAGCAGATGATCTCCGCGGACATCTTCCGCGGGCGGTATCGCGAAGATTTTGCCAATCCGAAGCCGCTCGAGCCCGACAGGCCCCTGGCATACCGGATCCGCCTGCCGCAGGTGAACCACACGTTCCTGCCGGGCCACCGCATCATGGTGCAGATCCAGTCGAGCTGGTTCCCGCTCTATGACCGGAATCCGCAGTCGTTTGTGCCGAACATCATGTTTGCGGAGCCTGCGAGCTACATCAGGGCGACCCAGCGCATCTGGCGGACGGCGGAACATCCGACGTCGATCGAAATGCCGGTCATCCAATAGGCAGCGGTTGACCGGCGCACGAAACGCGCGGGTTCCAGTCCGCAAAGGTCCCGTCCGGATTGTTGCGCCAGGCCCAGACGTGAATTTCGTAGAACGCGGGAATGCCGTAACGGTTCGGCGCGCCCACGTAGT
Source organism: Steroidobacteraceae bacterium (assembly GCA_040878925.1). Lineage (GTDB taxonomy): Bacteria > Pseudomonadota > Gammaproteobacteria > Steroidobacterales > Steroidobacteraceae > SCUD01. The sequence continues at coordinate 277,918 of JBBDLI010000013.1, read as the reverse complement.
GGAGCAGGTGACCGTCCAGCACCGGAACCTCGTTCACCCAGTCGGATGCGAGCGTGATGATCTCGACGCCGACGAGCCGCATGCGGCCGTCCGGCGAGGGCTCATAGATCAGCGCTTCAGGTGTTTCCGCATCGACTTCCTTGGTGAGCAAATCGGTCTTGATGAGGTGGACACCCATCGCGCCGCGATTGGGGCCGCTCACGCAAGGACCCGCAACATATTCTTCGGCGATTGCGACATTGATATCCCGGAATCGCGCCGTCGCCTTGCGGACTTTCTCGACCAGCGGCGAAGGCGTTTTATTGTTTTCATGAGTGGGTGTCTTGTGGTGCTCGTGCCCGAGGTCTTCCGCAATGGCGGGGGAGAGCAGCAGGCTCGCAACAGCAGCAACTAGAACTTTCATGGTCCTCTCCTGGGTTGATTGCCGGCGCGTGCCAGCGTCCTCGGAGCGACCGCCGCAGTCTTGAAATGACCTTGAAACCGTTCTGAATCTTCGCTACTTGGGAGCCGCGGAACGCAGGATGGGAGAGCCGACCGGCGCACGGCTGACGACTCGCTGGTACAGCTCGAGCATCCGGCCCGCCATCTCGGCGCTCGACCAGTGTGTTTCTACGAATCTCGACGCCTGGGCGGCGAGCGACGCCCGCAGGTCGCGATCCAGCAGCACTTTCTCGAGGGCGGAGGCAAACTGAGTCTCGTCCTCGTCGACCACGATGGCGCCACGCGCGCCGTCGAGCACCGATTTCGTGCCCATGACGGCCGTCGATATGACCGGCAGGCCGAGTGCCATCGCTTCGAGCAGCACCAGGCCCTGAGTTTCCGTCCTCGACGCGAAGATGAATGCATCGGCGCTCCGGTAGCAGTCGAGCAGCGGGCCGTTTCGATCGAGATAACCGACGAAGCACACGTGATCGGCGAGCCCGGCCTGTTCGACCCGGCGGCGCAATGGCACGAGCGCCGGTCCCTCGCCTGCGATGATGAGGAGGATGTCCGGGATCGACACGCGGACGCGATCCACGACCGAGACGAGAAATTCGATGTTCTTTTCGAATGCGACGCGCCCGACCGTCAGTGCCACCGGGCGGTCACGGTCGATGCCCAACTGGGCGCGAAAGCGCGCACCATCGCCGCCGGCGAGCTTGGCGAGGTCGAGCCCCGTCGGTATCACCTGGATCTCGGACCGCACGCCATAGGCACGCAGGACCTCCGCCATCTGCGGGGAAGGCGCGACGATCGCATCGACCGCATTGCACTGCCGGCGGGAAATCGCTCGCGCCGCAGCCCGCAGCAGGGAGCGGGGGAGAAATGGCAGGTAATGGTGGAAGTACTCCTCGAAAAACGTGTGATAGGTCTCGACGACCGGAATCCCGAGACGGCGCGCCAGGTCGATCCCGACCGCAAGAGCCAGGAATGGCGTCTGAATGTGGAGCAGGTCGAATTCGCAGTGGAGCGCGAGCACGGCGCGCTTCAGCTCGCGCGCGACGATCACGCGGTCCTCGGGATCGAATGGGAAATATCGCGACCGGACGCGGACGACGCCGGGCTCGTCATTTCGCGCCTGCGGATACGCCGGAGCCACCAGGACACTCGGGCAGCCGAGCCGATCGAGATCCCTGCGAAATGTCTGGATCGAGGTCGAGACGCCGTTGACGCGCGGAAAGTACACGTCCGACAGCATGAGGACGCGCGGCGAGCGCATCGTCAGACGATCAACTGGGCGACCTGGAGGCTTGCGAGGGCGATTCCGCCGCCCAGGACCGCGCCCGCGGCGACATCGGTCGGATAATGCAGGCCGAGCACGACGCGCGAAAGCGCAACGAGCAGCGCAAAGGCTGCCAATGGCGCGGCCAGCTCCGGGAGATAGTGCGAGCCGAGAAATGCGAACGAGACCGCGTGCAGCGTATGGCCGGACGGGAAGCTGTATCGGTCGAGCGGCGCCGCCGCACAGTTGATCGCCGGGTGCGTGATGAACGGGCGCTCGCGGACCGCGTGGCGCTTGATCAGCTTGTAGGCGAGAAGGCCGAGGCCGCCGGTGACGGCCAGGTGTGCCGCAACAAACCAGCCCTGCGCGCCGAACAGCAACGGCTGGATCACGATCAGCGCATACCACAGCCACCCGTCGCCCAGCCGGCTCACGCCGCGGAAAAACGTGCGCAGGCCCTGCGAACTGCTCGGTCGGTTCAGGTAGCGGCAGAAGCGAAATTCTGCCTGGTCGAAATGCTGGAAGGCCGTTGTGAGGCGTGTACCCATGGCACACAGCCTGCGCCCGGCGCATTGCAGTTCTGTTATAGAAACATGACGTTATTGTGGCAAATCAATGTGTTATGTACTTAAACGCAATCAGAACGTGAGGATCCGTGACTCAGTTCAAGGCCGATCCGTGATTTCACGGAGTCAGGTCGACTGGGACCTCCATGACACTGTCGACGGGGAGCCCATTTAGCGCCGCGGCCTGGCGCACCGCGTCTTCGCTCGGTCCTTCGTAGACACAATACGTCTTGGTCTTGTCGGAGTTGGCGTAAGAGTGCAGCCAACGCACGCCGAGCGTCGCGTTATTCGCGTTCACTTTTTCCTTGGTGGCCGCATCGAGGCCGTCGAGGGCGCCGGCGGGGAAACTGCGCTCGATCAGATAGCGATGGACCGTGTCTGCCGGCGCCGCGGTGTCGTTCGCGAACGCAGGTGAAAGGAAAAGGAATGCCAATACCGCAATGAGTGCTTTCATCGTCTTCTCCAGTATCTGTTGATGTTGCGGCCTATTCGGAGGTCGCGGGATCGATGACAACCGTGACGCGCGAGATCTTGTTGGCCGGGAATCCGCCGAGCTCGGCATGTCGCTGTACCAGCGACTCGTCCGTCGCGTGGTAGACACAGTAGATCTTGTCGGCGGTGACGAAGCTCTGGATCCACTGTACGCTGGGTCCGAGGCTGCTGAGCACGCCGCAGGATTTTTGCGAGATTTTCTTGAGGTCAGCGGGGCTCATCTTGCCCGCGCCGGGTATTTCCCTTTCGATCACGAACTTCGGCATGACGATCTCCTCGGATTACCGGCTTGCTGGAAGGCTGTCGCCGGGGTGGTAGCATCTCCTGAGCGGCCAGTCCCGTCTTGAAACCCTGGTGAAATTATTCTAAATGGTCGCTGATGGAGCTGATACACGTCGGGGCCTTCGAGCTCTACCCGACGGAACGGTTGCTTTGCGCGGGGGGACGGCCCGTCGAGCTGGGGGCGCGGGCCTTCGACCTGTTGCTCGTGCTGGTCGAGAATCACGGCCGGCTCGTCACCAAGGCGACGCTGCTGGACCGTGTCTGGCCCCGGCTCGTCGTCGACGAGAACAACCTGCCGGCACAGATCGCGAGCCTGCGGCGCGTGCTCGGCGCGGGTGCGATCCGCACGGTGCCGCGCTTCGGGTACCGCCTCGATCTCGAAGTCTCGACTTCCACGGCGAGCGCGACTTCCGCTACTGCTGCGCCGAGCCTCGACCTCGCTCGCCGATTGGTGGTACCGCGTATTTCCTGGCCCGCCCGCCTTGGGCCCCTGATCGGCCGCGACGAAGACCTTCGCGCAGTCCGGGACGCGCTTAGCCGGACATCGCTCGTGATCATCGTTGGGAGTGCGGGAGTCGGCAAGACGCGGCTCGCGCAGGAGATACTGGCGCGCGAGGCCGACCAACCGGATGGCGCGGTGGCCTGGGTCTCGCTCGAGACGGTCGATGGCATCGAGCGTGTGCCTTCGGCGATCGCCCTGGCCCTCGGAGTTTCGCTGCCCGATGGCCAGGAGGGTTTCGCCGCGCTGGGCCAGGCGCTCGAGCATCAACCGCTCCTGATGATTCTCGACGGCGCAGAGCACCTCGGCGCGGCGTTTGCGACGGCACTTGCGACGCTCGTGTCGCGGACACGTGGCGTGCGCGCGCTGGTCACGAGTCAGGCGCCGCTCGGCACCGCAGGCGAGACGGTGGTTCGGCTGATGGGCCTTGCGGTGCCTGCTGCGGGAGCGACGCCCGCGGATTCGGCGGAATCCGCCGCCGTGCGGCTGTTCGCATTGCGCGCGGCGGAGGCCGACCGGCGCTTCGAGCTGAACTCGACGAACAGCGCGCTTGCCGGCGAAATCTGCCGGCGCCTCGACGGGAACCCGCTCGCGCTCGAACTCGCGGCTGCGCGCGTTCCCTCGTTGGGGGCGGGCGCGCTGCTTGCGCGGCTCGACGATCGATTCCGCTTGCTGAAGCAGGCCGGCCACTCCACCGAGCCCCGTCATGGCGTGCTGCAAGCGGCGCTGGACTGGAGCTACGGACTGCTGACCGCGGCGGAGCAACGCGTATTCAACCGGCTCGGCGCGTTTGCGGGGAGCATTGCGCTCGACGTCGCCGCGAGTTGCGTTGCAGATGCCGCACTCGATTCCTCGGAGGCCATCGACGTGATCGGCCGGCTCGTGGATCGGTCGCTGGTGACGACGCTGCCGACGGACCCGCCCCGTTACCGCTTGCTCGAAACGGCGCGAATCTACGCGCTCGGCCGGCTGGCAGCACTGGCGGAGCTCGAGGAGGCGCGAGCGCGGATGGCAGCGACGATGTTGCAGCTCCTCGACACCGCCTATGGGGAATACTGGTCGGTGGATGAAGCGGTCTGGCTCAATCAATACGGGCCGGAACTCGACAATGTGCGCGCAGCGCTCGACTGGGCCATGCAGAACGACCGCGCGCTTGGCGTCGCCTTGTTCGGCTCCGCGTGGCCGCTCTTCGTCGAGACCGATCTGCACGCGGAGGGCCGGGCACAGTACGCGCAGGCCGTCGCGCTCCTCGCCGAGTCGATGCCGCACTCCCGCGTCGGGCGGTTCTGGGAAGCCATCGCAGCTTACGATTCGACCCGGCAGTGCGATCGCGCGCGGTACGCCGCCGAGATTGCGGCCGAGATGCACGCGGCGAGCGGCGACGCGCGTTCGAGGTACCACGCACTGATGCAGCTTGCCCTCAACTGGCGCGACGACGCCGCGCGGGCGGCTGCGGCGTTCGGCGCGGCACGTCAAGTCGAGGATCCCTCGTGGCCGGCGCGGCTCCTGGCCCACGGCGCACTGACCGAAGCCGCACTCCTGATGGACGGAGGCCGGCACGTCGAGGCGCGTGCCGTCTACCGCCGGGCGCTGGGCATCGCCCTGACGACGAGCGAGCGCCAGGCGCTCGCCGCGACCGTCAGTATCGTCGAGCTCGACATCGCCTGCGATGCGATCGCTTCCGCGCTGCAACTCGCCCGGCCGCTCGCGCTCAGCCTGCGGCATTCGGGACGCCGGGAGACGCGGTTCGAGCTGCTCGCCATGTTGTTCACCGCGCTGTTGATTTCGGGTGAAATCGACGAGGCGCGCGCGACCGGCGCGGAACTCTACGAGCTCGCGGTGCGGCTCGATCCGAGCAAGCTCTACCTCGTGCTCGATTCGATGGCTCATCTCGCCTGCCAGGACCGGCGCCATGAGGCGGCGGCCCGTATCGCGGCCTGCGCCGATGCCGCCCACGAGTCGCACGGCCAGTTGCGGCGCGGGCCGGCGGAGGAACGGATGCGCGTTGCGGTGTCCGCGGCGCTGGACGAATGCCTCGGCAAGCATTGGCGTGCGTCCGCGCGCGGGGCAAGCGAGCCGCTGGACGAGTCAACCGCCTGTCTCCTCGCGCTTGGCCTCCGCGCCTAAAAGGGCGTCGGAGGGTTCCGACTTGGACTGTCGCGATCTCGTTAGCCCCAGACCTCCGGGCCGTAGGGCCGCGTCCTGATCCGCCGCAAGGGGTTGTTCGATCAGGAGCACGCCGAGACGCGCGAGCGCGCCTGCGGGCAGTCAGACGACCATGACGCACCGCGTCACGCGTAAGGCCAGACCGCGAGTCCGTGGATGGCGTTACGTACGTCCATCGTCAGGTTGACCGCCAGCACCCGATCGCTCTTCGACAGGTCGTACACGGTTACAGTCGAAGGTGAGGAGCCTCCGGCCACGACAGTTTCCGAGAGCAGGCAGAGGCCGCGCGCGAATCCCTGCCGCGCAACTTGGCTCCTGTCGATATCGCGGTTGAGAAGCGTCTCCGGTGGATAACGGGGCACGGGGAACGCGCGATTATCTCGCCCCTCGTCGCGGCAGACATAGCGCAGCGCATCCGCTTCCGTGTCGTTGAATAGCACGCCGTCGCGGAAGGGACGCGCATTGTGCGTGCCGACCGGCAGCTCGACCGCCATCTGCACCTCGCGGCCATTGAAGAGCAACATCCCCCCGGTGCGCAGGCCCGAGATGTACATGCCGCCCTTCGTGCAATTCACGTTATTGACGTGCAGCTTGTTGAGCATGAGTGGCCCGTCCTTGCCGCGCGGGTCGTAGGTCAGGCCCTTGAATCGCATCTGGTGCGTCATCACGTGCATTGCCCAGGAAAATTCACATGCGTCCAGGTCGAACGCGAGGATGCTGTCGAATCCGGTGGAGGCAAGGAAGAGACGGCGCTCCCATACGGCGATTTCGTGGCAGTGCTTCAGGTAGGCGTTGCGCCAGGAGCCGATGAGCTGGAAATCCGGCGTGTAGGCGAACAACTCGTCGCTCGCAGCGACGTAGACCGTCTCAGCGTCGAAGGCGATGCCGCGAAGCCCCCGGTCCCAGCCGCGGCCCTGCCAGTCGATGCTGGCAGTGTTCCAGTCGAGCACCTGCCGGACCTGGCGGTTCTCCAAGTCGATCAGGTACACGCCGCCGTGGCTTTCGCCCTGGTGGCTGCCGCGCACGACCGACGTCGTGATGAGCTTCACGTCGCGTTCAGCCCGGCGGAATGCGCGGCAGCGGCGATCAGGCGCATCCCGCCCTGTTGTCGTCGCCACCGCCGCCCTGGATGACCCCCGCGACGGAGCGGACGCCTGCCGCGGATAGGGTTGGCGACAGGCCGGTCGCGACGAGGAGAGTTGCGAGGCGCCGTTTCACGGCGTCAGTCAGGCGACATGCCTTTCGCGCGCAGTTCGGCGAGCGCCTCGTCCGATTTCTTCAAGTGTCCAAGCCCCATCCCCTGCAGCACGTGATCAGCCTTGGTGTACTGGATGTTGGTGTAGGTGGTGATCTCGACCCGGTTGCCCCAGGGATCCACGAAATCCAGGAAGCGGCTGTCGAGCAATTTGACGCCCATCGCTTCGAGTGTCCGCCGTGCCAATGGCTTGTCGTCCACCGCGATGCCGAAGTGCCGCATCTGATCCGGCTTGCGGTCGGCGTTCCTGATGAAATTGATGAACTGGTCGCCGAAGTACACGATCGCCATGTCTTCGGTCTGCTCCTCGACCTCGAAGTCGAGCAATCTGCCGTAGAACTCGAGCGCCGACTGGATATCGCCGACTTCAATTGCGACGTGGTTGATGCCGACGGCGCGAGCTTTCTGCGAGTGGGGCTGCTGCACGGGGTAGAATCCTTATCCAGACTACGCGGCCAGTTTACGCCTCCTGCATGGCGGCGATGTCGAGCCCCAGGTCCAGGCCCGCCGCCGAATGCGTGAGCCATCCCATCGAGATGGACTGGACGCCGGTCGCAGCCACTTCCCGTACGTTCGCCAGGGTGATGCCGCCCGAAGCCTCCGTGTGACAGCGGCCTTCGACGAGTTCGACGGCTGCACGCAATTGCTCCAATGAGAGATTGTCGAGGAGCACGGCGCTGACCTGGCAGCGCAGGGCTTCCTCGAGCTGATCCATCGTCTCCACCTCGACTTGGATTCGAGTCGATGCGCCGCGCCGCGACCGAATGCGGTTAACCGCTGCGGTGATGGAGCCCGCGAAGCCGATGTGGTTGTCCTTGATGAGCACGGCGTCATGAAGTCCGAAGCGGTGGTTGACGCCGCCGCCGACCGCGACCGCATATTTCTCGAGTGCCCTCAGACCCGGCGTAGTCTTGCGCGTGTCCTTGATCACTGCCCGCATGCCGGCGATCTGGCGCACCGCAGCGGCCGTCGCGGTCGCGATCCCGGACATGCGGCAGAGAATGTTCAGTATCGTGCGTTCGGCGCTCAGCACCGTGCGCGCAGATCCGGACAGGCGGGCCACCGTCTCTCCCGGCGCGATATCCGCGCCGTCGCCGGCGAGGACGATAACCGCCGCCGGTTCGGGAAATCTCGACATCGCAATCGCGATGCAGTCGGTGCCTGCGATACGCCCGGCCTGGCGGCTGCGGATTTCCGCTTCGATCGTGGACCCGACCGGGACGATGGCATCGGTCGTGATATCCCCGGCAATGGACAGGTCCTCGGCCAGCGCAAGCGTCACCGCTTGCTGAAGCGCTGCGCGGGGCGAAGTCAAGCGACGCGGCTCCGGAAGAGTTCGAGCATTTCGACCGATTCCTGCCGCGGTCGCCGGAAACTGCGCGCGGCCACGCCAGCCGCAGCGTCCGGGTAATCGGCGCGCTGATGGGCACCGCGTGATTCGCGGCGCGCGAGCGCCGCCGCGAGCAATTGGCGCACAACGACGACCCGATCGGCCTCGGCGCGCGTCGCGGGCATCCAGGCCTCGAGCCGGTTCAAGGCCGCCATCATCATGGGCCCGGTGCGCAACGGCCCGAGGCTGCCACCGACGAGTTGCCGCAACGACGCGACTCGCCCGTCGCCGTCAAGTTCCGCCGGCCCGCGCGCGACTTCGAGCACACCCCGCGGAGGCGCGAATTGCGCGCGCCGGATGTCGCGGGCAACCCGTTGGCCGAATACCAGACCTTCGAGCAGCGAATTGCTGGCCAGGCGATTCGCGCCGTGCAAGCCGGTCGAGGCCACTTCGCCGCAGGCCCAGAGACCGGTCAGCGAGCTGGCGCCCTTTGCGTCGGTCGCGATGCCGCCCATGTGGAAATGCGCCGCGGTCGCAACCGGCAATCGTTGCTTGCGCGGGTCCAGTGCCGCGGCCCGCGCAAGCTGGCACGCGCCGGGAAATCGCGCTTCCAGATCGGGCACGACGGTCGCATCCAGAAAAACCTGCCTCCCGGCGGCGCGCAGCGCATGGACACTGCGCGCGACGACGTCGCGTGGTGCCAGCTCGGCATCGGCATGAATCGACTGCATGAATCGCTCGCCGGAATCGTCAATGAGCCTTGCGCCCGCGCCGCGCAGCGCCTCCGTCAGCAGGGGGAGGGGATCCGCATCGATCGCGAGCGCAGTCGGATGAAACTGCACGAATTCCAGGTCCGCCAGCAGAACTCCGCGGCGTGCCGCGGCGGCAAGGCCTGCGCCACTGGAAGTTGCGGGATTCGTGGTGCGATCGAAGCAGGCGCCGATACCGCCGGTCGCAAGCACCACATGCGGTGCGAGTACCGCGACCCTCAGGCCGCCGGAGTCCGCCAGCAGGACCCCAGCCGCGCGGTCGCCCGCGGTCACAAGATCGATCAGTTCGAACGGTTCCAGGACCCGAATGTCGGGACGCAGAAGAACTGCAGCGCGCAGGCCTTGCATGACCGCGGCACCGGTGCGGTCGCCGCCGGCGTGGACCACGCGATGGCGCCCGTGACCGGCCTCGCGGCCGAGCGCAAGCGCTCCGGTCGGACTCCGATCGAATGGAACGCCGAGCGCAGCGAGCCAGCCGATGCGGTCGGCGGCCGCTTCGGCGACGAGCGTCGCGATCTCGGGCAGCGCGAGCTCGGCGGCAACTGCAACCGTGTCCGCCGCGTGCAGGTCCGGGGAGTCGCCGTGAGCCATCGCTGCTGCCACGCCGCCCTGCGCGCGAACGGACGAGCCGCCACCGATCGGTTCGTTGGCGACAATGACGCAGCCGTCGAGCGCCAGCGCCGCCGAGAGGCCGGCGATGCCGCCGCCGACGACGACGGCGGGCGCCGTCACGAAGTCGTGAACGATCATGATCGGATCGCGAGCATCCGTGTCACCGCAAGACGCGCGCGCTCGGCGACCGCCGGATGGATCCGGACTTCGTGGCGCAGCTCGCGCAGCGAGTCGGCAATGCCTGCCAGCGTGATGCGTTTCATGTGCGGGCAGAGATTGCAGGGCCGCACGAACTCGACGTCGGGCAACTCCGCCGCGACATTGTCGGACATCGAGCACTCCGTGACCATTACGACCCGGCGCGGGCGATTGCGCTCGACCCAGGAAATCATCCCGGTGGTGGACCCGACGAAGTCGGCTTCCGCCAGCACGTCCGGCGGGCACTCCGGATGCGCGATGATCCGGATGCCGGGATGGTCTGCGCGATAGGCGCGCAGCTCGTCGCCGGTGAAGCGCTCGTGCACGATGCAACTGCCTTCCCAGAGGATCATTTCGACGCCGGTCTGCGACGCAACCCAGCGGCCGAGATACTGGTCCGGGAGAAAGATCACGCGCTCGCTGCCGAGCGATTCGACCACCGCGACCGCATTCGACGATGTGCAGCAGATGTCAGATTCGGCCTTCACTTCGGCCGAGGTGTTGACATAGGTGACGACCGGCACGCCCGGGTAACGCTGGCGCAGGAGACGCACGTCGGCGCCGTTGATCGATTCCGCGAGTGAGCAGCCGGCGCGCAGGTCCGGAATCAGGACGGTCTTCGACGGATTCAGCAGCTTGGCCGTTTCCGCCATGAAATGGACGCCGGCCATCACGATCACATCGGCCTCGGTCTCCGCCGCCATGCGGGCGAGGGCGAGCGAATCGCCGCGCAGGTCGGCAACGCCGTGGTAGATGTCGGGCGTCATGTAGTTGTGGGCGAGGATCACCGCCCGCCGCGAGGCTTTCAGGGACTCAATCTCCGACAGGAGCGGTTCGATTGCGGCGATTTCGATGTCCGGCAACACACCCGCGAGTCCGCGCATGGCGCCCTCCATTTATGCTCTGACTGAGTATTAATCGGTATTATAGATCAGTAGAGCCGGGCGCGCACGATCTCGCGCCGGAAACGGAATGTTTCCGCCGGCCGCCCCCTGGGTGGGTGATCCAGGGTGCCGGTCGCCTCGAGCAATTCGCCCTGGGCAATCAGCCGGCGGAAATTCTGCTTGTGCAGGCGCATGCCGGTCAGCGCTTCGACCGTTCGCTGCAGGCGTATCAAGGTAAATGTTTCGGGCAGGAGCTCGAATACGACCGGACGGTACTTCAGTTTGCCGCGCAGCCGGCCGAGCGCCGTGGCCACGATGCGGCGGTGGTCGTGGGCGAGTTCGGTTCCGGATCGAAGTCCGGCATCGGGCGTGCCGCCTCGATCGCGCTGATACTCCGGCGCCAGCTGCGCCTCGTAGAGCATTTCATAGCGCTCGAGCACGCGAATCGGGTCCCATGGACGCCGGACGCCGAAATTGGCGTCGACGCGGTGGCGTCGTGTGGCATTCCGGCGGGCCCAGCGGGCAAGGGCCGGCAGCAGCTCGTTGGTAACGAGTTCCGGGATACCGCCGCGGCGATCCTCCCAGGGGAGGACCTCGTAAAAGTCGAGCCAGGCGGCGCTCGGGGCGGGTTGCGCCTCCTTGACAAGGCCGAGGTACGCGACCGACAGCAGGCGTGTCCCGCTCTCACCCCGTCGGCGATCCCGGTCGCCAAACGTGTAGAGCTGCTCGACGTAGCCGAGATCGTGGCCGGTTTGCGTGGCGACCCAACGCCGCAGGCCGAGTTCGAGCGTCGGGTCGAGGTCAGTGTCGAGTGGGCCGAAAGGCAGTGAGGGAAGGTCAGTGCCACGAGGCTGCGTCGTCAGGATGCGCGGCTCCTCCGCGGTGACCGCGACGATGACCGCATCGAGACTGAGAGTTAGCCGCCGCGCCATGGCCCGAATCTTGGCACGGCGCGTGCCGGCATGGCGAAGGGCGGGGAAGATATCTAATATCCTGACGCGACTCCAGCGCGACGGCGCGCGTTACCGAGGATATGCCATGAAGCATTGGCTTGCTGCCTGGATGCTGTTGCCGGCGCTTGCGCTGGCGGATCAAGAGATGCGATTGCCCCCGGAGACCGCGCGCCTGAACCGCATGGCTGCGCGCTTTGCCCCCGTCGACATCCGGGTGGAGCTCGCGGGGCTGCCGGCTGCCGAGCGCCAGGCGCTCGCGAGCCTGATTCGGGCCGCGCGCATCACCGATGCGCTGTTCATGCGGCAGATGTGGGCTGGCAATGAGGCACTCTTGCTGCGGCTGATGGAAGACACGACGCCGCTCGGCCGGGCGCGTCTCGATTACTTCCTGATCAACCGTGGCCCGTGGTCGCGGCTCGACGAGGATGCCAGCTTCATTCCGGGCGTGCCGGAAAAGCCCGAAGCGGCGAACTTCTATCCCGCGGGCGCGACCAAGGCCGATGTCGCAACCTGGCTCAAGGGCTTGCAGCCTGCGGAGCACACGGCCGCGACCGGTTACTTCACCACGATCCGCCGCGACGCGGGCGGGAAGTTCATCGCTGTGCCCTACAGCCTCGAATACCAGGGCGAGCTCGCCGAGATGGCGCGTCACCTGCGCGACGCGGCGGCAGCAACCGCCCAGCCGACGCTCAAGGAATATCTCGAATCGCGCGCGGCGGCGCTCGTTTCAAACGACTACTACGCGAGCGATGTCGCCTGGATGAAGCTCGACGCCTCGATCGAGCCGACGATCGGGCCTTACGAGGTGTACGAGGACGAATGGTTCAACTACAAGGCGGCGTTCGAGGCCTTCATCACCGTGCGGGACGACGCCGAGACCGCCAAACTCGATCGTTTCGGCGGCGAGCTCCAGTGGCTGGAGGACCGGCTGCCGATCGATCCGCGCTACCGTCGCAAGAAGCTGGGAGGTCTCGCGCCGATGCGGGTCGTCAATGTCGTGTTCTCCGCCGGCGACGGCAATCACGATGTGCAGACGGCGGCGTTCAACCTGCCGAATGACGAGCGCATCGTCAGCGAGATGGGCTCGAAGCGCACGATGCTGAAGAATTTCCAGCAGGCGAAGTTCGAGCATGCGCTCGTGCCGATCTCGAAGATCGCGCTGGCGGCCGAAGACCAGGGTCACGTGGACTTCGACGCTTTCTTCACGCACATCCTGATGCACGAAGTCATGCACGGGCTCGGGCCCACGAATACCGGGCCCGGTGGAACGGGCGGCACAGTGCGCCAGGCGATCAAGGAGCTCTCCGGCACGATCGAAGAGGCGAAGGCGGATGTGTCTGGTCTCTGGGCGTTGCAGAAGCTGATGGACAAGGGCGTGCTCGATCGCGCCGACGAGCGTGCCATTTACACGACGTTCCTGGCCTCCGCCTTCCGGACGCTGCGATTCGGGATGAACGCGGCGCACGCCAAGGGCATGGCGCTGCAGGTGAACTACCTGCTCGATACGGGCGGCTTCCGCGTGAATGCCGATGGAACGTTCAACGTGAATCTGAAAAAAGTGAAGCAGGGCGTCGCCGCGCTCACGCGGGAACTCCTGACTTTGCAGGCGACAGGAGACTATGAAGGCGCAAAGCGCATGCTGGAGCGGCTGGTCGTCATTCGGCCCGAGGTGAAGGCCGTGCTCGATCGCCTGAGCCAAGTGCCGGTGGACATACGCCCGCGCTTCGTGACCGCCGATCAGCTGGAAAAGGAGACGCCCTGAGTGCGCGGATCGGTTTTTCTGCTGTGCTTGCTGGCGGCGGGCATGCCGGAATCGGCGATGGTTGAGCCAGTGTCGCCTTGCAGCGCGCCGGAGCACCGCCAGTTCGATTTCTGGCTTGGCGACTGGAATGTCGAGTCGGCCGCCTCGCCGGGCACGGTCAGCCGCAACCGGATTACACGCGTCAATGACGGCTGCACGCTGCGCGAGGAGTACAGCTCGCCCGGCGGCTATGCGGGCACGAGTCTCAGTTTCTACGATGCAGCCTGGAAAATCTGGCACCAGACCTGGATCGACAATCAGGGCGCGGCGCTGTTTCTCGAAGGCGGAATGGAAGGTCAATCCATGGTGCTGGCAACCACCGCTAATCCGCAGCAGGCCAATCGCATCACCTGGTCGCCGCTCGAAGATGGACGCGTGCGGCAACACTGGGAGTCGACCGCCGATGGCGGCAAAACCTGGACGACCGTGTTCGACGGTTACTATTCGAAACGCGCCGGGCCCTGAGCCGGCGCAGTATATTGGGATCCGTTGGCCAGGGAGGCTGACATGGACAGGTGGACTCATCGCTGGTCGATCGCCTGCTTCGCGGCGTTGCTAGCGGCCTGCCGGACGGCCCCCGGACCGGCGCCGGAGGACCCGCTCGTCCTGAAAGGCGAAGACATCTTCTTCAACGAAACTTTCGGCGGCAATGGCCGCACCTGCGGCGCCTGCCACCGCGCCGAGGACAATTTCTCGATCGCACCCGCGTTCAACGCGACGCTTCCGGCTGACGACGGGTTGTTCGTGGCCGAGACGAATCAGGATCTGGCCCGGAATTTCGAGAACCCGGAATTGATGCGGAAATTCGCGCTCATCCTCGAGAACCAGGACGGATTTGACGACCTGGCGAACAAGTTCAACATGCGCGGCGTGCCACACACGCTCGCACTGCGCACGTCGATCGAAAGCCGCACCGGACCTCAGACGGGCTGGGGCGGCGATGGCGCGCCGGGTGACGGCAGTCTGCGCGCCTTTGCCATCGGTGCCGTCGTCCAGCACTTCCCCAGGACGCTCAATCGTGTCGCAGATACCGATTTCCGCCTGCCGACCGACGAGGAACTCGAGGCGCTGGAGGCATTCCAGTTCTCGCTCGGACGACAGCAGGACCTCCGCCTGCCGTTGCAGCTCCGCGGCGACATCGCGCGCCGCGGTCAGGAGATCTTTCTCGACGGCACGCTGGGCAAGTGCAATGCCTGCCACTTCAACGCCGGCGCCAATGCCGACCCGGCGATTTTCGGTCCCGGTGCCGGCAATCTGCGATTCGATACCGGAGTCGAGGAACTGCCCGATCAGCCGGCCGATCTGGCAGGTGAGAAAAATCCTCCGGACGATGGATTTGGCAACCCCGGCAACGGCGAATTCAACACGCCACCGCTGGTCGAATCCGCCGACACCGGGCCGTTCTTCCACAACAATTCGTTCGAGACGATCGAGGGCGCCGTCGCCTTCTACAATGGCGACGCTTTTATTCAATCGCCGGCCGGCCAGCTTCTGATCGGCGCCACCGGCAGCGCGATCAATCTGGATGCGACGCAGGTGATCGCGGTCGCCGCATTCCTGCGCGTCATCAATGCGCTGGAAAACCTGCGCGCTGCCGGAGCGCTGTTGAAAACAGCAGCCGCCTACACCAGCGGCCATGCGCGTCAACTCGTGCTGATCGAACGCGCCGGTTTTGAACTCCAGGATGCGAACGAGGTCATTCAGGGCGGGGGCCTGCATCCGGAGGCGGTCGCGGATCTGCGCGCGGCGCAGGCCGCCGTGGAAAAAGCCCGGAATCGCTTTGGTCGCAAGCGTCAATTGGACGCGGCGGCAGCCGCGATCGCCAGGGCGCGAAGCCATTTGGAGAACTGAGATGCGCAACTGGCTCAAGACGCTCATCCTGCTAGCGGGCGCAGCCATGACGATGTCTGCGGCGGCGCATCAGGAGACCGAGTTGTACATCCCGATCGGCGAGTCGCCGGGAATTTCGCACGTCAAGTCACACATCGGGCGCATCGAGTCCCTCGACGTCGCGCAGAACGGCTTTACGATCCAGGTGCAGGACGGTCCGAAGTACATCGCATTCGACGAGAAGACGAAGATCTACCTGCAGTACGCGACTCCCGGCAAGCAAAATTGGCTCGGCAGTCACGACGATTGCCAGGCTGGCCGCACCGCCGAAGTCTATGTGGCCGACGACGGCACGGTGCGCTGGGTCAAGGTGCTGATGCCCTGAGTGGGCCGCGTCAATTCGGCGCGCGATTGATCGCCAGCCAGTAGAAGCCCGCCTGCCGCGCGACTTCGGCCAGCGACTCGAAATCGAGCGGCTTCACGATGTAGCTGTTCGCCCCCAGGTTGTAACTGTCGATGATGTCGCTCTCTTCCTTGGACGACGTCATGATCACGATCGGGATGCGCTTCGTGCGTTCATCGCCCTTGATCGCGCGCGTGACCTCGATGCCGCCGACGCGGGGCATCTTGAGATCGAGCAGGATCAGTCGCGGACCGGGCTCCGCTCGATCGGCGTAAGCGCCGCGACGGAACACATAATCCAGCGCTTCCTCCCCGTCCTTGACCCAGGTGATCTTGTTCGCAAGTTTCTGGTTCTGGAGCCCGCGCATCGTCAGCTCCGCATCCAGGGGGTTGTCCTCGACCAGCAGGATCTCGACTTGGTCAAACTCCTCCATCGGAGGCCTCCTTCGGCAGGCTGAAATGGAATGTGGCGCCTTCGTCCGGCTTGCCGTCGGCCCAGACGCGCCCGCCGTGACGGGTCACGATGCGATGAACGAGCGCCAGCCCGACGCCGGTGCCCGGAAATTCCTCCTCGCGGTGGAGACGCTGGAACACCCCGAAAAGTTTCGCCTGGTAGCGTGAATCGAAACCCGCACCGTTATCGCGCACGAAATAGACATGCTCGTTCTCGGCCGAGATGCCGCCGATCTCGATGACCGGCTGCTTTTTCTTAGCCGAGAACTTGATGGCATTCGACAACAGATTCATCCACACCTGCTCGAAGAGCGCGCGGTCGCCCCACGCGTGGGGCATCGAGCCCGGGCGGAAATCCACTGTTCGGCTGGGATCGGCGTGATCGAGGCGGACATACACGTTGTTGGCCATTTCGGCCATGTCGAGATCCGAGGGCTCCAGCGCCTTGCGGCCGAGCCGTGAAAACGCGAGCAGGTCATCGATCAGTTGGCCCATGCGAGCCGCTTCGCTGCGGATGATCGAGATCTTGCGCTTCGCCTCTTCGCCGAGCTCGGTCTGGTGGTCCTCGCCCAGCAGCACTGCGAAGCCGCCGATCGCGCGGATCGGCGCTCGCAGGTCATGCGAGACCGAGTAGCTGAAGCCCTCCAGGTCCTTGTTCGCGGCCGCAAGCTGCGCAGTCCTGGCTTCGACGCGCTGCTCCAGCTCGGCGTTGAGCTCGAGCAGACGGGATTCGCTATCCTCAAGCGCGGATTGGGTGCGCTTGCGTTCGTCGATGACGTGCTCAATTTCCGCGAGCATGCCGTTGAAGGCATCCACAAGCACGCCGATCTCGTCTTCGGTCGTCTTGCTCGCGCGCGAACTGAAATCACGCTTGTCCATGACCGTACGCGCGACACCCGCGATTTCGAGTATTGGCTGCGTTACCTTCTGTTGCATGCGACGCGCAATCAGCAGGGAGGCCAGCAGGCTCAGCGCCATCACGGCGCCGACGATCCCGAGGTATTTGAGCAGACGGCCGAACATGTCGAACTGAGCCTTGATGTAAACCGTGCCGAGTATTTCCTGGCCGGAGACGATGCGCTTGAACAGGTCGAGCTCGTTACCCTTGACGGAATAGCCGTCGAGCGCAGGGAGGGCCGGAAACTCGACTGCCTTTCCGCCAGTCGCCGTGTAGGCAGCGAACCGCGATCCATTGGCGGAATAAATTGCGGCAGCGATGATGGACGGCTTGCCCTTGAGCGACTCCAGGTAATCCGCGGCGGCCTGCCGGTCCTCGAACTCGATTGCCGGTGTGGCGGCGAAGCCGATGATGTCCGCCTGCGCAGTCAGGTCCGTGACCCAGAGCTGGCGAAAGCTGCGCAAGTCGTAGTAGAGCATCGCGGCGGCGGTCAGAAGCAGGGCAAATGCAGCGGTCGCCAGCATGACGACCAGCATTTTCCGGTGGATTGAAGCGTGCAACGGAATCATGGCCTCACGACTCCGGGGTCCGTTGCACGCGCTGCGCAACAGCAAGCAGGCGCGAACTCAGCTTGAGGCGGCTGCGCTCTGCCGCGGGCAGGGACACTTCGAAGCGGACGCGCTCACGGTCGATCGTGAAATTGATGATGCTGCCGTCCGACAGTGCGCCCGCGGATTCCGTGACCGTCAGGATCGGCAGCTTCCGTGCCGGTAGCAGGAGTTCGTCGAGCCGCTCCGGCTCGTGCGCGCCGACGAACAGAACGTGCAGGCCGGCAAGGGAATCGCCGCCTGTGACCCGCCGGACCTGGACCGGACGATCATTAATCAGCCGGCCGGCGGTGATGCGGATCAGCTCGTCCGCCATTTCCGAGGATTCGAGCACGCCGATCGTCAGTGGCTTCGCGGCGTGGATGCGCGCATCGGGCCACTCGACGTAGCCCGCGAACTTGCAGAGATAGGCGGCCTTGATGCTGCGCTCCGTCACAGGAACGGTTTCTGCCGTTTGGGCCTGCCCGACCTGGATGCCGGACCAGGCGATGCAGCACGCGCCCAGCAGCGCGGACAGGAAGGCATTGCGCACTAGGCCGCCGATGACCGGGAGGCCAGCCAGTCGCCCAATTCTTTTGCGCTTGCCGGCCGGCGCACGAGGTAGCCCTGGATCGAGTCGCATCCCAATTCTCTGAGAATGGCAACCTGCTCCTCGGTTTCGACGCCTTCGGCCACGGTCGTCATGCCGAAGGATTTCGCGAGTTTGATCGTGGTCTGCACCAGCAGACGGTGCCTTTCATTGGTCGCAAGATCGCTGACGAAGCTGCGATCGATCTTCAGGATGTCCACCGGAAGCCTCGAAAGAATCTGCAATGAAGAATGCCCGGTTCCGAAGTCGTCGATTGCGACGGTGATGCCGGCACTCCGAAGGCGGCCGAGGATTGCGCTCGCGCGGCGTGAATCCTCTATCAACGCGCTTTCCGTGATCTCGAGTTCGAGTCGCGAAACGCCGTTCTTGATTGCGTCGGCAGCTTGCAAAACCTCATCCGCGAACCGCTCGCGCTTCAGTTGCAATGCAGAGATATTGACCGCGACGCGAAAGCCGCCCGCGCGCTGTTCGGCCCGCCAGCCGTCGCTTTCAGCCAGTGCCTTGCTCAGCACCCACTTGCCGACCTCCCCGATGAGGCCGATCGATTCGAGCAGCGGCACGAACACCGCTGGAGAGACGTTCGCCTCCGGCCAGCGCAACAGTGCCTCCACGCCCTCGACGGAACCGTCGGAAAGCCGGATTATCGGCTGGTAATTGAGTATGAACTTCTGGTGCGCCGCGGTCGCGCGCAGCTGTGTCGTCAAGCTGAGCCGCTCTGAGGCGGCGATATTCATGTCGGGTCGGTGTCGCAGGAACGCTTCACCGGACTGCTTCGCGTGATCAAGCGCGGTCTGGGCGCGGTGCAGGAGCGCCTCGGCTTGCTTGCCATCGTCCGGAAATTCCGCGATGCCGGCCCGCACGCTCAGCCGGAGTTCCTGGTCTGCGATCTTGAAGGGCGCATCGAGCAGTAACTCGATGCGTTCGCGCAGCACCGTGGTCGCGTCCGTGCTGCCCGCCGGGTAGCTCGAGAAAACGGCAAAAGAACCGCCGCCGAGATGGCACAGCACGCTGGAATCGCGGAAGACGTCTTTCAGGCGTTCGGCGACGAGTTGGAGCACCAGATCGCCGGCATGATGGCCTAGGCCGTCGTTGATGACCGTGAGGCCGGCGATGTCGAAGACCAGGAGGGCGAGCGCGTGACCGTCCCGTTCGGCGTCCCGTATCGTGGACTCGAGCCGTTGCAGGTAGAGCCTGCGGTTGGCAAGGGCCGTCAGGGTGTCGAAGTACGCGAGGTACTCGACGCTCTCCTTGCTGTGCAGATACTGGAGCGAGAAGGTGATGTTGCCGGTCACCTGCTCGAGCAGCGCCAGTTCGGTCTCACCGAACGCGTTTTGTTCGTTCGCGTGTAGAAGGAACACCCCGACCGGTGTTCCATCGATGCTGAGCGGCAAGGCGATGCAGGCGCGCAGCCCCATGCCGAGAAGCTTGGAACGCTCCGGGATCTCGATCGAAGCGTCCGCGATATCCGGCACGACGACGCGCTCACCCGCCGACATGGCGCGACCGACCGGGCCGTTGCCGTCCAGCGGTTCGCGATGTGGCCGCCGGGATGCCGCCTGCCTTGCGCTGACGGCCCGATGGACGATCGGGTCCTTGTCCGACACGTCCTTCAGGTAGATCGTCGCCATCGAATACTCGCCGACTTGCACCGCCAGTCGGCAGGCCTCGCGGAGCAGCTCACGGCGGTCGCGGATGCGCACGATCGCGGAGTTCGTGCCGCTCAAGAAGCCGATGGCACGGTTGAGGCGCGCAATACGCTCCTCCTGGAGTTTCCTGGTCGTCACGTCCCGATCGATGCCGCGATAGCCGCGCAATGCGCCATCCTCGCTCCGCAACGCGATCATCTTGCGTTCGAGCCAGCGAACCTTGCCGTCCTTGTGCATCCAGCGCATGACCACCGGCGCCGCCGTGTCCGAGTCGACCGCGGATGTATCAAATGCCGCACGCAGCCGGTCGCAGTCCTCGCGATTGACATAGTCGAACGCCAGGGTCTGGAGCAGGGAATCCGGCCCGAATCCGAGGATGCGCTCGATGCTTGGGCTCGAGAAAGTGAAGCAATACATCTCGTCGCATTCCCAGACCCAGTCCGTCGACGTATTGATGATATCCTGCAGGCGCGATTCGCTGCGCCGCAGCAGGGTCACCGCAAGATCGCGCGCGCGGGCCGTCTCGACCGCGCGCAGGGCGCCGCGGATGGCAGGAGCGAGGCGCCGCAGGTTGTCCTTGAGTACGTAATCGGACGCGCCGTTCTTCAATGCGTCAATGGCACGCTCTTCGCCGATCGTCCCGGAAACGAATATGAACGGCACGTTGGGGGCTTCGAGATGCGCGATACGAAGCGCCGAGGGCCCGTCGAAGTGCGGCAGCGAAAAATCCGAAAGGATCAATTGTGGCGAGAACTCCTTCAGGGCAAGCCGGAAGGAGTGTTCGTCGAACGTCACGCGACTGGCGACTTCCAGCCCGTCGCTTCTCAGTTGCCTCAAAACCAGTTCGACATCGGGCGCGCTGTCTTCCACCAGAATCACGCGGATGGGATCCACGGCGTCCTGTGGTCCCTCGGCTAGCACGCTCAGGGCAGACATGATGGCGACCCCTCAGAAGGACCAGTCGAGTTTCAGATAGGCGCTGCGCTCGACCAGGTTGCCGCTGCCGCCCTCGAATTCCGAGTGCGTGTCGTCCGTTAGATTCTGAACTGCGAGCGAGGCTTCGACGTTTGGCCTGAACCGCCACGCCAGATTGATGTCGGTCGCCACGTAGGAATCGACGCCCTGATTGGGCAGCTCGTCCACGTAACGCACGCCGGCATACAAGGCGAAATTGTGCGGCAGGTCCAGGAATGAGTGAATCGCGACCTGATGGCGCGGGCTGTTGCCTGTGACCGTCGGCGATGACACGTCCTGACTGGGCGCCACGGTTTCGAGATCCAGATCGAGATAGGCGTACTGGAAGCGCATGCGCCAGCGCGGCAGCGGCTGCCAGTTCGTAATGAACGTGCCGCCGATTGAATTACCCTGCATGTTGTTGTCGAGGTGGCTCGGCACGACGATGTGCGGCAATGGCGGAACGAGCACGATGATCGGCGCGTTCGGTTCGTTGGTCAGCAGGTTGTCGTACTCGTTGTGGAAAAGCGCGACGTCGAAGGACAGGTTCTCGTTTTGCTGGAAGCGATACCCGGCCTCGTAGGCGAGCAGTTCCTCAGATCTGAAATCGTCGCTGCCGTTCACCACCACATAGAACGGAATCGGATTACCGGGGGCCGCGAGCGGAATGGTCAGGACAAGGTCGTCGTCGAGGCGCGACGGGATGCGGACACCGCGGGAGATTGCCGACCACAGTGTCTGACGCCCGTCCGGACGCCAGGATAGACGGACACTCGGCTGGTGCTCGAATCCCGTGTAATCGTTGCGCCCGAATTTCGAGCCGACGGTCAGATACAGCCGCTCCGGCAGCAAGGCAATCCGATCCTGGAAGAAGGCGCCGTAGCGCCGCGTCGTGCGGCTCGGCGGCTCGAAGCTGGCGAATTGGGTGTTCCGGATGCTGTCGCTGCTTTCACGGTAGGTCAGGCCCCACAGGAAATCATGTCGCTCGCCCAGTGGTAGGTGATGCTGGAAATCGAGATCGAATGTGTCCCGGATCTCGCCGAAGGTGTTCGGGATATCGCGCTCCGTGTGGTCGTAATAAAGCTGCAACCGCAGATCCGAATCGTTCCCGAGCGATCGCTCCCAGCGACCGAGCAGGTTGGCGCCGGAGATATCGACGACGTCGCGAAACGTGCCTGCAGGGAGAGTGCCGATGGTGAAGTCTTCGTTGAAGATGCCGTCGGTTTCGCCTTGGTAGATGTCGCCAGTCACCATGAAATGATCGGCCTTGGCGACGTTCCAGTCGAAGCGGAATCCGGCGCGGGACATGCGCATGGCATCCACCGCCTCATCGCCTGAACTGGCCATTGTCGAATCGCGCTCAAGATGCTTGACGAAGCCCCTGGCGGAAACGCGTTCGCCGATCGTGCCGCCATAGCGGAAGCCGGCAATGAGCTGTTCCTCGTTTCCGCCGAGCAGCTCGCCGTAGCCGCCCTGTGTGTCCTGTGCCTGGCGCGTGATGATGTTGATGACGCCATTGACCGCGTTTGCGCCCCAGAGCGTTCCGCCCGGGCCGGAGATGATCTCGATGCGCTCGATGTCCTCGAGCAGCGTGTCCTGGACGTCCCAGAACACGCCGGCGAACAGCGGCGAATAGACGCTGCGGCCGTCGATCATCACGAGCAGCTTGTTGACGAGATTGCCGTTGAAGCCGCGGATCGAGATCGACCATTCAAATGCACTCCGGCGGGCGACTTCGACGCCAGGCGCAAGCCGCAGAGCTTCCGGGATGCTCGTGACGCCCGAGCGCCGGATTTCATCGGCCGTGATGACGAAGACCGAAGCCGGCGTATCGCGCAGGTTCTCGGCGATGCGTGACGCCGACGTGATCCTGAGGTTTGCGAGCTCTTCGATACTGAGGTCGAGAAGCTCGGATGCATTGGGTTGTGCCGATGCGCCGCAGGCGGCGAGTGCGCCGACTGCCAGAACCTGCCACTTGTGAAGGTTCTTCCCTGGCACGGAATCCCTTCCATTAATCAGATACTTACCGGCTGTTTCGAATATGTGTCTAAAGCTATTCCATATGGCTGCGGGGGTACGTGACTTGGTTCACGCCTGGGTCATTCGCCAGTCCGGGGTCCGCGACCGGGCTCACTTTTTGATGTCAGCGTGACAAACCGAACAGGAAATTCCGATATTTGCCGGCAACGACAATTTCAAGTCAGGCACTCGGACACGCGCGAGGAAGTGCGGCGCGCCGAGCGCTCCGATCTCATCCCGGTCTGGAATCCGCCCAGCAACCCGATGCGTTGAGCGTCAGCCGAGCGGCTGCATCAGCGCCTTGAAGCGCGGCAGATCGCGCAAGGAAGCGAGATCCGGATCGGACTCGTACTGAGCGCGATTCTTCAGTCCCCCGGCGATCGCCCGTTCCACGTTGTCGAGTGCCTGATCCGTCGCGCCCGAAAGCGCATGCGCGCAGGCGAGATTGTAGAAGTCGGCCGGAATTCCGCCGCTGATCGCGATGCTCCGCTCGAGGTTCCGGATCGCATCCGGATACTTCTTGAGCTGGATCTGGCTGGTTCCGAGGCGATTCCACGCGAAGGCATTGCCCGGGTTCGCATCGACATGCTGCTGGTAGGCGGCCTCGGCCTCGGCCCAGCGCCCGGCGAAGTAGTGTTCCTCAGCATCCAGCAGTTCGGCCGTCAACGGCTTCACGCCGGCGGGCAGGGGGCTGATCGTGTCCATCACGATGCGCCAGTCGCCCTTCGAATCGCGCTTCCAGACCCGGGCGTAGTAGCCGGTTTCCGGCGTGTTGGAAACTTTTTCGTAGTTTCCATAGGCGTAGCCGAGATCGCCCGATCGCGAGACATCGGCCGCGAGCGGCTCGCCCCGGAACCTGGCTCCCTGGGCGTTCGCCCACTCGTTGAGAGCGACCCGGCCGACGACCGGACTCGCGCCGGGGCGATGAACGCGCGCCTCGTCGCTCAGGCGGCTGCCGTACGCGCGGCCCGGGCTCTCCGACTGAGCGGTCGCGAGAAACGCGCGCTCGACCGCGAGCAGGGCCGCGGTCTCGGCGGGCACATCCACTGCTGCAGGTGGATTCGCGGCAGGCCGGTGCGAGGACTGGACGGGCGTGTCCAGGGGCACGACGGCGGACGGCGTATCGCTGCCGACATCCAGCACGACTTTGAACTTGCCATCCGCCTGCCGCTTCCAGACAGAGAAGAACATGCCGTGGCGGTCCGGCTGGCCATTCTTGCCTTCGAACACCAGCGGGCCCGTATTCCAACCGAGGTCGCCGGCTTGCGCGATGTCGCCGAAAACCGGCGCCCAGACCGCACCCATCGGCCCGGGCGAGGACGGCTGATTCGCGAGCGCGGTCCTGACGCGGAAGGGGTGCGGGTTGAATGCGATGCCGTCATCGGCGAAGTAGGCGTAGAACGAATCGCGGAAACCCCGCTCGGCTGCGAGCCGCACGAATGCTCGTTCTGCGTCGATCATCTCCTGCTGCGCGGAGTTCAGGCCCGCGTCAGCCGCGAATGCCGGCGATAGAAGCAAGGCGGCGAGCGATTCAACGGCTGCTTTCATGGCGGTTTCCTGGCGACGGAGAATTTCCGGCCAGTGCAGGCTACCGCCCGCAGTTGCCGGCATTCAATATGCGACTTTGGGATCAGTTAAGCTGCACGGCGAACGGCAATGGAGGCGCGATCTGCGCCGAGGGGGATCGGATGCCTTGGTGGGCCTGGCTGGTGTTGGGCATCGGCTTGCTCGGCGTCGAGATGTTCGTCATCGACGCGCAGTTCTACCTCGTCTTCATCGGGCTTTCGGCGGCGGTCGTCGGGCTGATCGGCCTCGTGGGCGTCGACTTGCCGCAGTGGATGCAATGGCTGGTCTTTTCCGTGCTGGCCATCGTCGCGATGCTCGCGTTCCGCCGGCGGCTGTATGAAATGGTGCGGAACCGCCGTGGGAAAGTGGACGAGCGGCTGACGGTGGGCGACCGCGTCGTGATTCCGTCGCGCCTCGAGCCGGGGCAGAGTGGCCGCGTCGAATATCGGGGCTCGAGCTGGACCGCGCGAAATGTGGGTTCCGCGGCCGTCGAGGCCGGCCGGGAAGCGGTGATTGCGCAGGTCGACGGCTTGACATTGCACGTCAAAGCGGAGTAGCCACGCATGGAGACCATGTATGTCGTCGGTGTGATCGCGCTGCTTGCGATCATCGTCATCGCGAAGACCGCCGTCGTCGTGCCGCAGCAGAGCGCTTTTGTCGTCGAGAATCTCGGCCGCTACAGCCGCACGATCCAGGCCGGCTTTCATATCCTGATTCCGTTCATCGAGCGCATCGCTTACAAGCACACGTTGAAGGAAGAGGCAATGGATATCCCGGAACAGGTTTGCATTACCCGGGACAACGTACAGGTCGGCGTGGACGGCGTGCTGTATCTTCAGGTGCTGGAGGCCAGCAAAGCCTCGTACGGCATCGCCAATTACCGCTTTGCGATCATCCAGCTCGCCCAGACGACCCTGCGAAGCGAGATCGGCAAGATCGAACTCGATCGCACCTTCGAGGAGCGTCAGGCGATCAACCAGAATGTCGTCGCGGAGCTCGACAAGGCTTCCGCTCCCTGGGGCGTGAAAGTACTGCGCTACGAAATCAAGAATATCAATCCGCCGAAGGATGTCCTTCAGGCCATGGAGAAACAAATGCGCGCGGAGCGCGAGAAGCGCGCCGTCGTACTGACCTCCGAAGGCGAGCGCGACGCCAAGATCAACCAGGCGGAGGGCGAGAAGCAACGCGTCATCAAGGAATCGGAAGCGACCAAGCAGCAACAGATCAACGAGGCGCAGGGCGAGGCGGCGGCGATTCTTGCGGTCGCGACGGCGACCGCCGAGGGTCTGCGCCAGGTCGGAGAAGCGTTGTCCGGTCGGGGCGGCATCGAGGCGATGCAGTTGCGCGTCGCGGAGGAATACGTCAAGCAGTTCGGCCAGCTTGCCAACGAGGCCGCGAGCACCCTGATCGTGCCGGCCAACCTGACGGACATCGCGTCGATGATCGCGCTCGCGACCAGTGTCGTGAAGAGCCAGGGGAAAGCCACGCCTTGATTGCCTGTTCGATTGCGCGCCGGTGCGCGATCGTCGCCGCCACGGTGGCCGCTGCCCTGTGCCTGCCGGTAGCCATCGCCGAAGCACCGCCCGCGCTGCTGCTGACGAACGGCAATATCTATACGGGGGTGACGGCTCAGCCGCGAGCTGAAGCGGTGCTCGCCGTCGACGGTCGCATCGCCTTTGTCGGCGACAAGACCGGTGCGCTGGCGCTCGCGCCGGGCGGCGCGCGAACCGTCGACCTGCGGGGCAAGACCGTTTTTCCCGGGTTTGCCGATGCGCACGCGCATCTATCCGATATCGGCTGGCGGGAACTCAACTTCGACCTGACCGGCGTCGAGAGCATCGCCGCGCTGCAAGCGCGCCTGCGCGAGCGCGCGGCAAAGGACCGCAGTGCATGGATCGTCGGCGTCGGCTGGATCGAATCGAAGTGGTCACCGGCAGAGTTTCCGACGCGCGAGGATCTCGATGCGGTCGTGACGAGCCGGCCCGTCGTGCTCGAACGCGCCGACGGCCACGCGGTCATCGCGAGCACGCTTGCGCTCAAGATCGCCGGTATCGGTCCACACACTCCCGATCCGGCCGGCGGCCAGATCC
This sequence comes from Steroidobacteraceae bacterium, assembly GCA_040878925.1. GTDB lineage: Bacteria > Pseudomonadota > Gammaproteobacteria > Steroidobacterales > Steroidobacteraceae > SCUD01. Next base: position 251,353 of record JBBDLI010000013.1, on the reverse strand, counting down.
TGCGCGATCCGAGAACCGGCCTGCCGACCGGAATGCTGATCGACACGGCGATGGACCTGGTTCAGCGTCACGTGCCGCCGGTGACGGACGAGGATCTCGCGCTTGCGCTCGAGACCGGCGCGAGACGCAGTGTCCGCCTCGGGTGGACCGAGTTGCAGATCGCCGGCACGACCTGGCAGGAGATCGAGCAGCTCTGCAGGCTTTACGCGGCGGGCCGATTGAATCTCAGGCTCTACGCCGCGATCGGCGGCCCGGGGGCGGATGCGGAAAACCTGCTGACCGCGGGCCGGAATTACAAGAGTTGCGATCCGCGCCTGACGGTCCGAGCGATCAAGCTCTATATCGACGGTGCGCTCGGCTCGCGCGGCGCGGCGCTCGAGGAGCCGTACAGCGATGCGCCGGACACGCGCGGCCTGTTCGTCACACCGCCCGAGGAGATCCTGCGCATCGCGATCGCGGGCCTTAAAAGCGGCATCCAGATCGAGACGCACGCGATCGGCGACCGCGGCAACCGCCTGCTGCTCGATCAGTACGAAAAAGCGTTCGCGGCCGTGCCGAAGAGCGAACGCCCTGTCCCCGATCCGCGTTTCCGCATCGAGCACGCGCAGGTGGTCTCGGCGAAGGACATGCCGCGCTTCGCACAACTCGGAGTCATCGCCTCGATGCAGACCTCGCACGCGATCAGCGACATGCTGTTCGCGCCCGCGCGTCTCGGCCCCGGACGCATCGCCGGCGCGTATGCGTGGCGTTCGCTGCTGGACGCCGGTGCACTGATCGCGGGCGGCAGCGATGCGCCCGTCGAGCAGGGCGATCCCCTGGTCGAGTTCTACGCCGCGGTCGCGCGTCGCACGCTCGAAGGTTTTGCCGGACCGGACTGGCGTCTCGACCAGCGCCTGACGCGCGACGAAGCGCTCGCCGTCCTGACATCCGGCCCGGCCTATGCCGCTTTCGAGGAAAAGGATCGCGGCACGATCGCGCCCGGCAAGCTCGCGGATCTCAGCGTGTTCTCGGCCGACCTGATGAAGATCCCCGAGGCGGAGATACCGCGTGCGCGCGCCGTGATGACGGTGATCGGAGGCGAGATCGTCCATTCGGCGCCAGGGGACCCCTGAACGCGGGGTTTCCGCTCAGGCGACGGATCGTGTGCGGACGGTGCCGACGTTGAAACGCCCGGTGGCGGTCAGCCGGTCGTGCAGGTGGTCGCTTCGCAGTTCCGCGCGGCGTGCGGAGAACGACATCGCGGTGACGTCCGCGAGCGAGCTCGACCGCGCGAACAGGAATCCCTGGCCCGCGACGCAGCCGAGTTCCAGGAGCTTCGCCACCTGATCCTCGTGCTCGACGCCCTCGGCGACCGTTTCGAGCCCCAGCGTTTCGCCAAGCATGACGACCGCGCGCGCGAGCTCCGGGCCGTCCTGCTCGGTCAGGCGACCGACGAATGAGCGGTCGATCTTCAGGATGTCGATCGGGAAGCGGTGCAGGTAGGAAAGCGACGAATAGCCCATGCCGAAGTCGTCGATCGCGAGGCGGACACCGAGTGCCTTCAGCTCGCGGAACCGCTCCAGGTTCACCTCGGTATTGTGCATGATCGTGCTCTCGGTGAGCTCGATGACGAGGTTTTCGGGCTCTAGGCCGGAGATTTCGAGGGCGTTACGCACGTCGGCCACGAGGTCAGCGTGCTGCAGGTGCCTTCCGGAGATGTTGACCGCGACGCGCAGTCCGTCGCCCGCCACGATGGAATCACGCCAGGCCCGCACGCCGCGGCAGGCCTCGATTAGCACCCAGCGGCCGAGCTCGACGATTCGGCCGGATTCCTCGACCGTCGGGATGAAGGCGGCCGGCATGACGAGGCCGTGATCGGGGTGCTGCCATCGCACCAGCGCCTCGATCCCCAGGAGCTCCCGATTCTTGAGGTCCACGACCGGCTGGAACTCGAGGAAGAACTCGTTGCGCTCGAGCGCCCTGTCAATGTCCTCTTCGAGGCGCAGGCGCTCGCGAAGCTGTTCCTGCATGCGCGGTTGGAACACGATGAAGCGGGCCTTGCCCGTCGCCTTCGCGTTGTACATGGCGATGTCGGCGTTTCGCAGCAGCTGCTCGGTGTCGTCGTCCTCCTGCGAGAATGCGATGCCGATGCTCGCCGCGATGTGTGTGTCGCTGCCGTCGAGCAGCAGGGGCTCGTCGAACGAGCGGGTGATCGCGGTGGCGATGCGCTCGACGTCCGCTGAATCGTTGATTCCCTCGAGCAGGATCGCAAACTCGTCGCCGCCGAGTCGCGCGACGGTGTCGGATGGGCGCGTCGACTTCACCAGCCGCTGCGCCGCGGCCTGGAGCAGGCGATCGCCGGCGTCATGCCCGAGCGAGTCGTTGACGTTCTTGAAGTTGTCGAGGTCCAGGAACATGACAGCGACGCGCTGCCGCGAGCGCTGGGTGAGCGCGAGCGCGTGTTGCACGCGATTGCGGAACAGGCTCCGGTTGGCGAGCAGCGTCAGCGGGTCGTGAAAGGCGAGCTGGCGCAATTGCTCCTCGAGCGCCTTGCGCTCGCTGACGTCCCGGAAATTGAGCGCGAGCCCGGCGATCGCCGGGTCGTCGAGGAGGTTGCTGCCCACGCTCTCGAGCGTGCTGCGCCGGGCGCCGCTGCCGACCGTGACCTCGACGGGCCCGACGGAGCGGCCGCGCGTGGCGGCCACTTCGGCTAGGAACGCGGCCAGACGCTCGCGATCGGCCTCGCCCCAGAGGTCGAGCAGGTTGCGGCCGACGAGATCGTCCGGATGCATCCCGAAGGTGCGCTCGGCGACCGGCGAGGCGAAGCGCAGGCGTCCGTCGACGTCCGCGATCATGATCACGTCGGATGCGTTCTTGATGAGCGAGGCATAGCGGGCCTCGACGATGCCGGCGGCACGTCGCTCGCGCAGCAGTGCGTCGTCCCTCGAAAGCACCCCCTGGCGCAGCATCACGAGCAGCGTCAGCAGGAAGATGATCACCGTCATCGCAGTCGCCGGGCTCGCGACGGAGCTGCTTTCGACATACACCAGCATGAGGAACGAGACGAGCATCGCCAGGTACGGCATGCCCTGGACGAGGGCGGCCCCGACGGCGCTCGATTGGGCCCGGACCGGCGCCTCGCCGCGCAGCTGCTCGCGCGCCGCGGCGATGAGCCAGGCGTAGCACGACAGGTAGAGCGCGTCCGAGAGGCCACCCGGCAGGTAGCTGCCCGTGACCTTGGCCATGGCCCAGACGATGTCCGCGAGCGACATCGTCGAGAAGCCGATCGTCAGCAGCACGAGCGTGCGGCGCGCCATGGCGCCTGAGCCCGCGTGCATCAGCAGCACGCCGAAGGCAAGCAGCATGATGCAGTTCAGCGCGATATAGCTCTGCGTCAGGACGTACTTGATGACGTCCGGATCGCGGTCGGCCGCCGCGGTCGGCGCGATCACGAAGAACCAGAAGAACGCGCCGAATCCCAGCATCAGGATGGTCGCGTCCAGCGCAAGGCGCACCCAGGGCATGCGCACGGATGCCGCGCGGATGGCGGTTAGGATGCCGGCGAAGAGCAGCGGATAGAACCCCAGGAAGAAGACGTCGCCGATCGACGGGAAGGGGTCGACCCCGAATACCCAGTAGGTCGAGTTCAGCACGTTGCCGATGCTGTAGACGCCGATCGCTGCCGCGAAGCAGGTCCAGGTGCGCCTGACCGCGGGGTCGGTCGCCTTCCATGCGGCCACGGCGGAAAGGATCGCCGCGGCGATGCTCGCCGGCGAGTCGGAATAGAGCTGGAAGACCTCGAAGGCCCGGCTATTCGAGTCCCCCGCGATGGTCACGAGGAGCGCGAGCGGGATATAGATGAAGAGGAAAACCGCAAGGGCGCCCGTCCAACGGGCGAAGAATGGTTCGCGCCCTCGGCTGGCTTCGCTGGTTTCCCGGGCTGGCCACATGTTTTCTTGCGCAAACTCCCGCGCGCAGCCCGCCCTTCACGGCCGGCTTTCGAGTCGACATATGTAACTTCAGGCAGTCGGGTGCTAACTGTGACCCGCATCAGGAAACCGAGCCGGGGCGGTGACTGATTCCACACTCCGGCCAGCCGGTGCCGCGGCGGGCCGTCATTTCCAGACAGCGTCCGCGACGCGCACGAGATTCTCGCCCATTACGGCGCGGACACCTTCTTCCGAATAGCCCAATCGCTCGAGGCCTGCCGCGATCTCCGGGATCACTTCCGGCGCCGCAAATCCGGAACCCGCGCCATAGCCCCATTCCAGCGGCCAGATCTCCTGGCTGCCGCGGCCCGGCTCCTTCAGCTCCGAACTCTTGAACATGTAGTCGAGACCGAGACCCACGTGCCGGGCGCCGACGAGCTGCACGACGTAGTCGATGTTCCGGACGATGTCCGCAGCGGTCGGCGGGCCTTCTCCCAGGAAGAGCCCGACCCCATTGATGCCGACGACGCCGCCCGTCGCTGCGCAGGCCTTGATCAGCTCGTCCGGAATGTTCCGCGGATGATCGCGCAGTCGCCGTGGATTGGAATGGGAGAAGATGACCGGCCGGTCCGTCGAATCGAGAATCTCGCGCGCCGTGCGATAACCGGTGTGCGAGCAGCACTTGATCATGCCGACCCGGTCCATTTCTCGCAGAATCCCCCGGCCGTGCTCGGTCAGGCCCTCGTCCACGGCGTCGTGGCAGCCGCTGCCGGCGAGATTGCGCCGGTTGTAGACCATGAGCATCCAGCGCACGCCGATGTGGTAGAGGAACTCGACCAGGGAGACTTGCCCACCGAGCGAATGCACGCCTTCGACGTCGAGGCAGACCGCGAGCCGATCGCTCGCCTTTGCCGCCCGTAGATCGCCCGGCGCGAGCCCCATCAGGTATTTTGCCGGATTCGCATGGACGAAGTGCCGGATGCTCGCGGCCGTGCGGATCAGGGTTTCGAGCGGGACGAGGCTGTCGCCGATATTGACCGTGACGACGTCGACGCCCGAATCGCGATAGCGGGAAAGGGCAGGCAGCCATTCGTCGATGTCGCGCAGCGGCAGGCAGGCATGATTGTCCCAGACGATCCCGGACTGCATCATAATGAGCGCATTCTAGGGGATTACATCCGGAGCGCACGATGAAGATTTCGATGTACGACGCCTGCGTGCCACCGGGCATCCGCATGATGAACAGTCTCGCGGCGGTGCTCGAAAAAGCCGCGCAGCACGCGCAGGCGAAGAAGATCGATCCCGGCGTTTTCGTCGCGGCGCGCCTTGCTCCGGACATGTTTCCCTTGTCGAGGCAGGTGCAGATCGCGTCCGACTCGGCGAAGTTGGGCGTTGCGCGCGTTGCGGCGCTCGAGGCGCCCGTGTTCGAAGACAACGAAAAATCCCTGCCCGAGCTGATCGAGCGCGCGAAGAAGACCGCGGCCTATCTCGAAACCCTCGAGCCGCAGCAGTTCGAAGGCGCAGAGGACCGCACGGTGACCTGGAAGACGCGGAGCACCGAGCGTTCGATGCAGGGATTGCCTTACGTGCTGCACCAGATGCTGCCGAACCTGCACTTTCACTGCACGACGGCGTACGACATCCTGCGCCACAACGGCGTCGAGCTCGGCAAGATGGATTACCTCGGGCGCGATCCGCCGGCCTGAGCCGGCGCGGCGAGCAACTGCCTGACGGCGCCGGTCGCGATTGCGACCTCCGGCGCGAGCTGCAGGTACTCCAGATAGCGCGAGCGGAAATTGGCATTCGACGCGGGTGCCGGCCCCAGCAGCCGTTCGACGGCGTCGCGGCAATGCTGCAGCGTTGGAACCGCGGCGGAATCCGAGTCCGCGAGCTCGTCGAACTCGACGATCAATTCCGACAGGGCGTGCAGCCAGGCAAACGACGGGTGCTCGACGACCAGCGCCAATCGGTCGAACGTGCTCCGCGCCATCGGAAAATTATCGAGTTCCGCCTCGAGCAAGGCTTTGTGCAGCGCGCGCAGGGCGTGAGACAGCTCGCCCAGCGATGATGACAGGGCGGGTACCGCGCGATCTCCGCCGAGCGCCTGCATCACGGGGCCGGCAGGCTGCCGAATCGCCCACTCTGGTAGTCGCGTATCGCCTGCGCGATCTCCCGATCGCTCGTCATGACGAATGGGCCGTAACCGACGACCGGCTCGTTGAGCGGCTCGCCGCTCAGCACGAGCAACACGGCATCGGTATCCGCGCCAATCGTGAACTCGCCGCCTTCGCGGTCGAGTATCGCGAGCTGTGCTTCACCGGCGGCGTGCGTGCCATTGAGCAGTGCGCGCCCATGCATCGGGATGATCGCGGTCGTGTGGCCCTCGGGTGTCGACAATGTGGCGGTCTTTCCTGCATTCAGCCGCAGGTCCCAGACATTGATCGGCGTGAATGTCTTCGCGGGACCCTTGTGTCCGCTGAACTCGCCGGCAATCACGCGCAGACGTCCGGCACCGTCGGGCAGCGGGACTGAGGGTATGTCGCCTTCGAGTAATGTCTGGTAGCGCGGCGGCGACATCTTGTCCTTTGCCGGCAAGTTCACCCAGAGCTGCATCATTTCCATCCTGCCGCCCGAGCGCGTGAACTTGTCCGAATGAAACTCTTCATGGAGGATTCCAGAGGCGGCGGTCATCCACTGCACGTCGCCGGGACCGATACGCCCGCCATTGCCGGCCGAATCCCGGTGTTCCAGCTCGCCCTGGTAGACGATCGTGACGGTCTCGAATCCGCGATGCGGATGCTCGCCGACGCCACGGCGCCTGGTCGCGGGCTCGAAGTTTCGCGGCGCTGCATAGTCGAGCATCAGGAACGGGCTCAGCTTCTCGCGACCGAGGCCGTCGTAACTGAAGATCGACCGCACCGGGAATCCATCGCCGACCCAGTGCGGTGGATTGGGATCGTGAACAGCCAGTATCTTGCGCATGACTCAGGCCACCTCGGCTCGTCGCGTCGTGATGCTGGCGCCGGCCAGCAGGGTTTTCGTGACCGGAGTCTTGGAGGCAATGTCGAGCAATTTCAACCACTGCTCGCCATCGAGCCGGGCATCGGAGTCGAGGGTCCGCTCGATGAGCGTCCTCCCCTCGGCGTCCAGGGAGAGTGTCAGCGAAACTTTCAGCGCGCCGATACTCCACCCCTTGCGATCGGCATACATCTTGAGGGTGATCGCGGCGCAGGATCCGAGGCTCGCGAGCAGGAGCGCGTAGGGCGCTGGCCCTGCGTTCTGCCCGCCCGCCGCAACGGGCTCGTCGGACAGGAGCGCGAAACCGGCCGTCTCGACCGCTTGCGTGTAGTTCGGGCCGGTCGGCGCAACGACGGCCGAGGCGATGCGCTTCATCCGTTGGCGCTCCGCATTCGCAAGCCGCGTGGGTCCGGCGCCACGAGCGGCATCCCGCGCGCCTCGCGCACCTGGCCGAAGCGCCGTCCTTCGAGCCAGTCGCGCGTCGCCGTCTCGATTTCTTCGGCCGAACGCGCCACGAAATTCCACCACAGCAGGATTTCCTCGCCGAACGGCCGACCGCCGATCAGGAGCAGGCGCGAAGCGGCGGGGGAATCGATCGAGAGTGACCCGCGGCCAGTGCCGAGATAGTGGAGCGTGCCCGGCGACAGCGGTCCGCCGTCGATGGCGGGAGCGCCTTCGAGCGTCAGAATGCCGTGCTCGAACTCCGGGTCGAGAGGGACATCGGTTCGCGCCGAACCGGCGGCCGCGAGGTCGAGGCCGACGAGCGGCGAGAAAACCTCGGCGGGGGCGCGCTCGCCCGCGAATGTACCGGCGAGCACGGTGATCCGGAATCCGCCGCGGTCGAGCAACGGCAGGTCCGGATAATGATGAAACGACGGCTCGCGATCGCATTCGTCCTTGGGCAGCGCAATCCAAAGTTGTGCAAGCTGGAATCTCCCCGCGACATCCGCCGGCGAATCCTCCGCATGCGAAATTCCGCGGCCGGCCGTCATCAGGTTGACCTGGCCCGGATGAATCCATTGCTTGTAGCCGAGACTGTCGTTGTGGAGGATCTTGCCCTCGATCATCCAGGTGAAAGTCTGCAGGCCGATGTGTGGATGCGGGCCGATCGTGATTCCGCGGCCTGCGGCGTAATTCGCCGGGCCGGCGTGGTCGAGGAAGCACCAGGCCCCGATCGTGCGCCGATGACGGTTCGGCAGTGCGCGCCGGACCTCGAAGCCCTCGCCGACGACGGCGCGATGCGATTCGAGTCGTTCGGAATTCATGTGGTAATGATGCGTCATGCTGGCGAGGGCTGGCAATCGGGAGTAGTCTCCGGCGACCTGATGGAGAGAAGCGTGCGAAGCGTCCTGCTGCTGGGCCTGCTGATATCATCGGCGACGGCAATGGCAAACCCGGCCGAAACACCCGAGGCAAGGCTTGCGGCAGCGGGCTACACGCTGCCCGCGCCGCCGAATCCGGTCGCGACCTACGTGACATCGGTGCGCACCGGCAACCTGCTGTTCCTCTCCGGTCACGGCGAATGCAGCGAGCCGTTCACGCGAGGCAAGGTCGGCAGAGACCTGACCCTGGAGCAGGGCGTGCGCTCAGCCGAGAAAGTCGGCCTCTGCATGCTCGCGACGATCAAGGCGGCGGTCAGCGAGCTCACGCGGGTCAAGCGCTTCGTGCGAATCCTCGGCATGGTGCAGTCCACCGAGGACTTCAAGGATCATCCCAAGGTCGTCAACGGCTTCTCGGATCTCATGGTCGTCGCATTCGGTGATGCCGGCAGGGCGGCACGCTCCGCGGTCGGCATGCAATCGCTGCCGTCCAACATCGCGGTCGAGATCGAGGCGACGGTCGAATTGCACGACGGCGCCTGAAGCGCGCGGCGCGCGCGTGCGAAGCCTGGTGTCCTTCCTGCTGGTGCCGCTTGGCGTGTATGCCGGGCTGTGCGCACTGCTCTTTCTCGTCCAGCGCTCGCAGATTTATTTTCCGGTGCGCGAGTCGAGTCCCGCGGGCGCAACCTCGATTCGCTTCAGCGGCAGCGGCGTCGAACTGAAAATCTGGGTCGTGTCCCGGCCGGGCCCGCAGGCGCTACTCTATTTCGGCGGAAACGCGGAGGACGTGGCGGCCAACCTGGGCTCCTTCGCGTCGGCTTTTCCGGAACACTCGCTCTACCTGGTGAATTATCGCGGCTACGGCGGCAGCGCCGGCAGTCCGTCGGAATCCGGCCTGGTCGTCGATGCGATCGCGCTCTACGACCATCTGCGCCCGCGGCATCCGGAGATCTCGGTCATCGGCCGCAGCCTTGGCAGCAGCGTCGCGGTGCAGCTCGCGAGCGCCCGCGAGGTGCGCCGCCTGGTGCTCGTCACTCCTTTCGACAGCCTCGTGAACGTCGCCCGAGCGCATTTCCCGTACTTGCCGGTCGGTCTCCTGCTGCGCGACCGCTACGATTCGGCGAGCCGGGTCTCCGGCGTCGACGCGAGCACGCTGATCGTGATCGCGGGCTCGGACGAGATCATCCCGCGCGCGCGGTCGGATGCGCTCGTTGCCGCGTTTCCGGCGGAACAGGCGCGCGTGTACGTGCTGGAGGGCGCCATGCACAACGACATCGACCTGAGACCGCAATATCTGGAGCAGCTTCGATTGTTTCTCACCCGCTGACCACAGTGTATGATCGGCCGCCGATGATCAGCATGCGGAGATTCGGGACCGGCGTCGCCTCGTTCCTGCTCGCGGCGCTCTGTTCCGGCTGTTCGGTCGAGCGATTCGCCACGAATCGCATTGCCGGCGCGCTCGCCGGGTCGGGCACCACTTATGCGCAGGACGACGACCCGGAACTCGTCGGCGCGGCGCTGCCGTTCAGCCTGAAGTTCATGGAAAGTGTCCTTGCGGAAACGCCGGAACATCGGCACCTGCTGGCGGCGACCAGCGCCGCGTTCACACAGTACGCCTATGCCTTCGTGCAGCAGGAAGGGGACGCGCTCGCGCTCGCGAACACGGACCGGGCTTGGGAAGCCTGGAACCGGGCACGACGCTTGTTTCTTCGCGCGCGCGACTATGGCCTGCGCGGACTCGACGTCGCCCATCCGGGCTTCAGCGCGGAGCTCCGCACCGATCGGGCTGCCGCCGTCCGGCGCGCCGGCCCGGAAGATGTGGATCTGCTGTACTGGACCGCCGTTTCCTGGGCTGCCGCGATCGCCCTCGGCAAGGACGATCCCGCGCTCGTCGCTGACCTCGGAATCGTCTCCGGGCTGATCGACCGTTCGCTCGCTGTCGACGAGAGCTGGGATCGCGGGGCGATTCATGCATTCCTGATCACCTATTCGATGGCGCGCCCGGACGCCGTCGGCGATCGCGCCGCCACTGCCCGCGCGCACTTCGATCGCGCCGTGGCGCTTTCGCAAGGCAAGGCGGCGGGTCCGCACGTGGCCTGGGCCGAAGCGGTCTGCCTGGCGCAGGAGGACCGCGCGTGTGTCGAGGAAGCGCTTGCCGCTGCCTTGAAAGTGGACCCGGACGACGACCCGCCGACGCGCCTCGCCAACACGGTCATGCAGCGGCGCGCCGCCTGGCTCGCGGCCAACCTGGATCAATGGATCCTGCCGCCGCTGCCCGACGAACCCGCCGACACCGGAGAACCGGCGCCATGAAATTGCTCCGTATTCTCGCCGCGATTCCCGCTTGCGCGATCGCGCTGGCCGCTTCGATTGCGCCGCCTGCGCTCGCGGCAGACGCGGGACAATTGCGGATCGCCACGGTCGCGCCGGCCGGATCCTCCTTCCACAAGCGCTTGCAGGCGCTCGGCGCCGAATGGTCGCGCGGGCCCGGCGGCGTGTCGATGAACATCTACGCCGGCACGCAGGGCGGAGAGCTGCAGATCGTCCGCCGCATGCGCGTTGGCCAGATCCAGGGCGCGATGCTGACTTCCGTGGGTCTCGCGCAGATCGATCGCTCGGTCACGGCGCTTCAGTACATGCCGCTCATGTTTCAGGACTGGGAGGACGTCGATCGCGTGCGCGAGCGCTTGCGGCCGGATCTGGAGGCGCGGCTGCGCAAAGCGGGCTACGTCGTCCTGTTCTGGGGCGACGGCGGCTGGGTCCGATACTTCTCGCGCAAGCCGATCCAGCGCCTCCAGGACCTGAAATCCATGCGCGTCTACGCGAGCTCCGGCGATCCGGAAAGTCTCGAAATACTCAAGGATTACTACACGCCGGTCGTGCTGGAGCCGGACCAGATCCTGCTCGGACTCCGCAACGGAATGATCGACGCGCTGCCGATTCCGGCGATCATCGCTAACTTCAGCCAGGTGCCGACCTACGCGCCGTACATGCTGGACCTGCGCTGGGTGCCGATCACGGGCGCCCTGGTCCTGACTGAGCGCTCGTGGAAACAGCTCGATGCGAAGACGCAGCAATGGCTGCGCGAGACTTCCGAGCGCGCCGGCCACGAGATGCGCCGAGCCAGCCGCCTCGAGGACGAAGAGACGGTGCAGGCCATGAAGGACAAGCTCGGTCTCAAGGTCGTCACGTTGTCGCCGCAGGCCGAGCGCGAATGGCGCGCCGAAGTCTCGCGCATGGTTCCGCGAGTCCGCGGCACGCTCGTTCCCGCGCCGATGTTTGACGCGACCGTGGAAACCCTGAAAGCCGGGCGTCCCTCCGGCTCGTGATCGCGTTCGTCCACCGCCTCGAAAATCTGCTGCTCGCGGCGGTGCTCGGGCTCCTCGTGCTGCTCGGCGTCGCCGCGGCGACCACGGCGCTCTCGCATACCGATGAGCTCATCCGTCACCTGACGCTCCTGGTCGGGATGCTGGGCGGCATGGCGGCGGCGCGCGACGGCAGGCTGCTCTCGATGGGGACATTCGTGCAGGCCGTGCCCGCGCGATGGAAGTCGATGATCGAGGCGCTGACGGGCCTCGTCGCCACGACCGTTTCCGCGATCCTGACGGTCGCGGCCTGGCAGTTCGTATCCCAGGAAGCCGGCTCGTCGAGCCTGCTCGCCTTCGGCGTGCCGCGCATCGCCTTGCAGGCCATCATGCCGGCCGGATTTGCCTTCATCACCTTGCGCCTGGCGCGCCATGCGGCCGCGGGCAACGTCGCGCGCGTGGCGATACTCGCGGCGGCGGTCGCGATCGCCGCGTATGTCGCAGAACTCGAGGGCGGCCTTCCCGCAATCCGCGCGCCGCTTCTCATCGTCCTGTCGGCCGCCATCTTGTTCGGCGCGCCGCTCTTCGTGGGCCTCGCCGGCATCGCGCTCATCTTCTTCATCAGCGCCGGCGATCCGATCGCCTCGGTCCCGCTCGATCACTACGACCAGGTGACCAATCCGCTCCTCGCAACGCTGCCGCTATTCACGCTCGCGGGCTACCTCGTGACCTCGACCGGCGCCGCGCGGCGGCTGGTGCGCCTGTTGTGGGCATGGACCGGACCCTTGCGGGGCGCGGCAGCTGTCGTGACAGTGCTGGCCTGCGCGTTCTTCACGGCGTTCACCGGCGGTTCCGGCATCACGATCCTGGCAATCGGCGGCCTCCTGATGCCGATTCTGATGTCCTCGCGCTACGGCGATCGCACGGCTTTGGGACTCGTGACCGGCGCCGGATCCCTCGGAGTGCTGTTCGCGCCTTGCCTCCCGCTGATCCTGTACTCAATCGTCGCCCAGGTCTCGATTGAGGAAATGTTCCTCGGCGGTGCGTTGCCGGGACTCTTGATGGTTCTGTTGGCCTGCGGCTGGGGCATTGCGATGTCGCCCGGCAAGAGGGTGCGGCCGCGCTTCAGTCGACGACGGGTCATCGTCACGACTTGGCGCGCCAAATGGGATCTCCTGTTGCCAGTCGTGCCACTCGTGCTGATTTTCGGTGGATTCGTACTGCCGGTACCGGCGGCCGCCATCACGGCGGCCTATGCGATTCTGGTCGCGGCGTTCATCAATCGTGATCTGCCGCGCGGCGAAAAACTGATCGAAGTCCTGTGCGAATGCGGCCTGCTCGTGGGTGGTGTGCTGCTGATCCTGGGCACCGCAATGGGTCTCACGAACCTCCTCATCACCGAGCACGTTCCGGATCGCCTGACCGTCTGGATCGACGACGTGATCGATTCGCGCTGGGTCTTCCTCGTCATACTGAATCTCGTCATGATCGTGCTCGGTTGCGTCATCGAGATCTTCTCCGCAATCATCGTGGTCGCACCGCTCATCGTGCCGATCGCTGCCGCGTTCGACGTGCATCCGGTGCATCTCGGCGTGATCATGCTCGCGAGTCTCGAGCTGGGCTACCTGATGCCGCCAATCGGCCTGAATCTCCTGATGTCGGCGTCTCGATTCCGGCGGCCAATGCTTGAAGTCGCCTCCGCGACGCTGCCAATGCTCGCGGTGCTCGCGGTGGGCGTCGCGCTCATCACGATGTTCCCGCAGATGAGCCTGTGGCTGCCCCAGTGGTTCGCGGGGCGCGGCTAGGCGAGCGAGCGGCTCGCAAGCAGGGTGCGAAGCGATTCGTGTACACGCTCGGCCCGGGGGCCGATAAGCACATGCAGGCTGCCGCGCGCGGGCCGGGCGAAGCCCCGGGGCGCTGCGGCGGAGAGCGCCTTTTCCTCCACCGCCGCTTCATCCTTGATCGTGAACAGCAGTCGAGTCGACGCAGCCTCGACGCTTTGCACATTGCCGGCTCCGCCGAGTGCCGTCAGCAACGCCATGGAATCGATCGTTTCGCCGGAGACACCGGAGTCGGAGCGGAGATGCCGCCGGATGACGCCGGCGAGATGATCCGCGACCGGCCCGACGACGACCTGCAAGGCTTCGGCCGATGGCCTCACGAGACCGCGCGCTCCGAGTTTCCTGAGTGCCCGCTCGTCGACAGCATTCTGTTTCATGACCGAAACCCGAAGCCGTGTCATGCAGGCATCCACCGCGCGGATATTGGCTGCGCCGCCGAGCGCGGCCACGAAGGCCGCGGCGTCGCCCGCATCGCCCGTTGCCGCGGCGGTCGGCGCTTCCGCGGCGTCCTCGGATTCGCGGCCAGGCGTCTTGAGGTCGAAGCGCGCGATCACGAAACGGAATGCCAGGTAGTAGACGGCGAAATAAAGCGCGCCGACCGGCAGCATCAGGAGCGGCTGGGTGGCCTTGCCGTAGTTCAGCAGATAGTCGAACAGTCCCGCGGAGAAGCCGAAACCGAGGCGCACGCCGAGCAGGTCCATCAGCACCATCGCCGTGCCGGTCAGGAGTGCGTGCAAGGCATAGAGCGCCGGCGCGAGAAAAACAAAAGTGAACTCGATCGGTTCGGTGACGCCGGTCAGAAACGATGTCAACGCCATCGACAGCAGCAGGCCCCCGGCGGCACGGCGGCGCCCGGGCGGCGCCGCGTGGTACATCGCAAGGCAGGCGGCAGGAAGGCCGAACATCATCACGGGGAAGAATCCGGACATGAAGACGCCGGCGCTCGGATCCCCCGCGAAGAACCGGTTCAGGTCGCCGGTCACGCCGCCGTAGTCGCCGACCAGGAACCAGGCCAGGTTGTTCAGCACATGATGCAGGCCGGTGATGATCAGTAACCGGTTCAGGACGCCGTAGACGAACAGCCCGATCTCGCCGGACGCGAGAATGGCGCGGCTCAGCGTGTCCATGCCGCGCTCGAGCGCGGGCCAGCCCCAGCCGAAGGCGCCCGCAAGGACGAGACCCGCGACACCGGCGACGATGGGCACGAATCGCCGGCCGCCGAAGAATGCGAGATAGCTCGGCAGGCGTATCTCGCTGTAACGGTTGTACAGCCAGCCCGCGAGACAGCCGGAGAATATTCCTGCCGGCACCGAGAGCTTGGTGAGCGTCCCGACCGGCACCTCGGCCAGCACTTCGGCGCCGCGCGTCGCGACGAAATAGCAGACAACGGCCGCGAGGCCCGCAGCGCCATGATTCTCGCGCGCGATGCCGACGGCGATGCCGATCGCAAACAGGATGCCGAGGTTCTCGAAGATCGCCTGGCCCGCGGCGGCGACTGCAGGCAGATCCAGGAGATCGGGCTGGCCGAGGCGCAGCAGCAAGCCGGCGATCGGCAGCACCGCGATCGGCAGCATCAGCGCGCGCCCGAACTGCTGCATCCCCGAGAACCAGCGGATCATGGCCGCTCCCCGACTGCGAACTCCGCGAGCAGCGCGCGCACGGCCGGCGCGGTGTCGAGTTCCAGCGCCGCGCGCGCGAGGTCGCGGCATTGTGCAAGCGTGTATCGGCGCACCGTGTCTTTCACCGCCGGGATCATGGCGGGAACCGCGGACAGTTCGCCGACGCCGAGGCCGACCAGCAGGGGCGCGGCGGCGGGATCCGACGCGAGGCCGCCGCAAACGGCCACACCGCGCCCGGCCGCGCGCGCGGCGGAGCACACGTCGCCGATCAGGCGCAACACGGCCGGATGTACGGCATCGAGCTCCGCCGCGAGCAACGGGTGCGTGCGATCGACGGCAAGCACGTACTGCGTGAGGTCATTGGTGCCGATCGAAAGGAAATCCGCGTGCCGCGCGAGGCGCGCGGCATTCACCGCAGAGGCGGGTGTCTCGATCATGATCCCGAGCGGGATTCGCACGCTGCCGCGCGAGGCGGCAGCGAGTTCCTCGATGATCCCCCGGACGGCCTGGATCTCCGCGACCTCGTTCACCATGGGCAACAGGATCCGACAGCGGCCGGCCGGCCGCACGGCGAGAATGGCCTCAAGCTGGGCGCGCAGCAGCTCCGGCCGCCACAGGCTCGCGCGAATGCCGCGGAGCCCAAGCGCCGGATTGTCCTGCGGCGGCATGATGAGAAAAGGGATCGCCTTGTCGCCGCCGGCATCGAGCGTCCGTACGACGACCGGGCGTCCGGCGAAGGCTTCCACGATCTGCTGGTACTGGCGTGTCTGCTCCTCCCGGTCCGGCGGCTCGGCGCGATCGAGGAACAGGAACTCCGTGCGCAAGAGGCCGCAACCTTCCGCCCCGGACGTTACGGCGGCCGCCGCCTCGGCGACCGACCCGACGTTGGCGTACACCTCGATGCGCTCGCCATCGGCCGTGCGGCAGTCGAATGCGGCAGAGGTCCGAAGCCGCGCTTGGATCCTCGCCCGCTCGGCGATGCGCTCTTCCGCCTTGGCCACTTGGCCGGCGCCCGGCCCGATCGTCACGCGGCCGCGATCCGCGTCGAGCAGGAGCGGCGTGCCGTCCGCGATTGCAAGCAGCCTGTTGTCGACGCCGGTCAGCATCGGCAGGCCCATGGCGCCGGCAAGTATCGCGACATGCGACGTCGCCGCCCGGCTGACCGTGCAGATGCCGGCAACACGCGCGGCATCGAGCGCCAGGAATTGCGATGGCAGCAGATCGCGCGCGATCAGGATGGCGCGCTCCGGCAGCTTCGTCGCGGCCGCCTCTGCGCTGCCCGCCAGCATCTCCAGCAACTGCAACTCGAGGTCGCGCAAGTCATCTATGCGCGCGGCGAGGTGTGCGTCGTCGAGCGATTCGAGAAGCCGGACCGCATCGCGCACCGCGGCGCGCCAGGCAAAACCGGCGCTCCTGTCTTCCGCAATCTGCTTGTGAGCGGCAGCGAGCAGCTCGGGATCGTCGAGAAACTCGAGGTGAGCGCCGACGATCGCGGCGCGGGCGCCGTCTCCCGGGGCAAGGCGCGCGAGGCGCTTGCGCAGGCGATCGCGCGCTTCGTCCAGCCGTTGCAGTTCCTGGTGCGGGCCGCTACCGCGTTCCGTCACGACTGGCTCCGCGCGCGCAACCCGCGCCGCCACGCCGAGCGCGAGACCTGCGGTGGCGCCAACGCCTCCCAATTCTCCTGGTGCAGTGGTAGCTGGCGCGGACGATGGTCGTTGCGCGGCGGCCGCTCCGCCGCCCTGGGCCAGCGCGCGCTCGAATGCCCGCTCGAGGGCCGCGCGCGTCATGGCCGCGTCGACGCCGGATGCGCGGAGCAGCAGGCGGTCGCCATGGCGCGCCCCAAGCGCAAGCAAGGCGACGGCGCTTCGCGCGTTTGCCGTGCGGTCGCGCAAGGACAAGCTGACTTCGGCGTTCAGGCTCTTGAGACTTTGTGCCAGCATCGCGGCCGGTCGCGCATGCAATCCGTGCGGCAGCGGCACGACCAGCAGGTCGGTGACCGCGGCGCCGGCATCATCGCCGGCAACGCCCGCAGCCGCTGCGCCCGTGTCGCGCACCGTCATCAGTGGATCGCCGGTGCGGAGCGGGCCCGTCGCGTGACGCTCGACAATCCGGAATCGCTCCGGTTCCGTCACGATGACGGGCGTCACGAGGCTCTTCGCATTGCGCGCCAGCCGGTCGAGATCGAATCGTATCAACGGCTCGCCCGCCCGCACGGCCTGTCCGGCACGGACGAGCGCCGTGAATCCCGCGCCCTTGAGTGCCACCGTATCGATGCCGACATGCAGCAGGATTTCAGTACCGCTCTCGGTCCGGATCGTCACCGCATGCGCGGTTTCGGGCACGGCGGTGAGCAGGCCGTCGCAGGGCGCGGAAAGGGTTCCGCCGGTCGGATCGATCGCGAGTCCATCGCCCAGCATGCGTCCGGCGAAGACGTCGTCCGGCACTTCGTCGAGCGGCGTGACCCAGCCCGGCAGCGGCGCGAGCAGGACGAGATCGGTCATCGCCTCAGTCTCCCAGCTCGGCCCATTGAATCGTCCAGATCGGATCGATCGCCGGCCGCGCGAATCGCAGGCACAGGTCGTGGCGGCCGTGTTGCGGTGGAATGCGAAGCGCGGGCAAGACCGTCACCGCCGGATTCGGGGCCGCGGCCGCGAGCGGTTGCAGCGCGATCGGTTCGCCGTCGCAGCCGCCGATGCGGACTTCCAGCTCGCCGGCGGGCGTGCGGGCATCGCCGTGACGAATGCCCTCGGCGTCCGCGCCGATCTGGAAGTTGAACGGCACTTGCCCGACGGCCACACGCAGGGAACCTCCCTGCGCGAGATCCGCGGCCGGCCAGATCCAGCAGGGATTGACGATGTCTACATTGAAAAACGCGCGTTCGCCTTCGAGCGGCGCATCGTCCTCGAGCCGCAGCACGAGCTTGCCGGTGCACTGCTTCAATGTCTCGTCCGTTCGCAGGCGCAGAAACCTCGCATCGAGCGTGGTCGCGAGCTCCGCCGAAAGCGGCAGCCTGCCCTCGAAAGTGGCGGCCCTCAAGCGCGTGCCGGCGTCTGCTTCGAAGGCCCCCTGGTACGCGCTGGATGCGGACGTCGGTTCGCTCCCATCGAGCGTGTAGCGGATTTCGCCAAACTGGGCCTGGTTCGACAGCTCGACACGGAGGCCCCCCGGTGACGAGCCTGTGCGGAGGCGCAACCGCGGTTCGAACGCCGAGTCCGAGTAGGCGATACCGAGACCCTGATAGCGCGCGAACTGCGCGGCAAGCCGCGATCGGAAGCCCGGCCAATCGCGCGTGGACGCGGGCGACCAGGTGACCTCGGCGAGCGCCGCGGCGCGCGGAAAGACCTGGTGCGCGACGCGCTCCGGCAGCCGCATGTGCTCCGTCCAGGCATTCAACTGCGCCCCCCGGATGTGCCGCGCCTCTGCCGGCGCGAGGCCCGGCGGCACAGGTTCGTAGCCGTAGACGTCTGCGAGCGAAACGACCGCTGGCCGGCCCGGTGGCTCGCGCGGCGAATTGCTCTGCAGATGATCGAGGTAAAGGTTCGGCGCGGGCGCCATGATGACGTCGTGGCCCGCGCGCGCCGCCGCGATTGCGCCTTCGATACCGCGCCAGGACATGATGCTCGCGCGCGCGGGGATGCCGGTCTCGAAAATCTCGTCCCAGCCGATCAATCGCCGGCCATTCCGGTCCAGGAATCGTTCGATGCGGGCCACGAACCAGCCTTGCAGCGCCGCTTCGTCCGCGAGTCCGAGCTCGCGGATGCGGGCCTGCACGCGCGGTGATTTTTTCCAGCGATTCTTGACGGCTTCATCGCCGCCGATGTGGACGTATTCCCCGGGGAACAACGCGAACACTTCGGCGAGGACGTCTTCGATGAACTGGAGCGTCGACTCGTCGGCATTGAACAGGTAATCGTGCACTCCCCAGTCGGACGAGACGGGCGGCGGCGTGCCGCCGGTGCCGAGCTGCGGATAACTGGCGATTGCGGCCTGCGCGTGGCCGGGCATCTCGATCTCCGGAACGATGGTCACGAATCGTTCCGCGGCATAGGCGACGATTGCGCGGACTTCCTGCTGGCTGTAGAAGCCGCCGTAGCGGGGCGGCCTGCCGGCTCCCGCCGGCGTTCGCCAGGCGCCGACCTGCGTCAGGAGCGGGTACTTCCGGATCTCGAGCCGCCATCCCTGGTCATCGGTCAGGTGCCAATGCAGCACGTTGAGCTTGTGCAGCGCCATCCAGTCGATCAGGTCGCAGATGAAGGCGGGCGGCTGGTAGTGCCGCGCCGAATCCAGCATCAGTCCGCGCCAGGCAAAACGCGGCTCGTCCGCAATCCGCAGCGCCGGAATTGTGGCCGGGCCGCTGCCGGCGCCGTCCGCGGTGACGAGCTGCCAGAGCGTGACGGCGCCGTAGAAAAGTCCCTGCGCGTCGGCGGCCGCGATCTCGACGCCTTGCCTCGACACCGTCAATTCATAGGATTCTCGCGCCGCCCCGGCCGGGGCAGCGAGTGCAAGCCGGATGGCGCCGGTCGCATCCTGTGCCGTTCCCACTTCGAGCCTGACGCCGCGGGTGCGCGCGACCAGATCGACGAGGTAGCGCGCGATCGGCTCCGCGCGCGGGTCGGTGACCGCCACGCGCGTGCCGTCCGCGATCTGAAACGTTCCGCTCTCGAACTCGAGCGCCGCGGGCGCGGGAATGATCTGCCGCGCGGCGCGGGCGGTCGCGCTCCCGGTGCCGTCGCAGGCGGCGAGGGCCGCTAAACAAGCGGCGGCGAACGCTGCATAATGCCGCGCAGCGATCATTCCATCCTCCCACGCGGCGCGCGGAAACGATGACCCAGGCGATCAATCCGACGGCCGCAGGCGTTCGCGATGCGCTCGGGCGCGGCGACATCAAGGGCGCCGCGGAAGTCCTGACCAGGATCATCGCGAGCGATCGTCGCGCGGATTGGGCTTACAACGATCTTATCACCCTGTTCGCCGCGCACGGCAGGCGCGCCGAGGCGGAACAGCTCGCGCGCCGCGCGCTCACCGAGAATCCGGACAATGCCGGCGCGCACGACCGGCTCGGCACGCTGCTGTCGGAGCAGAACGACCTGCCGGCGGGAGAATGGCATTTCCGCCGCGCGCTCGAACTCGGCGGGCCGAATCCCGCGACGCTCGGGAACCTCGCGCTCAACCTCATGCAACAGGGCCGCACCGGGGAATCCGAAGCGGCTTTCGCAGAAGCGGACAAGCGCGCGCCGGGTACGCTGCGCATTCTGGCGCACTGGTCGAAACTGCGCGAAGTGCAAGGCGACCTGGCTGGCGCGGAGCGGCTGCTCGCGGCGGCCGAAGCGGCTTCCTCGCCCGCCGAGGTCAACCTGTTGCGCGCGCAATATCACTCGCGCGCCGGACGGGACCGCGAAGCCCTCGCGATCCTCGAGGCGGCGCCCGCCCTGAACGGAGACGGCCAGCTCGAGCGCGGCCGCTTGTACGAGCGTCTCGGGCGTCATGTGGAGGCCTGGCGCGACTTCGTCGAGGGCAAGCAGAAGCTCGCTGCCGAGGCGGGCGGCCTCCGCTACGACGCCGTGGGCGTCGCCGCCTTCTATCGCTCGCTGAAGGAGTTCTTCGTCGCGGCGAACATGGCGCGCCTGCCGAGCGCAAAGACGCGACGCGACGTGCCGCAGCCGGTCTTCATCATGGGTGCCCCGCGCTCCGGCACGACGCTGATCGAACAGGTGCTCGCCTGCCATCCGGCCGTGACCGCCGGCGGCGAGCGGCCCTGGCTCGGCGAGCTGCGCCAGGCTGCCATGCGCCTCTCTGCCGATGCCGGTCCGTTTCCGGCCTGCCTTGCGCGCTCCTGGACCGCTGACCAGCGGCACCTCGCGACGGTATTCAGGGATCACTACCTCGCGCGCGCCGAGGCGGCCGGACTGTTTGCGACGGGCAAGGACTTTTTCACGGACAAGATGCCCTTCAACGAGATGTACCTGCCGCTCGTGCGGATGGCCTTTCCCGACGCGAAGGTCGTGCTGGTTCGGCGCGATCCGCGGGACGTCGCGGTGTCGATGCTCGCCAATCACCTCTCGCACGGCTTCAACTGCGGCTATCGCATCGAGGACATCGTCCGGCACCTGGCAGCGACGGCGGCGCTCGTCGCGCATTACGAGCGGGAACTCGGCGCGTGGGGGCTCATGACGCGCTACGAAGACTTCGTGGCGGAGCAGGAGGCCGAAACGCGGCGCCTGCTCGGCCATCTTGGCCTGCCGTTCGACGCCGCGTGCCTGCGGTTCCACGAGAGCGTGCGTTATGCGCCGACGCCGAGCTATGCGCGGGTTGCCGAGCCGCTGAGCGATCGTTCGATCGGCCGCCATCGACATTATGCGGCGCAGCTTGCGGCGCACCTGGGCGAACTCGGGCCTGCCCTCACGGCCGGCGGCTACCGGCCGTGAGGTGCATTCTCAGAATTTGAAGCGCGCGCCGACGAAATAGATCCGCCCGTTGTCGTAAATCGCCCGCGGCCGGAAAGTATCGGTCGCGTACTGGAAGATCTCCTCGTTCGTCAGGTTCACGCCGTCGAAGGTCAGCGCGAGGCTGTCGGTGATGTTGACGCTCACCGACGCATCCAGGGACTTGAGGTCGTCCTGGTTGAGCTGGGTGGATCGGTCAAAGGTCACGAAGAACTCGGAACGATAGGTATACGCGAGGCGGGCGCTGATGCGCTCGTTCTCGTAGTACGCGGTCAGATTGAACGCGTTCTCCGAGTTGCCCGGGATCGGGTCGCCGTTGTCCGCTTCCGCGTCCGAATACGTGTAATTGGCCTGCACGCCGAACCCGCCCGCGATCGGCTTCGTCAGCGCAAGCTCCGCTCCATAAATCCGTCCGCCGCCGCCATTCGCCCGCTGGTTGAGAAGGAATGGACAATCAAACATATTCGGGCCTGTCTGCGTGCAAGCCGCGTTCGGTGACGTTGCCGACTGGACGGGGAAGACGAGCGTCACCGGGTTGTCGGTGATGAACGACTCGATGTCCTTGTAATAGAGTCCGACCGCAAGGATCGAGTTATCGTCCGGATACCATTCCAGGGCCAGGTCGCCCTGATTCGCAAGGTAAGGATCGAGGTTCGGGTTGCCCGCGGTGCCGGTCAAGGCGCCGGGATTGAGGCTCGCCCGCGGTGCGATGTCGGTGAAATCGGGTCGCGTCATCGTGCGCGCGGCGGTGAACCGCAGCTTGGTCGCGTCGGTCAGGTCATAGCTCAAGTTCAGGCTCGGGAGCACCTCGGTGTAGTCCCGTTCGACCGAGATCGGATCGTAGTTGCCGAAGGGATTCGAGATGGAGCCGTTCGGGCTCACGACATTTCCGCGCGACGTCTGCTCCGTGAGCACGACGCGCACGCCCAGGTTGCCGCGCCACTTGCCGGCCTCGATGTCGCCCATCACGTAGCCCGCATAGCTCCTTTCCTCAACACTGAAACTCTGCTGCGGGTAGGTCACGCGGCCGGGTCCCGAGTTGAAGTTGTCAAAGAGAAACCGAGACGTCCCGGCCCGGTCGATCTGCCAGTACTGATCGAGCGTCCCCGCGGAGGCGATTTCGTCCAGGAAATCGCCCGGCGTCAGCGGCCCCGCAAAGGTCGTGGAAGGGGTCGCGTTGATCGGCACATGGAAGCCGCCGTAAGTCGTCGCATTGAAGGTCAGCACACGCTCGTGGTCGGTCGCCTTGGCTCCGAGACGCAACCCACTGAATGCGCCGAAGTCGATCGGCCGCGATCCGTCGACGTAGAAATAGGCCTCGTCGTCGTCGTTCAGGATTTGGTGCAGCGAGCTGAAGATGAAGGTCATGTCCGCCGGGTCCGTCGGGTCCACGTTTTCGAATTGCACGCTCGGCGTGCGGCCGCGCAGATCGTAGGTGAACGCCGCCGGCGCGCCGAACTCGACGAAGGGCTGCGCGTCGGTATCGCCGCTCGCTTCGGTGTAGCCGAGCTTGAAATGCAGTGACCAGTCGCCGACGTCGTGAACCGTCGTGTCGAGGGAAATATCCATCGTCTCCGCTGTGGCAAAGCGGTTAATTGCATCATAAACCGCGCCGAAGTCGGTGGTCCCGTCGTCGGCGGAGGTCATGCGGCCGGCGACGGCGGTATCTTCGACCACGGTCACATTCGTCAGCGAGCCGCCATTGCCGATCGCACGCGTGCCCCAGGTCAGGAAGTTAGCGTTGATATTGTCGGCGTCGAACTTGGAATAGAGCGCCGTCAGGTTGAAGTCGAGCCGATCGTTTGGCCGGAACTGGAGGCCGATGTTGGCGCCGGTGCGGACACGCTCCTGCTTGAAAAGCGCCGAACCAATCAGCGCGGGCGCCAGCACCTCGTTGACTGCCGCGGTCGGGTCGATGTCCACGGGGAAATAACCGAGCACCTCGACGCCGTCCCGGCGAATTTCGCGCTTTTGGTAGATGCCCGAAATGAGGAGGCCGACATTCTCGGCGTCATTCTTCCAGTTGAACATCGCGGTCGCCTGCGGCGTCGTCTTGTCCGCGAGGTCCGTGTAAGCCATCTGGACCGATCCGAATACCGCCATCGACTCGAGATCGAGCGGGTTGCGGGTGATGACATTGACGGTGCCGCCGATGCCGCCTTCCTCGAAGTCGGCCTGCGAGCTCTTGTGCACTTCGACGCGGCCGATGATGTCGGACGGGAGCATGAGGTAATTGAAGCTCCGCGTCGTATTGAGCTGGTCGAGAATGAACCAGTCGGCGGTCGCGAGCGCATGGCCGTTCAGCAGCGTTCGTGTCGGGTTGGGCGCGGTGCCGCGGAGACTCACGCGCTCGCCCTCGCCGAACTCCTTGTTGATCACGACGCCGGGAACCCGCTGCAGCGACTCGGCCAGATTCTTGTCCGGAAACTTGCCGACGTCCTCGGCGGTGATCACCTCGACGACGGTCGCGGAGTTGCGCTTGGTCTCGATGGATTCGCGCAGGCTCGCGCGAATGCCCGTGACGATGACCGGTTCAAGGGCGGTTTGCTGGGCCTGTACCGCGCCTGCTCCTCCATACAAAGCGATGGCGACGGCGCTCGCGAGCGCGGAGGGCGCCCTTCTCGTCAATGAGGTGATTCGCGTTGCGGTGCTCTTGCTCATGGCGTCGTTTTCCCCCGAATTGAACGCTTTTGAAACCGGCCCGGGCCGCCGCTCATGCGGTCAGTCTCGACCAATGTAATGCCACTGTAATACCACTAGGTGCGAAATACCAGTCCTATATAAGACCAGTTGAAAAGTCACCTAAGCCACGGTATCAACTGAAAATATCGGCGAACCAGACAAATTGTTGCACCAAGTGGTATTAATTTGGTTATATTGAGAGCCCGGCCCAAGGGGCGGACTCAATGACGCGAATGCGGCAAAAACTCGGGCGCCTGGACGACAGCAGCGGGGTGCCGCTGTACCAGCAGCTGCAACGCATGCTGAAAGGGGCCATCGAGCGGAACCACATCGGGCCCAATGACGCGCTGCCGGCTGAGCGCGATCTGGCGACGGAACTCTCCGTTTCGCGCATCACGGTACGCAAGGCGATCGACGGCCTGGTCGCAGAGGGCCTGCTTGTCAGGCGCCAGGGGTCGGGCACCTTCGTCAAGGCGCGCGTCGAGAAGAACTTCTCACAGCTCTCCTCGTTCTCGGAGGACATGCGCGCCCGCGGGCTGCATCCACGAAGCGTCTGGCTCAAGCGCTCCCAGGGCACGGTCACGCCGGAAGAAGCCCTGACGATGCAGCTGAGTCCCGGCACGCCCGTGTACCGGCTGCATCGCATCCGCTTCGCGGACGACGCGCCGATGGCGCTCGAGTACGCGACCGTACTCGCCTCATGCCTCCCGTCGGTGGAGAACGTGGACAGTTCGCTCTATGAAGCGCTCGAGCGCACGGGCAATCGGCCGGTCAAGGCGCTGCAGCGGCTGCGGGCCGTGCTCCTGACGGCGGAGCAGGCGAAGCTGCTCGGAGCGAAGGACCTCGACGCGGGCCTCCTCGCGGAACGCGTCGGCTATCTCGGAGACGGCCGCGCCGTCGAGTTTTCCCAATCGTATTACCGCGGCGACACCTACGATTTCGTCGCCGAGCTCAGTGACCAGAAGTGACGTCCATGTACCGCGAGGCCGCCGAGTCGGCCGCAGTGGTGCGCGCGCAGCTCGCCGCCAATCGTGAGCCGGTGAGACGGCTCGGCGAGGCGCTCCGCCGTCTCGCGCCGCGAGCCGTCGTCACCTGCGCACGCGGCAGTTCCGACCACGCCGCGACCTATGCCAAGTACCTGCTGGAAACGCGTTGCGGCGTGCTGACCTCCTCAGCAGCGCCGTCGGTGAGTTCCGTCTACTCGGCCCGCCCCGACCTGGACGGCGCGCTCTGTCTCGCGATCTCGCAGTCGGGCCGGAGCCCCGACCTGCTCGCGGCCGCCGACGCCGCGCGAGCGGCGGGTGCTCTCGTCGTTGCGCTCGTGAATGACGACCGCTCCGAGCTCGCCCTGCGCGCCGACCACGTGATCCCCTTGCGCGCCGGCACGGAGACGAGCGTCGCGGCAACCAAGTCGCACATTGCTTCACTGGCCGCGGTCCTGCACCTGGTCGCGGAGTGGCGCGGCGACTCCGAGTTGGAGCAGGCGTTGGCGAACCTGCCGGAAGGGCTCGAAAGTGCCTGGCGGCTCGACTGGCAGCCCGCCGTGGCGCAGCTGAAAGACGCCCGCAACCTGTTCGTGCTCGGCCGTGGGCTCGGCCTTTGCGTCGCGCAGGAAGCCGCATTGAAATTGAAGGAGACCTGCGGACTGCACGCGGAAGGCCTTTCGGCGGCCGAGTTGCAGCATGGTCCCATGGCGCTGGTGCGAGCGGGCTTTCCGGTCCTCCTGTTCTCGCAGGACGACGAAACGTGCGAGAGCAATGCGGCACTCGCCGCGCTGCTCGTGCAGAACGGTGCAGCGTTGATATCCGCGGGACTGCATGCGCCCGGCGCGCTCTCGCTGCCGGGCGTCCGCGCGCATCCCGCCGTGCAGCCGGTGCTGCTGATCCAGAGCTTCTATCGCATGGCCGAGTCGCTGTCGCGCGCCCGCGGACTGGACCCGGACCATCCGCCGCATCTCTCCAAGGTCACGGAGACCGTCTGATGGCGGTGGCGCTCGTCAATGGTCGTGTCCTTCGCGACGAAGGTTTTTCGCAGGGTCAGGCGGTCGTGATCGATGGCGATCACATCGCGGCGATCGTGCCGGAAAAGGATGCGCGCATGGCTGCGGCGCGCCGCGTCGATCTCGAGGGAGGCCTGCTGCTGCCGGGCTTCATCGACGTGCAGGTGAATGGCGGCGGCGGGCTCCTGTTCAACGATTCCCGCGAGGTCGAGACGATCCGCAGGATCGGCGCCGCGCATCGCCAGTTCGGCACGACGGGTTTCCTGCCGACCCTGATCAGCGACGACCTGAAGGTCGTCGAGGAGGCGATGCGCGCGGTCGACGCCGCGATCGAAGCCGGCGTGCCGGGCGTGCTCGGCATCCACATCGAAGGGCCGTTCCTGAGCGTCGCGCGCAAGGGCGTGCACGACTCCAGCTGGTTCCGCGAACTCGACGAGAGCGGCATCCGCCTCCTGACCTCCCTGCGCCGCGGCAAGACGCTCGTGACCCTCGCCCCCGAGATGACCACGCCGGGTTTCATCGACAAGCTCTCGGCCGCGGGTGTCATCGTGTGCGCGGGACACACCGACGCGAGCTACGAGGAGATCCGCGAGGCCTTGAAGCACGGATTGCAGGGCTTCACCCATCTCTTCAATGCGATGTCGCAGTTGACCAGCCGCCGGCCGGGTGCCGTGGGTGCCGCGCTCGAGGACGAGGACAGCTGGTGCGGGATCATCGTGGACGGGCAACACGTGGATCCGGCGGTGCTGCGCATCGCGCTCCGCTGCAAGCGGCACGACCGTTTCATGCTGGTGACCGACGCGATGCCGAGCGTCGGCACTTCCCGGAAGAGCTTCACGCTCCAGGGCCGCTCGATCTCGGTGGAAGGCGCGGCCTGCGTTGACGAGGAGGGGAACCTCGCCGGCTCGGATACCGACATGGCGGGCGCCGTTCGAAACACGGTGTCGATGCTCGGGATCTCCCTGCCCGAAGCGGTGCGCATGGCAAGCGGGCACCCCGCCGCGTTCCTCGGCCTGCAAGGCGACGTCGGCAGGATCGCGCCGGGACTTCGCGCGAACCTGGTCCTGGCGGACGATCAGATGTCGGTGCGCGAGACCTGGATCGACGGAATCTCGTCGGGACGCATCAACGGCTGACTGGCGGCAGAGTGTCGATGAGATCCGCCATCTTCGTGCGGGTCGCGGCGTCCGGCAGGCGGCCGATGCCGCCGCCGATGTTGTCGATCATGTGGCGGGCCTGGCTGGTCGCCGGCGTCACGACGGTGACGGCCGGATGGCCCAGCACATACTTGATGAAGAACTGTGCCCAACTCGCGGCGTCGAAATCGGCCGCCCACTCCGGTAGCGCGCGATCGCCGACGCGCTGGAACAATCGCGTGCGCCCGAAGGGCACGTATACGATCACGGCGATCTTCCGCTCGACGGCGAGCGGCAGGATGGTGTCCTCGACGCCGCGGTTGTCGACCGCGTAATCGACGCTGATGAAATCGAGCGGCTCCTCGCGCATCACGCGGGCGAGCTCGCCGTACTGTTCCTTGTTCGTCGACGTGACGCCGATGTATGCGACGCGCCTCGCCGCCTTCAGCTCCTTGAGTATCCCGAGCTGCACCGGGATATCGCCGAGGTTGTGCACCTGGATGAGGTTCATCTTCGAAACGCCGAAGCGGCGGAAGGACTCCTTGATCTGGGCCCGCGCGGCGGCGGGATCGGCCGCGCCGCCCCGCGGCGCGACGTTCACCTTGGTCGCCCAGAAGATCTTGTGCGTGATGCCGAGCTCGCGCGCGAGCCGGCCGGCGACTTCTTCCGACGCGCCGTAGCTCGGCGCCGTATCGAACACCGTGGCGCCGCGCTCGACCATCGCGTCGAGCACATCGCGAAGCGACGTGACATCCTCGCCCTGGGCGACGGTCCGGAACGTTGCGGAGCTGCCGAGCCCGACCACCGGAATCGTTTCGCCGCTCGAGGGAATCGGCCGTGAGATCAACTTGCCGTGCGCGACGCCGAGCGCGAGGCGCGATCCGAAGCCGACCGCCACGCCCGCGGCGAGCGTCATTCCGATCCATTGGCGGCGATCGATCATCGCCGGTCGAGCCCGGTGCGGCGGTGCACGGCCGTCTGCAGGATGGCGAGCGCCTCGACGGCGACCGTGTCCTGGCCGTCGTTCGTCAGGATCATGAACCACAGTGTCAGGTCGCCGACCTCGAGCGCGCCCTGGCTCATGTACTTGAATCCGTCGGCGCGCGGCGCGCGGTCGGTCGCCGCAAAATAGTAGCCAATGCCGTTTGCCCCGTTGAGCTGCCGAACCTCGAGGAAACTTTCGACGACTTGGGACTTCATTCGTTCCGCGGCATCGCGAACGGCATCGCGCAGCGCCGGCGTTTCGCGGATCTCCGCCGTCGTGGGATCCGCCCACTCCGGTGTGACGAAGACCTGGAACGGCGCGCCTTCCGCCGGGCCCAGCTCGATCGTGGGCGGCCCGCCGCCCGCCGGCTGGTCCACGTGGTCCGCCCAGCCGGCCGGAAGCCGGAGCTCGAGCGTGTCCAGGTTCGGCAGTTCGTAGCGGCGGAGTTCCGCGTCGTCGGCGCGCGCGGCGAGGACGCCTGCGAGCATCGCGGCAGCGACAAGCAGGCCGGAGGTCACGAACCGGCGCATGGCCCGCGAGCGGTCGGTTGTGTTCTAAGGCGCCGGAGGCGCAGCGGCATCGGCGCCGCCCGATACGAAGCCGACTTTCTGGAGGCCGCCGCGCTGCAGCGTGAAGAGCACGTTGGCGACGTACACATACGGCACGCGCCGGTGCGCGTCGACGTGAACCTCGGGCTGCGGGTCCTTCGCATTCTCGACCGCGACGTAGTCCCGGAACGAGTTGAGATCGACCGGCGTCCCGTTCCAGATGATCGAGCCGTCGAATTCGACGAAGATCTTGAGGACTTCGGGCTCGACGGTCGGCGGGTTGGGATTGTCGCGGGGCAGGTCGATCTTGACGGCATGAGTCATGACCGGGATGGTGATGATGAAGATGATCAGCAGTACGAGCATGATGTCGACCAGCGGGATCACGTTCGGTTCGACCATCGGATCCGCGCTGTCGCCCTTGATCGAAACCGCCATGGAAATCCCCCGTGGGCCCCTGCGTCGCAGGGCCTTGATCGTCGGTAAACCGAGTTTGCCCTTCCACCCCGGATGGCGCAAGCCAGCCGGCCCCTTCGGTGTTATCCTTTTTGAAAAACCCGCCGGCTCGGCGGTTGGCCAGGGGAAAGGATGACGAAAGCGACCGGCGACATACGCAACATTGCCCTGGTCGGCCACGCCGGGGCGGGGAAGACCCTGCTGGCGGAAGCGCTTCTTTTCGGCGCCGGCGCGATCCGCGCGAAGGGCGGATTGAGCCGGGGCACCACGGTCTGCGATCACGATCCCCAGGCTCGCCGCTTGCTGCATTCGGTCGACGCGACCGTCTGCTGGCTCGAGGCCGGCAATGCCCATGTCAACCTCATCGACACGCCGGGATACCCCGATTTCATCGGCCGGACCCTGCCAGTCCTCGAGGCGGTCGAAACCGCCGCGGTGGTGACGAGCGCGGTGGCGGGCGTCGAGCCGATGTCCCAGCGCATGATGGATGCCGCTCGCGAGCGCGGGCTCTGCCGCCTGGTAGTGGTCAACAAGATCGACGCCCGCGAGGCGAATCCCGAAGCCACGCTCGAGGAAATCCGCGACCAGTTCGGCCGCGAGTGCCTGCCGATCAACCTGCCGGCTGCGGGCGGCAGCAGGGTCGTCGACTGTTTTTTCCATAGCGACGGCGAGCCCACCGATTTTTCCTCGGTCAAGGAAGCGCACACCCGCATCATCGACCAGGTCGTCGAAGTCGACGACGACTTGATGGCGATCTACCTCGAACAGGGAGAGGAACTCGCCCCCGAGCAGTTGCACGATCCGTTCGAGAAAGCCCTGCGCGAAGGCCACCTCGTGCCCGTCTGCTTCGTTTCCGCCGAGACCGGCGCGGGCATTCCCGAGCTGCTCGAGGCGTTGTCGCGCCTGATGCCGAATCCCGCGGAGGGCAACCCGCCGCCGTTCATGAAAGGGGCGGGCGAGGACGCGGAACGCGTGGCCGTTGCGCCGGAGCCCGGTCGGCATGCGATTGCCCACGTGTTCAAGGTGATCATGGACCCCTTCGTCGGCAAGCTCGGCCTGTTCCGCGTGCACCAGGGAACCATCCGGACCGGCGCCCAGCTTTTCGTCGGTGACGCGCGCAAGCCGGTCAAGATCGCGCATCTCTTTCGCATGCAGGGCAAGGACCACAGCGAAGTCCCGCAGGTGGTGCCCGGCGACATTTGCGCAGTCGCGAAGCTTGACGAGCTGCACTTCGATGCGGTGCTGCACGATTCGCACGACGAGGACAATTTCCACCTGAAGCCCATGGTGTTTCCGCCGGCGATGCTCGGCGTCGCGATCGAGCCGGAACGGCGCGGCGACGAGCACAAGCTCGCCGAGGCGCTGCACAAGCTCGCGGCCGAGGATCCCTGCGTGCGCGTCGAGCACAGCACTTCGCTGAACGAGACCGTGCTCTATGGCATGGGCGACCTTCACCTGCGCGTGATGACCGAGCGCATGGGTGAGCGTTATGGCGTCGCGGTGAAGACGCGGCCGCCGAGAATTCCCTATCGCGAGACCATCACGCGCCCGGCCGAGGGCCATCACCGCCACAAGAAGCAGACGGGCGGCGCCGGCCAGTTCGGCGAGGTGTACCTGCGCATCGAGCCGCTCGCCCGCGGAACCGGCTTCGAGTTCGTGGACGACGTCGTCGGCGGCGCGATTCCGAACCAGTTCATCCCGGCCGTCGAGAAGGGCATCCGCCACGCGCTCGCCGAAGGCGCGGTCGCGGGATTTCCGCTCCAGGACATCCGCGTCTCCGTGTACGACGGCAAGTACCATTCCGTGGACTCGAAGGAAGTGGCATTCGTTTCGGCAGGGCGCAAGGCGTTTCTCGACGCCGTGCAGAAAGCCAGTCCCGCCGTGCTCGAGCCGATCGTGCATGTCGAGATCAACGCCCCGGGGACCGTCATGGGCGACATCACGGCGGATCTCGCGACCCGCCGGGCGCGCATCGACGGCAACGAGGCGCGTGCCCGCGGCCGCATCATCGTGTCCGCGTACGTGCCGCTCGCGGAGGTGACCGATTACCAGAACCGGCTGAAGGCGCTGACCGGGGGCGAAGGCAGCTACACGCTGCAGTTGAGCCATTACGACCCGGTGCCGCCGCGCAAGCAGCAGGAACTGGCCTCGGCCTGGAAACCGTCCGCGGGCGAAGAATGAACGCCACGCCGCGCTCCGACACCCGCATCATGGCCGTGTTCTGCGACTTCGAGAACGTGGCGCTCGGCGTCCGCGACGCGAAGATCCCGACCTTCGACATCCGCAAGGTGCTCGAGCGACTGCTGCTGAAGGGCAACATCGTCGTCAAGAAGGCCTACTGCAACTGGGAGCGTTACCAGGATTTCAAGCGGCCGATGCACGAGGCCGCGTTCGAGCTGATCGAGATTCCGCACGTGCGCCAGGGCGGCAAGAACTCCGCCGACATCCGCATGGTCGTGGATGCGCTCGATCTCTGCTACACGAAATCGCACGTCGACACTTTCGTCGTGATCAGCGGCGACTCCGATTTCTCCCCGCTCGTCTCGAAGCTCCGCGAGAACAACAAGATCGTGATCGGCTGCGGCGTGAAGAACTCGACTTCCGATCTGCTCATCAGCGGCTGCGACGAGTTCATCTACTATGACGACCTGGTGCGCGGCGAGAGCCGGGCGCGGGGGGCGCATCGCCCGAAAGCGGAAAAGCCGGAATCGAAGGCGCCGACCGGCACCGACGACCGGCGCCAGGAAGGCATCGACCTGATGGTCAAGACCGCCGAGGACCTGTTCGCCGAGCGCGATGCCGAGGAAAAGGTCTGGGGCTCCATGGTCAAGCAGGCCATCAAGCGCCGCAAACCCGGTTTCAACGAGAGCTACTACGGATTCAAGACCTTCGGGAAACTGCTCGAGGAAGCGCGCGACCGCAAGCTGATCGATCTCGAGTTCGACCCGAAGTCCGGCGGCTACATCATCACGCGCGTCGCAGCCGGCTGACACGATGGAGAATGCGGCATGAACGGCCAGTCAGTGATTTCGCGCGGCCTTTTTCTGACTCTCCTGGTCTCGGGGACGGGCGCCTGCCAGGAATCGCAGCACGTCGCCCCGAGCGGCGAGACCAAGCTTGCAGTGACCACCGTTGCAAGCGGTCTCGAGCATCCTTGGAGCCTCGCGTTCCTGCCCGACGGGCGCATGCTCGTCACCGAGCGGCCCGGACGACTTCGCTACATCGGCAAGGACGGCAAGCTTTCCGATCCGATCGGCGGCGTGCCCGCCGTGGTCGCGCAAGGCCAGGGAGGTCTTCTCGACGTCGTCCTCGATCCGGGCTTTGCCGACAATTCGACCATCTACCTGTCGTACGCCGAGCCGGGGGAAGGGAAAAAGAACGGGACCGCAGTGGCGCGGGCACGCCTGGACGGCGCGCGGCTTCGCGACGTCACCGTCATCTTCCGCCAGCAACCGAAGTTCGCGAGCAGCCATCATTTCGGCTCGCGCCTCGTCTTTGCGCCGGATGGAAGCCTGTTCGTCACGACAGGTGAGCGGAATTCGCAGCGCGACCTCGCCCAGGACCTCGGGACGCACATCGGGAAGATCGTCCGGATCACGCGTGACGGCGCCGCTCCCGCCGACAACCCATTCGTGGGGCGCGCGGGTTCGCTGCCGGAAAACTGGTCCTACGGCCATCGCAACATCCAGGGCGCAACGCTCCATCCCGCGACGGGAGAGCTGTGGATCCACGAGCATGGGCCGCGCGGCGGCGACGAGATCAATCTGCCGCAGGCCGGACGGAATTACGGCTGGCCGGTCATCACCTATGGCCGCGAATACAGCGGCCCGGCGATCGGCGAGGGCACGAAGAAGGAAGGAATGGAGCAGCCCGTGCACTACTGGGTGCCTTCGATCGCGCCGTCCGGGATGGCATTCCACAGTGGAAACGGCTATCCGGGCTGGAAGGGCCAGCTTTTCGTCGGGGCGCTGGTGGCGAGCCAACTGGTTCGCCTCGAGGTCGAGCCCGATGGCAAGGTTCGTTCGGAAGAGCGCATCGCGATCGACGGGCGCGTGCGCGACGTGCGCGAAGGGCCCGACGGCGCGCTCTACTTGTTAACGGATGAGGACTCCGGCCAGTTGCTGCGGGTCGTCCCGGCGCCCTGAGTCGTGGACCGGACCGAGCGTTTTTACCGGATCCGAGGCCGGCTGATCGAGAAGGGAACGCTGACACGCCGCGAGATCGAGGACGATCTCGAAATTTCGCACGCGACGTTCAAGCGTGACATCGAGTACCTCCGCGACCGCCTGAACGTGCCGATCGTCTGGTCGCGCGCGCGCCAGGCCTACGTCCTCGACCTCGAGGCTGAACTTGCGGAGTTGCCCGGCGTCTGGTTCAGCCCTTCGGAGATTTACGCGCTGCTCGAGATCGAGCACCTGCTCGATACGCTGGGCTCGGGCCTGCTCGCGCGTCAGCTCGAGCCCTTGCGCGCGCGGCTGCGCGCGCTGCTCGAGCGCGGCGACCGCGGGCATCGCGAGATCCGCCGCCGCATCCGCGTGCTGACGCTCGGCACGCGGCGCGTCGATCGTGACGTATTCGAGGCATTGTCCCTGGCGCTGCTCGGGAGAAAGCAGGTCTTCATCCGGCATCTCAAGCGCGGCGATGGCGGAATCACGGAACGGATGGTGTCGCCGCAGCGGCTCGTGCATTACCGGTACAACTGGTACCTCGACGCCTGGTGCCACGTGCGCAAGGACCTGCGCGTCTTCGCCGTCGATGCGATCCGGCAGGCGCGCGTCGACGAGGCGGCGGCGCGGGAAATCGCCGATGGCGAGCTTGACCGCGTGCTGGGCGCGGGCTACGGCATTTTCGCGGGTGCGGAAACGGAGACCGCGGTCCTTCGCTTCACGCCCGCGAGCGCGCGCTGGGTCGCCGACGAAGTCTGGCATTCGCGGCAGGTCGGCCGGATCGAGTCCGACGGCAGTTACGTGCTCGAGCTGCCCTACAGCAAGGAACCGGAGCTGGTGATGGACCTGCTTCGGCACGGCGCAGGAGTCGAGGTACTGGCGCCGCCGGCGCTCCGGGCGCGGGTCGCCGGGGAACTTGCGGCGGCGGCCCGCCAATACTCCTGAGTCGCCGCACGGGAGTCGAGCTTCTGCGACCAGCCGTTCCGCGGGCGGGACCGGGCGTTGCGCGCGCGGGGTGAATCATGAATAAGTTGTCCGGATGAATCTCGATCGGCTGCGCGGCAACCGCAACCTGCTGTTCTGGGCGCTGCACACGCTCGGCTGGAGCGCCTACGGGCTTGCCCAGTTCGTCGGCTCGGCGGTCTATGGGAAGGAGCCGGGGTACGTGCAGGTGATCGCGATCGCCGCGGCGTCGGGCTTTCTGCTGTCGGCGCCGCTCCGCCTGCTCTATCGCCGCCTGTGGGTCGGCGGGCCGCGTGCCATGCTGATCGGGTCGCCGATCGCCTGCTGGCTCGTCGCGCTCGCCTGGCGCGCGATCATCAACACCGCCTACATGGCGATCGTCAAGCCCGAGTGGGCGATGGAGCACACGCCGAAGCCGCTCGAGATTTTCGTCGGGACGCTCTCCTCGATGGCGCTGCTCCTGTGCTGGACCGGCCTGTACTACGGCGTGAAATTCTACGAGCGCCTGCAGCTCGAGCGCGAAGCGACCTTGAAGGCTTCGGCGCTGGCCCAGGAAGCGCAGCTCAAGATGCTGCGCTACCAGCTCAATCCGCATTTCCTGTTCAACACGCTGAATGCGATCTCGACGCTCGTGCTGGACGGGCAGAATCGCACGGCCAATCTCGCCGTATCCCGCCTGTCGGAATTCCTGCGCTACACGCTGGACCAGGACCCGATGAAGAAGGTCACGCTGCGCCAGGAGCTCGACGCGCTCAATCTTTATCTCGGCATCGAGAAACTGCGCTTCGGCGACCGGCTGCGCCTCGAATTCGACGTCGACGAGCGGGCGGAATCGGCGCTGGTGCCGTCGCTGCTGCTGCAGCCGTTGGTTGAGAACTCGATGAAGTACGCGATCGCGCCGCGTGAGCAGGGCGGCGCGGTGACGATCATCGCGGGAATCGAGGGTGGGGGCCTTCGTCTCGCGGTGGTTGACGACGGCCCTGGCCTGCCGGCCGCTGCGGCGAGTGGGAATGGCCGCGGCGTCGGCTTGCGCAACACGCGCGAACGGCTCAAGGTGCTCTACGGCGACGCGCACCAGGTCGAAGTGGTTGATGCGGCCCCGGGACTGCGCGTCGAAATGCGGTTGCCGCTGGAAATTTGAACGCGATGACAGGAGCGATACGCGCAATCATCGTCGACGACGAGCCGCTCGCACGCCGCGGGCTCGAGCTCAGGCTCCGCGTCTTCAAGGATTTCGAGATCGTCGCGCAATGCGCGAATGGCCGCGAGGCACTCGACGCGGTTGCCGAGCACGCGCCCGACCTGATGTTCCTCGACATCGAGATGCCGGGCATCGACGGCTTCGAGGTTCTGCGCCGCATACCGCAGACCAGCATGCCGATCGTCGTGTTCGTCACCGCCTTCGACCGCTACGCCATCGAAGCATTCGACGCGCATGCGCTCGATTACCTGCTGAAGCCGCTCGTCGACGAGCGCTTCGAGCGCACGATGGCACACGTGCGCGATCAGTTCGCACAGCGCAAGTCGGTGAAGCATCGCGAGCAGCTCGTCGCGTTGCTTGCGAGCGTGACCGGTGCGGGCCAGCTGGACGCCGAGGAGCTCCTGGCCCGCGGCGCCGCGGGCATGTCGCGGCGCTTTCCCGAGGTGCTGCCGATCCGCCTGGGCCGCGAGACCGTCAGGCTGCCCGTCGCGGCCATCGAGTGGGTGGACGCGGCCGGGGATTACATGTG
Source organism: Steroidobacteraceae bacterium (assembly GCA_040878925.1). Lineage (GTDB taxonomy): Bacteria > Pseudomonadota > Gammaproteobacteria > Steroidobacterales > Steroidobacteraceae > SCUD01. The sequence goes on along the minus strand of JBBDLI010000013.1, from coordinate 215,235 downwards.
CGTGCACGCCGAGGGCCGCACACACGTGGTGCGCGCGACGATGAAGCAGTTCGAGGAGCGGCTGGATCCGGTCGACTTCCAGCGCATTCACCGCTCGACGATCGTCAACATTCGCCGCATCCGCAAGCTCAAGCCGCACACCAACGGCGAGTACTTCCTGACCCTGGAAGGAGGCCACGAGCTCAAGCTGAGCCGCAGCTACCGCGACCGCCTGGAGCGCATCCTGGGCAAGGGGTGAGGGCGGAGCCGAGTCCGCCGCGGATCAGCAATCGCCAGAAGCCTCGCACTGGTCGGGCGGCGGCGCACCGGGCGAGCCTTCGCCGCACCAGCCGAAGAAAAGCTGGAACACCACGATCAGCATGGCGGCGACGGATTCCATGGCGCCGATTCTAGGCCGGAGGCCGCCATGCCGGCCGGCGCTGCCGAACGGGCTATCGCGCCATGGGCGTATTTCGTCGCAGCCCCGGCCGGCGCGAAACCGGCCGTCGGGCGTAAGCTCCGGTCCCATGCAGCCACCCGACCCGATCGTGGTGTCAATCGATCTCGCGGCATCGCCCGCGCGCGCCTACGTGGCCTTCACTGCGCAATTCGCCGAGTGGTGGCCGGCTGCGACGCACTCGCTGTCGCGCTAAGCCGGGACGCGTTGCCGCCTGGATGCGAGCGCGGGCGGCGCGCTGGAGGAGCAGGCGCCCGACGGCACGCGCCATGTCTGGGGCGTGGTTCAGGCGCTCGAACCCGGCCGGCGCATCCGGTTTAGCTGGCATCCCGGGCGCGAGCCGGAGTCGGCGCAGTGGGTTGACGTCGAGTTTGCGCCCGCCGAGTGCGGCAGCCGCGTCACGCTGACCCACGGCGGCTGGGAAGCGCTCGGCGAGATCGCGCCCATCCTGCGCCGCGAATACGCTTCTGGATGGCGGCATGTGCTCGGAATCATGTTCGCCGCCTGCGCGCAAAGCCCGCATTAAGTCCAATGCATCCGTTTCGCGGTCATAACGACCGGATGTCGTCGCGGGACGACGGTCCGCACCGTCCCGTATGACGGCTGAGGGAGGATAATCGCCGTCTGCGACATGGAGGTGTTGCAATGAACCACCCTTTGCTCAGCGGAATCTTGCTTGCCAGCCTGTTGTCGTTGACCGCCTGCGGCGGCAGTTCGGGGAGCTCCCAAGACGCCGCGGAGGCGGGACGCCTGAGCCTCCGCATTGGCGATGCACCGGTCGACGGCGCGAGCGAAGTCGTGATCGTGTTCACCGGAATCGTGCTGCACACGGAAGGTTCGACGCGCACGATCGAATTCCCGGAGCCGCGCGAGATCGATCTGCTTGCGTACCAGAATGGCGCGACCGTCAACCTGCTGGAAGACCTAGAGGTGGAGGCCGGCGAATACCAGTGGTTGCGCCTCGACGTGATCGCTGAAATGAACCGGAACGACGGTTCCTACATCCTGTTCGAGAACGGCGAGCAGTACCCGCTTTTCATCCCGAGTGGCTCCGAGACCGGACTTAAGATCAATCGTCCGTTCCGCGTCGCCGCTGGCAGCATCACGCGACTCGTAGCCGATTTCGACCTGCGCAAATCCATCATCGCGCCGCCGGGATTGTCGCCAAACTATTTGCTGAAGCCCGTGTTGCGGCTGATGGATGAACTTGAGATCGGTGACATCGAGGGCCAGGTCGATCTCGCGGCGCTCGCTGCCGCTCAGCTCGGCGCAGGCGCGGCCGACTGCGCGGGCGGCATCTACCTGTTCGGTGGCAACGGGGTCACGCCCGACGACGCGGACGGGGACGCGGCCGACGGAGCCGACCCGATACTTCACGAGCCGCTCGAGTTCGACGGACTGAATGCCGTCGTCCCGTACCGCTTCGCCTTCGTGGAAGCCGGAAATTACAGTGTCGCGGCAACCTGCAACTTCGACGTCGATGCCTCGCCGGAAGACAGCGAATACAACCCACAGGCTGCGGACGGCGAGTCCGGATTCGAGACGATGAATTGGACGACGGCTGGTGATGTCATCGTTGCGTCAGGCGAAACGACGACCGTCAACCTGCCATGAGGACTGCGACGATATTCGCCGGATAGGAACACGGCCGCGGCGCGGTTCCTGCCGGTCGGGCCGCGTACGCCGGGCCAGCCAACCTACTGCTTCAGCACCCAGTCGACAACGGCCGCCTGGATCGTCTCGCCGACGCCGTGCTGCGCGCCGGGATGGTTGACGAAGACCACGACGGCGTAAGTCTTGCCGGATTTCCCGCCGACGAAGCCCGCGATCGCGCTGACGTCCTTGAGCGTGCCGGTCTTCATGCGGATGCGGCTCGGATCGTCGACATTCGCAAAGCGCTCCTCGAGCGTGCCGTCGAGCCCGCCGAGCGCGAGCGACGTCAGGAATTCCGGCGCAAATCGGCTCTGCCAGGCGCCGGCCAACAGGCGCGCCATGCTGTCGGCGGACATGCGCGCCTCGCGCGAGAGACCCGAGCCGTTGCCGATGACGAGCTCCGGAAACTCCAGGCCGCGGGTCTTCAGCCAGTTCTTGATCGCCACTTCGCCCGCTTCGGTCGTCGCGGGCGTGCCGCTCATTTCGGCGGCAATTGCGAGCACGAGCGACCGCGCCATCATGTTGCTCGAGTACTTGTTCGTCACACGCACGATTTCCGAGAGCGGCTGCGATTCGTGGGTGAGCAGCAGGCGGGCGGCAGGCGGCGTCGGCGCGCGCAGGAGTCCGCCGCGAAACTGGCCGCCGAGCTGCCGCCAGAGCGTGACGAAGGTTCCCCAGGCGTATTCCGCCGGCTCCATGATCGCGAGCCGCTGCGTCTGCGGCCCGCAACTCGCCGCGAGCCGGCCGGTCGCGACGACGCGCTCGGGCTTCGTGGGCTCGATCGTGTAAGCGACCCGGCTGTTGCGGCCGGCACAACGGCCGCTCGTCAGCGTGACGCGATTCTCGACGACGAGCCCCTCGGGAAAGGGCTGGATCCTGATGTCGATGCCGCCGCCGTCGTCCGATGGCCGGATCGTGAAGTCCGACGACTGCCAGTTCACGAGCATCGGATCGGGCAGAACGTTGTACGTGCGCCAGAACTTGCCGTCGAAATCCTCCGGGCGCTCGTCGGCCGCGGTGTAGCGCGTCTGGTCGATCACGATGTCGCCCTCGATGACGCGGAGTCCCGTCTGCCGCAGATCGCTTACGAAGCGCCACCAGCGCTCGATCGTGAGCAAGGGATCGCCGCCACCCTGGAGATAGAGGTTGCCCTTGAGCACGCCTTTGACCACCGGGACGTCGGACCAGGCGCGCGTTTTCCAGGAATAGGCGGGACCGAGAAGATCGAGCGCCGCCCAGGTCGGCAGGAGCTTCATCGTCGACGCGGGCGGACGCGGCATGTCCGGATTGAGTTCGAGGAGACTGTCGCGGCCTTCGACGTCGCGCACGACGACGCTGACGCTCGACTCGGGAAGCGATTGGCGCTCGAGCACGGCGCGCGGGCCCGGCGGCAGATCCACCGCCAGGCAGGATGCCGCGAACGTCGCGCCGATCAGGATGGCCGGGAACTGGAACCTCATTTGGTGCAATACTAATGTGCATGGATGCAACTTGCAGCGATCGCCGCAGTCTGAGCGCAGGAACTATTCTCGGTCCCGGAGTATCAATGAACATCCGTCTGCGCCGGTTGTGGCCGGCGGCATTTCTCGCATTGCTCGTTGCCTGCACCGAGCGGACGCCGACCGCCGGTGAAGCGGCGGACGCCGCGGTTCCTGCGCCCGGAGCGGCCGCGCCGGCCGAGGCGCCGGCGCTTGCGGGCGCCTTGCCGAATTTCGCCGCGCTCGTCGACTCCTACGGTCCCGCCGTCGTCAACGTGACCACGGTCGCGCGGCGCCAGGCGAACTTCGGCCCGCGCCCGGACATCTCGCCCGACGATCCGCTCTACGAGTTTTTCCGCCGCTTCGGTTTTGGTGATCCGCGCGCGCAGATGCCGCCGGCGCGCGGCGAGGGCTCCGGGTTCGTCATCAGCGCCGACGGTTACATCCTGACCAATGCGCACGTCGTGGCGGAGGCGCGCGAAGTGACGGTGCGCACGACCGACCGGCGCGAGTACCCCGCCAAGGTGGTCGGCGTGGACGCGCGCACCGATGTCGCCGTGCTCAAGATCGAGGCCTCGAAGCTGCCCGTCGTCCGCCTCGGCGACCCGCGAGGGCTGAAGGCCGGCGAATGGGTCATCGCGATCGGTTCGCCGTTCGGATTCGAGAACTCGGTGACGGCCGGCATCGTCAGCGCGACCGCGCGCTCGCTGGACGGGGACGCGTATACGCCGTTCATCCAGACCGACGTGGCGGTCAATCCCGGCAACTCGGGCGGGCCGCTCTTCAACCTGCGCGGCGAAGTGATCGGCATCAACTCGCAGATCTACAGCCGCACCGGCGGATACCAGGGCGTCTCGTTCGCGATCCCCATCGACGTCGCGATCAACGTGAAGAACCAGCTGGTCGCGAGCGGGCGCGTCGAGCGCGGTCGCATCGGCGTCACGATCCAGGAAGTCAACCAGGCGCTCGCCGACTCGTTCAAGCTCGCGCGGCCGCGCGGCGCGCTCGTGAGCCAGGTCGAAGAGGACGGTCCTGCCGACGACGCCGGCCTCAAGCCCGGCGACGTGATCCTCGCGGTCGACGGCCAGGAGATCGAGCTTTCGAGCGAGCTGCCCGCGATCATCGCGGGCATCAAACCTGGCAAGGACGCGTCGCTCACGATCTGGCGCGACAAGTCGGAGCGAAAGATCCGTATCAAGGTCGGCGAGCTCGAGAACGAGCCTGCCGTCGCAATGCGCGAGCCGCAGACCGATGCGGAAACCGGAAAGCTGGGGCTCGCCGTGCGCCCGCTCACGGGCAGCGAGCGGGAAGAGCTGCGAACCACGGGACGCCTGGTGGTCGAAAACGCCGACGGCCCGGCGGCGATCGCGGGCGTAGAGCCCGGCGACGTGCTGATCGCCGTCAATGGCGTACAGATCGCGACCGTCGGCGAGTTTCGGACCGCGGTGAACGCGTCGGGCAAGACGGTCGCGCTGCTGATTCAGCGCGGCAATGCCCAGATTTTCGTTCCGGTGCGGATCGACTCCTGATGACGCGCGCCAGCTCTACCGCGCTGGCGCCATTCCTGTTCGCGGCGATGGCGCTGCCTGCGGCGGCGGAAACTTCCCGCGAGCCAGGCTCGATGTTTCGCGATTGCGACGACTGCCCGGAGATGGTCGTGATACCCGCGGGCAGTTTCGTGATGGGCACGCCCGCAGTGCGCGGCGCGCGCGGTGCGGCCGCGGCGGAGCGCGACGCCGTCGTGATCGAATTGCCGCGCGCCTTCGGGCTCGGCCGCCATGAGGTGACCCGCGCCCAGTACCGGCGCTTCATCGCGGACAGCGGGTATGAGCCGAAGCCGGGCTGCCGCGTCTGGGATCCCGCGCTGTCGCGCTTCAATGAGGATGTGCGCCGCGGATGGCAGGATCCGGCGACGCCCGCGGCACCCGGCGACGAACTGCCGGTAAGCTGCGTTTCCTTTGGCGATGCGCAAGCCTATGTGCAATGGCTCTCCGGCAAGACCGGCGCGCGCTACCGGCTGCCCTCCGAAGCCGAGTGGGAGTACGCGGCGCGCGCGGGCAGCCGGTCGCTCCGGCCCTGGGGCGACGAATCCGAGGACGGCTGCGATCACGCGAACACGTATGACCTCGTGTCCGAAGCGGGCTACCGCCTCGGCTGGCCCAATGCAGGCTGCCGCGACGGGCACGCCGATCTCGCGGCCGTCGGCCAGTTCAGTTCCAACGCATTCGGACTGCACGATGTGATCGGCAACGTCAAGGAGTGGGTCCAGGATTGTGCGACGGCTAGTTACGTCGGGCGCCCGCGCGATGCGCGTGCCTGGGAGTGGCTCGGCGGCTGCGGCGAGCGCGTGCAGCGCGGCGGAAGCTGGTTGACGCCGCCCGCGGAAAGCCGGAGCGCCTTCCGGGTCGCCGCGCCCGCCGGCGAGCATGCGGGCGATGCTGGATTTCGCGTCGCGCTCGATCTCGGGGCAGGCGAGTCCGACGATCGATGAAACGAGCGATTCTGCTTGCGATGCTGCTGGTCATCGCGCCGGGCGCAATCGGCCAGTCCGCGACGACGGCGAGCGCAACGAAGGATTGCCCGGCGTGCCCCGATCTCGCGGTGGTTCCGCCCGGCCAATTCACGATGGGTACGGCGCCCGATGCCGTGGAACGCGATGCCGACACCGGCGAGTCGCCTGGCATCGCGCTCTCGTTCGCGCGGCCCTTCCTGATCGCGCGCCGCGAGATCACGGTCGGGGAGTTCCGCCGCTTCGTCGAAGCGACCGGCTGGAAAGCGGTCTTGGGTTGCCGCGTGTGGCTCGGCGGCCAGTGGGTGCAGGACCGCGACCGGAGCTGGCGCGATCCCGGCTTCGGCGCCGCGCCGCGGGACGACGAGCCTGTGGTCTGCGTGAGCTGGGACGATGCCCGCGCCTATGCGGAGTGGCTCGCCAAAGAGAGCGGCAAGCGCTACCGCCTGCCCTCGGAAGCGGAATGGGAGTATGTCGCGCGCGGCGGCACGTCCTTTCCGCGTTACTGGGGCGAGCGCGATTCGCGCGAGGACGTCGCGCTGTCGCTCGCCTGCGACCACGCAAACGTTTACGACTCGTCCGCGGTCGACGCGCAGCGCTTTCCCTGGCCGAATGCGCGTTGCAGCGATCGCGCGCCGGCGTTGGCGCCGGTCGGGCAGTACAAGCCGAATGCGTTCGGCGTCTTCGACATCATCGGCAATGCGCGCGAGTGGGTGATGGATTGCTTCAGCGCGAGTTATGCCGGGCGGCCGCTGGACGCGCGCGCCTGGATCTGGCAGGGCGGTTGCGAGCGAAAAGGCGTTCGCGGTGGCTCCTGGGCGAGCCGGCCGCGCGATGCGCGTGCGCCCGCGCGGGGCGCGGAACCCACGTCCCATCGCCAGTCCGATCTCGGGTTCCGCGTCGCCCGCGACTACGAATAGAGGCGGATCTTCCGCCAGGCACCGCTCTTCCAGCGGAACCAGAGCCCCGTGCCGATCGCGAGCACGTAGACGAGGATCGCGCTCCAGCCGCCAACGGCACCCAGGCCGTATCCGGGCGCCAACTCGAACCAGCCTTCGCCCGGCGCGAACGTGAGCAGGTGCGTGAGCGGGAGGAACAGGAACACGCCGCAGGCCAGCACGATCAGCGCCGGCACGCGCGCGTCCCCTGCGCCGCGAAGGCAAAACACGCTCGCGAGATTGACGCCGTCGAAGAATTGGTAGGCGGCGGCAAGCCAGAGGAGCGACGAACAAAGCGCGATGACTTCCGCGGCGCGCGGATCGGCCGCGTTGACGAAGTGCGGCACCAGCCAGTTGCCGACGAGCGCGATCAGGATGCCGATTCCGCCCATGTAACAGGCGACGACCGCAATGATCCGGTTGCCGAGGCGCTCGGCCCAGTCGCGGTCCCCCGCACCGATCGCCTGGCCGACCAGTGTCGTGCCGGCGAGGGCGAGCCCGATGCCCGGCATGTAGGCGAGCGCAGTGAAGATCGTGACGATCTGCGTCGCCGCGCCGTCGACGATGCCGACCTGTACCTGCATGAGCTGGAATAGCGCCGCCGCGCCGAGATCGGCGCAGGCGGTCATCGCCATGGGCAGGCCGAGCGCGATCAGCGTGACGATGCGACGCGTCTTCGGCCGCCACGTCAGCCTCGGCCGGAATCGCTCGGGCTCGAGTCGGAGGATCATCCGGATCGCCAGCAGGACGCCGATCAGTTCCGCCACCGTCGTCGCCCAGGCGGCGCCCGCCATGCCCCAGCCGAACCGGAAAATGAAAATCTCGTTCAGTATCACGTTCGAGCCCATGACGACGAGCCCGATCACGAGCGGGATCCGCGTCCGGCCGACGCCGTTGAAGTAAGCGACCGCGGCCCACAGCGCCGCGGCCAGCGGGCCGCCGACCATGCGCGGCGTCCAGAATTCGAGGGCGAGATCCCCGACTTCCGGCGGCAGTCCGAAAGCGCGGAACATGGGCGGACCGATGGCGATCGTGAGCGCGAATGCGGGAATCGTCAGCACCGAAGCCCAGAGCCCCATCCACGCGATCTGGCTGGTGCGGCGATAGCGGCCGGCGCCGTAGGCTTGCGCGACGAGCGTCTGCACGCCTATCGCGACGCCGCCGATCAGGAAGAGCGCGAGCAACGCGAGCCAGTGAACCGCCGCGATCGCCGCGGTCGCCGCCGTCGACAGGCGCCCGATGAACCAGGTGTCGGTCAGGTTCAGCACGGCCTGTACCGTGCTGTTCAGGACGAGAGGCAACGCGAGCACGGCGACCGCGCGCATGTCGATGCGGCGCTCGCCGCCGGCGTCCCGGCGCACCGCGGGCAGGGCGCTTTCGCGGCGCGCGCTGGGTTCGGCCGCCCTCATGGGCGCGTTGCCGGAAATTTCTCGTGCCAGGGGCCGCCGCCGCGGCCCGCAATCCAGGCATGCAGCTCAGCCGCCACCGCGAGCGCGATCGCTTCCGGCGTGCGCGCGCCGAGGTCGAGCCCGACCGGCGCGCGGAGTCGACCGCCGAGCGCCGACGCACGCGCGCCCAGTTCGCGGAGCAGCCGGTCACGCCGCGGCGCGGGGCCGAGCAGGCCCACGTACCCGATGCCGGGTTGATCGGCAATCGCGCTGAGATACGCGAGGTCCGCGGACAAGTGATGGCTCATCACGATCGCCGCGTCGCAGAGCGCGAGTTCCGGGACGCGGCCGAACTCCCCGGCCGGCTGGCAGCGCAGCTCGCAGTGCGGAAAGCGCGCCGGAACTGTGAGTGCGGGGCGATGGTCGCAAACCGTGACCGCAAAGCCGAGCGCGATGGCCTGCCGTGCAAGCGGCACCGCGTCGACACCCGCGCCGCACAAGAGCAACAGCGGCGGTGGCCGCACGGGCAACACGAGCACGTCCGTCGATTGCCCGTCGAGCTGGAGGTTGAGCAGGCAGGGCGCGGCGTCGCCGACAGTCGTGCGGCGCGCGTCCTGCACTTCAGCCGGCTCCGGCCAGGGCGCATTGCCGCCGTGCTTCCACCAGCCGCGGCCGGCCGCGGTGCCCCCTGCAATCAACGCGATCGATGCGGGACTTCGCTCCGCCATTCGCGCGGCGAGTTCGGCGAGCGGTTGCCAGTTTTCGGCAGGGCCGACCCGCTGGAGCAGCACCCGCATCGCGCCCTCGCAGCCGCTGCCGATGCCGAACAGCCGATCGTCCTCCCCGCGCATGTCGTACGAGGCGAGCCGCGGCACGCCGGAAGCGAGCACATCGCGCGCGTGTTCGACGAGATCGACCTCGAGGCACCCGCCCGACAGCAGCCCGCGCAACTGCGACGCCGATGTGATCAGCATCTGGGTACCGGCCTTGCGATACGTGGAGCCTTCGGTCGCGACGATGGTCGCGAGGACGAAAGCGGCGCCCTGCGACTTCAATTCGAGGAAATCGCGTACCAGCAGCGCGAGCGGAGTTTCCAGGGCGTGGGCCATGGGGCCCAAGCCTATCATCGGCTAGAATGCCGGCCCTTGCCGCGCGATTGCGACCGGCCCATACATCCCGAGGAAGTCCCGTGAGCGAAGCCGCGGCACCGGCCGTCATCCAGACCGAATGCGTCATCGTCGGCGCGGGTCCGGTCGGCCTGTTCGCGATCTTCGAGCTCGGGCTGCTCGGGATGAAATGCGAGATCGTGGACTCGCTTGCGCATCCGGGCGGGCAGTGCACCGAGCTCTACCCCGACAAGCCCATTTACGACATCCCCGCGCTGCCGGTTTGCGGCGCGAAGGAACTCGTCGACCGGCTGCTTCAGCAGATCAAGCCATTCCACGCCGGCTTCCATTTGGGGCAGGAAGTGACGAGTCTCCGGCCGATTGAAACGGGGCGGTTCGAGCTCCGTACATCGGCCGAAAAAGTCTTCGACGCAGGCAGCGTCATCATCGCAGCCGGCCTCGGGTCCTTCCAGCCCCGCCGCCTGATGGTACCGGGCGCGGAACGATATGAAGGCACGCAGATTCACTACCGGGTGCGTCGCACCGAGGACTTTCATGGAAAGGACCTGCTGATCGCCGGCGGCGGCGACAGCGCGCTCGACTGGGCGCTCGAGTTCTGCGGCAAGGCGCGCTCGGTCACGCTCGTGCACCGCCGCGCGGAATTCCGCGCGCAGCCGGCGTCCGTTGCGCGCATGAAAGAGCTGGCAGCCGCCGGGCGGCTGCATTACTTCGAAGGAACGATCCAGTCTCTGTTGGAGGAAAACGGCCGCCTGCGCGGCGTCACGATCCAGGGCCGCGACAAATCGGTGACCGAGGTCCGGTCCGAGCTCCTGCTCGCCTGCTTCGGTCTGCATCCGAAACTCGGCCCGGTCGCGAACTGGAGACTTGCGCTGGAAAAGAAGGCGCTCTCCGTCGACACCGAGAAGTTCCAGACCAGCACGCCCGGCATCTTCGCGATCGGCGACATCAATACCTATCCGGGGAAGAAGAAGCTCATCCTGTCGGGATTCCACGAGGCCGCGCTCGCCGCATTCGGCGTTCAGCACTACGTCTATCCCGAGAAGCGCCAGTTCCTCCAGTACACGACCACGAGCCCGATCATGAGGGAACGTCTCGGCGTTGCGCCTCCCGACTGATCCCGCACCCGCCGCCGCAAGCTTCCGGCGCTTGCCCTGTCCTATGACCTCGCTTGCACCCAGCGCCAAGCGGCATCGAGGGCGTTGGGATAAACATGCGACAGGGATTGGGGGGATCTACGATGCTCACCGCGAGAATTGACCGAATTTGGCTGCGATGCACGCTCGCCGGCGCCACACTCGTAGCCGCTGCCGGTGCACCGGCAGAAATGGCGGCGGCCCAGGAGGAGACGATCCTGCAGGCGGTCACCGTCACCGCGCGCAAGCGCGAGGAAACCGTGCTCGAGATTCCGGAATCGATCAGCACGATCTCGGCTGAGACGATCGACCGCGCGAACATCGCGGGCCTCGAGGACATTGGATTCGCCGTCTCCAACCTGTCCCTGTCGCAGCGAGCGGACGGATTCCCGAACGTTTCGATCCGCGGCCTCGGCTCATTCGGCAATACCCAGGGCGTCGGCTTCTACATCGACGACGTGCAGAACTTCACGGATGCGTCCGCGCGTGTCGGCGACATCGAACGCATCGAAGTGCTGAAGGGGCCGCAGGGGACCTTGTACGGCGGCAGCAACATCGGCGGCGCCGTGCGCTTCGTCACCGGCCGACCGGATCCTTCCGGATTCTCCGGACGCGTGAAGGCCATCACCGGCGGACAGGACCTGCGCGACATCGAAGCGTTGCTCAATGTGCCGCTTGGGGAGAGCTGGGCGATGCGCCTGTTCGGCTACTCGCATTCGGACGACGGTTACCTCGTGAACGGTAACCTGCCCCGCACGAACGGCGGCGAGGGGTCGAGCGATCCGGACATCGGCAGAGTGGACGAAAACGGCGTGCGCCTGTCCTTCGCGGGCCCGCTCAGCGAGCGGCTCTCGATGTACGCCACGGTGCGCTGGAACGAACTCGATGCGCCAAACAACGTCTGGACCACCGAGCTCGACAACAACTACGAGTTTCCGCACGTGCTCGGTCGCACGTATAACCCACGCCTGAATCGCGACACCGTCGCCGGCACGCTGGAGTTCGCGTATGACGTTGGCGGCTATGAGGTCAAGTCGGTCACGTCCTATACCGACAACACCCTCGTCCAGAACATCGACCTCGACATCTCGCAGGAGTACGTGCTCGATCTCTTCCGGCCGGAATTGTTCAAGATACTGACGCAGGAAATCCGGGTGACTTCAACGGGATCCGGGCCGTTCGAATGGCTGGCGGGCCTCTATTACATCGATTACCGCGAGGAGATGGATTCCGTGCTGCTGTTCCGCGGTGGCGCGTCGCTCTTCGACGGGGTCATCCCGACGGCCGCAGAGGAGCCGCAGACCATCGATACGGTTCCCTTCGAGGATCGCCAGCGCGACCGCGAGCAGATCGCGGCGTTCGCGACTGCGAGCTACCGGGCAGGCAGCTGGGAGTTCGGCGGCGGTGCTCGCGTCGACCGCTGGCGCGCATTTGTGCGCAATCGCCAGAGTGGGTTGACCGGCGAAGAGGAGGAGACGGAGTTCCTGCCTCGTGCATCGATAACTTATTTCCTGGGCGAGTCCGGGTCGAACCTGTATGCGAACGTCGCGCAGGGCTTCGAGCCGGGCGGGTTCAACCTCGCTAATTTCGAAGGCTCCAACGTGCTGTTCGGCTTCGGCCCGGAGAAGGCCACGAGCTACGAGATCGGCTACAAGGGCCGGTTGCTGGACGGCCGGCTGCTGCTGTCGGTCGCCGCGTTCGGTGTCGACTACCGGGACCGGCAGTTCGAACTCCAGACGACCGATCCGCAGACCGGAAACATCGTCGAGGGCATCCTGAATGCAGGCGACTCGTCGCAATACGGCGCGGAGATCGACCTGACATACCAGGCGACCGAGAATCTGACGATCTCCTTCGGCGCCGGCATGGTGGACGCCGAGTGGGACAGCGGCACGGTGCTCGACGACGGCACCGACCTCAGCGGGCTCACTCCTCCGTTCATGACGGAGAACAGCATGACGCTCGCCGCGGACTACGAGCGGTCGCTTACGGGCGACTGGTCCTTCGTCGGCCGCCTCCAGCTCACTCACATCGGCGAATTCGAGACCGATCTCGGGAACAATTTCCAGAACCCGAGCTACGATCTTGTCGGCGTCCGGGCGGGCATCGCTCGCGAGAACTGGGAGATCGCGGTCAGCGTCGAGAACGTGTTCGATGAGGAGTACTACACCGACACGACGCTTTTTCCGAACTTCAATCCGCTGATCCCGCAGCCTTCGCTGATAATCGGCACTCTGGGGCAGCCGCGACTCGTGACACTGAGCGCGAGCGTGAATTTCTGAGTCGTTCCCGCCGGGCGCACGCCCGGGCCGGGCTTACGCGAAGATCTTCCCGGGGTTGAGGATGCCCCTCGGGTCGAGCCGCGATTTGAGCTCGCGCATCAAGCCGATCTCGGCGCCGCTCCGGCTGAGCCCGAGATGGCTGCGCTTCTCGACTCCGATCCCGTGCTCGGCGGAGATCGAGCCTTCGACGGCACGCAGCGGACTGTAGACGACATGCTCGACGGCTGCACGCGACTCCGTCACAGGTAGCGCGGTCGAGATCCAGACGTGCAGGTTGGAGTCGCCGACGTGCCCCCACACGACGCACCGATTTCCCGGGAATTGCCGTTCCAGCTGCTCGCGCACGCCGCGGACGTACTCCTCCATCGCCGCGATGGGCAGGCTGACGTCGAACATCAGGGGCGGCCCGAACCGCAGCAGTTCCTCGACCGAATCGCGGATCGTCCACAATGACTCGTAGTGCGCTCGGGAATCGGCGATGACCGCATCGCTGATCGCGCGCTCGTCGAAAAGGCTGCCCAGCATTTCCTCGAAGTGGTGCCGGTCGGCGGCTTCGTTGCCGCCCAACGATTCGATCAGCACGTAGTATGGTGAGCCCTGAGCGAGCGGCGGCTTGTTGCGCGCGGGCGGAGTCGTGACGATCTCGTAGAACTCGCGCCACATGACTTCGAAGGCGCTCAACTGACCGCCGAGCGCGCGGTCGGCGAGCTTCAGCATCCGCATCACCGCAGCGAACGATGGTGCGGCGACCAGCGCCAGATTCTGGCTCAGCGGCTTCTCCCGCAGTCTGAGCACCGCGCGCGTGACGACGCCGAGCGTTCCTTCGGAACCAATGAAGAGCTGCTTCAAGTCATAGCCCGCGTTATTCTTGAGCATCCGGTTCATCGACGTGACGACGGTGCCGTCGGCGAGCACGGCCTCGAGCCCGAGCACCATCTCGCGCATCATCCCGAACCGGATGACGCGGTTGCCGCCCGCGTTGGTCGAGATGTTCCCGCCGATCGTGGCGCTGCCACGGGCGCCGAGATCGAGCGGGAACAGGAACTCCGCCTCATCGGCCGCCTGCTGCATTTCCTGCAGTGCGACCCCGGCGTGCACGACGGCGGTGCGCCCGAGCGGGTCAATGTCGGGAGGCCCCCGGAGCCGTTCGAGCGAAAGCAGCAGCTCTCCCGCGGAGGCGATTGCGCCCTGGACCAAGCCCGTCCCGCCGCCGTAGGGAACGACGGCGAGGCCGGCGTCGTTGCAGTGGGAAAGAACTGCCGCCACCTCTGCGGTGGTCGCCGGCCTCGCAATCGCGAGTGCCTGACAGGACCCCGTCGAACCCCAGGCTTCGGCACGCGCGCCGACCTCCGCCCCGGTCAGCAGCCCGCCCGGGCCCAAGTGGTCAGCTAGGCGCGCGGCAAGCTCGTTCAGCCGCCGCCCGTCTGTTGCAGCCACATCTCCTGGACTTCCTTCCATCCGACGACTGCGATCGTCGTGTCCTTGTCATCCAGGAAATGCAGCGGCCCGATGAAGGTCATGTAGAACTCGCTGGCGATTGGAAAGTACGTCTTGTCGTGGCGCGCATTGGCCGGCTCATAGCCGTAACCGAGTGCGTAGGCCGTGGCGCCGCCCGTCAGCGATCCGCCGCGCACGTCCATGCGGCCCTTGGTCAGGAGATACTCGCCCGGACCGAGGTGAACGTGGGCGTTGAAGTACGAGCCGGCGGGACAATCGTAAATGGCTGTCCAGGCGCCGAGCTCGGGCGAGACGTGAAGCAGCTTGTAACGGATGCCATTGATGCAGAACGGCTCCGGCATCACTTGCCAGTCGATGGCATCGATGTGGATGAACTCACCGTCGACCTCGCGTTTCTTGAAGAAGGTGGGCGCGGTGGGAATTTTGGCCTTGCGGGCGGACTTGGCGGCGGCCGGCATGTCGTGTCTCCTGCGATGTGAAATAGGTACTGGCGCCTCGAGCGCGGCGTCCCGCCTAGTAGGATAGGGGGCCGCCGGGGTCCGGTCTTTACTCTGGATGCAAGGTCACCCGACTGTGCGCGAACAGAGCGAATCACGCCGACGGGTGGCCGTTATGATCGGAGCAGCGCCCCATTGCGCGGGAGTCCGACATGACAATGCCATCAGCCGGCAGGCGGCTGGAGGAACTGGCGACGAACCCGGACCCGGCGACGAACCGGTTCGTCTTCAACCAGACCATGCTAAGGGTCCGCGATCCGGTCAAATCGGTCGCGTTCTACAGCGAAGTGCTCGGCATGCAACTGCTGAAGCGTTTCGACTTCCCGGACATGAAGTTCTCGCTGTACTTCATGGCCTATTTGCGCTCGGAGGACGGACCCGTGCCCGGCGATGCCATCGGCCGCGCGGCCTATGCGTTCCGCCAGAAAGCGACACTCGAGCTGACCCACAACTGGGGCACCGAAGCGGATCCCGCCTTTTCGGGATACCACGACGGCAACCACGATCCGCGCGGCTTCGGCCACATCGGCATCAGCGTGCCAAACGTATACGAGGCCTGCGAGCGCTTCGATCGGCTTGGCGTCGATTACGTGAAGCGCCCGGACGACGGCAAGATGAAGGGCCTGGCCTTCATCAAGGATCCGGACGGCTACTGGATTGAGATCCTCGCGGCGGACGCACTCGCGGCGATGGCCGCGCGATAGAGCGTCACGACTTCTGCGCCTCGCTATTCAATGCCTGCCGCCGGAACTCCTGCGGCGACTGGCCGAATTCCTGCCGGAATCTCCGGCTGAAGTGCGTCAGGTCGTGAAAGCCCCACGAAAGCGCGATGTCAGTGATCGTGCGATTGTGCATGGCCTGAATGGCGAGTTCGCGACGGCAACGCTTCAGGCGCTCTTTAATGATGAACTGGACTAGGGTGTCGCCGGTTTCCTCGAAAAGCCAGTGCAGATAGCGGATCGAGATGCGGTGGGCCTCGGCGATCATCGGCGGCGAAAGATCCGGCTGGAACAGCTTCTCGTCGATGAACTGGCGGATACGGAACAATTGGGCGCCGCGCAATGTGGCCGTGTCATGGTCCTCGTCGCGGCCGAGCGCGTGAGTCAGCAAAGCGAGCGTTGCTTCGGTCAGTGCGTCGCCCTCGATGGCGCTGTCGCCGATGAAGTGTCCCGGCAGCCCGGCGATATAGCGGGCGAGCAGGCGGCCTGCGCCGGCCGTACCGTCGAGCCGGCGCTGGATCGAGCGCCGAGAGCCGGGATGCCAGTGTTGGAACCTGACGAGCGGCAACACGACTGAAACCTTGTGCAGGCGCTCGCGCACTACAAAACGCATTTGGCGCGTGCTATCCCAGATCAGGATGTCGCCCCCGCCGAGCTCGATCTCCTCGCCGTCGAAGCAGATATGTTCGCGACCTGCCAGGACCAGCTGGATGCCGAGAATCTGGCGATCGTCCCGCGCGATTTCCTGATTCCGGCGCACGGCGCCGCATGGATCGCAGACGCATTCCACGACCTCGAGGCCGTCCGCCGTCCGAAAACGCATCATTGCGTCGAACGCCGGCTTGATCGGCCGATCGATCGCGAAATCGCAATACACCCGGCCCAATTGGTGGGCCCAAGCTTCGAAGCGATCGGACGGACAGTAACTGGCCGCTGACCAGCCCGATGGATCGATCTGCCCCACGCCCGAACTCCTTCGCGGTCAAACCGGAATCGGCCTCGGATCGCAACTAGCGTGATCATCGCCATCAGGCGCGTCAAGTGCCGTCGAAAAGCCGCGATGCTGGAGCCCCGGCGAGCTTGCGGCTAGGCTTGGCCGCCATGGAGTCGCGGCTGAAGGAACTGCTCGAGCTCCTCGATCTTGAACAGCTCGAAGACAACCTGTTTCGCGGAGCGAGCCGCGACGTCGGCGCGCCGCAGGTGTTCGGGGGGCAAGTGCTCGGCCAGGCACTCGTTGCCGCGTCGCGCACGGTGGAGGGGCGTCAGGTGCACTCCCTGCACGCCTATTTCCTGCGGCGCGGCGACTTCAGCGTGCCGATCATCTTCGAGGTGGATCGCAGCCGCGATGGCGGCAGTTTCACCAGCCGGCGCGTCGTCGCGATCCAGCACGGCCAGCCGATCCTCACGATGTCGGCGTCGTTTCAGATCGCCGAGCCGGGGCTCGATCACCAGGCGCTGATGCCGGAGGCCCCGCCGCCCGAGGGGCTCAAAGCTCTCGGCGAGATGGACCCTGAGATGCTCGACAAGGTGCCCGACAAGGTCGGCGGGTATTTCCGGAAGCAGCGACCCTTCGAGTTTCGCGTGGTGGATCCGCCGGATTATCTGAAGCCGGTGAAGCGGCCGGCTACCAAGCTGGTGTGGTTCCGGGTAGTCGGCCGGCTGCCGGACGATCAGTCACTGCACCGCTGCCTGCTGACCTATGTTTCCGATTACCACCTGCTCGCGACCGCGGCGCTTCCGCACGGCGTGTCTTTCCTGGAGCTTCAGCTTGCCAGCATCGATCATGCGATCTGGTTTCATCGCGACCTGCGGGTGGATGAGTGGCTCCTGTACGCGATCGGCAGCCCGAGCGCGTCCGGCGCCAGGGGCTTCAGTCGCGGATCGATCTACACGCGGGACGGACGCCTCGTCGCAAGCGTCGCCCAGGAAGGGCTGATCCGGCAGCATAGCCGCTGGACCAGGCCCGCCGGTCAGCAGAAATGACGCGGAAGGTCAGCGGTACAGCTTCTTCCAGATGTAATAGACCGGCACGCCCGCGAGCGAGATGGCGACGTTGATGAGCGCGATGCCCGGCGTCTCGATCAGGGCGTTGCCCAGCACGAGGATGACCGCGGCCACGTACAGGACCAGCACCCACGGATAGCCGAAGCTGCGATAAGGACGTTCGGCGTCGGGGCGCTTGCGTCGCAACCGCCAGACTCCGATCACGGCAAGCGCGTAGAAGGGCATCAGGCCGAGTACGAACGTCGCGGCGAGCTGCCCAAATGTCCGGATCGATGCGTAAGTGCAGGCAACGGCGGTGGCGACCATGATCGCGACGTGGGGCGTCGCAAAGCGCGGATGAATGCGGCCGGTCGCCGCGAAGAAATTGCGGTCACGACCCATCGCAAAATACAACCGCGGCTCGGTCATGCAGACTCCCGCCAGAGCGCCGAACGTCGAGACCATCACGAGGCCCGAAATGAGCGCCGAGGCGCCGGTCCCCAGCACCTGGCCCGCGGCATCGGCAGCGACGAGCGGCGAAAGCTTGATCACCTCGAGCGGCAGGATGTAGAGATAGGCCACGTTGACGGCCAGATAGAGAATCATGACCGCGCCGACGCCCAGCATCAGCGCGCGCGGCACGTTGCGGTCGGGATCGCGGACTTCGCCTGCGAGATTGCAGAACGACGATGCTCCTTCGTAAGCCCACAGCGCGGCAACCAGCGCCAGCAGGAATCCCGGCCAGGTCGCGGGAGACCAGACGATTTCGGCGGCGAATGAGCCGCCGGCCGGATTGCCGAGCGCGATGATGAACAGCGCCATGGATACGAGCGCGACCACCTTCACGAATGTAAAGACGTTCTGGATGCCGGCGCCCAGCAACACCGAGCGGTAGTTCGCCGACGCCATCAGCACGATGAGGCTGACGGCCACCCCGCGCCTGGCGACTTCCGTGAGCGGGACGAACTTGCCCAGGTACTCGGCGAAGACCGTGGCGATCGCGGCCCAGCCCGCGGGGTTGACCAGCAGGAAGGTCCAGCCATAGACGAAAGCCGCGAGCTCGCCGAAGGCCTCGCGGATGTAGACATAGAGCCCGCCGGAGCGCGGATACATCGCGCCGAGCTCGGACAGCAGCAGGGCGAAGGCGAGCGTGAGCAGGCCGCCGGCGACCCAGACCAGGATCATCGCGCCGGCGCTGCCGGACTGCGTGGCGACCTCCGCGGGGACCCGAAAGATGCCGCTGCCGATCGTGACGCCCGCGACCGTGGCGATCGCGGTTGCGAGACTCAGCCGCCGCGGCAGCTGGTCCGCGGAACTCGAGGACATCTGTTGATCTCGGCAGTACGGGGCGGCCAGCATGACAGCTTGCGCCCCCGCTCGTCACGAATCCGGCGCAAGCACCTTGCCGGGATTCATGATTCCCCGCGGATCGATCGCGCGCTTGATCCGCCGCATGAGCTCGAACGCCGCCGGATCCTCGTAGCGCGCAAGCTCGGCGACCTTGAGCTGCCCGATGCCGTGCTCCGCACTGATGCTGCCGCCATGGCGCGCGACCAGGTCGTGCACGGCGCGCCGGATTGCGTCGCTGGCTGCCTGCAAGGCCCGGCCATCGTCGCCCGCGGCTGCGCTCAGGTTGAAATGCAGGTTGCCGTCGCCGAGATGTCCGTACGCGACGAGCCTCGCCCCCGGCGCGAGCTGCGCGAGGAGCGCGCGTCCTTCTTCGACGAATTGCGGCAGCTTTGCAGGCTCGACCGCAATGTCGTGCTTCAGACTGACACCTTCGTGGCGCTGAGCTTCCGGAATGGTCTCACGCAACCGCCACAGGGCCTCGCGCTGCGATTCCGAACTCGAGATGACGGCGTCGCTTGCCGCGCCTCGCTCGATTGCCGTGGCCAGAATGGTTTCGCAGCGGTCGGCGAGAACATTGTCGGCGTGCGCGAGCGTCACCTCGACCAATGCGTACCAGTCATGCGCGCGATCGAAGGGGTCGCGCGTGCCGGAGACATGGCGGCACACGAACTCGAGGGCGATACGCGGGATCAGTTCGAACGTCGTCACGGCATCGCCGAGCGTCTCGCGGAGCCGGGCAAGCAACCTCAGCGCGGCGGCAGGCGAGGCGAGTGCGATCATCGCGGTCGCCGACGCGGCAGGCCGCGGAAACAGCCGGAGGCTCGCCGCCGTCACGACGCCGAGCGTCCCCTCGGCGCCGATGAAGAGCTGCTTCACGTCGTAGCCGGTATTGTCCTTTCGTAGCGCGGTGAGCTGATCGAGCACCCGCCCGTCGGGCAGGACGACCTCGAGGCCGAGTACGAGGGCCCGCATCATTCCGTAGCGCAACACGGCCGTGCCGCCCGCGTTCGTCGAAATGATGCCGCCGAGCGTGCAGCTCCCTTCCGACCCGAGCGACATCGGCAGCAGGCGGTTCGCGGCCGTGGCTGCATCCTGCAGTTCCGCGAGCACGCAGCCGGCTTCGGCGGTCAGCGAATCGTTCAGGGCATCGAAGACGCGGATCCTGCGCATCCGCCGGAGCGACAGCACGATTTCGTTCCCGCTCGCGCTGGGTGTCGCCCCACCGCAATAACTGGTGTTACCGCCTTGGGGCACGATGCCGATGTGCTCGCGCGCGCAGAAGCGCACGAATTCCGCCACGCGCTGGGTCGAGTCCGGCAACGCGACGAGCGGTGTGCTGCCCTTGTGGATCCCGCGAAAATCGGTTTCGAACGGCGCGCGATCGGCCGCGGCATCGAGCCAGCCGCCCGGGCCGAGAAGTTTCTTCAGCGCTTGCAGCGCGGATTCTGAAACAGGCGAGGGTGTCACGGCCATGACGGGCATCTTACTGAGGGGCGCTGCCTGCGTCGCTTCGCGCACGCCGGCGCCCGCACGTCAGGCGATCTGCGCCGCCTGCAGGGCCGCGATGCGCTCCTCGATCGGCGGATGGCTCATGAACAGCCGCTTGAAGCCCTGGCCAACGCGGCCGCTGATGCCGAATGCCGCCATCTTGTCCGGCAAAGGCTCGCTGTGTCCGCGCCCGAGCGTTTCGAGGGCGGAGATCATGTTCTGGCGGCCCGCGAGGCGCGCGCCTCCGCCGTCGGCGCGAAATTCGCGTTGACGCGAGAACCACATGACGATCATCGTTGCAAGGAAGGCTAGCACGAGCTCCGCGACTATCGTCGTGATCCAGAACGCAGGCCCGTGGCCGCGCTCGTTGCGGAATACGACCTTGTCGACGACGTTGCCGATCAGGCGCGAGGCGACGAACACGAAAGTATTCACGACGCCCTGGATCAGCGTGAGCGTCAGCATGTCGCCGTTCGCGACATGGGTCACTTCATGGCCGAGCACGGCTTCGACTTCGCGCCGGTTCATGCGCTGCAGCAGCCCGGAACTGACGGCAACGAGTGCCTTGTCGCGCCGGGCGCCGGTGGCAAAGGCGTTCGGGACAGGGGACTCGAAGTAACCGACCTCCGGCATGCCGATGCCGGCCTGCGCAGCGTGCCGGCGGACCGTCTCGACGAGCCAGGTCTCCGGCTCGGTGCGCGGCTCCGTGATGACCTGGACGCCCATCATGCGCTTGGCCGACCACTTCGAGATGGCGAGCGACAGGAACGCGCCACCGAATCCGAGCACGGCGCCAAAGATCAGGAGCGAACTGAAGTTGATGCCCTGCTGGTTCAGCCATGGCTCGACGCCCAGGAGCCTGAGCGTCACGCTCGCGACTAGCAGGATCGCGAAGTTTGTGAGCAGGAAGAGCAGAATTCTTTTCATCTGCGCTCCAAGGGAATACGGGACCTCCGCCAGCTATGGATGCGGCCCGACCCCAAATCAAGTCAGCGCGTCATTTCGGGTCGTCTTTTTTCTCTTCCTTCTTGTCGTCGTTCTTCGGCTTTTTCTGCGGCGAGCCGACTCCCAGTTCAATGCGGCGCTCCTCGGAGAGCTGCTCGAGGGCCAGGATGCGGCAATTCTCGACCATGCCCATCCGCC
Source organism: Steroidobacteraceae bacterium (assembly GCA_040878925.1). Classification (GTDB taxonomy): domain Bacteria; phylum Pseudomonadota; class Gammaproteobacteria; order Steroidobacterales; family Steroidobacteraceae; genus SCUD01. The sequence goes on along the minus strand of JBBDLI010000013.1, from coordinate 193,653 downwards.
GGTAGGCGACCGAATCGCGGCCGAAGCCGCAAATCTGGCCGTTGCCGTCGCCGTCCACAGCGGCGAGCGCCGACTGGTGGGACATGTCGAAACAACCGCCCGCGATCTCGGCCAGGTAGGCCTTGCGGCTGCCCATGGCGAAGAGCACGACGTAGCGGTCGTCGAGCGCATCGAACCCGCTGATAGTCGAGTGAAAGACGCAGTCGCTCGTGCGGCTCATCTCGATGCGCCGCGGTTCCTGCTTGCCGAGCTGCGATTCAGGTCCGGAACTCACGCACGCCGCGTGCAGCGCCATCGGCAGCGCCAGGATCGTGGTTTTCATGGTTGTGGTCCTTGATTGGCCTGCCCGTTGGACCGGCGCCTTCAGGGCGGGTTCCGGCGGCGGCCGGTGGCGAAGATGGGCGGGTGCGCCGCCGGGATCAGTAGTCGTCGCGGTCGCCGTAGCCGTCGTCTTCCTCCTCCTCGTCCTCGTCGTCATCCCAATCGTCGTCGTCTTCATCTTCGTCGTCGAGGTCCTCGTCCTCATCCTCTTCGTCTTCGGAGCCCGACCAGCCCTCCGGTTCCTCGGTCAGCTCGAGGTCGAGTTCCTGCCAGGTCTCGTAATCGATCTCCTCGACATCGCCGTCCTCGTACTGCAACTCGATCAGCTCCGAGTCCTCGTCGACCGACAGGACCTGGAAGACCTCTTCGTCATCGAGGCTCTCGTACCACTGTCCCGGTACGGGGTTGTGATCGCGGCCCATGGACTCCCTCGCTATCGCCCTGATATTACGGGCGCGAGCCGATGCCTAGCAAACCGCGCCGGCGCGGCGTAGCGATTCGGCCGCGAGCCTTGAAATGACCAAGCGCTGGTCCCATTCAGTAGGCCAGGCCCGTGGAGGGCAAAAGGAGACAAGACATGACACTGATTCGCTGGGAACCGTTCAGGGAACTGGACGACATTTTTGCGCGTTACAACCCGTTCTTCGGGCGGCTGGCGACGGCCCGCCCGGGCAACGCCGAAGAGAGCGACGTGCCGGCCTGGACGCCGGTCGCCAACATCTCGGAGACCGAAGCCGACTATCTCATCAAGGCGGAACTGCCGGAAGTGAGCAAGGAAGACGTCAAGGTCACCGTGGATGAAAGCGTCATCACGATCAGCGGTGAGCGCCGCAAGGAAGCCGAACACAAGGACGAGAAAGTGCATCGCGTCGAAAGCTTCTACGGCAATTTCTCGCGCAGCTTCCGGCTGCCGGAAGATGCCGACGTCGCCGCGATCCTGGCGGAGAGCCGGAACGGCGTCCTGAAGGTCCGGGTGCCCAAGAAGCCCGCGCCGCGCGCCAGGACGGTCGAAGTACAGGTAAACTGACGGGACCCCAGGGCGGCGGCGCAGGCCGCCGCCCCAGCCAGCGCCGCGAGGTCCCATGGCGACCGAGTTCGAGGCCGTCCGCCGGAAGCTGCAGAAGCAGAAACAGGAATTGCTGGCGCGCGCCGCGAAGGTGCGCGCCGACATCACGCGCTCCTCCGGCCCGCTCGACAAGGATTTCGCCGAGCAGGTCGTGCAGATGGAGAACGACGCCGTGCTGGCCGGCATCGGCGAGGCGACCGCCGCGGAGCTCGCGCAGATCAATCGCGCGCTGGCCCAGCTCGACCAGGGCACCTACGGCGTTTGCAGCAACTGCGGCCGGCCGATCGGCGAGCGCCGCCTGCAGGCCCTGCCTTATTCGGACCGCTGCATCACCTGCGCCGAAGCCGCAGGCTGAGCGGGCGATCCCGCAGTTCATGCCCGAGTACAAGGTTCCCCTTCGCGAATTCCGCTACGTTCTCTACGACGTCCTTGACGTCCCATCCCATTACAGCGATCTCGGCCGTGACGACGTCAATGCCGAGCTGATCGACGGCGTGCTCGAAGGAAGCGCGCGCTTCGCCGAGGACGTGATCGCGCCGACCAACGAGCCCGGCGATCGCATCGGCGTGCGCCGCAACGACGATGGCCGGGTCATTACTCCGCCGGGCTTCAAGGAAGCCTATCGCCAGTACGTCGAGGACGGCTGGGCGGCGCTGTGCGGATCCGTCGAGGCCGGCGGCCAGGGCCTGCCGGAAAGCCTGGGCGGCGTGGTCGGCGAGATGCTCGTCTCGGCCAACATGTCCTGGAAGCTCTACAGCGGGTTGACCGAAAGCGCGATCCTGTGCGTGGAGACGCACGCCACCGAGGATTTGCGCCGCGCCTACCTGCCCAAGCTCGTGAGCGGCGTCTGGGGCGGCACCATGGTCCTGACCGAGCCGCACGCCGGCACCGACCTCGGCCTGATGCGCACGCGCGCGGAGCCCGATGGCAAGGGCAGCTACCGCATCAGCGGCACCAAGATCTTCATCACGAGCGGCGAACACGACCTCACGGAGAACATCGTGCACATGGTGCTCGCGAAACTGCCCGGCTCGCCGGCGGGCTCGCGCGGGATCAGCCTGTTCCTCGTGCCGAAATTCCTGCCGGACGACAAGGGCGCGCCCGGCGCGCCGAATGGCGTGAGCTGCGCGAGCGTCGAGCACAAGCTCGGAATCCACGGTTCCGCGACCTGCGTGATGAACTTCGACAACTCGCAGGGCTGGCTGATCGGCGAAATCAACGGCGGCCTCAAGTGCATGTTCACGATGATGAATCATGCAAGGCTCTGGGTTGGCCTCCAGGGCCTCGCGCAATGCGAGCGCGCCTGGCAGGCGGCGCTTGCCTACGCGCGCGAGCGCCGGCAGGGCCGCACGTCGGAAGGCGGCAAGGCGGCCGCCGACCCGATCATCGGCCACCCGGACGTGCGCCGCATGCTGTTGACGCAGAAGTCATTGATCGAAGGTGCGCGCGTCCTCATCTGGTTCGCCGGCGTGCAGATGGATCGCGCTCTGCATCATCCGAATGACGCAGAGCGCAAAAAGGCCGACTCGCTCCTCTCGATTCTCACGCCGATCGTCAAGGGATTCGTCACGGACATGTCGCTCGAGTGCACGAGCCTGGCACTGCAGATTCACGGCGGTCACGGCTACGTCCGCGAAACCGGCGTCGAGCAGTATTTCCGCGACGCGCGGATCACCGCGATCTACGAGGGCACGACCGGCGTGCAGGCGATGGACCTGCTCGGGCGCAAGGTGCTGGGCTCCGGCGGCGCGCTCGCCCGGCAGCTTGGCGGCCTGATCGGCGGGTTCTGCGAGCGGCACGCGGGATCGGCGGAACTGTCGGAGTTCGTGGCGCCTCTTGCCGGGCTCCTCAAGGAATGGAGTGAGGCGACGGAAGAGATCGCAAGGCGCAGCGCGCGGAACCCCGACGAAACCGGCGCCGCGTCGATGGATTACCTCCTGCTCACCGGTTACCTATGCCTCGCCTGGTGCTGGGCCTGGATGGCTGCCGTTTCCGCGGCGGCACTGAAGGCGGGGAATTCCGAGGCGACGTTCCACAAGGCCAAGCTTGCGACCGCGCGCTACTATTTCCAGCGCATCCTGCCGCGGGCGGAAGCGCATCTCGACGCGCAGCACGCCGGCGCCCGCTCGCTGATGGAATTGCCGGCCGATCAGTTCGCGTTCTGAGTCCGCTCAGTGGCGGAGCGCCGCGAGCCCGCCGCGGAGCGACCACACGTTCCCGCAGCCGCGCGAGCGCAGCCACTCCGCCGCCGCGCGGCTCCGCACACCGTGCGCGCACACCAGCAGGTAACGCTGCTCGGGCGCCAGATCCACGTTTCCCTCGAGCAGGCGGCCCAGGGGAAGGGCTTGCTGGCCGGCGACCGGCAGCGGCTCATCCTCGCATTCCTCGGGTTCGCGGATGTCGATGATCCGGTAGCCCTCGGCGGCGGCAGCCGCGAGCGACATCGCGACGTCGAGTTCCTCGGCCGGCGCTTTCTTCCACGCCTGGCCGGCATGCACGCAAGTTCCGGCGCAGCGCGGATTCCGTGGGGCGTGCAGGCGCCGCTGACCGTGCACGAGCATGTCGACCAGGAGCACTTCGTCCCGCAGTTGTCCCGGCAAGTCGAGCAGCAGCTTCAACACCTCCATCGCCTGGAGGCTGCCGAGGATCGCCGGCACCGGCCCGAGCACGCCGGCCTGTTCGCAATTTCCGACGAGCCCGTCGCGGGTCGCTTCGGGCCACTGGCAACGGAGGCAGGAACCCGCCCGGTCCGGCCGGACGACCTGCAGCTGGCCTTCATACTGGTACACGCTTGCGATCACCGCGGGCCGGCCCGTTTGCATCGCCGCGTCGTTGATCAGGAACTTCGCCGCGAAGTTGTCGGTGCAATCGACGACGACGTCCGTATCCGCGAACAGGCCGGCAGCGTTGCCCGCATCGAGCCGGAGCACCCGGGCGAGCACGCGGAGAGTCGGGTTGTAGGCGGAGAGCCGCGCGGCGGCCGCTTCGGCTTTCGGCCGCCCGATGTCCGCGCGTTCGTATAGCGGCTGCCGATGGAGATTCCCGATCTCGACGACGTCGGGGTCGACGATCGCGATCGTACCGACGCCGGCCCCGGCGAGGCCGGCGAGCACGGCGCAGCCGAGGCCGCCGGCGCCGATCACGGCGACCGACGATTCCGCGAGGCGCGCCTGGCCGGCCCTGCCGACCTCGGGCAGTGCGATCTGCCGCGAATAGTCGAAGGCCGAAACGGGCTCCTGGTCGACCATGCCCGTGCCGTGATCGCAATTCACCCAGCCGCTTTCGCCACCGGCGTAGTGCTCCTTCTTCCAGATCGGCAGGCGATGCTTGACCGCGTCGATGATCTCGCGGCAGGCCGCGAAAGCAGGGGCGCGATGTGCGGCGGTCACACCGACCCAGACGGCGACGTCGCCGACCGCGAGCCGGCCGAGCCGGTGCACGCAGCGCGCATGCAGGACGCCGTGGCGCCCGATGGCTTCCGCGACGATCCGCGCCCCTTCTGCGGCCGCGAGCTCCTCGAAAGCTTCGTACTGCAGGCCGATGACGGCCCGGCCTTCGTTGTGGTCGCGCACCCGGCCCTCGAAACTCGCGAATCCCCCGGCCCCGGAGGCGGCGAGCGGCGCCGCGAGGCGCGCGGTGTCGATCGCCTCCTGCGTAAATGCGAAGGCTTTCATCCGCCGGCCACCGGCGGAATGAAAACGACCTCGTCGCCGTCCGCGAGCGTCCGGCCCCACTCGCTGAACGCGGAATTGACCGCGACCTTGAGCTGGGACGACGGCAGGCGAAAACCGTGGCGGGCCGCGAGCTCCGCATAGAGTTCCGCGGGCGTCTGCGCCACCGTGTCGATCGATTCGGATTGGCGGCCGGACTGCTCCCGGAACAGCGCGTAATAATGCAGGTGCAATCGCGGCATCAGCCCGCTCCAGGCGCCGCGAGCGCCGCACGCGCCGCCTCCACGTCCCGCGGCGTGTTGGCGTTCTCGAGTGCGGCCGGATGCGCCGGTTTGAGGAGTGCGACGTCGTGCGCGAGCAGGAACTTGCGCGGGCAGTCGCGGCCGGCCGCGACGTGCGCGAGGATCGCTTCGCGGCTCGCCGGCTCATAGATTGCGCACAGGGGTTCCGGCAGCCCGTCGGAGGCGCTCCGAAATGCCGTGGCGAGGCGGCGCGCGTCGCGGCTCGCAATCAACTGGTCGAGGGTCGCGCCGTCGAGCAGCGGTAGATCGCAGGCGACCACCAGCCAGGCGGCTTCCACATGCCGGGCCTGTGCCGCGATGATGCCGGCGATCGGTCCCGAACCGAGCGCGCTGTCCACGATCTGCGGGTATTGACTGCGCAATCGCTCGCCGGTCTGGTCCGCGCGCACCGAGATCCACGCCAGGCTGACCCGTGGCTTCAGCAGGTCGAAAGCCTGCGCGAGCTGCGGCCGGCTTCCGTAGGAAAGCGCCGCCTTGTCGGTCTGCATGCGGCTCGAGCGTCCACCCGCGAGCACCAGTCCATGGAGCGGCGTCATGCCGGCCGGTCCGCGTGGTACTCGCCCTTGCCGCCGCTCTTCGCGACGAGGCGCGTTTCCTCGATGACGATGCCGTGGGACAGCGACTTGCACATGTCGTAGATCGTGAGCGCCGCGATCGCGGCGCCGGTCAGGGCTTCCATCTCGACGCCGGTGCGATGATGCACGGCCGTCGTGCAGCGGACCAGGAGTGCATTTTCGCCGTCCGGCTCGATTTTGATCTCGCAGCGCTCGAGGCCGAGTGGGTGGCAGAATGGAATCAGCTCGTGTGCGCGCTTGGCCGCCATCGTTCCAGCCACGATCGCGGTGTTGAGCACCGGCCCCTTGGCGGTCTGGAATCCCGCGGATTCCAGCTTCCGGTAGGCTTCGCTTGGAAAGCGCACTCTCGCGAGCGCGCTCGCGCTGCGGAGGCTCTCGTGCTTCGCGGTCACGTCGACCATCGAAGGCCGGCCCTCCGCGGCGACGTGCGAGATCGTTTTTCCTTCATCCGCCAATGTAGTACATCTCGATTTTCCGGGGCTTCACGTCGCCGTCCGGCAGCCGCCGCAGTTCGCTGTATCGGTCCTCGCGGCGGTGCCATACGCTGCGGATCAGGCGCCGCAACTCCTCGTCGCCCGCACCCTCGCGGAGCGGCGTGCGGAAATCGGTGCCTTGGGTCGCAAACAGGCAGGTATAAAAAACGCCGTCGGACGAGAGGCGCGCGCGCGTGCAATTGCCGCAGAAGGGTTGACTGACGGAAGAGATGAATCCGATCTCGCCGGCGCCGTCCGCATAAGCATAGCGCTCGGCGACCTCGCCCCGTTGCGCCGGCGCGAGCGGTCTGAGCGGCCAGGCCGCCGAGATCGCTTCGCGGAGTTCCTTCGACGGCACGACGAGCTCCGGCTGCCAGTCGTTGCGGTTGCCGACGTCCATGTACTCGATGAATCTCACGATGACGCCGGTGCCGCGGAAATGCCCCGCGAGCTCGAGCACCTGGCCGTCGTTGACGCCGCGTTGAATGACTGCGTTGACCTTGACCGGCGCGAGCCCCGCCTCGACGGCGGCGTGGATTCCGTCGAGAACGCGGGCCAAGCCGTCGAAGCCGCCGCTCAGGCGATTGAAAGTGGCGGAATCGAGCGTGTCGAGGCTCACGGTCACCCGCGAGAGCCCATGCGCCGCAAGCTCTACAGCATGCTGGGCGAGCAGGACGCCGTTCGTCGTAAGCGCGAGATCCTTCACTCCCTCGATCGCAGACAATTCGCCGACGAGATCCGAGAGGCCCGAGCGCAGCAAGGGCTCGCCGCCCGTGAGGCGGATCTTGCGCACGCCCTCGGCCGCGAACTGGCGCGCAAGCCGCGCGATCTCGTCGAACGAGAGGCGCTCCGCCGCCGCCAGGAACCGGTAGTGCTCGCCGAAAGTCTCGCGCGGCATGCAATAGGGGCAGCGAAAGTTGCAGCGGTCCATGACGGAGATCCGAAGATCCGTCAGCGGGCGGCCGCGCGTATCTGCCGCGGCCCGCGGCGCGGCGATCGCGATCAGTTTTTTCTCGGTTTCAAATTCCATCGACTACCAGTGGTGGAATGGCACGACGAGCCCCGCCCGATGGGTGGCAGGCCCCCGCGGCAACTCGACGAAGCCGTCGGTGCCGGCGAGCGATACGAAATCTCCGGATCCGTCGGTCGGCCGCGGCTCGGCCATTGCCCTGCCATCGCGATCGTACAGGAGCAGAACCGGCAGGAAACAGGTGAGCGGCGCTTCAAAGGCGAACTCGCGCGCCAGGACGGCTTTGACGGGCGCCGGCCCTTGCGCCCCGGACAGGCGCGCAAGCGCTGGCCTGACGTAGCGCGCAAGGCAGACCAGCGCCGACACGGGGTTGCCCGGCAGCGCAAAGACCGCCTGGCCCGCCTCGCCAACGCCAAACCACAGCGGGCGCCCCGGGCGCTGCGCGATCTGGTGCAGGACTTTTCTAACGCGAAGCGCCTCGAGCACGCCGGGCACATGATCGAAGCGGCCCGCCGAAATGCCACCGGACAGCACGAGCACGTCGTGCGTATCGAGCGCCGCTTCCAGCGACGATGCCAGGCGGTCCTTGCGGTCGGGCAGGTGCAAATCGGTCGCCGGCGCGAATCCCGCGAGCGTGAGCGCAGCACCGAGTCCGTAGGAATTCGAACGCCGCAACTGATGATCGAGGATGGGATCGCCCGGTTCGACCAGCTCGTCGCCCGTCGAGATGACGGCGATGCGCGGCAGGCGCGAGACCGTGAGGCGCGCGAGGCCCGCCGACGCGGCGATCGCGAGCTCGGGTGCGCCGAGCCGGGTTCCTGGCTCCAGCAACAAGTCGCCGGCACGCGCGTCCGCGGCGCGACGATGCACATGCAGCCAGGCTTTCGGCTCATACGCGTCGTCGATGGATACTTTTCCGTGCGTGGCGCGGATGCGCTCGACGGGGACCACCGTGTCGCAGCCCAGGGGCAGGACGGCGCCGGTCATGACCTCGATGCAGTCGGACGGCGATTCGAGCTTCAGGGCAGGCGCGCCGGCCGGCGCGATGCCCGCCAAGCGGAATTCCCGGCGCGCGCCGTCCTCCGAAGCGCCTGCGAAGGCGATTCCGTCCATCGTGACGCGATCGAATGGCGGGGAATCGCGTTCCGCGCGGACTGCCCGGCGCAATGCGCGGCCCGCGCAGGCGGACAGCGGCAATTCCTCGTCCGGAACCTGCTCGAGCGCCGCGGCGATCGCCGCATCAGCCTCGGCGGGCGTCAGCATCGGTCCCCGGCGTCAGTCCTGCTTGTCGCGGGTCTTGAAGATGCGGAGCTGCTCGTTGAACTGGTCCGCAACGGACTGCACTTCGTCGACCGCCGCGTTGTTCTTCTTCGCCTGCATGGCGCGGAGTTCGGTCAGGCGGTTTTCGTCGTAAGCGCCGCTCTTTGCGAGCGTGCTCATTTCCAGGTCCAGGCAGGAGTTATAGGCATTGATGTCTACGTTGAACTGCTGCACCGCCTTCTGCGCAGCGGCCATTTCCTCAAAGGTCGCGGTTTTGCCGTCGGGCACCCGCTCCGGCGCGCGCGGATAAATGCAGGTCGCCTGCGCGGCCACGGGGGCGAGCAAGGCGACCAGCGCAAGCGTCATTCGAGTCATTTCGGCAATCTCCCCCTGCGGATTGGTGATCATGGGACAGCATTCGGCCGGCCGGGTTCGCAGGGTCTGGGATTCTAGCGCGAGAAATAGACTTAATTCACCGGCTGACCCCCGTTAGGATGGCGGCCAGCCGGATTGCGGGATGCTTTCGTATGCTGGACTGGAAATCCGCTTTGCGCACGGTCTTCGTGTCGCGGGCGCTCGATGCCCTCGAAGAATCGAGGCTCGTGCCGGAGCGCAAGGTGCTCTACCAGTTTTCCGCGCGAGGCCATGATCTGACGCAGGCCTTGCTCGGCAGGCAACTCACGGGCCAGCGCGACGCCGTCGCTCCTTACTATCGCTCGCGGCCGCTCGCACTCGCCCTCGGGCTGTCGGCGGAAGAGGCGCTCGCTTCCACGATGATGCGCGCCGAGGGAATGTCGGCGGGCCGGGACATCGGCGTCGTGCTCAATCTTCCGAACCGCGACGGTCCCTGCCTGCTGCCGGCTTGCGGTGGCGTCGGCGCGCAGTACACGCCTGCGACCGGTTGGGCGCAGGCGCTCGTCTATCGGCATCGCGTGCTCGGCGATCCGTCGGCGTCCGGTTGCATCGCGGTGGCGCACGGCGGCGAGGCGTCCACCGCGACCAATGGATTCTGGGCGTCGCTCAATATCGCGACGACGGAGAGGCTGCCTTTGCTCTATTTCATCGAGGACAATGGCTACGGCATCTCCGTGCCGTCTTCGCGGCAGACACCGGGCGGGGACATCGCGGCGAATCTGGCCGCGTTCCGCAATCTGAAGATCCTGTCGGGAGAGGGCTCGGACCCGTTCGCAGCCGCCGAGTTGATTGAGTCCGCGGTCGCGACTGTGAGAAGCGGCGGGGGTCCCGTTTTGTTGCGGCTCCGGGTTCCCCGTCTTTCCGGGCATTCGGGGCAGGACACGCAGGCCTACAAGAGCGCTGCCGAGATCGAGACGGAACAGGCGCGCGATCCCTTGCTGCAATTGCGCAAGCGTCTCGTGCCGGCAGTGCTGGGCGAGGACGAATGGCAGTCGCTCGAGACCGAGGCGCGCGACGTCGCGCTGGCGGCGCTCGCGCGAATCGAATCGCGGCCGCCGATATCCGCCGCCACGGTGGCGAGGCACGCCTTCACCGAAAGGAATCCGGACGGCTCGCTCGAGCTGCAACGCCAGGGCGGCCAGCTCGCCGACGGCATGACCCCGCGCGCGGGCAGCGCCACCTCGCGGCCGGAGGGTGCGCGAATCAACATGCTGACGGCGATCCGGCGCACGCTCGAGCACGAGCTCGCGGTCAATCCTCGAATCCTGGTCTTCGGCGAAGACGTCGGACGCAAGGGCGGCGTGCACGCCGCGACGCTCGGGCTGCAGGAGCGGTTCGGCGAGGAGCGCGTTTTCGACACCAGCCTGTCGGAGGAGGGAATCATCGGCCGCGCGGTCGGCATGGCGCTCGCGGGCCTCGTGCCGGTGCCGGAAATCCAGTTCCGCAAGTACGCGGAGCCGGCGGCGGAGCAGCTCCATGATTGCGGCACGATGCGCTGGCGCACGGCCAACCGATTCGCGGCGCCGATGGTCGTCCGCATGCCGGGTGGTTTCTTCAAATGCGGCGATCCCTGGCACAGCCAGTGCAACGAGGTCCAGTTCCTGCACGCCGTCGGCTGGCAGCTCGCCATGCCGTCGAATGCCGAAGATGCCGTGGGTCTGCTCCGGACTGCGCTGCGCGGCAACGACCCTGTGATCTTCTTCGAGCATCGATCCCTGCTCGACGGCGCCGGGGCGCGCCGGCCCTGGCCCGGAGACGATTTCATGCTGCCGTTCGGCCAGGCCCATTGCCTGCGCGCCGGCTCGGAGCTGACCGTCGTGAGCTGGGGCGCGATGGTCGAACGCTGCGAGGAGGCCGCCGGCGAATCCGCCATCGATGTCGAGCTCCTCGATCTCCGGACGCTGTCGCCCTGGGACCGGGAAACGGTGCTGGCATCGGTCTCGAATACCCGTCGCTGCCTGATCGTTCACGAGGACAACGTCACGGCCGGATTCGGCGCCGAGATCGCGGCGACGCTGGCGGAGCGCGTTTTCTTCAGTCTCGATGCGCCGATCGAGCGCCTTGCGATGCCGGACGTGCCGAGCCCGCACAGTCCGCTGCTGCTCGATGCGGTCGTTCCCTCCGTTAAGAGTATCGTGGCGGCGATGCGCCGCATCGCGAGTATTTGAACCATGGCAGAGCTGATCGACGTGCTGCTCCCGGCCGACCAGGCGGAAGGAACCCGTTCGCAGGTGCTGCGCTGGCTGAAATCGGTCGGAGAGCCGGTTGCGAAGCACGAGCCGCTGGTCGAAATCGAGACGGACAAAGTCACTGTCGAAGTGCCTTCGCCGGCCGACGGTATTCTCGGCGAAATCGCCGTCACGGAAGGCGCCGACGTCGCACCCGGTGCATTGCTCGGCCGCCTGCGGCCGGGTAGCGCCGATGTGGCCCGCGCGCCGAAATCGATCCTCGTGTCCCAGCCGAGCGCCATGAAGTCCGCGGCGCCCGCGCCGTCGGCGGCCGCGTCCGGCCGCATCAGCCCGGCCGTGCGGCGCCTGCTGGCAGAGCGCGGACTCGCCCCGGACGCGGTGCGTGGCAGCGGCGAAGGCGGGCGCATCACGGTCGAGGACGTCCTCGCGACAGCGAAAACGCCCGCCCCGACTCCGCCGTCAGCGGAGCAGGAAGGCTTGCGCCGCGTCCCGCACACGCCGATGCGCCGGCGCATTGCGGCGCACATGGTCGAGAGCCTGCTGCATACCGCGCCGCACGTGACGACCGTCTTCCAGGCGGACCTGACGGGCGTGCTCGCGCATCGTGCAAGGGCGCGGCAGGAGTTCGAGCGACGCGGCCTGTCGTTGACGCTGACCGCTTATTTCGTGGCCGCCTGCGTCGACGCGATCCGTGCCGTGCCCGAAGCGAATGGCCGCTGGACCGACGATGCGCTCCTCATCAGCGAGCGCATCGACATCGGCGTCGGCACGGCGCTCGAGGGCCGCGGCCTCGTCGTGCCGGTGATCCGCGACGCGGGCAAACTCGATCTCGCGGGCATCGCCGGCGCGCTCGGCGAACTGGTCACGCGGGCGCGTGAAGACCGGCTGACGCCGGCCGACCTGCGCGGTGGGACCTTCACGATCTCGAATCACGGCGTCAGCGGAAGCCTCGTCGCGGCGCCGATCGTCATCAACCAGCCGCAGTCCGCGATTCTCGGGATCGGCAAGCTGGAGAAACGCGCGGTGGTCGCGGATGAGAACGGCAAGGACGCGATCGTGGCACGTCCCTGCTGCTACGTGACGCTCACCATCGATCACCGCGTGCTGGACGGCCATCAGGCCAACAAGTTCATGGAAGCCTTGGTCCGGCGAATGGCGGCTTGGAGCTAGCGCGGCTGCTGCCGTGCCAAATACGGCTTTTCTGTGTCAAAGTTCGTGATGCAGCAACGCTGCTGCGGAGCCCGTCGTCATGTACACGCAAGGCCTTGATTTTCTTGGTAAAGATTGTCTGCGCGACGAGGCGCGGGATGGCGCCGCCCTGGAGTCGCGTTTTGAGGCGCGTGTGGACGCCGAAGAAAAGATCGAAGCCAAGGACTGGATGCCGGAGGCTTACCGTCGCACGCTCATCCGCCAGATCTCGCAGCATGCGCATTCCGAGATCGTCGGCATGCTGCCGGAGGGCAACTGGATCACGCGCGCGCCGTCCTTACTGCGGAAAACGATCCTGATCGCCAAGGTCCAGGACGAGGGCGGTCACGGCGCGTATCTCTATAGCGCGACCGAGACCTTGGGCGTTTCGCGTGACCAGCTCATCGACCAATTGCTCGAGGGCAAGGCCAAGTACTCGAGCATCTTCAACTACCCGACGCCGACCTGGGCGGACGTGGGCGCGATCGGATGGCTGGTCGACGGTGCGGCGATCATGAACCAGATTCCACTCTGCCGCTGTTCCTATGGACCGTATGCGCGCGCGATGGTCCGGATCTGCAAGGAGGAGAGTTTTCACCAGCGGCAGGGCTACGAAATCATGCTGCGGCTCGCGCGCGGCACCGCGGCGCAGCGCGAGATGGCGCAAGCAGCGCTCGACCGCTGGTGGTGGCCCTCGCTGATGATGTTCGGCCCCTCGGACGCCGAATCGAAGCACAGCGCGCAGTCGATGCGCTGGAAGATCAAGCGTTTCTCCAATGACGAGCTGCGCCAGAAATTCGTCGACACGACCGTGCCCCAGGCGGATTTTCTCGGCCTGAAAGTGCCCGATCCGGAACTTCGATGGGACGACTCCGTGCAGCACTACCGGTTCGGGCAGATCGACTGGAACGAATTCGAGCAGGTGCTCCAGGGACATGGGCCCTGCAACCGCGAGCGGCTCGAGGCGCGCCGCCGCGCGCACGAAGAAGGCCGCTGGGTGCGCGATGCCGCCGCCGCGTGGGCGGCCAAGCGGGAATCCGCGGCCGCGTCGCGAGCCGCCTGAACACGCCGGGAGACTGAGATGATCGATTCAACGAAGGAATGGCCGTTGTACGAAATCTTCATTCGCGCGAAATCGGGACTCGACCACAAGCACGTCGGAAGCCTTCACGCGACCGATGCGCGCATGGCGCTCGAGCATGCGCGCGATCTCTACACGCGCCGGCAGGAAGGCGTGAGCATCTGGGCGGTGCGATCCGCCGATATCGTCGCCTCCGACCCTGCGGAGTCGGATGCGTTTTTCGAACCTGCGCGCGACAAGGTGTACCGGCACCCGACGTTCTACGAGATTCCGGACGAGGTGAAGACGCTGTGATGCCGCACTGCCGCTACGTGCTGCGGCTCGCCGACACGAATCTCGTGCTCGCGCAGCGCCTCGGCGAATGGGCCGGTCATGCGCCCGCGCTCGAGGAGGATCTCGGGCTTGCCAATATTTCGCTCGACCTGCTCGGGCAGGCGCGGCTGCTCCTCACGCACGCCGGCGAGCTCGAGGGCCGCGGCCGGGGAGAGGACGATCTCGCGTATCTGCGCGCGGAATCCGAGTACCTGAACCTGACGCTCGTCGAGCAGCCGAACGGCGATTTCGGCGACACCATCGTCCGCCAGTTCCTGTTCGACGCCTGGCAGCTCGAGCTTTACCGGAGCCTGGCGCAATCGAAGGACGGGAAGCTCGCGGCCATTGCGGCGAAGGGAGCGCGCGAGACCTCCTATCACCTGCGCTACAGCGGCGGCTGGCTCATCCGGCTCGGCGACGGGACGGAGGAAAGCCACGCCCGCATCGCCCGGTCGCTCGAACGCCTCTGGCCATTCACCAACGAATTGTTCGACGGCGACGACGTGGACCGGGCAATCGCCGCGGCCGGCATCGGCCCGGCCCCCGATTCGCTGCGCGACGGCTGGTCGCGCTCCGTCGACGAGGTGCTCGTCGCGGCGACGCTCACGCGTCCGGCACCCGCGACCTTCGGCTGGTACGGGAAGCAGGGCAGGCATGGCGAGCATCTCGGCTACCTGCTCGCGGAAATGCAGTCGCTGCATCGCTCACACCCCGGCGCGACCTGGTGATCCGGCATGTGCGCGGAACGGGCCTTCGGCGCGGCGCTGCCTCCTGACCTGCTGGTGCGCCTGCATGGCGTGCTCGCGCAAGTCGCCGATCCTGAAATTCCCGTCCTTTCCGTGCTCGATCTCGGTGTCATCCGGCATCTTCTGCGGCGCCCGGACGGCTGCCTCGAAGTCGGCATCGCGCCGACGTATTCCGGCTGTCCGGCGACGCCCGCGATCAAGGCGGACGTCATTCGCGCGCTGACGCGGGCGGGATTCGACGCGATCGCAGTGGACGTGCTGGCGCCGCCCTGGACCAGCGACTGGATCAGCGAGGAAGGCCGTCGCAAGCTCACGGCCTTCGGGATCGCCCCGCCGGCCGAAGCCGCGGCCGGCAAGCGCCGCCTGTGGCAGGCGGATCCGTCGGTTTCGTGCCCGCGCTGCGGATCGAAACGGACGGCGAAGCAGAGCGAGTTCGGTTCGACGCCGTGCAAGGCGCTGTATCGATGCGCAGCCTGCCTCGAGCCGTTCGACTACTTCAAGTGCATCTGACGTGCTGAAATTTCATCCACTCGTCATCGCCAGCCGGACGACGGTGGCCGACGACGCGATCGCGCTGACCTTTGCGGTTCCCGAGGCGCTCCGCCGCGAGTTCCGGTTTCAGGCCGGCCAGCATCTGGCGCTCCGCCTCCACATCGATGGGCAGGAAGAGCGGCGCACTTACTCGATCGTCAATGCAGAGGGAGCGAAGGCGCTGACCATCGGCATACGCGTGCAGAAAGACGGGCGCATGTCCGAACATTTGGCGCACCATGCGGCGGTCGGCGAGACGATCGACGTGCTGACGCCAAACGGCAGCTTCCACGCGCAGGCGGAAAAAAAGGGCGCGCGGTCCTACGCGGCGTTCGCGGCAGGCAGCGGCATCACGCCGGTCCTCTCGATCGCGGCGACGGCGCTCGAGCGGCATCCCGGCAGCCGATTCCAGCTTTTCTACGGCAACACGAGCACCGCTCGAACCATGTTCCTGGAAGAGGTGCTCGCGCTCAAGGACCGATTCCTGCCGCGGCTCTCGGTCTGTTTCGTGCTGAGCCGCGAGCCGCAGGACGTCGAGTGGTTCAACGGGCACATCGACGCCGCCAAAATCCGGGAGTTCGCGCGTCACGACCTCGCCGTGCCCGAGATCGACGAATTCTTCGTTTGCGGTCCCGGGGCGATGGGCGAGGACGTCCAGGCGACGCTTGCCGAACTCGGCGCGAAGGGCCGCGTGCATGTCGAGTACTTTGCGCCGGTGGCAGCCGCTTCGGCGTCACCGCATCCGCCGGCGAAGCAGCCGGGCGCGGCATCGAAACGGCCGGCGCCGGCTGCCGCGGCCGGCGCGGAGATCACGGTCATCATGGATGGCCGGCGCCGCCGCTTCACGATGCCGCTGGCGGGCGAGGTGATACTGGACGCCGCGGGCCGCGCGGGACTCGACCTGCCGTTCTCCTGCCGCGCCGGCGTGTGCTCGACCTGCCGGGCGAAGCTCGTGAGCGGCAGCGCCGAGATGGAGCACAACGTCGCGCTCGAGGATTGGGAGGTCGAGGCAGGCTATATTCTCTGCTGCCAGGCAAGACCGACGAGCGCTGCGCTCGAAATCAGCTACGACGAATGATGGATCCGCACCGATGAGCTACCAGACGATCCAGTATTCCGTCGCGGGCTCGGTGTCGCGCCTCATTCTGAACCGTCCCGAGCGGCTCAACAGTTTCAATGGCGAGATGCACGCGGAGGTTCGCGACGCGATCGGTCGGTCAGGCAGCGACGGCGCCCGCGTGCTGGTGCTGACCGGCGCGGGCCGCGGCTTCTCTGCGGGACAGGATCTCGGAGAACGTCAGATTGCGCCCAAAGGCGGTCGGGCCGATCTCGGCGAATCCATCGAGCGAAACTACAAGCCGCTCATCCTGTCGTTGCGCGATCTTGCGATGCCGACGATCGCCGCCGTCAATGGCGTGGCGGCCGGCGCTGGCGCGAGCATCGCGCTCGCCTGCGACGTCGTGATCGCCGCGCGCTCGGCGTCCTTCATCCAGGCATTCAGCAAGCTGGGCCTCGTGCCGGATTCCGGCGCGACGTGGTTCCTGCCGCGCCTCGTCGGCAACGCGCGCGCCATCGGGCTTGCGATGCTGGGCGAGCGACTGTCGGCCGCCGACGCGGCGGCCTGGGGACTGATATGGCGCTGCGTGGACGACGCGGAATTCCCGACAGCGGTGGACCGGCTGGCAGGCGAGCTCGCGGCTGCGCCGACCCGCGGTCTCGTCCGCACGCGTGAAGCGATGCTCGGCTCCTGGACGCGCACGCTCATCGAGCAACTGGACGTCGAGCGCGATTTCCAGCGCGAGCTGGGTTTCACCGAGGATTACGCCGAGGGTGTCGCTGCTTTCGCCGCGAAGCGCGCGCCGCGTTTCGTGGGGCGCTGAGGACACGCGATGAGCCAGGATGCGCCCGTATATGACGCCGACGGCCGGCAGGCTATCGCCGAGCGCGCGACACAGGCGCTCTATGACGGCGATCGCGCCTCGCAGATGCTCGGCATGAAGGTCGAATCCTGCAGCCCCGGCCAGGCGACGGTTTCCATGCGGATTCGCTCCGACATGGTCAACGGGCATCGCATCTGCCACGGCGGCCTGATCTTCGCTCTCGCGGACAGCGCCTTTGCTTTCGCCTGCAACTCGCATGGCGACAACACGATGGCGGCCGGCGCCGCGATCGAGTTCCTGGCGCCGGGGAGGGAGGGCGACGTGCTGCAAGCGATCGCGGCGGAGCGCTGGCGCGCGGGCAAGGCGGGCATCTACGAAATCGAGGTCCGGAACCAGCGCGACGAGACGGTCGCGCTCTTCCGCGGCCGCAGCCACCAGGTCGCGGGGAGACTGATCGATGACTGAGGCACTGATCTGCGACGCCATCCGCACGCCGATCGGGCGTTACGGCGGCGCGCTGGCGGGCGTACGCACGGACGACCTCGCGGCCGTGCCGATCGCCGCGCTCATGAAGCGCAATCCGGCGGTGGACTGGCAGGCGGTCGACGACGTCATTCTCGGATGCGCGAACCAGGCGGGCGAGGACAACCGGAATCTCGCGCGCATGGCGGCCCTGCTGTCCGGCCTGCCGGTCGCTGTCCCAGGCGTGACGGTGAACCGGCTTTGCGGCTCCGGGCTCGATGCCATCGCAATCGCGGCCCGCCAGATCAAGTCGGGCGAAGCGGATCTCGTGATCGCGGGCGGCGCCGAGAGCATGAGTCGCGCACCCTACGTGGTGTCCAAGTCCGACGCGGCCTATTCGCGCAACCAGCAGATGTTCGACACGACGATCGGCTGGCGATTCGTCAATCCGCTGATGAAGCAGCAATACGGCATCGACTCGATGCCGGAGACGGGGGAGAACGTGGCGGCGGAGTTCGTCGTTTCACGCGCCGACCAGGACGCCTTCGCACTCCGCAGCCAGCAGCGCGCGCTCGCCGCCCAGTCGAACGGCAGGCTTGCGGAGGAGATTGTTTCCGTGACGCTGCCCGCAAAGAAAGGCGATCCAGTCGTCGTCGACCGCGACGAGCATCCGCGCGAGACGAGTCTCGAGGCGCTCGCAAAGCTCGCGACGCCGTTTCGCGCTGGCGGCACGGTGACCGCCGGCAATTCCTCGGGCGTCAACGATGGCGCCTGCGCGCTCGTCATCGCAAGCGAGCGGGCCGCAAAGCGTCACGGCCTCACCCCGCGCGCACGGATACTCGGCGCCGCGGTCGCCGGCATTGCGCCGCGCATCATGGGCATGGGTCCGGCGCCTGCGTCGGAGAAACTGATGGTGAGGCTCGGCCTCTCAATTGGCGATTTCGACGTCATTGAGCTTAATGAGGCATTCGCCTCGCAGGCGCTCGCGGTGCTGCGCAGGCTCGGCTTGCCGGATGACGCGTCGCAGGTCAATCCGAACGGCGGCGCCATTGCGCTCGGACATCCGCTCGGGATGAGCGGCGCGCGCCTCGCGACGACCGCGAGCCGGGAGCTCGGCCGCATCGGCGGGCGCCGTGCGCTCTGCACGATGTGCATCGGGGTGGGGCAGGGAATCGCGCTCGCCATCGAGCGCATCGCGTGAACGCGCGCGCGGCCGCCGAGCGCGACGGCGACGTCGCGGTCTTCACCTTCGATAATCCGCCGGTCAATGCGCTCTCGCACCCCGTCCGTGTCGCCCTCCTGGCCGCAATCGAGGCGCTCGATGCCGACGCCGGAGTGCGCGCGATCGTCCTGCTCGGGGCGGGGCGGAATTTCATCGCCGGCGCCGACATGCGCGAATTCGATCGCCCGCCGCTCGAGCCGCTGTTGCCGGGGCTGCTGTCGCGGCTCGAGGCCTCCGGCAAGCCGATCGTTGCCGCCCTGCATGGCGCGACGCTCGGCGGCGGCGCGGAGACGGCGCTCGCGAGCCACTATCGCTGCGCGGCGGGCGATCTCCAGTTCGGGTTTCCGGAAGTCAATCTCGGCCTGCTCCCGGGCGCTGGCGGCACGGTGCGCCTGCCGCGAATCGCCGGTTGGCAGGCCGCCTTCGAGATGATGACGTCGGGAAAACCGATCGGCATCGATGCCGCGATCGGTCTCGGCATCGTGGATCGACGCATTGACGGCGAGCTGCGCGCAGGAGCGATTGCCTGGGCGCGGGAAATCGCGGATTCGCGGACGGCGCCGAGGCGCGTGTCCGAACTGCCGATCCCGCCATCGCGTCCGTCGCAGTTCGAGGAGTACCTCCGCGCCTTGCCGGCCGCGGCGCGCCGCCTGCCGGCGCCGCCGCGCATCGTCGAGGCGCTCGCGTCCGCCGCGATGCTTCCCGTCGATGCGGCACTCGCGCGCGCCCGCACGCTCTTTTTCGAATGCCTCGGTTCGACCGAGTCGCGCGCGTTCCGTCATCTCTTCTTCGCCGAGCGCGGCGCGGCGCCGGACCGGGATCTCGCGCGCCCGGTGAATCAGGCGGCCGTCCTGGGGGCGGGGACCATGGGTTCCGGCATCGCGATCAGCCTTGCGAGCAGCGGCATTCCGGTGACGCTCGTCGAGACGAAGGACGAGGCGCTGGAGACCGGCCTCAATCGCGTGCACGCCGCGATCGCAGCTGCGGCGCGCAAAGGGCGTCTCAGCGCCGAGGTGGCCGCGGCCGCGCGTGAGCGGGTGCGGGGCGCGCTGGAGTTCGAGGCGGTGTCCGGCGCGGATCTCGTGATCGAGGCGGTCTTCGAGAATCTTGCGGTCAAGAAGGAAGTCTTTGCGCGGCTCGGCGCGCTATGCCTGCCGGGCGCGGTGCTCGCGACGAACACTTCGACGCTCGACGTGGATGCGATCGCGGCCGCCTCCGGCAGGCCCGCCGACGTCGTCGGCATGCATTTTTTCAGTCCCGCGAATGTGATGCGCCTAGTCGAGATCGTGCGCGGCCGAGAATCCTCGCGCGAGGCGATCTCGACCGCCTTTGCGGTGACTAAGCGCATCGGCAAGATCGGCGTGCCGGTCGGAAACGGCTTCGGTTTCGTCGGCAACCGGATGCTGTACGCCTATGGGCGTGAGAAGGAACTGATGCTCCTCGAGGGCGCGAAACCCGAGTCGATCGACAACGCCCTGCAGGACTTCGGGATGGCCATGGGCCCGAACGCCGTCGGCGACCTCGCCGGCCTCGACATCGGGTTTCAGGTGCGGCGCGAATGGGCGGGCCGCCCCGACGATCCGCGCTTCTACCGCGTATCGGACATGCTCGCGGAGCTCGGCCGCTTCGGCCAGAAGACCGGCCGCGGCTTCTATCGCTACGACGGCCCTAACGGAGAGCGCGCCGCCGATCCCGAAGTCCTCGATCTGATCCGCAGCGAAGCGGAGCGGCTCAAGGTCAAGCAGCGGAATATTCAGCCCGCGGAGATCGTCGGTCGCTGCGTCCTCGCGTTGATCAACGAGGGCGCCAGGATTCTCGAAGAGGGAATCGCCGCGAGTCCGGCCGACATCGACGTGATTTGGTGCAATGGCTACGGCTTTCCGAGGCACCGCGGCGGGCCCATGTTCCATGCCGACACCCTGGGTCTCGCGGCGGTGCTGGAGTCGATCCGGGGCTACGCAAAGGAGAACGGCGAGCGCTACTGGACGCCGGCGCCGTTGCTCGTCACGCTGGCGGGCGCAAACAAGACGTTTGCAGACTGGCTGGCGGAACGGAGCGGGTGAGGGCAATGCGTTTGCAGAGTTATCTTGCAGGGAAATGGCGCAGCGGCGAAGGCCGGGCAACGGCGCTTCGCGATGCAAGTACCGGCGAGCTGATCGCCGAAGCGGCGAGCGGCGGCCTGGATTTCGGAGCGATGCTCACGCATGCGCGCGAGGTCGGCGGTCCGGCGCTCCGCGCGATGACATTCCACGAGCGCGCCGCGATGCTCCGCGCCCTCGGCAAGCGCCTGTTCGACTTCAAGGAGGAGTTCTACGCGCTCTCCTATCGCACCGGCGCGACGAAGGGCGATTCCTGGATCGACATCGATGGCGGCATCGGCACGATGCTCGTTTTCGCGAGCAAGGGCTCGCGCGAGCTGCCGAACAGCCGCGTCTACCTGGACGGCGGCGTCGAGGGCCTGTCCAAGGGCGGAACATTCGTCGGCCAGCACATCTGCGTGCCGCTCGAAGGTGCCGCCGTGCACATCAATGCCTTCAACTTTCCGGTCTGGGGCATGCTCGAGAAGCTCGCGCCCGCACTGCTCGCGGGCGTGCCGGCGATCGTCAAGCCGGCGACCGCGACCAGTTACCTCACGGCACTCGTCGTGCGGCGCATCCTGGAGACGGGGTTGCTGCCGCCAGGCGCCTTGCAGTTAATCTGCGGCGGTGTCGGCGATCTCTTCGACCACTTGGGTTGCCAGGATGTCGTGTCGTTCACGGGCTCGGCTGCGACCGCGGCGAAACTCCGCACGCATCTCAACGTCGTGCGTCATTCGGTGCGATTCGTGGCGGAGACCGATTCGCTCAATTCGTCGATCCTCGGGCCGGACGCGGCGCCCGGCGCCCCGGAATTCGGGCTATTCGTGCAGGAGGTCGCGCGCGAAATGACGGTGAAGGCCGGCCAGAAGTGCACCGCGATCCGCAAGGCACTCGTGCCGCAGGAGTTGCTCGCGGAGGTCGTGGCAGCGCTGCAGGCAAAGCTCGCCGAGACCGTGGTCGGGGATCCGCGCGTCGAAGGCGTGCGCATGGGGCCACTCGCGAGCCTCGCGCAGCGCGACGAGGTGCTGGCGCGGGTTGCTGAGCTCGGGGGCGAATCCGAGCGTGTCACGGGCGATCCGGAGAAGCTCGAAGTCAGGGGCGGCGATCGCAAGCGCGGCGCCTTCCTGCCGCCGATCCTGCTCCTGTGCCGCGACGCAGCGAAGGCGCGCGCCGTGCATTCGGTCGAGGCCTTTGGGCCGGTGTCCACGATCATCGGGTATTCCGGCACGGCCGATGCAATCGCGCTCGCGCGGCGCGGCGAGGGGAGCCTCGCCGGTTCGGTCTTCACGGCCGACGACCAGGTTGCGGCGGAACTCGTGCTGGGGCTTGCGCCCTATCACGGCCGCGTGCTGGTCGCGAACCGGCATTGCGCAAAGGAATCGACCGGTCACGGCTCGCCGCTCGCGCCGCTCGTCCACGGCGGTCCCGGCCGGGCCGGCGGAGGCGAGGAGCTCGGCGGCATTCGCGGCGTGTTGCACTACATGCAGCGCACGGCGGTGCAGGGGACGCCCGACGTGATCACGGCCGTCGGCGGCCGCTGGGCGCGCGGCAGCAAGGAGCGCGACCCGGGCACGCATCCCTTCCGGAAGCCCTTTCACGCGCTCGCGATCGGAGACACTTTTCATTCGACCGAGCGCGAGATCACGATCGCGGACATCGAGCGGTTCGCGGACCTGTCCGCCGACCGTTTCTATGCGCACATGAGCGAGGCCGAGGCGGCGCGAAATCCCCTGTTCGGCGGGCGCGTCGCGCACGGCTACCTCCTGATCTCGGCGGCCGCCGGCCTCTTCGTCGATCCGGCCTATGGACCAGTGCTCGGTAACTACGGACTCGACAACCTGCGTTTCGTGAAGCCTGTGAAGCCCGGCGACCGCATCCGCGTGCGCCTGACCTGCAAGGAGAAATCGCTTCGCGCCGACAAGGGCTGGGGCGAAGTGACCTGGGACACCGAGATCAGGAACCAGGAGGGAGAGACCGTCGCAGCCTATCATGTGCTGACCATGGTCAGTGTCCACGCGATTCCGGATGCAGTGAAGGAATGATGCGTGACGATTGAGATGGAACGGTTCCGCGCCGAATTCGCGAGCCTCGCGTTCGAACAACCGGCGGATGGCGTGCTCGAGGTCATCATCGCGAACGAAGGCAGCCAGAACTCCGCGACCGAATCGATGCATCGCGATCTCGCGAATGTCTGGCGGACGATCGATGCGGATGCCGGCGTGCGGGCCGTCCTCGTCCGCGGCGCAGGCGAGCATTTCTCGTCGGGCGGCGACTTCGGGATGATCGAGCGCCTGATCGCCGATGAGGCGACACTGCTCCGCGTCTGGCGGGAGGCGAGCGACCTCGTCTACAACCTGGTCGATTGCAGCAAGCCGGTCGTCTCCGCAATCCGCGGGACGGCAGTCGGCGCGGGTCTCGCGGTCGCCCTGCTCGCCGACGTCTCGGTCGCGGGCAGGAACGCAAAGATCCTCGACGGCCACACGCGGCTCGGCGTCGCGGCGGGAGACCACTCGGTCATCATCTGGCCGCTCCTCTGCGGCCTCGCCAAGGCGCGCTATTACCTGCTGACCAACGAACCGCTCACCGGCGTCGAAGCCGAGCGCATCGGGCTCGTCTCGCTCTGTGTCGATGATGAGCGCGTGCGCGACGCGGCGCTTGAGATCGCGCGCAAGCTTGCCGCCGGCAGCCGAAGCGCCATCGCTTTCACGAAGCACGCCCTGAACAATTGGCTCCGCCTCGCCGGTCCGTCTTTCGACGCTTCGCTCGCGCTCGAATTCCTGGGCTTTCGCCTGGGCGATGCGCGCGAAGGGCTGGACGCGGTCCGCAATCGCCGCCCGCCGAGTTTCAACCGTCGCTGAGGGCGGCCGCAGCCGTTTGAGATTGCGGCGCACGTCCGCCGTCGCTAGTATTCGTATTGCCTTGGGGTGGTCTGAAAGACCTGAGACGCCGGTTGCTACCGGCGAACCCGTTGAACCTGATCCGGTTAGGACCGGCGTAGGGAGCAGGCGTGTTGAGAAGTACCAAGCTGTTGATTCCGTGCCTGTTCGCCGCGGCATCGCCGTGCGCGGGCGCGGCCGAAGCACCGGCGAGACTCGAACCGATCGTGGTGACAGCGGCGCTTCGTCCGGTGCCGGCGAGCGAGAAGCCGGGAGGCGTCACGATCATCGCCCGCCGCGATGTCGAAGACTCCGCCGTCGTGCACCTCGAGGAAATGCTGCCGCAGATTCCGTCGTTGTCCTGGGCAGGCGCGTCTTCGCGTCCACGCTACTTCCAGCTGCGCGGCATCGGCGAGCTGGAGCAGTACCAGGGCGCGCCCAATCCGTCGCTCGGCTTCCTGGTGGACGAGATCGACTTCAGTGGCATCGGCATGATCGCGTCCACGTTCGATGTCGAGCAGGTCGAAGTGCTGCGGGGTCCGCAGGGCACCCGCTATGGGGCGAATGCGCTTGGCGGCCTGATCAAGGTCAAAACCCGCGATCCGGTCCCCGAAAGCGAAATCGATACGGAAGCGTCTTTCGGCGACGACGGGCTCTGGACCGCCGGCGTGGCGGCGGGCGGGAGTCTCCCGGCGCGGCCTGATCTCGAAGCCGCCTGGCGCGCCGTGCTGCATCGCGCGGTCGGCGATGGTTTCCGCGACAACCGGTATCTCGGGCGCGACGACACGAATGAACGCGACGAGACGACCGCGCGGCTGAAGTTCCGGCTCGCATCAGAAGGCGCCTGGCGCGCGGATCTCGGCCTGATGCACGCGGATTTCGCGAACGGCTACGACGCCTTCGCGATTGACAACAGTTTCGGTACGCTGTCCGACCGGCCCGGGCGCGACGCGCAGCGGTCCGACGGCGCGTCGCTCGACATACGCTTGCTCGCTCCGCTCGAAACCGAGCTGCGCTCGATCACCACCTGGGCGGAATCGGACATCGTGGCGAGCTTCGATGGCGACTGGGGCAACGAAGTCGACTGGGGCGCCGACGGCCCCTACGATTTTTTCTCGCAAACGCGGCGGACACGCCGGACGCTGAGCCAGGATTTCCGCCTGGCGCGGGTCGCCGACGACTGGTTTTGGATCGCGGGCGCGTGGCTCTCGCGCCTCGAGGAAACGAACCGCGTCGCGGACGATGGGCGGTATCTCGACGATGCCTTCGTGCGGTTATTGGACAGCCGCTATCGCGCCACGAGCGCGGCGCTCTACGGCCAGGTCGAGTGGTCGCCCGTCCCGGCAACGACCGTGACCGCCGGCCTTCGCGTCGAGGAACGCGATGCGGCCTATGAGGACAGTGACGACGTCGGCTTCGATCCGCGGGATCGACTATGGGGAGGCGAGCTCGGCGTCACGCACCGGCCGGGCGCGACACAGGTGCTCTGGGCGACGCTTGCGCGGGGCTTCCGCGCAGGAGGTTTCAACATCGGCACCGCGGTGCCCACCGAGCGGCAACAGTTCGATGACGAATACCTGTGGTCCGCGGAACTCGGCTGGAAAGGCCGGGACGAGCAGGGCAACCGCTCGGGCGATGTCAACGTTTTCTACACACGCCGCCAGCGTCCGCAGGTCGCGACCTCTCTTCAGATCGATCCCCAGGATCCGCTGACCTTCATTTTCCTGACGGACAATGCCGCAAGCGGCGAGGCCTGGGGCGTCGAGTCTTCCGCAGGGCTCCGCATGGGCAATCGAATCGAGTTGGAAGCCATGCTGACCTGGATGGAGTCACGCTTCCACGGCTACCAATTCGGCGACCGCGATCTCGAGGGGCGCGAGTGGGCGCACGCCCCGGAGTGGAAGGCCGCGCTCGCCGCGACCTGGCGTCATCCGGCAGGCTGGATGGCGCGGCTCGACCTCTCGGGCGAAGCCGGCTTCTATTTCGATACCAGCCACGATCAGCACTCCAATTCGCGGTTCCTCGCGAACCTGCGCGCCGGCTACGAGGCCTCGCGCTGGTCGGCCTATGTCTGGGCGCGCAACCTGTTCGACGAGCGCTATCCCGTGCGCGGGTTCTTTTTCGGCAATGAGCCGCCGGATTTCCCGGCGACCCTTTACCTGCGCTGGGGCGACCCTCGCCAGATCGGCGCGACGATCCGCTATTCCTTCTGAGGTGATGCCATGCATGTCGCCGTCGAATTGAGCCTCTACCCGCTTGCGGACGAGTTCATCCCGCCGATCCTCGATTTCATCGAACGGCTCAAGGCGCGGCCGGGGCTCTCCGTCGTCACGAACTCGATGAGCACACAGGTGAGCGGCGCATTCGATGCTGTTTTCGATGCGCTTCGCGAGGAGATCGCCCGAAGCCTTGCGGGGCCGCGCCGCGCCGTGTTCGTCATGAAGGTGCTCGGCGGCGGTGCTTGAGTACGTTGCGGCCGCATTCGGCGCCGCCTACATCGTGCTCGCGATCCTGCAGCTGCGAGCCTGCTGGATTGCGGGCTGCGCGAGCACGGCGCTCGCAATCGTCGTGTTCATTGAGACGGGCTTGCCGCTGCAGGCCGCCCTGCAGATCCTTTACGTGATTCTCGCGGTCTATGGTTGGGTTGCCTGGCGCCCGGGCGGCGACGCGCCGGCGCGGCCGCAATCCTGGCCGCTGTCGCGCCATGTCATCGCGCTCGCGGCGGTTGTTCTCGCGAGCGCGGTGAGCGCGCCGCTGCTCGCACGTTTCGGCGCGTCCGCCGCGCCGGTAGCCGAGTCGCTTGGAACTTGGGCGAGCGTCGCGGCCACATGGATGCTGGCGCGCCGCTGCATCGAGTCGTGGCTCTGGTGGATCGTGATCGATGCCGGCCTCGCCGTGCTATTTGCACAACAGGGACTCTTGTTCTTCGCCGCGCTGTATGCGGCCTTCGGCGCGCTCGCCGTCGTCGGATGGCGCAGCTGGCGGCGCAGCCAGCCGGTCGCGTCGTGAAACAGGGCTCGCCTGCGGCGGTTGAGGCTACGATCGCCGCCGTCATCGCGGAACTCGGCATGGACCGCCCGCACATCACGGAGCTTTCCGGCGGCGTCGCGAACCGCAGCCTGCGGCTTTGCGATGCACGCCATGATTACGTCCTGCGCCTCGCGGGCGAGGCCGCGCCCGGACTCGGAGCGAGCCGCGACTCGGAACTCGCGATGCAGGGCATCGCCGCCGCCGCAGGGCTCGCGCCGGAAATCCGGCTCGCGAATCCGCCACGGGGCTTCATCGTCTTGCGCTACGTCCATGGCCGCGTGCCGGACCTATCTGGCATGCGGGACCTGTCCTTTCTCGAGCGCGTCGGGGCCTGGATCGCGCGACTGCATGGCCTCGCTTCGCCGCCTGGCCTGCCGGTCGTCGATATCGGAGAGCGGGCGGCGGGTTACCTCGCGGTCATTCAACGGCGGGAACCTCGACCGCTCGTTGCGGACATCGCCCGCGAGCTCGCAGCGCGGCGCGCCGCGCTCCAAGCGCCTCCTCGCCGCACGGCCTGTCACCACGATCTTCATCACCGGAATTTCCTGGATACCGGCGACTCGCTGCTCGTCGTCGACTGGGAATACGCCGGCCCGGGAGATCCCGCCGCCGATCTCGCGTCCTGCATCGGATACCACGACCTGGATTCCACGCAGGTCGGGGCGCTGCTCGCGGGCTACGGTGCGGACTCCGTCGAATTGCGGGAGAGGCTTGCCTCGCTCGGCTGGATCTTCGACTGCCTGTGGTTTGGATGGAACGCCGTCGCGATGCTGGCCGGCCTCGAATACGACCCGGAATTGCAGGAAAGACTCGCCGCGCGACTCACCGGTTGAGCGGTTGCAGAGGTGCTGGGGCTTCCAGCAAGATGCGCGACCCATGGCCGAGATCACCGTGACGGACCGCGACGGCGGAGTGCATCGCGTGAACGCGCGCGAGGGCGTGAGCCTGATGGAAACGCTGCGCGAACTCGAGTATGGGGTCGCCGCCATTTGCGGCGGCATGTGTTCCTGCGCGACCTGCCACGTCTATGTCGCCGCGCCCTGGCTCGACAAGCTGCCCCCGATGCAGGGCGACGAAAAGGAAATCCTCCAGGAGCTCGAGAGCTTTCGGCCGCAAGGCTCGCGCCTGTCGTGCCAGATTCCCTTCGAAGCGGCCCTCGCCGGCATCGAGGTCGAAATCGCGCCGGAAGAATAGACCGGGGACCTAACGGCGCTCCGCCTGTTGCGCGACCGCCTTAGCCGCCGCCTCGATGGCGGCCGCGTCGCCCAGGTATTTCCTCGGCGCCGACGGTTGCTGGCGCGAGTCCAGTTCATAGAGGATCGGAACGCCGGTCGGGATATTCAGCTCCACGATCGCGGCATCGCTGATGCCGTCCAGCAACTTGACGAGCGCGCGCAGGCTGTTGCCATGCGCGACGACGAGCAGGTCGCGGCCGGCCGCGAGCGCGGGCACGAGCCGCTCGTGCCAGCACTGCTCGACGCGCGTGAGCGTATCCTTCAGCGATTCGGTTGCGGGCAGGCTGGCCGCCGGCAGGTCCCGATAGCGCGCGTCGAGTTTCGGATGGCGCGCGTCATCGGCGGCGAGGGGCGGCGGCGCGAGATCATAGCTTCGTCGCCAGATCTTGACCTGCTCCATGCCGAACTTTGCCGTGGTTTCCGCCTTGTCGAGGCCCTGGAGCGCGCCATAGTGGCGCTCGTTCAGACGCCAGTCGCCTTCGACCGGCATCCACATCCGGTCCATTTCGTCGAGCATGATCCAGAGCGTCCGGATGGCCCGCTTCAGCACCGAGGTGAACGCCCGGTCGAACTCGAAACCCTGGTCGGAGAGCAAGCGGCCGGCCGCGCGCGCTTCCTCGCGACCCAGCTCGCTGAGATCCACGTCGGTCCAGCCGGTGAAAAGATTCGCGAGATTCCAGGTGCTCTGCCCATGGCGCACGAGCACGAGCTTGCCGGCCATCGTCGGGGCTCAGCGCTCGACCAGGCGCCGCACGGCCTGGATCACGACCGACAGGGTCGGAAAGTCCGCCGTTCCGGTCGCCCGCATTTCCCGCACCGTGCGGCTCAGGTTCGCGACCGCCGCGCCGCCGGCCTTCAGCCATGCGGCGACGCGCGCGGCCGCGTCGCCCCGCGCCTTGCCGGCGAGCACGCGGTCGCAGAGGCGGCGCTGGAGCGAGTAAGCCTCTTCGCGCAACGTGCCGCGCGCCACGGCCTGCCAGTGTCCTTCGACGACGAGGTGCTCGATCTCGTCCCGAAGCCAGTCGAGTCCGAGCGCCGCGCCCAGGCCGAAATAGATGCGTGCCGCGAGGCCGATCGGCGCGCGCCGCGCGAGCGCCACCTCGACGATGTCGACGCCGGCATTGATCGCGCCGAGGCTCGCGACCCGGCGGGCGACCCGCGGTGGCACGCCGTCATGGGAGAATCGCTGGAGCGCGCGGTCATACCGCTCGACCTCGGTCCCTTCGATCAGCTCGGGCAGATCGCGCATCAGCTCGCGGATTCCCGGTTGCAGGCGGGAGACGGCATGCTCGATGTCGAGGTCCGTGCCCTGGTTGCGCAGCACCCAGTAGCTGAGATGACGCAGCAGGCGCGTCGTCTCATAGATCATGTGGTACTGCAGGTCCGTCGGGGCGCGATCGTCGAGCGCCTCGATGTCCGCCCAAAGGTCGCGCATGCCGGTGATCTCGCGCGCAATCGAATAGGCGCGGGCAATGCTCCCGACATCCGCGCCCGTGTCTTCCTGCATGCGGATCGCGAATACCGGACCCATGCGGTTGACCAGGCTGTTGGTGATCGCCGTCACGATGATCTCGCGGCGCAGCTGGTGGCGCAGGATTTCGCGCGGGTACCGCCGCTGAACCGGCTCCGGGAAATAGCGCGTCAGCTCGCCGCTCAGGAAGGGATCGCCGGCGATGTCCGAATCGCCGAGCCGGTCCGACAGCCAGATCTTGGAATAGGACAGCAGCATCGCGAGTTCCGGCCGCGTCAGGCCGAGTCCCTTCCGGCGCCGCTCGACGATTTCGTCGCCGGCGGGCAGGGCCTCGAGCGCGCGGTCGAGCGTGCCGGCGCGCTCGAGCGCGCGGATCACGTGGCCGAGCTCGGCAATGCGCTCCGCGGCGCGCGCCTGCAGCGTCGAGATGGCGAGGCTCTGGAGGTAATTGTTGCGCAGCACCAGCCGCGCGACTTCGTCGGTCATGCTCGCGAGCAGGCGATTCCGGGCCGGGCGGCGGAGCCGGCCCGCGGCCATCAGCGGATTGAACAGGATCTTGAGATTCACCTCGACGTCGGAGCAATTGACGCCGGCGGAATTGTCGATGAAGTCCGTGTTGATGCGGCCGCCGGTCATGGCGTATTCAATGCGCCCGCGTTGCGAGAACCCGAGATTGCCGCCTTCGCCGACGACGCGGCAGCGGAGCTCGCGGCCGTTGACCCTGACCGCGTCGTTCGCACGGTCGCCGATTTCCGCGTGGGTCTCGTCCGCTGACTTGACGTACGTGCCGATGCCGCCGTTCCAAAGCAGATCGACCGGCATTTTCAGGATCGCGCGGATGATCTCGACCGGTGTCGCCGCCGACGGTTCGATGCTGAGTATCGCGCGCGCCTCGGGCGAAAGCGCGATCGACTTGTTCTGCCGCGAGTGCACGCCGCCGCCTTTCGACAGCAGCCGCTTGTCGTAGTCGTTCCAGCTCGAGCGCGGCAGGTCGAACATGCGCTTGCGCTCGGCAATGCTTCGCGCGGAATTCGGCGCGGGATCCAGGAAGATGTGCCGGTGATCGAACGCGGCGAGCAGGCGTATGTGCGGCGACAGGAGCATCGCGTTGCCGAATACGTCTCCCGACATGTCGCCGATGCCGGCGACCGTTAAATCCTGCGACTGCGTGTCCATGCCGAGCTCGCGGAAATGGCGCCGGACCGATTCCCAGCCGCCGCGCGCGGTGATCGCCATGTCCTTGTGGTCGTATCCGGCCGAGCCGCCGGAAGCGAAGGCATCGCCGAGCCAGAAACCGTACTGCTCGGAAATCGCGTTTGCGACGTCGGAGAACTTCGCCGTGCCCTTGTCCGCGGCCACGACGAGGTACGGGTCGTCGCCGTCGTGCCGGACGACGCCGCGCGGCGGCACGACTTTTCCGCCCTGCACGTTGTCGGTGACGTCAAGGAGCGCACAGATGAACCAGCGGTAGCATTCCATGCCTTCGTGCTGCGCCTCGTCGCGGCCCGCGGGCAGCCGGCGCGGCACGAAACCGCCCTTGGCGCCGACCGGGACGATCACGGTGTTCTTGACGTTCTGTGCCTTCATCAGGCCGAGGACCTCGGTGCGGAAATCGTCGCGACGGTCTGACCAGCGCAGGCCGCCGCGCGCGACGCGACCCATGCGCAGGTGCACGCCTTCGACTTGCGGCGAGTGCACGAAGATCTCGAACATCGGCTTCGGTAGCGGCACCTCCGCGAGCCGCCGCGGATCGAGTTTCATCGCGAGATAAGGCCGCGGCTCCCCGCTGACGTCGGTCTGGAAGTAATTGGTGCGAAGCGTTGCGTCGATCGCCGCCAGGAACGCGCGCAGGATGCGGTCGTCGTCGATGCGGGTCACCTTCGCGAGCAGCCGCTCGAGCGGACGCCGCTGGGCGTTCTCCGCGCGCCGCCGGTCCGGCTTCTGCAAGGCGGGATCGAAGCGCGCAATGAAGAGGCGCAGGAGGTGCCCGGCCGCGGCGGCATTGCTCGCGAGCGCCTCCTCGATGTAGGCCTGGGACAGCGATATTCCGAGCTGGCCGAACCAGCGCGCATAGGTACGGAGCACGACCGCTTCGCGCCAGTCGAGGTCGGCAGCGAGGACCAGACGGTTGAACCCGTCGTTGTCGGCGTTCCCCGTCCAGACGCTCGCGAAGGTCGCCTTGAGGCGCGGGCCGTCGGTGTCGAGATCGATGCGAACGCCCCTCGGATGCTCGAGCTCGAAGTCCTGGATCCAGACGCTGTCCGAACCGGCGGCGATTTCATAGGGCCGCTCGCTGATCAGCTTGAGGCCGAGGTTCTCGATCGTCGGCAGCACGTCGGAGATCGGAATCGGGCGATGGCTCCGGAAGAGCTTGAATTGCACCTTGTGCGCGGGCTGGCCATCGCGGCGGTAGAGGCTCATGCGAAGGCCCGCGGGTTCGGCCGCGAGGCTTTCCAGCGTGGCGACGTCGTCGACGGCGACCTCGAACGGCGTGTCTTCCTGGTACGCCGCGGGAAACGCCGCGCCCCATACGCGGTTCAGCCGGAGCGCCTCGGCTTCACCGTGGGCATCGAGCAGGGCGTCCTTCAGCTGGTCCTGCCAGGTGCGCACCGTTTCGGTGATCTCTCGCTCGAGCTCGACCGCGTCTACGCCCGCGTCCGAATCCGGCGGCGTGCGCACCAGCATGTGCAGCCGCGCGAGCACGGACTCGGACAGCGTGACCTGCGATTCGATCGCGAGGCCGCCAAATGCCTTAAGCGCTAGCGCCTCGATTCGCTCGCGTGCCTGGGTGTTGTAGCGGTCCCGCGGCACGAACACCAGGCAGGAATAGAAGCGGCGGAAAATATCGCGCCTCACGAACAGGCGGACCTGCGCGCGCTCGTAGAGGTTCACGACCCCGCGCACGATCCGGATCAGGTCCGGGATCGTCGCCTGGAAGAGCTCATCGCGCGGGAAAGTTTCGAGGGCGTGCACGAGCGCCTTGTGGTCGTGGCTCGAGACCTTCAACCCGAAGTGATCGATGACGCGCTGGATTTTGTGCCGGAGCACGGGAATTTCGCGGGGGCTCCGGCTGTAGGCCGAGGAGGTCCACAACCCGATGAAACGGCGCTCTCCCGTCACGTTGCCGCTTGCGTCGAAGGTCTTGACGCCGATGTAGTCGAGATAGGTCGAGCGGTGGACCGTCGCAATCGAGTTCGCCTTCGTGATGATGAGCGGCTCGGCGGAACGCGCGAAAGCGCGCACTTCGCCGGTCAGCACGATGGACTTGGGCTTGCGGCCCGCTTTCGGCCGCATGATGCCGAGCCCGGAGCGTGCAACTGGCACCAGCCGGTCCCTTTGGCGTCCGCGGCGCAGGCGGTACTCGCGGTTGCCGAGGAACGTGAAATGGTTGTCCTCCATCCATTCG
Organism: Steroidobacteraceae bacterium; assembly: GCA_040878925.1. Taxonomy (GTDB): domain Bacteria; phylum Pseudomonadota; class Gammaproteobacteria; order Steroidobacterales; family Steroidobacteraceae; genus SCUD01. Next base: position 160,894 of record JBBDLI010000013.1, on the reverse strand, counting down.
AGCAGCGCCTGCGCCTCCCGGATCTCGTTCTTTTGCCCGCGCACTCTCGCCGTGCCGAGCTCAGCCGCGACATCCAGCGCCTTGCCGCGCATTCGCCGCCAGTCGGTTGTCGCGGCGCGAATGTCGTCGAGCGTGCTGCGGATGCTTTTCTCGATTGCGGCAAGCCGTCGCGGATCGGGCTCGCGATCGATTTCGATCAGTTGCCAGGACTCGAGCTTCGCCTCTTCCGGCGGATTGTCGAGATAAAGGGCCTTCAGCCCGCCGCGCCGGTCGCGAACGACCGAAAACACGGGATGCGCGAGCAGGTGGACCGCGAGCCCATTCTGAGTGCAGACCATGCCGAGCGAGTCCACGAGAAACGGCATGTCGTCCGTGACGACCATGATGACGGTGTGCGAAGACGCGAAGCCGTCCCGCGCGGGATCCGGATTGAATACGCGCACCAGCGACCGGCCCGGGCGGCGCACGCGGCCGAGCGCGAGCTCCGCGAGTGCCGCGCCCGCGAGATCCTCGGGAGTGCGCTGCACCAGGTCGAGCTCGGAAACGCCGTGATAGAAATAGCGCGCCAGCCGGTCGGGGGCGACCGGCATGCCGCGGCGGCGCGCGCGGCGGGCGCTGGCGGCGATGCGGTCGATGATTGCCTGTCGGGCGGCCGGGATCCTGCCTAGCATCCGCGTGAATTATACACGCGCATCCCCGGCCGGTCCGAGCCGCCAGGAGCGCTTCAGCAAGCGCTGGAGCAGCGCTTCGAACTGCGATTGCTCGGCCGGGCTGAACTCGGCGAGCAGGCGGCGCTCGTAGGCGAGGGCGAGCGGCACGATGCGCCGGTAGACCGCGCGCCCGCGCGCGGTCAACGTCAATACCGAGCGGCGCTTGTCGCTCGTCGCGAGCGCGCGCCGCACGCGCCCGGAGCGCGCGAGGCCCGTGACCGCGCGGCTGACCGCGACCTTATCCATCGCCGTGCGCTCGGCGACCTCGGCCGCGGAAAGGCCGGGCGCGCGGGCGAGCACCGCGATGACCCGCCACTGCGGGATCGTGAGGCCAAAGCGGCTCGCATAGGCCCCGGCAAGCGCCGTGGAGACCGTGTTCGCAAGCACGGAAAGGCGGTAGGGTATGAAGCGCTCCAGGGACAGGGCCGGAGCATTCGCTGGGGCGGGCATGCATGGATTATAGTTGCAAATGCAACTAATGCGGGAGCGGGCCATGGCCGAGACATTCGACAATCCGATGGGTACGGATGGATTCGAGTTCGTCGAATACACGGCGCCTGACCCGCACGAGCTGCGCGCGCTTTTTGCGCGCATGGGCTTCCCGGTCACCGCGCGCCACCGCAGCAAGAATGTCACCTTGCACCGCCAGGGCGACATCAATTTCGTGATCAATGCCGAGCCTCAGGGCTTTGGCCAGCAATTCGCCCGCGACCACGGCCCTTCGGCCTGCGCCATGGCGTTTCGCGTGAGGGATGCCGCCCTGGCATTCCGGCGCGCAGTCGAGCAGGGCGCAAAGCCGGTCGAGACACGCATCGGCCCGATGGAGCTGCACATACCGGCTATCGAAGGAATCGGCGGCAGCTTGATTTATCTCGTGGATCGCTACGGCGAGCGCACAATCTATGACGTGGACTTTTTGCCGGTCTCCAACGCGAAGCCGGCACGCGCCGCGGGCCTCACGCTCATCGATCACCTGACCCACAACGTCAGCCGCGGCAACATGGACCGCTGGGCGGGGTTCTACGAGCGGCTGTTCAATTTTCGCGAGATCCGCTACTTCGACATCGAGGGCAAGAAGACTGGGCTCTTCAGCCGTGCGATGACGAGCCCCTGCGGCAAGATCCGCATTCCGATCAACGAGAGCCAGGACGACAAGAGCCAGATCGAAGAGTACATCCGCGAATACCACGGCGAAGGCATCCAGCACATCGCGCTCTTCACCGACGACATCTATGCGAGCGTGGACGCGCTTCGCGCGAACGGCGTCGAGTTCCAGGACACGCCGGACACCTATTACGAAGGCGTCGACGCGCGCGTCACAGGTCACCAGGAGTCGCTCGGGCGAATGAAGGAGCGGGGCATCCTGGTTGACGGCAGCATCAAGGACGGCATCCTGCTGCAGATCTTTACGAAGAACGTGATTGGGCCGATCTTCTTCGAAATCATCCAGCGCAAGGGCAACGAGGGCTTCGGCGAGGGCAACTTCAAGGCGTTGTTCGAGTCGATCGAGCTCGACCAGGAGCGGCGCGGAGTGATCTGACACCGCGGATCGGACGCGTACACGGGGTAACTACCCAGGCCCGCGACCGGGATTTCCCCAGCGGCGCCGATTTGCGACTTCCGCCGCTTGCGGCTGGATTCGATCGCAGTAGATTGGCCTCGTATCCATCGGCAATGCAGGAGCGCCGATCATGAAACACGCAATGATTGTGACAGGCATGCTGCTCGCCCTCGCGGCGGGCGGCTCAATTGCGCAGGAAGAAAAGAAACCCGGCACCGGCGTAACGGCGCAGGGCGCGGGTCAGGGACAGGCGGACGTCAAGGCGGACGGGAGCGGAGCCGCGGCGACCGGCAAAGGCGCGGGTACGGCAAGCGCGCAGGCGGGCGAGTCGTCTGCCGCCGTCGCGCAGGGGACAGAGATCAACGCCACGCTCATGCGGCCGGTCGACGCAGGAAAGGCTGAGCCGGGCGACAAAGTAACCGCAAAGGCAGCGAAGGACATCAAGTCCGACGGCGAGGTCGTGGTGCCGCGTGGCTCGACGCTGGTCGGCCGCGTGACAAGGGCCGAGCCGCGCAAGTCCGGCTCGGCGAGCGGAAGCTCGGCGTCGCAGCTCGGCATCGTGTTCGATCGCGCAGTACTCAAGGATGGCAGCACGGTCCTTCTCAACGGATCGGTGGCAGCGCTCGGTGCCGCGCGTTCAGCGGGTTCCGCCGGCGGAAGTGCGGCGGGTGCCGGTGCGAGCGGCGCAGGCGGCGCTGCAGGATCGGCTGGCGCGGGCGGCGGGCTCGCGGGCACAGTCGGCGGCACCGTCGGTGGAGTCGCCGGCACGACGGCCGGCGCAGCCGGCGGTATCGGTTCGACGATCGGCGGAGCCGCGAGCGCTGCCGGCAAATCAGCCGGCGCCGTCGGCGGCTTCGATGCAACGGGTGGACTGCAGTCGGGCAGCCGCGGCGTCTTCGGCGTTCGCGACTTCGAAATCGCGGCCGGCGCGGCCGGCAGCGGCGAAGGTTCGGTCATCACGTCGGCACAGCGAAACGTGCGTCTCGAAAGCGGCACGCAGATGCTGCTGGTGGCGGGCGGCAGCGCCGGGCAGAAGCCGGCTGCCACGTCGAAGGAACCCGCCAGGGAACCGGTCGACAAGCGTTGATTTTTATCTGGGCGAGCCGCCGGCTACGGCCGGTGCGGCCTTGCCAGATAATTGCGGCCCTGCATCTCATGCAGCCGGCTCGCGGCGCGGCGAAAATGCGAGCCGTTCGCCGCGGTAAAGCGCCTCCGGCTGGTCCGCCGCGGCGGACAGCAGAAGCTTGACGCCGCGGTCGTAAAATTCGTCGACCATGGTGACGAAGCGGCGGGCGGCGTCGTCCGACGTCGCGTCCATGACCGGCACACTGCTGACGAAGACGGTGTGGTAGCAGCGCGCGATCTCGATGTAATCGGCGGCCGAGCGTGGACCCTCGCAGAGTTCGCGAAACTCGAACCAGACGACATCCTCCGCCTCGCGCCGCGCCCGGACCGAGCGCCCTTCGACTTGCACGCGGACATCCTTGTCGCCACGACCGTCCGCCAGGCGCTCGAACTCCGAGGCCATCAGCGCCTCCGAATTCTCGGCGGCCGGCCCCAGATAGAGCTCCGCACGCTCGAGCTGGCGCAGCCGGTAGTCGGCACCGGCATCGAGTTTCATCACGCGGCAGTGCTTCTCGATCAGCGAGATTGCCGGCAGGAAGCGCGCGCGTTGCAGCCCGCCGTGGTACAGCTCGGCGGGCGGGAGATTCGACGTCGCGACGAGCGTCACGCCGCGGCGGAAGACAGCTTCGAGCAGGTTCGCGAGGATCATCGCGTCGGCAACGTCACCGACTACGAACTCGTCGATACACAGGATACGCGTTTTCGCGGCGAAGTCAGTAGCGACCCGGGCGAGGGGCGAGGGCAGGTTCCGGTGGCGCCGCAGGCGCGCGTGCACGTCCTACATGAAGCGATGAAAATGCTCGCGGCGCTTCTCCCGGACGGGCAGTTCCGCGAAGAACTCGTCCACCAGGAAGGTCTTGCCGCGCCCGACCTCGCCCCAGAGATAGAGTCCGCGGAGCGGCGCCCTGGCACGCGGCAGCAGGTCGAGGCCGCGCCCCAGAATGGAATTCCGGGCGAGCACGCGTCGGCGCAAGTCCTCGAGCCTCGCGAGGACGACGCGCTGGGGCTCGTCCAGCTCGTGTCCGTGGGTAGCGAGGGCGGCTTGCGCGCGCGCCGTGACCGGCGATTTTTCCGCGAGCTTGTTCAGCCGGCGAGCTCCGGCCGGTTGCGGAAATGCTCGAGCGCGGCGGGATTCGCGAGCGCGTCCGTGTTCTTCACCGGCCGCCCGTGGATCGTCTCCCGCACCGCGAGCTCCACGATCTTTCCGCTGATGGTTCGCGGGATCTCCGGCACCTGGACGATCTTCGCCGGCACATGCCGCGGTGTCGTGTTGGCGCGGATCTGGCGGCGGATCCGGTCGCGGAGCGCGTCGTCCAGCACGAGACCCTCGCGCAGCCGCACGAACAGCACCAGCCGCACGTCGTTGCCGTAGTCCTGGCCGACGACGACGCTCTCGAGCACTTCGTCGAGCTGTTCGACCTGGCGATAGATCTCGGCCGTGCCGATGCGGACGCCGCCCGGATTCAGTACGGCATCGGAGCGGCCGAGGATCACGAGCCCTCCGCGTGGCGTCAGCAGCGCGTAGTCGCCGTGATGCCAGACGCCGGGAAAGCGCTCGAAATACGCGGCGCGATACCGGCTTCCGTCCGCGTCGTTCCAGAAGCCGATTGGCATCGAGGGAAACGGCGCCGTGCAGACGAGCTCACCTTTTTCGCCGGTCACCGGCCGGCCCTCGTCGTTCCAGATCTCGACCTTCATGCCGAGCCCGCGGCACTGCAATTCTCCGCGGTACACGGGCAGGAGGGGATTGCCGAGTGCAAAACAGGAGACGATGTCGGTGCCGCCGGAGATGGACGCAAGCTGGATGTCCGTTCCGATCGCGCCGGCGACGAAATCGTATTGCTCGGGGGCCAGCGGAGAGCCCGTGGAGAGCAGAGTCCGAAGCGTCGCGAGCCCGTGGCGTTCACGCGGCCGGTAATCCGCCTTCTCGAGCGCGGCGAGATACTTGGGACTCGTTCCGAAGATGGTGATGCCTTCATCTGCCGCCATGGCCCAGAGCACTTCCGGGCCCGGATGCAGCGGCGAACCGTCGTAGAGCACGATCGTCGCTTGCACCGCGAGCGCGCTCGCGAGCCAGTTCCACATCATCCAGCCGCAGGTGGTGAAGAAAAACAGGCGGTCGCCAGGCTTCAGGTCCGTGTGCAGGAAATGCTCTTTGAGATGCTGAAGCAGGGTGCCGCCGGCGCCGTGAACGATGCACTTCGGCGCCCCGGTCGTGCCGGACGAATACAGGATGAAGAGCGGATGATCGAACGGCAGCCGTTCGAAGCGCAGAGTTTCGCCGCGAGCGCCGTAATCGGCGAACGCAATCGCGTGCGGCAGATGTTCCACCGGCGGTTTTTCACCGACATAAGGGACGACGACGACGCGCCGGACGGACGGAAGCGCCTTCAGCACGCCGGCGATCGGTTCGAGCGAATCGACGGTCTTGCCGGCATAGAAATAGCCGTCGGCGGCGAACAGGATTCTCGGCTTGACCTGCCCGAAGCGATCGAGCACTCCCTGGATGCCGAAGTCCGGCGAGCAGGAGGTCCAGGTCGCGCCGAGACTCGCCGCTGCCAGCATGGCGATGGCGACCTCGGGAAGGTTCGGCAGGAAGCCCGCGACGACGTCGCCCGGTCCGACGCCGTCGGCGCGAAGGCCGGCCGCGAGGCGCCCGACCTCGGCGCGAAGCTCCTGCCAACTGAGCTCGCGCCGCAGGCCGCGTTCATTGCGGAAAACGAGCGCCGGCTCCGCATCAGGGCCGCGCATCAGATTCTCTGCGAAGTTAAGTCGCGCGCCGGGAAACCACTGCGCGCCCGGCATCCGGTCGCCGTTCAAGAGCGCGGGACCGTCGCCGCGCTCACCGGCGACGTCGGCGAATTCCCAGAGCGTGTCCCAGAACGCGGCGGGCTCTGCGATGGACCAGCGGTAGAACGCGTCGCAATCCTCCGTCGTTGCCCCGCGCGTGCCTGCGAAAGCCATGAATCGCGTCAGATTCGCATCCGCGATGCGAAACAGGGAAGGCGTCCAGATCGGTTGCTCGGCGCTCATCTACAGGTTCTGGTAGTTCGGGCCGGAACCCCCTTCGGGCGTGATCCAGGTAATGATGCCGTAGGGATCCTTGATGTCACAGGCCTTGCAGTGTACGCAGTTCGCCGCATTGATCTGCAGGCGGCGACCGCCCGCGCCGTCGTCCACCATCTCATAGACATTGGCGGGGCAGAAATGCTCGCAGGGATTGCCGAACTCCGTCGTGCAGCGTGTCACGCAGATCGACGTGTCGTGGACGATGAGATGCACCGGCTGGCTCTCGTCGTGCACATTGCCGGCATGAAACACTGCAGCGAGCCGGTCGCGTGGCGCGAGGTCGCGTTCGACCCAGTGGCGTTCGGCGACCGGCGCCGTTTCGAGGCGATGCAGGGCAAGGTGATTTTCGCGGTGCGGGAGCGTCCACGGGCTATGGCCCGCCGTCGCGGTTTCGAACGCGGCATTCGCGAGCCCCCACCACAGGCCGCGATGAAATCCGGGCTTGATGTTTCGCACGCGCCGTAGTTCGCGGCCGCCGGCAGATTCGCGCCAGCGCGACTCGAATCCTTCCGTGCTACCGCGCTCGGTCAAGTGCTCGGCCGCGAGTGCCCCGCAGCGAATCGCCTGGTGGACGCCCTTGATCTTCGGCACGTTCAGGGTGCCCGCCGTGTCGCCGATCAGCATCAGGCCCGGCGCTTCCATGCGCGGCAACGATTGCCAGCCGCCGGCGGCGATCGCGCGCGCGCCGTATGCAAGCAGCTCGCCGCCTTCGAGCAGAGCGTGAATGCGCGGGTGGTGCTTGAATTGCTGAAACGCTTCGAACGGCCGGAAGCGCGGGTCCACGTAGTCGAGCCCGACGACGTAACCGACGTAAACCTGGTCGCGATCGAGGTGATACAGGAAGCTGCCGGCGTAGGTATCCGGGTCCGCGGGCCAGCCGACCGAGTGCTGGATCAAGCCGGGCTCGACGCGGCCTGGCGGCAGTTGCCAGAGTTCCTTGAATCCAAGGCCGTAAGTCTGGGGCCCGCGTCCTTCGGCAAGCCCGAGCCGCGCGACGAGTTGTTTCGTCACGCTGCCACGGCAGCCTTCCGCGAGCATCGTCGTTCCGGCGCGGATGTCGGGGCCGGGCACGTAATTAGGGCCCGGGTTTCGCTGCCGGTCGAGACCCATGTCGCCGATGCGAATCCCCAGCACCCGGCCGTCGTCGCCGAGCAAGGCTTCCGACGCCGCAAAACCGGGGAAGATGTCGACGCCGAGGGCTTCTGCCCGCGCGGCCATCCACGGCGCAAGTTGTCCGAGCGAGATGATGAAGTTGCCGTGGTTGTTCATCTGCGGCGGATTCGGCAGCCGCAGGCCGCCGCTCTGCGTGAAATACCAGAACTCGTCCCGCGTGGCAGGCACGCAAATCGAGGGCGGCGAATCCCTCCACTCGGGCAGGAGCGCATCGAGTGGCCCGGGCTCCAGCGCGCAGCCCGAGATCATGTGCGCGCCGATCGTCGAGGCTTTCTCCAGCACGCAGACCGATCGGTCGGGCTGGAGCTGTTTCAGGCGAATGGCGCAGGCGAGGCCGGCGGGGCCGCCACCCACGATGACGACGTCGTATTCCATGACGTCGCGATCCGTCACGGCATTGCGGCCCTCTCGAACTGGGGCAGTTGGCGTACGCTTTCGCCGATCTTCGCGAGATCGCCCGCTACCACGACCGTCATGCGCTCGGGACGGATGAATTGCTTCGCCATCTCGCTGACCTGCGGCGGAGTCACCGCATGGATATTGGCGAGCCAGTTCGTCAGGAACTCATCTGGAAGCCCGTGCAGGTTCATGAAGGCGAGTTGGCCGAGAACCCCGTTCGGCGACGAATTCGAGATGACGAACAGCCCGGACCGGTACGCTTTCACCGGCTCGAGTTCGGCGCCTGGCGGCACCTCCCGCTGCAAGCGCTCGATCTCGCGGAAGACCTCGGTGATCGCGGCCGCCGTGTGCTCGGCGGTCACCTCGGCGCTCAGGATCCAGAGGGCGCCGCCGCGGCGCGCGCTGATCGAGGAGCCAGGCGAATAGCTGTAACCCTTGTCCTCGCGGATGTTGGTCGTGATGCGCGAGCCGAAGGTGCCGCCCAGCAGACTGTTCATCAGCGTCGTCAGGAAGTAAAGCGCGTGCGAGGGATCCGGGACCGGAACGGCGATCCGCACCGAAGACTGCGGGGCACCGGGACTGTCGACCAGTTCGAGTTGCAGGGTTTCGCTCGCCCGCGCAGGAAGCACGGTCGGCGGGTCGCCCTCCCGCCAGGTGCCGAACGCATCGCGGATCGCGGCTTCGAGCGTCGCGCGGTCATAACGTCCCGCGACATAGACGTGCGTGCGCTTCGCGCCGAAATTGCGCTCGTAGAAAGCGCGCAAGTCAGAGATGCCGTAGCCCGCGAGCTGGCCTTCGCGCGGCAGCATGCGGCCGAATGGGTGCTCGCCGAAGACGAGCTTCGCGAGCGCCTCGTCGGCGAGCGACTGCGGATCGGAGCGGGCGACCGCGAGGCTCCGTTCGAAATTCGCGATCACGCGCGGCAATTCGGATTCCGGGAAGCGCGGATTTCGCAGGACGTCGGCAAGAAGCTCGACGGCGCCGACCGCATGGTCGGACAGCACCGAAATGCCGGCGGTCGTCTGCTCGGCCGCGACACTGACTCCGAGTTCGCCGCCCATGCCGGCCGCCGCATGCGCGATGTCGGGGGCCGAGCGAGTCGTGGTGCCTTCCTTCAGCATCTCGACCGCGACGTCCGGAAGCCAGGTGGACTCGCCCTCGTCGATGTTGCCGGTGCGCACGACCGCGAGGATTGTGACCTTCGGCACGCTGCCGTAGTCGATGAACGTGACGGCGAGACCATTGTCGAGCCGCAGCGTTTCCTTGGCAGGCAGCTTGAATTCGCGCGGCTCTCCGGGCGGAGGCGGTGATTCCCGCGTCGCTCCGAATGCAGCGAGGGCAAGCAGGCACGATAGCGCCGCAATCAGCTTCCTCATGGCGAGGCTCCCGCGGCGGCCCGCCCCGGCACGACGATCTGGATCGTGCGCTTTGCCGGCGTCAGGTAACGGCGCGCCACCTCGCTGATGAGCGCAGGCTCCACGGCGCGGAAATCGGATTCGATGCGGTTGATGCGCGCCGGATCGTCATCGAAGAGGGCGAAGGACGCGAGCAGGTCCAGCAGCCCGAAGCGCGTGCTCGAGCCCGCGAGATCGTAGAGCGCGGCACGGATTTTCGTCAGCGCCCGCTCGAGTTCCTTGGCGGTCGGCGGCCCGGCCTGCAGGCGCGCGATCTCCGCGTCGATGTCCGCGACGATGGCATCGGGCGTGACCGCGGCGTCGTGGATCAGGTAGAGCATCCAGAGCATCGGGCCGTCGTAGGTGAACTGGTTGCCGAGCAGGTTGATGCCGCCGCCGACTCCGTTCGAGTAGCCGCGCTGCTGCACGAGCCGCTGCCAAAGGATGCTGTCCTCGCCCTGCAGTAGGATCTGGTCGAGAAGGCCGAAGGCATGGTGCTCCGGCGTGCCGCGTTCCGGCACCTGCCAGGCGAGCGCGAGCGCCGGCCGCGGCGCGAGGCGGTCGGTGTACGAATCGCGTTTCGGTTCCGACTGGACCGGTTCCGAAAGATCCGGCCGCGCGGGCTGCGGCCTTGCCGGAATCGTCGCGAAGTATTTTGCAATCCAGGCGCGCGCCGCCTCCGGAGCGAAATCTCCCGCAACGACAACCACCGCGTTGTTCGGCGCGTAGTACGTATCGAAGAAGGCGCGCGCGTCCTCGAGCGTCGCCGCATCGAGGTCTGCCATGTCCCCGTAGAAGTTGTGGGCGTTGTACCAGTTCTCGTTCGCGACCTGCGGCATCGACAGCCAGGGGAAACCGCCATACGGCTGGTTCATCACATTGTCGCGGACCTCATTCTTCACGACGCCCTGTTGGTTCTCGAGGTTCGCCTGCGTGATTGCGAGCGCTTTCATCCGGTCCGCTTCGGCCCAGAGCACCGTTTCGAGCGTGTGCGCCGGCACGATCTGGTAGTAGTTGGTGAAATCGAAGCGCGTCGAGCCGTTCAGGACGCCGCCATTCCCCTCGACCAGGCGGATGAATTCCATTTTCCCGAGATTGCCGGATCCCTGGAACATCAGGTGCTCGAACAGGTGCGCGAAACCCGTGCGCCCGCGCGGCTCGATGCGGAATCCGATGTGGTAGTACACGCCGACCGTGACCGTCGGCGCGGTCGCGTCGCGCGACAGCACGACCTTCAGCCCGTTGTCCAGCTTGTAGTATTCGATGGGGATGTTGATGCCGCTCGGAGCGGGCTCTGGTGGCTCGCGCATACCGTTGAGCGGCTGCGCGGTGCAACCGGTGAGCGCCGCGGCAATAATCAGACCGCTCGCACGGTGTGCCAAGGTATTTCTCATCGCGGGGCCATCCGGATGGCGCCATCAAGTCGTATCGTCTCGCCATTCAACATACGGTTAATGCAGATCGCGGCGACCAGTTCCGCGTACTCCTCCGGCCGGCCGAGGCGGGGAGGGAACGGCACCTGCTTGCCGAGCGAATCCTGCGCTTCCTGCGGCAGACCCGACATCATCGGTGTTCCGAAAATTCCGGGCGCGATAGCCATCACGCGAATGCCGAAACGCGCGAGCTCGCGCGCGAGCGGCAGGACCATCCCAACGACCGCCGCCTTCGACGTCGCATAGGCCACCTGTCCGACCTGGCCCTCGAAAGCTGCGACCGACGCGGTGTGAATGAGCAACCCGCGCTCGCCGTCGGCATCGGGCGTGTTGTTCTGCATGATCGCAGCGGCCGCTCGATCCAGCAGAAAGGTGCCGAACGTATTGATGCTGAGCACGCGCTGGAACGCGGCCGACGGCAACGGTCCGTCGCGGCCGAGCAGCTTGCCGGGCGTGGCGACTCCCGCGCAGGAGATCGCGACGTTGAGGCTGCCCATCTGGCTGGCCGCTTCCTGGACCGCCGCATCGACATCCGCTTCGCTCGTGACGTCGCAGTGCCTGTAGCTCGCCGATGCTCCGAGCGCAGCCGCCGCCTTGCGGCCGATCTCATCCTGCACGTCGAGCAGCGCGACCTTGCCGCCACCCGCGATCAGCCGCGCGGCTGTCGCATGGCCGAGACCCGAAGCGCCGCCGCTGATGACCGCGCGCACCCGATCGAGATTCATGACGTCCCCTTCCCCGACAGTCTACAGCCTCAGCCCGCCATCGACTTCGATCACGCGCCCGGTCACGAATTCGTTCTCAGCGATGAAGATGGCGGTATCGGCGATCTCGGCCGGATTGCCGAGCCTCCGGAGCGGTATCGCGGCTTTGACGCGGGCCAGCATTTCCGGCTTCATCGCCGCCAGGATCTCGGTCGCGCAGAAGCCGGGCGCAATCGCGGCGCTTCGGATTCCGTAACGGGCGAGCTCCTTGGCCCAGACGACCGTCATCGCGGCGACGCCGGACTTGGCGGCCGAATAATTGGTCTGTCCGGCGTTTCCCTCGCGCGAAATCGAGGAAATGTTGATGATGAGTCCTCCGTGTCCCAGGCGGATCATCCGTTCCGCGGCCTCGCGCCCGCACAGAAAGACCCCGGTCAGGTTGACGTCGATCACGGCTTGCCACTGCGCGAGGGACATCTTCGAGATGATCGCGCCGTCCTGCGCTTTCACGAGCAGGGCGTCGCGCGTGATTCCCGCGTTGTTAACGAGCACGTCGAGCCGCGCGGAATTCGCGACCACGGCGTCGAGACTCTGCGCCACCTGCAATTCGTCGGTCACGTCGGTTTCATACGCCTTCGCGCGCGCGCCCCGCGCTTCGCATTGCGCGCAGGTTTCCGCGAGTGCGGCGCCGTCGATATCGAGCGCGGCGATTTCGGCGCCGCGCGTGGCGAACGCGAGCGCGATGGCGCGGCCGATGCCGCGTCCGGCGCCAGTGACCGCCACGACCTTGTTGCCAAGCTGCATGGGTCCCTTTACTGCACTGCAATTCAATGTGCAGAAATAGTTATGGGGTCAGGACCTTAGCGATTATTGCGCCGCAAGACAACCGTCAGCCGGGCGCTATGTCAAAGAGCACGGTCTCGGCTTCGACCAGTTCTCCCGGCCGGGCGAGCACATTCAGCACGCGGCCGGCGCGACCGGCTCGTATCGCGTGCTGCATTTTCATTCCTTCGACGATCGCGAGCACGTCGCCGCGCGCGACCGCATCGCCGGACTTGACGCGGAGTTCGACGACACGTCCTGGCAGCGGCGATGCGGGATGCGCGTCCGCATCCTCCACGCTTCGCTCGTACGGCCAGGCAGGGGCGAGCGCGATCTCGGTCGCCTCGTCGCCGACGATCTGGAGTTTTTCGCCATGACGGATCAGCTCGAAATCGCGCGCGCCTGTGCCGGCATTGACCACGTAACGGCCTCGCCCGATCGCCTGCACGCGACCGTCGACTGGCTTGCCGCCAGACTCGATCTCGAGCCGTTCGCCGCGGCGGCGGGCACGCAGACGCAGGAAACCCGGCGTGCGCAGGCCGATGGACTGGCTTTCCACGCCTGCGCCACGCCATCCGTCGCCCTGGGACCAGGACGAAGTGCGCGCACCGGCCGGCGCCGCGCGCTCTTCGAGTGCGACGGCCGCCGCGAGCAGCAAAGCCTCGGGCGGAGTTGCCGGTTCGCGCGTCAGGGCCGCAAGCTCGCGGTCGACGAAACCGGTATCGACGTCCCCCGCGGCAAAGTCCGGATGCCGGGCGAGGGCGCGCAAGAGCGGGAGGTTGCTCGCGACTCCGAATATCGCCGTCCGATCGAGCGAATGCCGGAGCCTCGCGAGCGCATCGGCACGATTGCTGCCCGAAGCGATGACTTTCGCGATCATCGGATCGTAGTGCACGGTGATCGCGTCGCCGTCTTCGACGCCGCTGTCCACGCGCCAGCCTTCGCCGGCCGGCGGATGAATGAACCGCTCGACGCGCCCGACGGAAGGCAGGAATCCGCGCCGTGAGTCCTCGCTGTAGAGCCGCGCCTCGATCGCGTGGCCCTGCTGGCGAATTTCGCGCTGGGCGAGCGGCAGGGCCTCGCCGGATGCGATGCGGAGCTGCCATTCGACCAGGTCGAGCCCGGTGACGGCCTCGGTCACGGGGTGCTCGACCTGGAGACGCGTGTTCATCTCCATGAAGTAAAAGCTCCCGTCGCCGTCGACGATGAACTCGATCGTGCCGGCGTTGACGTAGCCGACGGCTTTCGCGGCGCGCACGGCGGCGGCGGTCATCGCCGCGCGCGTCGACTCGTCGATGAAAGGCGAGGGAGACTCCTCGATGATCTTCTGGTAACGCCTCTGCACCGAGCATTCGCGCTCGAAGAGATGCAGGCAGTCGCCCTGCGTGTCGCCGAACACCTGCACTTCGACGTGCCGCGGCCGGATGAGAAAGCGCTCCAGCATCAGCCGTCCGTCGCCGAAGGCGCTCTCGGCTTCGCTCCGCGCGCCGCGGATCGCTTCCTCCAGTGCGGCCGGCTCCTGCACGACGCGCATGCCCTTGCCGCCGCCGCCTGCGACCGCTTTCACGAGCACCGGGAAGCCGATGCGCCCGGCTTCCCTGGCGAGCCGCGCCAGTGCCTGGTCCCCGCCCATGTAGCCCGGAACGACCGGCACGCCGGCTGCGGAGACCAGGGCCTTCGCCTCGTGCTTCAGGCCCATCGCGCGGATCGCAGTAGCAGGCGGCCCCACGAAGCGGATTCCGGCTTGCTCGCAGGCGTCCGCAAACCCGGCGTTCTCGGACAGAAAACCGTAGCCGGGATGGATCGCATCGGCGTGTGCGCGCCTCGCCGCCTCGATGACCGACGCAATGTTCAGGTAGGAATCGCGCGCGGGCGCGGGGCCGATCCCATGCGACTCGTCCGCGAGGCGCACGTGCAGCGCTCCCGCGTCGGCTTCCGAATGCACCGCGATCGCGCGCACGCCGAGACGCCGGCAGGTCCGGATCACCCGGCAGGCGATTTCCCCGCGGTTCGCGATGAGAAGTCGCCCGATCTTCATTCGTCGCGGATCCAGCCGGGCTTGCGCCGCTCCAGGAATGCCGTCAGTCCTTCGCGGCCTTCAGCGTCCGCGCGAACACGCGCGATCCAGCGCGCGGTGTCGGTGAGCATGGATTCATCGCGAGCGGAGCTGCGCCCGGTCACGCGGTGCAGCAACTGCTTGATTTCGGCCTGCGCCTTCGGGCCGCCCGCGAGCAGGGCGTCCATGATCGCGCGCGTCGCATCGGGAAGCGATGCATCGTCCACGGCCTCATGCACGAGACCGATGCGGAGCGCAGTCGCCGCGTCCATCGCCTCGCCGGTCAGGAACCAGCGGTGAGCCTGCCGCTGCCCGATCGCGCGGGTCACGTAGGGCGAGATCATCGCGGGAACCAGCCCGAGGCGAACCTCCGAGAACGCGAATCGCGCGCTCGCCGCGGCGATCGCGATGTCGCAGGCGGCGATGAGGCCGACCGCGCCGCCGTACGCGGCGCCATTCACGATCGCAACGGTCGGTTGCGGATGCCGCTCCAGGGATTCGAGCACCTGCGCAAACCGGCGCGAGTCCGCTTCGTTCTGTTCCGGCGATGCGGCGCCCGCCGCGCGCATCTCGCCGATGTCGGCGCCGGCGCAGAACACTTTTCCCGCACCGGTCAATTTCACGATCCGGACGGAGGAATCGCCGGCGAGCGAGGCGAGTGCCTCGGCGAGGCGCGCGACGAGCTCGGCGGAGAGCGCATTCCGCGCCTCCTCGCGTTCGAGCGTCAGGGTGGCGATTCCGCGGGCGTCGCGTTCAATGCGTAGCATCGGCATTACATCCGGAAAACGCCGTAGGATTCCGGCAGCGGCGCCGGACCGTGCGCCACGACTTCGAGCGCGAGCCCGAGTACGCGGCGGGTGTCGAGCGGATCGATGACGCCGTCATCCCAGAGGCGCGCGGTCGCATAGTAGGGGTTCCCTTGCCGCTCGTACTGGTCGCGGATTCCCGTCATGAACTCCTTCTGCTCGGGTTCGGGCCAGGAGCCGCCTTTCGCCTCGATGCCGTCGCGGCGCACGGTGGCGAGCACGCTCGCGGCCTGCTCGCCGCCCATCACCGAGATGCGCGCGTTCGGCCAGGTCCACAGGAAGCGTCCGCCGTACGCGCGGCCGCACATTGCATAGTTTCCGGCGCCGAAGGAACCGCCGATCACGACGGTGAGCTTCGGCACGGTCGAGCACGCGACTGCCGTGACCATTTTCGCGCCGTCGCGCGCGATCCCGCCGCTCTCGTAGCGCTTGCCCACCATGAAGCCCGTGATGTTCTGCAGAAAGAGGAGGGGCACCTTGCGGCGATTGGCGAGCTGGACGAAATGCGCGCCCTTCAGTGCCGACTCGGAGAACAGGATGCCGTTGTTGGCGAGGATCGCGACCGGGTAGCCCCAGATGTGCGCAAAGCCGCAGACGAGCGTCTTGCCGTAGAGCGCCTTGAATTCGTGGAACTCGGAGCCATCGACGACGCGCGCGATCACTTCGCGCACGTCATAAGGCTGGCGCAGGTCGCGCGGCACGATGCCATAGAGCTGGGCCGCCGGATATGCGGGTTCCACCGCATCCCGGCGCGGAAGCCACGGCTCCGGCCGGTGATTGAGGCTCCCGACGATCTCGCGGGCCATCGCGAGCGCATGCGCGTCGTTGTCGGCGAGATGATCGACGACACCCGACGTGCGCGCGTGCACGTCACCGCCGCCGAGCGATTCCGCGTCGACGACCTCGCCCGTTGCCGCCTTGACGAGCGGCGGCCCACCGAGAAAGATCGTTCCCTGGTTGCGCACGATGATCGACTCGTCGCACATCGCGGGCACGTAGGCGCCGCCCGCCGTGCAGGAGCCCATCACCACGGCGACCTGCGGTATGCCCGCAGCGGAAAGCCGCGCCTGGTTGTAGAAAATCCTGCCGAAATGCTCCCGGTCGGGAAACACTTCGTCCTGCAAGGGGAGGAAGGCGCCGCCGGAGTCGACGAGGTAGACGCAGGGCAGGCGATTCTCGTGCGCGATCTCCTGCGCGCGCAGGTGTTTCTTCACCGTGACCGGATAATACGTGCCGCCTTTCACCGTCGCGTCGTTCGCGACGATCACGAGCTCATGGCCGTGGATGCGGCCGATGCCCGCGATGAGGCCGGCCGCGGGCGCGTCGTCGCCGTACATGCCTCCCGCGGCGAGCGGAGCGATCTCGAGAAAGGGGCTGCCCGGGTCGAGCAACGCCTCGATGCGGTCGCGCGGCAGGAGCTTGCCGCGGGCGAGATGTTTCGCTCGGGCATCCTCGCCGCCGCCCTGGGCAGCGAGCGCCTGCCGGCGGCGGAGCTCCGCGACGAGCGCCTCCAACTGCGAGGCGTTGTCCCGGTAGTCGGCGCTGCCCGCGTCGACGCGCGAAGCGATGCGCGTCATGGCGCCGTCGCCCGGAGCAGCTCGCGTCCAATCAGCATGCGGCGGATCTCGTTGGTGCCGGCCCCGATCTCGTACAGCTTGGCGTCGCGCAGGATGCGGCCCGCGGGATACTCGTTGATGTAGCCGTTGCCGCCCAGCACCTGGATCGCCTCGAGCCCGGCGCGGGTCGCACTCTCGGATGCGATCAGCAGGCAAGCGGCGGCGTCGTAGCGCGTCGTGCGACCCGCGTCGCAGGCGCGCGCGACCGCATATGCGTAAGCGCGGGAAGCGTTGCAAGCGCCATAGAGATCGGCGAGCTTCGCCTGCATGAGCTGAAAGCTCCCGATCGGCCGGCCGAACTGCTCGCGATCAAGCAGATAGGGCACGATCAGGTCGAGGGCGGCGCGCATCAGGCCGAGCGGTCCCCCGGTCAGCACGAGCCGCTCGTAATCGAGACCGGACATGAGAATTTCAGCGCCTCCACCCGGTTGTCCCAGCAGATTGACATCCGGGACGAAACAGTCCTCGAACACGAGTTCGCAGGTGTCGGAGCCGCGCATGCCGAGCTTGTCGAGTTTTTGCGCGGTACGGAAGCCCTTCATGGCGCGCTCGACGATGAAGGCGGTGATTCCCTTCGCGCCGCTGCCGGGCTCGATCGTTGCATAGATGACGGCCGTGTCCGCTTCCGGCCCGTTCGTGATCCACATCTTGCTGCCGTTCAAGACGTAGCCGCCGGGCTTGCGCTCGGCCCGGGTCCGCATCGACACGACGTCCGATCCGGCGCCGGTTTCGCTCATGGCGAGCGCGCCGACGTCATCGCCGCTGACGAGACGCGGCAGGTAACGGTGTTTCTGCGCTTCGGTGCCAAAGCGCCGCAACTGGTTCACGCAGAGATTCGAATGCGCGCCGTAAGAGAGGCCAATCGAGCCCGATACTCGGCTGATCTCCTCCATCGCGACGACATGCTCGAGGTAACCAAAACCGAGTCCGCCGAATTCCTCGGGCACGGTCATGCCGAGCAGGCCCATGGCGCCCATTTCCGGCCACAGTTCCCGCGGGAAGCGGTTGCTGCGATCGATCTCGTCGGCCTGGGGCGCGATGCGACGGAGCGCGAATTCGTGAACGGCCTGGCGCAACTCGTCGACCCGCGGACCCAGCTCGAAATCGAAATCGATCGAAAACATGGCGGCCTCCGCCTGCTGAGGGTCAGGCTTGCCATGACCATCTTATTGTCCGACAATCCGACAGGCAAGTTTTTGAGTCTGAAATATGGAAACCATGTTCGAACCGCTTGGCTATGCACCGGCCTACTTGCGTGTCTCGGAGGCCATCCGGTCGCGGATCCTGCGCCGCGAGCTACTGGAAGGTCAGCCGCTACCGACCGAAACGGAGCTCGCCCGCCAGTTCGAGGTGAACCGCTCGACGGTGCGGGAGGCGCTCAGGAAGCTCGAAAGCAATGGGCTCCTCGGGCGCCGGCGCGGCGGCAAGCGCCTCTACGTCACCCACCCGACGCGTGAAACGATCGGTGGCGGACTGTCACAGGCGCTGGCGCTGCATCGGGCGCGGGTCGTGGACGTTTGGGAGGCCTTGCAGGCGGTTCAGCCAGGCATTGCCGCGGCGGCGGCGGAGCGTCGGTCCGCGGAGGCGCTCGCTCAGCTCGAGGCCGCAGCCCAGCGATTCGCAGCGCGCAAAGGCACGCGCGAGCTTGCGGTCGGCAACGTGGCAGCTTTCTTCGACGCGCTCGGCGAAGCCGGCGCCAACCCCGTATTCACGCTCCTGAACGAGCCGCTGCTGCGGCTGCTGAAGCCGAGCCTTGCGGTGATCATCGATCGCGTGCCGCAGGCCCGCGCGCGCATCGAATCTGCGCAGAAGCAGATCGTCGTGGCGGTCAAGGCGCGTGATGCGAAGACGGCGGCCGAATGGATGGCCCGTCACGTGCGCGACTTCCGCCGCGGCTACGAAGTCGCGGGAATTCCGCTTTCGACCGAGGTCGGCGAGGACCTCGATGTCGTCAGTTGAGCTCGATCGCGACCGCGGTCGCTTCGCCGCCGCCGATGCAGAGCGCGGCGAGCCCGCGCTTCTTGCCGTGTCGCTGCAGCGCATGGATGAGCGTCGTCAGGATACGGGCACCCGTCGCCCCGATGGGATGGCCGAGTGCGCAGGCACCGCCGTGGACGTTGACGCGATCATGCGCGATGCCGACGTCTTTCATGGCCGCCATGGTCACGACGGCAAATGCCTCGTTGATTTCGTACAGGTCGACGTCGGCAGCCTTCCAGCCGGCGCGCTGCAACACCGTCTTGATCGCGCCACCCGGCGCGGTCGTGAACCACTCGGGCGCATGCGCATGACTCGCGTGGGCGACGATGGTCGCAAGCGGCGTGAGCTTCGCTTTCGCGGCGACGCTTGCGCGAGCGAGCAGCAGCGCGGAAGCGCCATCGGCGATCGAGGAAGAACTCGCAGCCGTCACCGTGCCGTCCTTGCCGAAGGCCGGCTTCAAGTGCGGAATCTTGTCGACGGAAACGGTGAAAGGCGTTTCGTCACGCTCGATCACGCGTTCGCCCTTGCGATCCTTGATGGTGACTGGCGCAATTTCGCGCTCGAAGGCGCCGGATTCGACGGACGCCACGGCGCGGCGCACCGATTCCGCCGCGAAGGCATCCTGGTCGGCGCGGCTGAAACCGTATTTCGACGCGGTGGCGTCGGCGAAACAGCCCATCAGCTTCCCGTCCCAGGGGCTTTGCAAGCCGTCGTAGAACATGTGGTCGATGATTTCGCCATGCCCCATGCGATAGCCGGCGCGAGCCTTCGGCAGCAGGTAGGGCGCATTCGTCATCGATTCGAGCCCGCCGGCAACGACGAAGTCGGCGCTTCCCGCGGCAATCTGGTCGGCGCCATACATGACAGCGCGCATGCCCGATCCGCACATCTTGTTGACGGTGGTTGCGGGAACCGACTGCGGCACGCCCGCGCCGAGCGCCGCCTGGCGCGCAGGCGCCTGGCCCTGGCCTGCCGGGAGCACACACCCCATGACGACCTCGCTGACGATTCCGGGATCGGCCCCCGCGCTCGCGAGCGCTGCGCGGATCGAGGCCGCACCGAGCGCGTGGCCGGAGACGCCGGCAAACACGCCGAGCATCGCCCCGATCGGCGTGCGGCGGGCACCGAGAATAACGACGGGATCAGTGGCCATGTCAGGGGTCCTGCGCTACAAAGTGAGGGCTATTCTGCCCCGCAAAAGGGCGGTTGTCGCGCCGGAAACGGCGCCTGCTCAACCGGCGGCGGCCTGCTGCCGGTGCTCGACGAGCCGCGCGAGACGCAGCCGCAGGTCCGTGAACCGGAGCGGTTTGAAGAGCACGGTGACGCCCGCTGGCAGCCCGCCGCGCTCGCTGATCGTCTGTTCGGTGAGCGCCGTTACCACGATGATCTCGAGCTGGCAGATCGCGCCGGAGGCGCGGAGCGCCCGCAGCATTTCGAATCCATCGATGCCGGGCATTCGCAGGTCCGTGATCAGGACGTCGGGTCGCGAAGCGCCGATGTGCAGCAGGGCCTCGAAGCCGCTCGACGCGCTGTGCAGGTGGATCGGCAAATCCCAGGAGCGCAGATGCAGCTCAAACAGGTGACGGGAATCCGGCTCGTCCTCGACAATCAGCACCCGGAAGTGTCCGCCGGGCGCGCGCCGCGCGGCGTCCACGCCGCGGCGCTCCAGCAATTCCTGGACCGAGGCAGTGTGGATGCGGCGGTGTCCGCCGGGCGTCTTCCAGGCGCGCAGCAGGCCCGCTTCGGACCAGAGCTGCACGGTGCGAAGCGATACGCCGAGGCGGTCGGCCGCCTCGCGGGTCGAACAAACCTGGCCGGTCTCGATCAAAAGTCACTCCGTCTGCCATTCGCTACAGCCCGAATGACAGCATCGCGGGGCCGGGATTGCAACGTTAAACTGTCGGTCCGGCGCGCTGGAGAATCCCGATGAGCAGCCCGGCCGAACGAATCGACAAAGCCGATACCGCGCGCGGCCCCTTGCGCTTTGTGAGCGCCGCGTCCCTGTTCGACGGCCACGACGCCGCGATCAATATCATCCGCCGCATCCTCCAGTCGCATGGCGCCGAAGTCGTTCACCTCGGGCACAACCGGAGCGTCGCCGACATTGTGCGCGCGGCGATCCAGGAGGACGCCGACGGCGTCGCGGTCAGCAGTTACCAGGGCGGGCACAACGAGTATTTCCGCTACATGGTGGACATGCTCCGCGATCAGGGAGCCGGCCACGTGAAAGTCGTGGTCGGCGGCGGCGGCACCATCGCCCCGCACGAAGTCGAGGAGCTCGAGTCCTACGGAGTCGAGAAGATCTACACCCCCGACGACGGCCTGCGGCTCGGCCTCGACGGCATGATCGACGACGTCTTCCAGCGAGTGCGCGCGGCCGCGCGTCCGGTGTTTGACGGCAGTTCAGTCTCCACGGACGACCCGGTAAACCTCGCGCGCGCGATCACGCTGCTCGAGCAGGGCGGCGACGAGGGCGCGGTTGCACGCGTGAGGAGCCTGGCCGCAAAAACTCTCAATCGCCCGCCGGTACTCGGCATCACGGGCACCGGCGGCGCCGGCAAGTCCTCGCTGACCGACGAGATCCTGAATCGCATCGTGCGTTTCTTCCCCGACCGCCGCGTGGCGGTCGTCGCGATGGACCCGACGCGCCGGCGATCGGGCGGCGCGCTGCTCGGCGACCGCATTCGCATGAACTCGCTTGCGAACGAGCAGCTCTTCATGCGATCGCTCGCCACCCGGCGTCAGCATCTTGCGACCAGCGCGGTTCTCGCCGACACGGTGCGGCTCCTGAAGGCGGCGGGATTCGACCTGATCGTCGTCGAGACGGCGGGCATCGGCCAGAGCGACACGGAGATCGTCGATCTCGTCGACCTCTCGATGTACGTCATGACGAGCGACTATGGCGCCGCAAGCCAGCTCGAGAAGATCGATATGCTGGATTTCGCCGACTTCATCGTGCTGAACAAGTTCGAGAAGCGCGGTGCGGAGGACGCACTCAGGGACGTGCGCAAGCAGGTTTCGCGCAACCGCAAGTTGTTCAAGACGCCGCCGGAGGACCTGCCGGTCTTTCCGACGATTGCGAGCCAGTTCAACGATGCCGGCGTCAATGCGCTCTTCGGCGCGCTCTGCGCCCGGTTGCACGGGCAATGGGGGCGGCTGCGTGACTGGCGGCCGGAAGGGCTGACGCCCGTCGGCCCGCCGAAGCGCCAGGCCATCATTCCGGGCGCACGCGTACGCTATCTGGCGGAGATCGCTGCCGCCGGCCGCGATGCGCACCGCGCCGCGTTCGCGGCGGCCGACGCGGCGAGCCGGGCGTACGGCCTGCATCGCGCACTCACTGCGCTTGGCGATCCCGCGCTCGCAACGCCGCTCGACCGGTACGCCGATTCCGCGCTCGCGAACCCCGATTCTGCGCTCGCGAGTCTGCGTCGCGAGTACAATGCGGC
This sequence comes from Steroidobacteraceae bacterium, assembly GCA_040878925.1. Classification (GTDB taxonomy): domain Bacteria; phylum Pseudomonadota; class Gammaproteobacteria; order Steroidobacterales; family Steroidobacteraceae; genus SCUD01. The sequence continues at coordinate 138,600 of JBBDLI010000013.1, read as the reverse complement.
GCTGGACGCGATCGGCCCCGAGGGCATCGCACTCCTGAAGGAATGGCCGTCGCGGCAGGCGGCCGCGACGGCGGACGAATTCAGCTACCGCGTGCGCGAGCGGGAGGTGCGCGGCCCGAATTACAGCGAGTCGCTGTCGCATCTGAAGCTCCCGAAGATCGCCACTCCGCGATTCAGCGACTGGGGCGCGCAACTCGCTTTTCTGCTGACCGAGAATCTGCCGGGTGCCTACCCGTACACCGGCGGCATTTACCCGTACCGTCGCGAGGACGAGGATCCGACTCGCATGTTCGCGGGCGAAGGCATGCCCGAACGCACCAACCGCCGCTTCCACTACCTCGCTCGCGGCCATCAGGCGACGCGGCTCTCCACCGCATTCGACTCGACGACACTTTATGGCGAGGACCCGGACGAGCGGCCCGACATTTACGGCCGCATCGGCAATTCGGGCGTTTCCATCGCGTCGCTCGACGACATGAAGCGCCTCTATTCCGGCTTCGATCTCTGCGCGCCGTCGACTTCAGTGTCGATGACGATCAACGGCCCCGCGCCGATGATCCTCGCGATGTTCATGAACACGGCCGTGGACCAGCAGGTGGAGCGGCACCTGCGCGCAAGCGGCCGCTGGGACGAGGCGGAGGCGAAGATCGCAAGGCTGTTTACGAGCCGGGACCGGCCGCGCTACCGCGGCGAGTTGCCAGCCGGTCATGACGGGAGCGGCCTGGGCCTCCTCGGTGTCAGCGGCGACCAGGTCGTGGACGCAGAAACATACGGGAAGATCCGGGCGGACGCGCTCGCGCGCCTGCGCGGCACGGTGCAGGCCGACATCCTCAAGGAGGACCAGGCCCAGAACACCTGCATCTTCTCGACTGAATTCGCGCTCCGGATGATGGGCGACGTGCAGCAGTTCTTCACGGACAACCGCGTGCGGAACTTCTACTCGGTCTCGATTTCCGGCTACCACATCGCGGAGGCGGGCGCGAATCCCGTCTCGCAGCTCGCCTTCACGCTCGCCAACGGCTTCACGATCGTCGAGTACTACCTTTCGCGCGGCATGAAGGTCGACGACTTCGCGGCGAACCTCTCCTTCTTCTTCAGCAACGGCATGGATCCGGAATATGCGGTGATCGGCCGTGTGGCGCGGCGGATCTGGGCCCGTGCAATGCGCGAGCGCTACGGCGCATCGCCGCGGAGCCAGATGCTGAAGTACCACGTGCAGACTTCGGGCCGATCCCTGCACGCGCGCGAGATCCAGTTCAACGACATCCGCACGACACTGCAGGCCATGTACGCACTTTTCGACAGCTGCAACAGCCTGCATACGAATGCGTACGATGAAGCGATCACCACGCCGACGGAGGAGAGCGTGCGGCGCGCGGTCGCGATCCAGCTCATCATCGCGCGCGAGCTCGGGCTGAACCAGAACCAGAATCCTTGGCAGGGATCGTTTGCAATCGAGCGGCTCACGGACCTGGTCGAGGAGGCCGTGTACGCCGAATTCGAGAGCCTCTCGGAGCGCGGCGGCGTTCTTGGCGCGATGGAGACGATGTACCAGCGCGGGAAAATCCAGGAAGAGTCACTGTATTACGAGCACAAAAAGCACGACGGCAGCCTGCCGATCGTCGGCGTCAACACCTTTCTGCCGGACCAGGGGAGCGCGGACGACATCCGCAATGCCGAGCTCATCCGCTCGACGGAAGAGGAGAAGCGCGCGCAGGTTGCCGCGGTCCGCGCGTACAACGATGTGCACGCGGCGGCTCAGGAGCCGGCATTGCTGAAGCTCCAGGCGACGTCCGCCGGCGGCGGCAACGTATTCGCCGAGCTCATGGAAACCGTGAAGTCCGCATCGCTCGGCCGGATCTCACGCGCGCTCTATGCCGTCGGCGGCCAGTACCGCCGCAACATGTAGAGAGCGCGTTCAAATAGGGACGCTTCCTATTTTCCCGACATGGCCGGCGGTCCCGCCGGTTTCCTGACAGGAAACGCCGGTTTCAGCGCAGGCCGGCACTCGTGAGAACTGCTAGCGTCTGGCTGTGCCTCGAATCGCGCGAGTCGTCTGTCCCGGTGTGCCGTATCACATCACGCAACGGGGAAATCGGCGCGAACGGGTGTTTTTCGATGACTTCGACCGGCAGGCCTATCTGGATGACCTGCGCTATTACTCAGCACGGCATTCGCTGGAAGTCCTTGCATACTGCCTGATGGACAATCACGTGCATCTGGTGGCGGTGCCGGGTACGGTCGCCGCATTACACCGCGTGCTTAAACCGGTGCATTTGCTTCACGCCCAGCGCATCAATCTGGGGAAGAACTGGTGCGGTCATCTGTGGCAGGACCGCTTCTTCTCCTCGGCCCTGGACGAGAGACACCTGTGGACGGCGATTCGATACGTGGAACTCAATCCCGTACGTGCCGGCATGACCGGGTGTGCAGAACGATTTCGCTGGTCCAGCGCAGCCGCGCACTGTGGACTTCGTAGCGACGCGCTCCTATCGCAAGATCCGGAGTGGTGCCGACTCCTGAACGGAGTAAGAAACTGGTCGGACTGGCTTGCCGAAGCGGTTGACCCGGCAAGTCAGGCGTCATTGCGTGACAACACGCAGAAGGGACTCCCATCGGGCTCGAAGGAGTTTGTCCGGAGTATCGAACAAAGGACGGGGCGCATCCTCACGCGCCGACCAAGAGGCCGCCCAGCAAAGTCAGGCGCACATTGCGATGGAGCGAACGCTGAATTGGATAGCGTGTCCCTCTTCGAGGAAGGCTAGCAGTCCGGGTTCCCGGCAAGCTCAACTTCAAGCGCGTGAATGTCTTTCACGAACTGCGCGAAACGGTGGCCGGACGGTGTCAGGTGGTACGCGAAACGCGGCGTCACTTCGGCCCAGGCACGTTGTCAACACTTCGATTTCAGCAGTACTCGGAACTTATGATGAACGTCTTGCAGGGAAAAATGGGAAGCGTCCCTATTTAAAGGAGCGGTTCGTTGAGCGCGGCGCCGATCCGTTCGCGTGCGGCGTTACGCAATTGCACCGCCGTGTCGCCGCCTCCGGATTGCGCGGCGAGCGGAACGAGGGCCTCGACTTCAATGCATCCCCAGCGCGGGATCGCGGTGCCCGCGCCGAGCACGTGGCGCGTGCCGCGGATCACGACGGGCGCCACCGGTACCCCGGCGAGCGCCGCGGCCGCGAAAGCTCCGCCGTGGAACCGCGCGAGCCCGCGCTCGGCGCTGAAAGTGCCCTCGGGAAAGAAAGCGATCGCCTGTCCTTGCTCGATCGATCGCAGGATGCGCCGCGCATCGCTTCCGCCCTCGTGCCGGTTGCGGCGCTCGACGAAGTGATGGCCGAGCCGTTGCAGCAACAGCCCGACCAGCGGCAGGCGCGAGGCCTCTTTCTTGATCACGAAGCCGAAGCGTGGGGGCAGGCAGGCGAAAAGGAGCGGCCCGTCGATGTAGCTCGCGTGATTCGCGACGATGATGCAGGCGCCAGCCGGCAGCCGTTCCATCCCGAGGCTGCGGACTGGCAGTCCGCAGAGCGCAAAGTAGGCGCGGCAGGCCGCGCGTGCGACGGCGCGGCGCGCGGAGAGCTTCGGCAAGGCCAGGATCGGCAGGGCCGCGATCAGCAAGAGCGGAATCGTCAGCAGCCAGACCCAGAGGCCCCAGAGCAAGCGGAGCGGATTCCAGGTCATTGCCGGCGGCGGTCCGGCAGCCGCGGGTACTGTGAACTGGTTCCGGTTATGTTAATGGTCATGGGGGTCTGTGAGACGGGTCACGTTCGACCCCGTCGGAGGCAAACCATACTGCGTCCGCATTCTGTCGCACCAGCCCGCCGTGCGCGATTTCGCGGCGGCGCGGCCGTCCGCGACGGGAAGCAGGGCAGGTCCATGAGCGCAGCAGTGAAATCTTCGACATCGGTGCGCGCGGCGACACTCGCGACCGCAGGCGCGGCGGACCAGGCCGTCGAGCCGATGATCGTGCGTTTTCTCGACGCGGTATGGATGGAACGCGGACTGTCGCCGAACACGCTCGCCGCCTATCGCGCCGACCTGACGGCGCTTTCGCGCTGGCTGCGCCAGCGCGGCACGGCGCTCGATTGCACGACGCGCAACGACTTGCTGGCATTCATCGCTTGGCGCGTGGAGATGGGGGCGCGCCCGCGCTCGACCGCGCGCCAGCTGTCGAGTTTCCGCCGCTTCTTTCGCTACCTGGTGCGCGAAAGCGTGGTCAAGGAGGATCCGACCGCCCAGATCGCGATGCCCAAGATCGGCCGTTCGCTGCCGCGCTCGCTGACCGAGGCCCAGGTCGATGCGCTGCTCGCGGCGCCCCAGACCTCCGACCCGCTCGGCCATCGTGACCGCACGATGCTCGAAGTGCTGTACGCGACCGGGCTGCGTGTCTCGGAACTGGTCAGCCTGCGGAACAGCCAGGTCAACCTGAACCAGGGCGTGCTGCGCATCGTTGGCAAGGGCAATCGCGAGCGCCTCATCCCGCTCGGCGAGGAAGCGGTGCGCTGGCTCAACGACTTCGTGCGCGGCGCGCGCGGCGAGATCCTGCTCGACCGACAGACCGATCACCTCTTTCCGACTCGACGCGGCGACCGCATGACGCGCCAGGCTTTCTGGCACATCATCAAGCGCTATGCGAAGAAGGGCGGCGTCGAGAAGGAACTCTCGCCGCACACGCTTCGCCACGCGTTTGCGACCCATCTCCTGAACCACGGCGCGGACCTCCGCGTCGTGCAGATGCTCCTCGGCCACAGCGATCTTTCGACGACGCAGATCTACACCCACGTGGCCCGTGAGCGCATGAAAGAGCTGCACACGCAGCACCACCCGCGCGGCTGATAGACTGGGGTCGAACCGCGGCCTGGCGCCGCGGTCGAAGACTTGTTGCCAAGAGTCACGAGGCCCGCGTGAATCCGATCGGATGCAAGCTCCTGCCGGCCGCCGCGATGTTCGCGCTCGCGAGCGCGGCGTCGGCCGCACCGACGGCGAAGCCCGATATCCGCGCTGAGATCGCGCGCCGTCTGGACGTCAGGCTCGAGGATGTCCAGCAGTCGCCGATCGACGGCCTTTACGAGGTTCGTTCCGGCGCGGAAATCGGCTACGTTTCGAAGGACGGCCGCTTTTATGTCGATGGGGACGTCTTCGACATGACGTCGAAGAACAACCTGACTGAGGTGCGCCGCCAGCAGGGTCGGCTCGAGCTGCTCGCGGGAATCGCGGATGCCGACACGATCGTGTTCGGGCCGAAAGACGCGGTTCGCCACACGCTCACGGTCTTCACGGACGTCGACTGCACCTATTGCCGCCGCATGCACCAGGAAATCGCGGAATTCAACCGCCTCGGTTTTCGCGTGCGCTACCTGATGTTTCCGCGGAGCGGCCCGGACACCGAGTCATGGCGCAAGGCCGAGGCAGTGTGGTGCAGCGCCGACCGGCAGGAAGCCCTGACACGGGCGAAGCGCGGCGAAGCGCTCAAGGCCGGCCGCTGCGAGACGCCGATTGCTGCGCAATTCGAGCTCGCCCGCAAGCTGGGCATTCGCGGAACGCCGGGCATCATTACGGACAAGGGCGAGTACCTTGCAGGCTACATGCCCGCCGCGAGCATGGCCGAATACTTGTCGGCACAGGCGGTCGCCGCGGCGAAGTAGAACGTCAGCGCTCGAGCAGCGGCAGCTTGTCGGGAACGTCCTTCCACGCATCGGCGTCGGCCGGCGGCTCGCCACGCTGCGTGATGACCGGCCACTGCTTCGCGAGCTCGGCATTGATGGCCAGGAACTCTTCCTGGCCTGCCGGAACCTCTTCCTCGGAGTAGATCGCCTCCACCGGGCATTCGGGCTCGCAAAGCGTGCAGTCGATGCACTCTTCCGGATCGATCACGAGGAAATTCGGGCCCTCGTGGAAGCAGTCCACCGGACAGACTTCGACGCAATCCATGTACTTGCACTTGATGCAGGTTTCGGTGACGACGAACGTCATGGCGGGCAGCCGGGCTCCGAATTTTCAACCGCACATTGTGCCATAGCGCCGGCACACGGCGGTCATTCGATCGTGTGGAAATGCAACTCGTTGCGCCCGGCGGCGCGGTCCTCGAAATAGCGGCGCAGCGCGAATTCGACGCTCCTGAATGCCAGGTCCGCCCAGGGCAGCTCGCGCTCCTCGCACAGTTTCACTTCCAGGCTCTCGACGCCCACGCCGAATGAAGGATCGGCGAGCGTGGCACGGAACATCACGTGCACCTGCTCCGCGTGCAGCACATGCACGATCGCGCAGAGACTGCCGATCTCGACGCGCGCGAGGGCTTCCTCGCGGCATTCGCGCGCCGCGGCCTGCTGCAGCGTTTCGCCGGTCTCCATGAAGCCCGCGGGCACGGTCCAGTAGCCGCGGCGCGGCTCGATGGCGCGACGGCAGAGCAGAATGCGCCCGTCGATCTCGGGGACGCAGCCTGCGATCAACTTGGGGTTACGGTAATGAATCGCGCCGCAGGCCGTGCAGACGAATCGCGGGAGGTGATCGCCTTCGGGAACGCGGCGCAGGACCGGCGCGCCGCAGCTCGGGCAGAAGTTCATCGATTCGATTGTATACTCGCGGCCTGCCTGGCCGGGATGGCGGAATTGGCAGACGCAGTGGACTCAAAATCCACCGGATCGGAAGATTCTTGCGGGTTCGACTCCCGCTCCCGGCACCAGATTGTTTCAGTCCCATTGCGACCTTTTGCCGGCCCCGGGCATCTAAGCGATCGATGTCCCGAATTGCCGATATCCAGATACCCGACGCCCTGATCGCTGCCGCGCGATGCGGCGACGAGGCGGCCATGGAGGCTGTCTACGTCGCGACGGCGGGTCCCCTCTACACGCTTCTCCGGCGGCTCGTCCGGCGGCCGGCCATCGCGGAAGAATTGCTGCAGGAAACCTTCGTGGACGTGCTCGAGCACATCGGCGCGTTCGAGGGCCGCTGCCCGCTGCCGGCGTGGATCCGCGCGATCGCGGTCAATCGCGCGCTCATGTACTTGCGCTCGCCGTGGCACCGCGGGCTCGAATGGCTGGACAAGGACCCGGGCGGGGCGGACCGCTTGCCTGCAACCCACTCCGCCGCGACGGCGCCCTTCGACACGGGCCTCGAGCGTGCCCTGATGACGCTCCCGGCGCTGACCCGGGCGATCGTGTGGCTGCACGACGTCGAAGGGTTCACGCACGCGGATATCGGTTTCGCCCTCGGGCGAACCCCGAGCTTCTCGAAGTCGCAGCTTGCGCGCGCGCACCAGCGGTTGCGCGGGCTGCTAGGCGAAGACAAAGGCCCCGCAGAGGAAGCGCCATGCACCCCGATGTGAGCGAGTGGAGCCCGCGCCTTGCCGCGCTCGCGGAATTCGATCCGCCGCAAGCGGGTTGGAAGGAAGTGGTGGCGGCGCGCGATCAGCGCGACGCGCGCATCTCGCGCCGCTGGCCTTCGATCGTCGCGGCCGGCGTGCTCTCCGTCGCGGCGGGTCTCGGCTGGTGGCTGCAGTCGGCACAGCGCGCGCTGGCCCCGGCCTCGGATCCCGCGGAACTCGAGATGGCGCCGGTCGCGGCCGAGATGCGCGCCGAAAACGACCGGCTCGAGTGGATGCTCGCGACGCTGCCGGAGCGCCATGCGATGCGCGGCAGCACGGCGTTCACCGTGGCCGAGCTCGAGGACCGGCTCGCACTGCTGGATGATCGCTTGAGCCGCGTTGCCCTCGAGCCGAACGCGCCGGAGCGCGCCGAGCAGTTGTGGCGGGAGCGCGTCGACCTGATGCATTCGCTGGTCCAGGTTCGTTACGCGAACGCGGCCGGCACATTCTGATTTGACGGAGACAACGATGAAACGATGGATGGTCGCAATGCTGGCAACGGCGGCGCTCGCGGGAGCCACGGGTCCGGTCCTGGCCAAGACCGCCGATGAGGACGAGGTCGAGAAGCGCCTGGCGGATGCGCAGCGCCGGCTCGAAGACGCCGCGCGCGAGATCGCGGAACTCAGCGGCGAAGCCGCCGGGCCCGGCGCTTTCCGGCGATTCGAGTACTTCCTGCCCGGGCCCCGGCGCGCCATGCTCGGCGTGAATCTCGGTGGCGCCGAGCCGAATGGCGGCGGTGTGCGGGTCGAGGGCGTGAGTCCGGGCGGCCCCGCAGCCGAAGCCGGCGTCAAGTCGGGCGACATCATCGTCGCGATCGAAGCGAAACCCGTGACCACCGGCCGCGAACTGGTGCGGGCGATGGAAGCGATCGAGCCGGGCGAAAAGGTGGAACTCGGCCTGCGCCGCGACGGCAAGCCCGTGCAACTCGTAGTCGAAGCGCGTCCGCTCGACAAGATTTTTCTCGCGGGTTCGCCGATAGTGCCTCACGTCCGCGCGGTGCCCGGGGTGCCCGCGCTGCCTTCGCTCGGCGAGCACCGGTTCGATGGCGACATGCACTGGTTGCTCGAGGCGTGGGGCGACGCCGAATTCGTCACGCTGACGCCCGGACTCGGCCGCTACTTCGGCGCCGACAAGGGGGTTCTGGTGGCGCGCGCTCCGGAAGACTCGACGCTCGGACTCAAGGACGGCGACGTAATCGTCGCGATCGGAGGGCGCGAGCCGCAGAACGGCCGGCACGCGATGCGCATCCTGCGCTCATATCAGCCGGGTGAGGCGGTCGAGCTCAGGATCCTCCGGGATCGCCGCGCGCAGACACTCAAGGCCAAGGTCCCGGACCGCGAGGCACACGCTTTCCCGGGTCGCCGCGTCGCTCCGCCACGGCCGCCAGCGCCGCCGGCGCCACCCTCGGCAACCGAGGAACCCGCCTCGACCTGAGCGCCGGGATCGCTGTGCTAGTCTGCGCGGCCGATGCGCCGCGCAGATTTTTCGTATCCGCTGCCGCAGGAACTGATCGCCTTGCGGCCGCTGCCGGAACGCTCGGCGAGTCGCCTGCTCTCGCTCGATGGCGCGACCGGTGCCTTGCGCGACCTGCAATTCCGCGACTTCCCGTCATTGCTGCGCCCCGGCGACTTGCTGGTGCTGAACGACACGCGCGTGCTGCCGGCGCGGCTTCACGGACGCAAGGCGAGCGGGGGAGCCTGCGAGCTTCTCCTCGAGCGGATCCTCGACGGCCGCCGAATCCTCGCGCAGGCGCGCGCAAGCAAGGGATTGCGCCCGGGGACGGCGATCAATCTGCCTGCCGGAGCCGTCGCGCAGGTCATTGCGCGCCACGAGGACCTTTTTGAGCTCGAACTCGATCGGGACGCGCTGTCGTATTTCGAGACACACGGCAGCGTCCCGCTCCCGCCCTATGTCGCGCGTGCTGCGGACGCCGCGGATCGCGAGCGCTACCAGACCGTTTACGCGGACGCACCCGGTGCCGTCGCGGCGCCGACGGCGGGCCTGCATTTCGATCGCGCCGCATTGGAAGGCATCGCGCGCCGCGGCGTTGGCATCGAGCGCCTGACCCTGCACGTGGGAGCGGGCACCTTCCAGCCACTGCGCACGGATGATCTCGCGTCGCACCGCATGCACGCGGAGCGTTATCGCGTGCCGGCGGCGACCGTTACGGCGATCGATGAGACGAGACAGCGCGGCGGGCGCGTGATCGCGGTCGGCACGACCGTCGTGCGCGCGCTGGAGGCGGCGTCCGCGGGCGGCCGGCTCGAGGCCCGTGAAGGCGAGACGGACTTCTTCATCGCGCCCGGCCATCGGTTCCAGGTCGTCGACGCGCTCCTGACGAATTTTCACTTGCCCGAGTCGACCCTGCTGGTGCTGGTCGCGGCGTTCGCCGGGCGGGAGCGGGTGCTCGCCGCTTATCATCATGCGATCGCCGGACGCTACCGGTTCTTCAGCTATGGAGACGCGATGTTCGTGACACCGGATCCCGCGATGCTCGGCCCGCGCGGAATGCGCGCATGAAGTTCGGGCTGCTCGCAACGGACGACGCGGCGCGGCGCGCGCGTCTCGGCTTCGCGCGCGGCGACGTCGAGACGCCGGCCTTCATGCCGGTCGGCACCTACGGAGCGGTCAAGGGTGTGACGCCCGAAGAACTTCTGGCCTGCGGCGCCGAGATCATCCTCGCCAATACCTTTCACCTGATGCTGCGCCCCGGCCCGGAGATCGTGCGCGCGCACGGCGGGCTCCACGGGATGATGAACTGGTCGCGCCCCATACTGACCGACTCGGGCGGCTACCAGGTCTTCAGCCTGGCCGCGATGCGAAAGTTGACGGAAGAGGGCGTGCGCTTCCGTTCGCCGGTGGACGGCGCGGAGGTGTTCCTGGACCCGGAGCGCTCGATGCAGATCCAGCGCGCCCTCGGTTCCGACGTTGCGATGGTATTCGACGAGTGCACGCCGTTCCCGGCATCGGAGAGCGAAGCGCGCGCGTCGATGGAACTCTCGCTTCGCTGGTCGGGGCGGAGCCGTCGCGTCTGGGATGCCGAGCCGGGCGAGGGCGCGCTCTTCGGCATCATCCAGGGCGGCATGCACGAAGGGCTTCGCGAAGCCTCGCTCGAGGGACTGGAGAAAATCGGCTTTGACGGGCTGGCGATCGGCGGGCTTTCGGTCGGCGAGCCGCTCGCGGAACGCGAGCGCGTGCTGAAAGCTCTGCTGCCCGCGATGCCGTCCGACAAGCCGCGCTACCTGATGGGCGTCGGCCGGCCCCAGGACCTCGTCGAAGCGGTGGCGGAAGGCATCGACCTCTTCGACTGCGTGATTCCGACGCGGCATGCGCGCAACGGCCACCTGTTCGTTTCCTGGGGCGTCATGAACATCCGCAATGCGCGCTACGCGGCGGACACCAGCCCGATCGATCCGGATTGCGCTTGCTACACCTGCCGCGGCTACAGCCGGGCCTACCTGCGGCACCTCGACCGTTGCGGCGAGATGCTCGGCCCGCGGCTCGCGACGCTGCACAACCTGCACTACTACCTGGACCTGATGGCGCGCCTGCGCGCGGCGATCGCGGCGGGTCAATTCGGCGCGTTTCGCGCCGGCTTTCATGCGGCGCTGCGGGATTCTGCAAAGAGCGAAGAATGAGTCGCGCGTGTCGTGCAGCGCATTCAGTCGCGCGAGCGCATCCGGGCACACCTTCGGGTAATGAGAATCCGCAAAAGACGAGTGCTGGCTGACCGCGCAAGCTCGGGAAATTCCGCTTCTCGGCCCTATGTCATATAATCGCGCGCCCTAACCGGGCCGGCAACGCCGGCCCCCGCAGAGGAAGGACATGGACTTTTTCATCACGCCCGCCCTGGCCCAGTCCGCCACCGGATCGACGGCCGGCACGCTCGGAACGATTCTGCCGCTCGTCCTCATTTTCGTGGTTTTCTATTTCCTGCTGATCCGTCCGCAGACCAAGCGCGCGAAGGAGCATCGGGAAATGGTCAGCAAGCTCGCGGCCGGCGATGAAGTCGTGACCAACGGCGGCATCCTGGGGCGCATCACCGAAGTCGGCGAGAATTTCGCCACGCTCGAGGTCGCATCCCAGATCGCGATACGGGTGCAGAAGATCCAGATTGCGCAGTTGATGCCGAAAGGCACCTTCAAGGGCGCCTGAGCGCCCCGCGACGGCAACCCGCGTGCAGCGATACCCTTTCTGGAAGGGAGCGTTGTTGTCGGCCATGTTGCTGGCCGCCCTCCTGCTCGCCTTGCCTAACGTCTACGGCGAATCATCTGCGCTGCAATTGTCGCGGCGCGATCGCGGTGCCTTCGACACGGCGTCCGCCGCCGAGATCGGGGGCGAATTGAAGGAAGCCGGCGTGCCTCACGAGGAGATCTACGTCGACGACGATGGCCGGTTGTGGATTCGCTTCGTCAGGGTCGACGACCAACTCAAGGCTCGCGACGAGATCCAGCGCAGGTTCGAGGGCCAGTATGCAATCGCCTTGACCACCGCTTCACGCGCACCGGACTGGCTGAACGCACTCGGTCTCGAGCCGATGAGCCTCGGCCTCGACCTGCGCGGCGGCATGCTGCTCGTTTACGAAGTCGACACGGAAGGCGCGGTGGCGCAATTGCTGCAGCGCATGGAGCGCGATTTCCGCAAGGTATTGCGCGACGCGCGGATTCCGTACCAGGAAGTCGCCGTGTCGGGCTCGAGCGTCCAGGTGACTCTGCGTGATCCGGCCCAGACCGAGGCGGCGCGCGAGGCACTGCTCGACTACGACCCGAGCCTCACGATCGCGGCGGGGGCCGCACCCGGCGTGCTGGCGGTAACCCTGACCGAAACCGAGATCAAGCAGCGCCAGGATTTCGCGCTCCAGCAGAACATCACTGCGCTCACCAACCGCGTCAACGCGCTCGGCGTCGCGGAAACGGTCGTGCAGCGCCAGGGCCAGAACCGAATCGCGGTGCAGGTGCCGGGCGTTCAGGACGCCTCTGAAGTCGTGCGGCTGCTCGGCAAGGTCGCGACGCTCGAGTTTCGCCTGGTCGATCCGGTCAACAGCCCGCTCGAGGCCGAACGGACCGGCCGCGCACCGCTCGGAACGAAGCTCTATCACCAGCGCGACGGCACGCCGGTGCTCCTGAAGCGCGACGTGATCGCGACCGGCGAGCAGCTCATCGACGCGTCCTTCGCCCCTTCTCAGGGCGAGCCGGCCGTCAGCGTCAAGCTCGACAGCCGCGGCGGCGACGAGATGCTCCGGGCGACGCGCGAGAACCTGAACCGGCCGATGGCCGTCGTATTCATCGAGAGGGAGCGCGAAATCGTCGAGCGCGACGGGCGCGAAGTCGCCATCGACCGGTCGAAGGAGGAGGTCATCAGCGTCGCGACGATCCGCGGCGTTTTCTCCAACAACTTCCAGATCACGGGCCTGTCGGCGGCTGAGGGAACGGAGCTCGCAAAGCTGCTGCGAGCCGGCGCGCTCGCGGCGCCCATCGTGATCGTCGAACAGCGCGTGATCGGGCCGAGCGTCGGCGAGGACAACATCGAGGCCGGCGCGCGCGCGTTCATGATTGCGGCGATCGTGCTGTTCGCATTCATGATCCTCTACTACAAGGTATTCGGCGTGATCGCGGACATCATTCTGCTCACCAACGTCGTCTTTATCGTCGCAGTGCTGGGCTTCTTCGACGCGGCGCTGACGCTGCCCGGCATCGCGGGCATCGTGCTGACGGTTGGCACAGCGGTTGACGCAAACATCCTCATCTACGAGCGCATACGCGAAGAAGTCGCGAACGGCGCCTCGCCCTGGGCGGCAATCAACCTGGGTTTCGACAAGGCTTTTTCTGCGATCGCCGACTCCAACGTCACGATGCTGATGTCGGGCGGCGTGCTGTTCCTGTTCGGTTCGGGGCCCGTGCGCGGCTTCGCCGTCACGCTCTGTATCGGCATCGCGACCTCGATGTTCACGGCTTTGATCGGCAGCCGAGCCATCATCCACCTCATCTATGGCCGCCGCCGCCGCATCGAGCGGCTGGCGATCTGAGGGCGCGATGGAATTCCTCAAGAAAGTCCCGTCGATCCGCTTCATGGCGCTGCGCCGCTACTGGTACGTGCTCTCTGCGGCTGTTGTCCTCGGCTCGATCGCGCTGGTGCTGGCACGCGGGCTCAACCTGACGGTGGACTTCACCGGTGGCGTGGTCTTCGAGCTTGGTTTCTCCCAGCCGGTCGACCTGGAGCGCGTGCGCGCGGCCCTCGGCGCCGGCGGCATCGAGGACTTCCAGGTCCGGACCTATGGCACGGCGAGCGAACTCGAAGTGCGGCTGCCGCCGGCGGAAACCGGCGCCGCCGGCAACCAGGCCGAGCGCGTCGTCGGCGCACTCAAGGCGATCGATACGACGGTCGAGCTACGCCGCACCGAGTCCGTGGGTCCGCAGGTGAGCCGCCAGCTCGGCGAACAGGCGGCGCTCGCCGTGCTGATGACGCTCCTGCTCGTGCTCGTGTACATCTCGCTCCGGTTCCGCTGGCGATTCGGCATCGGCTCGCTGGTCGCAACGCTGCACGACCCAATCGTCGCCGTCGGCGCGATCGCCCTGCTCGGAATCCCGTTCGATCTCAATGTCGTCGCGGCGGTCCTGACGATCCTCGGCTATTCGGTCAACGACACGGTCGTGATCTTCGACCGCATCCGCGAGCGCTTCAAGTCGATGCGCAAGGCGACGCCGGCGGAAGTGATCGATCGCGCGATCAATGAGACGCTCGGGCGCACGATCATCGTCGCCGGCTGCGCATTGAGTTCGGTGATATTTCTCGCGGTGCTCGGCGGCGAGACGCTCCGCGGCTTCGCGGTGGCGCTCGCGATCGGCATCGTGATCGGCACCTATTCATCCGTTTACGTGGCGGGCGCGATCGCGCTCGACCTCGGCGCGTCGGGCCGCGACTTCATGCCGCCGGAAAAGCGCGGCGAGGTCGACGAGCTCCCCTGAGCGCGTCGCAATGGAGGGCAGGTGATCGAGTTACTGGCCGATCCCGCAGTCTGGATTTCGTTCCTGACGCTGACGCTGCTCGAGATCGTGCTCGGGATCGACAACATCATCTTTCTGTCGATCCTCGTGTCGAAGCTTCCGCCGGAATTGCAGCAGCGGGGCCGGGTCCTCGGCCTCGCCTTCGCGATGATCACGCGGATCGCGCTCCTGTTTTCGATCACCTGGATCATCCGTCTCACGGCGCCGCTCTTCACCGTGTTCACTGAGGAGATCTCGGGCCGCGACCTGATCCTGTTCTTCGGCGGCCTGTTCCTGCTCGTGAAGAGCGTCAATGAGATCCATGGGGCACTCGAGGGTGCGGAGGACGGGCATGCCCGGAATATCAAGCTTCAGTCCCGGATCATGGCGGTCGTGATCCAGATCGGCCTGGTCGACATCGTGTTCTCGCTCGATTCCGTGTTCACGGCGGTGGGTCTCGCACAGCACATCGAGATCATGGTCGTCGCGATCGTCCTCGCGGTGTTCGTGATGATGTTCCTGGCGCGCCCGATCAACGAGTTCATCGACCGTCATCCCACGATCAAGATCCTCGCGCTGTCATTCCTGATCCTGATCGGCGTCGCGCTGATCGGCGAGGCCTTCGACTTCGAGATTCCGAAGGGCTACCTCTACTTCGCGATGGCGTTCTCGGTCGGCGTCGAGATGCTCAACGTCCGTATGCGGCGGCGCGGCCGGCCCGTCGATCTGCGCGGGCCGAGCATGCCCGCGGACAAACCGGATAGACGCTGAAGCGGCGGTGTGTTTGCCGCGCCAGACTATTGGCGACGAGTAATAGCCGGTGGCGCGAAGGCGATGCGGGCTAGGTGTTGAGCTTGCTGTGCCGGCGGCTGTAGCCGAAGTAGATCGCGAATCCGATCACGATCCAGCCGGTCATCCAGTGCCAGTTGGCCATGAATGCCGGGAAGAACAGGTAGAGGCAGGCCGCGGCGCCGAGAACGCAGACGACCGGCGCCGCCGGCACGCGAAAGGCGCGCGGCAGGTCCGGGCGCGTGCGGCGCAGGATCAGCACGCCGACACAGACCGTTGCGAAGGCGAGCAGCGTGCCCATCGACACCAGGTCGCCCAGCACTCCGATCGGCAGCAGCCCCGCGAGGATCACGGCGGTGACGCCGACGATCACGGTGCCGACGTGTGGCGTCCGGTACTCGGGATGGATGCGCCCGAAGAGGGGCGGGATCAGGCCATCGCGCGCCATCGAATAGAAGATTCGCGGCTGGCCCAGCATCATGACGAGGATCACGGAGGTGAGTCCCGCGATCGCGCCGATCTCGACGATGGACTTGAGCCACAGCAGGCTCGGATAGTTTTCGAGCGCGGTGGCAACCGGCCTCGGGGTGCCGAGCAGGTTGAACGGCATGATGCCGGTCATCACGGCCGACATCGCGATGTAGATCAATGTGCAGATGAAGAGCGACCCGAGGATTCCGATCGGCATGTCGCGTTGCGGATTCTTTGCCTCCTGCGCCGCGGTCGAAACCGCGTCGAAGCCGATGTAGGCGAAGAACACGACGCTCGCGCCACGCACCACGCCGTCGAAGCCGAATCGTCCCGGGCCCTCAGGCTCCGGAATGAACGGCGTCCAGTTGTCGGGGTTCACGTATTGCAGCGTGAAGGCCATGAACAGCAGGATCACGCCGACCTTGATTAGCACGATGAAGGCATTGACAGTCGCCGACTGCGTGATGCCGCGATAGCAGAGAGCGGCGACCGCAATGACGATCGCGACCGCGGGCAGATTGATGAGCGCACCGGTCGGCACGAGCCGGCCCTGGACGACGTTGAGCGGCGCACTGGTGAGCGCCGCCGGCAGGCTGAGCGAAATGCCGAGGCCATCGCCGATCGTTTCGAGTAGCCCGGTGAAATATCCCGACCAGCCGACGGCCACCGTCGCGGCGGCAAAGGTGTATTCGAGCACCAGGTTCCAGCCGATGAACCAGGCGACCAGCTCGCCAAGCGTGGCGTAGGCATAGGAATAGGCGCTGCCGGAGACCGGCAACATGGCGGCGAATTCCGCGTAGCAGAGACCGGCAAAGGCGCAGGCGATACCGGCCATGACAAAGCTCAGAATGATTGCCGGCCCTGCGTAGTTGGCAGCGGCATTGCCGGTCATCACGAAGATGCCGGCACCGATCACCGCGCCGATCCCGAGCAGCACGAGATGTCGCGCGGTCAGCGCGCGCTTCAGCGTCACCTCTCCGGCCGTCACGGCTTCGGCTTGCATCGCGGCCGCGACTGGCTGGGTGCGAAACAGGCTCATGCGCGATCCCCCCTGCGAAACCGTAGCGGACTCTAACCCAGGCCACTATCGATTGCGAGGGTGACCTCCGCACTCATTTGCGAAGCTCGTCGTTGAGGAACGGCGCGAATAATTCGCTGAGCGCCGCATACACTTTCGGCGTGCCGGCGACCAAGTTGCCGCCGTCGCGATACTCGCCGCCGGTCAGCGTGCCGACGCGTCCGCCTGCCTCGGTGATGAGCAGGTTGCCCGCGGCGGTGTCCCATGGCGACAGCCCGACTTCCCAGAATCCGTCGAGGCGTCCCGCGGCGACGTAGGCGAGGTCGAGCGAGGCGGCGCCGGGACGGCGCACGCCGGCCGTCGTGTCCATGACGCGCTCGAGCATCGCGAGATAAGGCTTCAGCCAGCGGCGGTTCTCGCGATACGGAAACCCGGTGCCGATCAGCGCGCCGTCGAGTCCGGGCCGCGACGAAACGCGGAGCCGCTTTCCGTCGAGCTGCGCGCCGTCGCCGCGTGCGGCGGTGAACAGCTCGCCGCGCAGCGGATCCAGCACGACACCGATTTCCGCGCGATCGCGATGCCGGCAGGCGATCGAAACCGCGAATTGCGGGAATCCATGCAGGAAGTTGGTCGTGCCGTCGAGCGGGTCGATGACCCAGGTGTAGTCGTCGCCGCTCTGCCGGCCGCTTTCCTCGGCGAGGAACCCGTGCGACGGATAGGCCTTCCTGATCGTCGCGATCAGCACCTGCTCGGCCGCGCGGTCGACCTCGCTCACGAAGTCGTTGCGGCTCTTCTCGCTGACCGTCACGCCGCCGACACGATCCAGATTGCGGACGATCGTCTCGCCCGCGCGGCGCGCGGCGCCGACCGCGATGTTGACCAGGGGATGCATGACTTAGAATACCAGCAACCTTCCCGGAATCGCGATGTCCACCGCCATTCATATCGTACTCGTCGACACCAGCCATCCCGGCAACATCGGCGCCAGTGCGCGCGCGATGAAGAACATGGGGCTTGATTCGCTCGTCCTCGTGCGGCCGCCGTCGCATCCGGATCCCGCCGACGTCGCGCGCGCGTCCGGCGCCGGCGACCTGCTGGCCCGCGCGCGCGTCGCCGCGACGATCGACGATGCGATCGGCGACTGCGGCCTCGTGCTCGGCACGACCGCGCGTGCACGGAGCGCGAACTGGCGCGTGCTCGACGCGCGCGAGGGCGCGGCTGAACTCGTCGCGGCCGCCGTGTCGCGGCCCGCGGCGGTCCTGTTCGGCGGAGAGCGGAATGGCCTCGCCAACGAGGAGCTTGCGCGCTGTCACGCGCTGATCCGCATCCCGGCCGCGGCGGAATACGAATCGCTGAATCTCGCGCAGGCCGTGCAGATCGTCTGCTACGAAATTTGCGTGGCGGAGCGTGCGGCGGCCGCAGTGCCGCCGGGCGGGCGCGCGGCGGAACCGGCCACGGCGGACGACATGCAGGCTCTGCATGCGCACCTTGATCGCGTGCTCCGCAAGGCGAGCTTCATGCACGATGGCAATGCGGCGCAGCTCAGTGCGCGACTCCAGCGCCTGTTCGCGCGCGCGCTGCCTGACGACGGCGAAGTCCGGATCCTGCGCGGGATGCTCGCCGCGATCGAGCGCGGCTTGCGGCCCGCGGAGTAACTTCGTTGGGCGACTCGCAGCCGATTTACCTGGATCATGCGGCAACCGCCCCGCTCGATCCGCGGGTCGCCGCGATCATGAGCGAGTGCCTGTCCGATCCCGCGTTGCAGGCCAACCCGGCGTCCGCGCATGCCCCCGGCCGCGCCGCCGCGGCGCGCATCGAAGGCGCGCGCGCGCAGGTCGCCCGCCTGATCAATGCTCCGCCGGAATCCATCGTGTTCACATCGGGCGCCACCGAAAGCGTCAATCTCGCGATCCTCGGCGCGGCGCGCGCCGCGGGTGCGGCCGGTCGCGGCCTGCGGCATGTTGTGACCTCCCGCATCGAGCATCGCGCCGGCCTGGTTGCCTGCCGCCAGCTCGAGCGCGAGGGCTTCGAAGTCACCTGGCTGAAACCGACGGCTGACGGACGCATCGATGCCGCTGCGGTCGCCGAGGCTCTCAGGCCGGACACCGCGCTCGTGTCATTGATGCACGCGAACAACGAGACCGGCGCCCTGACGGACATCGACGCCGTGGCGGCCTGCTGCCGCGATCGAGGAGTCGTGTTCCACACCGATGCCGCGCAGAGCGCGGGCAAGGTGCCGATCGATGTCGTGGCGTCGGGCGTCGCCTTGCTGAGCTTCTGCGCGCACAAGCTCGGCGGTCCGAAAGGAATTGGCGCGCTCTACGTGCGCCGCCGCCCGCGGCCGGCGCTGCAAGCATTGCAGTTCGGCGGCGGCCACGAAGGCGGATTGCGTTCGGGAACCCTGGCTACTCACCAGGTGATCGGCTTCGGGGCGGCCTGCGCGCTCGCCAGCGGGGCGATCGCGCAGGACGCGGCGCGTATCCGCGCTTTGCGCGATCGGCTCTGGCTCGGTTTGCAGGGGGCTGCGCCGCTCTGGCGGAATGGCGCCGCGGAATCATCGCTACCGGCCATCCTCAACGTGGGCTTCGCCGGCATCGAGGGCGAAAGTCTTTTGCTCGAGCTCGATGGCAGGCTCGCGGTCTCGAGCGGAGCGGCCTGCGCTTCGGCGACGGCCGAGCCGTCCTATGTCCTGCGCTCGCTCGGCCGCAGTGACGAGGCGATCCAGGCATCGCTGCGTCTCAGCCTCGGCCGCGGCACGACCGCCACGGAGATCGACCGCGCCGCGCGCATACTCGTGGACGGCGTCAGGCGCCTGCGCTCGGCGCTTCCCGCGGGCGCGCTGGAGCGCATCGCATGAGTCGGGACGCGGCGCACTATTCTCCGCGCGTGCTCGAACTGTTCGTGCAGTTGCCGGGAGCGGATGCGCTCGCCGCGGGCGCCGGCGCGATGGCGTCCGGAGAGGCGATCGCGCTCGATCGCGGCGCCTGGATCCGCTTCGAGGTCCGCATCGAGGGTGGGCGCATCGTGGACTGCGTGTTCCGTGCCTGGGGCTGTCCGCACACGCTCGCGGCCGCAGCCTGGGTCGCGACGGAGATTCGAAATGGCGGGATCGCGGGCGGCGCGGCGATCGACGCTTCGCGTCTCATGCGCGAGCTCGGGGCGCCGGCAGAAAAAATGGGCCGCCTGCTGGTCGTCGAAGATGCGCTTCGAGCGCTGCTCGATCGCGCGCGTGCGCTACAATAAGGCGAACCTATGGCCATTTCCTTGACGCCTGCCGCCGCTGACCGTGTCCGCCACTTTCTCGCCGAGCGCGGCCACGGCGTCGGCTTGCGGCTCGCGGTCCGCAAGACCGGATGCTCCGGGTTTGCTTACGTCGTCAACTATGCCGACGAGGTGGAGTCGGGCGACCGCGTCTTCGACAGCCACGGCGTGCGGGTACTGGTCGATGCCAAGAGCCTCGAACTGATCGACGGCACGGAGGTCGATTTCGTGCGCCACGGGCTCAATGAGGCGTTCCGGTTCCGCAATCCCAACGTGCGCGGCGAGTGCGGCTGCGGCGAAAGCTTCAGCGTCTGATTTTTCCTTTGCGGACGGGCACTTCCGCGCAGGCGGCGATTGCCGCGCCGCGGTCCCGGGCGCTAGAATACGCGGCTGATTTTGTCGCCCCCCGAGTCCGAGGATTCCATGGCGCTGGAGCGCACCCTGTCCATCGTGAAACCCGACGGCGTTGCCCGCAACCTGATCGGCGAGGTCTATCGCCGCCTGGAGAATGCAGGGCTCCGGATCGTCGGGGCGCGCATGCTGCACCTGACGCGAAGCGAGGCGGAAGGCTTCTATGCCGTACATCGCGAGCGCCCGTTCTTTCGAGATCTTTGCGCCTACATGACTTCAGGACCGGTGATGGTGCAGGTGCTCGAGGGGGAGTCGGCGGTCGCGCGGAACCGTGAGATCATGGGCGCGACCGACCCGAAAAAGGCCGCCGCCGGAACGATACGCGCGGATCTCGCGACGAGCATCGAGGACAATATCGTGCACGGTTCCGACAGCGCCGACAACGCGGCGCGCGAGATCGCATTTTTCTTCGCCGAGTCGGCGCTTTGTGCGCGCACGCGCTGAGAGCGGGGACAGGGTGAATACCGCAGTCGAAAGGCGCATGAACCTGCTCGGGCTGTCGCGGCCCGAGCTCGAGGCGTTCGTGGCCAACCTCGGCGCCAAGCCGTTTCACGCGCGCCAGCTCCTGAAGTGGATTTATCGGCGCGGCGAGGCGGACTTTGCGCGCATGACGGACCTGGCGAAGGATTTCCGCGCGTCGCTCGCGAAAGTCGCGTGCGTCAGCGTGCCGGAAATCGTGAGCACGAGGACGGCGGCCGACGGCACGCGCAAGTGGCTCCTGAAGATGCCCGGCGCGCTAGCGGCGGTACAAGTGGTTGAAACGGTTTTCATACCCGAACCGGGCCGCGGCACGCTTTGCATCTCGAGCCAGATCGGCTGCGCCCTCGACTGCTCGTTCTGCGCGACCGGCCACGAGGGTTTCAACCGCAACCTGTCGGCCGCGGAAATCATCGGCCAGGTCTGGCTCGCCAACCGCGAACTCGGGTACGACCCCGACGGCGAGCGCATCGTCACGAATGTCGTGCTGATGGGCATGGGCGAACCGCTCGCCAATTACCGGAATGTGCTGCCGGCGATGCAACTCATGCTGGATGATCTTGGTTACGACCTGTCGCGCCGCCGCGTGACGCTTTCGACCTCGGGGCTCGTGCCGCAGATCTACCGGCTCGCCGAAGACTGCAATGTCGCGCTTGCGGTGTCGCTGCACGCGCCAAACGACCGCCTGCGCGACGAGCTCGTTCCAATCAATCGCAAACACCCGATTGCCGAGCTGCTTGCGGCCTGCTGGCATTACCTCGAGCGCCAGAATAGCCGCAGCGTGACCTTCGAGTACACGATGCTGGACGGCGTCAACGACCGGCCGGAGCAGGCGCGGGATCTCGCCGCGCTGCTCCGCGGTCATGATGCCAAGGTAAACCTGATCCCATTCAACACATTTCCGGGCACGAAGTATCGTCGCTCGCCGGCGGAGACGATCCGCCGGTTCCGCGACATGGTGGTGCAGGGAGGCGTCATGGCGACGATACGGCGGACGCGGGGCGACGAGATCGACGCCGCCTGCGGCCAGTTGCGCGGACAGGTCCTCGACCGCACGCAGGTCAGGCTCGGGAGCAGGCTGGTCAGGCCTGCGGTGCGCGCATGAAAGCGTGGATCGCGGCGCTCGCTCTCGCATTCGTCTCCGCGGCGGGCGCGCAATCGCAGAACCAGCCGAAGGATCCGCTGCTCGAGGCCGGCAAGATCAACGCACGGCTCGCAATGGAGTACCTGAAGCGGGATCAGCTGCAGGTTGCACAGGAAAAGATCGAGAAAGCGCTCGTGCAGAATCCGAAGGACGCGAACGTGCAGCTCGCCGCCGGCCTGGTGTACGAGCGCCTGCGCGACATGAAGCGCGCGGAGAAGCATTTCCGCCAGGCACTCCGTTCGGACACCGACAGCCCGGAGGCGCAGAATGCGCTCGGCGCATTCTTCTGCCGCAACAAAGAACACGCGAAGGGCGAAGAGATGTTCCTCCAGGCAGCGCGCAACCAGCTCTACCGCACGCCGTTCGTCGCCTATACCAATGCAGGAGTCTGCGCGCGGAGCGCCGGCAACCTTGAGCGCGCCGAGCAATACCTGCGGCAGGCGCTGGCTTCAAATGTCGATTACCCAGAGACCTACGCACAGCTTGCCGGCGTGCTGCACGATCGGGGTAACAACCTCCAGGCGCGTGCCTTCGTCGGGCGGTTCCTTGCCGTCGCCCCTGCGACGCCGGACATGCTGCTGCTCGGCCACAACATCGAGGCCGCGCTCAAGGACACGAGCGCTGCGGCGGCGTATAGCGAGCGGCTGCGCAAGGAGTTCCCGAACTCGCAGCAGGCCCGCGACCTGCAGAACCTGGAAAACCGGAATCGCGGATGAGCGCGAGGCCTGCTGGCGCCTCGCCGGGTACGCGGCTGCGTGCGGCCCGCGAAGCCCGCGGACTTTCGATCGAGGAGGTCGCCGACCGGCTTCGGCTCAACGCGGCGCTCGTGCTGGCGATGGAACAGGATCGGCTCGCGCTGCTCGGCGCTCCCGTCTTCGCGCGCGGACACCTGCGTAACTACGCGGCGCTGGTGGGGGCCCCGGAAAGGGAAGTCATGGCCGCGTGCGATCCGGACGACGTGCCGGAGCCGACCTTTCTTCCTGCGCTCGACCGCCGCCCGGTGACACGCCGGCGGCCGCGCTGGATCCTTCCGGCTGCGGGCATCTTGCTCGCAATTGTCGTGGCGGCGTTCTGGTGGTGGGCGGCCCGGACCTGAATCATGGACAAGAAACTCCAGGCCGTCCGCGGCATGAATGACCTGCTCGCGGACCAGTTGCCGTATTGGCGGCTGGTCGAGCGCTCGGCGCACGAGCTGTTCGCGGATTACGGCTACCAGGAAGTACGGGTGCCGCTCGTCGAGCACGCCGAATTGTTCCAGCGTTCGATCGGCGAGCACACGGACATCGTCGAGAAGGAGATGTACGGCTTCGAGGACCGCGGCGGTGACCGCCTGAGCCTGCGGCCGGAGGCGACCGCCGGGATCGTTCGGGCTGCGATCGAGCATGGGCTGCTGCACAACCAGCAGCAGCGACTGTGGACCGCGGGGCCGATGTTCCGGCACGAGCGGCCGCAACAGGGACGGTACCGGCAGTTTCACCAGATCGACTGCGAGGCATTCGGCTATCCGGGGCCGGACATCGACGTCGAAATGATCCAGTTGTCAGCCCGTCTCTGGCGCAAGCTCGGCATCTCGGACGTGCGGCTCTGCGTGAACTCGCTCGGCACGCCGGATTCCCGCAAGCGCTACCGCGCGCTGCTCGTCGAGTACCTCGACGGCCACCGCGCGGAACTCGACGCGGACAGCCTGCGGCGTCTCGAGTCGAATCCGCTCAGGATCCTCGATTCCAAGAATCCCGCAATGCGCGACGTGATTGCGAAGGCGCCGCGGCTCATTGATCACCTGGATCCCGAATCGAAACGCCACTTCGAACGGTTCCTCGAGCTGTTGGCAAGCTGCGGCCTCGATCACCAGGTGGATGCGCGCTTGGTGCGGGGACTCGACTACTACTCGCGCACCGTCTTCGAATGGCGGACCGGCGCACTCGGCTCGCAGGATGCCGTGTGCTCGGGCGGCCGCTATGATGGGCTGGTCGAGCAGTTGGGCGGCGAGCCGACGCCGGCAATCGGCTGGGCCCTCGGGATCGAACGGCTCGTGAGCCTCATGCAGGCCGCCGGCGTGCAGGCGCCGGCCGACCATCCGGCGGTCTACATGGTGCTGTCCGGTGGGCGCGCGGAATCCGCGGGCCTTGCCCTCGCCGAGCGCCTGCGGGATGCGATGCCGGGCGTGGGCGTGCTCGTCAACATGGAAGGCGGCAGTTTCAAGGCGCAGTTGAAGCGCGCCGACAAGAGCGGCGCGACGCTTGCGCTCATCATCGGCGATGACGAAGCGGCGCGCAGCGTTGCGGCGGTCAAGTGGCTGCGCGCGGAGGCGGCGCAGCAGGAATGGTCCTGGGACGAATTGTCGCGGCGGCTGAGCCAGGTGCTGCGACCGGCAAATGCGGCGGGGAACGACGATGGTCGATGAGTATCTGTCGGAACGCGAGCAGGCCGATCAATTGCGGCACTGGCTGCGCGAGAACTGGATCTGGCTCGTCGCCGGGGTCGCATTGACCCTGGGCGGATACTACGGCTTGCGCTGGTGGGAATCGCGCGAGGCGTCGCGTTCGCTGGAGGCGGGGCAACGGTTCGCGGCGATGCTCGACGCGCTCGGCAAGAATCAACGCGAGGAAGGCGTTCGCATCGGCGGGGAAGTCACCGGCGAGTACGCCGACACGCCCTATGCGGACCAGGCGGAGCTCGTGCTCGCGCGGGTCGACGTGGACTCTGGCGATCTCGCGAGCGCCGAGGGCCGCCTCGCTCGGCTCGCGCAGGAAGCGGAAGATCCGGATTTGCGGATCGTCGCGCGGCTCCGGCTCGCGCGCGTCCAATTGGCTCAGGGGCGATACGATGCCGCTCACGCGTCCCTTGACGCCGTGGCGGAACCGTCGGTCGAGGCACGCGTGCTCGAACTGCGCGGCGACGTGAAGCTGGCGCAGGGCGACAAGGCCGGCGCGCTCGAAGCCTGGCAAAAGGCGCAGGCAGCAGCGGCCGCAAGCCCCGCGAGCCAGCGGCTGCTCGACGCGGAACTTCTGCAATTGAAGATCGACGAATTGAACGCGGTACAGGCGACGGAGTAAGGCATGGGTATGAAGCGGATCATCGGGCTTGCGATCATGGCGGCGCTTCTGGCCGCCTGCAGCAAGGAAAAGGAAGTCGCGCCGCCCGCGGAACTCGTGGAATTCGATCCCGTCGTTCGCATCGACCGCGTGTGGAGTTCCGGCACGAAGGGCGGCGACGAAGTGCTCCGGCTCGGCCTGCGGCCGGCCGTGTCCGGCGAAACCGTGTATGTCGCAGGCCATGGCGGCGACGTGCAGGCGCTCGAGCTCGAAAGCGGGCGCGACATCTGGCGCGCTTCCACGAACCTCGAATTGAGCGGCGGCCCGGCCGTTGGCGAAGGCCTCGTCGTGGTCGGCGATTCGGGCGGGCAGCTCGTCGCGCTCGATGCGGAAACCGGCGCGGTGCGCTGGCAGGCAGTCACGGGGGGCGAAGTGCTGGCCGCGCCGGTCATCGCCGGTGGCCTGGTCGTCGTGCGCACGGTGGACGGCCGCCTGCGCGGATTGCGCGCCGCCGACGGCACGGAGGCCTGGTCTTATGAGCAGCCGGTTCCGCGGCTCTCCTTGCGCGGCAACGCAGCGCCGGTCGTCAGCGGCGACATGGTGCTCGCCGGGCTCGACAACGGAAAAGTCGTCGCGGTGTCGCTCGCGAGCGGAGAACTCCTCTGGACGACGACCGTCGCCCCGTCTCACGGCCGCACCGAAATCGAGCGGCTCGTGGACATCGACTCGCCCGTGCGTGTCGTCGGCAACGACGTGTTCGTGGTCGGATACCAGGGGCGAATCGCGATGCTCGCGCTCGACACCGGCCAGATTTGGTGGGGTCGCGACCTGTCGAGCCATCGCGGGCTCACGGTGGATGGCGACACGCTTTATGTGACGACCGCCGACAGCACCGTGGTCGCGCTCCGCCGGCGCGACGGCACCGAGGTGTGGCGGCAGGAAGGGCTGTTGCGCCGCTCGGTGACCGGCCCCGCGCTTACTGGCGCCGCCCTGGTGGTCGCGGATTTCGACGGCTACGTGCATTGGCTCGATGTCACGAACGGGCAGATGCTCGCGCGCGGCAAGTCGGGCGGCGGGCGCATCAGCAATGCACCGGTTGTGGCGGGTGACCTCCTTTTGCTGCAGACCGATTCCGGCGAAGTCCAGGCCTGGCGCGCGGAACCCCGCGGCTAGCGCATGCCATGCTTCCCGTCGTCGCCCTGGTCGGCCGGCCGAATGTCGGCAAGTCGACGCTCTTCAACGCGCTGACCGGCACGCGCGACGCGCTCGTCGCCGACATCCCGCGGCTGACCCGCGATCGCAAGTACGGATACGGCCGGAGCGAGCCGCATCGCTTCATCGTGGTCGATACGGGCGGGCTGGTCGAGTCGCCAAGAGGCTTGCTCCAGCTCATGGCTCAACAGACGCAGCGGGCGATTGAAGAGGCCGACCGGGTCGTGTTTCTCGTGGACGGTCAGGGCGGGCTCGATGCCTCCGATCGCTTCGTGGCCGACGTGCTGCGCAGGAGCGGAAAGCCGGTCACCGTGGCAGTCAACAAGAGCGAGGGACGCGATCCGGCAATCGCGACCGCCGAGTTTCATGCTTTCGGCTTCGGCGAACCGCTCGCGGTGTCGGCCGCCCACCGCCAGGGTATCGACGACCTGATCGATCGCGCGCTGGCCGGGATCACGCCTGCCGGCGCGGAGGCAGCCGTGGAAGCGGATCGCGCCATCCGCGTCTGCGTGGTCGGGCGGCCAAATGTCGGCAAGTCCACCCTGATCAATCGGCTGCTCGGCGAGGAAAGGCTCATCACCTTCGACGAGCCTGGCACGACGCGCGACGCCGTGCAGGTGCCGTTCGTGCGCGACGGGCAGCGCTTCGTGCTGATCGACACGGCCGGCGTGCGCCGGCGCTCACGGGTCGATGAGGGTCTCGAGAAATGGAGCGTTATCAAGACCCTGCAGGCGATCGACGATGCTCACGTCGTGATCGGCGTGGTCGATGCCCGCGACACGGTCGCCGAACAGGACGCGACACTTTTCGGAATCGTCGCGGACCGTGGCCGCGCGCTCGTGATCGCGGTCAACAAGTGGGATCATGTTGAGCCCGCGCAGCGTGACGGGATTCGCGACCAGCTGGCGCTTCGCCTGCGCTTTCTAGACTTTGCGCCCGTGCATTTCATCTCGGCGCTCCACGGCAGCGGCGTCGGCGAAATGATGGACTCCGTTCGCGCAGCCCACGCCGCGGCCATGCGCGAGATGCCGACGCCTGAACTCACCCGCGTGCTCGAGGCGGCGATTCGCCAGCACCAGCCGCCGCTCGTTCGCGGCCGGCGCATCCGCTTGCGCTATGCGCACCAGGGCGGACGCAATCCGCCGGTCATCGTGATCCACGGCGCCCAGGCCGAGCGCACGCCCGAGGATTACCGTCGTTATCTCGTCAACTGCTACCGCGAAGCCTTTAAGCTCCGCGGCACGCCGGTGCGCGTGGACTTCCGCAGCGAGGACAATCCGTTCGCGGGCCGGCGTGACAAGCTGACCCCGAGGCAGCGGCGAACCCGCGACCGCAGGAGCCGCCGGGGCCGATAGTTCAATTCTTGCTGCCGGTGACGCGCGCCAGGAGCCGCCCGCGTGCGAGACGCGCTTCGACCTCAGAGCCGGGCGGTGCCTGCGCAGGATCCATCACGACGATTCCATTCGCAGCGAGCGTCACGATCGCGTAACCGCGCCCAAGCGTCGCGAGCGGGCTCGTCGCCTGGAGACCGCGCGCGGCCGATGCGAGTCGCCCTCCAGCGACAGCGATGCAATGCTTTAGCGCTGGCGGGAGACGGGCCTCATGGTGCGCGATACGCTGCTGCAAACTCGCGATCTGCGAGGCCGGCGAGCGGGTTTCCAGTTCCGCACGCAGGCGCAGGAGCTGTTCACCGCGAGCGGTTGTCACGCGGTTCACGGCGGCGAGCGCGCGGGTCTGCAACTCGTCGAGGCGCTGCGCGCGCTGCGCGAGCGCCTGGGCGGGATGGAGGCCAGACAGCCGGCGCGTGGCACGCGAGACGGCATCGCGACGCTCGCGCCAGGCGCGGAGCAAAGCTGCGTTGAGCCGCCGCGACGTAATCGCGAGGGAGGCAAGCCACGCGGCCGCATCCGGGACGGCAAGTTCGGCGGCCGCGGACGGTGTCGGTGCGCGCACGTCGGCGACGAAATCCGCGATCGTGAAGTCAATTTCGTGGCCGATGCCGGTAATAACGGGTAGCTCGACGGCCGCGATCGCGCGCGCCAGCGCCTCTTCGTTGAAGGCCCAGAGATCCTCGAGCGACCCGCCGCCGCGCACGAGCAGGAGCACGTCCACTTCGGCACGTCGGTCGGCGAGCGCGAGCTGTGCCGCGATCTCGCGGGCCGCTCCGGCGCCCTGCACCGGAACCGGGTAAATGAGCACGGGGACGCCGATGCAGCGGCGCCGCATGACTTGCAATACGTCCCGGAGCGCCGCGCCGGTCGCGGATGTCACGATGCCGATACGGCGTGGAAACCGTGGCGGCAAGCGCTTGCGCGAGGCGTCGAACAGCCCCTCGGCTGCGAGCTTCAGCTTGAGCGCCTCGAAGCGACGCCGCAGCTCGCCTTCTCCAGCCTCTTCCAGGTGGTCGGCCACGAGCTGGAACTCGCCACGCGCCTCGTAGAGCCCGACGCGCGCGCGGAGCAGCACCTGCATGCCGTCCCGCGGCGCGAACCGGACCATCTGATTGCGCTGCCGGAACATCGCGCAACGCACCTGCGCGTCCTCGTCCTTGAGGGTGAAATACCAGTGTCCCGAGGCGGGGCGCGAGAGATTGGACAGCTCCCCGGTGATCCAGAGCGAGGGAAATCCGGTTTCCAGGAGCCCGCGCGCCTCGCGATTCAGCCGGCCGACCGTGTAAATGTCCAGCCGGCCTTCGCTGCCGGGTTCGGTCGCCTGGGAGATGCCCATCATGCTGCCATGCTAAGCGAGCCTTTCCTGTGCACGCCACTTACAACAGGACCTGCGGCGTCGTACAATGCGCCGCTTCATTCGGACCGCCGTGGGAAGGCCGGCCATGCGAATCGTCCAGGAAGCACTCACCTTCGACGACGTCCTGCTCGTACCGGCGTACTCGGACGTGTTGCCACGCGAGGTCGACCTCTCGTCGCGACTGACCCGCGGCATCCGCCTGAACCTGCCCTTCGTGTCCGCGGCGATGGACACGGTCACGGAGGCGCGGCTCGCGATCACGATCGCCCAGGAAGGCGGCATCGGCATCATCCACAAGAACATGTCCGCGGCCGACCAGGCGCGGGAAGTCGGGCGCGTCAAGAAGCACGAGAGCGGCGTCATCAAGGATCCGATCACCGTGCGGCCGGAGGCGACGATCCGCGAGGTCATCGCGCTGACGCGCGCGAAAGGAATTTCCGGCTTGCCGGTTACGGCTGACGGCAACCAGGTTGTGGGAATTGTCACGCACCGGGACATCCGGTTCGAGGAACAGCTTGACCTGCCGGTGTCGAAGGTCATGACGCCGCGCGAGAAACTCGTGACGGTTCGCGAGAACACACCGCGAGACGAAGTCCTGTTGCTGCTGCACCGCCATCGCATCGAAAAGGTGCTGGTTGTGGACGACGGCGGGCGGCTCCGCGGCATGATCACGGTGAAGGACATCCAGAAAGCCCGCGACTTTCCGCGCGCCTGCAAGGACGAGCACGGGCGGCTTCGCGTCGGCGCAGCCGTGGGCACGGCACCTGACACGCTCGAGCGCGTGGGCCTCCTGATCGAAGCAGGAGTCGACGTCGTCATCGTCGACACTTCGCACGGTCATTCGCGCGGTGTCATCGCGACAGTGACGCGGATCAGGAAAGCCCATCCGCAGCTTCAGTTGATCGCCGGCAACATCGTGACGGCCGAGGGCGCGAAGGCGCTCGTCGATGCGGGTGTCGACGGCGTCAAGGTCGGCATCGGGCCCGGTTCCATCTGCACGACACGCGTGATCGCGGGCGTCGGCGTGCCGCAGATCTCGGCGGTCGCGACCGTCGCCGAAGCGCTCGCGAAGAGCGACATTCCGCTCATCTCTGACGGCGGTATCCGTTATTCGGGCGATGTCGCGAAGGCGATTGCGGCCGGTGCGCACACGGTAATGATCGGCGGCCTCTTTGCCGGTACCGAGGAGTCGCCCGGCGAGGTCGAGCTTTACCAGGGCGCTTCCTACAAGTCCTATCGCGGCATGGGTTCTCTCGGCGCGATGGCCCAGCGTCATGGCTCGAGCGACCGCTATTTTCAGGACGCTGTCGAGGAGCTCGAGAAACTCGTGCCGGAGGGCGTGGAGGGGAGGGTGCCCTATAAAGGCAGCCTCGTCACGATCCTGAATCAGCTCGCGGGCGGCATCCGCGCAGCGATGGGCTATACCGGCAGCGCCGACATCGAGCAATTGCGGACGCGGCCCGTGTTCGTCCGCATCACCGGTGCGGGCGTGCGCGAGAGCCACGTGCACGACGTGAGCATCACGAAAGAAGCGCCGAACTACCGGGTCGGGTGATGGCTGCCCGCATGCAGGCCGCGGCGGCCGATATCCATGCCCACCGGATCCTGATCCTCGATTTCGGCGCCCAGTACACGCAGCTCATCGCGCGCCGTGTGCGCGAGCTCGGCGTCTATTGCGAGATCCTGCCCTGGGACGCCGGTGATGAGGCCGTGCGCGGCTTCGGCGCGCGCGGAATCATTCTTTCGGGCGGGCCTGAATCCGTCACCGACAGTGCGCCACCGCGCGCGCCGGACACCGTGTTCACCCTCGGCGTACCGGTGCTCGGCATCTGCTACGGCATGCAGACCATGGCGGCGCAGCTCGGCGGCCGCGTCGCGCCGTCGGCGCATCGCGAATTCGGCTATGTGAAGGTGCGGCGGATCGCCCCTTCGCGCCTGCTCGACGGCCTCGCGGACGAGGCTGGCGGCGAAGCGGGTCTCTTTGACGTCTGGATGAGCCACGGCGACCGGGTCGAAGCGCTGCCGCCCGGATTCGTCGCGATCGCGGCGACCGGGAGCGCACCGCTCGCGGCCATGGCGAACGAACGCGCCCGTTTCTATGGCGTGCAGTTTCATCCCGAAGTCACGCACACGCGTTCGGGCGCCGCGATCCTCGAATGCTTCGTGCGCGAAATCTGCGGTTGCGATGCGCTCTGGGACGCGGGCAACATCGTCGCCGATGCGGTGACGCGGGTCCGCGAGCAGGTCGGCAAGGACCGGGTGCTGCTCGCTTTGTCCGGCGGAGTCGACTCTTCGGTTGTCGCCGCGCTCCTGCATCGCGCGATCGGCGATCAGCTCGTCTGCGTGTTCGTGGACCACGGACTCCTGCGGCTCGGCGAAGGCGACCAGGTCATGGACACGTTCGCGAAGCATCTCGGCATGCGCGTGATTCGCGTCGATGCGGCGGAGCGTTGCATGGCAGCGCTCGGCGACGAGGAAGACCCGGAGCGCAAGCGCAAGATCATCGGCCGGCTTTTCATCGAGGTGTTCGAGGAAGAATCCGCGCGGCTCAAGAACATCCGCTGGCTCGCGCAGGGCACGATCTATCCGGACGTGATCGAATCGGCCGGGGCGAAAACCGGCAAGGCCCACGTGATCAAGTCGCATCACAACGTGGGCGGCCTGCCGGAGCGCATGCATCTGCCTCTGCTCGAGCCTCTGCGTGAGCTCTTCAAGGACGAGGTGCGGCGCATCGGCCTCGAGCTCGGCCTGCCGCGCGAGATGGTTTTCCGCCATCCCTTCCCGGGTCCAGGTCTGGGGGTCCGAATCCTCGGCCGCGTCAGCCGGGAAGCGGCTGAACTCCTGCGCCGCGCCGACGCCATCTACATCGAGGAGTTGCGGGCGCACGAACTTTACGACCGGGTCAGCCAGGCGATGGCGATCTTCCTGCCCGTGCGTTCGGTCGCGGTCATGGGCGACGGCCGCCGTTACGACTGGGTAATCGCGCTAAGGGCCGTTGAAACGGTTGACTACATGACCGCGCAATGGTCGCGGCTGCCTTACGAGTTCCTCGACCAAGTCGCGCGTCGCATCGTCAACGAGGTCAAGGGTGTTTCGCGCGTCGTGTACGACATCTCCGGCAAGCCGCCGGCGACGATCGAGTGGGAATAAGCCGGGACGAGCACTGGATGCGCCGCGCGCTGGAGCTCGCCGCGCGTGCCGAAGCCGAAGGCGAGGTTCCGGTCGGCGCGCTCGTCGTGCACGACGAGGAAATCCTTGGCGAAGGCTGGAATCGCCCGATCGCCGCGCGCGATCCCACGGCCCATGCCGAGATCCTGGCCCTGCGTGCCGCGGCCGCGAAGCTCGCCGACTATCGGCTCGGCGGCGCGACGCTTTACGTGACGCTCGAGCCGTGCCCGATGTGCGCCGCGGCGATGGCGCACGCGCGCATCGCGCGACTGGTCTTCGGGGCCTGGGATCCGCGCCAGGGTGCGGCTGGAAGTGCCTTCAACCTGGTCGCAACAGACGCGATGAATCACCGGATCGACGCCTTCGGCGGCGTGCTCTCGGAGGATTGCGGTGCACTACTTCGACGCTTCTTCGCCGACCGGCGTTGATACTGCTTCGTCCGCGATCATCCAGCGCAGCAGCTCCGCATAAGTCTGCACATTGCGGACGAAGCCGACCGGTTCCCAGCCGCGAGCATAGCCGCGCCGCGCCTTGGCGAAATAGCGTTCCTGCGCAAGCAGCGGCAGATTGGTGCGGACGTCAGGCCAGCTGTCGGGATCCTGGCCGCGGCCCTGCGTGAGCACGCGCGCGTCCTCGAGGTGACCGTAGCCGACGTTGTAGGCCGCAAGCGCCAGCCAGGTCCGGTCGGGGTCTTCGATGCGCTGCGGTATCGTCCGCTTGATGATGCGGAGGTACCGCGCGCCGCCCAGGATGCTGTCGCGCGGATCGCTCCTGTCGCGCACGCCCACGCGCTGCGCCGTCTCCGCCGTCAGCATCATGAGGCCCTGCACGCCGGTGGGGGACACCGCGTTCTCGTCCCAGCGGGATTCCTGGTAGCCGATGGCTGCGAGCAGCCGCCAGTCGATTCCGGTTTCCGCGGCAGCCTCCTGGAACCACGCCTGGTAGCGCGGCAGCCGCTCGCGCACGCCGGTGACGAAGTTCGCGGCATCCACGCGATCGAAGCGCACGAGCGCGCGCCGGTTTCGCTCCAGGATATCGGCGAGCTGGCCGATCGACTCGATCTCTGCGAAGTATCGTTCGACTTCCGGCAGCAAATCGTCGCTGTGCGGGGCGAGCGCCCAGGCGATCGCTTCGGATTCGGCGAGCTTGAATGCAGGCCGCAGGTCCGGATGGAAATGCCGGCCCAGCGAGAACTCGGTCGAATCCGCGATGGTCAGGTCGGCTTCACCAGTTGCCACCTGTGCGAGCAGTTCCAGCGGGTCCTTGCCTTCGACCTCGGTCCATTTCAATGCCGGCCGATCCTTCGCGAGCTGCGCGAGACTCGCAGCATGCGTCGAATTCCGGATTACGACGATGCGCCGGCCGACGAGGTCGGCCGGCGTCTTCGGCAGGCGGTCCTGCACGCGATAGACGATGTGCTGGTCGATTCGCTGAAACACCGGCCCGAACACCGTCTCTTGGCGGCGCGCATCGGTCGCCACGATGCCGGCCGCTGCGACATGCGCCTCGTTTCGGGAAACCGACTGGAGCGCCGCCGTGGCCGACTCGGCGAAAGACAGCTCGAGACTGACCCCGAGCCGGCGGGCAAAACCCTGCGCCAGCTCGTATTCCGGGCCTTCCGGACCCGCAGCGCCTTCGTAATACGCGAGCGGGCTGTTCCGTGTGACGACCTTGAGGGCGCCCAGCAATCGAATCTGTTCGAAGCTGCCCGGCATGCGCGAGCAGGTGCCGAGCATCAGGCACAGGACCACGATCGCCGGAACGCCGAATCGGCTGCGAATACGCGGCCAGGGCTTCGCGGCCGGCACGGATTCCGGGTGCATTGTTGTAGAATAACGGGTCCGGAACAGGCCGCTATGACGGCTGCCGGATTCCAGCACGGAGAGGTACCGAAGCGGTCATAACGGCACCGACTCGAAATCGGTTGAGGGCATTACGCCCTACGTGGGTTCGAATCCCACCCTCTCCGCCAGACTTTTTCCGCAAGATTGACTTGCCGAGGCGGACAAACCTCGCTCGCGCCGCCGGAACTTACGCGCTCGCTCGGTTATCCGCCTCGCCAAGCCATTCTTGCCGGAAAGGTCTGGCGGCGCCGCGCTCCGCCTTTCATCGAGCCGCCGGGCGATGCGCGCCACCCTCCCGAGACCACACTGTTGCATTGCCTGGTGGAGCAGCACTATCCGGCATTCCGCGCACTGCGTTTAATGGAAGGCCGCTCGCTGCCGGTTTATGTGGAAGCGGAGTTCGGCGCCTACCTCAAGTGCGGGCGGCTGGAGGAAGGCCAGCGACGGTACGCTGCTGATCAACATAAGGCCGGTTCCGCGAACAAGCTCAGGCAGGCGTGCGGTTTGAATTTCCTATCCGCAGACGCGCTCAGCCGCCGGGTCTGGCGCGAAGGTACCGGTCCAGGAACCTGACGTACGCCTCCGAGGCCGCGATGCGGTTCTCGCGCTTCTCGAACCCGTGCCCCTCATCCGGGAACAGCAGGTATTGGACCGGCACGCCATTCGCCTTGACCGCGGCGACCATCTCGTCGCTCTCGACCTGCAGCACGCGCGGATCGTTCGCGCCCTGCACCACGAGCACCGGTTTCGTGATGTTCTTCGCGTGAAACAGCGGCGAGATGCGGCGGTGCCGGTCCTCGTCGCTGACCGGGTCGCCCATCTCGTCGTAGAGCGCCCCCTTGAACGACTCCCACCAGGGCGGCATGCTCTTGAGCGTGCGCACCCAGTTGGTGACGCCGAAGATGTTGATGCCGGCGTCGAACGTCTCCGGCGAGAACGCCAGCGCGGCCATCACCATGTAGCCGCCGTAGCTGCCGCCGATGATGGCGATGCGCTCGCCGTCGACCCAATCGAGCGTCTCGAGGTAGCCGCGCGCCGCGACGATGTCCTCGAGGTCGACCTCGCCATGGCGCTTGTCGTCGAGATGGTAGAAGGTTTTTCCGTAGCCGGACGAGCCGCGGTTGTTCGCCGCGAGCACGGCGTAGCCGTGGTTCACGAGGTGCTGGATGGTCGCGGAGTACCCGGTCCGGCTCTGGTCGCCAGGCCCGCCATGCACCCACACGAGTGCGGGTGCCGGGCGGTCCGCGCTCGCGTCGCGCGGCTTGTAGAGGATGGCGGGTATTTCGAGTCCGTCGCTCCGGTAACGGACCACCTCGCTGGTGACGAGGTGAGCGGGGTCGATCG
Source organism: Steroidobacteraceae bacterium (assembly GCA_040878925.1). Lineage (GTDB taxonomy): Bacteria > Pseudomonadota > Gammaproteobacteria > Steroidobacterales > Steroidobacteraceae > SCUD01. The sequence continues at coordinate 103,332 of JBBDLI010000013.1, read as the reverse complement.
CAGGATTGAGCGCCTGCGTCCACTGACGGAACGATCCGTCCGCCAGGTTCACCGTGAACACGTTCGAGGGCGAATTGTCGGCGTTGACGAGGAACGCGACCTGCTTTTCGTCGGGCGAGAACCGGATGTTTCGAAGATCGCCACGCGGCAAGCCCGGCGGCAGGCGCAGATCCGCACCCAAACTGCGGTCGTGGATCGTCACCGCGGTCGAGGCATCCTCATTGACGGCATGCACGCGGTAGCGGCCGGATTCCGAGAACGTGACGTACATGACGTCCCAGTCCTCGGCGACCACGGGCTTCGTCGAGCCGTGCTTGAGCGAATGGCTCCGCGCTTGCGCGAATTCGCCGTGCTCGTCCGTGCCGTACACGAGCGCGTCGCTCTCGGGCGTGAACTCGTAAATTGCATGGGAGACGTTGCCCTCGTGCCTCGTGACGAGCCGCGGCTCGGCCTTCCCGTCGAGCGCCACCAGGTAGATGTCGCTGTCGGCGGAGGTGCGCGGCTTGATGCCTGCGGCATGCCTGCCGTCGCGGCTCACGGCGAACTCGTCGAGTCCGAGCTCGTTGCGGAAAACCAGCCTGCGGCTGAAGTCCTGGGCGTCGTAGCGATACAGGTCGAAGAACCGGGGGTTCCTCTCGTTCGTGGCGATCACGAACGCCCTGCCGCTCTCGATCCAGTCGACGAAGCTCGCCTTGAGCTTCTCCCCGGGCGTCAGGTCGCGCGGCTCGCCGGCGCCGCCCAGGTAGATATGGTCGAGCTCGTTGCCGCCGGCATCCGCCCGGTAGAGAAAGCGCTGCCCGTCGCGGAAATAGCTGATCGCGTACGCGGCGTCCGTGGTCGAGCGCGTGAGCGGCTCGAGCTTTCCCGTGGCGAGGTCGAGCGCGTGCACGTTGAACACGCCGGTCGGGTTCGCCGACACGAGCAGCCGCGAGCCGCCACCCGAATAGGCGCGGCGCGATTCCGCGATCAGGTAATCGGTGGTCGTATGGAACGCCGCGGCGTCGTAAACCGGCGTTGCCGTTGCCGCCGCCGGCAGCCCGGCGACGGCGAGCGCGCAGGCGAACAGCCCCTTGCGCAGGCGCGTCACGGCGACTGACCGGCGTATTCGGCGAGACTGTCTCATGCCCTCACTCCTTCGACTGCTGAAGCTGAGCGACGCGCAGTGGGAACGGATCCGCGAGCACTTTCCGGAGGAGCAGTACCCGCCGGAGCGCCCGGGCCGCAAGCCGGTACCAGCGCGGCGCGTGCTGGAAGCGGTGTTGTGGATCCTCAACACCGGTGCCCAGTGGCACTGGTTGCCGCAAGGCTACCCGAACTACAAGACGGTGCATCGCCGTTTCCAGCAGTGGTGTCAGAGCGCGGTGTTGCGCGACGTGCTGGTGGCGCTGGCCAACGAGCTGCGCGAGCGCGGCGCGCTCGACGAGCGCGAAAGCTTCATCGACGCGAGCTTTACCATGGCCAAGGGTGGCGGCGACGAGATCGGCCCGACCAAGCGCGGCAAAGGCGTGAAAATCATGGCGATCGTCGATCGGCACGGCCTGCCGCTCGCGGTCAGCACGCACGCCGCCAACCATCACGAGGTGACGCTGGTGCAGCTGTGCTTCGAGTTCTACATGATCGAGGCGAAGCCAGAAAATCTGATCGGCGACAAGGCCTACGACAGCGACCGGCTCGATGAAGAGCTGCGCCAGGAAGGCGTCGAAATAATCGCGCCCCATCGCCAGAACCGAACCCGATGCAAGACCCAAGACGGCCGGCGGCTGCGCCGCTATCAGCGACGCTGGATCATCGAGCGCTTCTTCGCCTGGATGCAGTGGCAACGCCGACTGCTGGTGCGCTGGGAATTTCACCCGCTCAACTTCCTCGGCTTCGTCCAGCTCGCCAGCATCGTCATCCTGCTAAAGCAGTTTTGAGATAGGTTCTAGCCAGTTTCGGTCCTCAGCGGGGTCGCGGTGGCCTGAGAAGGGGAGACGTCAGCGGCGGGCCCTGAACAGCCGTCGCGAGCCCTGAAGGCCACGCAGCTCGAACTCGCCGCGCTCGTCGAAGGTGACCCCGGCATCGCGAGCCAGCACGGCGATCGTCTCGGAGACGATGACCTCGCCCGGCTGGGCAAGGGCATTCATGCGTGACGCCTCGTGGATGGTCACGCCGCGAATCGAGTCCTCGGCAACCTCGACCTCACCGGCATGTACCGCCGAGCGCACCGAAAGACGGAGGAAGTCGGCCATTGCGTGCAGCGCTGTCGCGCACCGAATCGCACGCGCCGCGCCGTCGAAAGTGGCCAGCACACCGTCCCCCGCGAAATCGACCACGCGACCGCGGTACTGGCCCACGATATCCCGCGTCCGGAACTGGAAGTCGGCCAACAGCTCGCCCCACGCGGTCGCACCCATTCTCTCGGCGATGCTTGTCGACTCCACGATGTCGGTGAGCAGCACCGTTGCCAGCACGCGCTCGCCCAGCGTGGTGACCGGCGCCATCCAGGTCTTTCCACCACCCCAGCCGATCGTCTCGAAGGGTTCGTCGCCCACCACCCAGGCGTCGTGCCCGGCAGGGATGTCGATCAGCTCGAGCGGACCGGCTTCGAACTCGGTCCCGTCGTCGCACACGACGTGCAGCCGGCCCTTCAGCACCATGCCGATGTGACGAACCTGGCAGCTCTCGGTCTTGATCGCCGGCTTCATGTCGGTCGACCAGCGCCAACCGGGCTGGTGCGTGTCGTGGGATATCGTCAGCCCTCCGAAGGCGATGATCTCGGACCGGATCGGTCCAAGCTCCACCGCCTCGTCTGGCTCAGAGAACGAGCGGACGTATCGGCTCTTCGTCACACGGCCCTCCCCGGGAGGCCTGAGAGGCCTAAGGGACTCGTTGCGGCATCATGCGCGCACGTCGGAGCCTGTCAACGGGCCGATTCCAGCGTTGCCGCTAGGTCTTTCGGTGGGACGCGAAGGCCATCCGGTCGAGCACGCCGAGCAGCACCGCCGAGACCACGAAGGTCAGGTGCAGCACGACGTACCAGAGGATCTTGTCGTTCGGCGTGTGCTGGGCGTTCATAAACGCGCGCAGGAGATGGATGGAGGAGATCGCGACGATCGAAGCTGATGACCACCCCTCCGGCCGCCGGTGAGGCGGCCGGCAGGGCGGGGCGGTGCCTTGCGGCCGGTGACCGTGCGAGGGCGGCGGATGGCCGGGAGCGGGAGCGGGCCGGGAGGGAATTTCGGCGGCCCGGAGGGCTCCCTGACGGCAGGATTTGCCGGGCGCAGACCGGCGGGGCGACCTTGCGGCTCGTCATCAGGCCGGTTCCGCGAACCAGCTCAGGCAGGCGTGCGGTTTGAATTTCCTATCCGCCGTTGAGCTCGGCCGGCGCCGTGTCGGGTGTGAACTGGATGCGCTTGAACTGCGCGCCGAACATGTGCGCGACCGCGCGCCCGAGCAGCGTCTTCGCGCTCCCGGGAGGTCCCTCGAGGAGCACGTGACCGTGCGCGAGAGCAGCGACGAGGAGCAGCTCTACGGTGCGGTCCTGGCCGACGACGACCTTCGCGACCTCGGCCTTCGCACGCTCGCGCAGACCCGCAAGGTCGTCGTACCGCTCCTCCATCATCAATGCCACAGCGCTCCCTTTCGCCTCGTGTCGAGTTGTCGGTGCATCCCAGCCGGTTGTCAACCCCTCGGCCGCAGCCGGCCTGTGGGCTTATCGGCAGCTATCCTTGAAATCTGAACACACATACGGGGGCGACCAGGTCTCGACGTGGTCGGTTCTCCGGCAGAGCTGCGAGCCGAGGTCGCCGGTTGGCCCCGTAAATCTACCGGCACCAAAGCAAGTGCGAACAAGAACGAACTCGCACTCGCCGCCTAGTCGAATCTAGGTAAGGCGACGTCGACCCGGGTTCGCCCCGAGACCCGGGATTCGGCGCCAACGATCGGGCTCGGCGCCTAGGGAGAGCCAATCGCCCGAAGCGCGACACTGCAGGATGGCTGGCCCGTCGGTTGGTCGTTCGCGAACCGGCCGTCGGGCGAGAGCAAGCGCGAACTACGCTCGTAGACGTTCTGTTCGGTGCGACCGCGGACGCGGGTTCGATTCCCGCCGCCTCCACTCCGCCGGCAAATCCGGCCCGCCGGGCGCGGGCCAGGAGATCTGCCGGCGTTCGTCTTCTGACGGTGAGCGTTTGTGGGTTGCGGCAGCAAAGCTCCCCGCGACGGGGCCTGGAGGAATGCAACACCTGATCCCGTTCTTATCACGCCGCAAAAGACGGAGAACGTGCGGCGGTCCTTCAAGCGCCCCGGCGCCTACGGCACGTCGCTGTGCGACTCGTCGACCGCGTCGCGCGCGATCTCGGCCTCGTCCTCGTCGCTCGAGGTTCCGCCGACTCCGACCGACCAAAGCTCCACACCATGGACGCCGTCATTTGCTGTGAAGAACAATCTCCCGCCGACGCGTCTGAAGAACGTGGTGAAGGGCTCGAGTGCATCTCCGTTGGGATTCACATCGGCGACGAGTGCCGTTCCCGCCTCGGTGCCGTCGCTCCTCCAGAGCTCCGCTCCGTGGATGCCGTCAATCGCGCTGAAGTAGACCGAGCCGCCGGCCACGATCGGTAGGTCGGCGGTGCAGCTCGCAGGACCCGGATTGATGTCCTTCACGAGCGCGGTGCCGCCGTCCGTCCCGTCGCTTCTCCTGAGCTCGGCTCCATGGGCAGGCTCGAACGCGCGAAAAACGAGTACGCCACCGAACCGCCTGAAGGATCCAGGGACTGAATTCTCGCTTCCCGGATTGATGTCCTTCACTAGAAGCGTGCCCGGCTCGTTCCCGTCACTCTTCCACAGCTCGAATCCGCTCTCAGGCGTAAACGCAGTGAAGAACAGGGTTTGACCAACACCGATGAGCGCGAAGAGAGAAGAGCTTGCGCTGCCTGGATTGATGTCCTTCACAAGCATCGTGCCCGCCTCGACGCCGTCGGTCTTCCAAAGTTCGGCGCCGTGCGCAGCATCGTCTGCCCTGAAGAAGAGCGAGGACCCGACGCGCGTTAGGAGTTGCGGAAGCGAGAACGCGCTCCCCGGATTCACATCCTTGACGAGGACGGTGCCGGCGTCGGTCCCACCGCTCTTCCAGAGCTCAAAGCCGTAGACAGGCTCGAACGCCGCGAAGAAGAGCACGCCACCGACTGATATCAGCGATTCCGGGAAGGAGCCCTCACTCCCGGGGTTGATGTCCTTGACGAGGACGGTGCCGGCCTCGGTGCCGTCGCTCTTCCAGAGCTCGATGCTGTGGGCGGGGTCGAACGCCCTGAAGAAGAGCGTGCCGCCGACCCGCGTCAGCCGCGACAGCGTCGAGGACCTCGGCCCGGGGTTGATGTCCTTGACGAGGACGGTGCCGGCGTCGGTGCCGTCGCTCTTCCAGAGCTCGATGCTGTGGGCGGGGTCGAACGCCCTGA
>JBBDLI010000013.1:0-97803 GCA_040878925.1 Steroidobacteraceae bacterium | reverse complement strand
AGAAGAGCGTGCCGCCGACCACGGTCAGATGGGTGGGGAAGGAGGCCTCGGGGCCGGGGTTGATGTCCTTCACAAGCATGGTGCCCGCGGCTGTACCGTCGCTTTTCCAGAGCTCCCACCCGTGGGCGACGTCGTCCGCGACGAAGAACAGCGTCCCGCCGAGCCGCGTCAGGGCGTGGGGGAACAAGCCTTCGCCGGGGTTGATGTCCTTGACGAGAGCCGGCGCCGACGTTCCCGCGGAGCCCAGGAGCGCGGCTGCGGCGCAGGCGATCACAGCGACGGTCGCCGCCGTGAAGACTCGACTTACCAGGCCCGTCGACACTCCGGTCTCCCCGCCTCAAGCGCGTCGATTTCGTAGGCGCGCCACCGAATGTTTAACAGACGGGAGAGCCGAAGCCAAGATCTAACGCGAGGCAAACGCTGGGCGAAATCATGCGCGGGTTCGATTCCCGCCGCCTCGACTAAGGATCGCGACAGGCCACCGGTCAGGCGACGGCGGCTATCGCGTCGACGATGATGGGCACGTTGTACGGCGAAGGACCCTGACCAGGGGCGGAGCGTACGTGCCGGCCCGCGTCACCCCACAGCTCGACGATAAGGTCGCTGAAGCCGTTGACGACCGCGGGATTCTGGCCGGAGGGCTCCCTGACGGCAGGATTTGCCGGGCGCAGACCGGCGGGGCTACCTTGCGGCTCGTCATAAGGCCGGTTCCGCGAACAAGCTCAGGCAGGCGCGCAGTTTGAATTTCCTATCCGCCCGCGCTGACAGCCACCCTGTCGAGGTGGAGCAAGTTGGCCGGCGTCGTGGTGGACGTTCGCGGGCACGGGCGGGAAGATTTGTTCGAGAACGTCGATGTGACGAGGACGGTCGGCCTCTTCATGACGATCTATCCGCTGTCGTTGCCGTGTCGACCGGAGTGGAGCAGCCGGGAGTTGGTCTCGTCCGTCAAGGGACGGCGACGAGAGGTTCCGCACCGCGGGCTCGGGTACGGGCTGCTGCGCCATGGGAATCAGGCCGCAGAGCTGGCGGAGATTCCGCCCGCACAGGTCGATTTCAATTACCTGGGCCAGGTCGACTTGGTGCTGAAGCGGCAGACGCGCCTCGGCCTCGCAGAAGAAGCCATGGGCCCCGAGCAGAGCCCCTGGAGGGTGGCGCCGTATTCGCTCGCCGTGACCATCGCCGTGCTGGACGGGCGTCTCCAGGTCCGGTGGGCGCAACAGAGCGACCCGGAGATCGCCCAATCGCTCTCGGAGCGATTCGTGGAGTGCCTGCGCGAGCTGATCCGCGGAGCCTGACGCATGGCGAACGGCACGCGGGAGGAGTTGCAAGCGCGACGAGGGACGCGCAACAAGATCGCCCAGGCGCTGCTGTGCTCCACTCTGCTTGCCTGCGCACGGCCGGCGCCGCTGCCCACGCGAGAAACTGCGAAAATCGCTGCGCAGCATTACCAGGTGACCGAGGCGGAGGCCCCCACTCCGTGGGACACGTCGCGCGGCCGATACCGTGTCTACGCGGAAGAGAACGGAGCGGGCGACGAACACCTCTTCTCCCGGGACCTCGCAAGCGGCGACGTCCGTCCGCTGACCGCGGGGCCCGGATCGGCCGGCGGCACGGTCTTGTCGCCAGACGGAAAACGGATCGCCTATGTCTGGGGTCCTCCCCAGGGGCAGCCGGGACTCATCGAGATACGGATCGTCGGAACCGATGGCTCGGTGCCGCGTGTTCTCCTCAGCGACACGAACGTGACACCGATCAGCCGCCAGGTCCTTCACGAGTGGTCGCCCGACGGGAAGTACGTGGCGGCGACGGTGCACAGGAAAGATCGAAGCTCGCAGCTGACCTTGTTCCCGGTCGCCGGTGGCTCTGCGCGGGTGCTGAAGACCGTGAAGACGGAATTTCAGTGGAATCGGATGAGGTTCTCCCGCGATGGACGTTTCGTCGCCTACGACTTGTCGGCAGAGGGTGGCTGGGCGCCGCGCGACATCTTTCTCGTACCCGTCGACGGAGGCTCCGAGACCTCGCTCGTTCGACACCCGGCCAACGATCTTCTGCTCGACTGGACACACGACGGCCAGCGAATCCTGTTCGCGAGCAACCGCTCGGGCCAGTGGGACCTTTGGGCGATGGTCGTCTCCGGCGGCCAGGCGCCCGGCTCCGCCGAGAAAGTCTACGCCGACATCGGACCGATGGTCCTCGGCGGCCTGAACACCCTCGGGCCCAGAACGGACGGCAGCTACTACTACCGAACCGACGCCTGGGAGAACGACGTCTATCTCGCCACGCGCGACCCGGCGACCGACAAGCTCGGACCTCCCACGAGACTGGCCGGCGGTGTCGGCCACAGGACCTCGCCCCAGTGGTCGCATGATGGCCGCTATCTGGCCTATGTGCGGGGGCGCGGCACGGCCTACGACCCGTTCGATCTCGCAATTCGCTTGGCGCGAACCGGAGAAGAGCGCCAACTTCGGCTGGACGCCTTGACGCGCCATGGCGGACACGGCTTCGACCCGCAATGGTCGCCCGACGGCCGTTTCATCCTCGTCGACGCGAGGGAGAAAAATTACCAGGGTCCGCTGACCGACAGCCAGGGCCTGTACCGCATCGACGTCCAGACCGGAAACGTGAGGCCGCTCGTCTACGCTCAAGTCCCGAACGGTCCCGACCGCATCGATTCGCCGGCCTGGTCGACGGCCGGCGAGGCGATCTTCGAGCGACGCCCGCCGACGAGCATCGTGTCCCGAGACCTGGGAACAGGGGAGGAGAAGGTGCTCTACGTTCCTTCGCCTCCCGCCCAGATCCATCACTGGCCGACCTCGAACCTGAGGGTCTCGCCGGACGGCGCACACGTGGCGTTCGTCTGGACGGATGCGAAGAGTGTCGCGAGAACGACCGCGCTGATGGTCCTTCCCACGGCCGGCGGACAACCTCGCGACCTGGTTCGAGCGCAAGACCCGGAAACGATTTCGTTGCCAGCCTGGATGCCCGATTCGCGCCATGTCCTCTATGCCCTCCGCTCTTCCGGCGAGAAGCCGGATTTCGAGCTGTGGCGAGTCTCTGCCGGAGGCGGAGAACCGCAGAAACTTGGTCTGAAGATGGACGCACTCGTGCCATTCGGCCTGAGTGTTCATCCCGACGGGACGCGTATCGTGTTCACCGCCGGGACGGAGCAGCGCATGGAAGTCTGGGTGCTGAAAGACTTTCTGCCGGCGCTGAAATCAACGAGCGAGTGATGCGAGTTTCGCTGGCGTCCGTGCGTGAAACCTAGCCTCCGCCGACGCACCAGGCGAGCACGGCCATTGCGCCCGGCATCTTGTTTTTCGCTTGCTCGAAACAGATGCTCTGCGGCCCATCCAGAACGGCGGCATCGACCTCTTCACCGCGATGGGCGGGAAGGTCGTGCATGAAGCGGGCGCGCGGATACTTTGCCATCAAGCGGTCTCCCACCCGAAAGGGAGCAAATTCCGCCCGCCAGTCCGAAGTCCGCTTCACCGTTCCGGTTGCCGCTACGTGAGCCGCCCGCCGGTGGCGGTCGAACGCCTGGCACTGACTTCATCGGGGCAGGTGCGCTACTCGCTGAAAACCCCGTACCGCGACGGCACCACGCACCTTGTGCCGGAGCCGCTGGACTTGCTGGCGCGTCTTGCGGCGCTGGTGCCGCCGTCACGGATGCACCTGACGAGGTTTCACGGCGTGTTCGCCCCGCACCGCCAGTTGCGCGCCGCGGTGACGCCAGCGCATCGGGGTGTGGGGGCGCCGCAGCCGCCGGCTCTCCCGGGCGAGCAGGGCCAGCCCCCGACGCCGCGTCACCTAGCGATGAGCTGGGCGCGGCGGCTCAAGCGCGTGTTCGGGGTGGAGATAGCGGCTTGCGCCCGCTGCGGCGGTCGGCTGCGGATCATCGCCCGCATCGAGGAGCCGGAGGTCATTGCGCGCATCCTGGCCCACCGGGAGCGGACGGCTCCCGACCCGTACCCGTCCGAGCGGCCGCTGGGGGCGCGGGCACCGCCGTCGCAGATGCGGCTGCTTTGAACTCCGTGATGACCACCCATCCGGCCGTCGGTGAGGCGGCTGGCAGGGCGGGGCTGTGCCTTGCGGCCGGTGACCGTGCGATGGCGGCGGATTGCCGGGAGCGGGAGCGGGCAGGGAGGGGATTTCGGGGGCCGGAGTCGATCCGCCGGGGCATCCTGGTGGCGCGCTTTGCGGGGCGCAGCCTGGCGCCGATACCCTGCTGATGTCGTTCACCAACCCCTTCCCAACAACGAACCCATTGCTGTCCAGTATTATCGCGTAAGGTACAAAAGTGATATTGAGGGACCTGCGAGCGTTGCTGCTTCTCATAAAGAAAAGTCCGCGCGCCAGCATCACGAGCGCACTTGAAGCGCCATTCACCTGACCCGATTTCGATGGTACGAATACTCAAGGCTTTGAACGAACCATTGTGAATCAGTACCCTGCGCAGGCGTATTGACTCCACCCTCTCCGCCAGACTTTTTCCGCAAGATTGACTTGCCGAGGCGGACCAACCTCGCTCGCGCCGCCGGAACTTACGCGCTCGCTCGGTTATCCGCCTCGCCAAGCCATTCTTGCCGGAAAGGTCTGGCGGCGCCGCGCTCCGCCTTTCATCGAGCCGCCGGGCGATGCGCGCCACCCTCCCGAGACCACACTGTTGCATTGCCTGGTGGAGCAGCACTATCCGGCATTCCGCGCACTGCGTTTAATGGAAGGCCGCTCGCTGCCGGTTTATGTGGAAGCGGAGTTCGGCGCCTACCTCAAGTGCGGGCGGCTGGAGGAAGCCTAGCGACGGTACGCAGGTGATCAACATAAGTGCCGGTTATACGTCCTAGCCGCCGCCGCCGCCGTAGTCCATGGCCAAATTTACGCAATCGCGAGGATTAAGGACCCGCTATGTTTCTGAACCGCACATTTTACGCCGTCCGTCGAAGGCTATGCATTTGCTTCAGCTCGCTATGCTAAACATGGAAGCTGCGGCGCTGATGAGGGCGTGCCCATGAAACGGCTGATTGCCGGCGTTGCGATATTTCTGCTGGGCTGCGCGTCATCGGACCAAGCTGTTCGCTATGATCGCACGGCCTATGTCGGTGCGCGCGTTTTCGATGGTGAGCGTTTCCAGCGGCGTGACATCGTGGTCGAAGGCGCCCGGATCGTCGACTCGCCTGCAAGCACAGCTTCCAATCGCATTGACGTAAGCGGGAGATACATCGTCCCTCCATTTTGCGAGGCGCACAACCACAACCTCGGCGACGCCGATCGCAATGACGAAGCCATCGCGCAATATCTGCGCGAGGGCATCTTTTACGTGGGCATTCTCTCAAATCTGCCTAGGCTCACCGATCCGGTCCGGCATACCTACAACACGCCCTCGAGCGTAGACGTCATCTTCGCCAATGGTCCGATCACGGCGACGGGCGGTCATCCGATCCGGATTCGCGAGTTGTTTCTGGCGCGAGGCTTCTATCCGGGCTTCACGCGCGAGACCTTGCCCGGGCAAGGCTATGTCGTGATCGACAACGAAGTCGATCTGGAGCGGCAGTGGCCCGCGATCGTCGCGCTGCGGCCTGACTTCATCAAGATCATACTGATATACTCCGAGGAGTTTGCGCGCCGGCGCGATGATGCCGAGTACTTCGGCTACAAGGGACTTGATCCCGCACTCGTGCCGCGCATTGTCGAGCGTGCACACGGCGCGGGATTGCGCGTGTTTGCGCACATCGACACCGCCCATGATTTCCATGTGGCGGTCGAATCCGGTGTCGACGTCATTGCTCATCTTGGCGGGTTCAACGAGCCGATGCGTATCGACGGGGCGGATGCCAGGCTCGCCGCCGAGCGCGGCGTGCAGGTCATGACAACCACTGCAGTAATCGAGCGGCGGCGTGAACGAGTAAGCGCCGAAGCCTACGCCGCTTTGCAGAATGGGCTGGTCGAAAACCTGCGTCTATTGCGAGAAGCAGGCGTCACCTTGGCTGTCGGCAGCGACGAGCCCCGGGCGACGTCGAGTATCGAGGTCTCGTACTTGCGTGGCTTGAACGTGTTCAGCAACGCGGAATTATTGCGCATGTGGTCCAGCGATTGCTCGGCAACGCTCTTCCCGGAACGGCGGCTTGGCCGGCTTGAGCCAGGCTTTGAAGCAAGCTTTCTGGTACTGAACGGCAATCCGTTGGCCAATTTCGACAACACCGCGTCCATCGCTATGCGCGTGAAGGAGGGGCAGATCCTGAACGTGCCGCCGCCTCCGGCGGAGGATGACGAATAGTTAGACCGGCGGTTTCGGCGGGTCGCGCCACTGGCATTCCGGCCCTTCCGGATCAAACGGCGTATCCGGCGCATGCGGCAGCACGCGTTCGACATCGTGCTTGAGATTGCGGATGACGCTGTTGGCGTTGCCGATCGCGTGCTCCCGCAACGAATGCGAGAGCAGGTAGTCGTAGAGCCGGTCGTCTAGATTCAGCGTTCTGGTCGACACGAAGCCTCAATCGCCTTTCTCTGCATCGTCCCGATTGACTACCGCCTGTCGATCAGCACGACATCGGAATCATCGCTGCGCCGTTCGATGAGGACTTCGCTGGCGTCCGGCGAGACATCGAAATCGCGGATGGCGAAGTCACGTCCGATATCCGTGAGCCTCCGCTCCTCGCCGCTCCCGAGGTCGATGCGCCAGAGATCCCCTCGCCCCATCTCACCGCGCAAAACGATGAGTCGCGCGGGGCTCGACAGGACGCCGATACGGCGCGCGCCGCGGCTCAGCCGGATATCCGGCAGCTTGAACGGCTGCCCGTGCGCAGTCACGGCCTTGACCTCGAAGGACGGGCCGACTTCCGCGCCGGAGAATATGAGAAACCGCCCGTCGGGCGACCAGCTCGGATCCGTCGAGTAGTCCTCGACGATCGAAACCGTTGGGTCACCGTCGAGCGGCACGCTGACGAGGCGCGGTAACCCGTTGCGGAGCGCCGCCACCGCGATTGCCCGGCCGTCCGGCGACCACGCCGGAGAGCCGCTCACGTCGAGCGGCTCCGCGAGCACGCGGGTGTCCATGCCTTCGGACGTCATGACCATGAGTACGGACCGCTCGCCCCGCGCCACCGTCAATGCGACCCGCCGACCGTCGGGCGAGATCGCCGGGCCGCCAACGATGCGCGCGTGCGGCTCGCTCCAGAGCTCGACGGCTCCGCTGTCGGCCAGCTTCCAGAGCACGTCCTCCTGACCCTTGGCGGCGACAAAGAGCACGAACCCGGGCCCGAAGCGCGGCGAGCGAGCGCCTGCGGTCGGTATCGCCATGCGCTGAGCCGTGGTTGCGTCGATGACACCCTGCGTGAGGGACGCACGCCACAGGCTCGACCTGGGTCGTGCGACCGTCGCTACGATGCGGCGCCCGTCCACACTCGCGTCGAGCGACGTATAGCGATCCACGCCGAGAGCGAGCCGGCGCGAGCCGCGCTGCCCGAGGTACATTGCGTGCACCCATGGTCCGGAACCGTCCTGTGCCGTCGCGAGATACAACAAAGTCCGCCGATCGAGGAACACGGGGTGGCTGACGCGCGAATCGTGGAAGGTCATCCGCTGCGGGTTGAATCCGTCGGCGGCAATGCGCCAGATGTCCATCTTGTCCGGCGGCACGCCGCGGACGAAGTAGATGTACGCATCGTTCGGCGACCAGACGGGGTAGTGGTTGTGGATCCCCGGCGGTGACACATAGATCTGCCGGCCGGCCTCCCGCGGCGAACCGGCGAGCAATATCGGATCGCCCGGTGCGGGCGGGTGGTACACGATGCGCGTCCCGTCGCTGGCCCAGTCCAATTCCGCCGCGCCCGGGAGATAGCGACGCATCTGGCCGCCCAACGCCGGAATCGCCCACACGTTGATCGCACCGGCCGGCCCCGGGTCCTCCGACTTGACCCACAGGGTGACGAGCGCCCCGTCGGGTGAGAACCCGAGGCTGCGGACCTCCTGGTTCAACAATGACCCCACTCGGCCGAGCGTGAGGTTTCGGAACTCACCAGTCCCGATCTGCGTGATCCAGACATCCCACGCGCCGTCGCGATCCGAGAGGAAGGCCGCGAACCTGCCGTCGGGCGAGATCGTCGCCGCCTGTTCAATGCCGTCGAATTCGGTCAAGGTCGAGAACTCGGCGTCGGCCAACGGATTCCCGTCTCCACGCCCGGTGGACACGGCGAGCCAGGCCGCGACCGCGCCGGCGCCGATCAGGATCGTCGCCGCCACGGCCGTCCTGGACCGTCGAGCACGGAGCCATTGCATCGCCGACTGAATCGCCGCGTCCCGCACCCCGCCGGACGGGCGCTGGTCGAAGAGGCGCGATGCACGGCTCGCCCACCATGCATCGAGCTCGGCCTGATAGGCGTAGACCGAGCCGCGCTTCTCGTGCAGATGCCGGTGGACCGGCATGCCTTCGTGCTTTTCCCAGCGCTGGACGGTGCTGACGTCGCGCTTCAGGTAGGCCGAAATCGCCTTCCAGGATCCCAGGCGGTCGTCCGCCCGCCGATGCGATGGATCGTCCGGGAGGATCGACGGCGGCACTTCCACGGTCGTCTCGCGACCGTCCGGTCGCCAGGTGTTCAACTCGTCCGATTGTGATGCGGAGTGAGCGGTGCGACAAGAGCCCGCATCAGGCGGCACGACGCGGCATCGAGGCTGTATGCGTCGTCGTGCCGCTTGCGAGTCCCGGTGCCCGGGCGGAGCGTGCTGCGAGGCGCCAGTGGTTGGCGTCGAAGGAGAACGGACATGAGTCATCCAACTGGCATGCGCCGAATCACCGCTGTGGTGGGAGCGTCGCTGGCCGGTCTCGTCGCGAGCGTTTTCGGGCCCAACGGTGCCGTCCAGGCGACGCCGGGCTTCGGGTTCGCCTCCGACACGGCCACCGCGACAAACGTGCCGGAAATCAGGATCATGAGCTTGAGCCCGACCCACCAGGTGCGCTTGAGCACGAAGGGGTCCGCAGACTTCCATGTGACGATCAACACCGTGATACCAGGCGGCCATTCCGGCTGGCACACACATCCCGGTCCGAGTTTCATCGTGGTCAAGTCGGGCACGGCGACCGTGTACGACGGGGATGATCCGTCTTGCACGCCCCGCATCGTCGAGGCCGGCGGCTGGTTCACCGATCCCGGTGGCGGTCACGTGCATCTCGTCCGTAACGAGAACAGCGCCAGCCTGGTGCTTGCCGCCTTCCAAGTGGTGCCCGCCGGCGCGATACGCCGCATCGATTCGCCGAACCCCGGTTTCTGCGGTTTCTAGGAGGAATCTCGGCGCGAACGGCGCCTCAATAGCCTTTCTGCGCGTCGACTTCCGAGAGCAGCTTGCCGCCGGCCACGTAGCGCCTGAGGTTCTCGCGCGCCTGGCGCGCTTTGCGGGGCGCAGCCTGGCGCCGATACCCTGCTGATGTCGTTCACCAACCCCTTCCCAACAACGAACCCATTGCTGTCCAGTATTATCGCGTAAGGTACAAAAGTGATATTGAGGGACCTGCGAGCGTTGCTGCTTCTCATAAAGAAAAGTCCGCGCGCCAGCATCACGAGCGCACTTGAAGCGCCATTCACCTGACCCGATTTCGATGGTACGAATACTCAAGGCTTTGAACGAACCATTGTGAATCAGTACCCTGCGCAGGGGTATTGACTCCACCCTCTCCGCCAGTTTCTCCGCCGTTACACTAGCCGTCATGGTGGCTCGCGTCGGTTCCTCCGCGACGATCAGCCGTGAACCCCGCCAGGCCCGGAAGGGAGCAACGGTAGCGGTGGCATCGGGTGCCGGGGGGCTGCTGGCGCGGGCCGCCTCCACTTCGAGGGAACAGAGTCGATGAGCTATCTCGTTCTCGCGCGCAAATGGCGCCCCCGGAACTTTGCCGAGCTGGTCGGCCAGGAGCACGTGCGCCAGGCGCTCGTCAATGCGCTCGATTCTGGCCGCATTCATCACGCCTTCCTGTTCACCGGCACCCGCGGCGTCGGCAAGACGACCATCGCGCGAATTCTCGCCAAGGCGCTCAATTGCGAGCGTGCGGTGACTTCGACGCCCTGTGGTGAATGCGGGGCCTGCCGCGAAATCGACGAGGGCCGCTTCGTCGACCTGATCGAAGTCGATGCCGCGTCGCGTACCAAGGTGGACGACACCCGGGAGCTGCTCGAGAACGTGCAATACCTGCCGACGCGCGGCCGTTTCAAGGTGTACCTGATCGACGAAGTGCACATGCTCTCGACGCATTCGTTCAATGCCCTGCTGAAGACGCTCGAGGAGCCGCCGCCGCACGTCAAGTTCCTGCTCGCGACGACCGACCCGCAGAAACTGCCGGTCACGGTCCTGTCCCGCTGCCTGCAGTTCAACCTGAAGCGGCTGCCGGCCGCGCTCATCGCGACGCGCCTGCAGGAGATCCTGAAGGCGGAGAGCGTTGCGGCGGAGCCAGCGGCGGTCGCGCTCCTCGCGCGCGCCGCGGACGGGAGCCTGCGCGATGCGCTCTCGCTGCTCGACCAGATGCTCGCCTTCGGCGCCGGACGCGTGACCGAGACTGACGCGCGCGCGATGCTCGGCACGGTGGATCGCCAGCAGGTCCTGCACCTGGTCGAGCGCCTCGCGGAAAGGGATGCGAAAGGGCTTTTCGACGTGATCGCGGCGATCGACGAGTTCGCGCCCGACTACGGGCAGCTCCTCGACGAAATCGCGGCTCTGATGCAGAAGGTTGCGCTGCGCCAGGCAGTGCCCGATCTTCCCGAGGACGAGATTCATTCGACGGAAACCCTGACGGCGCTCGCCGCGAAAATGACGGCCGAGGACCTGCAACTCGCATTCCAGATCGCAATCCTCGGCCGACGGGATCTCGAACTCGCGCCCGATCCCCGCACCGGCATCGAGATGACGCTCCTGCGCATGCTCGCCTTCCGCCCGGCCGAAGCATCGGGCAACGCACGTGCTGCAAGTGGCGTGGCGTCGCCCGCGCGCCCGGCGACGGCGCCGAAATCCGATGCCGCGCCAGCAGAGGCGTCGACCGGCGAGTGGCCGGCGCTTCTCGAGCGGCTCGACCTGAAAGGTCCCGCGCGGCAACTCGCCGCGAATTGCCAGTTGCTCGGGCGCGAGGACAACCGGTTCCGGTTCCTGCTCGATGCGCGCGCGCAATCCTTGCATACGCGCCAGCTGCAGGACCGATTCGTGCAGGCGCTCGGGCAGCTGATCGGTTCGCCGGTCAGCGTCGAGATCGAGGTCGGCGGAGCGGGCGACACGCCGGCCCGGCGCGAAGAGCAGGTCCGCGACGAGCGGCTCGAGAAGGCTCGCGCGGCGCTTGAGAGCGATCCCAACGTGCAGGCGCTGCGGGACCGTTTCGGCGCCGTGCTGCAGCCGGATTCGATCAAGCCGGTCGGGTAGAATGCAGGCATGAAACCCGACATTGGAAAGGTCATGCGCCAGGCGCAGCAGCTCCAGGCGAACATGCAGAAGGCGCAGGAGCAGCTCGGCGCGCTCGAAGTGACCGGCGAGTCCGGCGGCGGCATGGTCAAGGTCGTCATGAACGGGCGGCACGAAGTGCGGCGCGTGCAGATCGACCCGACGGTGGCGGCGTCCGATCGCGAAATGCTCGAGGATCTCGTTGCCGCCGCCTGCAACGACGCGACGCGGCGCGTCGGCGAAGCCGCGCAGCAGCACATGGCCGGCGCGATGGGCGGCATGCAGCTTCCGCCGGGCATGAAGCTGCCATTCTGACCGCGGCGGCCGTGAAGTACTCACCCGGTCTCTCCCGCCTCATCGAGGCATTGCGCGTGCTTCCGGGCGTGGGCCCCAAGTCGGCGCAGCGCATGGCCTTTCACCTGCTCGAGCGAAACCGCGACGGCGGCCGGGCGCTCGCGCGCGCGCTGGAGGAGGCGACGGCGAATGTCGTGCACTGCCGGCGCTGCCGCATGCTGACGGACGGCGAGCTGTGCGAAATCTGCGCCGCGCCACGACGCGATGCGGCCTCGTTGTGCATCGTCGAATCCCCAGCCGACGTCGTCGCGGTCGAGCAATCTGGCGGCTATGGCGGCCGCTACTTCGTGCTGATGGGCCACCTCTCGCCGCTCGACGGCATCGGGCCCGAACAGCTTGGCATCGACCGGCTGGAAGTCTTGCTCGACGAAGGCGAAGTCCGTGAAGTCATCCTCGCGACCAATCCGACCGTCGAGGGCGAGGCGACCGCGCATTTCATCGGCGAGCTCGTGACACGCCGCGGGATCCGTGCATCGCGCATCGCCCACGGCGTGCCGGTCGGCGGGGAACTCGAGTACGTCGACGGCGGCACGCTCGCGCACGCGCTCGCCGGGCGCCAGGTCATCGCCTGAGGCGCGGCGGGGCGCGCGACGCGAGATCCTCCGCGAGTCCGAGCAGGCGGCGGTAGCTGGCAAGCCGCCTGGACGAGATGCTCCCGTCATCGGCGGCCGCACCCACGGCGCAACCCGGCTCGTGCCGGTGCAGGCAGTCCCTGAAGCGGCAATTCGCGGAGAGTCCCTCGATCTCGCGAAAACCTCCCGCGACATCGCGCGCCGCAGGCAATGGCGGCGAGAAGTCGCGCACGCCGGGCGAGTCGATCAATTCGCCGCCCGTGGGCAGTTGGTAGAGCGACGCGGTGCTCGTCGTATGCCGGCCGCCCTCGCTCGCGCGCGAAATCTCGTCGACCGCGGCTTCGACGCCGGGGACCAGCAGGTTCGTCAGCGAGCTCTTGCCGACGCCCGACTGCCCGACGAGGACGCTGGTCGCGCCCGCGAGCCGCGTTCGCAACGCCACGACGCCGTCGGGAGTCCGCTTGCTGGCGCGCACCACCGCGTACCCGATCCGCGAATACTCGTCGAGTGCCGCGAGCATCGCCGGAGATTCGCCGAGATCAATCTTGTTGGCGACGACGCAGGCGTCGAGTCCGCTCCACGCCGCGGCGGCGAGGTAGCGGTCGCAGAGACCGAAATCCGGGGCAGGCAGTGGCGCGATCACGGCGGCGAGCTGCGTCAGGTTGGCGGCCACCGGCTCGGCGTCGCCGCGGAGCGTCAGGCGCGAGAGCAGCGTCGCGCGTGGCAGCACCTCGACGATTACGCCCGCGCCGCCTTCCGTGCGCCCGGGAGTCCAGCGCACGCGATCGCCGCAGACCACCGCGAGCCGCCGGCCCTGCAATCGGCAGTGGACGCGGCGGCCGGTATCGTCCAGGACGCTCGCGTCGCGCCCGTGGCTGGCAACGACGCGGCCGTCACGCGTGCCGGCCGCCTGCGCACGCGCTCTCATTCGCTGCGAGCCGCCGACAACCGCGCAATGCGCGCGAGCGCGGGCGGATGCGTGGCATGAAATGTGCTGTAGATCGGATCCGGGGTCAGGGTCGCCGCATTGTCGCGATAGAGGCGGACGAGCGCATTGGCGAGGCAACGCGCGTTCGCGTGACGCGCGGCGTAGCGGTCGGCGGCATATTCGTGATGGCGCGACAACCAGGCGAAGAGCGGGCCGGCCGGAAGCAGAAAGACCGGCGCCGCCAGGACGAAAAGGAGAATCAGCGTGTGCGGGCCGCCGTTCGCAACCCCGAGCGCCGGCTGGAACCACGGCTGCCGCGCGAGCCAGGCAAGGACTGCGAAGCCGGCGAAGGAGCCTGCGAGCGACCCGGCGATGCGAAGCGCAACGTGGTGCAGCCGGAAATGGCCGAGCTCGTGCGCCAGCACGGCCTGGACCTCGTTGGGCGCGAGCGTGTCGAGCAGCGTGTCGAAAAAAACGATGCGCTTGGTCCGGCCGAGTCCCGTGAAGTAGGCGTTGCCGTGCGTGCTCCGCCGCGAGCCATCCATGACCATGACACTACGCGGCTCGAAGCCGCAGCGTCGCGCGAGCGCCTCGACCGCATCGCGAAGCGCGCCCTGCTCCAGCTCATGAAATCGGTTGAACAGCGGCGCGATCAGCCGCGGCCAGGCCCAGCCGAGCAGAATCGAAAAGATCGCCCACACGCCCCAGGTCCAGATCCACCAGGCTTTGCCCGCGCGGGGCATCAGCCAGAGCAACAGCGCGACGAGCGGCAACATCAGCAACCCCGCGATCGCGAGGCCTTTCAGGAAATCCACCGCGAACAGGGCCGGCGTCGTGCGGTTGAATCCGAATCGCGCTTCAATCCTGAACGTGCGCCAGGCGTCGAATGGCAGGCTCACGAAGACAGCGACGAGCATCGTCACCGCAATGACCGCGACCTGCCCCGGCAGGCCTGCGAGACCGGACGCGGATATCCACGAGTCGATGGACGAGATGCCGCCAGCAATCGTCAGTGCGGCGAGGAGCGCCGCGCCGGTGACTCGCTGGACGGCCGAGAGACAGGACTGCGCGATCGTATAGTCGGCTGCGCGCGCGTGCTCCGCGGCGGTGATCGATCCCGCAAACGGCGCCGGCACCTGGTCGCGATGCGCGCGCACCGCGCGGACCTGCCGATGCAACAGCCAGAGCTGAAGCGCAAGGCCGGCAACGAGCGCCGCGAGGAAGAAGACGGTGAAGGAGTGCATGGCGTACGGGCGAGGGGGGACTTTAGCCTCTGGTAAGATGCGCGGCAACATGACGAGCGACGACCGGCTGATCTGGATCGATCTGGAAATGACCGGTCTCGCGCCCGAGACGGACCGGATCATCGAGATTGCAACGGTCGTGACGGACGGCGAGCTCGTCGTGATCGCCGAGGGTCCGGTCCTTGCCGTGCGGCAATCGGAGTCGACGCTCGCGGCGATGGACGAGTGGAATACGCGCACGCATGCGACGAGCGGCCTCGTCGCGCGGGTGCTCGCGAGCGGGACGGACGAAGCGGCCGCTGAGCGCGCGACACTCGCGTTTCTGTCGCAGCACGCCGCTCCGGGCCGCTCGCCAATGTGCGGCAACAGCGTCTGCCAGGACCGGCGCTTTCTGGCCCGCTGGATGCCGGAGCTCGAGCGCTTTTTCCATTACCGGAATCTCGACGTCAGCACCATCAAGGAACTGGCGCGGCGCTGGGCACCGGAGGTCGCGGCGGGCGTCGCCAAGGAATCGCGCCATACCGCGCTCGCGGACGTCCACGAATCGATCGGCGAGCTGCGACACTACCGCGCCGCGCTTTTCGCCGCCCCATGGAACGCGCCGCGGACCCAGTGACCGTCAACCCGGTCTGGCACACTGGCGGCTGCCACTGCGGCCGCGTCCGAATCGAGGCGCTTGCGCCGGCCGATCTCGATTTGCTCGAATGCAATTGCTCGATGTGCGCCCGCTCGGGTTTCCTGCACCTGATCGTTTCTGCGGACCAGTTTCGCCTGATCGCAGGCGCGGACGATCTGGTCGAGTACCGCTTCGGCACCGGCACGGCTCGCCACCTGTTCTGCCGCCACTGCGGCGTCAAATCATTCTATGTTCCGCGCTCGCACCCCGCCGGCTACAGCGTTAACGCCTGCTGTCTCGATCCTGCCGGAATTACGTCAATGCGTGTCCGGCCATTTGACGGGCAGCACTGGGAAACGGCACGAAGCGAACTGGACGCGCGCTAGCGGGGCGGGCGCGCCTACTGGTTCTTCGCGCTGTTTGCCAGGTACAGCCAGGTCTCGACAACGGTATCCGGATTAAGCGACAGACTGTCGATTCCCTGGTCGACGAGCCATCGCGCGAAATCCGGGTGGTCCGACGGCCCTTGACCGCAGATGCCAATGTACTTGCCGGTGTCGCGGCAGGCGCGAATAGCCATCGAAAGGAGGGCTTTGACCGCAGGGTCGCGTTCGTCGAAGAGCGGAGCGACGATCGCGGAGTCGCGGTCAATACCGAGCGCGAGCTGCGTCATGTCGTTCGAGCCGATCGACATGCCGTCGAAGTGCTCGAGATATTCGCGCGCGAGCACGGCGTTGGTCGGCAGCTCGCACATCATGATGATCTTGAGACCGGCGTCGCCGCGGCGCAGGCCGTGCTGGGCGAGCAGCTCGACCACGCGACGCCCTTCGCCGACCGTGCGCACGAACGGCACCATGACCTGCACGTTCGTGAGCCCCATGTCGTCGCGGACGCGTCGGATCGCACGGCACTCGAGCTCGAAGCACGGCTCGAAGCCAGGGTCCGTGTAGCGCGAAGCGCCGCGGAAACCGAGCATCGGGTTCTCCTCGTGCGGCTCGTACTGGCGCCCGCCGATCAGGTTGGCGTACTCGTTCGACTTGAAGTCCGAGAGGCGCACGATCACCGGCTGCGGAGCGAACGCCGCCGCGATGCTTGCGATGCCTTCGGTGAGCTTCTGAACGAAGAATGCGACGGGGTCGTCGTAACCCGCCATCTGCCGGCGGATCTGGTCCTGCACGCCGGGATCGAGCGTCGCGAAATCGAGCAACGCGCGCGGATGCACGCCGATCATGCGGTTGATGATGAATTCCAGCCGCGCGAGGCCGACGCCATGATTCGGGATCGAGGCGAAGTCGAAGGCGCGGTCGGGGTTGCCGACATTCATCATGATGCTGACCGGCGGCTTCGGCAGCGCATCCAGCTCGATTTGCTGCTGCTCGAAATCAAGCTTGCCTTCGTAGATGACGCCTGTGTCGCCCTCCGCGCAGGAGACGGTGACGGGCTCGCCGTCTCGGATCTTCGAAGTCGCGTCGCCACAGCCGACGACCGCAGGTATGCCGAGCTCACGCGCGATGATGGCTGCATGGCAGGTGCGGCCGCCGCGATTCGTGACGATCGCCGCGGCGCGCTTCATGACCGGCTCCCAGTCCGGATCGGTCATGTCCGAAACGATGACGTCCCCCGGCTGCACGCGCGACATCTCGCGCGCCCCCGCAACGACGCGCGCGGGGCCGGCGCCGATGCGCTGGCCGATTGCGCGGCCTTGCGCCAGCGCGCGCGAGCGCTGCTTCAGCTTGTAGCGCTGGATCGAGCGGCCGGCACGGCTTTGCACCGTCTCTGGCCGCGCCTGGAGAATGTAGATTGCGCCCGTCTCGCCGTCCTTGCCCCACTCGATGTCCATCGGGCAGCCGTAGTGCGACTCGATGATGAGAGCCTGGCGCGCGAGCTCGTGGACGTCGCGGTCGTCGATGCAGAAACGCTCACGGTCGGCCGCGGTCACTTCCACGATCTCGACCCAGCGGCCCGGCGCCGGATCCGCCGCGTAGACCATGCGCGAGGCCTTCGAACCCAGGTTACGGCGGATGATGGCCTGCCGGCCGGCGCGGAGCGCCGGCTTGTAGACATAGAACTCGTCGGGATTGACGGCGCCCTGCACCACGAGCTCGCCGAGTCCCCAGGAGGCCGTGATGAACACGGCCTCGCGGAATCCGGATTCGGTGTCGAGGGTGAACATCACGCCGCTCGCACCGACGTCGCTTCGCACCATGTGCTGGACGCCCACGGAGATTGCGACCTGCGCGTGGTCGAAGCCCTGGTGCACGCGATAGGAGATGGCCCGGTCGTTGTAGAGCGACGCGTAGACCTGGTGCATGGCCGTGAGCACCGATTTCGGGCCGCGGACGTTCAAGATCGTCTCCTGCTGCCCGGCGAACGAAGCCGCGGGAAGGTCTTCCGCCGTCGCGGACGAGCGCACTGCGAGCGCGGCGCCGCGGTCGGCGAGCGCGGCGGTCGCGGCGAGCACCGCGCGTTCCAAATCATGCTGGAACGGTGTCTCGAGGATCCAGCCGCGGATGCGGGCGCCGCTGTCCGCAAGCCGCGAAACGTCGTCGACATCGAGCCCCGCGAGCTCCGCTGCGATGCGCGCACCGAGGCCGTCCTGCGAAAGAAAATCGCGGTACGCCTGCGCAGTCGTCGCGAATCCGTCCGGAACGCGGACGCCGGCCTGGCCGAGCCGCGCGATCATTTCGCCGAGCGATGCGTTCTTGCCGCCGACCGACTCGACGTCCTTCATGCCAAGCCGGCCGAACGGAACTGTGTAGCCGGTCACGCTTCGTCCTCGCTCCGCCCGCACCTGATAGGATTTGCCGCGCGGCGGCGTGCCGCGCGTGCCGCCACGGCAAACGGATGATCCGCCATGGAGCAGCGACGAACCGTCTTCTTCGTGTCCGACCAGACCGGCGTCACCGCCGAGACGATGGGACACAGCCTGCTGACGCAGTTCGACGGCATGGATTTCAGGCCGATCACTTTGCCATTCATCACCGACGTTGACAAGGCGCGCGAAGCGGTTGCGAAGATCGACCAGGCCGGCCGCGAGGAGGGCGCGCGGCCGATCGTGTTCGCGACCCTCGTCAACAACGACGTGCGCGACGCGCTGAAGCAGGCGCACTGCCTGTTCCTCGATTTCTTTGACACATTTCTCGGTCCGCTCGAGCAGGAACTCGGCCAGCCCTCAGCGCACGTGCTGGGGCGCGCGCACGGCATGGCGGATCTCACCGCCTACACGATGCGCATCAATGCGACGAACTTCGCGCTTGCGAACGACGACGGCGCGCAGACGCGAGATTACGACCGCGCGGATGTGATCCTGATCGGAGTTTCGCGGTCCGGAAAGACGCCGACCTGCGTATACATGGCGCTGCAATACGGCGCTTTCGCGGCCAATTACCCGCTGACCGAGGAGGACCTCGACGGCGCGCGGCTACCGGCCGTCGTCGATCCCTACCGTCGCAAGCTGTTCGGGCTGACGATCGAGCCGGGCCGGTTGCAGCAGATTCGCCAGGAACGCCGGCCGGAGAGCCGCTACGCTTCTGCGCAGCAGTGCACATTCGAGGTGCGCGCGGCCGAGCAGTTGTTCGAGCGCCACGGCATTCCGTACCTTGAAACCACCGACACTTCGATCGAGGAGATCGCAAGCCGCGTGCTCGAGCGGCTCTCGATCCCGCGCCGCGTGCGGCCGTGATGGTTTCGTGACAAGCAGCACGATTCATGCGGGAAATGGCCGAATATCCCTGTGATATAGTCAAATCCATGTTGTCGGACGACCTCTGCACGATCTCCTGGCGCGCACGGCCGCGATCGTTCGTGAGCCTGATGACGCTGTACGAGAGCAACTTCATCCGGCTCGGCTGGCTGGTGCCCGACCTCAGGCGCCTGAAGGGTTCGCTGACGTCGGAAGTGGCAGGCGAGCCGGCGCTGGAACTTTCAGTCGTCGAGCAGTGCCGCTACACGACCGCGCTGCACATGACCTATCTCTTCGGCGAGGGAGCGGAAAGGTCGCGCGAGCCCGGGCTCGAAATCCGCGTGTATCACGATGCGCGCCTCGCGGAAGCCTGTGGCACGGCGGCGTCTCCTTCGCACCCGCGCCTGCGTCAGCTCGCCGCCGGCGTTGCGCGGAACCACGGGCAGCGCTGGTCCTGCAACATGCTGCTGAACAAGTGGCTGGAGTACTGCGCCGGGAACGGACACCGGTTTGCGATTCCGGCAACCTGAGCCGACACCATGGCCGTGATGCTTCCTGACAAGTGGTCGCAGCTGAAGCTGCCGTCGATCGGTAAGGCCGATCCGGCGGAGCAGGAACGCCTGCTCAAGCTGTTCTGGAATCGCGCCGAGCTCAAGAAGGAGCTCCAGGGGCTCGATGACCAGCTTCACAATCTCCGCAACAAGCTGAAGCAGCAGGAAAACGCGAACGCCCGGCTGCAGCAGCAGCTCGAGCAGCTCGAAGTGCTGCTCGGCAACCCGGAGCGCGGCCTCGACGCACTCGTGCATTTCGGCCTCAAGGCGCTCTGGCGGGCCTGCCGCGAGCAGCTCGATAAGTTCTCGGGGGAGTTGAAGCGCGAGCGCCAGGATGCGCAGCGCAAGCAGCAGCTCGCGGAATTCCAGCAGGACCGCTCCGAGCGGCTCAAGGTGGCAGACGAGCGCCTGCGGCAGGCGCAGGAAGTTGCGGATGCCGAGCGCGAGCAGCTTCGCCAGCGCGAGGAGCGCATCACGCAGCTCAGGCAGTTCTGGCATTACTTCAGGCGCCGCACCCTGGCTGCCGAGATCCTGGACCAGCGCCAGCGCTGCGTCGTCTCCGAGCGCCAGCTGGCCGACATGCAGGAGTCGCACCGCACGATCGAGAAGGAGCCCTGGCCGGAATTTCCGGGCCTGACGATCGAAGGGCGGCGGCTCGTCAATCTCGCCGTGATCGCCTATGCGCAGCATCTCTTTGCGCGGCTCGCCGTGTCGGGGCTTGCCATGGATGCGAGGCTCGCCAACAACCGGAGCGTCGAGAGCGCGAAACACGGGAGCCTCGACGCATGCCTCGGCCGCATCCGCGAGATCGCACAGGCGCTCGCGATGGTGAATGCGCAGGACGGCCTGGCGGCCGAGATCAAGCGCCGCGGCGAAAAGATGGCTGCGACCGCCACGTGGCGGAACGCGAATGAAACCGTGCCGCAGCCGGCGTCGTTGCCACCGGCGGCGACCGGCGGCGTGCCGGATGCCAACGTGCTCGTGGACGACTACTGGGACGTCTACAAGGTCCTGCTGCGCTGAATCCCGGCGGCTGCGCGTCGTCTCAGGCCGCCTCGGTCGCCGTCTTGCCGCCCCGCGAGAACAGCTTGATGCGCTGACGCCAGTTGTTCAGGTCGTCGAGCCAGACGTAGAACAGCGGCACGAAGAACAGCGAAGTGATGCTGCCGAAGAACAGCCCCGACATCAGCGCGCGCGCCATCGGGTAGTACGCGGGCCCATCGCCGCCAATCTGCGTGTTGCCGACCGAGATCGGCAGCATCGCCAGCAACGTGACGAGGGACGTCATCAGGATCGGCCGCAGGCGATGGCGCGCTGCTTCGAGAATCGCGTCGTGCCGGTTCATGCCTTCCTTGCGCAGGTCGATGACGTGCGCGATCAGCACGATGCCGATGTTCACGATCACGCCGATCAGGATCATGATGCCGAGCATCGCCATGAACGACATCGGCGTCCGGCTGATCGCGAGTCCCCAGCACACGCCGACGATCGCGAACACGATCGACGTGATGATTGAGACCGGATAAAGCAGCGACTCGAACAGCGAGGCCATGACCAGGAAGATCAGGGCGATCGCCAGCAGGATGTTCATCTGCATCGTCGCCGCGGTGTCGTCGCTGTCCTCGACGCTGCGGCCGTACTTCCAGCCGACGCCCGGAGGCAGGGGAAACTGTTCCATGGCTGCTTCGACGCCCTGCTTGACGTCGTCGAGCGACGAATCCTCCGCCACGATTCCCTCGATCACGACCGAGGTCAGGCGGTCCACGCGCTCGATCGTGCGCGCGCTCTGGTCGATGCGGAAACTGGCGACCGCGCCCAGCGTGCTGCGGGTCCCGTCAGGCAGGTACAAGGGCGTCGCGGCGAGATCCTCGAGGCTCTGCCGGTCGTCCTCGCGGAATGCGAGCCGCATCTGGATTTCCCGGTCGTCCGCGCGGAATTCCTTGAGCGGGTCCCCGCGCATCGCGACCGCGAGCGTCTGCGCGACGGCCTGCGGGGACAGGCCCAGGCGCGCCGCGCGCTCGCGATCCACGACCACCTGCACTTCGTGCTCGCCAGCCTTGGCCGTCGAGCGCACCGAATCCAGGCCGGACACGTCGCGCAGGCGCTGGACCACGGTCCGCGACAGGGCCACGAGCTCTTCGGTCGACTCCCCGGTCAGGCGCATGCTGTATCCGCCGCTGCTGCCGGCCATATCGTCGTCAAACCGGAAACTCGGCTTGCCGATGATGATTTCGGGCAGCCCCTTCTCGATTTCCGCCATCAATTCGCGCGGATCCATCGGCAACTCGTCGCGCGGCTTCAGCTTGATCACGCTGGACGCGTCGTTGGACGTGTAATAGCTGTAAACGAGCTCGATGCCGAAACGGTCCTTGTTCTCCTCGAGGTATTTCTCGACACGCGAAACGGCCTCTTTGGTGCGCGCGAGGGGGTAGGTGCCCTCGATGTGAAACGGCAGGTACAGGCGATCGCTCGCATCCTGCGGGAACATGTCGACTTTCAGCGTGCCGGTCGCGAACAGCGGAATCGGCGACAGGACCGTGAGGACCACGAACAGTGCGCCTTTCCACTTGTGCCGGAACAGCCAGTCGAGGCGGCGCAGATACCATTCCTGAACGCGGGCGAAGAGCGAACCGGCCTTGATCGGCGGTGGCGACGGAAAGCGGGCGGTCAGCGTCGGGATGATCGTCTGAGCCACCAGCAGCGATGCGAGCATCGCGACCACGATCGGCACCGCGACGTGCACCATGAACACGGAGATCTCGCTCTCCTCGCCGAATATGATCGGCAGGAACACGATCACGGTCGACAGCGTGCCCGCGAGCACCGCGAGCCCGACTTCGCTGACGCCGGAAAGCGTCGAGGCGAGCGGCTCGGCGCCTTTCATCTGCCGGTGACGGAAGATGCTCTCCGTCACGACCACCGCGTTGTCGACCAGCAGCCCGACCGCGAGCAGCATGCCCATCATGGTCAGGATATTCAGCGAGAAGCCGAGGAAGTACATCGCGGCGACGGTGATCAGCAATGAGAAGGGCACTGCGAGCGCCACGATCAGGGTCGTCGGCCAGTGGCGCAGGAACAGGAACAGCACGATCAGCGCGAAGCCCGCACCGATCAGGCCCGCGTTGCGCAGCTCGTTGAGGGAGCTGCGGATGTTTTCGGACTGGTTCGCGAGCACGATGACGTTGATGCCCTGGAGCTGCGGCAACTGGATTTGCTCGTCAACCACGGCCATCACGCGGTCCGCCACATCCACGATGTTGGCGCCGGTCGACTTGAACACGTCGAGTCCGACGCCGGGCCTGCCGTTCAGGTGGCGGCCGACGGTCAGCTCCGGCGTGACCATGCGCACGTCCGCGATGTCGCGCAGGCGCACGTTGCCGGTGACGATGAACTCGCGGACATCGTCGAGGGTCTGGAACTCGCCGATCGGCCGTACCAGGAAGCGCTGCTGGCCGCCGGTCACTTCGCCGGCGCTGACCGAAAAATTGGCGCCTTCCAGCGCATCGCGCAGGCGCGCGATGTCGACGCCATGGGCGGCAAGCCTCACCGGGTCGATCAGGATCCGCAGCTCGAGCGGTTCGACGCCCTCGAGCGAAACGCGGGCGACGCCGTCCAGGCGCTCGAGCGGCTTCTTGAGATAGCGGTCGAGCGTGTCGTACTGCCGCGTCAGGTCTTCCTGGCTCGAGATGCGCACGGCCACGACCCGGTCGTCGCCGGCGGCGAACATCTGCGTCAGCACGCGGTTGGCGCTCGGCGGGAATTCGTGCCGGATGGATTCGAGCTTGGTGCGCACCTCGAATCCGACCGCGGCGGGATCGCGGCCCCATTCGAAGAACACGATCAGCTCGGAACCGTTCTCGGAGGAAGTGGAACGGATCTCCTTGATGCCCGACAGCGTCGCGATCGCCTCCTCGGCGGGCCGCGTGATCAGCTGCTCCACTTCCTCGGGTGTCGAACCCTCGTAGGGAATGGTGATCTGGATGCCGGGGAAGCGGATGTCGGGAAATAGTTCGAGCGGCAGCAAGCTCGTCGCTATGAGGCCGATCAGCGACACGGCGATGAACGTCATCAGCGTCGTGACGGGCCTGCGCAGCGCGAAATTCGTGTGGATCATGACTCAGCCTCCGCCGGACTCCGTCGCGACGCGCGGCATGACGCCGGCGCCGCTCGGCTGGAATTTCTTGCGGTCGAGCAGCGAGTACACGACGGGGATCACGAGCAGAGTGAAGAAGCTTGCGACCGCCACGCCGCCGATCACCGTGATGGCCATCGGCTTCCTGATCTCGGCGCCCTCGCCGAGGCCGATTGCCATCGGCAGCAGGCCCAAGATCGTCGTCAGCTTCGTGATCACGATCGGGCGCAGGCGCAGCCGGGCCGCCTCGATGATCGCGTCGTGCTTCTCCAGGCCGCGCTCGCGCGCCTGGTTGACGGCGTCGATCAGCACGATGGACTGGTTGACGACGATGCCGGCCAGCATGATCAGGCCGATATAGGCGACGACGTTGACTGTCGTTCCGGTCAGGAACATCGCCCAGACCGAGCCGACCAGGGCGAGGGGGATGGTGAGCAGGATCACGAACGGATGCAGCAGCGATTCGAACTGCGAGGCCATCACGAGATAGACCAGGAACACCGCGAGCAGCATCGTGAACTGCAGCGAGCGGAATGACTCCTTCATGTCGTCGCTCTGGCCGCTGACCGCGGCGGTCGTGCCGACCGGCATCTCGACGTTCGCGACGATCGAATCCAGTTCGGCGACGGCCGACCCGAGGTCGCCGGACGACAGGTTGGCGGTCACGATGGCGACGCGCTGCTGGCGCGAGCGGCGGATCTCGGCCGGGCCGGTCGCGACGGTCACGTCCGCGACCGCCGAAAGCGGCAATGGACGGGCGCTGCCCGGATTGACGATCAGCGCGCGGATCTCCTCGACCGAGGAGGCGCGCGTGTCGACGCTGCGCACCAGCACGTCGATCTTCTTTTCGCGCAGCTTGTAGCGGGTCGCGACATTGCCGCGGACGCTTGAAACGACGCGGTCGGCGAGTTCGCGCACGGTGACACCGAGCTGGGACGCGCGTTCCTGGTCGAAAACGATCTGGATTTCCGGATTTCCGGCCTCGACCGTGGACTTGATGTCGCTGAAGGTCGGGCTTGTCTGCATGCCCAGGCGGACCTGCTCGGCCGCGGACCGCAAGCGGTCGAGTTCGTAGCCGGTGATCGTGACTTCGAGCGGCGAGGCGAAATTGAACAGCGCCGGACGGCTGAACTGGTATTGCACGCCGGCCAGCGCGTCGAATCGCGTGCGCAAGCCGTCGATCACGGCGGTTTCCTCGTCGGGGCTGCTGCCGGGCGCGAGCGTGATCGACAGGCGGCCGGTGTTTTCGCCGGCGTCCGTCGGACTTGCGTCGAGCCGGTTGCCGGTGCCGGTCACCGCATAGGACAGCGCGATCTGCGGCAATTCCATCGCGAACTGCTGCGCGGTGGCCATCGCGCGGTCGGTTTGCTCGAGCGGCGTGCCGGGCGTCAGGCGCAGGTCCGCGTTGAACTCGCCCTGGGACATCTGCGGGATCAGCTCGGTGCCGAGCTGCGGGACCAGGGCCGCCGTCGCGAGCAGCACCGCCAGTGAAATCAGGACTACGCGGCCGCGGTGCTCGAGGGACCAGCGCAGCGCGGGCAGGTAGGCGCGCGACACGGCGGTAAACCCGGATTGCGTGGGCCGTGCCACCCAGCCGAGCAGCCAGGCCATGCCGTCTGAAATCCGGGCCGACAACCGGTGCTTGTACGCCAGCAGTTTCGCGACGCCGCGACCGCCGCGCCCGGGCATGCGCCCGGGATCGGCTACCGGAATCTCGGGCTTGCCGGCGGCCAGCATCGGCACCAGCGTCATCGCGACGATCAGCGAGAACAGCAGCGAGAAGCTCACGGTCAGCGCCTGGTCGCGGAACAGCTGGCCGGCGATGCCGGTGATGAACACCATCGGGAAGAACACCGCGACCGAAGTGAGCGTCGCGGCCGTGATCGCGGTGCCGACCTCGCTGGTGCCGAGTCTGGCCGCATCGAGGCGTGAGCGGCCTTCCTCGCGGTGACGGACGATGTTCTCCAGCACGACCACCGCGTTGTCCACCAGCATGCCGACGGCAAGCGCGATGCCGCCCAGCGACATGATGTTGAGCGACAGGTCGAACATGTACATCAGCACGAAGGTGCCGATCACGGACACCGGAATCGCGAGTCCCGTGATGAAGGTCGCCCGCGCATCGCGCAGGAACAGGTAAAGGACCAGGATCGCGAGCAGACCGCCGATCAGCGCCGCTTCACGCACTTCGCCGATGGCGGAGGAAATGAACTTCGACTGGTCGTAGACGCGGGTCAATTCGGTGCCGTCCGGCAGCACCTTGCCGAGCTCCTCGATCCGCTCGCGGATGCCGGCCGCGAGCTGAACGGTGTTGGCGTCGCCTTCCTTGTACACGGCGAGCTCGACCGATTCCCGGCCGTCCACGCGCGTGATCGCCTCGCGGTCCTTGTAGCCGCTGGTGACCGTCGCAACGTCGCGCAAATAGACCGGCTTGGCGGCGACATTGGCGATGATCGCGTCGGCCATCTGCGGCACCGAGGTGAACTCGTTCAGCGTGCGAACCAGGAAGCGCTGCGTGCCCTGCTCGAGGCGCCCGCCGGACAGATTGACGTTCTCCTCGCGCAGGCGCTGCGCGATCGCCTCGATCGACAGGTTGAGCTGCGCAAGCTTTCTCTGGTCCACGAAGATCTGGATTTCGTCCTCATAGCCGCCGCTGACCTTGACCGCGGCCGATCCATCGACCGATTCGAGATCCGGCTTGAGCCGGTCGTCGGCAAAGCGCCGCAAGCTCTTGAGACGCGCGACGCTGCCCGATTCGCCGGCGGAGGATTTGGCGAATTCGTCGGTATCGACGAAGGCATAGCGCATCACCGGCTCGGTGGAGGGGTCGAAGCGCAGCAGGATCGGCCGGCTCGCCTCGATCGGGAGCAGCAACAGGTCGATCTTCTCGCGCACGTCGATTCCCGCGAGGTCCATGTCCGTGCCCCAGGCGAACTCGAGGATCACATCGGCCTGGCCGGCACGCGATACCGACCGCACCGAGCGGACGTTGCGGATGATGCCGACCGATTCTTCGATCGGCCGCGTGATCAGGGTTTCGAGTTCGAGCGGGGCGGCGCCCGGCAGGTCGGTCCGGACCGTGAGCGTCGGGTAGGACAGGTCCGGCAGCAGGTTGAGCTTCAGGCGCGACAGCGAAACGAACCCGAATAGGATGACCGCGACGGTGACCATCAGGATGGTCACGCGCCGGCGCGTGGCGAATTCAACGATCCGCATCGGTCGTTGCCCGCGCTCAGCCGGCCGCGACGGCGGGAGGCGTGCGCGCTGCCGGCCTTGCCGGCGCGTTGACGATGCGGACCGCGGCGCCCGGCTTGATCGCACCCTGGCCGACGACGACCACCTGCTCGCCGTCCTTGAGTCCCTTGACGACCTCGATCCAAGCGCCATTGCTCAGGCCGAGCTGCACTGCGCGCTCCGTGGCCTTGCCCTCCTGCACGACATACACCTTGGGTGGGCCGTCTCCGTCCAGCAACGCCGTCCGCGGGATCTGCAGCGCATCGGGCTTGCGCTCATAGACGATCGCGACCCGCGCGAACATGCCCGGGCGCAGCAGGTCGCCGGCCTTGGTCACGCGGATCCGCACCGAAAACGTCGCGGTCGCGGCGTCCACGTATGGGCTGATCAGTGAAATCTCGCCGGCGAAAATGCTGCCTGGCACCGCGTCGAAACTGAGCTCGGCGACCTGGCCGACGGACAGTTTGGCGAGTTCGCGTTCAGGCACGTTGACCCGCAGGATCAGCGTGTCGAGATTCTCGACGACGAACAGCGAGCTGTCCGCACTCTCGATCACGCCACCGACGGGCGTGACCGTGTTGCCGACCTTGACCACGTCGAGGCGCTGCGTGACCGTGCCGTTGATCGGCGAGCGGATGTCGCAATAGGACAGTTGCAGCCGCGCGAGGTCCCAGGTGGCCTTGGCCGCCTCCAGTTCGTACTTGAGATTGTCGATCGCCGTTGCGCTGATGAGTCCCGTCTGCTGCAGCCCGAGATTGCGCTCGTAGTCGCGCTCGAGTTTGCGCAGGGTCGCTTCGGCGAGCGCGACCTCGAGCCGCAACTGGTCGCCGTCGAGCCGTGCCAGCACCTGGCCCTCGCGCACGCGCGCGCCTTCGTCGGCCAGCACGTAGCGGATTTCGCCCTTGACCTTCGGCATCACGAAGGCTTTGCGCTCGGATTCGAGCGGCGCCGTGCCGGTGTAGATCGCGGCCATTTCGGCGCGCTGCGTGGCTGCGACCTCGACCGGCACGGCCGGCAGCTCTTCCTTGCCGTCCTTGCCCGCGCTCTTGCCGTTGGCATTGCCGCAGGCTGCGAGGGTCAGCGCAGTGGCGATGACGAGGATTCTGGATTCAATGCGCATCGCGGTCCGCTCCCGGGATCAGATGGGCGCTATGCTACGGTTCCTTAGTGTTGTAGTCAAGTATAACACTAAATGAATACGTCGAAGCGTAAGCCATTGAATTAACTGGTAAAACGGCGAATCGACGGATGGATCAGCTGAGCTGTGCCGGTTCCTGCGTTGTCGGCAGTTCCGCTGCGTCGGCCGCAATCTCGACGGCCTCATCCAGGACGGCGTCCGGTGCCTCGGCATTCTCCAGCGCGCCGACATTCGCGAGCGGCGCGAGTCCACGAGCCGCCCGGCGCGCATTTTCGCGCTTGAGGCGCTCGGCGTCGATGGCATCGCGCTCGGCGCGGCGCTTCGCGAGGTTCAGCGAGACATCGCGCTGGCTGCGAAGCTGCTGGAGCGCGTCCAGGTCGCCCTGGAATGCGACGAAGTCCGGATTGTTGGCGATCCGCTCTTCGTGCACGCGCGCGATCTGCGAAACGACGGGCAGTTCCGCAGGTTCGGGCGTGAAGCGCGCGGCATTGATGCGGTCCCAGGGGAGGGCGCTCTCGCGCGTGCTTTCGCCGATGTCGTCGACGTCGAGGAACGAGGGCAGCGTGATGTCCGGCTCAACCCCGCGATGCTGCGTGCTGTCGCCGGTGACCCGGTAGTACTTTCCGATCGTCACGGTGAGCTGGCCGAATCCGGCTTTCGGCCCGAGCGCATAGCGATCGAGCGGATACAGATTCTGCACCGAGCCCTTGCCGTAGGTCTGCTGGCCCACGACGAGACCGCGCTGGTAGTCCTGGATCGCGCCGGCGAAAATTTCCGAAGCGGAGGCGCTCGCGCGATTGACGAGCACCACGAGCGGCCCTTGCCAGGCGACGCCCGGCTCCGGATCGTCGAGAACCTCAATGCGGCCGCTCGTTTCGCGCAGCTGCACGACTGGGCCGCGCTCGACGAAGAGTCTGACGAGGCTCGTCGCCTCCGAGAGGTGCCCGCCGCCGTTGTCACGCAGGTCGATGACGAGCGAGTCGATCCCTTCGGCCTGCAGCTCTTTGATCAGGCGGCGCACGTCCCGCGTGGTGCTGCGATAGTCCGCGTCGCCTTTCATCCGGGCCTGGAAATCCTGGTAGAAACTCGGAACCGCGATGACGCCGATCCGGAGGTCGCGATCGCCTCGATGCAGGGTGTGGGTTTTCTTCTGCGCCGCCTGCGATTCGAGCGTGATTTTGGCGCGCTTGAGCGAGAGCTGTGTCTCGGGCGTGCCCGGCGTCGCGCCGCTCGGGAGAATCTGCAGCCGGACCACGGTATTCACCGGGCCGCGGATCAACTGCACGACGTCGTCGAGCCTCCAGCCGACCACGTCGGTCATGGCACCGGTTGCACCCTGGGCGACCGCGGTGATGCGGTCGCCGACCTTGATCTCGGTCGATGCGGCCGCGGAGCCGCCCGGCAGCACGTTCATGATGGTGACGTGGTCGTCGACGAGCTGCAACGAGGCGCCGATTCCCTCGTACGAGAGGCTCATGGCGATGTTGTATTCCTCGGAGTCCCGCGGCGACAGGTAGTTGGAATGCGGGTCGTAGACGTGCGAGTACGCATTCATGAAGGTCTCGAACACGTCGTCCGCCGTGATCTGCTCGATGCGCTTCGCGACGCGCTCGTAGCGCTTGCGCAGGGTCTCGCTCGCCTCCGGCGAAGTCTTGCCGGCCAGCAGCAGCGACAACGCGTCGTTCTTGACGCGCTTGCGCCACAGCTCGTGCAGCTCCGCCTCCGAGGCCGGCCAGCCTTCGTCCGTGCGGTCGAAGCGGAAAGACTCGTCGAGCGTGAAATCGGGCTCGACATCCAGCAGCGCGATCGCGAGCCGCAGGACCTCGCGGTTGCGTTGCTGGTAGCGCGTGAAGATCTCGAATGCGGGCGCCGCGTCCGCCTCTTCGATCGCGTCGTCGAGCCGGTAGCGGAGGCGCTCGAATTCCGCGATGTCGGATGCGAGGAGGTAGCTGCGGCTCGCATCGAGTGCCTCGAGGTAGCGCTCGTAGATCTGCGATGACATCTCGTCGTCGAGCGCCGCCTGGCGGTAGTGCTGCCGCTCGACCACCTCGGAGACGAGCCGCATCACGCGACGATGGCGCTCGCTGGCGACCAGGTCGCCGGATGAGGCGACCGCGGGGGCGATTCCGGGAGCGAGCGGCGCGCGGTCCGGGCCCGAGCCTGCGAGCACGAAGACGCCCACGGCGAGACACAGCGCCACGAGGAGGCGCAGCCGGGGGGAGGTTGGCGCTCTGAGCCAGGGTGTCATGGGGTTAAACTGCTCCTTGCGGCCTCCAGGGGCCGCACCCGGTCGGGACAGGCTATGGGCGGGCGGGCGCGGGTTCAAGTACCGGCGTCACGCTCAGGGGGAGACTTGTCGATGAGACCTCTGGGGTTCCTGACGGGTGTCGTCCTGGGCTCCGCGGCGTCCATTGCGCTCGTCCTCGCCATGATCTTGGTCATTTTCGCCCTGTCAGCCGGCCAGCGACCGGAGGTCGCGCGCGAGTATCCGGGCTTGCTCGTCTCGGCGGGCCTTTTTGCGGTGCTCGCGGCCGTGGCGGGCGCGGCTTTCGTAGGACTGCAGCGGGAACGGCCCTGGCGCTGGCTTGCCCAGGGAGTGATGTGGCTCGCCATCTTCGCGATCGGCTGGTACTACTGGCCCGCCGGCAATACTTAGGACAGGGGTACACATGCGGCATTACGACATCCGGATCCGGCTGCTGTTCATTTCCGCGGCGGCGGCGCTCTCGCTCGGCGCCTTCAATGCGGACGACAAGATGCTCAAAAAGGCCGCCGCCGCCATCGACGAGGCGGCCTACCGGTCGCAGATCGAGGGACTTTCATCCGACGAGCTGGCGGGGCGCGCTCCCGGCACGGACGGCGAGCGCCGCACCATCGAGTATCTGGAGAAGGAGTTCCTCGAGCTCGGCCTCCAGCCCGTGAGCGGCGGCGATTTCCGCCAGTACGTTCCGCTCGTCGAGATCACCGCGATCGAGCCGCGCCTGTCATTCAACAAGGGCGCGGGCCGCCTGACGCTCGCTCATGGCGACGACATGGTGATCGGCACGCGTCGCGTGCGTCCTGATTCATCGATCGCGGACAGCGAGGTCGTGTTCGTCGGCTATGGGATCGTCGCGCCGGAATACGACTGGGACGATTACGCGGGCGCCGACATGCGCGGCAAGACCGCCCTGATCCTCGTCAACGACCCGGGTTTCGTGACCGGCGAGGAGGCGCTGTTTCGCGGCAAGGCGATGACCTACCACGGCCGCTGGACCTACAAGTTCGAGGAGGCGGCGCGCCAGGGCGCGGCGGCCGCGATTATCATCCATGAGACCGCGCCCGCGGCCTACGACTGGGGCGTGGTCAGGAGCAGCTGGACCGGGCCGCAGTTCCACCTCGACCGTCCGGATGGCAACACCGGACGCACGGCGCTCGAAGGCTGGATCACGCATGACCGCGCGCGCCAGCTCATGGAACTGGCCGGCCAGGATCTCGAGGCGCTGAAGGCCGCGGCGGTGAAACGCGGATTCAAGCCCGTGCCGCTCGGCGTGACCGCGACGGGCGGGGTGAAGAACGAGATCCGCCACAAGCGGTCGCCCAATCTCGCGGGCATGATGCCGGGCAAGGACCGGCCCGACGAATACGTCATCTATGTCGCCCACTGGGATCACCTCGGCGTTGCCGAGCAGCCTGGCGAAGACCGCATCTACAACGGCGCGGTGGACAATGCGACGGGCGTCGCCGGGATTCTCACGATCGCGCGCGGTTTTCGCGAGCTGCTGCCCGGGGCGTCGCGCTCGATACTGTTCCTTGCCGTCACCGCCGAGGAGTCGGGGCTGATCGGTTCCGAGTACTACGCCGAGCGGCCGCTCGTGCCGCTCGAGAAGACGGCGGCCGTCATGAATCTCGACGCCCTGGTGCCGCTGGGACGCGCGAAGGACATCGAGGTGATCGGGTTCGGCGCGTCCGAGCTCGAGGAGCTGCTTGGCACCGCGGCCAAGTCCCAGAAGCGGACGCTGACGCCCGACCGCCGCTCCGAGGCGGGATATTTCTACCGCTCGGACCATTTCAATTTCGCGAAGGCCGGCGTGCCCGCGCTGTACGTGAAGTCGGGCACGACTTTGCGGGAAGGAGCGCCAGGTGCCGGGCTCGCGCTTTACGACGAGTACTACGCGGAGCGCTATCACAAGCCGGACGACGAGTACGAGGAGTCATGGGACATCAGCGGCTCGATCGAGGACTTGCGGCTCCTGTTCGAGGTCGGCGCGCGCATCGCGACGGGCGAGACCTGGCCTGCATGGTATGAAGGCAACGAATTTCGCGCGGTGCGCGAGAAGAGTGCAAAGAGCCGGAAGCCTGCGGAGGAATGATCGGTATCAGCTGGGGCGGCGCAGCGGCCGCGTCAGCAAGCGCACGGCGGTGAACAGCAGGTACGGCCCGGCGACCAGCAGCCAGGCCGTGGGCGTCGCCGTGAAGAACGCGACGTACAGCGAACCGAGAAACGCGAGCAGGCCGCCCTCGTAGGGGCCGAGCGTCAGCACGCCCGCGAGATAGATCAGAAACGGCATGACGAGGAGGCCGAAGCCGAACCACAGGGCCACGATCCTGAGCTCCCGGCGCCAGGTCGGCGACAGTCCGG
Organism: Steroidobacteraceae bacterium; assembly: GCA_040878925.1. Classification (GTDB taxonomy): domain Bacteria; phylum Pseudomonadota; class Gammaproteobacteria; order Steroidobacterales; family Steroidobacteraceae; genus SCUD01. The sequence continues at coordinate 65,328 of JBBDLI010000013.1, read as the reverse complement.
CAAACCAGTTGGCGGTGGGGTCCTTCCAGGCCATCGGCGCCAGTCTGAGCCGCGGGCCGCACCGGGGCAAGCCGCTATACTGTTCGCGACATGACGCGACTGCGCTGCGCCGTCGTCGGCGCCGGCTACCTCGGCCGCTTCCACGCCCAGAAATACGCGGGACTCGCGCGCTGCGAACTCGTCGGCATCGCCGATCCGTCGCCGGAAGCGCGCGAGCGCGTGTCCGCCGAGCTCGGCGTCGCCGCCCACGCCGATCATCGCGAGCTGCTGGGGCGCGTGGACGCGGTCAGCATCGCCACGCCGACGGCGCTGCACCACGCGGTCGCGCGCGACTTCCTCAAAGCCGGCGCGCACGTGCTGGTCGAGAAGCCGATCACGACGACCGCGGAGGAGGCGCGCGAGCTGATCGCCCTGGCGGCCGCTGCCGGGCGGGTGTTGCAGGTCGGCCATCTCGAGCGCTTCAATCCGGTGATCGTCGCCGCTGCGAGCGAACTGGACAATCCTCGTTTCATCGAATCGAACCGGCTCGCGCCTTTCAAGCCGCGCGGCACCGACGTCAGCGTGGTGCTCGACCTGATGATCCACGACATCGACCTGATCGAACACATCGTGCGATCGCCGATCGTGTCGATCGACGCGGTCGGCGCGCCGGTTTTCACCGACGAAATCGACATCGCGAATGCGCGCATCCGATTTGCCAACGGCTGCGTCGCCGACGTCACGGCGAGCCGCATCAGCATGAAGGCGGAGCGGAAGCTCCGCGTGTTCCAGGCCGACGCCTACCTCTCGATCGACCTGCAGCAGAAGCTCCTGACCGTCGTGCGCCGGCCCGCCGTGATCGAAGAGGGCGCGATGCCGAAAGTGGACATGCAGGAGCGGAGCTTCGACCCGGGCGATGCGCTGCTGACGGAGATCGAGGCCTTCCTCGACGCCGCCGAACAGGGTGGCCGCCCGGTCGTGTCCGGCGAGGACGGCCTGCGCGCGCTCGAAACCGCAATGCGCATCGTGAAACTGGTCGATCTCGACCAGGCAGCGCCTCGCGCGCCTGCCGGGGCGAGGCCGCCGGCCGCTATACTGAAAGGCTGAGATACGGCGAGGCCAGGCCCGGCATGCAACCGACCAACACGGCAGATCCCGACTACTACCATAAGGTGGTGGATTGCCAGTGGGCGTGCCCCGCGCACACGGACGTTCCCGAATACATCCGGCTGATCGCGCAGGGCCGCTATTCGGACGCCTACATGGTCAACCGCGAGTCGAATGTCTTTCCGGGCATTCTCGGCCGCGTCTGTGACCGGCCCTGCGAGCCCGCCTGCCGGCGCCGGCGCGTCGAGGAAAAGCCCGTGGCGATCTGCCGCCTGAAGCGCGTCGCGGCGGACCTGCGCGACGACATCTCGAGCCGCCTACCGCAGGCGCCGGCGCGGAAGAACGGCAAGCGCATTGCCTGCATCGGCGCGGGTCCGGCGACGCTCACCGTCGCGAATGATCTGCTGCCGATCGGCTACGAGGTCGTGATCTTCGAGCAGTTCGCGATCGCGGGCGGACTGATGCGCAGCAATATTCCCTCGTTCCGCCTGCCCGCGCCGGTGCTGGACGAAGAGATCGGCTACATCGTCGGGATGGGCGCGGATCTCCGCCTCGGCTCGCCGGTCGCGAGCATGCGCGAGCTCTTGAATTCCGGCGGATTCGACGCGGTGTTCGTCGGCACCGGCGCCCCGAAAGGCAAGGAATTGAATCTTCCGGGCCGCAGGGAGTCGGATCGGATCCACATCGGCATCGCGTGGCTCGAGTCGGTCGCCTTCGAGCACATCGATTCGATCGGCGAGCGCGTGCTGATCATCGGCGTCGGCAATACCGCGATGGACTGCTGCCGCACGTCGCTCAGGCTCGGCGCGAAAAGCGTCAAGGTGATGGCGCGCAAGCCCCGCGGCTTCTTCAAGGCCTCCGAGTGGGAGCTCGAGGATGCGGAGGAGGAAAACGTCGAGATCATCGTCAACCACGCGCCGAAAGCCTTTGTCGTCGAGGGCGGAAGGCTCCAGGGCATGACCTTCGACCGGCTCGAATACGAGATGGAGAACGGCGAGATCAGGAGCCAGCGCGTGGCCGAGGAAGTGTTCATTCCCTGCGACGACGTGATTCTCGCGATCGGCCAGGAGAACGCTTTTCCCTGGGTCGAGCGCAATCTCGGGATCGAGTTCGACACGTGGGACGTGCCGAAGGTCGATCCGGTCACCTTCGAGTCGACGCGCAAGGGCGTCTACTTCGGCGGCGACGCGGCATTCGGGCCGAAGAACATCATCTGGGCGGTCGAGCACGGCCACCAGGCGGCGATATCGATCCACAAGCATTGCGCGGGCGAGCCGCTCACGGAGCGCCTGCCGCGCGGACTCAACCTGCAGAGCCGCAAGGTCGGCATGCACGAGTGGTCGTACAAGAACGATTACGACGCGAAAGAGCGCCGCCTGATGCCGCACGTGAGCCTGAAGGAGCGCTTCAAGCAGCTCAACATCGAGGTCGAGCTCGGCTTCGATGCGGATCGTGCCGCCGAGGAAGTCGGCCGCTGTCTCAATTGCGACATCCAGACCGTGTTCCACGCGAAGCTCTGCATCGAGTGCGACGCCTGCATCGACATCTGCCCGACCGATTGCCTCACGATCACGGCCAACGGCGACGAGGCGGATCTGCTCAAGCGACTCAAAGCTCCGCGCCGGAATCCGGACCAGCCGCTGCTCGTTTCCGAGCCTCTCGTTCAGACCGGGCGCGTCATGGTCAAGGACGAGGACCTCTGCGTCCACTGCGGGCTGTGCGCCGAGCGCTGCCCGACCGATGCATGGGAAATGCAGAAGTCCTGGATCAAGATTCCCTACGCTGAGGACGAAGCCAGATGCCAGAGCGCAAAAGCAGTGCGCCGCGCGTAAACGACTTCACCCTCAAGTTCGCCAACGTCAACGGGTCGGGGTCTACGAGCGCTAATTCGCTGATCATGAAGGCGATCTTCCGGATGGGCGTGCCTGTCGTCGGGAAGAATTTCTTTCCGTCCAACATCCAGGGCCTGCCCACCTGGTACGAGATACGCGTCACGCGCGAGGGCTGGCGCGCGCGCTCCGGGCGCGTGGACATCATGGTCGCGATGAACGCCGAGACCTACTCACGCGACGTGCGCGAGGTCGCCGCGGGTGGCTGCCTGCTCTACGACTCGACCTGGCCGCGCAGCTCGCTGCTCTCGCGGGACGACATCAGGACCTTCGGCGTGCCGTTCGCCGAGCTCTGCAACGAGCACTTCGAGGGCGCTCGCGCCCGTACGCTGATGAAGAACATCATGTATGCGGGAGCGCTCGCGGCGCTCATCGATCTCGACCTCGAGGTCATTCGCGGGCTCCTCGGCGAGACATTCGCGAAAAAGCCGGCGCTCGTCGAATCCAATATGAAGGCGATCGAAATTGGCTATCGTTACGCCAAGGAAAACTTCGAGTGTCCGCTCCTGACTCGCGTCGAGCGTATGAATGCGACCGCGGGCCACGTGATGATCGACGGCAACACGGCCGCCGCGCTCGGCTGCCTGTACGCCGGCGCCACGGTCGGCGCCTGGTATCCGATCACGCCGTCGACGTCGCTGATGGACGCGTTCCGCACTTTCTGCGGGCGCCACCGCACGGACCCGAAGACCGGCCGGCGCGATTACATGATCGTGCAGGCGGAGGACGAGCTCGCCGCGATTGGGATCGTAATCGGCGCATCGTGGAACGGCGCCCGCGCGTTCACTCCGACCAGCGGACCCGGCATTTCGCTGATGGAAGAATTCATCGGCCTCGCGTACTACGCGGAGGTGCCGGCCGTCGTATTCGACGTGCAACGCGCCGGCCCGTCGACCGGGTTGCCGACACGCACACAGCAATGCGACCTGCTGGCCTGCGCCTACGCCTCGCACGGCGACACGCGTCATGTGCTGCTCTTTCCCGACTCGCCCGAGGAATGCTTCCAGATGGCGGTGCAGGCCTTCGACCTCGCGGAGCGGCTGCAGACCCCGGTATTCGTCCTGCTCGATCTCGACATCGGCATGAACGACTGGATGGCGCCGGAGTTGCGCTGGGACGACGGCTATCGCCCAGACCGCGGCAAGATGCTGAGCCCGGATCAGATCGCCGGGCTACCGAATTTCCAGCGCTACCTCGATCCAGACGGCGACGGCATTCCGTATCGGACGCTACCCGGGATCAGCCCCAAGGCCTCGTATTTCACTCGCGGGTCCGGACACAACCGGTCGGGTGCCTACACCGAGGATTCGGCCGAGTATCAGGACGTGCTCGATCGCCTTGGACGGAAGTTCCGCACGGCCGCGAAGCACGTGCCGCCCGCGGTTGCCGACGGCCGCGGCGCCGCGGCCGCGATCGTGAGTCTCGGTTCCTGCGACGCGCCGGTGCGCGAGGCCCTTGCGACGCTTCGCAAATCCGGCGTCGCGATTGATTACCTTCGCGTGCGTGGCTTCCCGTTCGGCGCGGAGGTCGAGGACTTCCTCGCGGCGCACCAGACGATCTTCGTCGTCGAGCAGAACCGCGATGCGCAGTTGCGCGCCTTGCTGACGCTCGAGACCGCCGTGGACAAGCAGAAGCTGCGCTCGATCCTGTACTACAACGGCCTGCCGATGCCGGCGGCCTGCATTATCGATGGCGTCAACAAGGCGCTCGATCGGGGAGTTGCCGCATGAGTTTCATCGCCAAGCCGAAGGTCGCGAATCCTGGACTGCCGAAGAACGCGCTCGGGCTGAACCGCCGAGACTACGAAGGCAGCATGTCCACGCTCTGCGCCGGTTGCGGCCACGATTCGGTCACCGCCGCCATCGTGCGGGCCTGCTTCGAACTCGCGTTGCCGCCGCAAAGCGTGGTCAAATTGTCCGGCATCGGCTGCTCGTCGAAAACCACCGCGTACTTCGTCGCCGGCGCGCACGGATTCAATTCCGTCCACGGGCGCATGCCATCGATCGCGACAGGTGCGAACGCGGCCAACCGGCACCTGCGCTACATCGGCGTGTCCGGCGACGGCGACTCGCTCTCGATCGGCGTCGGCCAGCTCGCGCACGCGATCCGGCGCAATCTCGACATGGTGTACATACTCGAGAACAACGGCGTCTATGGATTGACCAAGGGCCAGTTCTCCGCCTCGGCCGACCTCGGCTCAAAGTCGAAGAAGGGCGAGGCCAACGAGCAGCCGCCGATCGATCCGGTACTGCTCGCGCTCGCCCTCGGCGCTTCGTTCGTCGCGCGGAGCTTCTCCGGGGACAAGGAACAGCTCGTGCCGCTGATCCAGGCCGGGCTCGCGCACCAGGGCTTCGCGATCATCGACGTGCTCTCGCCCTGCGTGACCTTCAACGACCACGAAGGCTCGACCAAGAGTTACGCCTATGTCCGCGAGCACAGCGAAACCCCGGTCGCCGCGGACTATATCGCGCCGAAGCAGGAGATCCGCGTGCAGTACGCGCCGGGCGAGACCGTGTCGGTGCCGATGCATGACGGCAGCAATGTCGTGCTGCGCAAGCTCGACCCGGACTACGACCCGACCAATCGCGCGCACGCCACCGCGTACGTGCAGGAGCGCGCCATGCGGAACGAATACGTCACCGGCCTCATCTACCTGGACCAGTCGCGGCGCGATTTCCACGCGCAGCACGGCACCGCCGAAGAAGCGCTGAACGCCTTGCCTTACGAGCGCCTCTGCCCCGGCGCCGCGAAGCTCGACCGCATCCTGGCTTCATTCCGCTGATCCGCATGATCGACCAGATCACCCCCGTCAGCTACAAGCTAGCGTCGCGCGATCCTGCCGAATTCGTCAGGCATTTCGCCGGCAGCTTCGAGCGCTTTGGCTTCGCCGTCGTCGGCGACCACGAGCTGCCGCAGCCGCTGATCGATGCCTGCCTCGATCGCTTCAAGAAATTCTTCGCCCAGGGCGACGAAGTCAAGAAGTGCTACCAGGTGCCCGGCATTGGTGGCGCGCGCGGCTATACGCCCTTCGGCGTCGAAACGGCCAAAGGCGCGACGCACCATGACCTCAAGGAGTTCTGGCAGATCGGGCGCGAGCTGCCGCCCGGACATCGTTACCGGTCGTCGATGCCGGACAACATCTGGATCGAGGGCGATCCGGAGTTCAAGCGCGCGGCGCTCGAGCTCTGGGAGGCCTTCGACCGCATGGGCCGAAAGCTCCTGGAGGCGATCGCGACCTATCTGCGGCTTGAACAGCGCTGGTTCGACGACAAGGTCGGCGAGGGCAACAGCGTGCTGCGGGTCATTCATTATCCGCCGCTGAAGGAAGGCGCGACGGGAGTGCGGGCCGGCGCGCACGAGGACATCAACGTGATCACGCTCCTGCTCGGAGCGGAAGAGGGCGGTCTCGAGCTGCTCGATCGCAACGGGCGCTGGCTGCCGATCAATCCGCCGCCGGGCACGCTCGTGTGCAATGTCGGCGACATGCTGCAGCGGTTGACGAACCACGTGCTGCCGTCGACGACCCACCGCGTCGTGAATCCGACGGGCGCGCGAGTCAACCGGCCCCGCTATTCGATGCCGTTCTTCCTGCACTTCAATTCCGACTTCCCGATCGCAACCCTCCCGGGCTGCATGACGCCGGACCGGCCCAACCGGTATCCGGAGCCGATTCTCGCGGACGATTACCTGCGCGAAAGGCTGCGCGAGATCAAGCTGCTGTACTAGGGAACCAGAGGTTCCCCCAGTGGCGAAGCTCTACTTCTATTACTCGACGATGAATGCAGGGAAGTCGACGTCGCTCCTGCAGTCGAGCCACAACTATCGTGAACGCGGGATGCGCACGCTGGTCTATACCGCACAGTTCGATCAGCGGGGAGGCGGCAAAGTGCATTCGCGTATCGGTCTCTCGAGCGAGGCGCGGCATTTTGCGCCAGGCTCCGACCTGTACCGGGAAATCGTATCGGAGCACACCCGACAGTCCGTCAGCTGCGTCCTACTCGACGAAGCACAATTCCTGACACGAGAACAGGTGGAGCAGCTCGCTTCCGTCGTCGACGGCTTGTCGATTCCCGTGCTCTGCTACGGCCTCAGGACCGATTTCCGCGGCGAGCTTTTCGAAGGCAGCGGCCGCCTGCTGGCGCTGGCCGACGAGCTGACCGAGTTGAAGACGATCTGCCACTGCGGCCGCAAGGCCACCATGGTCGTGCGAATCGGCGCGGACGGGGAGGTCGAGCGCGCCGGGCAGCAGATCGAGATCGGCGGCAATGAGCGCTACCTGTCGTTGTGCCGGCGACACTACTTCGAAGCGACCGGCGGCCCGAGCGAGCCACGATGAAGATGTGCCCTGCGCCCTGTCAGCGTGTCGCGGGTGTGATGCTGTTGATGCTGTTGATGCTTTGGGCGCTTGCGGCGAACGGGGAAGAGAACGAGACCCGCAACGAAGCGCCTGATCCCTGCGAGGACCAGACACGGGAAGACTCCGAACGCCTGGATGCCATGCGTGCCGGCCTGGAGCGCGGTGTGTGCAGCACGGCACGCTTCGTCGATCGCTTATTCGGCCGCGAGCATGAATACTCGGAATACGAGGACGAATCCAACGGACGCGCAAGTGTCACCCTCGGCTGGAACGAGAAGGACGAATTCGAGCTCGACGGCCGCTTTCGCGCGAGCGTGAACCTTCCGCAGATCAACGAGCGATTCAACGCCACGATCGGGCGCGCGAGCCGCGATGAATACGTCGCCGACGAACTGACGACGGTCGGGCCGGTCGTCGGGGAATTTTCCGACGACCAGCCGGCGGAATGGTTCGCGGGAGTCGGTTACCGGGTCCTCCGCGACCGCGACAGTCGCTTCGATCTCGGCGCCGGCGTCAAGCTCGAATCGCCGCTCAATTCCTATGCTAACGCGCGCTTTCGCCATTACATCTACGGGCCTTCAGACACGCTGTTGACGTTGCGCACCACTGCGTTCGTCGAGAACGACGAAGGCTTTGGCGTGACTCAGGCCTTCGATGTGGATCGCGTGATGAGCCGCGACTATCTGCTGCGCTTTGGCAACTCCGTGCGACTGTCCGAGGCAACCGATGGCGTGCGCTGGCGCACGCGGGTCGCGCTATATCAGGCGATCGATTACAAGCGGGCGATGCGTTACGAAGTCAGCATGCGCGGCGAGACAGACGGCACGCAGCCCGATCTGTACGGCCTGCGCGTGACGCACCGTCGTTCCGTGCTGCGCGACTGGCTGTTCATCGAGTATGGCGGAGCGTTGTTCTGGGCCGATGGCCCGCAGCCGAGCGACCGCTGCGATGCCTGTGTGGGCGCCAGCATCGGATTCGAAGTCCTGTTCGGTGAGGCCTATGACCGCGCCTTGCGCAGTGAAAAGCGCGCGCAAGAGGCGGCCGACAAGTCGCAATGAACCGTCCATGCGCCGGTCGCGGCATTCCGTTCAGCCGTCGAGCTTGAGAAGCGCCAGTCTTGCTTCGCGAAGATACGAACGGTCACCGGCGCGGCCGCGCATGTTTTCGGACTCGGCTTCGTCAATCAACTGCGCATCGAGCGCCCATGACCGCAGAATCCGGCGCTTCTCTTCGCGGTTGAGCCCGGCGTCATCAAGCACTTCGGCCGGGTGCGAAAAGTACCGGGTCGGGTCCATGAGCACGTCGTCGATGTCTATTCGGGTACCGGGACTCGTCATGGCCATTTACCAGAATGTGAAGTAGATCCCGATCCGGTGCGACGCGGCAAGCCCAATGTACGGTTCCGCACAGACCGTCAGATCAGGTCCTAAGTAAGTTTCGGCATCGTCTCTCCAAGTGCAGCGAGTAGCATCGAACGTGCCGGGCCTGAATCAGAAGCAAACGGACGGTATGTTCCCTGGGGCAACCGTGGGGTGGGCGGAAGCCGACCCACTGCGGCGCGCGACGCGGCCCGGAAGCGTGGGGCGCTATTCGGTGGTGCCATCGGGTCAACGCCATGCGCCGGGCTCGCTCGGCGATGCATTGCGCGATCTGGCCCTGGCCGAACAGCGGCTATTCGACGCCCTGCGCGAGAACGAGAGCCTGAAGTCAAACAATGAACACCTGATGCAGGCGCTGGACGAGGCCTCGCGCCGGGCCGTGGCCGCCCAGCGCGTGGCCCATCATGACCGGCTGACTGGACTGCCCAATCGGCTGCTGCTGATCAAGCGGCTGCAGCTGGCGATCAAGAGCGCCGCTCAGCGGCATCGACAGTTGGCATTGCTGTTTATCGACCTTGACGGTTTCAAGATCGTCAATGACCGGTATGGGCACACGGTCGCCGATCGACTGCTGTCGGCCGTGGGCGCGCGTATCACGGCTGGTGTTCGAGTCGAAGACATCGCCTGTCGCTACGGCGGAGACGAATTCATAGCGCTGCTATGGAACCTCGACGACGCTGCGATTGCCGGCAACATTGCGGCAAAGATCCGCAAGCACATTGGCGAGAGCTATTCGATCGACGGCATGGAAATTCATGTCGGCGCTTCCATTGGTCTGGCCGTGTATCCCGACGACGGCGAAAGCTACGATGCGCTGCTGCGACACGCCGACGCGGCGATGTTCCGTGACAAAGCGACTCACCGGGCGATAAGCACGTTATGTGAAATACGAGGCGGCAGCAGCGTGGGAAATCAGGAACGACTGACCACAAGTCGAGGCGGCGGCTGACTCCAGGTTCTTGCACACCATGCAGGTGAGCTTCATGCTCCATAGAACGGCCGCCGAAGCTCGTTGCTCCGGCCGGCGAGATAAGCGGACACTTATCCGTCATGAATTCAACAAGCCAAGACGCGCAAGCCAAATACTCAGGTGTGGCGTCGAGGGTCGATCAGTCATTCAGTGCAGACGAGCGGCCTGAGCTGATCGATGTAATTGATCCAACCGAAGATCTCTCCAACGACGTCACGAGCGAGCTGTACGGCCCCGGCACGCGTTTGCGTGCGATGTCGCCGCATGTGGTCGACTTCGGAACCGTGCTGCGTGAGCGCTACATCCTCGAGCAGCAGCTTGGAAACGGCGGAACGGCAATGATCTTCCGTGCGAACGACTTGCGCCGCGACGCCGCGACCGCCCAAGGCTCGCGCGTCGCGATCAAGTTGCTGCGGCCGGAGTCACGCGGTCGGCCGCAAGACGTTGCGCGGCTCCAGAGGGAGTTCCGCCAGACGCAGGCGCTGTCACATCCGAACATCGTGCGGTTTCACGACCTCGACTGCGACCGGGGAATCTGGTTCATCGTGATGGAGCTGCTCGACGGCGAGACACTCGGTCAGCGCCTGCGACGCGCGGCGCCGCAGCCCATGCCGATGGACGAGACAATCCGTATCGCAACCGAGACCGCCGACGCGCTTGCGTACGCGCACGAGCATGGCGTGACGCACGGGGACGTGAAGCCGGACAACGTCTTTGTTACAGCGACGGGCGCCGTGCGGGTACTGGATTTCGGTGTCTCCCCCGAATCGCCATCCCAAGCGTCCGCGGAAAATCGCCCGTTGACGGATTCCGTCGTGGCCGCGGCGACGCGAGCGTATGCCAGCCCGCAAGTGCTGGCTGGCGAGCGGCCTGAGCCGCGCGACGATGTCTTCAGCCTGGCCTGCGTGATCTACGAAATGCTCGCGGGTCGACACCCTTACGGTCGCCGGGGCGCCGACGTGGCGCAAGCCTCGGGCATGACGATCGAAACTCCGCCCTCACTGACCGAAGCGCAATGGGCCGCGCTTGCTTCGGGACTGGCCTGGAACTGGGAGCTGCGACCGGGGATTCGCGATCTGTTGGGTGCGTTGCGCGCTCCCGCACCCCTACCCGCACCCGTACCCGCAGCCGCACCCGCACTCGCAGCCGCACCCGCACCTGCGCCCGTCGTCCCGGCAGAACCGCTGAGATGGGCGACCAGCAAATGGCGGTTGGTCTCTGCCGTCGGGCTCGCGTTCGTTCTCGGCATTGCGATCAGCCGCTTCAATCGGGAATCGCCGGAGTCCGCAATGGTCAATGCGCCGGTAAAGTCTCTGCCTGCAGCCAGCGCCGCGCTGGGCAGCGGGATCGCCACCACACCGCTTGCCGAGGCCGCGGCAACGATGGAATCGAGCGCCGCGGTTGCCGACGCATCGCCGGCGCCCGAGCATGAGGCCGTGCCGCGGACACCGCCCGGGTTGGTGGCATTCGACGCGACATCGATGGTCGTGAGCAGCCGAGCGGTTGTCGCGGCGATTCCGTTGCGCCATTTCGCCAGGGCAAGACGCGGCGTTGAAGTTGGCTGGCGCGCAGTCGACGGAAGTGCGGTGGCGGGCCGTGACTACGGGGGTCCGCAGAGCGGCGTGGCATCCTTTGCGGAAGGGCACACGTTCCGGATCATCTATGTGCCGATTACGGTTTCGAAGGAAGCCACCGGTGACCGGGCGTTCACGGTCGAATTGACGGACGCTTCGCCCGGCGCAAGCCTGGGTCTGATGCGCCGCATCGTCGTCACGATCCAGGACGACGCCTGAGCGGCGGCGCTCCGCTCGGGACTTCAGCGGATCCGACGGAACCGCGAGGGGCGAATCCGGGCGAGCGGAACGGCGTTCTCCGGCAACGCCGATTGAAGCAATGAATCCATTCGAGCTGGCATTCCGGTAATCGCCGTCAGCAAGTCGGCCTCGGGCACGGGTGGCGACATCAGGAAGCCCTGGACGTGCATCGCCGGATAGCCGAGCAGCCAGGCGAGCTGTTCAAGGCGCTCGATGCCCTCGGCCGTGACCTCGAGTCCGAGGCTTTGGCAGAGCGCGATAATCGCCCGGGTGATCGCCTGTGACCTCGAGCTGGTGTCGATCGTCGCGATCAGGCTCTGGTCCAGCTTGACGCGGGTCAGCGGCAACTGCTGGAGAGACACCAGCGAGGAATAGCCGGTGCCGAAGTCGTCGAGGGCGACTCCGACGCCGAGCTCGCGCAGCTCGCGCAGCGCCTCGCCCGTGTGATAGCCCGTCTGCAGCACGTTCTCCGTCAGCTCGACTTCGATGCTTTGCGGCGAAACGGCGTGACTCAGGAGGGCCTGCCGCAGGCTTTCGACGAAGCGGCTGTCCAGCAATTGGAGTGAGGAAACGTTGACGGCCACGCGGACGCTGGGCCAGGCCGACTGCTGCCAACGGGCGGCGTGCTCGACCGTGGACTGGATGACCCAGTCGCCGATTTCGCGAATGAGGCCGCAGTCTTCCGCCACCGGCAGGAAATCCTGGGGCGAGGCGTGGCTTCCGTCCGGCAGCCGCCAGCGCAGCAGCGCCTCGACGAGACCCGCTTGGCAGGTCGCGAGGTCGACCTCGGGCTGGAAGTGAAGCTCGAATTCGCCGCGATCGACCGCGCGGCGCAGGCCCTGTTCGGTGGCAAATCTCGCGGCGGCGGCTTCCAGCAATTCCGGGCTGAACACGCGGATCCGGCTGCGGCCCCGCGCCTTGGCATGGAAAAGTGCGGCGTCGGCGGCGCGCAGCAGGGTTTCCGGATCCTGACCGTGGTCGGGATAGACGCTCGCGCCCACGCTGAGGCCCATCAGGAGTTCACGGCCGTCGACGACGAGCGGCTCCTGAAAGCTTTGCGCGAGCAAGTCCGCCGCGTGCTCGATTTCGTCCACCTGGGCGCCGTGCTCGTACACCACGGTGAACTCATCGCCGCCGAGGCGCGCGCAGTAACCGAAATCACGCACTGCGACACGGAGACGGTCCGCGACGGCCTGCAGGACCCGGTCGCCGAACACATGCCCCATGCTGTCGTTGACGTTCTTGAAATTGTCCATGTCCAGGAAAAACACGCCCACGAGCTCGTTGCTTTCAGCCGAGTGTTTCAGCGTCGCTTCCAGTTGCGTCAGGAACTGGCGGCGGTTGGCAAGACGAGTCAACGGGTCGTGCGCCGCGAGGTGCTGAAGCTGGCGCGTGCGCTCCTCGACCTTCGCTTCGAGTTGCCCGTGGTACTGGCGGGCGAGCTCCTGCGCGGCCGTCAATCGCTCGGCCATCTGGTTGAAGGACACGGCCAGCGTGTCCAGCTCCTTGATGCCGCCGCGAGGCACGATGACGCCTGTTTCTCCCTGGGCGAGGCGCCGCGTGGCCTCGACGAGCCGGCGCACCGGCGTCACGACGCTGATGACCGTGCTCACGGTGGTCGTCAGCAACAGGAGCAACACGAGGGCACTGAGCCAGCCGAGCAATGTGCGTTGCCGGTCTTCCAGCTCCGACATGGCACTCAGGGCCACTGCGGACTGACGCCTGGCGGTGGCAATCGCCCTTGCGGCTTCAAACTGTGAGTTCGTCTTGCGAATCACCGTGGAGAGGGCGGCATGACCCTGCGAGAAGCCCTCGATCGTGGCCTTGCGCTGGACGTCGGTGCGCACCAGGAGTTTCCGCAGCCAGATGACGCGCTCGAAATTGGCGCGTGTCTGCGCAAGCCACTCCGCGCCGAACACGCGGCTGATGCTCTCTTCATTTTCTGTGAGTAGCGCGGCGAACGCCTTCTCGCCGGCGACAATTGCGCGCACCGTGCCCGGCCCGTAGCCTTGGAGAACGGACAGATCGGCGGTGTCCCTGCGGAGTTCGTCCAGGATCCGGTTCGCGTCGACCAGGTATTCGCGGCCGAGGACCTTGCCGAAGATCGCCCAGACCCGGTCGAGCGAAGCGTTCATCCGCCCGGCCAGCGCTTCGAACTCGATGTTGAATTCGCTCAGCAGGCGCCGCCGCGAGTCCGCCGACTTGACCAGTTGGGCGCCAAGCTGCTCGTGCGCCGTGACCTGGCCGTCCAGGCTCTGGAGCTCTGCGACATCGAGTGTGGACCTGAGGGCGTCAAAGTACGTTTGGCGGGCGACGTCCAGGGCCGCCACTGCCGCCTCGTAAGCTTCAACGCGGGGCGGGGCGGCCGAGTCCGCGCGCGCCATCGCGGCGCGCTGCAACTGGTCGAGCGCCGCCGGCAGCACTTCCGGAACCTGCTCCTCCGTGAATCCGGGCGTCACGAGCGGGGCCTGCTCAATCGCGCGGATCAGCGAGCTGCCGTGCTCCGTGATCTGGTTCGCGACCACCGTCAGGATTGCCACGGCCCCGAATGCGATGGAGAGCCGTGGCGCGATACCGAGCCGCGATTCGTAAGGCGCCCGCCGGAATAGTCGGCGCCAAGGAGAGACGGTCGCCGCCATCGTTGAACAGAAGATTGGCCAAAGCCTGTTCATCGGGCACGCAGCAGCCAGTAACCTGGGAGTCTGGATAATGGGTCGGGCAGCCGCCCCGCGATGTGTGCGGGTGGGCAGTTCATGGGGCGCGCTACGGCACGGCCGCCCCGTGCACTGCCAACTGTGATCCGCCTCTCAGACCGCGGGCGGGGCCGGATCAGCTGACCGTGTTGATCCTGACTTCGACGACGTGATCGCGCTGGTCGTCGGCCAGCGGAATTCCCGGTTCGGCCAGCTCGGTGCCGTCGAGCGTGGTCCGGATCGCCGCCGCGCCCGGGACTGAAGTGCGCACGACGGCGATGCGATAGACCGTGTCGGCATAGCGATAACTGAGCGAGAAGGTTTTCCAATCCTTCGGCATGCACGGAGCCACGTGCAGCCGGTCGCCTTCGCGCTTCAGGCCCAGCAACGATTCCACGATCAGCCGGTACAACCAGCCCGCCGAGCCGGTGTACCACGTCCAGCCGCCGCGGCCCGTGTGCGGCGCCACTCCGTAGACATCCGCGGCGACCACGTACGGTTCCGCCTTGTAGGTGGCGACCGCCTCCTCGGTCCGCGAATGGTTCAGCGGGTTGATCAATGCCAGCAACTCCCATGCGCGGCGGCTGTCTCCGAGCTCGGCAAACGCCATCGACGCCCACACCGCGGCGTGGGTGTACTGGCCGCCGTTCTCGCGCACGCCGGGGACGTAGCCCTTGATGTAGCCCGGATTCATCGCCGACTTGTCGAAGGGCGGGTCGAGCAACTGGATCAGGCCGTGCTTGCGGCGCACCAGGAGCCGATCGACGGCGTTCATCGCCACCCGCGACCGTTCCTTGCTGCCTGCACCCGACAATACGGACCAGCTTTGCGCGATCGAATCGATTGCGCACTCGGGATTTGCCGACGAGCCGAGGGGCGAGCCGTCGTCGAACCACGCACGCAGATACCAGGCCCCGTCCCAGGCGTGCCGGGCGATGTTCCGGCGCAATGAAGCCGCTTCCTTTGCGCAGCGCTCGGCCAGGCCGGAATCCTTGCGCCGGCGCGCGAGCCATGAGAACGATTTCAGGACTTCGTGCAGGAAGAAGCCCAGCCACACGCTTTCGCCCCGGCCGCGAATGCCGACGAGGTTCATGCCGTCGTTCCAGTCCCCGGATCCCATGAGGGGCAGTCCGTGCGGGCCGAAGCGCAGGCCGTGCCGAATCGCGCGCGCGCAATGCTCGTACAGGTTGGCAATTTCCGGGGAGCGCCATGGCAGGTCGTAGTACGACTCTTCGTCGGCGCCGAGCGGCCGGCCCGCGAGGAAGTGCACGTTCTCGTCGAGCACGCTTTCGTCGCCGGTCACCGAAACGTAGCGGCAGACCGCAAGCGGCAGCCACAAATAGTCATCCGAGCAGCGCGTGCGCACGCCGCGCCCGGCCGGCGGATGCCACCAGTGCTGCACATCGCCTTCCGGAAACTGGTGCTCGGCGCAACGCAGCAGGTGCTCGCGCACGAGCTCTGGCTTCGCATGCACCAGCGCCATGACGTCCTGGAGCTGGTCGCGGAATCCGTATGCGCCTCCGGACTGGTAGAAGCCGCTGCGCGCCCAAAGGCGGCAGGCCAGCGTCTGGTAGAGAAGCCAGCCGTTCGCCAGCACGTTCAGGGACGCATCCGGCGTTTCGACCTGCACGGTGCCGAGCGCATGTTTCCAGTACTGCCGCACCCTGCCGAGCGCGGCGCGGGCCGTGCCGGATTTCCGCAGCCGTTGCGCCAGCTCGCGTGCGCGCTCGACATCCGGCGCGGCGCCGAGACGAAAGATGATCTCGCGCTCCTGCCCGTCTTCCAGTTCGAAGGGCACCTGAATCGCACCGCAGGGATCGAGCGCCGAGCCGAGCCTCCCTGAAAGGCGCGATCGCCTCATCGCTTCCGGGTCGGCGAGCCTGCCATTGCGTCCGAGGAATTCCGTGCGGTCGCCGGAGAGCGTGCGGGACAGGTCGTCGACGTCGAGGAAAGCGACGCGCCCCGGGAACTCCGTGTTGTAGGCGTTGCGCGCGAACAAGGCTCCGCTCGTCGGATCGATCTCCGTGACGACATGCATGGCCGATTTCGATCGCAGATCGCCGAGCACCCATTCGACATAGCCGGTCGCCGACAGCCGCCGCGCGCGGCCCGAAACGTTCCGCACTTTCAGCACGGAGAACTTGACCGCTTCTACTAGGTCGACGTAAACGCACAATTCCGAATGGATTCCGTCCACCGCATGTTCAAATAGGGTGTACCCGAATCCGTGCCGCGTGAGGTACGGCATCGCTTCGCTGCTCGGAAACGGCGTCGGTGACCAGAAATGCCCGCTTTCTTCGTCCCGCAGGTAAATGGCTTCACCGGACGAAGCGCCGACTGCATCGTCGCTCCATGGCGTCAGCCGGAATTCATGGGCGTTTTCGCTCCAGGTATAGGCGAGGCCGCTTTCCGTCACGACCGTTCCGAAGTGCGGGTTCGAAAGCACGTTCACCCACGGTGTCGGCGTTTTCTGCAGCTGCGTGGTGGTGATCACGTACTCGCTGCCGTCGGCAGTGAATCCTCCCAAGTGGTTCCCGAGGATCAAGTCCGGTCTCGGCCGGTCGGGCACGGCCGCGGGCTCGGGTCGATGCGTCCGGGTCGTGGAAAGCTGCGAAACACTCTTGTCTGCAAGTCCGCGACGATTGACCTGTTCCATCAGGTTTCCGCGGCTGTCGCTGATGATGACGCGCGCGACGGCCTGCAGCAGGGTGCGATCCTCGAATGAGATCTGCTCTGCCGATCGCACGAAGATGCCGCCGGGCCGATCGATGGCGTGCGCTTCGATGCCGGTCGCAATAAGGCCCATGATCTGGTCCTGGAGGCGCTGGCGGTAGCTGACGTGGTCCTCGTGCCAGATCACGAGGTCGACCACCAGGCCTTTCAGGCGCCAGTACGTGTAGCACCTGATCATCTGGCGCGCGAGATCGATGTGCGAGGCGTCTGCGATCTTCACCAGGACGATGGGGAGGTCACCGGAGATCGCGTAACCCCAGAGCCCGGACTGCCCGCGGCGATTCTGCATTAGCACGCCGGTCTCGGCGCGCAGCGCCGGATTACCGTAGAGCACGGAGCTTGCCAGGTGACGATAGAGCTGCGCATCGCCGGCGGTCGCGTTGATCTGGGCGAGCATGACGTTGCTGTGGGTCCAGGCAAGGTCGAAGACGCGATCGGCGAGATGGCGGTCCTGGTACTTCTCGATTAGCCCGATGCAGGCTTCGCGGCTGCCGCCGGCGCCGGTCACGAAGTCGAGTGTCGCGGACTGTCCCGGTTCCAGCGCAACGTGGCAGCGGATCGCGACGATCGGATCGAGCACCGAGCCCTCGGTGCCCGAGAGTGCGGCGGCATCTGCAAGTGCGAGCGGCGCGGCGACGGTGCGCCCGCGGCCGATGAACCGCATGCGATCGGTTTCGTACGAAATCTCGGTCACGTCGGCGCCACGCGCGGCAAGCAGGTGGAAAGACCACGGCACGTGCTCGCCGATCGAGCGCGGCCGTCGCGTGCAGAGGATCGCGTGGCGCGCGCGGACGATTGACGTTTGCACGAACAGGTTGCCGAACGAAGGCTGGATCGCGTCCGCGACCGGCGGCGCAAGCACGACTTCCGCGTAACTCGTGACCTCGATGGTCCGGCGCACGCGCGCGTGATTGGTGATGCGCACCCGGCGCAACTCGATGTCGTCTTCCGGCGACACGACGATCTCGGAATACGTCTCGTAGTCGTGATCGCGGCGCCGGAATTCGGCGCGTCCTTCGGAAAACATCGCTTCGTAGGTTTCCGCCCGCTCGAGCGTGGGTTGATGCGCCGCGGACCAGCATCGACCGCTGCCGACGTCCCGAAGATAGAGAAAGGTCCCCCAGTTGTCGCAGGTGCTGTCTTCGCGCCAGCGCGTGAGCGCGAAGTCCCTCCAGCGGCTGTAGCCTCCGCCCGCGTTCGTGACCATCACGTGGTAGCGGCCGTTTGACAGCAGCTGGACCTCCGGCGTCGGCGTGTCAGCCCCGATCGGCGCATACGGCGATCGTTCCGGCGCGTCGATGAATGCGCTGCCTTCGGAATGCTCGGCGACATGCTTATGGAATGCGGATGCCTTCGGAATTCGTTCCTGCAGCAGCAACAGCGCCGCCTTGAACAAGGGATCCGATTCGAATCGCCGCTGCATTGGCCGGTCGAGGATCAGGTGCGCGAGCGACAGCAGGTTCATTCCCTGGTGATGCGCCATGAACGAGCGCACGATGGCGCTGGATTGGCCGCGCTCGACACGCGAAGGCGTAAAGTCCATGGCTTCGTAGAACCCGAAGCGGCCCTCGATGCCGGCAGCCGCCAGGCGCTCGAGATTCGCGCATGCCGCTTCCGGCTCCACCATTAATGCGAGCGCAGTGGCATATGGCGCGACGACCATGTCCTCCGCCAGGCCACGCGTCAGGCCGAGGCCCGGTACACCGAAGGCGTGGTACTGGTAATTGAGGTTTGCGTCGACCGTGTTGTAGCCGGACTCCGACACGCCCCACGGCAGGGAATGCTGGCTGCCGTAGGCGATCTGCCTTGCCACCGCCGCCCGGCATGTCTGGTCAAGCAGCGTGCCGTCATAGACCGGCATCACCAGGAGCGGCATCAGGTACTCGAACATCGAGCCGCTCCATGACACGAGCACCGGATCGCCGCCCGCGGTCGTCAGCAACCGCCCGAGCGCGAACCAGCTTTCCTGCGGCAGCTGTCCCTGGGCGATTGCGACGAAAGTCGACAGTCTCGCTTCCGAGGCAAGCAAGTCATAGAAGCTGGTGTCCCGCCGGCGTTCGTCGACGTTGTATCCGATCGCCAGCAGATGGCGCGTGCGGTCGTACAGAAACTCGTGGTTTGCCGTCGCAAATCCCGTCGCTTGCAGCGCCAGGCGATCGCAGTCGGCGATGCGCCCGCGCGCGCGCTCGGCGCTCACGGCGATCGCATTGCGACATTCAGTAAGCCAGACCTTTTCCTCGCGAGTACCTTCCTGCTGAAGCCGCCTGTCGATATCTGAAAGTCTCCGGGCGGCGTCACCGGCGAGATCACGCAATGTCGGAATGCCGTCAAAGGCCGCGAATGGAAGCAACCCACTCGGGACCGCAGGCAACTCGAGCCATGGCGCGAGAAACTGGAGTTCGTCGAGCGCATCCCGGCACTGTCGCACCAGTGCGGCGGCCCATGCTGTCGCTTCGTCCTCAGCCTTCGTATCGGAACCGGCTGCGATGGTCGCCGCCACGCCTGCCGCCGACGCGAGCTGCTCCATGACGATGGACAACGTCTCCGCGCGGTGTTCGCACGCCGACGCAAGCAACGCTCGCAGTCGGTGGATCTCCGCCTCGCCTGATTGCGGAGAGCTGTCGGCGAGTACAGCCAGCGTATCGATGAGCCCGTCGAATACTCGCTCAGAGATCATTTTCTGATCGGGCAGGGCGAGCAGACCCGCTCGCAGCGTCAGCAGATGTGCCGCGAGATTGCCGCTGTCCACCGATGAAATGTAGCGGGGCGGGAGCGGCCGCAATGTCTGCGTGTCGTACCAATTGTAGAAATGCCCCTGATGGCGCTCCAGCATTGCCATGCTCCGAAACGAACGGGTGGTGCGTTCGATCAGCGAGCCCGCTGAAATGAAGCCAAAGTCGCAGGCGGCCAGGTTCGCGAGTTGCGTCAGGCCGATGTTGGTCGGCGATGTGCGATGCGCGACTGCGGGGTCCGGGTGCTCCTGGAAGTTGTCAGGAGGAAGCCAGTGATCAGCCGCAACCACGAATTGCTCGAAATATGCCCAGGTCTTGCGCGCAATCCGGCGCAGGAAGACGATCTGCTCTCGCGTCAATTCGGCCTTGCGGCGAACGAGCGGCCGGCTGAGCCACCAGGCGAGGACAGGCGCCGCAAGCCAGAGAGCGACGACCGGCGCGGCGGCAGCCAGCGCGCTCGGCCTCAATGTCACGAGCCCGATTGTCGTGACGCCGGCGAAAAGGGACGCGGACCACATCGTGCGGTACGACGCGGCGAGATCCGGCGCTGTCTGGCGGTCGTCGTAGGCGCTCCATTCCAGCAACCGCCGCCGCGTGATCAACATGCGCCAGGCGGTGCGGACGACTGCCGCCGTACTGAATACCGCTTCGTGCGGAAGACAGGCGATCCTGAACCCGGCCTGTGCCAGGCTGCGCCCGACCGAACGCAGCGCGGCCACCAGATGCCGGCTCAAAAGTGCGCCTTCGCGCCGATGCAGCACGGTCACGATGCCGATCGACAAGGGCGGAATCAGGACGACACCGGCCACCGCCAGCGTCCACCAACCGGAGTGCGGGGCGGCGTACCAGCCGAACAGCAGCAGCAGCAGCAGGGCTGCGGGCACGAGGCTTCGCCGCAGGTTGTCCAGGATCTTCCACTGCGACAGCACCGACAGCGGGTTCGGCAGACTTTGATTTTGCGGTCCCGGAACGCGCGGCAACAGCCAGTGCGTAATCTGCCAGTCGCCGCGGATCCAGCGTTCCTGCCGGCTCGCATCCGCTTCGTAGCGGGAGGGATAGTCTTCGTACAGATGCACGTCGCTCAGCAATCCCGAGCGCGCGTAGCATCCTTCCAGCAAGTCGTGGCTGAGAATGCGGTTCTCGGGGAAGCGATCGCCGAGCGCGCGCTCGAACGCGTCCACGTCATAAATGCCCTTGCCGATGAACGAGCCTTCGCCGAACACGTCCTGGTAAACGTCCGAGACGGTGCGTGTATACGGGTCGATTCCCGGCTCGCTGCCGAACAGCTGCGCATACCGGGACCGCAGCGTTCCTGAGAGGCTGGCGCCCATGCGCGGCTGCAGGATGCCGTAGCCGGCCGTCACAAGCCGCCTTTTCTCGTCGTAGCGTGGCCGATTGAGCGGGTGCGCCATCGTGCCGACGAATTGCCGCGCTGATTCCAGCGGGAGTTTCGTGTCGGTATCGAGCGTGATGACATATTTGATGCCCGATAGCGCGGCGACGTCGCCCACCAACTGCGAGAATCGGTCCCCGCCAATGCCACGCAGCAACGCATTCAGGTCGGCGAGCTTGCCCCGCTTGCGCTCGTATCCCATCCAGACGCGATCCTTTGGATTCCAGCAGCGCGGGCGATGGAGCAGGAAGAATCGATCACTCCCCGTAGAACGGTATCTTTCGTTCAGCAGCTCGATTCCGTTCCGGGCGCGGCGCAACAGCGGCTCGTCCTCCGCGAGTGTTTCCTCGTCTGCATCGCAGAAGTCGGTTAGCAGCCCAAAAAGAAGGTGTTCGTCGCGGTTTCCCAGAAACCGTACTTCGAGCGACTCGAGGAGTTCGTCGACCCGTTCGCCGCTGCTCAGGAGCGTCGGGATCACGACGCAGGTGCGCAATTCCGGCGGCAGCCCGCGCGAGTAGTCCATCTTCGGCAGTGGCTGCGGTGTCGTCAGCAGCGCCGCGAGCCAGTTCGCAAGCGCCGATGCCAATTGGCTCGCGCCCAACACCGTCAGCAAACCGAGCGCCGCGAATCGCCAGCCGTCGACGCCACCGGCGCGCGTCAGCGCCAACGGAATGGCGGCGAAGACCGCCGTCATCGACAGTATGGCTGCGAGATAGAAGAACAATGGCGTCCTGCCGATTGCCCGCCGCACTCGCGCGATGACAGAGAGGCGAAACGCAATTGCGCGTTCGAGCTGCGGCAGGCCCCGGTCGATCAGGTAGAAGCCGACGTGCGCACGATGATCGTTGCCGCCATGGGTGGCGGCATGCTCGCGCGCGAGCGAGATTGCCTCTTGCGAAACGTCAGCTTCGGACCCGAGACTGCGCTTTGCGAGCCTGGCGATGACGTGCCGGTAGCGATCCCGCGTGGCGAAATCCATTTTCGGATATGCGCCGCCAGGGTCCTCCCGCAGGATCTGCTCGACGAAACTCATGGTTTCGACGAACACGCGCCAGTCCATTGCTTCGAGGTAACGGAGGCTGCCGATCGTGTTGCTGATCGAGACCTGGTCCGCCGCCTGTTGCTGGGTCTCCGCTCGCACCAGCTGTTCGATCGTCTGGCTCGACTCGGCCAGGCGCTGCTCGATCCAGGTGAGCGGCAACGCCAGGGCGTGACCGTGACCCTGCAGCCGGCGCGCGAGTTCGGCGACGAAGGAGCTCACCATCGGCGGGTTCGAGCGCGCCATGTCGGCGATCACGAGGATCAGGCTCTTCGGATCGCTTTCGGCGATCTCCATCATCTTGTTCGCCCAGTCCTGCGCCTGGTCCAGATGGATCCTGGAGGCGGTGACCCGCGCGCCCACCCGGCGCAGATTCTCGATCAGCGCGAGGCGCAGCATGATCGGAATCGCCCACAACTCGCCGAGTGTCAGCGGTTTGACGGACTGATAGGCAGTCACGAAACGGGCAAGCGTGTCCGAGTCCACGCGCCCGTCGCCGTGCGAGATCGCTTCCAGTGCGAGGTCATACACTCGCGGCAATCCGCGTGACGGTCCCAGTCCCAGGCGCGGCAGTCCCCGGCTATAGCCCAACGGAAGATGCCGCCGGGCGGTGCGGATCTGCTCTTCGATCAGGTAGAAGTTGTCGAGCAGCCACACGCCGGCGGGAGCAATCCGGCGCTTGGATTTGACGACTTCCGTCAGCAGGTTGCAGGTCCCGATCAGGACCTGCTCATTTTCATCCAACCGGCTCAGGAGCCGGTTTTGGGGACGGGACTTGCTCAGCGCATGGCTGGCCGCCAGCGCCTTGCCGTGCTGCTCCATTTGATCAGCGCTGAATAGCTCGGCACGCAGCGGCGTTTGATCATCGGTCCCATTGGTGCCCGCGCGTTCGTCGCGGAAGCCATTCGACGACGTGGTGGCCGTTCGGAGATATTCCCGCAGCGAGAATCCGCGGTTCAAAGTCTTCGTCTGCTCTGGAATTTATATGTCACGCGGAGGGGAGTGCACAGATCAACCACTGCCCGAATCATACTGGGTTCGATCCGGCGTGAATGCGGATGACGATGGTCAGGCGAGAGAGGCCCCGGGCGACGTGCGCCCGGGGCTGTCATTGGTGGAGGCGGCGAGAATTGAACTCGCGTCCGCAAGCCCTACGCTACAGGATCTACGTGCGTGTCCACGCCAATTGTTCTCGTCTCGTGCTACCCGGCGGGCGGGGAAAACACGGGACCAGCTTCGGAACGTTTTAGCGGCATCGGCCCGGAGCACGCCGATTCCGCGATCCTGTGAGCGCGTCCCCCGGGTCTGGATGCACAGGCAAATGCCAGTCGGGGGTTAGGCGGGATTAAGCCGCCAGAGCGTAGTTGTCGTCGTTGGCAACTATAGGTTTGCAAGCAGATTAACGAGGTAGCCTGCACCTCGGCACGCCCCTGGAGTTTCGCGACCCACGTCGAAACCGATCGCCCCCAGAAGTCGCGCGCATTCTAGCAAATCTGCCGCCTCGAGCGGTGTATTCTCGAAACGCTCACACGAGGAGCGTGGCGATGCCCCATGCGATCAATGCGACGCCGACGCCACGGCCGACCCATTGACCCGCCCGCAGTGATTTCTCGATGAGCACGAAAACGGCGAGGGCCGCGATCCAGACCAAGTTCATGACGCCGCCGACAAACAGGAGGGCCATCAGCAACCAGCAGCAGCCGACGCAATAGGCGCCGTGCAGGGCACCGAGCCGGAATGCGCCTGAAGCGCGCGGGCGCCAGTACCGGGCGAGAAACGATGCGGGCGCGCGGCATTGCGACAGGCAGGCGCGCTTCAGCGGCGAGAGCTGATAGATACCGGCCATGATCAGGACAGCGCCCGACAGCCAGCGGCTCTGCGACCCCATCATCATGGCCGAGACGAGCCCGGCGTGCTCGAGCGCCCAATGAAGCGCGGTGGCGGCGACGGCAAAAGCGAGCCAGATGGTCAGATAGCCCGCGGCGAAGGCGCCGGTCGGCACGAGCATCTCCTGGAATTCTCCGCGCGCCTGTGCCTGGCGGTGCACCTTCGCGTAGAGCAGGATTGTCGGCGCAGCGGAGGGGGCCATCATGGCGATCATCATGACCCACCACATCGCGATCATCAGGGCCCAGGTGACGGGCGCCCATGCCAAAGGCGCCATCATCATGTCGCTCATGTCCATGCCGGCCATGTCCGAAGCCATGCGAACGGCGTTATGGGGGAACGCCGCAAGGGTTGTCATTTCCCAGGCGGTCATGCCGAGTCCGGCACCGGCGAGAATATAGAGCCAGGCCAGCGCCGCCAGCGTTGCCACACCCACGATGGCGATCGCGCGGTCGCGCTTCAGCAACCGTTCGACTGCTGACGCGTCGGGCATGACGCCCGGTTCAGGTTCGGACGACGCCGTGGCTATTGAGATGCAGCCGCGCAAACTGCCCGTAGGTATTTTTCATTTCGACCTTGACGGGTCCCTTGGTCTTGCTCGATGCGCTGCCGATCTCGGCCACTGCGTATTCGAAGCCCTCCGGCAAGACGATCTGAGCGCGCGACTCCGCGCCCGTCACCTTGTTGCGGATCGGCTCGCCTGTCGTGTCGATATAGTCCTTGACGAAGATGCGCGCCTTGCGGCCATCGACATCGATGTTGAGCTCGATCCGGGTGAAGACCGGATCGTTCATTTTCGTCACAGTGGAGGCATAGACTGCAAACATCGTCGCGAACGGGTCGGTGTCCTGCCCCGTCATGATCCGGAGCAGCGCTTCGCGCTGTTTATCGTCGGCGCTCTGGTCGACGAAAGCAATGGCTTCGCCATTGCCCTCGTGGATCGGGCCGGGCCATTTGAAGACGGCGGCGATGCGCAGGCCATCCAGCCTGGTCGAGCCGTGACGACCCTCGTCGATCTGGATGCCGGCCACTGCGTGGCAATGGCCCTTGTCCGGCAACGCGTTGAACTGGCAGTTGCAGCCATATTCGCAGGTGCAGTTGACGAGTTCGCGTCCTTTAATTTCCCAATGTGTCATGGCGGCCACCTTCGGCTCGAAGTTCGGAGATTACTTTATCCGTTCATTGCCTGGCCTGCCAGCCGCGCAGCGGCAATTCAGGTCCCTCGATGCCGGCCCTTCATGACACGCGCTTTTTCACGCTGCCAGTCGCGATCGCGGGTGTCGGCGCGCTTGTCGTGCTCTTTCTTCCCGCGCGCGAGCCCGATTTCGAGCTTGGCGCGGCCGTTCTTCCAGTACATCGCAAGCGGCACGATCGTGCGGCCCTTGCGTTCGACGGCGCCGACCAGCGCGTCGATCTGCCGGCGATGCAAGAGGAGCTTGCGGCTGCGCGTCGGATCCGGTTGCACGTGAGTCGAGGCCGTCGGCAACGGCGAGACATGCGCGCCGAACAACCAGGCTTCGTCGTCCTTCAGGAGCACGTACGCCTCCTGCAACTGTAGGCGCCCGGCGCGCAGCGATTTCACTTCCCAGCCGTGCAATGCGACGCCGGCCTCGAGCTGCTCCTCGATGAAGTAGTCGTACCGCGCCCGCCGGTTGACAGCGATGCGGTCCGCGGGCGCATCCTTCTTCGCCATGCATCATTCTAGCGGGATTGCACGGTTGTCCGGGCCGCGGCTGCCTGTGACAATCCACGCATGAGGCCCGCGATTCATGCGTGAAGTGCGCCGCAGCGCGCTCCTGCCTTACGCCGCTGCGCAGATGTACGCGCTCGTCACCGACGTCGAGCGCTATCCCGAGTTCCTCCCGTGGTGCACTGCGGCCACGATTCTCGCGGACGAGGGCGACCTGGTGACGGTGAAGCTCGGCCTCTCGAGCGGGATCGCGCGCGCGAGCTTCACGACCCGCAATCGCCTGGTGCCGGACCGCTCGATGACGATGAATCTCGTCGACGGGCCGTTCGATTGCCTCGAAGGGCGCTGGGAATTCACGCCGATCCGCAATGCGGGAACGCGCGCCGACCTGCACGTCAGTTTCGCGACCCATGGCCTGATCGGCGTTTTCGCCCTCGGGCCCGCGTTCGAGGCGATCTGCAATCAACTGGTTGATGCATTCGCCCGCCGGGCGCGGCAGGTGTTCGGTGGCGGCTGACCGGATCGCGATCGAAGTCGCCTGCGCCGAGCCGGATCGCCAGACCGTCATTCCGCTCGAAGTCACGGCGGGCTGCACCGCGGGGGAAGCGCTCGATCAGTCCGGAATATTTGCGCTTCATCCGGCGCTCGAACCGGCCGCCTGCGGCATCGGAGTATTCGGCCGCGAAGTCGCGCGCGATTACAAGCTTCGCGCGGGAGACCGCATTGAAGTATTGCGTCCGCTCACCGACGATCCGCGGACCCGGCGCAGGCGGCTTGCGCGCCAGGGCCGGTCGATGGGACGCTCAGCCGGAAGCGATTGATCCGGTGCGCGGAATCGGGATCGGCTCCTCGACGCGCGTGACCTTGTCGCCTTCGAACCAGACGACGAGATGGCGCTTCGCGACCTTGCGCGAGTGTCCGCGGCGCAGGCTGTAATAGTAATCCCAGCGGTTCGAATCGAAACTGTCGATCACCATCGGTGTTCCGAGCAGGAACCGGACCTGGCTGCGCGTCATGCCGACCTCGACCTGGTCCACCTGTTCGGCGTCCAGCAGATTTCCCTGCTGGACGTCCATCCGATAGACGCAACCCGCGCCAGCGAGCGCGAAAAGCAGGACTGCGCAGAGGGCGGCGTTGCCGGGAACAAGTCGCATCATCGGGTGTCCTGGAGGATAATAGGCCGCATCATAGCGGAATCGCTGCGACTCGCGGCGATGGAGCCGATCCGTGGAAACCAGCGACCTGCGCAAGGCTGGACTCAAGGTGACGCTGCCGCGCGTCAAGATCCTCGAGATCCTGGCCGGCAATCACGGTCGGCATCTTTCGGCCGAGGACATCTACCGCGCGCTCATTGACCAGAGCGAGGACATCGGCCTCGCCACCGTGTATCGCGTCCTGACGCAGTTCGAGGCGGCCGCGCTCGTGAAGCGCCACCATTTCGAGGGCGGCACCGCGGTGTTCGAGCTGAACGAAGGCGAGCATCACGACCACATCATCTGCATGGACTGCGGACGGGTGGAGGAGTTCGTCGACTGCGACATCGAGCGGCGCCAGCTCGACGTGGCGCATCGCCTCGGCTTCGACATTGAGGAACACAATCTGATCCTCTACGGCCGCTGCCGCCGCGAGAACTGCCCGCACCGCCGCAAGCGGAGCTGATCGGGCCGGATCAGCCGGCGGCCTCCGGCGTCCGCAGCATTTCGCGCGCGTGCTCGCGCGCCTTGCGCGTGATTTCGACGCCGCCCAGCATGCGCGCGAGCTCCTCGATCCGCTCGTCTTGCCTGAGCGCGCTGACCGAGGTGCGGCTGGTGCGTCCGTCGGTCAGCTTCGTGACGCGGAGCTGGTGATGAGCCTGGCTCGCGACCTGGGCGAGGTGCGTCACGCAAAGCACCTGGCCGCGATCCCCGAGTTTGCGGAGTTTCCTGCCGACGATCTCCGCAACCCCGCCGCCGATGCCGGAATCCACTTCGTCGAAAATCATGCAGGTCCGCGCGTGGCGGTGCGCCGCCGCGACCCGCACCGCGAGGCTGATGCGAGAAAGCTCGCCGCCCGAGGCGACCTTCGCGACCGGCTTCGGCGGCTCGCCCGGATTCGCGCTGACGAGGAACTCGACGCGGTCGGCGCCGGCGGCCTGGGGATCCTCCCCGGATTTCGTCTCCACCGCGATCTCGAACATTCCTCCGGGCATGCCGAGCTGGCGCATCAGGCCGGTGACGGCGGTTCCGAGGCGGCGTGACGCCGCTCGCCGCGTCGCGGAGAGTTCGGTGGCCGCAGCGTCATAGCGGGCACGGACGTCGGCGATGCATCCGTCGAGTCTGCCGAGCTCGAGCCCGGATTGCTCGAGCTGCTGCAGCTGCGAACGCAGTTCCGCGAGCTGCAACGGCAGCGTGGGAGCCTCCACGCGGTGCTTGCGGGCGAGCTCCTCGATTGCCGCGACGCGCCGCTCGACCTGTTCCTGTCGCGCCGGATCGGCGTCGAGCGTCTCGAGGTAGGCACCGAGCCGGGCGCCCGATTCGCGCAACGAGATGAGCGATTCCTCGACCAGGGCCAGTGTGTCCGCCAGGCGCGCGTCGAGTACCGCCGCCGCCCGCAACTGGCTCGCCGCGCGCGCCGCCAGCGCGTGCGCATCGGAACTGTCGCCGTCGAAGCAGAGCGCGAGCGCGCCTTGCGCGGCTTGTGCGAGGCGGCCGCGATTGGCGAGGCGTGCCCGCTCCTCGATGAGCGCCTCCACTTCGCCGGCGCCGAGATTGAGCGCCTCGAGCTCGCCCACCTGGTAGCGCAGTAGCTCGATCCGCGAGGCCCGGTCGCGCGCGAGCGCGGCGAGCGAATCCCGCTCCGCCGTCAGGCGCCGCCATTCGACCGCGAGCTCTGCGACGCTGCCGGCGAACTTTGCAGAGTCGCCGTGACCGTCGACGGTCTCCCGCTGCGCATCACGGTTGACGAGTGACTGGAACTCCTGCTGGCCGTGAATTTCGATCAGCATTTCACCGAGCTCGCGCACGGATTGCGCTGGCAGCGACTGGCCGTTGACGTACTGCCGCGATCGTCCGTCGCGCCCGATCACGCGGCGGAACACGATCTCGCCGTCGCTCGCATCGATCGCCTGTTCATCGAGCCACCGTCGCACGCCGGCATCGGAGCCGAAGTCGAATGTCGCGGTGATTTCGGCTCGCTCCGCGCCGTGCCTCAGCGCCTCGGTGCTCGCGCGTCCGCCGAGGGCGAGCATCACTGCGTCGACGATGATCGATTTCCCGGCGCCGGTCTCCCCGGTGAGCGCCGTGAGCCCGCCGGCGAGCTCGAGTTCCGCCGCATCGATGATCGCAAAGTCGCGGATCTGAAGATGCGCGAGCATGCTCAGTACTCCTCGCCACCGGAACGGCCGCTCCGGCCCCAGTGCAATTTCGACCGCAACAAGCGGAAGTAGTCGTGACCCGGCGGATGGAGCAGGGTGATGCCCTCGACCGCGGGCTCGATCAGGAGCCGCGATTGCGGCTCGAGGGCGCCGAAGAGCATGCCGTCACACGTGATCTCGGCGTGCGCGCCGGAGCGCGCGACCAGGCGGATCTCGATCCGGCTCTCGCGGCGAACGACGATCGGCCTGTCGGAGAGCGTATGCGGCGATATCGGTGCGATGACGACCGCCCCGAGCGATGGATGGATGATCGGGCCGCCGCAGGAAAGGGCGTAGGCCGTCGAGCCCGTCGAGCTCGCGATCACGAGACCGTCGCCGCCGTGCGTATTGACGAAGGAGCCGTCGATCCAGATCTCGAGCTCGACCATGCGCCCCGATTCGTGGCGCTGGACCACGACGTCGTTGAGCGCGCGATAGTCGAGCGTGCCGCCATCCGGCAGCGCAAGCCGGGCGGCCAGCAACTGGCGCGCGTCGGTTTCGTAGCGGCCGGCGAGAACGGCATCGACATTGCCGATCATTTCGTCCGGCGTGACATCCGTCAGGAATCCGAGGCGGCCGCGGTTGATGCCGACGAGCGGCACGCCGCGGCCGAGCGCCAGTTGCGCCGCAAACAGCATCGTCCCGTCCCCGCCGATCGCCACGATGAGGTCGGCGTCCTTGCCGAGCTCGGCCACTGGCCTGCGCTCGAGACCGGCGGGCAACCCGTCCATGGAGGCGCCTTCGTCGATGAACACCGTCAACCCGCGGGCGCGCAAATGCGTCGCCAGCGCCGCCATCGAATCGGCGACACGGGCATCTTCGACCTTGCCGACCAGGGCAATGCGGGAAAAGTGTTTGTTCATCCGGTTTTGGGGCTTTTTAGCACGCACGCCCGGCGCGGGCCACAATCGACTCACGTGGCGTCGCAGGCGCCTTGACACTCGCCGAGGCCGATTGCTAGTTTGACCCCCATGACCGAAGCGATTGTCATTTTCCTTTCGTAACAGGGACTTATGTCTGACCACACGGGCAGCACGGAAGCGGAGCCCAGCGATCGCGCGCAACAGCTGCTGCGAACGCTGGTCGAGTGCTATGTACGCGACGGCCAACCCGTCGGTTCGCGCACGCTGACCCGTGAATCCGGACTCAGCCTTTCCGCAGCGACCATCCGCAATGTCATGGCCGACCTCGAGGAGCACGGCTTCGTCAGTTCGCCGCACACCTCCGCCGGTCGCGTGCCGACCGACAAGGGCTATCGCTACTTCGTCAATGCGCTACTCCGCTTTCAGCCGCCCGCGCAGGCCGAAATCGCCGAGCTGAAGCGTCATTTCGATCTGCGCGCCGGCGATCCGAAGGCGCTCGTGACCGCCGCCTCGCAGCTGGTTTCGAGCCTCACCCATCTCGCGGGTGTCGTGACGGTGCCGCGCGAGGCTCATGCGTCCCTCTCGCAGATCGAATTCGTCGGCCTCTCGGGCAACCGGGTGCTCACGATCCTCGTCGTCAACGGCCGCGAGGTGCAGAACCGTGTCGTGCAGCTCGACCGGCATTTTTCCGCGGATGAGTTGCGCCGGGCGGCGGTCTACCTGAACGAGCTATTTGCCGGCCAGGAGCTCTCGGGAGTCCGCGCACGCCTGGTCGCGCAGCTACAGGAGACCCACGAGCAGATGAACCGCCTGATGGTCGACGCGATCACGCTCGCGCAGCGGGCGTTTGCCGAACAGCCGGATGCGCCGGATGCCGACATGGTGGTCGCCGGTGAAACCAACCTCATGGGATTTGCCGAGATGTCGAACGTCGACCGACTGCGGCGCCTGTTCGAGGCGTTCAACGAGAAGCGCGACATCCTGCATCTGCTGGACCAGAGCCTGCACGCCGAAGGCGTGCAGATCTTCATCGGCCACGAATCGGGCCACCGGATCCTCGACGATTGCAGTGTCGTGGTGGCGCCGTACACACAGGACGATCGCGTGGTCGGCGTGCTCGGCGTCATCGGCCCCACCCGGATCGCCTATGAGCGGGTGATCCCGGTCGTGGACATCGCGGCGCGAATGCTAGGCTCGGCCTTGAATTCCCGCGACTGAACCCAAGACCCGGCCCGCATGAACGCAACCGACACGGAACGGCCCGAAGTGGTCGCGGATGGCGCCGAGCCTGCCGAAGACCCAACGGCGGCAGCTCTGCGGGACGCCGAGGCCCGCGCCGAGCAGCATCGCGCCGATTACCTCCGCGCAATGGCTGAGCTCGAGAATTTCCGCAAACGCGCGGCGCGCGAAATTGAGGGGGCCCGGCAATACGGCGTGGAACGGCTCGCCGCGGAGCTGCTGCCGGTCGCCGACACGCTCGCGCTTGCGCTCGAATCGGCCGGCAGTTCCGACGCTGCGACCCTGATCGAGGGCCAGCGGGCGACGCTTCGCCTCCTGCACAAGGCATTCGAGCGAGCCGGCATCACCGTGGTCGACCCGGCGGGCCAGCCATTCGATCCCGCCCTGCACGAGGCCATGGCGATGCGGGAGTCGGCTGAGCACCCGCCCCACACCGTGCTCGAGGTGGTGCAGAAAGGCTGGCTCCTGAAAGGGCGCCTGCTGCGCCCGGCCCGAGTGATCGTTTCTGCCACGCCGGCGACGAATCCGGCGCCCTCTGGCGGTTGAAACCAGTCCCCGCCGTCCCCAATTGGTAGACCAGTTCAACCATCCCGGAACCTGACAATGGCCAAGATCATTGGAATTGACCTGGGCACCACGAACTCCTGCGTGGCCGTCATGGAGGGGAGAACGCCCAAGGTCATCGAAAACAGCGAGGGCGACCGCACCACGCCATCGGTCGTCGCGTTCACGAAAGACGGCGAAATCCTGGTCGGCCAGCCGGCCAAGCGCCAGGCCGTCACGAATCCCCAGAACACGTTTCATGCAGTCAAGCGCCTGATCGGGCGCCGGTACGATGATGCCGTGGTCCAGAAGGACATCCCGCTCGAGACCTACAAGATCGTGCGCGCCGACAATGGCGACGCCTGGCTCGAAGCCCAGGGCAAAAAGATGGCGCCGCCGGAGATTTCGGCGAGCGTGCTCATGAAAATGAAGAAGACGGCCGAGGACTACCTCGGCGAGACCGTCACCGACGCCGTGATCACGGTGCCGGCCTATTTCAATGACGCTCAGCGCCAGGCGACCAAGGACGCCGGCCGCATTGCCGGCCTCAACGTGCGGCGCATCATCAATGAGCCGACGGCTGCCGCGCTCGCCTACGGCATGGACAAGAAAGGCAAGGATCGCAAGATCGCGGTCTACGACCTGGGCGGCGGCACCTTCGATATTTCCATCATCGAGATCGCGGACGTGGACGGGGAGCGCCAGTTCGAGGTGCTGTCCACGAACGGCGACACCTTCCTGGGCGGCGAGGACTTCGACCGCCGGATCATCGATTACGTTGCGACCGAGTTCCAGAAGGAAAGCGGCGTCGACGTGCGCAAGGACCCGCTCGCCGTGCAGCGGCTGAAAGAAGCCGCCGAGAAGGCGAAGATCGAGCTGTCGTCCGGCCAGCAGACCGAGATCAACCTGCCGTACATCACGGCGGACGCCTCGGGCCCGAAGCACCTGACGCTCAAGCTCACGCGAGCGAAGCTCGAGTCGCTGGTCGAGGATCTCGTCAATCGCACGGTCGAGCCCTGCCGCGTTGCGCTGAAGGACGCGGGCCTCTCGATCAGCGAGGTGGACGAAGTGATCCTGGTCGGCGGCCAGACGCGCATGCCGCTCGTCCAGAAAGCGGTCAAGGACCTCTTCGGCAAGGAACCGCGCAAGGACGTCAACCCGGACGAGGCGGTCGCAGTCGGCGCCGCGATCCAGGGCGGCGTGCTCGCGGGCGACGTCAAGGACGTCCTCCTGCTCGACGTCACGCCGCTTTCGCTCGGCATCGAGACGCTGGGCGGCGTGATGACGCGCCTCATCGAAAAGAACACGACCATCCCGACCAAGACCTCGCAGGTGTTCTCGACCGCCGAGGACAACCAGAGCGGCGTGACGATTCACGTGCTGCAGGGCGAGCGCGATCGCGCGACGGACAACAAGTCGCTCGGCAAGTTCGACCTTTCCGACATTCCGCCGGCGCAGCGCGGCATGCCGCAGATCGAGGTGACCTTCGACATCGACGCCAACGGCATCCTGCACGTGTCCGCCAAGGACAAGGCGACCGGCAAGGAGCAGAAGATCGTCATCAAGGCTTCGAGTGGGCTCTCCGAGGAGGAGATCAAGCAGATGGTGCGCGATGCGGAAGCGCACGCCGAGGAGGACAAGAAATTCCGCGAGCTCGTCGAGACGCGCAATCGCGCCGACGCGCTCCTGCATGCCACCGACAAGTCACTGAAGGACCTCGGCGACAAGGTGACCGGCGAGGAGCGTGTGGCGATCGAAGCGGCATTGAATGACCTGCGCAGCGTCCTGAAGGGCGACGACCAGGCAGCGATCGAGCACAAGGCCGAGGCGCTTGCGAAGGTCAGCGCGCCGGTCGTACAGCGCGCCTACCAGGCGGAAGCAGCGGGCGCAGCGGCTGGGGCGTCTGAGAAACCGGGCGCCGACGCCGGGAAGGACGACGTGGTCGACGCCGAATTCGAAGAGATCAAGGACAAGGGGTCGAAGCCGCACTGACGGCGGGCCCCCAAGTCCGCCATTTCGCCGGCCGCCGGGTGACAACGGGTCGCCCGGCGGTCGCGCGTGCGGAGCTCCATGGCGAAGCGTGACTTCTACCAGGTGCTGGGCGTGCCAAGAAACGCTACCGAGGAAGCCATCACCAAGGCATACCGCCGGCTGGCCATGAAATATCACCCGGACCGCAATCCCGACGACAAGGAAGCCGAAGAACGCTTCAAGGAAGCCAAGGAAGCCTACGAGATCCTGACGGACGCGCAGAAGCGCGCGGCCTACGACCAGTACGGTCGCGCCGGCCTCGACGCGGCGCGCGGAGCGGGCCAGGGATTCAGCCCGTCCGATGCCTTCGGCGACATCTTTGGCGACATGTTCGGCGATATCTTCGGCGGCGGGCGCCGGGCGGGGCGCAGCGCCGTCTATCGCGGTGCCGACCTCCGCTTCGAACTGGCGCTCGACCTCGAGCAGGCGGTCTTCGGCACCACCACCGAAATCGATTTCCAGACCGTGAAGGAATGCACCGAGTGCGGCGGCTCGGGCGCGGCGCGCGGGCATGCGCCCGTGACCTGCGAAACCTGCTCGGGCACGGGCCAGGTGCGAATCAGCCAGGGAATCTTCACGGTGCAGCAGACCTGCCCTCGGTGCAAGGGGCGCGGGTCGATCATCAAGGAACCCTGCCCGAAGTGCGCCGGACACGGGCGCATGCGGACGACCAAGCGCCTCGCGGTCAAAGTGCCGCCGGGCGTCGACAACGGCGATCGCATCCGGCTCGCCGGCGAGGGCGAGGCCGGACGGAGTGGCGGTCCGCCTGGCGATCTGTACGTCGAGATCGTGGTGCGCGAGCACCCGATCTTCGAGCGTGACCATGCGCACCTTTCTTGCGAGGTTCCGATCAGCTTCGCGACCGCGGCGCTGGGCGGCAGCGTCGAGGTGCCGACGCTCGAAGGCCAGGCGAACATCAAGGTTCCAGCCGGAACACAGTCAGGCCGGGTCTTCCGTCTCAGGGAAAAAGGGATCAAGCCGGTGCGCGGCGGAGCGACAGGCGACCTGTTCTGCCGCGTCGTCGTCGAGAGCCCGATCGACCTCAATGCGGAGCAGAAAGACCTGCTCCGCAAGTTCGAAACCTCGCTTGCGACGGACGGCAAGAGCCACAATCCGCGGCAGCGGTCGTGGCTCGAGGGCGTGCGGCAGTTCTTCGGCAGGATGGGTGGCTGACATGACGAATGTCGCGGTGCTGGGCGTCAGCGGGCGGATGGGGCGCTGTCTCGTCCGCGCGATCCGCGAGTCGCAGGACCTCATCCTGTCCGGGGCCCTGGCCTCGTCCACGAGCGCCGCGCTCGGACGCGATGCGGGCGAGGTGGCGCAGGCCGGCCTGGCTGCGGTCGAAGTGACGGCCAGCCGCGAGCAGGCGCTCGCGAACGCGGCGGTTGCCATCGACTTCACATTGCCCGAGGCGCTCGAGGACAACCTGGCGGCGGTCGCGCGGGCAGGCATTCCGCTGGTCGTCGGCATCACGGGCCTCGACGCCTCGCGCCAGGCGGAGCTTCGGCGCGCGAGCGAACGGCTGGCGATTCTCGTCGCGCCGAACATGTCGCTCGCCGTCAATCTGCTCTTTGGCCTCGCCGGGCGGGCGGCGGCCGCCCTGCCCGTGAACTACGACGTCGAAGTCCTCGAGGCCCATCATCGCGGCAAGGCCGACGCGCCATCCGGAACGGCGCTGCGGCTCGGGGAAATCATCGCGGGCGCGCGGGGCGGCACGCTCGCCGAGCATGCGGTCTACGGGCGGCTCGGCAAGTCGGCCGGGCGCGCAACCGGGGCAATCGGATTCGCCAGTCTGCGGGCCGGGGATATCATCGGCTTGCATCAGGTCCTGTTCGCGGGCAGCGGCGAGACGCTCGAGCTCGTGCATCGCGCGACGGACCGGATGACGTTTGCGCATGGCGCGCTGACCGCGGCGCGGTGGATACTTGGGCGTCCTCCGGGTCTCTACGGCATGTCCGACGTGCTCGGACTGTAATAGAATCGGCGCCCGGGTCGCGGCCCCCTGATGAACCCATGTTGAAGACCGGTGGAGTCCCCGACGGCTCCACCCACTCAGGTCCTGCGCCTCGCGCCGGCGGACGGCGCGGCCGGACCGGGAGAACGCCCTGGTGACATCGACACCTGCAGTGCTCGCGCTCGAGGACGGCACGGTGTTTCGGGGAATTTCGATCGGCGCTTCCGGCGTGACGACCGGGGAAGTCGTGTTCAACACGGCGATGACGGGTTACCAGGAGATCCTGACGGACCCGTCCTATGCCCGCCAGATCGTCACGCTGACCTATCCCCACGTCGGCAACACCGGCGTCACGCCCGAGGACATGGAGTCGAGTTCGATCCATGCGGCGGGACTCGTGATCCGCGACCTGCCGCTCGCGCACTCGAGCTGGCGCGCGAGCCATTCCCTGCCGGAATTCCTCCTGGAAGGCGAGATGGTCGCCATCGCGGGCGTGGATACCCGGAAGCTCACCCGCATCCTGCGCGAGCGCGGCGCGCAGGGCGGGTGCATCGCGACGGCGGACAAGGCCGATGCCGACGTGGCGCTCCGCGCCGCGCGCGCATTCCCCGGCCTGAAAGGCATGGACCTCGCCAAGGTGGTCTCGGCGCGCGCGCCCTACCAATGGAACGACGGCAGCATCGGCCGCGAGCCCTCGCGCGTGTTGCGTCCCGGTTCGCGCCTGCACGTCGTCGCCTACGACTTCGGCATCAAGCGCAACATCCTGCGCCTGCTCGCCGACTATGGTTGCCGCATGACGGTGGTGCCGGCGCAGACCAGCGCAGCGGATTCGCTCGCACTCGCGCCCGACGGCATTTTTCTGTCGAACGGGCCCGGCGATCCCGAGCCCTGCGACTATGCGATCAACGCGATCCGCGAGATCCTCGAAACCGACCTGCCGGTGTTCGGCATCTGTCTCGGCCACCAGCTCCTCGGCCTCGCAAGCGGAGCGCGCACCGTCAAGATGAAGTTCGGGCACCACGGCGCGAACCACCCGGTGCAGGAGCTGGCGGGCGGGCATGTGTTGATCACGAGCCAGAATCACGGCTTCGCGGTGGACGAGCAATCCTTGCCGCCGGGGCTCAAGGCGACCCATCGGTCGCTGTTTGACGGCTCGCTGCAAGGCATCGCCCGCACCGACCGGCCGGCCTTCGGCTTCCAGGGCCACCCCGAGGCAAGCCCCGGGCCGCACGACCTGCGCCCGCTCTTCGAGCATTTCGTGTTCCTGATGGTGCGCCGCCTGCAACAACTGCTGCGATCGCAGGTCGCGATCGCCGAGGGGGCCGTGGCGCGCTGATGGGCAAGCGCACCGACATCGAGAGCATTCTGATCATCGGCGCGGGCCCCATTGTCATTGGCCAGGCCTGCGAGTTCGATTATTCCGGCGCCCAGGCCTGCCGCGCGCTTCGCGAGGAGGGTTATCGGGTCATCCTCGTGAACTCTAATCCGGCGACGATCATGACCGACCCGGAAATGGCGGACTCGATCTATATCGAGCCGGTCGACTGGCGCACGGTCGCGCGGATCATCGAAAAGGAGCGGCCGGACGCGCTCTTGCCGACCATGGGCGGCCAGACCGGTCTCAACACCGCGCTCGACCTGGTGCGGGAAGGCGTGCTCGAGAAGTTCGGCGTCGAGATGATTGCCGCCTCGCGCGAGGCGATCGACATGGCGGAGGACCGGGAGCTCTTCCGCAATGCCATGCGCGGCATCGGCCTCGAGTGCCCGCAGTCCTACATCGCCCACGACCTCGACGAGGCGCTCGCCGTGCAAAGCGAGGTTGGCTATCCGACGGTCATCCGCCCGTCGTTCACCCTGGGCGGCACGGGCGGCGGCATCGCCTTCAATCGCGAGGAGTTCGAGGCAATCGTGATGCGCGGCCTCGACGCTTCGCCGACCGCCGAGGTGCTGATCGAGGAATCGGTGCTTGGCTGGAAGGAATTCGAGATGGAGGTGGTGCGGGACCGCAAGGACAACTGCATCGTCATCTGCTCCATCGAGAATCTCGACCCGATGGGCGTGCACACGGGCGATTCGATCACGGTGGCGCCGGCGCAGACGCTGACCGACAAGGAATACCAGCGCATGCGCGACGCCTCGGTCGCGGTCCTGCGCCAGATCGGCGTCGAGTGCGGCGGCTCGAATGTGCAGTTCGCCATCAATCCCGACGACGGGCGCATGCTCGTCATCGAAATGAACCCCCGCGTTTCGCGCTCCTCCGCCCTCGCATCGAAGGCGACGGGATTTCCGATCGCGAAGATCGCGGCCAAGCTCGCGGTCGGCTACACGCTCGACGAGCTCAGGAATGAAATCACCGGGGGCGCCACGCCCGCATCCTTCGAGCCGACCATCGACTACGTCGTCACGAAAGTGCCACGCTTCACCTTCGAGAAATTCCCGGGATCCAACACCCGCCTGACCACGCAGATGAAGTCGGTGGGGGAGGCGATGGCGATCGGGCGCACGTTCCAGGAGTCGCTGCAGAAGGCGTTGCGCAGCCTCGAAACCGGTTGCGACGGCCTGACGCCGATTCTCGATTTGCCGCTCGACGCCGACGGGGAACTGCGCCTCGCCGAGGAACTCCGCCACCCCGGCGCCGAGCGCATCCGCTATGTCGCCGATGCCTTTCGCGCCGGCTGGCCGCTCGAGCGCATCGCCGCGGAGACCCTGATCGACCGCTGGTTTCTCGCGCAGGTCGAAGATCTGGTTCGCGAAGAGGACATTGTGCGCGCCGAGGGGATTTCGGGGCTCACCTTCGAGCGGCTGCTGGCGCTGAAGCGGAAGGGATTCGCGGATGCCGCGCTCGCGCGGGCGCTCGGCGCGCCGGAATCCCGCGTGCGCGCGCGGCGCCTCGCCTGCGGCGTGCACCCGGTCTACAAGCGCGTCGACACCTGCGCCGCGGAGTTCGCGACTTCGACCGCCTATCTTTACTCGAGCTACGACCAGGAATGCGAGTCGGAGCCGACGCCGAGGCCGAAGATCATGATCCTCGGCGGCGGGCCGAACCGCATCGGGCAGGGCATCGAGTTCGACTACTGCTGCGTGCACGCGGCGCTCGCGCTGCGCGAGGACGGCTTCGAGACGATCATGGTGAACTGCAACCCGGAAACCGTCTCGACGGACTACGACGTTTCCGATCGCCTGTACTTCGAGCCGCTGACGTTCGAGGACGTCATGGAGATCATCAACCGCGAGAAGCCGCAAGGCGTCATCGTCCAGTTCGGCGGCCAGACCCCGCTGAAGCTCGCGCGCCAGCTCGCGGCCGCCGGCGCGCCGATCATCGGCACGAGCCCGGACTCGATCGACATGGCGGAAGACCGCGAGCGGTTCCAGCAGCTTCTCATGAAGCTCGGCCTGCGCCAGCCCGCGAATGCGACGGCGCGCGACGAAGAGCGCGCCATCGAACTCGCGCGCGAGGTCGGATATCCGCTCATCGTGCGGCCGTCCTACGTGTTGGGCGGCCGGGCCATGGAAATCGTGTACGAGGAGGAGGATCTCCGCCAGTACATGCGCGAGGCCGTGCGGGTCTCGAACGAGAGCCCGGTGCTGCTCGACCGGTTCCTCGATCTGGCGATCGAGGTGGACGTGGACGCGATCTGCGACGGCCAGGATGTCCTGATCGGCGGCATCATGGAGCACGTCGAGCAGGCCGGCGTCCATTCGGGCGACTCGAGCTGCTCGCTGCCGCCGGCGACGCTGAGCCCGGAGACGCAGGAGGAGTTGCGCACCCAGACGCGCAAACTGGCGCAGGCGCTCGACGTGGTCGGCCTGATGAACGTCCAGTTCGCGATCCAGAACGGGGTCGTCCACGTTCTCGAAGTCAACCCGCGGGCGTCGCGCACCGTGCCCTTTGTATCCAAGGCGACCGGCAGGCCGCTGGCCAAGATCGCGGCGCGGGTGATGGCGGGAAAGACGCTCGCCGAGCTGGACGCGGTCACGGAACGGGTGCCGCCGTACTTCTCGGTCAAGGAGGCGGTATTCCCGTTCGGCAAGTTCCCTGAATCCGACCCGATCCTCGGCCCCGAAATGAAGTCGACCGGCGAGGTCATGGGCACGGGCCGGACATTTGGCGAGGCCTATGCGAAGTCGCAGGCCGCGAGCGGCGTCCGCCTGCCGACCCGCGGTGTCTGCCTGATCTCGGTGCGCGACCGGGACAAGGAGGGCGCCATCGCGATCGCGAAGAAGCTCCACGCGCGCGGCTTCGAGATCATCGCGACACAGGGCACGCAGGCCGCGCTCGAGGCAGCGGGCGTGCCGTGCCGCCGCGCGCTGAAGGTGCGCGAGGGCCGTCCGCACATCGTGGACATGATCAAGAACGACGAGATCGACCTGATCATCAACACGACGGAAGGCAAGCGCGCCATCCGCGAATCTCATTCGATCCGCCGCGAGGCGGAGCTGCGCAAGGTGACCTATTACACGACCGTGGCGGCGGCGCACGCGACCTGCGACGCGCTCGATCATCTCGAAGACCACGACGTCAACCGGTTGCAGGACCTGCACCGCGAGCTCGGCGCCGCATGAGGATCCCGATCACGCTGAAGGGCGCGGAACAACTTCGCGCGGAGCTGCGTAAGCTGAAGGCCGAGGACCGGCCGGCGATCATTCGGGCGATCGCGGAAGCGCGGTCGCACGGCGACTTGTCGGAGAACGCCGAGTATCACGCGGCGCGCGAGCAGCAAGGATTCATCGAGGGACGCATCAAGGAGATCGAGCAGCGGCTTGCCGATGCCCAGGTCATCGATCCGGCGTCGCTGCCGGACACGGGCAAGGTGGTGTTCGGCGCGACGGTCGAGCTCGCACCCGTGGATGGCGGCCCCGAAGTGAGCTACCAGATCGTCGGCGACGACGAGGCGGACATCCGCCGCGGGCTGATCTCGATCAATTCGCCGATCGCGCGCGCGCTCATCGGCCGCGAGCCGGGTGATGAAGTGGAAGTGGCGGCCCCCGGCGGCACGCGCAGCTTCGAGGTGCTCGCGGTGCGATTCGCGTGACTCAAGAATCAGGTAGAAGAAGTTCTTGTATCTTGCTGTTTCTCTTGTAGAATAAACCGACGCTCCCGATCCGATAGACGAGTTCCGACGCGGTCTGGCGGGCAAGCTCGGCAAGCACCGCGTCGCGATCCTCGCGCGAGCCCACGCGGGCGCGAACCTTGATGAGCTCGTGATCGTCGAGCGCGCGGCGCATCTCGGCGGCGACGCTCTCGCAGAGGCCGCGTTGGCCCACGAGCACGATCGGATGCAGCGCGTGGCCGAGCCGCCGCAGATGTTTTCGCTGGTGCTCGGTGAGCGCCATCGTCGCATTATAGATGCGCGGAGGAAGGGGCGATCATGAGCCGGCGCAGCAAGTCGAGCGGCAGGTGGCTCGAAGAGCATTTCTCGGATCCGTACGTCCGGCGCGCGAAGGATTCGGGACTGCGTTCGCGCGCCGCGTTCAAGCTCGAGGAGATCGATCGCGCGGACAAGCTGATTTTCCCGGGCGCCGTGATCGTCGATCTCGGCGCGGCGCCCGGCGGCTGGAGCCAGTACGCGGCGCGCCGCCTCGCTGGTGCCGGCAAGTTGTTCGCGCTCGACCTGCTGCCGATGGATGCGATTCCCGGTGTGACATTCCTGCCGGGCGATTTTCGCGAACGGGCGGTGCTCGATGAGCTGCTCCGCCAGCTCGGCTCGCGTCGCGTGGACCTTGTGATGTCGGACATGGCCCCCAACATCAGCGGGGTGGACGTGACCGACCACGCGCGCGCCGCCGATCTCGAGGCGCTCACGCTCGACTTTTCGCGGCAGGTGCTCGGCCCCGAGGGCGCCCTCGTGATGAAAGTCTTCCAGGGCGCCGGATTCCAGGAGCTCCTTGCCGACGCGCGCCGCGGTTTTCGCGCCGTGCGGATGCGCAAGCCAAAGGCGTCCAGGCAGCGCAGTTCCGAGACGTATTTGGTGGCCAGGGGACCCCGGCCGGTGTAAGGTGAAACTAGCGCGGAGACGCCGCGGTCCAAGCATCTGACCCGCCTGCGAATCCCCGCACTGCCAGGAGCCCGAGCTTGAACGATCTGACCAGAAATATCGTCCTTTGGGTCGTCATCGCGATCGTCCTGCTCGCGGTTTTCTCCAATTTCGGCCAGCGCGCGGCCGCTCCCGAGGAGCTCGGCTATTCCCAGTTCCTGACGGAGGTTCGAGGCGGCGGAATCCGCAGCGCGACGTTCAAGGGCGACACCATCGTGGGTGAGCGGGCGAGCGGCGGCCAGTACGTCACGCACAACCCCGAAACCGACAACTCGGTGCTGATCGGGCTCCTGGACAAGCAGCGCGTGACATTCAGCGCCGCGCCTCCCGAGCGCCAGTCCTTCCTGCTTCAGCTCTTCGTCTCGTCGTTCCCGATCCTCCTGCTGATCGGCGTGTGGATTTATTTCATGCGCCAGATGCAGGGCGGCGCCGGCGGGCGGGGAGCCATGTCCTTCGGCAAGAGCCGCGCACGACTGCTGTCGGAGGACCAGGTCAGCGTCACCTTCGCCGACGTCGCGGGCGTGGACGAGGCGAAGCAGGAAGTGGCGGAGATCGTCGACTTCCTGAAGGATCCCGCCAAGTTCCAGAAGCTGGGCGGAAAGATCCCGAAGGGCGTGCTCATGGTGGGCAGCCCGGGCACCGGCAAGACCTTGCTCGCGCGCGCGATCGCGGGCGAAGCGAAGGTGCCGTTCTTCACCATTTCCGGCTCCGACTTCGTCGAGATGTTCGTCGGCGTCGGCGCCTCGCGCGTGCGCGACATGTTCGAGCAGGCGAAGAAGCACGCGCCCTGCATCGTCTTCATCGACGAGATCGACGCGGTCGGACGCCACCGCGGCGCGGGACTCGGCGGCGGTCACGACGAACGCGAACAGACGCTCAACCAGTTGTTGGTGGAGATGGACGGCTTCGAGGGCAATGAAGGCGTCATCGTCATTGCGGCGACCAACCGCCCCGACGTGCTGGATCCGGCATTGCTGCGCCCGGGCCGCTTCGACCGCCAGGTCGTGGTGCCGCTGCCCGACG
The DNA here is from genome assembly GCA_040878925.1 of Steroidobacteraceae bacterium. Taxonomy (GTDB): domain Bacteria; phylum Pseudomonadota; class Gammaproteobacteria; order Steroidobacterales; family Steroidobacteraceae; genus SCUD01. The sequence continues at coordinate 22,587 of JBBDLI010000013.1, read as the reverse complement.
TGCGCGGCCGCGAGCAGATCCTCAAGGTCCACATGCGCAAGGTGCCGATTTCCGAGGATGTCAGGCCCTCGCTGATCGCGCGCGGCACGCCCGGTTTTTCCGGCGCCGACCTGATGAACCTGGTCAACGAGGCCGCGCTGTTTGCGGCGCGCGGCAACAAGCGGCACGTCACGATGGAAGAATTCGAGCGCGCCAAGGACAAGATCATGATGGGCGCGGAGCGGCGCTCGATGGTGATGAGCGAGCGGGAAAGGCTCAATACGGCGTATCACGAGGCCGGTCATGCCATCGTCGGCATGAGCCTTCCGGAGCACGACCCGGTCTACAAGGTCACGATCATTCCGCGCGGCAGAGCGCTCGGCGTGACGATGTTCCTCCCGGAGGAGGATCGTTACAGCTACAGCAAGCGGCGCCTTGAGAGTCAGATCGCGAGCCTGTTCGGCGGCCGCATCGCAGAGGAGCTGCGATTCGGACCAGAGTCGGTGACGACCGGGGCGTCGAACGACATCGAGCGTGCCACGAATCTCGCCCGCAACATGGTCACGAAATGGGGCTTGTCCGATCGTCTCGGCCCGCTGTCCTACATGGAGGACGCCGGCGAAGTCTTCCTCGGCCGCTCCGTGACGCAGCACAAGCAGGTCTCGGACGTGACCACCCACGTGATCGACGAGGAGATCCGCCGCGTCATTGACGTGGCCTATGCGAACGCGCGCAAGATCCTGGTCGACAACCGCGAGAAACTCGACGTCATGGCCGCGGCGCTCATCAAGTACGAGACCATCGACGAAGAGCAGCTCAAGGACATCATGGCGGGGCGCGTCCCCAAGCCGCCGCGTGACTGGGACGAGTCCGGCACGGCGACCGGCGGGCAAGGCAGTGCGAAGCCCGAACCCGTCATCGGTCCGCCCGCCAGTCAGACCTGAGCCGCATTCCCCGGTCGACTCCCACCGGGCTCCCGACCTCCCGCACGCTCCCACGCGTTTCGTCCATGCGCCTGCAGTGCGGTCGCCACTTGCTCGATCTCGACGCTCCGATCGTGATGGGCGTGCTGAACGTCACTCCGGACTCCTTTTCCGACGGCGGCCGGTATTTCGGGTTGCCGCAGGCGCTCGCGCAGGCGGAACGGCTCGCCGAGGAGGGCGCCGCGATCATCGACGTGGGCGGCGAATCGACCCGCCCCGGCGCGTCGCCGGTCGCGACGGAAGAGGAACTGCGACGCGTGATCCCGGTCGTCGAGCGCCTCGCCGCGACGCTCGCGGTGCCCGTGTCGGTCGACACGCGGACACCGGCCGTGATGCGGGAGTCGATTGCCGCTGGCGCCTCCATGATCAACGACATATCGGCGCTCCGCGCCCCGGGCGCGATCGAGGCCGTGGCCGGCTCCGAGGCGGCCGTCTGCCTCATGCACATGCAGGGCGAGCCCGAAACCATGCAAAATGACCCGCGTTATGCCGATGTCTTGGGCGACGTGCGCGCCTTTCTGCGGGATCGCGCCGCGGCCTGCGTTGGCGCGGGGATCGCGCGGTCGCGCCTGGTGGTCGACCCGGGCTTTGGTTTTGGCAAGACGCTCGAACACAATCTGGTATTGCTGCGCGGGCTCGCGGAAATCGCGGCGGACGGCTTGCCGGTGCTGGCCGGCCTGTCGCGCAAGCGCATGATCGCTGCGCTGACCGGACGCGATGAGGGTGACCGGCTGGCGGGCAGCGTCGCGCTCGCGGTGCTTGCCGCGATGAGCGGCGCGCGCATCGTGCGCGCGCACGACGTGCGCGAGACGGTGGATGCGCTCCGAATCGCCAGAGGTTTCTCATGAAGTACTTTGGGACGGACGGGGTGCGTGGGCGCGTCGGCACGCACCCGATGACCGTCGAATTCGCGCTCCGACTCGCGGGCGCCGCGGCGCGCGTCCTCGCCCCGGCGGGCGGCCGCGTGCTCGTCGGCAAGGACACGCGGCTTTCGGGCTACATGTTCGAGGCCGCACTCGAGGCCGGATTCGTCGCGGCGGGCGTGGACGTGCTGCTTGCCGGCCCGTTGCCTACGCCGGGCATCGCCTACCTGGTGCAACGATTGGGCTGCGATTTCGGCGCCGTGATCAGCGCGTCCCACAACCGCTACGACGACAACGGCATCAAGTTCTTCGATCGCGAGGGCAGCAAGCTCGCGGACGAGCTGGAAGAGGCGATCGAATCTCATCTCGGTGAGCCTGCCCCGACGCGGGAGTCCGGTGCGCTCGGGCGAGCGACCCGCGTCGACAGCGAGCGCGCGCTGTACCAGTCATTCTGCGCATCGACGCTGCCGGGGGGCATGCGGCTCGAGGGGCTCAAGCTCGTGATCGACTGCGCGAACGGCGCGGCGTACAAAGTCGCTCCCCGCGTGCTCGCGGACCTCGGCGCCGAAATCGTGCCGATCGGATGCTCGCCGAACGGCCGCAACATCAACGACGGCTGCGGCTCGACCGATCCGGGCCTGCTCAAGCTGACCGTGTCCGGCGTGCGGGCGGATGCGGGAATCGCGCTGGACGGCGACGGGGATCGTCTCGTGATGGTCGACCATCTCGGCCGCTCCGTCGACGGCGACCAGCTCCTTTACGTCCTGGCGAAAGCGGGCCTCGCTGCGGGCAACCTCAAGGGCCCCGTCGTCGGCACGGTGATGAGCAATCTCGGCCTCGAGCTCGCCCTCAAGGAACTCGGCGTGCCGTTCCTGCGCGCCGCCGTCGGCGACCGCAACGTCCTGCAACTGCTGCGCGCGCACGGCGGGGTGCTGGGCGGCGAAGCCTCCGGTCATCTACTCGTGCTCGACAAGACGACGACCGGCGACGGACTGATCGTTGCGCTGCAGGTCGTCGCCGTCATGAAGTCGACCGGCAAGTCGCTCGCGGAGCTCGCGGCCGGCATGCAGCGTTTCCCCCAGCAGCTCATCAACGTGCGGGTCGCGAAGCGTTTCGACGCCGCGCGTGAGCCGGCGGTCGCCGCAGCCATCGCGCGGGTCGAACAGTCGCTCGGCGAGCGCGGGCGCGTGGTGCTCCGCGCCTCGGGCACCGAGCCGCTGATCCGCGTCATGGTGGAGGGCGAGGATGCGCAGTCGGTCGGGCGCCATGCCGAAGAACTGGCCGAAGCGGTCCGCGCCGCCGCGTCCGCCGCATGAGTGCCGCGACTCCCCGCAGGCCGCTCGTCGCGGGCAACTGGAAAATGCACGGCAATCGCGACGAGGCCGCGCGTCTCGTCGGCGAGCTGATCACGCGCGGAGCAGGCGCGGGCCATACCGAGGTCGTCGTCTGCCCGCCTTTCGTGCATCTCGCGGACGTCCGCCGCCAGCTCGACGGCAGCCGGATCGGGCTCGGCGCCCAGGACGTCTGCGTCGAGGAGAACGGCGCCCATACGGGTGAAATATCGGCCGCGATGCTCGCGGACGTCGGTTGCCGCTATGTCATCGTCGGGCATTCGGAGCGGCGCGCACTGTACGGAGAGAACGACGAGCTGGTGGCGCGGAAATTCGTCGCGGCCGGCCGGAAAGCGCTGACGCCCATCCTCTGCGTCGGCGAATCGCTCGCGGAGCGCGAGCGCAATGCCACCGAAGCCGTGGTCCTGCGCCAGCTCGATGCGGTGCTCGCGAAGGCCGGCATCGGCGCATTCGCGTCCGCGGTCGTCGCGTACGAACCGGTCTGGGCGATCGGCACCGGGCGCACCGCGACGCCCGCGCAGGCACAGGAAGTGCATGCCCTGATCCGGGGCCGGGTGGGGCAAAAGGATGCTACAATCCCGGCATCCCTTCGGGTGCTATACGGGGGCAGCGTCAAGGCGGGTAATGCCGCGGAGCTGTTCGGCATGCCCGATATAGACGGCGGATTGATCGGCGGCGCTTCGCTCAAGGCGGATGAGTTCGCAAGCATCTGTGCCGCGGCCGAACGCTGACCGCATGAACTGGACGACCTGACGACATGCTGCAAAACGCAATCACATTCCTGCATGGGCTCCTGTGCTTTGCGATCGTCGCGCTGGTGCTGCTGCAACGGGGCAAGGGCGCGGATGCCGGGGCCGGATTCGGCGCCGGCGCCTCCGGCACCGTCTTCGGCGCGCGCGGCTCGGCGACGTTCTTTTCGAAGCTGACCGCCGTGCTTGCGACGCTCTTCTTCATGACGAGCATGTCGCTCGCCTGGTTTGCGACGCGTCCCACGACGGAAGTGCGCGACAGCATCGTCGACTCGGTCGTCACCGAGCCGGCGCCGGCGGCCGGCGTGGACGCCGACGCGGTTCCGGCATTGCCGGAATCGACGCCTGAGAAAGAGCCCGCGCCTGACGGGCAGTGATCCGGACCGTGTTTGAGCTTGTGCCGACGTGGCGGAATTGGTAGACGCGCTAGCTTGAGGGGTTAGTGGGGAAACTCGTGTCGGTTCGAGTCCGACCGTCGGCACCATTCGAGTCCTGCGACTGATCGTCACGGGGGTCCCAAGGGACCTGCCGGACGGTTACAATGCGGCGGGTTTCCGCGGCGCGCTTTGCTGTCCGCAACGGTCGCCACATTGCTGGATAACTACCTGCCGGTGCTGATATTTCTCGCGGTTGCGGGGGGATTCGGCCTCGTCTTGCTGGCGCTCGGCTGGGTGCTCGGCCCGCGGCGCCCGGATGCCGAGAAGCTGTCTCCGTACGAATGCGGCTTCGAAGCATTCGAAGACTCGCGGCAGAAGTTCGACGTGCGCTACTACCTCGTGGCCATCCTGTTCATCATTTTCGATCTCGAGATCGCGTTTCTCTTTCCCTGGGCCGTATCGCTCGACACGATCGGCGGCTTCGGCCTGCTGTCGATGGCGATATTCCTCGGCGTGCTCGTGATCGGCTTCGTCTACGAGTGGAAAAAGGGTGCGCTCGAATGGGATTGATCGCCGAGCCGCCCGTGATCCAGGGCCGTGGCTTCGTCACGACCACCGTGGACAACCTGATGAACTGGGCCCGCGCCGGCTCGCTGTGGCCCATGAGCTTCGGCCTCGCCTGCTGCGCGGTCGAGATGATGCAAGCCGGAGCGTCGCGCTACGACCTCGACCGCTTCGGCGTCGTGTTCCGCGGCAGCCCGCGGCAATCGGACGTGATGATCGTCGCCGGCACGCTGGTCAACAAGATGGCTCCGGCGCTGCGGAAGGTTTATGACCAGATGCCGGAGCCGCGCTGGGTGATCTCGATGGGCTCCTGCGCAAATGGGGGCGGCTATTACCACTATTCTTATGCAGTCGTCCGCGGTTGCGACCGTATCGTGCCGGTCGACGTCTACGTGCCGGGCTGCCCGCCGACCGCCGAGGCGCTGATCTACGGAATCCTGCAGCTCCAGGACAAGATCCGGCGCACCAGCACCATCGCGCGCGGTTCTGCATGACCCGCGTCGAGGCAACGGCACAGGCGATCGAATCCAGGATCGGCGCGCGAGCCACGCGGGTTGACGCCTTGCCGGGCGAGCTCGCGGTCGAAGTGGCGCCGGCCGACCTGCTCTTGACCTGCCGCGAGCTGCGCGACCTGCCTGAACTTGCCTTCGAGCAGCTCGTTGATCTCTCCGGCATCGACTATCTCGAGTACGGACGTTCCGAATGGACGACGGAGTCCGCGACCACGACCGGCTTCAGCCGCGGCGTCGACTGCGAGGCGCGCCCACACGACCCCGGTGTGCCTCGATTTGCCGTCGTCTACCACCTGCTTTCGCTGTCGCGCAACACGCGGCTCAGGCTGCGCTGCCGTTGCCCGCCCGGCGAGCCGCCGATGGTCGACTCGGTCACCGGGATCTGGGCGTCGGCGGACTGGTACGAGCGCGAGGCCTTCGACCTGTTCGGCATCCTGTTTCGCGGCCATCCGGACCTGCGCAGGATCCTGACCGATTACGGGTTCATCGGTCATCCGTTCCGCAAGGACTTCCCGCTCTCCGGCAACGTCGAGGTGCGCTACGACCCGGCGCGCGGACGCGTCGTGTACGAGCCGGTGAGCATCGAGCCGCGGGTCACGGTGCCGAAGGTGATCCGCAAGGATCGCGGTCCCGGGGCGGCGGGGAACGGCGGCGATGGCTGAGATCCAGAGCTTCACGCTGAATTTCGGCCCGCAGCATCCGGCGGCGCACGGAGTGCTCCGCCTGGTGCTCGAGATGAACGGCGAAGTGATCCAGAAGGCCGATCCGCACATCGGGCTCCTGCATCGCGCCACCGAGAAGCTCGCCGAGTCGAAGCCGTTCAATCACACGATCGGCTACATGGACCGCCTCGACTACGTATCGATGATGTGCAACGAGCATGCCTACGTGCGCGCAATCGAGAAGCTGCTCGGCATCGAGGCGCCGGAGCGGGCGCAATACATCCGCGTGATGTTCGACGAGATGACGCGGATCCTGAATCACCTGATGTGGCTCGGCTCTCACGCCCTCGACATCGGCGCAATGACGGTGTTCCTCTACGCGTTCCGCGAGCGCGAGGATCTCATGGACTGCTACGAGGCGGTCTCCGGCACGCGCATGCACGCGACTTATTACCGTCCCGGCGGCGTCTATCGTGACCTGCCCGAGACGATGCCGCGTTACCAGGTGTCGAAATGGCGCGGCGAGCGGGACGTCAAGCGCCGGAACAAGGCGCGGTCGGGATCACTGCTCGATTTCATCGAGGACTTCACCAACCGCTTCCCGGCCTGCGTCGACGAATACGAGACGCTCCTCACCGACAACCGCATCTGGAAGCAGCGCACCGTCAACATCGGCGTCGTGTCGCCCGAGCGCGCGCTGCAGCTCGGCTTCACCGGCCCGATGCTGCGCGGATCGGGCGTCGAATGGGACCTGCGCCGGAAGCAGCCCTATGCCGCCTACGACAAGGTCGAATTCGACGTGCCGGTCGGCGTCAACGGCGATTGCTACGACCGCTACCTCTGCCGCGTGGCAGAGATGCGGCAGTCGAACCGCATCATCCGCCAGTGCATCGAGTGGCTCCGCGTCAATCACGGTCCGGTGATGCTCGACAACAACAAGGTGACGCCGCCCCGCCGCGGCGAAATGAAAGACGACATGGAATCGCTGATCCATCACTTCAAGCTCTTCACCGAAGGGTATTGCGTCCCGGAGGGCGAGACCTACGCGGCGGTCGAGGCGCCGAAGGGCGAGTTCGGCATCTGGCTGGTTTCCGACGGAGCCAACAAGCCGTACCGGCTGAAGTGCCGCGCGCCCGGTTTCGCGCATCTCGCCGCGATGGACGAGCTGGTGCGCGGGCACATGCTTGCCGACGTCGTCGCGATGATGGGCACCTTGGATATCGTGTTCGGGGAGATCGATCGGTGAGCGTCCCGAATGCCGATGCCGGCGCGCTCTCCGAGCACACGCGCCATGAGATCGATCACTGGCTCGCGAAATTTCCGGAGGATCGCCGGCGGTCAGCGGTGCTCGCGGCGCTCCGCGCCGCGCAGCACCAGAATGGCGGCTTCCTGACGACGCCGCTGATGGATGCGGTGGCCGGCTACCTCGGGATGCCGCCGATCCAGGTCTACGAGGTCGCAAGCTTCTATTCCATGTTCGAGACGAAACCGGCGGGACGCGTGCACGTCTCGATCTGCACCAACATCAGCTGCATGCTGTGCGGCGCGGACCGGATCGTCGCGGCGGTCGAGAAACACCTCGGAATCAAGACCGGGGAGAGCACGCCGGACGGCAAGTTCTACCTGAAGCGCGAAGAGGAATGCCTGGCCGCCTGCAACAACGCGCCGATGATGATGGTCGATCACGTGTACCACGAAAACCTGACGCCGGAGTCGGCGATCAAGGTGCTCAACGGGGTCAAGTGAAGCCATGCGCGCGATGAACCAGGTGGTCTTCGAGCCGCTGCAGCACGCGCAGAGCTGGACCCTGCCCGTGTATGAGAAGTTCGGCGGCTACGAGGCCTGGCGTAAGATCCTCCGCGAGAAGACGCCGCGCGAGGCCATCATCGAGGAAGTGAAGGCGTCGGGCCTGAAGGGCCGCGGCGGCGCCGGCTTCCCGACCGGCGTCAAGTGGAGCTTCATGCCGAGGAACGCCCCCGGCCAGAAATACGTCGTCTGCAACTCCGACGAGAGCGAGCCGGGCACCTGCCATGACCGCGACATCCTGCGCTACAACCCGCATTCGGTGATCGAGGGCATGGCGATCGGCGGCTACGCGATGGGCGCCACGGTCGGCTACAACTACATCCGCGGCGAATTCCTCGCCGAGCCCTTCCCGCGTTTCGAGGCGGCGCTCGCCGAGGCCTATGCGGTGGGCCTGCTCGGCCGCGACATCCAGGGCTCCGGCATCGATTTCGATCTGCACGCCGTCGCGGGCGCCGGCGCGTACATCTGCGGCGAGGAAACGGCGCTCCTCGAATCGCTCGAGGGCAAGCCCGGCAAGCCCCGTTTCAAGCCGCCGTTCCCGGCGAACTTCGGCCTGTTCGGCCGGCCGACGACGATCAACAACACGCAAAGCTTTGCCGCGGTGCCCCCGATCCTGCGCAAGGGCGCGAAGTGGTTCGCCGAGCTCGGCGTGCCGAACTCGGGCGGCACGGCAATCTTTTCGGTGTCGGGCCACGTCGCCCGCCCGGGCAACTACGAGTTGCCGATGGGGATTCCGTTCCGCGAGCTGCTGGACATCTGCGACGGCGTCCGCGGCGGGCGCAAGCTCAAGGCCGTGATACCGGGCGGCTCTTCGGTGCCCGTGCTGCCGGCCGCGCTCATCATGGACTGCACGATGGATTTCGATTCGCTCCGCAAGGCGGGCAGCGCGGTCGGCTCTGCGGCCGTGATCGTCATGGACGACACGACCTGCATGGTGCGCGTGCTCGAGCGGATCTCGCGCTTCTACATGGCTGAGTCCTGCGGCCAGTGCACGCCCTGCCGTGAGGGCACGGGCTGGCTGACGCGGATGCTCCGCCGGATTCTCGCAGGGCAGGGACGCATGACCGATCTCGACCTCCTGGTGCAGGTGGCGAACCAGATCGAGGGACACACGATCTGCGCGCTCGGTGACGCTGCCGCCTGGCCCGTGCAGAGTTTCCTGCGCCATTTCCGCCATGAGTTCGAGTACATGGTCGAGCATGCCGGCAGGAGCGTGGTCGATGCGCCCGCGCAGGCGGTCGCATGAGCGACGACGTCGTCAACGTCGAGGTCGACGGCCGGCCCCTCAAGGCACGGAAGGGCCAGATGATCATGCAGCTCACGGACGCCGCGGGCATCTACGTGCCGCGCTTCTGCTACCACGAGAAGCTGTCGATCGCTGCGAACTGCCGCATGTGCCTGGTGGAAGTCGAAAAGGCGCCGAAGCCGATGCCCGCCTGCGCGACACCGGTCGTCGAGGGTATGAAGGTCTTCACGCGCTCGGCGCGGGCGATCGCCGCACAGAAGGCGACGATGGAGTTTCTGCTCATCAATCATCCGCTCGACTGCCCGATCTGCGACCAGGGTGGCGAATGCGAATTGCAGGACCTCGCACTCGGCTTCGGCAGCGCGAAATCGCGCTTCGACGAGCGCAAGCGGGTCGTCGAGGACAAGAACCTCGGGCCGCTCATCTCGACCGACATGACGCGCTGCATCCACTGCACGCGCTGCGTGCGCTTCACGGCGGAGATCGCGGGCATCCAGGAGCTCGGCGCGACCGGCCGCGGCGAGTGGATGGAAATCGGCACCTGGATCGAGAAGACCGTCGATCACGAGTTGTCCGGCAACGTCATCGACCTCTGTCCGGTTGGTGCGCTCAATTCGAAGCCATTCCGGCATCGCGCGCGCTCCTGGGAGATGACGGAGCACGCGCTCGTCTCGCCCCACGATGGCACCGGCACGAATCTCTGGGGGCACGTGCTTCGCGGGCGGCTGATGCGGGTCGTGCCCCGCGCCAATGAGGACATCAACGAAACCTGGATCGCAGACCGCGACCGCTTTTCCTACGAAGGCATCTACGCGGCGGACCGGTTGCGCGAGCCCATGATGCGCATTGAAGGCCATTGGCGCGCCGTGAGCTGGGAAGCGGCGCTCGAAGCCGCAGCCGGACTGCTGCGCGAAGCGTTGCAAGAGGGTGGGGCGGGTCGAATCGGTTTCCTCGCTGCTCCCGGTTCGACGAGCGAGGAGGCGTACCTGCTCGGCCGCCTCGCGCGGGGACTCGGATCCCACAATGTCGATTCGCGTCTTCGCCAGCTCGATTTCTCGGACCAGGCCCGGGATCCGGTATATCCGGGGCTGGGCATCGCGTTGCGCGACATCGATTCGCTCGGCGGATTGCTGCTCGCGGGCTGCCACGTGCGGGACGAGGCGCCGATCATCGCGCACAGGGTGCGCAAGGCCGCGCTCACCGGCTGCAAGGTCAGCTTCCTGGCCACGGTGGCGCAGCAATGCCATTTCCCCGTGCTGCAGCAAACGGTCGCCGGCGCGGCCGATCTTGCGACGGAGCTCGCGGCGCTCGCGAACGGCGGCGCCCATTCGGATGCGCGCCGCGCGATCGTCGAATCGCTTTCGTCAGGCCGTGCCGCCATCGTGCTGGGCGGCGTCGCAATGCGGCATACGCATTTTGCGGATCTGCGCGCTGCGGCCGCGGCGCTTGCCGAGCGCACGGGCGCCACCCTCGGGTTCCTGCCCGACGGCGGCAATGCCGCGGGAGTCGCCGTCGCCGGTGCGCTGCCACACCGTCTCGCGGGCGGGGAACCCGATCCGCAGCCGGGACTGGACCTCCGAAGGATGCTCGAGTCGCCGCTTGCGGCCTGCGTGCTCTTCGGCGGCATCGAGCCCGCGCATGACATCGGCCTGCCGGGCGCGGCGCAGGCGCTTGCGAACTGCCGCCGGGTCATCGCGGTCACGCCCTACGCGGATGCCGGCGTGATGTCCCTGGCGCAGATCCTGCTGCCGATGGGGACGTTTGCCGAGACTTCGGGCAGCTACATGAATGTCGAGGGCCGCTGGCAGGAGTTCCGCGGTTGTGCGCAACCAGTCGGAGAGGCGCGCCCGGGCTGGAAGATCCTGCGCGTACTCGGCAACCAGCTCGGGCTCGAGGGATTCGACCAGGAGAGCTCGTCCGACGTGCTTGCGGAGCTCCGCCGGGCCGCGAGCGGCGTTGCCTACGACGGCCGTTTCGCGGTTGGCCGCGAGTTCAAGGCGGAGCGCCGGGGGACGACGACGACGATCCCCATTTATATGGTGGACCCGATCGTGCGCCGGGCCACGGCCCTCCAATCGACGCTCGCCGGGAAGACCGGTGCGGTGCGGACGGGCTGAGCGATGCCGGCATTCATCAGCGAATGGTGGACAAGTCTCGTGCCGGAGCTGCAGGCGGCGATCATCGTCACCGCGCAGATTCTCGCCGTCCTGATCGCGATCGTCATCGCGGTCGCGATGCTCACGCTCGCCGAGCGCAAGGTGATTGGCTACATGCAGCTTCGGCTCGGCCCGAATCGCGTGTCTTTTTTCGGCCTGCCGATATTCCGCGGGCTCGCGCAGCCGTTCGCGGACGTGATCAAGCTGCTCCTGAAGGAAATCATCGTCCCTAGCCGCTCGTCGCGCTTCCTGTTCCTGCTCGCGCCCCTGATCGTTCTCGTGCCGGCCATGGCGACCTGGGCGGTCATGCCGTTCTCGCCGGAATTCGTGCTCGCGGACATCGATGCGGGACTCCTTTTCGTCTTGGCGCTGACCTCGCTCGGCGTCTACGGTGTCATTCTTGCGGGCTGGGCCAGCAATTCGAAATACGCCTTTCTCGGCGCGATGCGCTCGGCCGCGCAGATGGTCGCCTACGAGATCGCGATGGGATTCGCGCTGGTCGGCGTGCTGATGGCGGCGGGCAGCCTCAATCTCGGCGAAATCGTGCGCGCGCAAGAGGGCGGTTTCGGCAGCTGGAACTGGTTTTGGCTGTTTCCGCTCTTCATCGTGTATTTCATCTCCGGGCTCGCCGAGACGAATCGCGCGCCATTCGACGTGGCGGAGGGCGAATCGGAGATCGTCGCGGGATTCCATGTCGAGTATTCGGGCGCGTCATTCGCGTTGCTCTTCGCCTTGCCCGAGTACGCGAACATGATCCTGATCTCTGCACTCTGTTCGGTACTGTTCTTCGGCGGCTGGCTGTCGCCGTTTCAGGGCTATCTTGCGGACAGCGCCTTCCTCGCGCAGCCGGGCTTCTACTGGCTGTTCCTGAAGACCTGCCTGTTCCTGTTCGTATTCCTGTGGGTGCGGGCGACGTTTCCGCGCTATCGCTACGACCAGATCATGCGCCTCGGTTGGAAAGTGCTGATTCCGATCACGCTCGTCTGGATCGCGGTCGAGTCCGTGCTCGCGTGGCTGCGCATCGGGCCTTGGGCAGCTTGAGACGCCCATGAAACGCTTCGGCTCCCTGCTCAAAACCCTGTTCCTCGGCGAATTGCTGCGGGGGCTGACCATTACCCTGCGCAACTTCTTCCGGCGCAAGGTCACGCTCCATTACCCCGAAGAGAAGACGCCGCAGTCGCCGCGCTTCAAGGGGCTGCATGCGCTTCGCCGCTACCCGAATGGCCAGGAGCGCTGCATCGCCTGCAAGCTCTGCGAGGCCGCGTGCCCGGCAGTCTGCATCACGATCGACTCGGAAGTTGGGCCGGACGGCACCCGCCGCACGACCCGCTACGACATCGACCTGTTCAAGTGCATTTATTGTGGCTTCTGCGAGGAGGCCTGCCCGGTCGATGCGATCGTACTCACGCGGCTTCAGGAGTACCACATGGAGAATCGCGGCGAGAACATCATGACCAAGGACAAGCTGCTCGCGATCGGCGAAAAGTACGAGGCGATGATCGCGGCCGACAAGGCGGCCGATTCGCGCTTCCGCTGAGCCATGCTGGTTGAGATCCTCTTCTGGTCGTTTTCCGCGGTGCTGGTCGGCGCCGCGCTCGGCGTCATCCTGTCGCGGAACCCGGTGCACTCGGTGTTGTACCTGGTCCTCTGCTTCTTCAATGCCGCCGTGCTGTGGCTCCTCATCGAGGCGGAGTTCCTGGCGATCGTGCTGGTGCTCGTCTACGTCGGGGCGGTCATGGTGCTTTTCCTGTTTGTTGTCATGATGCTAGACATCAACATCGAGGAATTGCGGGAGGGCTTCGCGCGGAACGCCCCGCTCGGCGCACTGATCGCGCTCATCATGATCGTCGAGCTCGTCTACGTGCTCTGGGTGCGGAGGCTCGGCATCGACCTGCCGGGTGCTCCGGCGCCTTCGGCTCCGGGCGCGAGCAACACGGCCGAGATCGGTGCCGTGCTCTACACCCAGTATGTCTATCCGTTCCAGCTCGCGGCCGTCGTGCTCCTGATCGCGATCATCGCGGCGATCACGCTCACGATGCGTCGCCGTCCCGGCCTCAAGCTCCAGGACATCTCGAGCCAGGTCGCGGTGCGCGCGGAGGATCGCGTGCGCCTCGTCAACATCCCGGTGGAGCGCGAGCCGTGATCACGTTGTCGCACTACCTGCTGCTCGCCGGCGTGCTGTTCTCGATCGCGGTCGCGGGAGTCTTCCTCAATCGCAAGAACGTGATCCTGCTGCTGATGTGTATCGAGCTGATGCTGCTCGCGGTCAACTTCAACTTCGTCGCGTTCTCGCGCTTTCTCGGCAACCTCGACGGCCAGGTGTTCGTGTTCTTCATCCTCACCGTGGCGGCGGCGGAGGCGGCGATCGGGCTCGCCATCCTCGTGGTGCTGTTCCGCCAGCGCCGCAGCATCAACGTCGAGGAACTCGACGCGATGAAGGGCTGAGCGTGTCCTTCGAGTCGCTTTGCTTCGCCATCGTGCTCGCGCCGCTAGGCGCCGCGATCGTTTCCGGCCTCGGTGGCCGTTACATCGGCCGCGCAGTCGCGCACACGCTCTGCATCGCGGGCGTCACGGTGTCGTTCGCGGCCTCCGCGTGGATCCTGTGGCAGATGGTCCAGGGCGCGCCGGTGTTCAACCAGGCCGTCTACACCTGGGGTGTCAGCGACGGGCTCCGCATGGAGATCGGCTTCCTGGTCGACAACCTGAGCGCGCTGATGATGACGGTTGTCAGCTTCGTGTCCCTCGCGGTGCACGTGTACACGATCGGGTACATGCGGGACGACCCGGGCTACCAGCGCTTCTTTTCCTACATCTCGCTGTTCACCTTCTCGATGCTGATGCTCGTGATGTCGAACAACTTCCTCCAGCTCTTCTTCGGCTGGGAGGCGGTCGGACTCGTGTCCTACCTGCTGATCGGCTTCTGGTACAAGCGGCCAACGGCGATCTTTGCGAACCTCAAGGCATTCATCGTCAACCGCATCGGGGATTTCGGCTTCATCGTCGGCATCGCCGTGATCGTCGCCTACATGGGCAGCCTCGATTACGTGGAGGTGTTCGAGCGGATCCCGCGAGCCATCGGACACGACCTGTACCTGACGCCCGGCGAGCCCAGCAAGGTCATCACGGTGATCTGCGTCGCGCTGTTCCTCGGCGCGATGGGAAAGTCGGCCCAGGTGCCGCTGCATGTCTGGCTGCCCGATTCGATGGAAGGCCCGACACCGATCTCGGCATTGATCCACGCGGCCACGATGGTGACCGCGGGCATCTTCATGGTGGCGCGCATGTCGCCGCTCTTCCAGATGTCGCCGGACGCGCTGCACTTCATCGTCGTGATCGGCGCCACGACCGCCCTGTTCATGGGAGTGCTCGGACTCGTGAACAACGACATCAAGCGCGTCGTCGCGTACTCGACCCTGTCGCAGCTCGGTTACATGACCGCGGCGCTCGGCGCGGGCGCCTACGGCGCGGGCATCTTCCACCTGATGACGCACGCCTTCTTCAAGGCCCTGCTGTTCCTCGCCGCCGGCTCCGTGATCATCGGCATGCATCACGAGCAGGACATGCGGCGCATGGGCGGACTGCGCCGCTACATGCCGATCACCTACTGGACCTGTCTCATCGGCGCGCTCGCACTCATCGGTTTCCCCGGCTTTTCCGGGTTCTTCTCCAAGGACCTCATCGTCGAGGCCGTCAAGGCAAGCCATACGACCGGGTCCGAGTACGCGTACGGGTGCGTGCTGCTCGGCGTGTTCGTCACGGCGCTTTACACCTTCCGCCTGGTGTTCATGACGTTTCACGGCCGCGAGCGGATGGACGAGCATACTCGCGAGCACCTGCACGAAAGCCCTTGGGTTGTCACGCTGCCGCTCATCGCGCTCGCGATCCCTTCGATCGCGATCGGCTGGCTGACGATCGGGCCGGTCGTGTTCAGCGACTTCTTCGCGGGCGCAATCGCCCATGCGCCGGATGGCCCGCTCGCCGAGCTCGGCGCGGAGTTTCACGGCCCCGCAGAGTACGTGCTGCACGCGCTGCGGTCACCCGTGCTTTACCTGGCCCTCGCCGGGATCGCGACCGCCTGGTACCTGTACCTGCGCCGGCCGGAGCTGCCGGACCGGATCGCGGCGCGGTACGCGCGGCTCTATCGCCTGCTCATCAACAAATACTACTTCGATTGGTTCAACGAAAACGTCGTCGCGACCGCCGTGCGGAACTTCGGCGGCAGCCTGTGGCGGCGCGGAGACGAGATCGTCATCGACGGCTGGCTGGTCAACGGCAGCGCCCGCGCGGTCGGCGCGCTCGCCGCGGTCGTGCGTCAAGTGCAATCGGGTTACCTGTATCACTATGCATTCGCGATGATCATCGGCCTGTCGCTGCTGCTCGGCTGGCTGTTGCTGAGATCCTGAGATGCAGGCACCCACGCAACTCCTGAGCTGGCTCGTCTGGCTCCCGATCGCGGCGGGGGTTGTCGTGCTGCTCCTCGGCGAGCGACGCATCGCGGTCGGGCGGTGGATCGCGCTCGCGGCTTCGCTCGCGACGCTCGCGCTTTGCGTGCCCTTGTGGGCCGGCTTCGACGTCACGACGCATGCCTTGCAGTTCGTCGAGCGCGAGCCCTGGATCGGCGCCCTGAATGCCTGGTACTACCTCGGCATCGACGGCATCGCTCTGCCGCTCATCGTGCTGACGGCATTCACGACGCCGCTCGTCGTGATTGCCGCCTGGACGTCGATCGAGCACCGGCCGGCGCAGTACTTCGCCGCTTTCCTCGTCATGGAAGGGCTGATGATCGGCGTGTTCGCCGCGGCCGATGCCTTGCTCTTCTACGTGTTCTGGGAGGCCATGCTGATCCCGATGTTCCTGATCATCGGCATCTGGGGAGGCGCGCGGCGCGTTTACGCGACCATCAAGTTCTTCCTGTACACCTTCCTGGGATCGGTGCTGATGCTGGTGGCGCTGATCTGGCTTTATCTCGACAGCGGCAGCTACGAGATTGCCGCGATGCACCGGCAGCCGCTCGGCATGACCGAGCAGGTGTTGATCTTCCTCGCATTCTTCGCTGCCTTCGCGGTCAAGGTGCCGATGTGGCCGGTGCACACCTGGCTGCCGGACGCGCATGTCGAGGCGCCGACCGGCGGATCCGTGATCCTCGCCGCGATCATGCTGAAAATGGGCGGCTACGGATTCCTGCGCTTCTGCCTGCCGATCACGCCGGATGCCAGCCGGGAACTCGACTGGCTGATCATCACGCTGTCGCTCATCGCGATCGCCTACATCGGCTTCGTCGCGCTCGCCCAGCGCGACATGAAAAAGCTGATCGCCTACTCGTCGATTGCGCACATGGGCTTCGTCACGCTCGGCGCCTTCGTCGCCTACGACATCTGGCAGAATACCGGCTCGGTCTCGGGCGCCGCCATGGGTCTCGATGGCGCGATGGTGCAGATGGTGTCGCACGGGCTCGTGTCCGGCGCGCTCTTTCTCTGCGTCGGCGTGCTCTATGACCGGCTCCATACGCGCGACATTTCGGCGTACGGCGGCGTCGTCAACACGATGCCGGTATTCGCCTTCTTCGCGGTGCTGTTCGCGATGGCGAATGCCGGGCTTCCCGGGACCTCGGGATTCGTGGGCGAGTTCCTGGTGATCGTCGCGAGCTTCAAGGCCAATTTCTGGTATGCCTTCGTCGCGGCGCTGATCCTGATCCTGGGCGCCGCCTACACGCTATGGCTGGTGAAGCGTGTCATCTGGGGTGACGTCGGCAACGACGGCGTCGCGTCGCTCAAGGACCTGAATGCGCGCGAGTTCATCGTGCTCGCGGCGCTCGGGTTCGCGGTGCTGTTGCTCGGCGTATGGCCGGCACCCTTGCTCGACGTCATGCGCCCGACGATCGCCTTCCTGGTCGAGCAACTGATGGTCAGCAAACTCTGAGGCCCGCGCGATGGATGGCACGCCACTCACACTGACCGTTGCCGATCTTCTGCCCGCGGCGGCGGAGATCTTCGTCGCGGCCGCGGCCTGCCTGCTGCTCTTGCTCGACGTGATGCTCGGCGAGCGGGCCCGCAACGTCTCCTTCCTGCTCGCGATCGCGACCCTGGCGGGCGCCGCCTGGGTGACGTCGGCGGTTGCCGTCGGGGAGCCGACCGTCATCCTTTACGGGCATTTCGTCGCCGACCCGATGGGCACGGTATTGAAGCTGTTCGCCTACGGCGCTGCGGCCGTGACCCTGTTGTATTCGCGTGATTACCTCGCGCGGCGCGAGTTGCTCCGCGGCGAATACCTGGTGCTGGCGCTCTTCGCGGTGCTCGGCATCCAGGTGATCGTGTCGGCCGCGAGTCTCCTGTCGCTCTATCTCGGCATCGAGATCATGTCGCTGTCGCTCTATGCCATGGTCGCCTTTGATCGGGAGGACGGCATTGCGGCGGAGGCCGCGATGAAGTACTTCGTGCTCGGCTCAATTGCCTCCGGCGCGCTCTTGTACGGCTTCTCGATCCTGTACGGGGTCACGGGCACCTTCCTGCTGGACGGAGTCGCGGCGGCGGTCGACGAGAGCGATGCTGGAGCGATCGGGCTCCTGCTCGGTCTCGCTTTCATTGTGGTCGGTGTCGCCTTCAAGTTCGGCGCCGTGCCATTCCATATGTGGTTGCCGGACGTTTACCACGGCGCGCCGACGCCGGTGACACTCTTCGTCGGATCCGCGCCCAAGATCGCGTCCTTCGCGCTTGCGATGCGTGTGCTCGCGGAGGGCCTCGGGGGCATGGTCGAGGCCTGGCAGGACATGCTGATCGTGCTCGCAGCACTGTCGATAATCATCGGCAACGTCGTCGCGATCGCGCAGACGAACATCAAGCGCATGCTCGCGTATTCCACCATCTCGCATGTCGGCTTCATCCTGCTCGGCGTGCTGGCGGGCAACCCGGCTGGATACCAGGCCGCCATGTTCTACACACTGACCTACGTGATCATGACGACCGGCGCTTTCGGGATCGTGCTTTGGCACTCGCGCAAAGGCTTCGAGGCCGACGCACTGGATGATTACAAGGGACTCAACCGGCGGAATCCGTGGTTTGCCTTCGTGATGCTGCTCATGATGTTCGGCCTCGCCGGCGTGCCGCCGACGGTCGGTTTCTGGGCCAAGTTCCAGGTGATCTCGGCCGTCCTGGACGTCGGCCTGACCTGGCTCGCCGCCCTGGCCGTGCTCCTGACGGTCATCGGTGCGTACTATTACCTGCGCATAGTCAAATTGATGTACTTCGATGAACCAACGGCGACCGACCCGGTCGAAGCGAAAATCGCCTTCCGCTTGGTGCTGAGTGTGAACGGATTGGCAATCCTGGTGCTCGGCCTGTACCCGGGGATGCTGCTTGAGCTTTGCGAACATGTGCTACGTTAACAATCCGGATTGACAGGGAATCCGGGCAGCCAAACAAGGGAGTCGGATGATGCGAAGCATGATGCTGGCGGTGCTGGTGACTTTTCTCTGCGGCACCGGCCTGGCGCAAGCCGGGGGCGGCGCGATCGGCAACGAAACGCCGACCGCGGAACAGGCCAAGGACAAGGTGGAATCGGAAACGGCCGACGAGGCGGAGGCGCCCGAGGAATTCAAGATTCCGCCTGGCTATCACGCCAAGAAGCGCGGAAAGAAAGTCGTGTACTGCAAGAAGTCCATGGAAAGCGGCACGCGTTTCTCGCAGGAAAAGTGCTACGACGAAATGCAGCTCCAGGAGATGGAGCTCGAGCGCGAACAGGACCAGACCACATTCGACCAGTCAAGAAAGATCTGCTCGAATCTCGAAGCCTGCGGCGGCGGCTGATCGATCGCCACCGAAATCGCGCGAAAGCCGGCCGGGGGATGCGAAGAATGCGGCAACCAATGTGGATGACCATCATGAGCCTGATGGCAGTCATGGCCATCGCGCAGGAGAGCCCGGTCAGCGACAAATCTCCGGTCGCGGATCAGGCACAGGACAAGGCCGAGCCGAAAGCGGTTGCTGAAGCCAAACCCGAGGAACCGGAGGAAATGAAGTTGCCGCCAGGTTTCAAGGTCAAGAAGCGCGGCGACATCACGCTTTATTGCATCAAGGGCAAGCCGACTGGCACACGCTTTCCAACGGAAGACTGCTACGACGAAGCGCAACTACGCGACTATCTGCTTGCGCGGGAGCAGGCCCAACGTGAATTCGACCAACGCCGCTCAATTTGCTCGGCGTGCTCAGCGCCCTGAGAGATTTGTCGCGGGAGCGAGTACATGCATAAACTGATATGGACGCTCGTCATGAGCCTGACGGCAGCCGTGGCCATCGCTCAGGAGAGCACGATCGGAAATGAGACATCCGCTGCCGCGCAAGTGAAGGACGAGACCGAAACGGCCGCCGCCGTGGAGGCAGAGGAAGAGAAAGAGGAATTCAAGCCGCCCGCGGGCTTTCGCGCCAAGAAGCGCGGCGACACGATCCTCTACTGCATCCAGGACAGCACCGTCGGCACCCGATTCAAGACGGAAAAGTGCTACGACGAAGCGCAGATGAAGGACTACTTGCTCGCGCGGGAACAGAACAGCCGCGACTTCGATCAGCGCCGCTCGGTCTGCCAGAATCCCAGGGCATGCGGGAGGCCGTAAGGCAGCAGCGACGATCGCTGCGGGGCCGCTCGACGGTTTGTAAATAGGCGCACTGCTGACTATAATTCGCGCCCCTGTTGCGGGGTGGAGCAGTCTGGCAGCTCGTCGGGCTCATAACCCGAAGGTCGCAGGTTCAAATCCTGCCCCCGCTACCATTCGGACATGCAGGTTGCCGCACTTTGGCGACCTGTAGAACAAAGGTCCCGAGTCCAAGGAATCTAACTTGGGCTCGGGCTCCTTCCTTAACCGCCTTCAGATACATCTTGCCGCCCTCGATCAGTTGGGCCGTGGCATTGCGGGCGTCCTCGATGGCGTCCTGGGTGGCGTCCCTCCCGAGCGCCGCGTCGATCTGCCGTTCGTAAATCTTCGCCAGCTCCGGCAGACGCGCCAGCATGCTCCGGGCCATGCCGGTTCTCGTTACACCTCGACTGGCGCGTTCCTCTAGCTCGCCCCTCTCGGCGAGTGCAGCATTTAGCGCCGCCTGTTTGATCGATGCGCCAAGGTCGAGCTTCCTGATCTTGGCAATCTCGCTTTCGATGCGTCGGAGCTCGGAGCGGTCCACGGACAGGCGGAGTTCCTCGACCTCTTCTTTCTCGCGCACCTTCAAGAGCTTCTCGACGCGCTTGATTTCGTCGCCCATCCGTTTCGGGTCGAGCAGATGCTTGCGGAGCAGCGAAAGTATCTTGGCCTCTACAACATTGCGCCTTATCTGTAGTTGGTTGCCGCACTTCCCGACATGCGCCGATGGGCAAACATAGTTGCGGCCGTTAATCGCCAGATTCCCACGGCAGCTCTCGCAGGCCAGGATTCCACTTAGCCAAAGTTTCGGTCGCGCTTTCCAGGGGCTGCTCTTGATACCAGCCTTGATTGCTCGCCGCTTCGGGCTTTCCTCCGTTTGTAGCCTCTGCACTTTTAGCCAGAGTGCTTCGGGAACGATCCGCAGATTCTCGAAATTGTGTGCGGTCCAATCCTCGCGGGGGCGCAGCACCGGCTTCCTTATCGCGCTGTCGGTTGCGCCGCGAACCCACTCGTAGCGATTCCAAAATAGGTTGCCGCGATAGAGCTCGTTGTTCAGGATTCCAATGCCGCGCCTATGGTCCCCGGCGATGGCGCTCGTCCTCCAGACGGCCTTATTGCCCTTCTTGCGGTTCCAGTGGGCTCCGGGAGTAGGCACGTTATCGGCGTTTAAGTTGCGGGCAATGCGTAGAGCGCTCCAGCCTTTGGCCCGCTGCTCGTATATGCGAAGCACGATTTTCGCTTCCGCCTTAACTATTTTTCGCTTGCCGCCTTCCACTTTGTAGCCGTAGGACCGTCCGCCTGTCGGCTCGCCTTTCTTGGCTAACTCCATAAGACTCCGCTTGGTGCGCCTTCCAATCTCGGCCCGGTACACGTCTGCCATCGCGCCCTGTATCGCCAAGCTAAGCGTCGCGTCTTCGCGCCGAGTGTCGAGTCCGTGGCCCACGACGTGTATGCCAAGGTCTTGCAGCTCCTTAAGTGCCGTCCACTGGTCTGCTAGGTTGCGCCACAGACGCGACGTGTCCTCGGCCACGATTACGTCGAACGCTCGTGCGCGAGCGGCCTCCATTAGCTTTCGGTACTCGGGTCGCTTGTTGGTGCCGCCAGAGATTGCTTCGTCGGAGTAGCTTCCGACGACCCGGAAGCCTTCGCGGCGACAGATGTCGTTGCAGACGGGGAGCTGCGCCGCCGTGCTGCTCTGTTTGTCGGTCGAGAAGCGCGTGTAGATAGCGGCGCGAAGTGTCTGGGATTTCTTCATGACTGGTTCCTCGAATGGTGCAGGCAGAAAAAAGCCCGCGCACCTTAGGGGTAACGCGGGCCTAACTTGCGAGGCGCTTAGGCCGCCGGACTAATCTTTTTCAGGAACCCGTTGCGGACCATCCACGAGAGGTAGCCGCGGAGCTTGTTCTCGGGGAATTTCGAGAGCTTGGCGATCGCCTCGAACGTCGCGTCCTTGGCCGGGATCGCGGCCTGCGCTTTCTCGCGGACGCCTCCCTCGAACTTCTTGACCGTCTTGTAGATCGCGTCGGCGCTGCGCGGCTCGCTGGTCGGCTTCTTAGATTTTGCTTTCATGAAAGTCTCCTATGAGAGTTTGTGTTGATTCAAGTGCTTGATTTAGCAAGCAAAACAAGCATCGTTCAACAACACCAAACTGTGCAAATGGGCGGCAAGCTGGCGCGACTGCGGGGCGTCCTGGCCTCAGCCCGTGGCCTCCGGTGGGGCGGCTGGCCGGGTTACGGCTGCCGGGGCGGGGGGGGGTGCCTAAAGCCTGCCTCTAGGACCCGACTGGGGCGCTCTACAAACCGAAATGGGCAGGAAACGGGCCGGGGCCGTGGGCCATAGCGGGTTTCAGGCTGTTTTGGGGCCTACCCGGAGGGCCGGGACAGCAAGCTAACTGGCGGAACCGCGCATGCCGCGCAGCCGTGCCGCATGGGCGTAGAATCTTCGCAAGTCCTCGTGATCGAGAGAGTTGGGCTCAAAAATCACAGGCGCGAGCCGGCGGTCAGGCGTTCAACGTCTTTCCGGTCCGTCACTCGGAACCCAAGCGCGAAGCGCGACGGGTTGCCTTACTTGCCGACGGGTGAATAAACGTCGCCTCGGAAGTATGGTAAGGCATGGCACGGAACCCAGCCCGACGCCGCAAGAAATTGCGGCGTTCGCGTCTAGGGAAGCTCTGAAGAACTGGCCGTGAGAACGGGCTTGAGCACAGATTCGGAT
>JBBDLI010000012.1:0-23125 GCA_040878925.1 Steroidobacteraceae bacterium | reverse complement strand
CCGAAACCCTCGCCAAAGCGTTGCGTTGACCGGTTGAGATGAAGCGTCCCCTTTTTTTGTCAGCCGCCGGGCGAGTCTGCCGACGGATCCGCGGCGGGTTCCGCAGCAGGCGCGGGCGCTGCCGGCGCATCCGTGTTCCAGGTGTCGCGGACCAGGAGCCACTTCCCGTCGGTCTTGTTGAACACCCCGATGTACTTGCCGGTCGCGACCGTGCTGCCTGCAGCATCCGTGACGCTGAACGATCCCGCCTCGTAGGCGAGGTCGCCCGAAATGATGACGGGGCCGTCGCCGGGAATGTTGAATTTCAATCCAGCGGCTTTGGTGGCCGCACTGTCGGCGGCGATGAATTCACTGATCGCCGCGCGACCCGAGGCTGACGGCGCGCCCGGCGGCTGGAGTACCGCGTCTTCGGTGTATTGCGCGGCCACGGCATCTGCGTCGCCGGCATTGTAGGCATCTGCCCAGGCTGCAGTCGCCGCGCGGATCGCAGCCTCATCCGCGGTCGTGTCCGCCGCTTTCTGACATCCGGCGAGCGCAAGCAATCCGCTAGCCGCAATCGCGGCTGTCTTCAGGAAATTCATGATCCCCCCTTTTTTAGTGATCGTTGATCTGCCGCGATACGGAGCGGCCTCGCGCGATAATAATGCATTGCCCCCGCCGTCACGCGTAACGCAATAAAAAAGGCCCCCGAGCGGGGGCCTTTGTTCCGGCCGTCCACGTATCGATCCGATGATTACGGATCAACTGGCGCCGGGTTCAGCCGCAGGTTCGGCGGCCGCCGCGGCTGCTGGCGGCGCTTCCGGTGCGCTGTCCAAATTCCAGACGTCACGGATCAGCATCCACTTCCCGTCTTGTTTCTGCAAAAGCGACAGATACTTTCCGGTGTCGACCGTCGCGCCGCTGGCGTCGCTGACCTTGAAGGTGCCGTTCTGCCAGGCAAGATCGCCCGACATGGTGACTGTGCTTTCTTCATCGATGCTCATCATCATGCCGGCGGCCTTGTTGGCGGCGATGTCGCTCGCGAAGAATTCGCGAATTGCATCGTTGCCGACGACCGTCGGCGAACCCGGCGGCAGCACCACGGCGCCTTCACCGTAGATGTTGCTGACGCCGTCCGCGTCACCCGCCTTGTAGGCAGTGTCCCAGGCGATATTGACAGCCCGGACCGCGGTTTCTTCCGCCGTCGTGTCCTGAGCACCCTTCTGGCATCCCGCGAAAGCGAGCAGACCTACTGCAATGACTGCAGCCGATTTGATGATACTCACGGTTTCTCCCCTCGAGTCTCGTCGTGTCTTGGCCGCCGGCCCCGGCGGTCGGGTAGCATCTTAACTCTTCCCCAGGATTTCCATGCGCGACCTGACACAAGGCCCGATTACCGGCCATTTGGTGGTCATGGCCGTGCCGATTGCGGCCGGCATGCTCGCGCAGACGCTCTATTTCCTGATCGACCTGTACTTCGTCGCGCAACTGGGCGAATCGGCTCTCGCCGGTGTCGGTGCCGCAGGAATTGCCATGTTCGTCGTGATGGCGATGACCCAGACGCTCGGCGTCGGGACGATGGCGCTGATCTCGCACGCGGTCGGGCGCAAGGACCCGGAGGACGCCAACCTGGTCTTCAACCAGTCGCTGTCGCTCGCGGCGCTCTGTACCGCCGCGACAGTCGGCGGCGGTTACGCCGTCGTCGGTTGCTACATGCGCACGGTCGGGGCCGATGCGGCCACCGTGGAGGCCGGCGCGACTTACCTGTACTGGTTCCTGCCGGGCCTCGCCTTGCAATACGTGTCGATGGTGATGGTCTCGGGTCTTCGCGGCACCGGTGTCGTGAAGCCGACGATGATCGTGCAGATGGCGACGGTGCTGCTGAACGCGGTGCTGGCGCCGGTCCTGATCGCAGGCTGGGGCACCGGCCGCCCGATGGGCGTCGCCGGCGCGGGGCTCGCCAGCACGATCTCGGTCGCGGCGGGCGTGCTGATGCTGTCCGTTTACTTCCTGCGGCTCGAGAAGTACGTGCACTTCCGCGCCGGCTTGTGGCGTCCGCGGCTCGCGGTATGGGGCCGCATGATCAACATCGGGCTGCCGGCGGGCGGCGAGTTCGCCTTCATGTTCCTGTACATGGCGGTCATCTACTGGGTGATCCGCGACTTCGGCGCGGCGGCGCAGGCCGGATTCGGGCTCGGCACGCGGCTGATGCAGTCGATTTCCCTGCCGGCGATGGCGATCGCGTTCGCGACCGGTCCGATTGCCGGCCAGAACTTCGGTGCGAGGCAACCCGCGCGCGTGCGCGAGACCTTCTGGTCAGCCGCGAAGATCAGCGTGATCCTGATGCTGGTGCTGACGCTGCTGTGCCAGTGGCGCCCGGAATTACTGGTCCTGGGCTTCACGGACGATCCGGCCGTGGTCGACGTGGCCGCGCACTTCCTGCGGCTGATCTCCTGGAACTTCGCGGCCTCGGGCCTGATCTTCACCTGCTCCGGGATTTTCCAGGGGCTCGGCCACACTTGGCCCGCGCTCGGCAGCACCGCCTCTAGGCTCGCGACGTTCATGTTGCCGGCCATCTGGCTCTCGACCCTGCCTGGTCTCGAGCTCGATCATGTCTGGTACCTGTCGGTCGCGAGCCTGTGGCTGCAGGCGGCGCTCAGCCTGTTCCTGCTCTCGCGCACGATGCGCGCGCGCTTGTAAAGGGGTTGCGTCCCTATTTACAGGTTTACGGCGGGACGCCGAACCCGAACACAAGATTCGCGGTGTAGAGCTGGTCGGAATTCCTTGTCCCCGGCAGCACGTCTGTGTTGCGTCGCACCTCGTAGCCGAGGCCGAGCGCGAGCGCATGGTTGATCTTCACTTCGATGCCGAACTGGTTCTGCATGAAAGTGTTGGTCGAGCCACTTTCGATCAGGTACCGGTTGAAAACCAGCGCGGTGTCGGTCAGGTGGTGCTCGAATTCGAGCGCGCCGCGCAGGATGTCTTCCCTTTCGGTTTCGCCGCTGAGGCGCAGCTCGGTGCTCCGGACGCCGACACCGATCTTGCCATCCAGCTTCGTGTCCTCGTTCTCGATGAAGTGATAGCCGTAGCCGATGGCACCAGTCGCCTGGTACTCATAGTCGGTGAACTGGTCGTCCTCGTAGCGCAGGGAACCGAACATGTAAGTGCGCCGGGTGGGCTTGTAGTCGCTCTCGGCGCGCAGCTCCCAGCGGTCCGCGGTAATCACGTCCTGGCTCAGCGTGCGCAGCACCGAGGTGCCGAACTTGTGATGCCAGCGCTCGAGGTTGTTGAGGACGTCCATGTTGGCGTTGAGCGTCGTCGTCTCGGTGTTGCCGCGCGCGAGCACGCCGCCGAGCCTGCCCTTGCCGCTCCATTCCGCAGACGCGGTGCCCGCAGCGAGCGATCCGCACAGCAGACCCGCGAGGGTCCGTACTACCTTCTCCATGACGACCTCCTTGTCTGCAACGCGAAGCGCTTGTCCTGCGATGGGCGCGTTGCCTGAGAAACGGCGCGTATTCTAACGACACAGCGATCTGGCGCAACACGGGCTCCGTCGTCGTGCGGAGTCAGCCGGCGAGCGCGATCTCCACGCGTTTGTTGCGCTTGCCTTCGTTGCGAATCCGGAGCACGCGAATGCCGCCGATCTCGGCGGTGTTCGCGACATGTGTGCCGCCGCAGGGTTGCAGATCGATCTCCGGAATGCGCAGCAGGCGGATGCGCCCTGCACCGCGCGGTGGCTGCACGCTCATCGTCTTGACGAGTTCCGGCCGCGCATCGAGCTCCTCGTCCGTGATCCAGACGCTTTCCGTCGCGACGCCGCGCGCGATCAGTTCATTCGTCCCGTGTTCGATTTTCCCGGCTTCGAGCAGCGTCATGTCGATGTCGAAGTCGAGGCGCGCCTTGTCGGGGGAGATGTTGCCGCCGGTTACGGGCGCGACGACCACGCACGACATCACGTGGAGCGCGGTGTGCAGGCGCATGAGCGCATAGCGGCGCGGCCAGTCGAGTTCGAGCGCGACCGATTCGCCGATTTCCGGCATGGCGCCGCCGGCGGCGACGAGATGCGCGACCATACCTGGCGTGTCGCCCTTGCGCGTATCGGTGATCGCGATGCGTTCGCCGTTCTCGCGCACGAAGAATCCCGTATCGCCGGGCTGGCCGCCGCCGAGCGGATAAAAGATCGTGCGGTCGAGCTCGATGCGGCCGTCGGCGGCCGCGACTACGCGCGCCGTAGCAGCTTTCAGGTAGGCATCGTCACGAAACAGCAGTTCGGTCGGCATAATCCCCCAAAGGGGACGTTCACCTTCCTCCAAAGGGGACGTTCACCTTTACGGGCAGAACAACGGTAAACGTAAAGGTGAACGTCCCCTTTGGAGGCCCCTTTGGGGGATTATGCCGCGCCGAATCAGGGATCCGGCACGAATCCCTGCGGGAAGGGGTCGGGCGAGCGCCGCGCGAAGCGGTAAGGCGGCCGTGGAATCACACCGCGCGCCACCAGATTCCGGCGGGAGTCGTAGTAAATCCGGATGATTTCCTCGGGATCAACGCTCGCGCGCTCGAACTGCGTATAAGTCGCGCCGGAATCGCGGCGCTGGCCGTGACCGGTGCCGAGCCGCTCTTCGTCGCGGTAGCGTCCGGAAGCATCGGCCGACTTCTGCTCGGCAGCCGGCGCCTCTTCGGGCATCGCAGCGGATTCGCGGCCGAGGACCGCGGGGTAATGCACCTGTTCGCGGAACAGCGCCACGCCGATCACGCCAACATTGTCCGGACGGCCGGTGCGGGCGGCGTAGGAATCGGGCAGGGCGGTGAAGTAGAAGGCGGCGACTTCGTCCATGCTCTTCCGCCAGCCGTCGATCGCGAGGCGGCCATAGGGATCGACCACGTAGCCGCTCTGATCGGGCGATGCCGTGCGGCCGGTGATCACGTTGATTCCATCCACCGAGGTCACGGCGAGCACCCGGCCGTGGCCGCGATTCCGGATCCGGATCTCGTACTCGTGACCGGGCTCGCCCGCGACATGGCGCTCGCCTTCGTGCCAGTAAACCGGCAGCACGCGACCGCTCGTGCGGTCGAGAATTTCGACGTCCACGCGCTGGCCGGCCAGGGCGGCGAGGGGGCAAAAGAGAGCCAGGACGGCGGCGGCCGGAAGCGCTTGCAGGTTCATGTTCGACTCCGATGACGGGGACCTGCGGGATCAAACGCCGGCTGGTGCTGCGGCGGGTTTGTATATACAATCAGTTATTATTGAGCGGGTCGAACGGGTGCGGGAGGCAGGTCCATGAAGAAGGGATTTTTCTCCCGGTTTGCCCGGACGGGACAGGTCGAGAGCCTGGCACCGGGCCTGCTGCCTCGCGCCGACGCCGCCGCCGCAGCGGGCGCCGAGATCGCGGAGGTGGTCCGTGGAATCGCCCGCCAGGCGCTGCCTCGCTCCCGCCGGAAAGCGGCCATTTCGCTGCGGGTCGATCCGGAAGTGCTCGAGTGGTTCAAGGCCCAGGGCCCGGGTTATCAGACCCGGATCAACGCCGTGCTGCTGGCGTATAAGGACGCCGCGAACTGATCGGGAACGCCTTCTGAACGCCTTGGGTCCAGGGTTTTGCCAGCGCCGGCGTCATCTTGTTTTCTGACAGGCGATTACACCGTTACCGGATGCGTATAACCATCTGGAAACACGCCGATCCGCTCGCGACCATCGAGGCCATGCGGCCAAGTAGTGACGGTCTGGAGTCAGACCGGTTCGGCCCGCGCCTTCCCCGGGATTAGCTGCATTTAGCGAGTTCCTGACTGCCGCCGGTGTGCCGGGCGTTTGAATCGGCCGCCGCGACAAGCAGGCGCGCGGATGCGCCGCGAACAGCGTTGTATATACACACGATCGCTATGGGTTGGAGCTTCGAGGCCCGTGCTCGAGCGTTTCAAGTGTTGCCGTGGCTTGATCAATCAGCGCTGCAAACTCCGAGGGTCTCCGCCCCGGGAAAGAGAAACCCGAGCCGCCAAGCACGCCGAGACCGAGGCCCGCGCCATCCGGCCCGACGCGATAACTGGGGCACAGGATCCGCATCGGCCGTTCCGGTCGCCAGCAACGCGCCGTGCCCTGTACCCGATACGGGGCGTCCGACCCCGACTTCAGCTCGGCGACGCCACTTTCGATCTCGGCCAGCTCGCTCTTCGCGGCCGCGAGTTGACCGGCGTCCAGATACACGTACTCGCGGCTGGTGTTGTTCTCCATCGTCAATCGAACGCCCCGCATGCTTACGCCCGGCTGTGCGGTGTCGTACGCGACGAGCGCGCTGACTTCAACCGTGGCGTCGGTGCTGCTGAGCGTCCCGATCGATTGCGTAAACTCGACGACGACGCTCGGCATGGAGACGAACGACTCGAAGGCGGTCGGCTCGGCTTCGTGGTCCTGACCGAAAGCCGGAACGGCAACGGCGGCGACGATCGAGAGCAGTGCAGCGGTATGTCGCATGATGCCGCCCGTCAGTACGGCCGCCCGTCCTTGTGCGTGAACTTGCCGCGCGACTCGGGCGCGTTCCAGTGGAGGTTGACATCCGGATAGTACGTTGCGTCTTGCTCGTTGCGATTGCTGATCTCGAGATAGACCGCGGGTGTGGTTCCGCGATTGACGAGTTGATGACCGTCTCGATGCCCCGCCGGAAATCCGGCGCACTGTCCGCCGACGAGCGGCCGGTCACCCGCGTCGGTGACGAGCACGAGCTCGCCGGAGATCACATAGATGAGCTCATCTTCGTGCGTGTGCCAGTGGCGCATCGAAGAGGCGACGCCGGGCCCGAGCGTCGTGTGGTTGATGCCGATTTTCGTGAGACCCGCGGCATCGCCGAGCGCGCGTTTTTCGCGTGGCAGGACCTGCGTTCGAAACGGCTCGGGATAGCCCGAGCGCACATAAGCCTTGAGTTCCAGGGGGTTGATGGGTGCGGCAATGGAGTTCATTGGATTACACTGCTATACGATGCCTATAGACATCCGCCGGAATGCCTAAAAAAGAGATCATCCCGCATCGCGGGCCGCTTAGAAAGCGCGCGGAGATCGCGAGCACGTCGCGCGCGTTTCCGCGCATGAATCCGGCCGTCGTTCCGCGCACCGGCTGGGTGCGCGAGATCCGCACGGCGCTCGGGATTTCGCAGTCGCAGCTCGCCGCGCGGGCGGGCGTGGCGCGCGCGACGGTGCAGCAGATGGAGCGCGCGGAGGGACGGCGCCGGATCACGTTGGCGAGCCTCGATCGTCTCGCGCACGCGATGGGCTGCCAGGTCGCTTTCGCGATCGTGCCGAAGGCCGGCTCGCTTGATGACGTGCGCCGACGCCAGGCGTTTGCACGCGCCGAGGTGCTCTTGAACGAGAAGCTGGAGGAAAAGCAGAAATCGGGCGCTTCAGCGCCGCGGCCGCGGGAACTGGAACGCCGGAAGGAGCGCCTGGCCGCGAAACTTCTGCGGGGCAGTTCGCGGAAACTCTGGCGCTAGATTTCCACCGCACAGAAAAACAGCGGCCGGGTTGCCCCGGCCGCCGTCTGTCGACAATCCTTAGTCGAACTTAGGACGAGGGCTGCTGCGAGGGAGCCGCGATCTGCGAAATGGCTTCCTTCAGCTTGGCCGCGCCTTCTGCGCTCTTGCCTTCCGAGCAGAGCTTCTCGCCTTCATCGCGAGCTGCCTTGGCAGCGCCGACCTGCTCGGCCGTTGCAGTGGCCGCCGCCTGGTCGTACTGCGCCTGCAGCGACGCACAATCCGCTGTGCCCTGGGCGACTTCTTCCGCCATGGCAAACGGGGCGATTGCGAGCGCAGCGCTCGCGACAACGATATGAAGTTTCATCTCTAAAGTCTCCTTAATACTTTCTTGGCCGCATCCGGCACGGGTTATGAGACACCAATCACACAAGAATTATCTGATCGTGCCGTCTGTTTTCAGCGACAGAATTTCTGATTCGCTGAGTCCCAATTCGCCGGTCAAAACCGCTGTCGTGTGTTCACCGAGCAGCGGCGCAGGAGAATGATATTCGAGCGTACTTCGCGAGAAAAGCACGGGATTTCGCACCTGCGGCACTTTTCTGCCGAGCGAATGTTGCAGGTCGAAGCGCAATTTCCGATGTCGAACTTGGGGTTCTTCAAAGACTTCCGCAAGATTGTTGATCGGTCCGCAAGGTACGTTCGCCGGCGTCAGTGTTTTCAACCAAGTCTTCGTAGTCTTCTGCCTACAAAGCTTGTCGAGCTCCGCGACGAGGGTGGACCGGTTCTCGACCCGGGCCGCATTGGTGCGAAAGCGCTCGTCCCGGGCGAGGCCCGGCTTGCCGACTGCCTCGCAAAAGGCCGCGAACTGGCGGTCGTTGCCGACCGCGAGCATCAGATAGCCGTCGCTGGTCGCAAACGCCTGGTAAGGAACGATGTTCGGATGGGCCGTGCCGCGGCGGACCGGCGGGACGCCGGTGACCAGGTAGTTCAAGGTCTGGTTCGCCAAGGCGGCGACCTGCGTATCGAGGAGCGCCAGGTCGATGTACTGGCCGCGGCCGGACTGCTCGCGCTCGAGCAGCGCCGCGGTGATCGCGATGACGGCATAAAGGCCCGTGATGAGGTCCGAAACCGCGACTCCCACCTTGACCGGACCCGCGCCCGGTTCGCCATCCGGCACGCCGGTCACGCTCATCAGGCCCGAGACCGCCTGGATCATCGCATCGTAACCCGGCTCGCCGGCCGCGGGACCGTCCTGGCCGTAGGCCGAGATCGAGCAATAGATCAGCTTCGGATTGACGCCGCGCAGCGATTCGTAACCGAGGCGATTTTTCGCGAGCGTGCCGACCTTGAAGTTCTCGATCAGCACGTCGGCGCGAAGCGCGAGCGAGCGGATGATCTGCTGACCGGCGGGCTTGGTGAAATCGATCGCGAGCGACTGCTTGCCGCGATTGGTGGACGCGAAATAGGCGGCTTCGGCGGAGTCCTTGCCCTTCTTGTCCTTGAGCCAGGGCGGGCCCCAGTGGCGGGTGTCGTCGCCGCTGCCGGGCTTCTCGACCTTCCAGACCGTCGCGCCGAAATCGGCGAGGCACTGCGTGGCCCAGGGACCGGCAAGTATTCGGCTGAGATCGAGGACCTTAATGCCGGCGAGCGGGCCCATGCCTCCGTATTATGAAGCGCGCCCCCGGCCGCCGGTCGCGGCTTTGGATGAAACTCCCTCTGGTCCCGGCTTGTCCCACGAGGGCTGGGAGTCTTGGCTTGGGATTACCAAGGGCTAAACTGGGAGTCATATGAACAAGTTAGCGGTCTACGCCATGGTCGCGCTGGCACCCCTTCTTTGCGCGGCGACCGTCACCCAGGGACACTTGTACGGCAGGTACGGCGACCGCGTTTACACGGCGCCGGGGAAGCTGTTCCGCTTATCCGCGCCGTTCCCGGATGATCCAATCGTGTCCGACGGCCGCGAACCCAAGAACAACAACGCGGGCGCCGTGTCCTTCATCGATGGCGCGGGCCGCATGCTCGGCGTGCTCTACATGGAGCACAAGGACGGGACCGCGAGCGACGAGAGCGCGGACGAGACCAAGCAACTGGCCAACTGGTTCCACGACACCGGTTTTCCGCGATTCTTCCAGGTGAGCGTGCCCGACGCGAAAGTCCTGCGCAACGAGGCGGGCAAGATCGGCGGCCAGCCGGCATGGATCGCGGTCGCGCATGTGCCGAATGGCTCGCCGCTCGGTCTGGCCGTGAAAGACAGCTACGACGTGAAGCGGAACGATTCCTGGCGTGGCATGGCCGTCGTCGCGCGCGGCAAGCATTATTATCTGCTCCAGACGGAGCTTCGCGTCGAGAAGCTCGCGGCCCCGGACTGGAGTTATGACGAAGACGCGGCGAACTGGAATGTGTTCGTGCCGGAGCTCGAAGCCCTGTACGATCGCATCGAGTTCCTGAAGCCGTAATCAGGGAGCGAAACACGGAGAAACCGAGATGCCGTCGAAAAAGACCATTGCATTGATTCCATTCGCGCTGGCAGCGCTTGCGCTTGCCGCCTGCGAAAAGAAGCCGGCGGACGAGACCGCGGTGACGACCGATCCCGCCGTGCAGGCGGAGATCGATGAATCCGCCGAACTCTCCGCGCGCGAGGAAGAGTTGGCGCGCCGCGAGGCGGAGCTGGCACTGAAGGAGAAGGAAAAGGAGCTCGCCGATCGCGAGGCGGCGCTCGCGAAGGCGGCCGCTCCGAGGCCTTCCCCGAGGCCGGCGTCGTCGCCGTCGTCACCGAAGCCTGCGCCGACGCCGGTCGCGGCTGGCCCGAAGAACTACACGGTTCCCGCGGGGACTTCGATTTCGGCGCAACTCCCGGCCGAGATCTCGACCAAAACCGCGCAAGTCGGCCAGCGCGTCTCGGCGAACCTGACATCGGACCTGGTCGTGGATGGCAAGGTGCTCGCGAAGGCGGGAGCGCTGATCCAGGGCTCGGTTACCCAGGTGATCTCGGGCAGCAAGACGATCGGCGGCAAGCCGACGCTCGGGCTGACGTTTGACAACATGACGTTCGCGGACGGCGGCGACAGGCCGGTCAACGGACGCATCACGCAGATCGCGGACAAGAGCGACAAGGCCCGCGACACCGCGAAGATCGCAGGCGGCGCAGTCGCCGGCGGCGTGATCGGTCACCAGGTCGACAGCGACTCGGGCAAGATCATCGGCGCGATACTCGGCGCTGCCGCGGGCACTGCTGCGGCGAAGAAGACCGGCCAGGAAGTCGTGCTGCCCGCGGGCACCGTGATCGGCTTCACGCTCGACTCGCCGGTGACTGTGAGCATGTAACTTCGACGGCGCCGCAAAGCACGGCACCATTCATAACCCCCGCAGGAGCCAGGCGAAATCGGCGGTCGTGATCTCGCGGAGGAGCGCCTCGCGGCGCGATGCCAAATCGTCGCGTGCCGGATCCTCGGCCTGATCCGAAAGCCATTCCGCGCGGCGCACCACGAGGTCGCTCCAGGGCAGCGATTCCTCGCGCGTGTAGACACGCAGCGCCGCCGCGTGGCGGCGCGTCTCGCGATAATCGCCGTGCCGCAGGTTGAATTCCATCGCGAGACGACGAAACTCCAGGTGATTGTGGCTCACGCAGCCCTGAGCGAGGAACGCCTCGCCTTGCGCCAGCAATTCGCGCGCGCGCTCCACGTTTGGCGTGTGCAGCGCCTGGATGCCGAGGCACCAGGGCCCGCAATACGTGCGCGCGACTTCGAGCGCGAGATTCGTCGCCTGCCGCAACAGCACCTGCGCATCCGCGCTGCCGCCGAGCTCGCCGAGCGCATGGCCCTGGAGCGCCATCAGTTCCGCCTCGAAGCGCCGTGCCCCGAGCTGCCGCGCGAGCGCGAGACCCCGATCGCAGGCGCGGCGCGCACGCTCGTAGTCGGCGCGGAACAGCGAGACCATCGATTCGACGTCGCGCGCGAGCAGTTCCGAGCGCGGGTCGCCGAATCGCGAAGCCTCGGCGACGATCTCCGTGCAATCGGCAAGCCCCTGCCAGACTTCGCCACAAATCGCGCGCGTCAGCGCCAGCATTGGCGCATTCGAGAGCGCAAGTCCGATCGCGCCGTGCTGGCGCGCCTGCGTCACGCACTTCGCGAAATGATCGCGCGCCGTCCGCATGCGGCCGCGCTGGTACCAGGCATCGCCGAGCCCGCCCAGCGCGCGCGCCTCGTCGACCGGTGAGTTCGCCTGGTGCGCCCATGCGAGCGCCTGCTCGTGAGCGGCAAGACAAGCGTCGAGTTCGCCCCGGGTGAAATGAATGTTGCCGCGGAGCGTCCAGATGCGCGCCAGCAGTTCCGGGCGATCGTGGCCCGCGAGCACGGCTTCGGCGCGGCCGAGCGCAGCGAGCGCCTCGTCGTAGCGGTCGAGAATCCTGAGCGCATTCGCGAGCGCGAGCCGCGCCCGAACCTCGAGGAGCGCATCGGGCCTGAGATCGATGACTTCGCGCAGTGTCGCGATCGCGTCGTGCGTATGGCCGGTACGCGTCTGAAATTCCCCAAGCAGGCAGTGCGCGACGCAGAAATCCACGGGCTCGCGCGCGAGCGCGCAGGCTTTCTCTGCAAACTCGACGGCGCGATCGAGCCGGAACGCCTCCGCCTCGGCTGTCGCCGCCTTGAGGCAGGCGCGCGCGGCGCCGGGGTCGTCCGCTTCCGCGAGATGCCCGGCGCGTAGCCCCGCGTCGCGCCCCGCGTACCAGGCGGCCGCGCGGGCGTGCAGCTCGCGGCGCCTCGACTTGAGCAGCGACTCATACACCGCCTCGCGCATGAGCGCGTGCACGAAGGCGATCTCGCCGCCCTCGATCGAGAGGAGCCCGGCGTCCACCAAGCGATCGAGCGTGGTGTGCGGGTCGTCCACCATCGCCGCAAGAGACTCGCGCGGGAAGCGCAATCCCAACGCCGTTGCGGCAAGGAGCGCTTCGCGATCGACGCGATCGAGTTTCTCGACGCGCGCGAGCACGAGCGCCTGCACGGATCCTGGCATCGCGGTCTCGCCGGCATCCGCGGCGCGCAGCAGCTGGTCGAGAAAGAGTGGATGACCCTGCGCGTGCCGGATGCATCCCTCGACCGTCTGCTCCGGCAATTGCGGATAGCCCGCCGCGAGCTCGCGCGATTCTTCGTCGGTCAGCGGCGCGAGATCGAGCGTCGTGAGCGGGCAGCCGCGGGCCCGCGCGCGCCAGGCGGCATCGATCGGATCCTCGTCGGGGCGCGTCGAGAGGATGAGCAGCGCCGGCTGCGACGCGACCGAAGCGGCGAGCTCCCCGAGACGCGCCGCTTCCTCGCCGCCCGCATAGTGCAGGTCTTCGATCACGAGCAGAAGCGGGGAGAGGGCGCAGACCGATTCGATCAGCCGCCGCACGACTTCGATGCGGCCGTGTTCGAGCGCCTGCGCGTCCACGTTCAGCTCGATCGACGCCTGGTCCGCGGAGAGCGGCGCGCCGATCAGGCCGCTCGCGTGCAGGATGCTGTCCGCAGGCAGACGCCGGGACTCGATCGCTTCCGCGACCGCGCGGCCGCGCTCGGCCGGATCCGCTTCTGCGCCGATGCCGAGCAGACTGGCGCAGAGCGCCGCCAAGGGACGTCGAGCCTTGACCTGGCCGAAGTCCAGCACCTGCACGTGGTGGATCGCTGTGCCATGCGACCGCGCCGTTTCCGCGAGCGTCTCGAGCAATCGCGTCTTGCCGATGCCGGCCTCGCCGCGGATCACGATCGTACGGCCGCGCTTCGTCGCGACGGCGCGTTCGAGGAGCGTATTCATCAGCGACAGTTCCACATGGCGGCCCGCAAACGGCGCTTTGCGCGTGCCGGTTGTCCCGGCACCACGCTTCTTCATCAATTCGCGATAAAGCGTCTCGGTCGCGGGCTCGGGCGCGAGATCGAGCTCGCGGCGGAGCACGGTGCGGCACAACTGGTACTGGCGGAGCGCCTCCGTGTAGCGGCCCGAACGGGCGAAGGTTTCCATCAGCTCGCGATGCGCCCCTTCGTGCAGCGGCTCGAGGGCGAGCAGCCAGTTGAGCGCGTCGATTTCGCCGTCCGCATCGGCCGCTTCCCGGCAGAGCCCGGCGAGTCTGGCCGCGGCGGCCGCCAGCTCGCGTCGCAGGCTCCGGCGTTCCGCGGCGACCCATTGCTCGAATGCGTTGGAGCGCGCGTCGAAACCCTCGAGCAGCGTCTCCGCGGCCAGCGCGCGAGCCGCCTTCAGCGAAACCAGGGTCGATTCCGCGAGCAGTGCCCGCAGGCGCAGCACGTCCACTTGCAACTGCGCAGGATTCAGCGCGACCTGCTGGGCATCGGCCTCGAGCAGCGCGCGCTGTTTCTCCGGCAGGGCGCGCCGGAGCGCGGTCAGCGCCTGGCGCAGGCTCGAGCGCGCGAGTTCGGCGTCCGCGTCTTCCCAGAGCAGCGCCGCGAGGCGCTCGCGGCTCTGCTGCGCGCCTTTCTGAAGGGCGAGAAATGCGAGCAGGGCGCGGGTCTTGCGCGCCGGGATCTTGAGCGGCCTGTCGCGCGGGCCCCTGAGTTCGAAGCTTCCGAGCAATCGCAGGCGCAACATCGCCGGTGAGCCTACCGCAGAGCCGCGGACCCCGCCTATCCGGGCAAAAAAACGGGCGCCAGAGGCGCCCGCGAGGGGGTATGGCGACGACCGGTTATGGTTTCGGGGCCCGGCCGGCGCCGCGGACATTCAGTGCAATCAGGTCCGCGTGCGTGTCAGCGCCCGTCGCGACACGCAACCGCGGATTCGTGAGAACGAGCTGCGCGATCTGGTCAGGGGTCACCATGAGACCCGCGATCGGCAGCGAATGAAAAAAACTGGCCTGCATCTCGAATGGCAGGAGGACCTCGATGGGATGGTCGGGTCCGCCGCCGGCTGCAGGCGTCGGCGGCTCCTGGCCCGATGCGCCTGCTTGCGCAACCGGGATCAACAGACTGGCGAGAAACCGGACTTGATTCTTGGCGGGCATCCCTGCGGCGACGCTCTCAGGTTGCATGCGTGGCGGGTACCGGCGATCTCGCCCTGAATGGTGTCAGCGTTTTCTCACAGCGATTCCCGAATGCTGCCGAATTGGCGCTGCGTGGAACGGGGCTTACCGCGCGATGTGTGGGTCAAAAGAAAATCGCGAAAACTATAAAATCAAACATTATCAATTAGTTATATGATATCTTAGTTTCACGTTTCTTTCACGCCAGGCGCGTGTTTTCAAGGGCGTTCACGCGTCGATCGCGTATAATGCCGCCGGCCGCGACGAGCACCTGCGCCGGGTGCTCGTGAAACTCGAAGAATGTGCGGACGGCGTTCACATAAACGCAATAAACAAGCGCGAAATCGCGCTGCCGCGCGCGCGCTTGCGAGCGAGCGCACGGAATGAAAACCGGCGAGCCCGCACAATTCGCGGTTGACTGCGCGGGCGCTCGGCGCAGAGAGCGGCGCAGCGCCGCCTGAAGTTGATTGGTAACAACGCGAAAAAGGAGACAGTGATGTTCTCGAAGTTTATCTACAAAGGACTGCCGACCTCGATCCTGCTGATCGCGTCGGCGTTCGTTCAGTACTTCGCAATCCGTGCCTTCGTATAAGGCCGGTGCCGGGTCGTAGGTTTCGTAGTTTCCCGCACTCGGAACCTACGACCCGGCACTGTCATGCGAAAGCTACGAATCCTACGACCCAGCACCGTCTAGAGCGATTTCAGCTCGGCGAGAGCTGATTCCAGGCGGCGGCGCGCCGCGGGAACCAGCGGCCTGAGCGCCACGCCGTCCTGCTGCAATGCGGCTTCCTCCATTGCGACCGCCACGGCTTCGAGCCGCATCGCGCCCATGTTGGCGCTCGCGCCCGCAAGCGTGTGCGCTGCACGGCGCGCGAGCGGGAAATCGCCGCGATGGAGGGCCGCCTCGAGATCGGTGCAGGCCTGTTCCGCGCTTTGCGCAAAACTCGTGATCAATCCCTGGGTCAGCACGGCGTCGCCGGCGGTCACTTCCCGAAACCGGTCCACCGAAATCTCCCGGCCCGGCACGACGCGCGCCGGCGCGGCCCGCACGATGTGCCGCCCGGTGCGCGTTCCGACCGCGGGCGCATAGCGCTCGAGCACCGCCTCGAGCCGATCGCGTTCGAGCGGCTTCGCGATCACCTCGTCCATGCCCGCCGCTCGGCAGGCTTCAACCTGTTCCTTCATGGCGCTCGCCGTCAGTCCGACGATCGGAATGCGGAGACCCCCGGGCACTTCCGCGCGAATGTGCCGCGTCGCGTCGAGCCCATCCATCACCGGCATCTGCACATCCATCAGCACGAGATCCACCCGGCGGTCCCGCAATACGGCGAGCGCCTCGCTGCCGTCGGCGGCCAGCACCACGTCGCAGCCCGCGCGCTCGAGAAAAATCTCCGCGACGCGTTGATTGGTCGGGTTGTCCTCGACCAAGAGCACCGTGCGCCCGCGCCGATGATGCGCTTCCACGATCACGTCGCGGGTGACGATGGCGCGCAGCCGCTGCGTGAATTCCAGCGCTGCGTGCGACAGCACGCGCTCCATCGTCGCGAGCAGCTCCGCGCGCCGCATCGGCTTCGACAGATGGCCGGCAAATCCGAGCTCGCGCAGCTCCTGGCGGCTCGAACGGTCGTCGATGGAGCTGTAGAGCACGAGCCGCAGCTCGGAAATCGCGGGGACGGCGCGGATGCGGCGCGCGAACTCGAGCCCGCCGATGCCGGGCATCCGGTGATCGGTCAGCACGGCCTGGAAGGGCGATCCCGCATCGGCCGCGCGTTGCAGCACGCTCAGGGCCTCGATCGCCGAGGCCGCGGTTTCCACCTGGTAGTCCGCGGCTGCCAGCAATTCGCCGATGACGCGGCGGTTGGTGTCGTTGTCGTCGACGACCAGCACGCGCCGGCCCTCGTCCGGCGCGGGCGGCGCCGGTTCCTCGATCGGCTCGCGGGCACAGGGCGGCAGCCGCGCCGTGAACCAGAAGGTCGATCCTTCACCCGGGCGGCTACTCACGCCGACATCGCCGCTCATCAATTCCGCGAGGCGCTTGACGATCGAAAGCCCGAGGCCGGTGCCGCCATATTGCCGCGCCGTCGAAGCGTCGGCCTGCATAAAAGGATGGAACAGCCGCGGCAATACGTCCGGCGCGAGGCCGATGCCCGTGTCCCGCACTGAGAATCGCACGAGATCCCCGACCGGGCCGCGCTCGCGCGTCACCTGGATCGCGACTTCGCCCTTCGCCGTGAACTTGATGGCATTCGAGACGAGGTTCGTGAGCGCCTGGCGGATCCGGCCGGGATCGCCCAGCACGCGCTCCGGAAGATCCGCCGCGACGTGGACGACCAGCTCGAGCTGCTTCGCCGCCGCCGCGACCGCCTGCGTCGTCGCGACTTCCTCGACGTGCGCGCGCAAATCCATCTCGATGCGCTCGAGCTCGAGCTTGCCGGCCTCGATCTTCGAGTAGTCGAGGAGATCGTTGATCACGACGAGGAGCGCATCGGCACTCGACTTGATCACGTTCGCGTACTCGCGCTGGCGGCGGTCGAGATCGGTGTCGAGCAGGAGCGTCGTCATGCCGATCACGCCATTCATCGGCGTGCGCACTTCATGGCTGACATTGGAAAGAAACTCGCTGCGCGCACGGCTCGCGCTCTCGGCCCGCTCGCGCGCCTCGGCGAGCGAGGTGCGCAGTTCTGTGAGCTGCCGCTCTAGTTCTGCGATACGGGGGTCGCGAGAATCGTTCAAGGAGCCGCCCTTCCGGGACGCGGGTCACGTATTCGGGTCTCTCGGGCCCCCACTATTGTAAAACCGGTAGAGGCCAAGGCCTTGAATTCTAACGCACAGCAGCGGCTCCTGATCGTCGAGGACGACGTGCACATGGCGTATTTGCTCGGCTATCTCGCCGAGAAGGAGCGCTTCGCCGTCGACCTCGTGCTGCTCGATGTCATGCTGCCCTATACCGACGGCTTCGAGCTCCTCGAGCGGCTCCGCTCCCACGCGGCCTGGAAGGGCGTGCCCGTCATCATACTGACGTCGCGCACGCGCGAGCACGACGCCGTGCGCGCGCTGGGGCTCGGCGCTGACGATTATCTGACCAAGCCTTTCAGCCCGGCGGAACTCGTCGCGCGGATCCGGCGACGGATCGGGCCGGCCGCGCGGCGGGCCGAATCGTAATGCCACGAGACGCCGTGACGCGCCGCCTGCGGTCATTGAGTCGATGTCTCGCGCTGGCCGCGATCGCCGGCGCGCTCGCCGCTTCGCCAGCCTTCGCCTGCGACGCCGCATTGGACGCCGCCGTCGCGGCGAAGCCGAATGACGCGGATGCCCGCGATGCACTGGCGCGTTCCTGCGCGCGGGCGGGCCGCGCCGACGCCGCGCTCGCGTACTATGAAGAACTTCTCAAAATCGATTCCGGCAACGTCGATTGGCTGCTCGGCAAGTCGCAGGCGCTCATCGCCTTGCAGCGCCCGCGCGAAGCACTGCCGCTCCTTGAGCGTGCGCGCCAGGTCGCGCCCGCCTACGAGGATGTCTGGCGCCTCAATGTCACGGCGCTCGAGATGAATGGCGAGTTCGCCCGCGCCGAAGAGTTGCTCGCCGAGGCCGCGCGCGCCTTTCCGCAATCCGCCTGGCCCGCCGAGCGCCGGCAGGCTATGGCTGAACAACGGCTCCTGCAACGCGGGACGCGCCTTTCGATCGATGCAAGCTACGAAGAGCTGTCCGGCGGCCGGCCGGCCTGGCGTGGCGCAACCGTCGGCATCGAGCGGCGGCTGGCGGATCGGCGACGTGTGTACGCCGGTTTGCATCTCGAGGAACGATTCGACACGCGGGACGAACAGGTGATGCTGGCCTTCGTCGATCGGCTGAACGACGACTGGTCGTACAGCGTGAGTGGCGACGTTTCGCCCGATGCCGAGGTGTTGCCGGAATGGAGTCTCGTGCTCGAGGCCGGTCGCGCGCTGCCGGGCGACCGCAGCCTCGGATTCCGCGCGCGCCACACGAGCTACTCGACCGTCGATGTGGAATCGCTCGCCGCAACGATCGAGCAGTACACGGACTGGCTGCGCGTCGCTTACACGCTGAACGCGTCGAAGCCGAGCGGAATCGATGACCCGAGTTTCGGTCACTTGCTCCGGTTCGCACGCGATTACGGCCGCGACAGTCACGTCATGCTCGCGTTGGGTTTCGGCGAGGAAGCCGAAACCGTCGCGCCCGGTGTCGTGCAGGTCACCGAGACGCGTAGCGTCTCGCTGAACGGGGTGCATTGGCGGAACGCCGCCTGGGGTTTCTTATGGGAGGCCGGCTGGTACGAGCAGGGCGATCTTTACGACCGGATCCGGGTACGTCTTGGACTCGAGCACCGATTCTGAGCTGATCGTCGCGCTCGCGTGGCGCAGCGCCGAGGTCGCGGGCATCGGCGCGGCGCTCCTGCTGCTCATGGCGCTCATCGTGCGCCGCTATCTGCAATACGAGGCGCGGCCTGCACGCGCGGGTCATCGCGGCCTGGCGGCCGCTCTTGACGCGGGCCGCGATCGAAACTGACGCGCTGCCCGCGCTCCCGCCGCTGCCGAACAAGCACCTGCCGTACCTGATGGAGGAGTGGAACGCGCTCCACGACGCGGTGCGCGGCGAATCGTCCGCTCGCCTCAATGAGGTCGCCCTGAAACTCCGCCTCGATGTCGCCGCGCGGCGCTTGATCCATTCACGCCGGCTCGGCCACCGCATCCTCGCCATCCGCATGCTCGGACATCTCCAGGATCCCACATCCTGGAAGCCGCTCCAGGAGCAGCTCTCCTCGGCGAATGCGCTCGTGTCCTTCTATGCCGCCGCGGCGCTCGTGCAGATCGACGCGCAACGCGCGATGCCGGGAATCATGCTGCAACTGGCTGAGCGCGAGAGCTGGCCGGGCGAGGCGATGGCGCGTCTGCTGGTGGATGCCGGCGCCGACGTTGCGCGCGAACCAGTCCGCGCGTTGATGCTCTCGTTGAATATGGATAAAGCGCCGCCGCTCCTGCCGTGGCTCGCGCATGTCGATGCCGTGCTCGGGAGCGAGGTCGCAATCGAATTGCTGCGCCGTCACCCGGAGCACGCCGGCATTATCGCGGCGGCACTCGTCGTCGTGCTCGATCCAGGCGTGCTGCCGGAGCTCGCGCGCTTTGCGGAATCCACCGATGCGGAGGTGCGCAAAAGCCTCGCCGTCGCCTACGGCCATCTCGGCGGCCTCGCCGATACCGAGACCGTGACGAAGCTGATGTGCGACCGTGTCTGGTGGGTGCGCTATCGCGCGGGCCAGGCCTTGCTCCGGCTGAAAGGCATGACGGAGGACCGGCTCCAGGCGGTTCGCGGACATCTGACGGATCCGTACGCGCGAGACATACTCGAGCACGTGCGCGCGGAGGCGGCGATTCCATGATGCTCCGCCACTTCATCGAGGCCGTGCAGTGGGTTTTCCTCGGCTATTTCATCCTGCTGAATGCGATCTACCTCGGCCTCGCGTTCATCGCCTTGTTCGGGCTTCGCCGCTACATGGGCGGCATCAGCGCAGCCGAGCGCGTGTACTCGCATCTCCGGATGCCGGTGTCGCTCGTCGTGCCCGCCTACAACGAGGCGGCGACCATCGCGACCTCGGTCCGCGCGCTGCTGCAACTGCGCTACCAGCACTTCGAAGTCATCATCGTCAACGACGGTTCGAAAGACGACACGCTCGCGACCTTGATCCGCGAATTCGAACTGACGCCGTTTCCGGAGGCGTACCGGGTCCAGATCAAGACCAAGCCCGTGCGCGGCATTTACCGCTCGCACAAGTACCCGAACCTGCGTGTGATCGACAAGGAGAATGGCGGCTGCAAGGCAGATGCGACGAATGCCGGCATCAACGCCGCGCGTTACCCGATCTTCTATTGCGGCGACGCCGATTCGATCCTCGATCCGCACAGTCTCGAACACGTCGTGCGGCCGTTCCTCGAGGACCCGCGCACGGTCGCCTGCGGCGGGACGGTGCGCATCATCAACGGCTGCGTGGTGCGGGGCGGCGTGCTCGAGAAGGTCGGCCTGCCGAAGAATCCGCTCGCGCTCGTGCAGGTGGTCGAATACCTGCGCGCCTTTCTCGGCGGGCGGCTCGGCTGGAGCGCGATCAACGGGATGCTGATCGTTTCCGGAGCGTTCGGCGTATTCCACCGCGACACGGTGGTGGAGGCGGGCCGTTTCCGTGCGGACGTGATCGGCGAGGACATGGAGATGACCGTGCGCCTGCACCGGACGCTCGCCGCGCGCGGTTAACGCTACCGCGTCGCGTTCATCCCGGATCCCGTGTGCTGGACCGATGCGCCGGAAGACATCGGCACGCTCGCGAAGCAGCGCAAGCGCTGGCAGCGCGGCCTGGCCGAGAGCCTCTGGACCAACCGCAAGCTCTGCTTCGCGCGCGGCAGCGGCGCCGCCGGCTGGCTCGCGTATCCGTTTTTCGTGCTGTTCGAGCTCTTGAGTCCCGTGATCGAAGTCGGCG
Source organism: Steroidobacteraceae bacterium (assembly GCA_040878925.1). Lineage (GTDB taxonomy): Bacteria > Pseudomonadota > Gammaproteobacteria > Steroidobacterales > Steroidobacteraceae > SCUD01. The sequence continues at coordinate 2,205 of JBBDLI010000012.1, read as the reverse complement.
GGCTCATCGTCATGGCGATCGCGTTGGTGCTCGGCAAGATGTCCGGGATGAACTTCCTGGCCTTCCTCGCAGCCGCCTTCGCGCTCGGCCTCATGCTCTCGACGACGGCGCTCCTGCTCGAAGAGCTGTCATTCCATACCTACCCGAAGGCACGCCATCTGCTGGTACTGTTTTTGGTATCAATTTTCGAGAACTTCGGTTACCGGCAGGTCATGTCCATCTGGCGGCTGCAGGCGCTCTACGGCTGGCTGACCGGCGCCCGCATCCACTGGGGCGTCATGAAACGCAAAGCCGACTGGCACCATCAGACGGCACCGTATAAGCGGATCATGCCGAGGGCGCAGGCGCCAGTGACGAGAGCGGCGAGGAATGACAGCAGCACCGGACGCCAGCCGGCCTCGCGCAGGTGCGAGAAAGTGATGCCGAGCCCGACCGCCGCCATGCCGCAGAGCAGCAGCAGTTCCGACACGCGCTGCGCTCCGGCGAGCGTTTGTTGCCACAGCCCCTGCCACTCGGCGCCGCCCGCCAGGTAATCCCCCGCGGCGCGCACGCCCGCCAGCAGGATGAATACGATGACGAACCAGGGCACCGCGCGCCGGCGCAGATCCCGCGGCTCGCTCGCCGCCGTCTCCGATTCGCTGCGTGCCATCCACATCGCCGCGGCCGGCACTAGCACGAGCAGGCCGAACGTGCGGAGAAACTTGGTGAAACCCGCGATCGCGACCGCATCCGGCGAGTGGTACTGATCGGCGTAGATGAGCGCAGCGCCCACGACCTGCGACGTATCGTGAATCGACGCGCCGAAGAACATGCCGGCCGGCATGGCTTCCGTGCCGAACACCGCGCCCGCGAGCCACGGATAACCCACCATCGCGATCGAGCCGAAAACCACCACGCAGGTGATCGCGATGCCGATGTCCGCTTTCTGCGCGCGCACGAGGGGCGCGATGGCGATGATCGCGGTGCATCCGCAGATCGCCGTGCCCGCGGCGAGCAATCGCCGGATGCCGGCCCCGACACCGAGCAGCTTCCCGAAACCGACGGTGACCATGAGCGCGACGGAGATGCAGGCGATGACCACGGGAAGCGCAGTCATGCCCGTTTCCGTGAGAACGAGCCAGGTCAGGCGGAGCCCGATCAGCGCGATGCCGATCCGGAGCAGCGTCTGGCCCGTGAATTCGAGACCCGGCTCCGCCCAGGCGCCGAGCTCCACGAGATTCCGCCACAGAATGCCGAGCGCGATGGCGCAGAGAATCGCGCTCACCATGCCGCCTGAGGCGAACGACAAGCCTTTCGCGGCAGCGGCGAGTGCGACCGCGAAGGCGAAGCCGGGAAGAATTGCGCGCAACGCGCCGCTTGCGGTGTTAACGGATCGACTCCATCAGACAGCGCATTGTAATTGACCCACGAGGACTTTCTGCGCGAACGCGCCGCCAGAGCGAACTTTGGCGGTGTCGAACAGGCAACATAATTGCCGGCAAACAACGCGCACAGCGGCGCTTGTGCAGCGGAACTGGACGTACTACATTGTATGACATGAAGAAATCCCTGTTGACCATCCGCCTGGACCAAGCGTTGCAAAAACAGCTCACCCGCGCCGCCAGGCAGAGCGGCCGCAGCCGCAGCGAGCTGGTGCGGGATGCGCTGCGTCGTCAGCTCGCATTGACGCAGCTCGATGACCTGCGGCGCCGCATCATGCCGCTCGCGGAAGCTCGCGGCTACCTGACCGACGAGGACATTTTTCGCGACGTCTCGTGATCGTCTGTTTCGACACGAATGTCCTGGTCAGCGCGGTTGCGACCCGGGGGATCTGTGCGGATATCGTCAATGCCGCACTTGCTGAGCATCGGTTGATCGTTGGAGCCACGGTGCTGAGCGAGCTGCGGCAGGTCCTTCTGACGAAGCTGAGACTACCCGTCGCCGCCGCGAATGAAATGGATGCTTTCCTGCGGCTCCATGCGACCGTGATTTCCAAAGCCCCGCCGCTTGAGTTCCGCGAACTCGAACAGAATGACCGGGCAGTTCTCGCGGAGGCCATTGCGGGACGAGCGGACGTACTGGTGACGGGCGACCAGGACCTGCTTCGGATCGCTGCCCGAGCCCCCATCAAGATCGTGTCGCCACGTGGATTCTGGGCGTTGTTGCGAGGCGGCTAGCCCGGATTTCTCACGGATGAGGAGTGCATCGGGCCGGTGAATGAGTAAA
>JBBDLI010000011.1:0-24353 GCA_040878925.1 Steroidobacteraceae bacterium | reverse complement strand
CGCCGTGCCTTGGCCCATCGAGTTCCACGTCGACGACCTCGAGCGGCTTGCCGGCCGCCCAGGCGATTGCAGCGCGCGCCTTCATCGTGTCCCCGTCCCCTTCAGCCCATGTGCAGGCCGCCATTCAAGGAGAAGTCCGCGCCGGTCGCAAACGCCGCGTCTTCGGACGCGAGCCAGGCGACCATCGACGCGATCTCCTCCGGCGTGCCCAGTCTTCCAACGGGAATCATCTTGACGATCGTCTCGAGAACCTCCGGCTTCATGGCGCGGACCATGTCCGTGCCGATGTAGCCGGGCGAAATGGTGTTGACGGTGATGCCCTTCGACGCGACTTCCTGCGCGAGCGCCATCGTGAAGCCGTGAATTCCCGCCTTGGCGGTCGAGTAGTTGGTCTGGCCGAACTGGCCCCTCTGCCCGTTCACGGACGAAATATTGATGATCCGGCCCCAGCTCCGATCGAGCATGCCGTCGATCACCTGCTTGGTCACGTGAAAGAGACTGTTCAGATTCGTGTCGATGACCTTGTGCCAGCGTTCGAAGGTCATCTTGCGGAAGGTCCCGTCGGACGTGACGCCGGCGTTGTTGACCAGCACGTCGACGGGGCCGAGCTCATTCCGTACTTTCTCGAAGGCGGCGCGGGTCGATTCCCAGTCCGCGACATTGCCTTCCGAGCAGTGGACCTCGAAGCCCTGGGCGCGCATGTCGGCGATCCAGCGATCCTTGCGTTGCGACCCGGGTCCGCAACCCGCGACGACACGGAATCCCTCGCGGCACAGGCGCTTGCAGATCGGCGTACCGATCCCGCCCATGCCGCCGGTCACATACGCCAGTCTTCCGGCCATGGTCCCCTCCAGGACCAGGCAGTTTACAAGGTCTATGTTGCGCTTGCCTCAGGCGTCCAGTAGCGATCTCGCGATGCCGCGGAGCCCGGTTGATGCGGCTCCGCCATTCCCTTCCAGCTGCTCCTTCCTTGCCTTCATCCGCTGGCCGAGGTCGTCGAGGTCCATGTCCGACTTCCTCGCTTCCGCGAACATGCCACCCGGCTTTTCCTCTTCCTTCACGTGGTGTTTGATCATCTCTGAAAGCACCTTGACCTTGGCGTCGTAGTAATCGTCTTCGGGTCTCAACGCTTCAATCTCGGCAATCAACTTCTTGGCGCCTGCGTGCTCGACTTCCGCCTCATGATGCATATCCTTCTCGCGGGTAGCCACCAGGAAGGCGGGATAAAAGATCTCTTCTTCGATCCTGGTGTGAATCTTCAGGGCGTTACAGATCTTCTCCGCGAGCTTTTCCTTGCGGCTTGCGGCCCGGGATGCATTGAACTGCTTGAACCAGGCCTCGACCTGCCTGTGGTCGGCCTTCAGGAGAGCGATGGCGTTTTTCGAAGTGGATGCCCGGTTCTTCCGTGCGGACGTTTCGTTGCTCCGGTGTGATTTTTCCATTTGCGGAATCCTTCCATGATTGTCCGGTCCTTGGGATTGTCCGGTCCTTGGTGCGCTTTCGAGTTTAGGCGGCGGCCCGGAAGCCCTGTGTCATCGGAACTCCCATGTCGGTGTAGGACGCGCTCCGCCGTGTCGCGACATTACGATTGGTCATCTCCTGGCTCTCAGGAATTCGCGCGGCAACGCTCGTTCGGCCTCGCCGTAATCGGCCCAAGCGTCGCTCTTCGCGATCAGGGCGGGAGCCCTGCGGATGGTGAAGCGTGCCGGCTCCAGGCCGTCCTGGACCTGGTTCCAGTTCAATGGCATCGATACCGGCGCCCCGTCACGCGCGCGCGGCGACAGCGGCGCGACGGCCGTCGCTTTCGCCGTATTCCGAAGCTAGTCGAGAAAGATCTTTCCCGTCCGCGCTTTCTTGGACATGGTCACGACGTAACGTTTCGGATCATCGGCGGCCATCTGCGCGCAGAGGTCCTGCGCGAATCGCTTCGCGATCGTCCAATCCAGGCTTCCCCGCCGCGGCTGGGCGAGCGGCATCACGACGTGCAGGCCCTTTCCGCCGGTCGTTTTGCAGAACGCGATCAGGCCAAGTCTTTGAAGCCGATCCTGCACCTCCCGCGACGCATCGATGACCCAGCCAATGCTCACTTGGGGAGCCGGGTCCAGGTCGAACACGAGACGGCCCGGAACTTCCGGACGGTCGGGCTCGCAATTCCAGGGATGCAGCTCGATTCCGCCCATCTGCCCGACCGCAACGAGTCCTTCGACGCGATTGATCCGGAGATACGGTTTCCGGTCCCCCGGGACTTTCACCCGTTCGATCATGTTCGACGTGCCCGGCATCGCGTGGCGCTGAAAAAATCTTTGCCCGCGGATGCCGTCCGGCGCGCGCAGGATCGAGCAAGGACGCCCTTGCAGATGGTCGATCATCCAAGGCCCGACGGCCTCGAAGTAGCGGGCAAGGTCCAGCTTCGTGACTGGACGCGAATCGCCGGCATGCTGCCAAAGCAGCTTGTCCGGGTTCGTAATCGCGACACCGCGAACCATGCTCTCTTCCGCGCCCCGCTTCCGGGACCGTAGTGCTGCTCCCATAGCGTCTATACTGCGCGCGCTGACGCCGGGCCAGCCAATGCCCGGTAACAGGGGGGAATTCCAAGATGACGACTGTAATGAGCAAAGCCTTCGGGCTTGCGGCTTGTCTGTGCCTGATGTTCGGGGGCGCGGCCTTGGCGCAGGACAAGCCGGCCGAACGATACACCTACGTGACGTATAGCGTGTGCGACCTGACGCAACAGGAGAGAGCCGACGAGATCTTCGAGCAAGTGCAGAAAGGCGTGTACGAGGCGGCGATCGCCGACGGCACGATCAACGGCTATGGCTGGCTCGCTCACCATACCGGCGGCAAGTGGCGACGCGCAGTCTATTTCGGCGCAGGCAGCGCGCAGGCCCTGCTAGACGCGCAGAAAAAGCTCGGCGACCAGATGGACGCGAAGAACAAGAAGCTCGGCGACGAGTTCTCGAAGATCTGCAATTCGCACGACGATTACGTCTGGCGGACGGTCGCCGGCAACATCGGCACCGTGGCACGCGGCGGCGCCGCGTTCTCGACCTATTTCGTCTGCGACCAGGGTCGCGAGGGCGAAGCCGATGCGCTGGTGACTCAGGTGTTCGGACCTGTCTGGGACAAAATGGTCGCCGACGGCAAGCTCAAGTCCTGGGGTTGGAACGAACACATCGTCGGCGGCAGCTATCGCAGGCTCGCAACCATCAGCGCGACTGACATCAAGGCACTGATGGAGGCGCGCGACAGTGTCGTCCAGACGCTCATCGATAATCCGCTCGGCAGTACGTTCACCGATATCTGCGGCGATCACACCGACTACATATGGGAGATTACATCCCAGAGCCCGTAAACACGGGGGACTTCACTTCGAACGTCGCGGGGCCTGGCGCGTGGTCGACACGCCCGGGTCCCGCGACCTGCCTCTACGCAGCCCGCGCGCTGCGGGACTTTGGCGACGGTTTCGTCGCCGTGCTGCTCGCCGTTTACCTGGCCGAACTCGGATTCGGCGCATTCGCAATCGGCGTCATCGCGACCGTCGCCCTGCTCGGCTCCGCCCTGATTACGCTCGCGATCGGGCTCTTCGGCCGCCCGGGCGCACAGCGCAACTTGCTGCTGGCGGCGTCGGCGTTGATGGCGGCGACCGGCCTCGCGTTCGCGACGGCGGAGAATCTGGCCTGGCTGGTGCTCGTCGCCTTCGTCGGGACGATCAATCCGACCGCGGGCAACGTCAGCATCTTCGTGCCGATGGAGCACGCGCTGCTGGCAGGCGCAGCGCCACCCGCCCGCCGCACTCAGCTTTTTGCGATCTATGGCCTGGTCGGCGCGCTCGCCGCTGCGGCCGGGTCGCTCGCCGCGGGCAGTCCTGATCTCCTCGTCTCACTCGGCTGGTCCCGGCTGGATGCCCTGAAGGGAATGTTCGTGTTGTACGCAGTGCTCGGCATTGCGGGCGGCTTTTTTTACCGGCTCATCCCGGCGGACGCGACGGCTGCGGCGGAACGGCCACGATTCACGCTCGGGCCATCCAGGCCCGTCGTCTACCGGCTCGCCGCGCTGTTCAGCATCGATGCCTTTGCCGGCGGCTTCGTGGTCCAGTCGCTGCTGGCGCTGTGGCTGTTTCAGAAATTCGAGATGTCGCTGGCCGCTGCCGGCGTGTTCTTCTTCTGGTCAGGCCTGCTCGCGGCCTTCTCTTACCCGGCAGCCGCCTGGCTCGCGGCGCGCATCGGACTCCTCAACACCATGGTCTACACGCACATTCCATCGAGCCTGTTCCTGATCGGCGCAGCGCTCGTGCCGGATCTCGAATTGGCGCTCGCGCTGCTGCTCGCGCGCTCGGCACTGTCGCAGATGGACGTGCCGACGCGCTCTTCCTACGTCATGGCGGTGGTGACGCCCGCTGAAAGGGCCGCGGCCGCGAGCGTCACGTCGGTTCCGCGCGGACTGGCGTCGGCCGCGAGCCCGGCGCTTGCGGGCGCGTTGTTGGCGGCGGGATACTCGGCATGGCCGCTCGTCATCTGCGGTGCGCTGAAAATCCTTTACGATTTGTTGCTGCTGTGGACGTTCCGGCACGTCAGACCGCCGGAGGAGCGGGCATGAACGACAATGACATCGTCGTCGAAGCCTGGAACACGGTCCTCTTCGACAAGTTCGTCCGTTTCAAGCACCTCGTGATTGCAGGTCTCTCAGGCCATAGTGACGAGTTGCTCTCCCGGCGTCTGTTTCGCCTCGGCGACCGGATTCTTGACGTCGGCTGTGGATTCGGCGACACCGCGATCCGGATCGCCGAAATGGTCGGTCCCAAAGGCGAGGCCACGGGCGTCGATTGCGCGGAGCGATTCGTGCAGGCGAGCGAGCAGGACGCGGCTGCGGCCGGTGTCCGGAATGCGAGATTCTTCAAGGCCGACGTGCAAGGCGACGACCCGCGCGGACCCTATGACCACGCGTTCGCGCGCTTCGGGACCATGTTCTTCATGTCGCCGGGCGCGGCGATGCGCAATATCCGCAGGTCGCTGAAGTCCGGCGGCAGCTTCGCCCAGATCGTCTGGCGCAAGCGCGAAGACAACCCGTGGCTGCACGACGCCGAGTTGCGCGTGCGGGAGATCGTGCCCGTCGTGTCGCACGAGGAGACAAACGAGGTGCATTGCGGGCCCGGACCGTTCTCGATGGCGGGCCCCGATATGGTGAGCGCGATGATGAAATCGGCGGGATTTTCCGGCATCACGTTCGAGCGCTTCGACACGGATATCTGCATCGGCCGGAATCTTGACGATGCGGTCGAGTTTGCCATGGCGCTCGGCCCGGCCGGCGAGATCATCCGGCTCGCCGGCGCGGACGGTGACCGGCTGAAGCCGGAGGTTGTCGCGGCGCTTCGCGAGACGCTTGCGCGTTATGCGCGCGACGACGGCGTCTGGGCGCCGTCGAGCACCTGGTTCATCACCGCGCGCAATTCAGGTTGATTGGTCGGAGCAACGTTATTTCAAGCACGGAATGCTACGCAGCCCCTCGAGAAACGCCGCGGGATCTTCGCCGCGCTCGAGGACCTCGACCAATGCCGAGCCGACGATCACGCCGTCGGCATGCCCGCGAAGGTCGGCGACCTGTGCTGCGCTGCGGATCCCGAATCCCGCACACACCGGAACCCGTGAAACTCGGCGCACGCGATCCAGGTACGCGGGCAGCTCATCGGAGATTGCTCCGCCACTCCCCGTGGTGCCGGTCATCGTGACCGCATAGACGAAACCGCGCGACTCGCGCGCCAGCATCGCGATGCGGGACGCCGGCGTCACCGGCGTCACCATCTGCACGAGCGCAATGCCTGCCGCATCGAGCGCCGCCCTCAATTCGGTACCCTCTTCATACGGAAGATCCGGAACGATGAATCCGGCGACACCCGCCCTGCGCGCGTCGGCCGCCAGCCGCGCCAAACCACGGTTCAACAGTGGATTCAGGTAGCTCATCAACAGGAGTGGCACCGACAGACGGTCTTTCAGCGTTGCAAGTTCAGCCAGGATCCAGTCCAGCGTTACGCCCTGTTCGAGCGCGACACGGCTTGATCGCTGAATCGTCACGCCATCGGCCATCGGATCCGAGAAGGGCACGCCGATTTCGACGACATCCGCGGCATCCGCAACTGCGCACAGGCTTGTCGCGAACTGCCGGCGCGTCGGGTATCCCGCCGTCATGAACGCGACCAGCGCCGGCCCGCCGCCAGCTGCATTCCGGATCGCGTCGGCGATTGAATCGTGCGGCATCATCAGACTGCCGCCGCGAGCAGCCTGCGCTGAAGCGTCGCCAAATCCTTGTCGCCTCGCCCGGACAGCCCGATGAGAATGCGGCAATCGGGATGCGCAAGCGCATAGCGTCGCGCGCCGGCGAGAGCATGCGCGCTTTCAAGCGCCGGGACGATACCCTCGAGAAGACAGCAGTCCTGGGCTGCCGCAAGCGCCTCTTCATCGCTCGCGACCTCATAGCCTGCGCGACCAGTTGCCTGAAGCAGCGCGTGCTCCGGCCCGACGGCGGAGTAATCGAGGCCGGCCGACACGGAGTGGGTTTCCTGGACCTGCCCATGCTCGTCCTGCAACAACATCGTGAAACTGCCGTGGAGGACGCCCGGCCGACCGAAGGCGAGCGTGGCCGCGTTGTCGCCCGATCCGGGTCCGCGGCCGCCAGCCTCGACGCCGAGAAGCACGACCCCACTGTCATTGAGGAATGGATGGAACAGCCCGATTGCATTCGAACCGCCGCCGACGCAGGCCACGGTGATGTCCGGCAGCGCTCCGGCGGCAGCCAGCATCTGCGCACGCGCTTCACGCCCGATAACGGACTGCAGCTCGCGCACCAGGTACGGATACGGATGCGGACCCACGGCGGACCCAAGCAAATAGTAGCTATGCATCGGGTCGGCGACCCAGTCGCGCAGCGCCTCATCGATCGCCGCGCGCAGGGTCTGGTCGCCGCTCGTGACCGCCACGACCTGCGCGCCCAGGAGCTTCATGCGCCCGACATTTGGCGCCTGGCGCTCGATGTCCACAGCGCCCATGTAAACAACGCAGGGCAGTCCGAGCCGTGCGCAGGCCGCAGCAGTCGCCACGCCGTGCTGACCAGCGCCGGTCTCGGCGACGATTCGCCTTGCTCCCAGACGCTTCGCGAGCATCGCCTGCCCGATTGCGTTGTTGATCTTGTGCGCCCCCGTATGCGCAAGGTCCTCGCGCTTGAGCCAGATGTCGGCGCCCCAAACACGCGACAACCCGCTGGCAAGGGTTAGGGAAGTCGGCCGACCGGCCCAACCGTGCAATTCGCGCGCAAAATCGCGCTGAAACTCGTCGGAGTGCAGAAAGCGCGTGACTCCCTCTTGCAGGCGATCGAGCGCCGGCATCAGCGTCTCGGGAACGTAACGGCCGCCAAAGGGTCCGAACCGGCCGCGCGCATCGGGCAGGCGCCCGCCAAGTTCCTCCGCGAGCAGGCGCTCCATCGTATCGGTTGCAGGTGACGCACTCATGCCGTCATTCTCCTTTTGGCAGCACGGGCCGCCGCGACAAAGGCGCGGATCATCGCCGGGTCCTTGATGCCAGGCGCCCGTTCAACGCCGCTCGACACGTCAACGCCGAAGGGTCGAACCGTCGCGATCGCCGCAGCAACATTGGCGGCATCCAGGCCGCCACCGAGAATCAACTCACTTCGTCGTGCAAGTCTGGCGGCCGCATGCCAGTCCGCTTTCGCGCTGACGCCGCTCCTCTGCGCTTCGAACAGCAGTCGCGGCGGCAACGCATCCCTGGTCGAAGCGCCCGATCGCCAGACGGGCCATCGCACGATTCCGGCCGTCAGATGAATCGCGTCAAGGTCCGCGGCATCTGATTGCCAGATGTCCGGTGTGAATGACGACAACACCGCATCGATCAGTGTCTGATCGGGATTCAGTGTGACCGCAACCCGCAGCATGCTGACAGGCAGGTCGCGTGCCAGTTCTGCCGCCCGCGCGGGCTCGAGATTGCGCGGCGAAGGCGCATGAAATACGAAACCGATCGCATCTGCGCCCGCTTCGATTGCGGCACGAACGCACTCCGGCGTCGTCAGGCCGCAGATTTTTACCAGCAGGTCCATGCGGCCTCCCTGCCCGCCGTGATCATCGCGCGGATCATCTGTGCGGGGTCACCGGCAGTCATCAATGCGCTGCCGACGAGCGCCACTTTGTAGCCCATTCGGGCAGCGTCTTTGCATTCCTCCGGTGTCGAAATTCCGCTTTCCGCGACATGCGCAACGCCTTGCGGCAGCAGCGGAGCCAGATCGCGGAATCGACGCGGTTGCACTTCGAGTGTCCGCAGGTCGCGGCAGTTGACTCCGATCAGGATCGGTGGGCTGCGCGCCTTGTCCCGTGACGGCAGCGCCTCAGTCGCGGCGCGCGCGATGTCCGCTCCGTCGAATGCTTCGAGCAGGACGAACAACCCGAGCTCGCGCGCGCAATCCACCATCTCCGTGAGCAGATCACGCGACAGCAAGCGAACGATGAGCAACACGCCACCGGCACCGGCTGCCCGGGCTTCGTAAAGCTGGTAGGGATCCACCAGAAAGTCCTTGCGCATCACGGGTATTCCAAGCGGCCTGAGTGCCATTACCGCTGCCTCGAGATGCGCAAGGTCACCGTGGAATTCAGACGGCTCGGTCAGCACCGATACCGCCATTGCGCCACCTTCTGCATAGGCGGTCACGCGGCTTGCGGGGCTCGCGGAACCGTTTTCGAGGCGGCCGAGAGCCGGCGAGCGCAGTTTCAACTCGGCGATCAGCCCGAAATCCCGGTGAATCTGCAAAGCTGGCGGCGGTTGCAGGTCTCTCGCGCGACTTCGCAGCGTCAGGAGCGGCTCGCGGGCGCGTGCCTGGTCCAGGCGACTCCTGCTGGCATTGACGATGCGTCCGAGGAAGTCGCTCATGCGGCGCGTTCCTTTCCGAAAGCCACGATGCCGTCCAGCAGCCTCGCGGCCCGGCCGTCGTCGATCGCGGCGGCTACGATCCGGGTCGCCGCGCGGGGGGCTGACGCAAGTCCCACAACCTCAGCCACGAGCGCAGCACCCATGACCAGCGCGTCGCGATGCGCGCCTTTTTCTTCGCCGCGCAACACCGCGGCGAGGCGTTTCGCATTGTGGGCCGCGTCATCGCCCTTCAGTTCCGCTTCAAGGCAAACCGGAAGGCCGAAGTCCGTCGCGCAGCGGCTGGATTGTGTCACCTGGCCGGGCCGCACATCAAAGAGTGCGAATGGCGTCGCGGGTGTCGGTTCGTCCCAACCGCTGTCGCTGTGCACGATGAACATTCGCGCAATCGCCATGCCGGCGAGCGCCTCCGCCATCAGTCGCGCAGTATCAAGGCTCCACGCGCCGATTACGGCAAAGGGTGCCTCGGCCGGATTCGCCAAGGGACCGAGCAGGTTGAATATCGTCCGCACGCCGAGTGCCGCGCGCACCGGCGCGATCGCTTTCATTGCCGGGTGATAGTGCGGGGCAAACAGGAACGTGAAGCCGGTTCGCTCCAGGCATTGGCCGGCCGCGACTTCGTCGAGCGGCAGCGCAAGACCCAGTTGCTCGAGCACGTCGGCGCTGCCGGAACGCGAGGATACCGACCGGTTGCCATGCTTGACGATACGCACGCCGGCTGCGGCGGCGAGCAGCGCCGCGCCTGTCGATAGATTGAGGCTGTGCGAGCCATCGCCGCCGGTGCCTACGATGTCGGCAATCGGGCCGCCGGTCTCGATCCGTGGCCTGCGGGCGAGCGAGCGCATGGCCTGGGCGAAACTACGCACTTCATTGGCCGTTACGCCTTTTGTCCTAAGCGCTGCCAGCAGCGCCCCCGCCATCGCGGGTGCCATTGCAGGATCGGTCAGGGAGATCAGCAGATCGAATGCTGCGTGCTCGCCAAGATCACGGCGCTCGAGCAGCGCGTCGAGTGCTTCCTTTCCCGGACGACTCATGTTGCACCGCCATGTTGAAGGAATCGCTCCAGCAGCCTGGGGCCTTGGGGCGTGAGGATGCTTTCCGGGTGGAACTGAATACCCTCAATCCGCAGTTTCCGATGAGGCACTCCCATGATCTCTCCCACTTCGGTCCAGGCCGACACTTCAAGCTCAGCCGACTCGGGCTCGCGTTTCGCAATCAGCGAGTGATAGCGGCCAGCCTCAAACGGGTTCGGCAGGCCCTGGAACAGGCCACGCCCATCGTGCAATACCGATGAAGTCTTGCCGTGCATCAGCCGCATCGCGCGAACGATGCGACCGCCGAACACCTCGATCAGCGCCTGATGACCCAGGCAGACCCCGAGAACCGGCACGCGACCGGCGAATGCACTGATCATGCTCATTGAGACTCCTGCACTTGCGGGCTTCCCTGGACCGGGGGAAATGCAAAGATGTGTTGGATCGAGGGCGATGGCCTCGTCGACCGTGATGCGATCAACGAGTTGTAGTTATCGATCAGCAGGAGACGCGGTTTCACAGGCCGTTCTCCGCCAGTTCCAGCGCGCGCCGCAACACGGCGCTCTTGGCCAACACCTCGTCGTGCTCGCGCTCCGGCACGCTGTCGGCGACGATGCCGGCGCCCGACTGGTAGCTGTACCGGCCGTCTGCAAATACGATCGTCCGGATCGTGATCGCCTGATCCATGTCCCCGCCATTGCCGAAATACCCAACCGTACCGCCATAAAGGCCGCGTCCGACCGGCTCCAGCTCATCGATGATCTGCATCGCGCGCACCTTCGGCGCGCCGACCAGGGTTCCGGCAGGAAACGCCGCGGCGAACAAGTCGAAGGCATCGCGCCCCGGCGCAAGCTCGCCGCTCACGCCACTGACAATGTGCATGACATGGCTGTAGCGTTCGATCACGCGGTACGGATCCACTTGCACCGAGCCCGCGCGAGCCACGCGGCCGAGGTCATTGCGTGCAAGATCGACCAGCATCACGTGCTCGGCGTTTTCCTTCGAATCCGCCAGCAGCCGAAGCGCGTGCGCGTCGTCGTCGGCTGCATCCGTGCCGCGCGGTAGCGTGCCCGCAATGGGACGCAGCTGTGCGCGCGCGCCATTCAGGCGCACGAGGGCTTCCGGCGACGATCCGACGACCGTCATGCCGCCGGCTTCGCAGTAATACATGTAGGGCGACGGATTCAGCAGTCGCAACGCGCGGTAGGCCTCGAACGGATCCAGCTCGCAATCGCCCGCGAAGCGCACGGACAGCACCAGTTGGTAGACGTCGCCCGCCGCGATGTGCGCGTTCACTCGCGAAACGCGGTCGATGAATTCACCACGATTCAGGCTCGCGACTGCCGGCGCGTGGCGGAATCTGTGCGGCACAGTTGGAATCGGCCCGGCGAGCGCTCTGACAATCTCACGCTTCAGCGTCTGGCGCTCCGCTTCGCTGCCGTCATGCAGGAGCGTGACACCGCGAGTCAGGTGATCGAAGACAAGCAGTGATTGCGGCGCCACATAGCAGGCTTCCGGCACTGCGACGTCCTCGGTTGCCGGACGCGGCAGGAATTCGAAGTGGCGGACCAGGTCGTAGGCCGAGAATCCGACGAGCCCGCCGGCCAGCGGCAATCCGTTTTTATCCGGTCGCGGCCTCGGCGCTCGCACGAGTGCTTCACGGAGCGCCGCCAGCAATGCGGCCTGGCCTGCGGGTCGCGGCCGAATCTCGCCGTTGATCGCAAGCCCATGTTCGTCGAGACGGACTTCGAGGCAGTCACCGAACCCGATGAACGAGTAGCGCGCAAGGCGCACGCCCCCTTCGACGCTTTCCAGCAGGAATCGTGGACGAAACGGCCGCAGCTTGAGGTAAGCCGAAACCGGTGTGTCCAGATCCGCCGCGATGTCGAATGAAAAAGGCACGGGCATGCGAAAGCCCACCTCCGGTGTGTCCGGCAGTGGGTCCTGGTTGATACGGGAAGGAAACTAGAAAACTACGCGACCAGCGCCCACTCCGGGGAGTGGCGCCACCAACGAGCAACGGCGGACATTGGTCGAGTAGTCATGTGCGGCACAGTATTGCGCCAGCCCGCGCAGACAGTCAAGTTTGCGCTCCGCAAGTTCGTCGGATTCGTTTCGGACTCAAGGGAAAGAAGGAATTGGTCGGAGCGCCGAGATTTGAACTCGGGACCCCTTGCACCCCATGCAAGTGCGCTACCAGGCTGCGCCACGCTCCGACGACTGAATGATAGCCGATCCGGCAGACGCCGGAATCAGCGGCGCAGGATGCGCATCAGCTCCTCGAGCTCGGCGCGAACCTGCCGGATGACCTGCCGGCTCTGCGTATTGTCTTCGCGCGCCTCGTCGCCCTCGAGGCGGTTGCGCGCGCCGCCGATCGTGAAGCCCTCGTCGTACAGGAGACTCCGGATCTGGCGGATCGTGATCACGTCCTGGCGCTGGTAATAGCGCCGGTTGCCGCGGCGCTTGACGGGCTTGAGCTGCGGGAACTCCTGTTCCCAGTAACGCAGGACGTGCGGCTTCACGCCGCACAGGTCGCTGACTTCACCGATCGTGAAGTAGCGCTTGGCCGGGATCGCCGGCAGGTCCTTGTTGTTACTTGCTTCCAGCATAGGCTTCGACGCGGGCCTTCAGCTTCTGTCCTGGTCGGAACGTCACGACGCGGCGCGCGGAAATCGGAATTTCCTCGCCCGTCTTGGGATTCCTTCCCGGACGCTGATTCTTGTCGCGCAGGTCGAAGTTGCCGAAGCCCGACAGTTTCACCTGCTCGCCGGTTGCAAGCGCCGCACGGATCTCCTCGAAAAAGAGATCGACGAGCTCCCGCGCTTCGCGCTTGTTCAACCCCAGCTGGTTGAACAGCGCCTCGGCGATTTCCGCCTTCGTCAGTGCCATTCGGTCTATTCCCGGATCCCCGCCTTCAAGTCACCCTTGACGCGCTCGATGACCGCAGCGATCACGGCATCGGCTTCCCCGTCAGTAAGGGTGCGAGAAGTTTCCTGTAAAATCAAGCCTAAAGCGATACTTTTTCGACCGGGTTCTACCCCTTTTCCCCGGTAGACATCGAATACATTCAGTTCGCGCAACAGGCCTTTTGCGGCCAAATTAACACTTTCCCGCAGTTCGTCCAGCGTAACCGATTCGTCGACCACGATGCCCAGGTCGCGCCGGATCGCCGGGAACTTCGAAATTTCAGAGAAAACAGGTACTTCGGCACGGAAGCTCGGGTCGATTGCAAGCTCGAAAATCCACGGCGGCTCGCGGATTTCGAGCCGTCGCGCGATTTCGGGCTGCAACTGCCCGATCCAACCGACGCGGATGTTGCGATCGAACACCGCCGCACTTCTTCCCGGATGCAGGCCGTCGTGTGCAGCCGCGACGTAACTTATTGCCGCCTGTCGTCCGGTCAGCGCGAACAGCGCTTCCACATCCGATTTCAGGTCGTAGAAATCGGCGCTTCGTTTTTCGGCGCCCCATTGCTCGGGCAATGCCGGGCCAACGATCAGGCCGGCGATTCCCTGGCTCTCGGAGAACTGTCCGTCGTCGATTTCGAAGCGCGTGCCGACTTCGAACAATCGAACCCGCTCCTGCTGGCGACGAAGGTTGAAACGCAAGGCTTCAATCAATCCTGGCCACAGCGAGACGCGCATCTCGCCGAGCTCCGCGGAGATCGGGTTTTCGAGCGCGAGTGCCGGGCGATTCGGGAACAGGAGCCTTTGCAGGCGTGCGTCCACGAAACTGTAGGTGATGGCTTCCTGGTAACCGCGATCGACGAGCATCAGCCGCAGCCGCTCGCGTGTCACGGCGCGCTCGGTCACCGGCTGTGGACGCTGCGGCATCTTCGCGTCGGCGCGCGGGATGTTGTCGTAGCCGTAAATTCGTCCGATCTCTTCGATCAGATCCTGCTCGATCGCAATGTCGAAACGGTGGCTCGGCGGAATGACGCCGAGGACATCGCCCGCGCCCGCCACCTGCATTCCCAGCCGGCGCAGGATGTCCTCGATTTCCGGCCGCGGAATCTGCACCCCGAGCAGGCTCGTGACGCGCTCCGGCCGAAGCGTCACGCCGGGCCGCTTGGGCTGGTGCGCCTCGACCTGCGTCAGCACGGCGGGCCCCGGGCGCCCGCCGGCAATGGCGATCAGCAATTGCGTCGCGCGCTCGAGCGCGCGTTCCTGCCCGCGGGGATCCACACCGCGCTCGAACCGTTGCGACGCATCGGTCGTCATGCCGTAACGCCGCCCGCGACCCGCGACCGCGTCCGGCGCGAAGAAGGCCACTTCGAGGAACACATCGGCGGTGTCGGCGGCGATGCCGCTCTTCTCGCCGCCCATGACGCCCGCCAGGCCGACCGGACCCGCGGCATCGGCGATGATCAACGTGTCGTCGTCCACCGCGATCTCGCGGCCGTCGAGCAGTTTCAGCCGTTCGCCCGGGTGTGACTTGCGGACCTCGATATACGAGCTGAGCCGTCGCAGGTCGTAGGCGTGCATCGGCTGTCCCAGTTCGAGCATCACGTAGTTCGTGACGTCCACGACCGGGCGGATCGGGCGCAGGCCCGCGCGACGCAACCGTTCGCTCATCCAGATCGGCGTGCGGGCGGAAGGGTTCACGCCCTGGATCACGCGGCCGCAGAAGCGCGGGCATGCGGCGGGCGCCTCGAGCCGCACGACAAACTTCACGCGCGTCGCCGGCGCAACCGGCTCCATGGGCGGCGGTGTCAGCTTACGGCCGGCGATCGCGGACACTTCCCGCGCCACGCCGAGAACCGACAGCACGTCGCCGCGGTTCGGCATCACGTTCAGCGTGAGTATCGTATCGTCGAGCTGCAGGGACTCCCGCAGGGGCGCGCCGGTCACGAGTTCGCCGGGCAATTCCAGGATGCCCTCGTGCTCTTCGGACAGGCCCAGCTCCCGAGCCGAGCACAGCATGCCGGCCGACTCGACGCCACGCAGCCGGGCCTTGCGAATGACTTCGCCGGTGGACAATTTCGCGCCTTCGAGCGCCAGCGGCGCCTTCATGCCGGCGCGCACGTTCGGCGCGCCGCAGACGATCTGCAGCAATGCGGCTCCGCCGCCCGCGACCTGGCAGACGGTCAGCTTGTCGGCGGCGGGATGACGCTCGACCGACAGCACTTCGCCGACCACGACGCCCTGGAAATCGCCGGCGGCCGGCTCGATCGACTCGACCTCGATGCCGCTCATCGTGAGCCGCGCGCCGAGCGTCGCCGCGTCCATGCCGACGTCCACCCATTCGTTGAGCCAGGCAAGGCTGATGCGCATGCTCAGCCCCGGTTGAACTGGGTGAGGAAACGCAAGTCGTTCTCGAAGAACAGGCGCAGGTCGTTCACGGCATAGCGCAGCATCGCGAGGCGCTCGATGCCCATGCCGAAGGCGTACCCCTGCCAGCGCTTCGCATCGATGCCGCAGGCCGTCAGGACGTTCGGGTGGACCATCCCGGACCCGCAAATCTCGAGCCAGCCGGTTTGCTTGCAGACGCGGCAGCCCGCGCCGTCGCAGAACACGCACTGGATGTCCACTTCGGCCGAGGGTTCCGTGAACGGAAAGTAAGACGGCCGGAAGCGAAGCCCGCGGGGCTTCTCGAAGAACTGCTCGGCAAATCCCGCGAGGACGCCTTTCAGGTGCGCCAGGCTCACGTCCTCGTCGATGACGAGGCCCTCGACCTGATGAAACATAGGCGTGTGAGTCAGATCGGAGTCGTGCCGATAAGAAGGCCCAGGCGCGATCACGCGGATCGGCACGCCCTGGAGTTTCAAGGCGCGAATCTGCACGGGCGACGTGTGGGTCCGCAGCAGCCGGCCGTCGCCGAAGTAAAAGGTGTCGTGCATCGCCCGCGCCGGATGATTCGCGGGCATGTTGAGCGCCTCGAAATTGTGGAAGTCGTCCTCGACCTCGGGTCCTTCCGCCACGCTGAATCCCGCGCGGCGGAATATCGCCTCGATCCGAAGGCGCGCGCGCGTGACGGGATGCAGCCCGCCGACCGACTGGCCGCGGCCCGGGAGCGTCACGTCGATCGCGCCGCTCTTCAGCTCCCGGTCGAGCAGAGCGGCCTCGAGTTCCAATCGCCGCGCGTCGAGCACAGCGGTGATCCGGTCCTTGGCCTCGTTGATCGCGGCCCCGGCAGCGCGCCGGTCCGACGCTGGCAGCCTGCCAAGGCCCTTGAGCAGCTCCGTCACCGAGCCTTTCTTGCCGAGCGCGGCGACGCGCACGGCGTCGAGTGCGGCGAGATCCGCGCTCGATCCGATGTCGGCGAGCGTGCGAGTGACCAGCGACTCCAGGTCCTTCACCCGACCCCCGGCGCTACTTCGCAGCCAGTGCGGCCTTCGCCTTCTCCGCGATCGCACCGAACGCGGTGATGTCATGCACCGCGAGGTCCGCGAGCGCCTTGCGGTCGATTTCAATCCCGGCCGCATGGATGCCGGCGATGAACCGGCTGTACGAGAACCCGAATCCGCGGGCAGCCGCGTTGATTCGCTGAATCCAGAGCGCGCGGTAGTCGCGCTTCTTCAGGCGCCGGCCGACGTACGCGTACTGACCGGCCTTGATGACCGCCTGTTTCGCGACGCGAAACACCTTGCGGCGGGCGTTGTAGTAGCCCTTCGCCTTCTTGAGGATCTTCTTGTGGCGGCGTCCTGCGGTGACGCCACGCTTCACTCTTGCCATGTCACATCACTCCTGTTGCGCGGGTCAAACGTGCGGCAGCAGCCGCACCAGGCGGTCGACGTCGGTCTTGTGGACCATGGTCGAGCCGCGCAGCTGCCGCTTACGCTTCTTCGTCATCTTGGTGAGGATGTGTCGGCGATTCGCCTGGCCGCGCTTGAAGCCTTTCGCCGTCTTGCGAAAACGCTTCGCCGCGGCCCGGTTGGTTTTCAACTTGGGCATCGGTCGTCTCCTGTTCTGACCTCTTCACGCCGCTTGCGCGGGCTGGAGGCGTATCGGCGGTTACCCGCCGGTCACTTCTTCTTGGGAGAGATCACCATGGTGATCTGGCGCCCTTCCATCGCAGCATGCTGTTCGATCTGTCCGTGCTCGGACAGGTCGATCACCAGTCTGTCGAGGAGTTTGCGCCCGATCTCGGTGTGGGCCATCTCCCGGCCGCGGAACCGCATGGTTACCTTGGCCTTGTCGCCTGCCGTCAGGAACCGGACCAGATTACGCAGCTTGACCTGGTAATCCGCCGTTTCCGTGCCCGGCCGGAATTTCACTTCCTTGAGCTGGATCTGCTTTTGCTTGCGCTTCGCAGAGTGAGCTTTCTTGTTCTGCTCGAACAGGTACTTTCCGAAGTCCATGATCCGGCAGACAGGCGGCTCAGCGGTCGGCGAAACCTCCACGAGATCCAGTTCGTCAGCGGCAGCCTTGGCGAGGGCTTCGCTGCGACTCAAGACGCCGACCTGACTCCCGTCGGCGCCGATCACGCGTAATTGCGGTGCAAGGATCTCCTCATTGCGCCGTACGCGTTTGGTTGTCGAAATACTCAATCCTCCAAATAACGACGGCCGCGGCTCGCCACATCCTGGGCGATCCGAGCGGCCACCTCTTCCAGGGGCATGGCACCCAGATCCTTCCCGGAGCGCGTGCGCACGGCCAATGACCTGGACTCGACTTCCCGATCGCCGGCGACCAGCAGATACGGGACACGCTTCAGCGTGTGGTCGCGGATTTTATAGCCCACCTTCTCGTTCCGCAAGTCGATTTCTGCGCGAAGCCCCTGATTTTTAAGGAATTCGCAGGCCTCGCTCGCGTAGTTCCCTTGTTTTTCGCTGATATTCATGACGACCGCCTGCACCGGCGCCAGCCACGCGGGCAATTTGCCGGCGTGATGCTCGAGCAGGATTCCGTAGAAGCGCTCGAGCGAGCCGAAGATCGCGCGGTGCAGCATGACCGGCGTGCGCTTCTGGCTGTGTTCGTCCACGTAATACGCGCCAAGCCGGCCGGGCAGGTTGAGGTCGACCTGCCAGGTGCCGCATTGCCAGTCGCGGCCGATCGCATCCTTCAGCACGAACTCGAGCTTCGGGCCGTAAAAAGCGCCCTCACCCGGGTTGAATTCGAACTCGATGCCCGCCGCGCGCGTGCCGGCCTTCAGCGCCTCCTCGGCGCGGGTCCAGGTGGCGTCGTCACCCACCCGGCGCGGCGGCCGGTCGGCGAACTTGACGCGCACGTCGTCAAAGCCAAAGTCACGGTAGATCGACATTATGAGTTCGATCCCGCGCACCGTCTCGTCCGTGATCTGGTTTTCCGTCACGAACACATGTGCATCGTCCTGCGTGAAGGCGCGGACGCGCAGCAGCCCGTGCAATGCGCCCGAGGGCTCGTAGCGATGCAACTTGCCGAATTCCGCGTAGCGGATCGGCAGTTCCTTGTAGCTGTGCAGGCCCTGCCGGAACACCTGCACGTGGCCCGGGCAGTTCATCGGCTTGATCGCATAGACGCGATCGTCCGGCGTCTTCGTCAGGAACATGTTCTCGCCGAACTTCTCGACGTGGCCCGACTGGATCCATAGCTCGCGGTCCATGATCTCCGGAGTGCCGATCTCCTCGTAGCCGGCCGCATTCTGGCGCTCGCGCATGTAGGCGATGAGCTGCTGGAACACGGTCCACCCGTGCGGATGCCAGAAGACGGCACCGGGCGCCTCTTCCTGGAAATGAAACAGGTCGAGCTCGCGTCCGATCCGGCGGTGGTCGCGTTTCTCGGCTTCTTCGAGCCGCGTCAGATAGTCCTTTAGCTGCTTCTCGTCGGCCCAGGCCGTGCCGTAAATGCGCTGGAGCATTTCGTTCCGCGAATCGCCGCGCCAATAGGCGCCTGCGACCTTGGTCAGCTTGAACGCACCGAGCTTGCCGGTGGACGGCACATGCGGGCCGCGACAGAGGTCCTCCCAGTCGCCCTGACCGTAGAGCGAAATCTCCTCGCCCGCCGGAATTGCCGCGATGATCTCGGCCTTGTAGTGCTCGCCGATCGACTTGAAATGCTGAACGGCCGCATCGCGCGAGAGCACGCGCCGGTGCACGGGCTGGTCGGCTTTCACGAGCTCACGCATCTTCTGCTCGAACTGTTCGAGGTCCTCCGGCGTGAAGGGCCGCTCGAAGGCGAAGTCGTAGTAGAACCCGTCCTCGATGACAGGACCGATCGTGACCTGTGCTTTCGGATAAATGGACTGGACGGCCTGCGCAAGCAGGTGCGCGGTCGAATGACGAAGGATTTCGAGGCCTTCCGGGTCCTTCGCGGTGATGATGCGGATCTTCGCGTCGCCCGCGATCGGGAATGACAGGTCCACCAGCTTGCCGTCGACGACGCCCGCGAGTGCGGCGCGCGCCAGGCCCTTGCCGATGGCAGCGGCCACTTCGGCAACGGTCACCGGGCGGTCGAAGGACCGCTCGCTGCCATCGGGAAGTGTGATTACGGGCATGGTGACTGTCGTGCAGTGGTGGGCGCGACAGGGATCGAACCTGTGACCCCTACCATGTCAAGGTAGTGCTCTACCGCTGAGCTACGCGCCCGGAAAGGCGTGGAATGGTAGAGGATTCCCGACTCAGAAACTATAGGTCGTCCTCAGGTAGTAAAACGCGCCGTTGAAGGTGACCGGCTGCAACACGTCGTACGGCAGGTTGCCGAAGAAATTGATGTCCGCGCTCGAGCGGTCGGGATACTCGTCCAGGACGTTGTTCGCGCCGATCGCGACCGCGAACTGCTCCGTCACGGCGAATTCGACATCGAGGTCCACGCCCCACTCCGCGCCGTAGGTCTGCTCGGGTTCGAAGCCGCCGCCGAAGTTGAACACGCGCGTGGCTTCGCCGTAGCGTGTCCCCCGGGTGAGGATCGACCAACGCTCGCTGGTCCAGTGAGCGGTCAGGATCAGCTTGTCGTCCGGCGAAGCAGTTTCGAGCGTGTTGCGTTCCTCCACGCCGAACAGGACCGCGCCGATGCCGAGCGAATCGAGCACCGGGGGATTGGGGTCGACCGCGACGACTTCGGTTTCGGACTTGTTGTAGCCGGCGCTCAGGGCGAGATTGCCGGGACCGAGATCGAAGCCATACTCGGCAACGATGTCGAAGCCATCGGTCTGGGTGTCCACCGCGTTCGTGAAGAACCGCACGCCGAGCACGCCTGCGATGCCAAGCGAGTCATTGATGAAATCCGTGACGGCCGGGCCGCCGATGCGCTCGGACAAGGTGATGCGGTCGTCGATGTCGATGCGATAGAAATCCACCGTCAGGCGGAAACCGGCGTCCGTGCGCAACACGAATCCGAGGTTGTAGCTGACGGATTCCTCGGCATCGAGCTCGCTTGCCCCCAGCAGAACCGCCATCGGATCGTCGGTCGGCAGGTTCAGCACCTGCTCGAGTTGGCCGCCGGTGCCGAAGCTTGTCGTGGATCCGCGGAAGAATGCCTGTGTCAGCGAAGGTGCGCGAAAGCCGGTCCCGACCGTGCCGCGGACGGCGAGCGACGGCGTCAACTCGTAGCGCGCCGAGACCTTGCCGTTCACGGAACTGCCGAAGTCGCTGTAGTCCTCGAAACGGCCGGCCACGCCGAGCGTGAACGCGTCCGTGAGACTCGATTCCAGGTCCACATAGAGGCTCGCCGCATCCCGGTCCACGTCCACGGTTTCGCTCGGCTGCAGCCCCGATCCGGCCTGCGTGCCGATCGGAGCGCCGATCACGGGCCCGGCGATAAAGGACTCCGGATCGCCGGCGGTGGTCTCGTAAGCCTCATCACGGTATTCCAGGCCCCAAGCCAGATTGACGGGATTCGCGAATCCGCCGACGTCGAACGGCCGCGACATGTCGAACCGCAGCGCCAGTTGCGAGAGCTGGTATTCCGCGACATTGAAACTCGTCGGGCTCGCCGCGCCGAGCGAAACATTCAGCGAGTTGGTGATGTCGTGATCGAAATCGTTCGATCCGTAGACCGCGCTGAGATCCCAGCTCCAGTCCGAAGCGAGCGTTCCGCGCACGCCCGCTGCCAGCGACAAATCGACGATGGTAGCTTCCAGCACGGGGATGAAGCCGTCGGGGAAGATCGACGGCACATTCGAGAACGAATCCGGGTAACGGAAAAAATTCGCGCCTTCGCCGTCGCGATGCGAATAGCCGCCGAAGGAATAGAGCTCCAGGCTCTCGCCCAGGCTGAACCCTGAATTGAACATCAACAGGAAGTCTTCCATCTGACCGTCGCCGGCCTTGTGCGTCTGCGTGCCGAGCAGGGCCAGGTTCGGCGGCGTCTGGTTCTCGAAGAATGGAATCTGGTCGGGTCCCGAACGCAAGGTCGGATCCCGGTCCCGGTACTCGCCGGTCAGGTTCAGGAATCCCTGACCCACGCCGAATCCGGCATTGACGGATGCGTAGAGGTTGTCGCCATCATTGACGCTGTCACCGGTCGGCTCGAAGTCCGTGCGGTGCTGGCCGAAGCTCGCGATCGCCTCGCCGCCCTCCGCTGCGTCCTTCAGCATCACGTTGACGACGCCTGCGATGGCGTCCGAACCGTACTGCGCACCCGCGCCGTCGCGCAGCACCTCGATGCGCTTGATGGCGCCGGCGGGGATGGCATTGAAATCGACCGGGCTCGTGCCCTTACCGAGCTTCGATTCGGTCGTCAGCGTCGCGGTGCCGTGCCGCCGCTTGCCGTTGATTAAAACAAGTGTCTGGTCGGGGCTCAGTCCACGCAACTGCGCGGGCCGGACGACATCGGCGAAATTCGAGTTCGATTGCCGCGGAAGGCTGAAAGACGGCACCAACGATTGGATTGCCGCGCCGACCTCGCCCGGCAGCGAGGCCGAGCGACGGATCGCGTCCGGCAGTACAAGATCGATCGGGGCGAGGCTCTCGTCGACGCTATGGCCGGCGGTTCGCGTGCCCACGACGACCACTTCCTCGAGCGACGGCCTGTCCTCTGCCGTCTGGGCGTGTCCGACCGCGATCAAGCCCAGACCAGAGGCACCGAATCCCAGGGCCGAACGAACGGCCGTCCGCAAACCTGTCCGCATGATACGAACCCCCGCGCCGGATGCGACGCGAAGTCAGTGTAGGGTCGCGGAAAACAGCCGGTCAACGACGAATTTGTATACTCCAGTCCGGCCCGGACCCGATTTCATAGTATTTCGCAAAATTGCCCTGGTTGATCGCCAGCGACACGCTGTCCAGGCTGTTCAAGTAAAGCAATGGCTTGCCGAGTTCCACGGCGCCGAAAGTCGTCACATAGGGGACGGCCATGTTAAGAACTTCTACATCGCCCTTCAGAATTCTTATTCTGACCGGGTCGCCAACCGAGACTCGCAGACTGCCAAGAGTCGCGCGGTCGATATTGGTCCAGATGTTGCCGTAGGTGCCGTCGTGGGTCTGCACGTTCCCGTAGACCACACCCGAATCGTGGCGGGCCTGCTCGTGCGGAATCGTGACGACTTCGGCCGGCAGTTCGCGGCCCACCTGCTCGAAGCTGATGACCCCGGCCGCGAGCCGCGCCGCGGTGTAGGCGTAGACATCGCGACCGTGGAAGGTGAATGACTTTTCGGAGTTCTTCCGACGGTTCACCGCCTCGTCGATTTCGCGCACGCCGGCGATGCCGAGGCGCGGCGCCACGAAGGTGAGCGTGCCGTTGTCCGGCGTCACGAAAAAGTGTCCTGACTTGGTCTTGAGGACGACCGACTTGCGATCGGTGCCGACGCCGGGATCGACGACCGACACGAAGACCGTTCCTTTCGGCCAGTACTCAGCCGTCTGCACCAGGCGCAGTGCTCCCTGCCAGATGTCGAAGGGCGGGATGTGGTGGGTCAGATCGTAGATATGAAGGTCCGGCGAGATGCCGACCGCGACGCCTTTCATCGATGCGACGGCGCCATCGAGCGTGCCGAAATCCGATTGCAGCACGAGTACGGGCTGCGACCAGGCAAACGCCGCGAACATCCACGCGCTGAGCGTCAATCCGCACGACCAGGGTCTTCGCATCGATGCGTTCTCCTTGCTGCCCATATTAGACTCATGCATCGCATTGGGAGAAACCATGACGACCCTGTGGCGTGCGGGCTTGACGTTACTGCTGGCCGCGCAGGCATCGACCGGCGCCGAGTTTCCGTATCCGGCTGCAAGTTCCGAGCGGATTGAGCAACGCATTATCGGCTTGTCGGCATTTGGCGCAAATCCCGAGGGCGGCGTCAGCCGCGTCGCATTCAGCGACGAGGATATCGCAGGCCGCAAATACATCCAGGATCTGATGAATCAAGCAGGTCTCGAAGTGCGCGTTGACGCAGCCGGCAATGTCATTGGCCGGCGCAAGGGCAGCGATCCCTCCCTGCCCCCGATCATGCTGGGCTCGCACATCGATTCGGTCCCGAGCGGCGGCAACTACGACGGCGACGTCGGCGTGATCGGCGCGATCGAAGTGGCGCAACTACTGCATGAGAGTGGCGTCGACACTCAGCACCCGATCGAGATCGTCAGTTTCACGGACGAAGAAGGCGGCACGGTCGGCAGCCGTGCGATGACCAGCGAGGTACCAGCGACCGCACTCGACGTCCTGAGCCACAGCGGCAAGACGATACGCGAAGGCATTCGCACCGTCGGCGGCGATCCCGACCGACTGGACCAGGCTCGGCGCAAGCCAGGGGACCTCAAGGCCTTCATCGAGTTGCACATCGAACAGGGTGCGATCCTGGACGAGAGCGACATCGATATCGGTGTCGTCGAGGGAATCGTCGGCATTCGCTGGTGGGATGTCGTCATCGAAGGCGCTGCCAATCATGCGGGGACGACGCCGATGAACCGGCGCCAGGATGCCCTAGTCAGTGCGGCTCAACTGGTCAGCGCCGTGAATCAGGTCGCAACTAGTATGACAGGCCGGCATGTCGCAACCGTCGGCCGCATACGCGCCGAGCCGGGCGCGCCAAACGTTATCCCAGGCAAGGTCGTCATGAGCCTCGAGATCTGCGATCTCGACGCTGCCCAGATGCAGCGCGTCTTCGATGCCATACAAACGGAAGCCAGGGACATCGCGAAGTCACGCCGGACACGGATCAGCTTCAACGAGATCGACGTGGCGCTCGAACCTGCGCCGACCGATGTACGAATGAGGCGCATCATCACTGAGGCTGCAGTCGAGCTGGGCCTCAGCCACTTATCGATGCCGAGCGGCGCCGGTCACGATTCCCAGGAAATGACCCGAATCGCGCCAACGGGAATGATCTTCGTGCCTAGCGTGGGCGGGATCAGCCATTCGCCAAAGGAATACACGTCGCCGCAGGACATGGCGAATGGCGTCAACGTGCTGCTGCGAACCGTTCTCGCCATCGATCGGGGGGCCCTGTAGGGCCGGAGAAACACTATGCGCACCGCGACGTTTCCGCGGGAACGTTTTTCGCGCATTCAGCGTTCCATAACAACCAGTCGATCGCCTGGCCGTAG